>CAVOTW010000031.1:0-327351 GCA_963699405.1 uncultured Acidobacteriaceae bacterium | reverse complement strand
CATGACGGGGGCGGAGATGATGGTTGAGTTTGATAAGGATTTATTCTTTGCTTTGGTGGAGAAAGATGACAGTATTTGATGGTGGTAGGGTGGTTGTTGGATTTACTTGATGGTACGGATCTTGAGTGTGAAATTTAGAAATTTAGCTAGTTTGGGTGATTAAATCACCTTTGCTGGCTTTTTTTTATTTTTTTTGTGATATAGAGGAATAAATTATTCCCTAAATTGCAATAGGAAGTTGAACTAATTTTGTTAAGACATCCTTGGATTTTTTTAACAATTGTCCAATGCTTATCAGTTGACCAGTTATAACTATGTAATTTATTGTTTTTCCCTGCTAATTAGTTAGCATCATCCTCTGGTGTGAAGTCAAGGACGAGTAGCGGCGTAAGCGCATCCTTGACTTCACACCAGAGGGTGATACAATTTGCTCGTTGCAGGAAAAACCAACGACGTACATCTACGCTGCATAAATTGTGTCTAACTCAGCTTCGAATAACTCAAATGGTGTTTTATACCCAAGTATTTTCCTAGGTAGCATATTGCACCAATCTTCAATAAATGCAATATCATCAACCGTATATTCGCCTATTGGGCTCCCTTTAGGGATAAATCTGCGGAGTAGCCCATTGTGTCTCTCATTAGTTCCTTTTTCAAACGATGAATAGGGATGTGTAAAGTAAACCTTTGTATTGCCACTGGTGATCAATTCTAATGTGCTTAGATCAGCAAATTCCTGACCATTGTCACCAGTAATTGTCTTAAATACCTCTGTAAACTTATCATCATATTCCTGGCGTATTTCCGCTATAGCCTTCATAACTGCATCTTTACCCTTATTGTCAATTTTCGTTGTGATAAAATGTCGGGTCTTACGTTCTGCCAGGGTTAGTAATACCTCATCCTCTTTGTCCTTAACCCCAATCACGGTGTCGATTTCCCAGTGCCCAAATTCTTGGCGGCTTTCAATGGCTTTATCTCTTTCCTCAATGCTTCTTCCAAGAACTCTCTTATTTTTTCGGACTTTGGCCTTCTTGGTAGTTCTCCTCAATTTTTGCGGTAAATCCGTATTCTTTATCCTCATAAGGCCTAAATCAATGTAATTATAAATTGTTTTGCTACAAACCATTTCACTACGATCATAACGCGCACTGATGATAGCCTCACCTACACAGGCATCAACTGACCATTTCTTGCTTTGCATCATTTCCGTGACATAGTTTATGAAGTCAGCTACTTGTAACCGCTTGAATTTCTTTATACAGTTTTTACGATTGGCCTCATAGCTCCGCATCCGCCTAGGTCTTCCCGATGGACTGGATTTGACCGTCATCTGCGTCGAAGCCGGCCTGTCTCTCGATCAGGCCATGATGCGCGTAGGCGAAGATTTGCGCACCGCTCACCCCGAACTGAGCAACGAATTCCACCTCTTCGACCTCGAGACTCGCGCCGGCAAACCGCGCGTCGAGGCACTCCGTAATCTGGCCGAGCGCACCGGAGTCGACGATATTCGCTCGCTGGTCTCGACTCTCATTCAGACGGACCGTTTCGGAACCAGCGTGGCTCAGGCCCTGCGCGTCCACTCCGATTCCCTGCGCACCGAGCGCCGCCAACGTGCCGAAGAACAGGCCGCCAAGACGACCGTCAAAATGATCATTCCTCTCGTCCTGTTTGTTATGCCCTCCCTGCTTTTCGTCACCGTCGGGCCGGCCATCATTCAGTTGATGCACGTATTTATGCCGGCGAAACGGTGAAGACGATTTGCAATTGGCAATTGGTAATTTGTAATTGAACACCTTAAAGCTGAGCTTCTCGGTCTTAAATTACAAATTACAAATCACCAATTACAAAATTCCCAGGAGTTCTCATGTCCCCGCGCGGGCCCAAGGGATACGCTTTTAACCGCACCCGCACCACCTATCTTGCGACCGATCTCGTGATTGCGAGCACTCACTGGTCCCGCTTTCGCGGTCTGATGGCTACCGACTCGTCGCGTTTCTCGCGCGGCCAGGGACTCTGGATCAGCCCTTCGCGCGGCATCCACACCTTCGCCATGCGTTTCCCGATCGACGCCGTCTACCTTGACCGCGACCGAATTGTCATCCACCTTGAAGAGGACCTGAAACCGTGGCGCATGGCTGCCATTCGCATCCACGCCGCTTCCGTGCTCGAAGTCCCCGCGGGCACCATCCGCGAGTCGTTGACCGCTCTCGGCGACCAGGTAGACATATCTTTCGAAGAACGTCCGTTTCAGACTGAGGCGGCCTGAAATAAACATCGCCCGGCCATCGTCTCCAGTAAATTCGCAACATTCTCTCAGTGTCCTGCCTCAGTTGGAAATGGAGAAAGCGTTCGTCCGTTGAGATAGCGGAGCGAACGTATGAGGAAGGAACGGAAGCATTTCACCCCAGAAGAAAAAGTAGCCATCCTGAGGCGGCATCTTGTGGACAAAGTGCCGAGCGTTGGCACAAGTCGCTGAAGAGCGAGTGTATCCGGCCCGGAACACCGATTTTCCCATTCGATTGGGGATAATAGGGCGAGGTTCGGATGTGCGTCATGCCAGAGATGCGCTCTCGCTGGACGATGCGCTGCGCCTGGTGCAGGCTTACGTCGAGCATTACAACAACGTCCGCCTGAACAGTGCCATCGGCTACGTCACGCCGAAGGATGTGCTGGCGGGGCGTCAGCAGGAAATCCACGCGGAACGCGACCGCAAGCTGGAAGCCGCCAGACAGCAACGCCAGAGTCACCGCCAGCAAGCCGCGTGAAGAGCAAGCGGCCAGACGCCGGGATGTCGCTGGCATAATTGGTGGAGCAGCTGCAGCAGCGAGGGGCCAGTAAAAACTTGCGGATGACTTCTCTGGCCACAGAAGCATAAGATTTTGGCGTTTACTTGATAAAACAAGGAGCGTCTAATGGTCGGCTCAACGGCCCAGCAACAACCGCCCACCGTCACTTCTGTCCTCAACATGCTCTATGGTGTTGTCGAGCAGGAAGTCGTTTCCGCTGCTGAAGCCATGCCCGAAGACAAGTATTCCTTCGCGCCCACCAATGGCGAGTTTAAAGGCGTACGCACTTTCGCTGAACAGGTGAAACACATCGGCTTCGCCAATCACCTTTATTTTGGCCCGCTCATGGGCGAGACGATCGACGCTAACTCCATCGAAGAAAATGCCAACGGCCCCGCGGCGCTGAAAACCAAGGCCGAAATTGTCCAGTATCTTAAAGATTCCTTCGCGCTCGGCCATCGGGCCATATCCGGGATCACCTCCGAAAACGAGGTCACGCCGCTGCCCAAGCCCATATCCCCATTCCTCTCAACGCGTCTCGCAATCGCCATTATCGGCGCCTTCCATCCGAAGGATCACTACGGTCAGATGGTCGAGTACCTGCGGATGAACGGTATCGTCCCGCCCGCAAGCCGCCCGCGGCCACAACAACAGTCCTCGCAACCCAAACCTCAAAAATGAAGGCAGGTTTGCAGCAGCTGCCCACATGGTGAGAGGTTTCCCTGTTCGGTAGTCTCACGAGCAAACTGGAAGTTGAGAACAGCGGAGCTAAAATAAACTTGCCGGGTGAAACGGAGGCAGGCTCTGCAGGGATGCAACCATGCTGAGGGATAACCTAGCGGGCTCATCGAGCCGATGTTTAGCAGCGCGGGAGGTTCTTCTCTCGCGCTGCACGCTGACGGAGGAAGTCATCGGACGATAGACCCTCATGCCTTGAAAATCACCGCCCCGCAGGGGCGGAATCTACACTAACGGAGAACGTCGCTTCTCCATTTCAGGCTGAGCCAAGATATCAGGGCGCGGTTCGAGCGTTTTGAGTGCAATCCCCTGTTACGGTCGTTTGCCGCACTTTCGTTCCGATGCAAGGGAAAGCCGCCCAGACATCGGGCGGCTTGGCCTGTGAGTAACGAGATTGATTATTTTCTCAGCTTCTCCCGCACTCAGGTTATGGGCTCACGCTCCTCTCTCTGGTCGATGCAGAGCTGACGGTCGGTATCTGCAGGCGAGTAGGCGCGGCCGAGCGGAGAGCTACGCTCTGGGTCACGCCGCGGGCTGTGATCTGCCCGGTCGTGGGCAGCTTAGCCGCGATTGCGGTGGACGCCGCGTGAAAATTGTACTGGCCGAGGCGATTGGTAACGGTCTTGTACGTCTTGTCGCCCACCGCTAGTTCCACCAGGACGCCAGCCTGCGGCAGGCCGTTTGGATCCGTCAGGGTCCCTGAGGCGAGCCCTGGTAGATTGCCCAACTCGTCCAGGACGAACACAAAGGAGCCGTAAATACTGTCCCAGTAGACATCGACGTTGATCAGTGGGCTCGCATAGCTAGGCGATGGGCATGCGATCAGTACGGTGGCTGTCTGTGCGCCTGATTGAATGTTCGCCGTCGTGGAACTGTTGGTCCACGATAATGACCCACCTAAGGTAAGGTATTTCAAGACCGGAACTTTTGCCGATATCGACAGACTTTGCGAATCGGAGGTTATGCTCTGGTCTTGTACTGTATTGCTTATGCTCTGCTGGGTGTTAGGACAGGTACATACTCCGCCGTTGCAGTCAGAGCTGCTCAGATCGGGCGGACCGTAGGGAAACGAGTTGGTAGTCGCTGTATATCGCAGCGGGTCAAGGAAAGGAGCCGACGAAGCCAGTGGGTCCTGCTGCAGAATTTCCTGGAAGTCGGCAGTAGTGAATCCCAGTCTTTGCAATTCGGTCAATTTCGCCGGTTCCATCGTAGACGGATTCTTCAACTCAGCGACAGACAAATAGACCACTTCGGGACTAGGCGGTTCATAGGTCGGGGTCCATCCGATCACGGTGCTGGCCGCCGAGCCCTGAAGTTGTGACCCGCTTACGCTGATCAGGGGATTCAGAAGAACGATGAAGTAATCCTGGTCATGGCTGAGGCCATCCGCATTTCCAGCCAGCTTGACGTCCGAGGTCTGCGTCTTGGTGATCGTTACGTTGCTCCCGTTCGACGAGCTCGCCGCGAAGCTAACGGAGCCATTGGCCCCACCTCCACCCCCCGACCCGCCGTTCGAATTGTCCCCGCCGGACGACCCACCCGAACTGCCGCCCGAATTGCCCCCGGAGCCCTGTCCGCCAGACGATCCGATGGTCGCGGTAACTCCGCCCCCGAACGATGAACTGAGCGAGACCTGCGTTCCCATCGAGCTCTGACTGCCGTAATCGAGCAGTCCCGTGGTTGGACACTTGTAGGTCGTCGAGGACGTGCAGCCTGGTATCGCGTAGATCAGGCCGTAGATCTGGTATCTCGGAGAGACGTCGCCCGCGCTGGTGCCAATCGTCACCGTAGGTTTACTCCCCGAGAGCCTGACCAGAGGGAAGCCGTGCTGGTTGTTGATCAGCGGGAAAGTGCCGGCGTAGGGTAAGACCAGATTTACACTCACCGCTTCAACGTTCCAGTTGTCGTCGGTCTCCAGAAACCCAGGGTGCTGTATCAACGAAATGGCGATCTCCCCGATCTGGCTAGCCGACAGCTGTTGGCTAAGTTCCGCCAAGACAGTGTGAGTGCTGTTGTTGTCCCAGCTGGAATCGCTTTGTTTTTTCAGGGTTACCTTTTGCAGCGGCTGGCCGTTTGCGCTGAAAATCTCGGCCGTTGCCTCGCTGTCACCTCTGAGATCGTCACTCCCTGTCTTAATGATGAACTGAATTTGCTTCATGGGGCTGTTAGCGGTCAATTGTGCCTGCGCGTTACCGGCAACAAGCGAGAGCAGGAACGAGGCAAGTAAGCACCACCGTCCCAGGAAAGAACTACGTGAGGTTCTAGGGGAGAATGGACCGGGCAGGCGCAAGCCCAGCATTGACAGATTTGTAGCAGCACGATTTTTCATGGTTCCTCCTGTTTCTCATTTCATTTTTGAGACCCTAAGGAACACAGGGAAGAGATAGAGAGTTCCTGTCTCTACTGATGAAATCGGAAACGGCAGGGAAAAGACGACACGTTAGGCCAAGAATTTTCTTTCCAGGTGGGCGGAGGAGGCAAATCACTGAAGCAGCAATGTTTTAGCGTTCATCCGTTAAGGTCCAAGGGGAGCGGTGCCTGCTACGGACCGAAGCCGCGGTTCATGTCCCATAGCGGATAATGCGGCAGAGCGCCAGCCGGATCGCACACGAATGCTTCCGTCTGAATCACCAGATCCCGCTTGCGCTGGCGCGCGGCAGGTCCAATGTCGATGCGTCCTAAAGCCGGTGTCTGAGTGCCGGCGCGGGTCGTGCCGGGAGGTGGTTTCAGGCCGTCAGAAAGTTCGCCTCGTTTCAGCAGAGTCGTCAGCGATCCGCGAACTTCTTTCGTAGCGGCAGGAAAGCGTTCCTTCCACTTTTCCTCAATATCGCGCGCAATGCTGTAATACTCGTTCTGCGCCTTGATGCCGGCTTCGGACAGGCGCACGAACTTGCCGCGGCCGCGGCCAGGGTCTCTTTCCACGATCATGTACGGCTTGTGCTGCCAGCCAATGCCTGCGGTCTCCGCCGAACAGCCCGTTCGTTTGGGAATCTCTGCTTCAGAGATCGGCTCGTCGCTGAGAACGCGAATCGTGTTGGCGCATAGCGAAATCGGCGTTCGCGACTCACGTTCGAAATCGAGCGCGAAGGCGAGCAGAACGCGGGAAAGCAGCACCGGTAGCGGCAGGCCGTCTTCCGCAGGCGATTTTCGGGGCGCGAACTGCGGCAGTTGCAGAATTGCACCGGGCAAGCCCTGCGGCAATTCCAGGTCAATCTGGTGCTCGATTGCTTCTAAGGAGCGGCGCAACCTCGTCGCATCGTCGCCGAAGCGTTTCGACCAGCGGGCGTCGATTTGCGGGATCAGCTCCGGCCAGATTCTAATTGCGCTTTCGCCGCTGGCCGTCAGCCGAACCGGCCAATCGGCGCGGATGCCTCGACCGCTGCCGAAACCGGCGCGTTTTCCGGGCTGCAGCAGAATAAAACCCCATCGCTCCAGACAGCCGAGCGGGGCCTTGCCCTGCTCCTCGGACGCGAGCGCGCGCGAAGCTAGCGTTCGAACCGAAACCGGTCCATTGGCTAAAAACTGCAGCACATTAAGCCAAATTACCAGCGAGAGGCGCGCGCTACGGCTCTGCGTTTCGAGCATGCGGCGCTCGAATTCGGAATCGACTTCCACCGTGTAGGCGACCAAAATTTGGGAGAGGAGGGCCGAGAGAGGCTTGTGCGGCGCCGAGCGCATCGTACGGGCGAGTCTAGCACGGGCCGGATTCCTGTGAATCGCGAGGAAAAGAGCTTACAAACAAGTCCTTATTCCTCAAAGACCTGGAAAGGAATTTCTCCTAAGTCTCTGATTCCAAAAGATCGCTTAGGGTCGGGGGGTCGGGGTCCTGCACGCACGGGCTCGCGCCCCGATTCCAACCAGGGACAAGCGAATAAACAAAAAAACACCGAAGTACCGCAAATATCCAAGATCGCTTCTGGCAAACTACACTAGTAGCAACTCCTCCAGAATCTAAGTTGGCCCAGAACGTAGTTGGAGACAATGCCAGAAGTCGCATCCATTCCCGAGGTTGATCGCACGACAAACGATCAGTGGCCCGAGCCACCGCACCTGCTCGTCGAATGGTCGTCGCGATGGGAAGAGTTCAAGTCCGCATTTCGACCGGCGCTCACGCGCCCTCCGAAACGCCTGGCCGGCGAAGCGCCTGTTGGCATGTTTCCCTATCGCGGCATGCTCATCTGCTGGGGGCTCGAATGCCTGCTGCTGATTGCGATCATCGTGCTCCCCGAACGCTTTGTGAGTCTTCAGATTCCCCTTCCTCCAACTCGTCCGCAATGGGACGTAATCTATTACTCCGGCGACGAGCTCCCGCAAACGCAAGATCGCGGCGGCGCGCAATCCGGCAAGACCGGACGCGCCGGCGGCCAGCAAGCTCACCATCGCACCCAAACCATCCGTGTAGCGCGTGGCGACAAGCCCGCCGAAAAAGTTGTCGACGCCCCCAAAATCAATCTGCCGCATTCCGATTCCGCGGTTGCCAATCTGCTCGCCTTCAAACCGCTTCCCGGACCACCACCGGCCGAAGGCTTGCGTTCCTCTCTCACCGCGCCCACTCTGCCTGCAATGAGCGTAGTACCGCCGTCGCCGGAATTGAATGCCTCACCCAATCGCACCGCAAATGGACTGACCGCCAACGTCGTCCCGCCCGCGCCCGAAGTTTCCCACGCCAGCACACGCACGTCGCCGGCGTTGAATGCAGCCGTCCAATCCGATCGTTCCGCCAGCGCCGAATGTCTCGCGCGACAAGATGCGATCGGCAACCCCGCTCGCGCCAACGGTGATCGCACCGGCTCCGCGGGAGACGCAGACTGATCTAGCAAGTTCTCGCGTGCCGCTGACGCAAACCGTCGACGTGGTTGCGCCCCCGGTTTCCGCGCCGCCGCGCGACGTCTCATCCACGCCGAAGCTGACACTGCCCGCTCCCGCCGTCATAGCGCCGCCGCCGTCGCAAGTCAGCCGCGATCTCAACAGCTGGGGAAGCTCCGCTGCGGGCGACTTGCGCGCCAAGCCCGTGCCTCCGCCGCCGAGCGCCTCGGGCGGAGGCTCGCTCGCGAGATCTGGCGTGGGCACGCTCGCGCGCAAGTTGTGCCGCCTCCGGCCAGCATCGACGGATCCGGCTCTCAGAAGAACGGTTCCGGGGGAAGCAGCCGCTCGGGTCCATCCACAGGCACCCTCTTAGGCGATGCCACAGTCGTGCCGCCTCCGCCGGGCTTGGGCGGAGGTAAAACCCTCGCTGGCAATGGACGAGGCAACAAAGGCGCTGGCGCCGGCGGTCCGCTCGACCTCGGTTCTCCTGTAGCTCCACCATCGAACGCGGGGGGAAACGCTGCCGGGCACCGGCGTTGTTATCTCCAGCCAACCGGGAACGAAAGTTGGAGTACCGAACTCGACCGGCGGCGGCGCGCTCGCCATGTCGCCCAGCGGCACGGCAAAAAGTGGACTTGGCGGCAGCGGCGGAGGAGCAGGCATCGGCAAAGGCAATGGCCCCGGCAGCGGACTGCAAGGAGAAGGTTCAGGCGCAGGCAGAGAAGGCACCGGACGCGGCACCGATCCCAACGCGCGCGGAGGCATCTCGCCGAACCCCGGCCCCGGCGGCGCAGGCAGCGGCACCAACGGCGCACCAGCTCTCCCCGGCGTCTCGGTCGAGGGCGGCACCACTACCGTCACGTTACCCAGTTTCGGCCCTGCCGGAGGCGAAGCCCCGTCTGCCGGCCCCGCGCATTCCTCCACCAACCTTCGCGGCGGACCAAGCTACACGGTGAAGGCCACTTCAAGCTCCGGCGGCGTTTTCAATCGCTATGGCCAGTTAAAGGGCGACAACTACTCCATCTACATCGATACGTCGCTCGGAACCGCAGTGATGCAGTATGCCGACGCCAACTCAGCCGCGCATCCTTATTCCGGAGATCTGACGAAGCCTGAAGTGATACGCGATGACCTGCCTGTGGGACTGCGGTCGACTTACGTGGTGTTCGCCTGCATCCTCGATCGTTCGGGAAACCTCCGAGATATAAAAGTACTCGAGCCCGGCGCAGCCGAAACTACTTCGAAGATTCTGGTAGCTCTCCACAACTGGAAATTTCGCCCGGCCTACCGGGGGAATGAGCCGGTAGAAGTGAATGCATTTTTGGGATTTGGGATCGATACGCGCTAGCTGACTCAGTAGCCCTTTTGCTTATCCACCACAGCTAGCAACGGTTCACCGTTTAGATATCGCCGCAAATTTTCGGAGAACAGCGCGTAATGGCGCTCCCATAATTTGTCGGTGAGCGCGGCAGTGTGCGGAGTGATCAGCAGATTGGGCACGTCCCACAGCGGCGAGTCCGCCGCAAGCGGTTCTTTCGGAAATACATCGAGTGCGGCGCCTCCCATCTTTTTTTCGCGGAGAGCGGCGATGATAGCGGGTTCATCCACCAGTGGCCCACGACCGACGTTGATCAGGCAGGCATCGGGTTTCATGAGTGCGAGGCGTTCGGCGCTCGCAATTGCCGTGGTGCTGGCCGTGACCGGCGCCGCCAGCACGACGTAATCGGATTGCCGAAAGATCTCGTCGATCTGTGCCGGAGCGAATACGGCGTCCGCTCCTTCACTTCCCTTTTCTGGATGCTCACGCACTGCGATCACGCGCATGCCCAGTGCCTTCGCACTTTTCGCTACCGCGCGTCCGATGCTGCCCAGGCCGACCAGGCCAACGGTTGCGCCCGCAACCTCCCGCACTCGCGGCAGTTCATCCCACAATATCTGCTGGCCCCAAATGTGTTTCTCCTGCAGCCGCACTGAGCCCGGAATTTTCTTGGCCAGCGCAAAGATAAGCGCGATGACGTGCTCGGCGACGACCGGACCGTGCACTTCGCGCGCATTGGTGAGAACAACTTTGCTGTTGACGAGTTCCGGAAAGATCAGCTGATGAACCGCCGCCGCCGGACAGTGAAGCCATCGCAGTTTCTTGGCCGCCGCAATTTGCTCGGGACGGATCGACCAGGCGATGACGATTTCAGCGTCGACGACTTCTTCATCCACTCGCTTGTAATCCGGCAAGTTCACAACGTTGACCTTTGGAAATTCCTCCTGCAACCGCTTTGGGAACCAAGGTGGCGCGTTCCACTGGTCAAAAGGATGGCGAACGCAGATCAGAAGCTTTCGGATCGGGCCATCGGGTGATCGGGTCATCGGGTCATCTAAAATCAACTGCGCGCCGTCCTCTGGGACGCGGCGAAGATTGCAAGAAGTTCGTTGGCTTCGGAAAGAAGATCATTGAGCAGATCAGACTTCACAATTCCTGATTCAATAAGACACTCAATCCAAAACACGGTTTCGTCGGCTTCCTCTACCACAATGCCCATCTTCGCAATGAACTCGGCCTTCGAGCGCCCTCGCCCCGCCGCTCGATAGTTTGCTCCTACCGAGGTGCCTGAGCGCAAGAGCTGCTTGCCCAGTACTTGCGCTTCCGTAGTACGCGGCAAATAGCGAAACAATCGGATGATGCGCAGCGCAAACCGCTTCGTCCGATTCCGCAACTCTTCTTGCTTACTTGCAAGCTGTCCCATAAGCGCCCGCTGTTGACCTTAGATGGGCCGATGGCCCGATCACCCGATGACCCGATTTTTCACCCGCAGATCCGACCCCGTCATTTCCTTCGGCTCGGTGATTCCGAGCATGCCGAGAATGGTCGGAGAAATATCCCGCAGCGACCCGTTCGGCTTGAGCGAATACTGTTTCGCATCTTCCGCCATCACGATAAATGGCACCGGATTCGTCGTGTGTGCCGTGTGGGGACCGCCGCTTACGGGGTCGATCATCATTTCCGCATTACCGTGGTCGGCAGTGATCAGCATCGCTCCGCCCTTTGCACGCACGGCTTTTTCGATCTGGCCCAGACAGGCATCGACGGTCTCGACCGCCTTGATGGTGGGTTCAATCTTGCCCGAATGCCCGACCATATCGGCATTGGCAAAGTTGACGATGATAACGTCGAACGTGCCGTCGTTCGTGGCTTTTACAACCGCCTCCGCGATGCCGGCCGCACTCATCTCCGGCTTCAGATCGTAGGTTGCAACTTTGGGCGATTGCACCATCACGCGATCTTCTCCCGGAAAAGGTTGCTCCACTCCGCCGTTAAAGAAATACGTCACGTGCGCATATTTTTCGGTCTCGGCGACACGCAGGTTGCGCATGTTCAGCCCGCCCATGACGTTCGCCAGAATGTTCGACATCGACTCCGGCGGAATCACGACTGGCAAGCTGAAGTTCTTGTCGTACTGCGTCATACAAACGTACTTCAAATTCTTCGGCACGCGGTCCCGCGCGATGGTGGCGTCGAGCTCGGCCGCGCCCGGCAAATCGCTCCCGCCTTTCTCGTTCAACCCGCTGTTGCGGCAGAGGGCGCGGGTCATCTCGCGCACACGGTCGGCGCGAAAATTAAAGCAGATGCACGAATCGTCGTCGCTGATCTTCGCCACCGGCTCACCCCGCGCATCGGTGCAAACGAACGGCACCACGAACTCGTCGGTCACTCCTTTGTTGTAGGACTCTTTCATCCCCTGCACTGCGTCAGCGTATGTGCCACCCTCGGCTTTGCCCTCGACCATCGCGCTGTAAGCCTTGGCGATGCGCTCCCACCGGCGGTCGCGATCCATCGCATAGTACCGTCCGCTGACGGTCGCGATCTTGCCCGAGTCGTACTCGCGCATCTTCTGCCGCAGTTGTTCGAGATAGCCAGCGCCGTTCGTCGGCAGCGTGTCGCGCCCATCCATGAAGGCGTGCACGAAGACGCGATCAACTCCCTGCTGCTTGGCCATTTTCAGGAGCGCGTACAAGTGCTCCTGCCGCGAGTGCACGCCGCCATCCGAAACGAGCCCAAAGAGATGCAACTTCCGTCCGCTAATGCGTGCATTCTTCATCGCTTCGACAAGCACCGGATGCGAAAAGAACTCGCCGTTCTGAATCATCAGGTCGATGCGCGTGATATCCATATGCACGATGCGGCCCGCGCCGATATTCAGATGGCCGACTTCGCTGTTGCCCATCTGCCCTTCGGGCAATCCAACAAACGGTCCGCTGGTATGAATCAGCGTGTTAGGATATTCGCGCAGCAGACGGTCGTAGATTGGCTTGCGCGCGAGGGCGATCGCGTTGGCCTTGGTTTCGGCCCGGTATCCCCAGCCGTCAAGAATGATGAGAACGAGTGGTTTTGGACGAGGCATAAATCAGCTCTGGGCTCCTGGCTGTTGGCTTCCGTAAATAGAAGATAGACTGCATCGGTTCCAGCGGCCGCACATCCATACTATTGCAGAGAACGTTGCGAAAACTATTCCTGAGGACAAACATGCCGATTAATGAACTTTTACTGGTTGAATTTGATGAAGAAATCAAGAAGACGAGGGCAACGCTCGAACGCGTCCCCGAAGACAAGAAGGACTTCACGCCGCACCCCAAATCCATGCCGCTGAACAAACTTGCGCCTCACGTGGCGCAGTTGGCTGGCTTTGGTCTCTCGATTCTTACGACTCCGGAACTCGATTTCTCGAAAGGCAGCTACAAGCCTTTGCCCTTTGAGTCAGCGGCGCAACTGGTTAAGGCTTTCGACGAGGGCGCGGCCCAAGCTCGCACCGCGCTCAAGAACACTCCGGATGCAGCCTGGACCGAGAACTGGAAGCTCAGCTTTCAGGGCAAGCCCATCTTCGACGGGTCGCGCTTTCTGGCTTACCGGCAGATGTTCCTCAACCACCTGGTGCACCACCGAGCGCAACTGGGCGTATATCTGCGCTTGAATGGGAAACCGGTGCCGGCGACCTACGGGCCTTCGGCGGACGACACGCTGGGATTTTAACTGAAGGTCATGACGAGGGAGATCTTCGATCTCCTTCGTCATAGCCGTCGGAACGGTGAACTTACCCTCCGCGGTGCCAACCGAATCCTGCTGCCGTTCTACTCCGCCGCAGGAATCGGCACAAGCTCTGCAACGGGCTCATCCTGGTCCGTGATCACGACCTCTTCCCCGACAGCGATCCTGTTGAGCAACTCCTCGAACCTTTCCTGCGCTTCGCTCACGCTAACTTTCATACCTATATGTCCATCGGCAGCCTACCCTCTGTAGTTCAGCGCCCCCACGCCCAAAAACCGCGCGGCCCCGCCCAACTCTTCTTCGATCCGCAGCAACTGGTTGTACTTGGAAATTCTATCGGTGCGCGAAGCGGAGCCTGTCTTGATCTGTCCAGCGCCGGTCGCAACCGCCAAGTCGGCGATAAACGTGTCTTCGGTTTCGCCGGAACGATGCGAGATCACGGACGTGTATCCGTTGCGGCGTCCGAGGTCGATAGCATCGAGCGTCTCACTGACTGTGCCAATCTGGTTGAGCTTGATCAGGATCGAGTTGGCAATTCCCTGCTCGATGCCCTTGGCGAAAATCTCGATGTTGGTGACGAAGATGTCATCGCCCACGAGCTGAATCTTGCCGCCGAGTTCTTTGGTCAGCAGCGCCCAACCTTCCCAGTCGTTTTCCGAAAGGCCGTCTTCGAGCGACACGATCGGATAGTCATTCACCCATTTTGCGTAGTAGCGAATCATGTCTTCGGAACTCTTCGCCGACTTGTCGGATTTCTTGAAGACATATTTTCCGTCCTGATAGAACTCGCTAGCCGCCGGATCGAGCGCAATCGCGATCTCCTCCCCCGGCTTGTAGCCTGCCTGCTGAATCGCCTCCACCACGACTTCGATGGCTTCCACATTCGACTTCACCGACGGAGCAAATCCGCCCTCGTCGCCGACCGACGTGTTATATCCGCGCTTTTTCAGCACGCCCTTGAGCGTGTGGAAGACTTCCACGCCCCAGCGCAACGCCTCGGCAAACGACGGCGCTCCCACCGGCATCACCATGAATTCCTGGAAGTCGACGTTGTTATCGGCATGCGCGCCGCCGTTGAGGATGTTCATCATCGGCACCGGCAATGTGTTCGCCGCGGCTCCGCCCAGGTAGCGATAGAGCGGCAGTTCGCAAGCCCTCGCCGAAGCCCGCGCCGCCGCCATCGAAACTGCCAGAATCGCATTCGCTCCCAGCCGGCCCTTTGTTGGGCGTGCCGTCAAGTTCGATCAGCCTGGCGTCGAGCGTGCGCTGGTCGGCTGCATCCGACCCGGTGAGCGATTCCGCAATCTCGCCGTTGACGTTCCCAACTGCCTGCAGAACGCCCTTGCCGAGGTATTGGGTCTTGTCGCCGTCGCGCAATTCGACGGCCTCATGCTCGCCGGTGGACGCGCCACTCGGCACAATGGCCCGCGCGCTGGCGCCGCCATCCAGAAAAACTTCCGCTTCCACGGTCGGATTGCCACGTGAGTCCAGCACCTGGCGTCCGCGGATTTCAGCAATACCTGTAAGAGGCATAAGTGCGTCCTTTATCTTGCAGATGGATTTAGAAACATTGTCATGAATCGTAGTCAGCAATTTTCGGCGCAACCGAACGCGTCTTCTGCCTACGAAGCGGATTATATCGGACGCGGAAGACCGCGGTCAGTGCTGCCGGGACATACCTTAGCGAACTGCACAACAGGTCATCCCACGTACCCGATCCGTTATTGTTCCCGATTTCCACCTCGCTTAAAGTCAACTCAACATGAAGGACCGCACCGAAACTCTGGAAATCGGCTCGCTCGCCCCGTACTTTTCGCTGAGCGCGGCCAACCGCGAGGGCACGTTCACTCTCGATGGTCTGCTGGCTGAGGGCGCGCTGATTCTCGAATTTCTGCGCGGCACCTGGTGACCGAACTGCGTCAAGCGCATGACTCAGTTCGAGTCGCGGCTAGCCGGAGATTCAAGCAGCGGGAGCGCAGTTGGCGTTTATTGCGGCTGAAAAGCGGAACGGCGTGTGGAAGCCGGGACGATTTCTGGAGAAGCATCCCATCGCCAGCGTCTTTTTGCTCGACGAGGATCGGACCGTGACCAGAGATTACGGCCTCCATCACGCGTTCGGCCACGATGCCATGAACATCGCGCGTCCGGCCACGCTCGTCATCGACCGCGACCGATGGGTGCGTTACCTCTATCGCGGCAATAACCAGCTCGACCGGGCCCCGCTCGACGAAGTGATTGCAGCTTTGCAACAGATCGCCAAATAAATTTCGGCAAATGAATTTGGAGGTAGAGAGAACAACATGAAAAAAACACTTTCGCTGACGCCGCTCATCCTGATCGCGAGTTTCGCGTGGGCGCAGACCGCCCTGCCCACCGGCACCGCCGTCAAGATGAAACTCGAAACCACGCTAGCAACCTTCAGCTCAAAGGCCGGAGATCCATTCTCGGCCAGAGTCACCGAGCCCGTCGTGATGGACGGAAAAACGGTGATTCCAATCGGCACCACGGTCGAAGGCCGGGTGACGAAATCGAGCGAACCGCGGCGCATCGCGGGCAAGCCCACCATCGCTATTTTCCCGGAAACCCTGGTCCTTCCCAATGGAGACAGGTTCATGCTGAACGCGACGCTGGTTGACACCAACGCTCGCCACGGCACCGACGTCAACACGGAAGGGCAGTTCAAAGGCGCTGGCCACGACGGCAAAGATCTGACCGAAATCGGCATGGGGACTGGTGGCGGAATGCTGATCGGCGGTCTGGCCGGAGGCGGCAAAGGATTACTCATCGGCGGAGCGATCGGCGCTACCGTGACGGTCGCACACTGGCTCGGGAAGCACCGCTCCGCAATGTTGCCCGCCGGCACGGAGATGGTGATGGAATTAAGCCGGCCGATGACGATGACTACGGCCGTCGCCAGCGGGCAGTAATCAGAACCGTGTGGGGACTTGGCGGAGCCCGGTACGGGTTAACTTATGCTACCTGGGCCAGTGCTCGACCTTCAGCAATTTGATGTCGAAGGTGCGACGGTGGCTTGTGTCGGGCGGTGGTTATGAGTGATATCGGGATTTATCAAGAGCTATTCCTCATTCGGATGAAAGTACTTGTAGACTGGGGAACCCTTCGGTGCCCAGCTCTTCGCTTTCTCGAGCCACGAATCGCGGCTCTGCATGTCGCCCAAACGTTCGTATGCGGAACTCAAATTCATTGCCAATTCGCTCTTCTCAGCCCTTCCGGCTTCCGAATCGTCGCACAACGCTAGACAAGACTGATATTGTTCTGTCGCTTCCTTATAGCTTTTCAGATTGAGGTAAGCGAACCCCATCTCGCGGCACAATAACTCGTCTTTCGGCTTCTTTGCGAACTCATTCTTTGAAACACGAATCGCATCTTCCGGTCGTCCGAGTACGTTGTAGGCGTACGCAAGCTCAAAGATCACCTTCGGCGCATCAGGTTTTTCGCGATATGCAGATTCGAGATAACCGAGCGCTCGGCGCGAGTCTCCAATTCCGTTGTAAAAGGACCCCCAGTTGACTTTGTGAGTTACAGGATCACCCTCGTCCTCGTAGTATTTCAGCCACTCCGGTTTTTGCGGCAGCCCAAGCTGTGTCAACGCACGGAGTGGGAGCAGAGCCGCAACTCCGTTTCCCTCCAAGCGAATCTTAAGAGTCATTTTGTCTGGAGCGATCGGGTTAGGTGCAGGACTATATTTCCCAGAGGCGTCGATCGTAAAACTCCCACCGTAGTGGAGCGTGAATCCCGCTTGCGGGTCAATATAGACGAAACCGTAAGTGTAGTCGCGGTCCGCCGGCTTGTGATACAGAGCGACCCAGCGGTCTTCGCAATCAGCCATGTGGACTTCGTAACTAAGACCTGCCGCTTTTTCACTTGGATCGCTAGCACCATTTAGATCGTTTTGCTGAACCGCACTGAGAAGCTCGGAACTTATCTGCTTTGCTAGGGCGTCCGCCTGTGCGTCCTCCTTTCTTTGTGTCGTGGGATCCTGGGCCACTGCGAAAAATGAAAACGTTAGGCAAGCTACTCTCCAGACTCGGCGCATTTGCAGCACTTCTTTTGGGCGCTCCATTTTGGCCATGTGAAGAAACAAACACTCTCGGATGGGGGAGTTTCCGGACAGAAAATTCTACGCTTTCAACCTAACTGTTGAAACCATGCGTTAGCGCTCAGAACTCCGAACTATCCGCCCGCCGCCAGCAAATCCTCTTCCGCCAGCAATTCGAGTTCGATCCATCCTTCGACGGGCAAGGCGTCGACCGGCAAACGGTTCTGCCACACGCTGAAGCGCAGGCGCAGCCGGGTGGTCAGCACATCCGAGCTTTTCGGTCCCCGCACCTTGTCAATCTCCAGCGGAGCCGCGAGCAGCCATGTGAGGGGCAGGCGAAACTCAAAATTCCGCCCGAGCGCCACCCGCGCCTGATCTTTGGCATCCGTTCCGTCGGCCACCGCCGTTTCTTTGCCTTCCGTCATTTTCCACGACTGCAGGCGTCCGCCATCCACTACCGCATCCAGCCGCAGTTCGCGCCGCGGCTTGGCGGCATGGTTGGCCCATGACTCCAGATTCACCACCACTTCAAATCCGTGTTCCGGAACCTTGCCGGCAAAATCCAGCCGCCCGTATACATACTGCTCGTCGATCCCGGCAAAGACTTCATCCATCACAAACTGCTTGCCATGCATGGAGCCCGATCGTTGGTCCGCCGTGTAACACGCCGCCCCCATCCACTCGAAGTAGCGCACCATGTCACCTGCGATCCGCGGATGAATGTAAGCGCTCTGGGCCGTGAATGAAGGGCGCGCCGCCGCCCCCGCGATTGGCTGCGCCAGATAATCCGGCGGAATCCCTCCCAGCGCCTGGTAAACATTCGACAGGTGTTTGCGGTAAAGTTCGTCGAAGTCGCGATCGTTCGCCGAGTGATGCTCCGGCCCGTACCACCAGTTCCAGTCGCTGCCTTCCGCGATCAGGATTTCTTCAAACGCCAGCTGGCGTTGTTTCTCGGTTGCGCCCGGCGCGGCCTGGGCATAGAAATTGCGCGCGTGATACAGGTAGTCCCAGGCCTTGTTGTCTTCCGGGGCTCCAATCCAAACGTTGAAGTTCGCGTTGATCCATGAACCCGGCACCAGCGACTTCAGCGGAGTTGGGTTCTTGTGGCGCGAAATCGCCTCTGAAACCGTCACCGCTTCCATCCCCGGCTCTTTCTGCAGCGCGTCGTAGAATCGGCGCAAGAATTCCCGGCCCGACTGCGGGTAATATTCCCAGGCATTCTCGCCGTCCAGAATGATGGAAACGACGGCATCTTGCCCGCTCGCAAGAACCGGCTGCGCCGACTCCTGAATCTTGTGGATGAGATTATTGGCGGCATCTTGCGGCGGCATTCCCGAATACACGAATCCAATCAGATCCGAGAGCGTGTGGTCGCGGAAGAGCAGATTCATCCGCGTCTCATCATTCTCGTAGCGATAAATCGTGTATAGCCGGTGCGACAGATCCGAATTCAGATGGCCATACCCGTCACGCGAGAAGTCGATTCCCAGACTTCGTCCCAGCACGCCTTCGTCGGTCGCCATCCAGCGCACTCCCAGTTCGTAGGCAATCGCCAACGCCTCTTGCGAAACGCTGCCCTCCGACGGCCACACCCCCTTCGGCCTTACCCCAAACACCTTCTTGTGCAGATCCAGCCCGCGTTGCAACTGCTCGCGAGCATCCTCGGGATGCCGATATCGGTTCTGCGGCAGCGGCAACCCCGGCGACGAAACCGCTCCGTTTTCCGTGTCGCACACCAGCGGCAGAATGGGATGATAAAAAGGCGAAGCTGAAATCTCGATCAGGCCCTTCTTGGCCGCCTCCGCATGCGCCGGCAGAACTCGGCCGAGCAGTTCGCGCTCCTTTGCGATGACGAGCCGCTGGTCCTCGAGCGTGTAGTTCCGTCCCTTGCGAATCAGTTCCGCAATGTCCTTTTCCGCCAGACAATATTCGTCGAACCACCCGATTTGCGACAGCACCTGCAAATCGGTGAAATCCTGCGGCTGAAAGTATTTGTCGGCGCGCTCGGGAGAATCCCCCGCCCCTCGAAATTTCTCCCACAGCTCGCGATACCGCGGATAGCGCCCGATCACATTCACGGGATTCGCCTGAAACAGATATTGCAGCGCGAACCGCCGCTCCTGCTCCGTCAAGTCTTTCGCGGGCTTGGTCGCAACCTCGAGGAAAGGGTCCTGCGCATCGCCCGAAACATAATCCTGAATCTGCGTAATGAGCGACGGCACCAGGTTAAATGTCTGATGCACCTGCGGGAACTCGTCCAGCAACTTCACCATCCCGTAGTAGTCTTTCAAGGCGTGAAGGCGCGTCCAGGGCAGGCGATACTGCCCCGTCACCAGGTCTTTGTAGAACGGCTGGTGCTGGTGCCACAACACGACAACTCGCAGTTGAGCCATGAGCGCGATTCCAACTTAATCTATCGGCAATTCGTCAGTTTAATTGATTCTTCGGCGTTACCCCCGCGAAATCGCCCACCACGGGCTTTACAATGGCAACATCGGAGCCATGAACTCGAAAGTCAAAGTCATTTTCTTCGATGTCGGCAACACGCTGCTTATTTCCCAATCGCGAGCGTATTCACGCCCCGCTCGTCAAAGCGCGGCATCGTACCCCGATGGCGAACACCTGCGCGATCTGGAATGCCGCACCAAAAACCAGTTCGACGGCATGATGACCACAAACGGCAGCACCGACCACGGCTTCTGGTGGATGTTCTACTCGCAGTTGCTCTCCGAAATCGGACTCGAAGACGATGCCCTCCGCGATCAACTCGTCGCCGCGATTCGCAACTCCGCCAACTGGGACATCATTCGCCCCGGCACCGTTGAACAACTGCGATGAGATCGGCAAGCGCTACCAGACTGCTGTCATTTCCAATGCGGACGGCCGAATCGAAGACGTGTTGCAGAAATGCGGCATCGCCCGCTGCTTTCAGCACCATCACCGACTCCGGACTCGTCGGCTACGAGAAACCGCACCCGGAAATTTTCCGCCTCGCTCTGAAGAGCATGAATGCCACGCCGCAAAGAGAGCCTCTATGTCGGCGACGTCTATTCCGTGGACTACCTCGGCGCCACCGGCGCGGGTATGCAGGCGCTATTGATGGACGTGCCCGGCGCCTACCGCGACAAAGGAGTGCCGCGCGTAGAATCGCTCGAAGAATTGCAGATTATGCTGCGCGACGGCGAATCCTCGAGCCAGCCGCGCGGGCCGCGTCAGCGACCACGAAATCACGAAATTATGTTCCATCAGACCGTATTCGATTCTGCTCGTTTTTTCATTTTTCTGAGTGCGGCCCTTCTGCTGGCCATCGCTCCCGGCCCGGGGATGCTCTATGTTCTTGCGCGCTCGCTAGGCGGTGGACGCCGCGAAGGCTTGCTTTCCGCGCTCGGCACATTTTTCGGCGGCATGGTGCACGTGTTCGCAGCGGCCGCCGGCATCTCCATCATTCTGGCAAATTCGGCGATGGCGTTTGCCACGGTCAAGTATCTCGGCGCGGGCTACCTTTGCTTCCTTGGAATTCGCATGATTCTCGACGCCCGCAAAGACGAAAGCGTTTCACTCGCGAATCTGCCACGCGGAAGAAATCCATGCTGGCAAGGAGTCATGACCGAGGTACTGAATCCAAAAACAGCCCTGTTTTTTCTTTCCTTCATTCCCCAGTTTGTGAACCGGGCTCACGGACACGTCTTCTTGCAGTTTGTTGTGTTGGGAACGCTTTCCGTCGTGCTCAACACTTCGGCCGATATCGCCGTAACCCTGCTCGCCGGGCCAATTGGACAGCGCATCCGCGGGTCGGCGCGCTTTCGACGGCGTCAACGCACGCTGACCGGCGCAGTGATGATTGGCCTGGGAAGTTATCTGGCTCTGGGCGAGTCGAAGTAAAAAGGCAAATGCACTACTGTATCTCAATCACCTGATGGTCGTGGCAATCGGGATGAATCTCACGGTAGAGGTTTGCCAGCAGCTCCGGTCCATACCGCGCCACGAAGCTCACGCCCGCGACTTCGCGCTCCTGCAGCACCTTATGCGGAAACAGCGCGTCGCTCAAGGCATCCGCGTGCCGGGCGATGACCTCATTGCGCAACAGTTCCGCGCGTGACGCCCGCCCTTGCAGCCGATTGATCTGCTTCCAGATGCTCATCCGGACGCGATCCGCAGTCTTAATCAGAGTCGAATCCAGCTTACCGATCGACTCGCGAGACCACGGTCATCGACTGCTCAGCACTCGCGTAAGCTTCCGCAAATCGCGCCTGCAAATCAGCCGGCAGCGAACGAACTGCAATCGCTTCGCGAACTTTTTCCGGGCCGTGGAGCACATCGGGCAGGCCCAGTTGATATCGCGCCAGAAGACGCGCCGGCTTGGCTTCGAGCAGCGTCGCCGAAAAGCGCGGAAGAATCGGCGTCACCCGTCCCAGCAGCTTCTCATAGACCACGGCGACCTGCGCGAAGTATGCGACTTCCGCCGCTCCGCCGGTATAAACCAGGGTCGGCAGCAAGTAATCCTGCACCACCGGACGAAGCAGTACATTCGGATTGAACTTCTCGGGACCCGCGTCGATCCGCTCCAGCAGTTGCTGGCGCGAGAGCCGCTCCTCGCCAACGGCAAAATCGCCGTCAGCGCCATTGCCGCCATTGCTTTTGCGCCGCACCACAGTACGCACGCCATTTTTCACTTCAAACAGCAGTGTAGTCGCCGGCGTCACTTTGACTTGCTGATGATATCCCGCCGCCTCGATCGCCTTGCCCCGCCCAAGCAAAGCCTCATCGAGTTCGGAGACCCGCTCAATCGCCGCGCGCAACAGGGGTTTTGCGAGATCATGAAAATCCTTGTCCGCCGGGTCCAGCAGGATGACGCCCCAATCCGCAAACAGCCTCGCAAACAGCAGTGCAAACGCGCTGCCCAGCGTTTCACCGGGACGATACGCTTCGCGCAGCCACGTCGCGACGTGGGAATCCCCGAGAAGACTGGCGGCGCGCTCAACCACAGGCCCAATTTCAGCCCCAAACTTGACGGCTCCCACCGGCGCACCCGCGACGGCGTTACGTTCAAACGCACGACTTTCCGCCGCGAATCGCTCCGGAGGCCGTGCTCAGAAAGCAGCGCGACATGGCTGACCTCCGCCAAATCGTGATCCTCGGTTGCCAGCCAAAAAACCGGGACGCAGTCCACTCCGGCTGCCGTAGCCTGTTCCGCCAGTTTGACCGCGGTCAGCGCCTTGAAAATTGAAAACAACGGACCGCCGAAAAGCCCAACTTGCTGCCCCGTAACCGCCGCCAATGCGCCGCGCCGCAACCGCTCAATATTCGCCAGCGTCTTCGGAGAAGCGCCCCAACCGCGATTCTGCCGCTCCAGAATTTCGCTCACCTTGCCGCGGCGCGCACCATCGTAAACCACGCGCTGGGCTTCGTCTTTCACCCACTCGGAAAAAATCGGGGAGCGCGGATACATGCCGCGAACGGAAGGAGTGTAGGCAAGATAATCAAGGAAACAGACGTGTGCTGTGCGGAATCTGGGTGAATGGCAAACACTGCGCCTTCATCGACAGCGCTCCGGACATCTCTCGACACAGCTCTCCATAGACCCGCGTGCTTGTGCCATTCGCATCTGTTCCCGTCGCCTCGGCAGTCCACGCGGCGAGATCCCGCGCGCTTCTAACGGTACCACTTGCCTGCCAGCCAGCGCCAAACCCAACTACATCAGATGATGCGGACGCGCACAGGGTGCAGAGAGTGTCCTTCCATCTACCGCTTCTCCAACACCACCGCAACTTTGTCTTCGTACGCAACCCGCCAATCCCGCGGAAGCGCGCGGAGCATATTGGCGAGCGTCGAGTCGGTGGGCAAAAGCGCAGTCCGAATCTGTGCTTTTCCAGCACATCCTGCCATCCCGGCTCTACCTGGGTCAGGATCAGGTACTGCCGAATCCGTTGCGAGCCGTAAAGATCGTGACGGTCATCGACCACGACCTTGCGCTCGGGATACATGCGATAGATGAGATAACCACTCCAGGCATCGGTCGAGAAGACCGGTTCCGCAGACGGGTGCCTGTCATTCTTATTTTTGGAATTCTGGAAATCTCTGACTTCTTGCTGCAGAAAAGTCACTGCCCCGGCTGGCACTTTCTTCGGATCAAATTGCGCGTGAATCAATTGTTGCCGGCCCAGCCATCCACCTTGCAGAGAGATGGCGAAAGCCAAGGCCACCGAGACAACGGGCCACAAATGCCCGCGAAGTTCCATTTCCTGCGCGCCCATGCGATCGGAGAAGTTTGAAATTCCGGCCGAGCGGTTGCGCACCCATTGCCATGCCCCAGGCTTATTCGCCAATGAAGCGAAGTCCTCCCAGAGCATGGGTCCGGCGATTAACGCCAACAGCATCGAAGAAACCGGAAGATTGCGCGCCGAATACAATCCCGCATAGGTCGCCAGCAGCACAACCAGAAACTGGCTAAAACGCAACTTGCCTTGATCCTTAAAACGATTGTTCGCAAAAGCAATCAGCGTCAGCAGCAAGATGGCCGCAAACGAGCGCGGCGACCAATCGTGAAAATCAGGCGAGCGGAATTCCTGGATATTGTTCATCAGGAAGCGATCGCCCAAATACCGATAGATGTGCTCGTGCAACCGCCATCCGTACGGATTCACAAACGTTGCCACGGCCGAGGCCACGAAAGCCCAAGCCATGGCACGAGCCCGATGCGCGGCGCGAACCGCGGCAAACGCGTCGTTCTTCCGCGCTCGCACGCTCTCCACGAACGCGGCGAAAGCGTAGATTCCGAGCAGCGCCAATCCAAAAAGCCAGCCGCCGTGCAGGTTGACCCATAACAACATCGAGGCTGGGAAAAACCAGGGGATCCATCGCGGCAAGCGACCCCGCCCGCAGTTCTCCCAATGCTCCAGCACAACAAACCAGAGTAGGGAAAAAAGCCAGCTCACAATGTGCGGGCGCGCGTACAGGTGGATCATCGCAGCGGTTTCGGCCAGTAGCATGAGCACGATCGCCAGCAGCAAACCGGTTCCGCGCCGCAGCAATTGCGAAAGCAGCATCGCGAAAACCGCAGCGACCAGCAGGGCGCACAGCCAGACCACTCCGTTCAGCCCGCAAGCCTGGTGGAGAATTCCAAGCACAACGTCGTACAACCACTCCCACGCAAACCACGGCTGACCCTGCATGGTGGAGGAAAACGAATCGGTGCGGGGGAGCGTGTGCGTCGCCAGAATCTGCTCGCCTGTTCGAATGTGCCACCCGATATCCGCGTCACCGAGCGGACGATTCGATAAAGGCCCCGCCAGCAGCGACCAGAAAAGAAACATGAAAATGATGTCGCGGACCGAAGGCATTAGAAAACGCACAACGGACGGACTGGACTGCGCCGGAGTCATCAAGGTTTGCTAAGCGAAGTGTATAGAAGCCGTGAAGAAGCAGTGTATAAGGTTTCAAAGTTTCAAAGTTTCAAAAAACCGGTAAAAGCGGACGACGCGAACTGCGGCGTATCTTTAAAATTGGAATCTTGAACCCGGCCTCCCTCAAAACATTCCGTCCGAACAGCCATCGCGCGAATCTATTTATTAGATGGATCTACAGCGACAAACACCGACCGCAAAGTCGAAACCGCGAGTTGTAATCGTGGGCGCCGGCTTTGGTGGACTGACAGCGGCCCGCCGAATCGCCCGGCTCCCGGTTCAGGTGACGGTCCTCGACCGCAGAAACCACCACACTTTTCAACCCCTGCTCTACCAGGTTGCAACCGCTGGCCTCTCTCCCGGCGAAATCGCGGCACCCATTCGTTGGATTCTGAAAACCCACGCCAACGTTGAAGTGCTACTCGATGAGGTGGTCGACTTCAATTTGGATCAGAAGAAAGTCATCACCAAGGAGCAAGTGCTCGATTACGACTTCCTGATCCTCGCTTCGGGCGCCACCCACGCGTACTTTGGCCACGAGGAGTGGGAGCCGTTCGCGCCCGGTTTGAAAACCATCGAAGATGCTCTTGAAATCCGTCGCCGCGTTCTGCTGGCTTTCGAACTGGCCGAGCGTCAAAATAAGACCGCCGACGGTCAAAGCCAGTCTCCGCTGCAATTTGTGGTCGTCGGAGGCGGCCCGACCGGAGTCGAACTCGCCGGGACCCTGGCCGAAATCGCACACCACGCCCTGACCCACGAGTTTCGCCATATCGACCCAAAGCAAACCCGCATCCTGCTCATCGAAGGCGGCCCGCGTGTGCTGCCAGCCTATTCCGAAGAACTTTCCCGCAAGGCTGAAGCCCAACTGCAACACCTGGGCGTGGAGGTTCGCACCTCCCACATGGTCACCACCATTGAGCCCGGAGTGGTTTGGACTGGCAGCGACAAGATTTCCGCCGCGGTAGTCTTGTGGGCCGCAGGCGTAGCCGCTTCGCCCCTCGGACAAAAGTTAGGTGCTCCCATCGACCGCGCAGGCCGCGTGCTCGTTCACCCTGATCTCAGCATTCCGAAACACGCGGAAGTATTCGTGATTGGCGACCTCGCCGCGCTCAAAGACGAAAACGGCAAGCTGCTCCCCGGAGTCGCGCCGGTTGCCATCCAGCAAGGCGACTGGGTTGCGAAAACCATCGCTCGCGATCTTGAAAAACAACCGCGGCGCAACTTCCATTATCACGACAAAGGCAGCCTGGCCACCATCGGCCGCGCCGCCGCAGTCGCCCAGTTCGGTAGATTCGAGTTGTCCGGCTATTTTGCCTGGCTGGCGTGGCTGTTCATCCACGTTCTGTTCCTGATCGGATTCCGCAATCGCCTGCTTGTGATGATTCAGTGGGCGTGGTCGTATCTCACCTATGAGCGCAGCGCCTACCTCATCACCGGCAGCGATGACCTACCCGGATGGATTTATCCCCACTCACAGCCGCAACGCGAGGAAATCCCTTCCGGAAATTCGTCCGGACAAGATGGATCCGCCGAACCGGTTATACCCGCCGGTCAGCACCGCGCGTGATCGGCAGTCTTCCCTGCCGATATAATCAACTTGTCGTGAAACGTGCCGTAGTTTGCATCTTCGCTTCCTTCATTTTCTGCTGGTCGCTCCGCGCCCAGGACCACGCTGCCCTCAGCGGAACCGCAGCCGGACGCACCATGGTCGTGGTTCCTTTCGAGAATACTTCCCCGACCCCGGGCCTCGAATGGCTCGGCGAATCCTTTCCCGAAACTCTGCACGAGCAACTCAATTCGCCGGTCTTGTACGTGGCCAGCCGTGACGAGCGCCTGCGGGCCTATGATCGACAGGGCGTTCCCGCCGGTGTTCATGCCTCGCGCGCCACTCTTTATCGCATCGCCGAGCAGATGGACGTCGATTACGCTGTCCTCGGGTCCTATCAATACGACGGCGCGCGCCTGACGGCCACCGCGCAGTTGCTCGACATGCGGGCCCAGAAACTCTTGCCCGCCGTCACCGAGTCCGCTCCCCTAGCCGATTTCGGCAGCCTGCAGTCGGCGCTTGCGTGGGACCTACTGCGCTCGATCCGCACCGACTTCTCCGTGCCCAAAGACAAATACATAGCGAGCGTTGCCGCCGTACGTTTGGACGCTCTGGAAAATTATGTGCACGGCATGCTCGCCACCACCGCAGACGAAAAACTTCAGTATTACCGTGAAGCCGTCCGCCTGAGCCCGGATTATGCCAAGGCTTGGCTGGAACTGGGCAAGACCTATTACGCGCAGCGCGCCTACGAACCGGCGATTGCGGCGCTTGCCCAAATCCAGCCATCTTCTCCCATCGCGCGCGAGGCCAACTTCTATCTTGGTCTCGCGGCCTACGCTCACGGAGACTTCGCCAAGTCCGAAAGTGCCTTTGACTTTGTCGCAGCGCGACTTCCTCTGGCCGAGGTCTATAACAACCTGGGAGTGGTCGCTGCCCGTCGTGGCCACAGTCCGAAGACGGCCGCCGACTATTTCCAGCGAGCCATTCAGGACGATCCCAGCGACCCCGACTATCACTTCAACCTCGGAGTAACTCTTACTCAAAGCGGCGATCGCGCCGGCGCGGCCCGCGAACTGCATGCCACCCTGGCTCATCGCCCTAACGACGCCGAAGCAAAGATGTTGCTCGATTCTCTGACGTCCTCCGCCCGGAAGTATCGTTCCCAGCAGCGCGACCTCCAAGATGCCGCCCGAGCGCATCAAGCGTAACTACGAGGAAAACGCTTTTCGCCAGATGACCACGCAAATGGGAAGCTGGGCCGAACAGCGATTTGCCCGATCCGATCCCCAAACCCATGCGCGTTACCATGTCGAACTCGGCAAAGAACTCATGGCCCACGGATTCACCACCGAAGCCGAAGCCGAATTCCGTCACGCCGCTGCGGTCGATCCCTCAAGTCCCGCGCCGCTCACCGCCCTGGCCGAAAATTACGATGCGCGCGGCGATGCCCGTGAAGCCCGCGCCGAAGCCGAGGCCGCTCTCCACATTCGCGAGTCGGCCGAGGCTTACCTGCTGCTTGCGCGGCTCGATTTGCGAGAGAATAAAATGGATGCAGCCGCCCAGAACATCAATCGGGCGCTGCAACTGGAGCCCGGCAATGCCGCCGGCCAAGACCTGAAGCGCACCTTAGCAGCCAAGCTCGCGGAGAAAGCGCAGCCGCTGTCACCGCCATGACACTAGCTATCAGCTCTCAGCTTTCAGCTCTCAGAAATAGCCTGGCAGCGCATTTTTGTTTCGCCATCCTTGCCTTTGGATTGCTTGTCGCACCGTGCTCCGCCGACGTCTTGCGAGTTTCCGTGGACGACGCCATCCAGCCTGTCACTGCCGAATACATTGGCCGCGCGCTGGACGTGGCGGCCGCAAATCACGATCAGGCGGTCCTGATCGAAATCAACACTCCCGGAGGATTGGTCGATTCGACACGCAAGATTATCGAGAAGATCGTTGCCTCGCCCGTTCCGGTCATCATCTACGTGACGCCCAGCGGCAGCCGTGCCGCGTCGGCCGGATTCTTCATTCTCGAATCGGCAGACGTCGCCGCCATGGCTCCCGGAACCAATACTGGCGCAGCGCATCCCGTCATCCTCGGCGGCGAAAAGATGGACGACGTGATGAAAATGAAAATGGAGAATGACGCCGCAGCCCTGATGCGCTCGGTCGTCGCCAAGCGCGGACGCAACGTTGAACTGGCCGAGAGCGCCGTACGCGAGTCGAAATCATTCACCGATCAAGAGGCGCTCGACAAGAAATTGATCGAGTACATCGCTCCGAACGAGCAGGACTTGTTTCATCAACTGAGCGGCAAGAGCTTCAAGCGTTTCGACGGCACAATTGTCACGCTCAGCCTCGACAACCAACCTGTGCGCGATTACAAGATGACGCTCAAGCAGCGCATCCTCTCCTACATCATGGACCCGAACATTGCGTTCATCCTGCTGGCCATCGGAGCGCTGGCACTGTACGCCGAATTCAATCATCCCGGCGCGGTCATTCCCGGAACCGTGGGCGTAGTCTTCATCCTTCTCGCAGCCTTCGCGTTGAACCTGCTACCGGTACGCTACGCGGCCATTGCCATGATCATAGGATCCTTCGCGCTCTTCGCCGCCGAAGCCAAGTTCGCCAGCCACGGCGTACTCACCACCGGAGGAATTGTCCTATTAACGTTGGGCGGCCTGTTTCTCGTCGATGGCCCCATCCCGGAAATGCGCGTCCACCTGGTGACCGCGCTCGCCGTCAGCATTCCACTTGGACTGATCACGGCCTTCCTGATGAGCATCGCCGTGCGCGCTCGCCGCAACAAGATTGTCACCGGCAAACAAGGCCTGATCGGCGAAATCGGGATCGCCGAAACCTTGCTCGCGCCTGCCGGAAAAGTGTTCGTGCACGGAGAGATTTGGGATGCCGTCTCCACCGTTCCCATTCCTGCCGGAGAACGCATCGTGGTGCGTCAGATCGACGGCCTCACGCTAAGAGTCGATCCCGTCGCGGCGACGAAGCCGGTGATGGCGTAGAGACCCCCCTATTTTTTGATCTTTAGAATCATTGACTTAGCTGCAAAGTATTCGGCTTAAAAGACTTACATGGAAAATATTCAGGAATAAGGGGTTAGCTTTATTCCTCAAATCATGGCCTTTAGAGATGGACTTGGCGAAAGGCCGGGGCCGGGCCTGACAGCTGAATTGCCATCAATTTCGTGTTGTCAAAGAGCTCCGACTGGTGGGGCTGGGGCGGGTTTCGAGGGGTGTCTTGTTGACGGGCACAGCTCGGCCCTGCCGCAGGTCGATCTCCATTGTCGCCGACGGGCGGGTGGATGTCTGTGATTGTGCACACAGCGCGATTGTGACGAAAAAGTCGAAGGCCCGGCCCAGGTGAAGCTTGGACGGGCCACTTGCCTCTCGCAACTTAGATTTCGCATTCGGAGGCGTCGCTCTCCGAACATACCTTGAAGGTATCCTCGTCGACATACTCAGTCAGAGTGCCGCCCTCGGTGTTGATGTCGAGCTGATACTGCACCCCGAGAGTGCTTGCCCAGCCACTTGGAAGCTGTTCCGCCGGTTCCTGAAGATTCAGGGTATAAGTCTTCCCGTCGATCACTAGGGAGTCGTAAAACATGCAGGGACGACCGCCGCACGAATTGTCCCCAGCTACCAAATGGTCGTAAACCACGATCTTGTGGTATTTCCCTGGCGTGAGCTGAGTACATGCGACGTCAGTGTTCACCCAAGGTTCACTAAGCTGGTAGTTCCATACCTGCCAATACTTGTTGGGAACGCACTCGGACCCGAACATATATTCGACGCCTGGAGTCACGGTAGCGTCGAACTTAAAAAGATCGAACTCGAAGGCTTGGGCATTCGTCGTGGCGCTTACATAAACCTCAAAGGTATGTTTGAAGTAGGCAGCCGGTTCCCAACCCGTGGCCTTGTAATACCACAAAACGTCGGTGTAATCGTCTGCACCGGCTTCGCCCGTAGCGCTTAATTCCATACATTTTGTATCTAAGCAGGGACTGGTAACAATTTGTTGGACGACTGCCGTCGGCGCCACGGTACCACCAGGATTGCAACTGGGCAAATAGCATTCTCCCCAACCGGTAAGCGATTGGTCTATGTTGCTGAAGGTTTCGACTTGCGCAAACATCAAGGTCGAGAAGCCCGCGAGCGCGAGTAACAACAAAAGGTTCTTCATTTGAAAGCTCCTTCCGGCAATGGCGGAATTGCAGATGTCGGGCCTCACAATGCCGTTATTACTACGACCACACAATCCTGTGAAAACTGGAGGGCTGTTCGGAACTTTCTGTATCGCAGGTTACAGAGCCCGACGGCGGGGTGGCCGTCCAAGCTTCGCATGGGCGGGGACTGCTCTGCCGCGGACGGACGCTGGCGGAGGCACGGTGAGAACGCCTTGACACTTCGCCAGGAGTTGTCGGACGGGTAGGGGTCCTTCGACTCCGTAGCTGCTTCGCTTCGCGAAGCGGCTTCTCCGCTCAGGATGACACGATACCGGCGGTCTGTGAAAAACACTTTGGCCCGCCGCGATGATAATGTAATCCTCGCGGGGGACTGGCCATGTGCTTTTCAGCAGCGGCAAATTTTGTCGGTAGCGGAGTTCTGGGCGCCATCGGAGTCGTCACCCTGACAAAAGTGAAGCACAGACGCGAACTGCTTTTCGCGTCCCTGCCCGTGCTTTTCGCCATTCATCAATTCATCGAAGGCTTCGTCTGGCTGGGATTGGATGGGATTCTTTCGCCTGTAGTGACGCACGACATGGGCGCGGCATTCATGCTTTATGCGCAGGGGTTGCTTCCTTTTCTGCTGCCGCTAAGCGTGCTGCTGTTCGAACCTGACGCAAAAAGCCGCCAGCGCATGCGGCCGTTCCTGGTGCTAGGCGCAGGCACAACGCTCTATATTTTGTGGGCGCTGACGGCTTATCCCTTGCAGGTCTACGTCCGGGGAAACAGCATCGTGTATATCAACCAGGCGACCAACAATACCGCGGTCGCGGTGCTCTATGTGATTGCAACCTGCGGCTCGTTATTTTTTTCAAAGATCAGGATGATGGTAGTGTTCGGCGGGGCGAACCTGGCAATTCTTCTGATAGTAATGGAATATAAACGGTACGCATTCACGTCATTGTGGTGTGCTTACGCGGCGATCGCGAGTGCGATCATTCTCGCCTACTTCTGGACCAGCAGCGAAGAGCGGCCATTTGCCTATCCATAGTTTCCGAACACCCGAATCTTCCTCAACAACTGCTCAGGCAGGTTGTCACCGCCGATAGCTGCTCGCGTGCGCTACAATCCGCTCATACGCTGAATTGCGAGCGTTGCTTGCGAGTTGCGGGAGGTTCTTATGGATCTCGGGTTTCCGGTGATCACCGTTGTCGTCGTCATCCTCATCATTTACCTGCTGAGTTCCATCAAGATCCTGGCCGAATATGAGCGCGGCGTCATCTTCCGGTTGGGACGCCTGATCGCGGCCAAGGGTCCGGGAGTGATTCTGGTCTTCGCCCCCGTCGACCGCATGGTGCGGATTTCGCTGCGGCAGGAAGCGCTGGAGGTTCCTCCGCAGGACATCATCACGCGCGACAACGTCACGCTCAAAGTGAACGCGGTCATTTTTCTGCGCGTGATCGATCCCAACAAGGCGGTGGTCGAAGTCTCGAATTACGCCTACCAGACTTCGCAGTTTGCGCAGACCACTTTGCGCTCGGTGCTGGGCGAACAGGAACTCGACGAATTGCTGGCGCATCGCGACAAGATTAATTTGCGGCTGCAGAGCATTCTCGATCACGCACACCGCGCCCTGGGGTGTGAAGGTCACCAACGTGGAAGTCAAGCAGGTGGATATGCCCGAGTCGATGTTACGCGCGATGGCCAAGCAGGCCGAGGCGGAACGCGAGAAGCGGTCGAAGATCATCCACGCGGAAGGCGAGTTCTCGGCCGCACAGCGCCTGGTGGACGCGGCACATTTGTTGTCCACCGAACCGGCCAGTATCCAGTTACGGTATTTGCAGACGCTTACGGAAATCGGGGTCGAGAAAAACACTACCGTCGTTTTCCCGGTGCCGATCGATTTCTTTTCCGGTTTGCAGAACTTGCTGGCAGGGCCGAAAACACCAGCCGCGCCGGCAAAGGGCTAGAGGGTCAACTTAATTCCCATGTCCACGGCGCAGCACGATACGGAGATCACGCTTGGCACGGGCCGCATGCTGGCCATTTTTTTCACCTTTGTGCTGGTTTGCGCTTTCTTCTTTGCCATCGGCTTTTCGCTGGGCAGAAAAACTACCCTTGCATCCGCAGGCAACTGGCCGAGCGCTTCCACTGGAGCTCCGTCAACTGTGGTTCGGCCCTCGGCCGCAAAAAACGATGCTGCCCAGGCCGCCCCGCAGCCGACCTCCAGCGACTTCAGCTTTTATAAAGCGGTAGGCGAAAAAACGGCAGAGGCTGGTTCCACGCCGCTCGACGCGCCGACTCAAGCTTCAGCGACTCATAAACGCGAACACGCAACCAGCGGTCGCAACCATGGAAACTCCCGTGAACGGCGGCGCGGATGTGCGCACCGGCTACCGCGGCTACTACGTGCAAGTCGCCGCAGTGAGCCGAAAGGAAGACGCGGAAGCGCTGGTCGAGGCTCTGAAGAAAAAACAATATCCAGCCTTCAGCGCCAACAATCCTCCCACCGACAAGTTCTATCATGTGCAGGTTGGACCCTACGCCGATCTGAAAGACGCGGAAGGCATGCGCAACCGCCTCATTGGCGATGGTTACAATCCGATTGTGAAAAGATAGAGAATTTGTAATTGTGATTTGTAATTTGTAATTTGAGAGTCTGTGGGGTTCAATTGCAAATTACAAATCACCTATTACCAATTCCCATGTCCTCCTCCGCTCCCAATCTCGATCGCTTTCTGCACGCGATTGCCGACCCTACTCGCCGCCGGATTCTGCTGGCGCTGAAAGAAAAAGGCGGATGCTCCATTGAAAAGGAAACCGGGCTTTGCGCCGCCGATATCGAGCGCCGGGTAAAGCTGGCTCAGCCCACCGTTTCGCATCATATGCGAATTCTGGAAAAAGCAGGCTTGGTGGAGGCCGGAAGAGTGGGCCACTGGCGCTGGTACCGGCGCAACGAAAAGCTGATTGCAGAAATGATGCGAGGCTTGAAGGGACAACTGTAGATAACAGCTTTCAGCTTTCAGCTCTCAGCGAATGCGCATGGCTGATCACTGATTGCCGGGCGCTTAGGACTTCGAGCTTATCTTCGGTGACGTTCCGGGGTTAGACTCCAGCGCTGGCGCGCTGAGCTTTCTCTTCCGTTGTCTCGTTCAAGGTCGTTTCCGTCTTGACTGCCGATTTCGCTTCTCTCTGGCTCAGGCCACGCACCTGCGAAATCAGGTCCGCCACTTCGAAGGGCTTGGCCAGCGATGGAACACCATGTTCCTGCAGGAACGTGCGAGTGTCGGCGTCGGCTACGGTGGAAAATACCAGCAGAAGCCCTTTTTCCAGCCCGGGGCAGTTGGTCGCGATCCACTCATACATTTCGCGCGCGCTGCATCCGCCGGGCATTCGGCCATTCATCACGACCACGTCGAAAGCACTGCTGCGGAGACGCTGTTGCGCGTCGTCCACACTCATGGAGGTGGTGACTTCGGCTCCTGCCCCTACGAGCACGTCACGTTCAAATTCCATCACCGCCTCTTCGTCTTCAACAAGGAGTACGCGGCCAGCCAGCACCGACTCACGCCGCGGCGGCGCGACCGGCTCCTGCTGTGCTGGCTTCTCACTGGCCAGCAAACGGACCGCAATTGTCGCTCCGCCCTCATCGCGGTTGCGCGCCACGATTTCGCCGCCATGTTCCTTGACGATCCCGTAGCAGATGCTCAAGCCGAGGCCGGTTCCCTTGCCCACCGACTTGGTGGTGTAGAAAGGATCGAAAATGCGGTTTGGGTCCTTGATTCCCGGACCGCTGTCCTCGAACTCGACGCACACGTGAGCGTCCTTCTTGAACATGCGCACTTTCAACGTCCCGCTGCCGCTGTTCTCTACCATGGCATCGAGCGCGTTGTTGATAATGTTCAGGAAAACCTGCTCCAACTGATGCGGATCGCCGACCACCGAAGGCACACCTTCGGGAATCTCGCGTTCCACCGTAACGTTGTTGACCTTCAGATCGTATTCGCGCAAAGTGAGCGACTCTTCCAACACCTTGAGCAAGTCCACTTCCTGCTTTTGCGGCTTGCGCTGGCGGGCAAAAGAAAGCAGATTCTGGACCACCCGGTGCGTGCGCTGGGCTTGCTTGAACAGCTTGCGGACGTAGTCGGCGGAACGGCTGATCGAGGCCGGCGCCTTCCAGCAGCTGCGCGTAGCCGAGGATGGCAGTCAGCGGATTATTCAACTCGTGCGCCACGCCCGAAATCAATTGGCCGACGGCCGACATCTTCTCGCTTTGCAGCAGTTGTTCCTGGGTTCGGCGCAAATCTTCGTAGGCGCGGCAAGTCTCTTCGTAGAGCTGCACTTTTTCAATGGTGGTGGCCAGTTGGCGGCTGATGGCCACCAGCAGATTCTCATCGTTGCTGGAATAGTGCCGGTCTTCCTTGCTGGCAATTCCCATGATGCCGATGGGCTTATCCTTGCTCCAGAGGACAACCCAGATCCAATAGGGCAGGCGGTCGGCACAGACGAACTCGACCACGGCCGGGGGCAGGTGGGGCACAAAATCCTGCGTCACCACCTCCGCGCGCGAGCGCACCACCAGATCGCCCAGGCCCTCGGGAAAATTAACTTCGGCCATGCGCACGCGGGCCTCGCTGCGCGGACCCCAACCGGCGCGCCGCCGATATGTGCCTTCCGGTTCCGCCGCCAGATAGACGGAGCCGGTTTCCGCTCCAAACAGTGAAATCACCTGGCGCAGGGTGAGGTTCAGAATTTCATCCAGATCGAAAGACTGGGTGGCGATGACGGCCATGGCGTTGAGCGCGTTCAGTTCGCGATTGCGCCGCCGCATCTCGTCTTCCGAGCGTTTTTTCTCGGTGATGTCGAGAACGAAACCTTGATAACGTTCAATGTGGCCGGTCGAATCGCGGGTTGCAAAGCAACTCTGCGCCACCACCAGCAGCGTGCCGTCTTTGCGGCGCACCGTGATCTCAAAGTTGCGCACGTAGTTGTGCGCCTCGATTTCCCTGCGAAAAGCCTCCCGCTCCTCCGGAACCGCATTGAGCACGCTGCCCACGTCGAGCGCCATCAATTCTTCGCGGCTGCTGTAGCCGAGCATAGTCACAAAAGCATCGTTGCAGTCGAGCAGATTGCCCTCCGGCGTAGCTACGAACACGCCTTCCTGCGCCTGCTCGAACAGCATGCGGTACTTTTCTTCCGCCACCTGACGTTCGGTGGTATCGTGCACCACGTGGATGGTGCCCTTCTGCTGGCTTCCCTGCTCAGCGTAGGAGGAAGTCGAAACCACGGATTGCCCGCCGAAACACAGGTCCAAGCCTTCGGTCAGCCCCGAGCCCCGTTCGCAATACGGGCATCCGCTCCAGGAGCGGCTTTGCGGCAGGACGTCTTTACAGAGATTGCCCAAGACATCGGCCGGCGCCTTTTCCAGGCGCTGCAGCAGGGCTTGATTGGTTTTGAGAATGCGGAAATCCGCATCGTGCGCCAGAATCAGATCCTGGATGGAATCGAAGGTATTCATCCACTGCCGCTGCGAGCGCAACACCTGCTCGAGCAACCGTAGATTCTCGACCGCAATGCCCAGCGCCTGGGCCGCCGTTTCCAGAAACTCCAATTCTTCGCGGGTATGACGCCGCCTGCCCGCGTAGCCGAGCGACAGCATTCCGATCACCGACCTCTTGCCCAACACGGGCAATAGCACAACGTGATGAATGCCGAATTTTCTCAGGTGCTGCGATTCCGACTCCGGCATTTCTGCGAGATTCCTAACCACTGCCCGGTTTTCCTGGAGAATGCGGGCCTGGGTTTCATCGGACCCGTTTTGACCGATGGCTCGCAGAAAATCGCCCGACAGGCCGGCGTGTTGCGTGGGTACCAGATGGTCGCCTTCCATCAACTGGAACCACGCCGCCTTCACCCCCGCTATCGCTTTCAATTTCTCCAAGGCGGACTGCATCATGGGGGCGTGATTCTGGCCGCGCGCGATGGTCGCGGTCAACTCATTCAGCACCGCCAGCCGCCGTGTGCGCAGCCGCGAATCGTCGAGCACGATGAGCAGAAGACTCGAACCGAACACCACTTCTGCGAGCAGATACCCTTCGGTCGGAATCCGGCCGGTGAACCGTGGCCAGTTCAGATTAAGCGTCAGCAGACCGATGCCGAAGAGAAATGAACCCAGGCCGATACGCCCGAAACGATAGCGCAGGAACTCGAGGACGGCCCACGCCGCAAGGAGACGGCAGGCCACATCCAGCCCGAGCACGAGGGACTTCGAGTCCAACGAGTACAACGCGTCCGAAAAATATACCGGACGCATGGCGGCAAACACCATTAGCACCCATGAGACCGCGACCAACACGGTTAAGGCTCGCCGCGCCTGGGCCGCCAACATCGCCGCGGCCCCGAATAATCCCATCGCCAGAATGAAGTCGGCTTGCGCGAATTCCGCGACGGACCTCGATGCCAGGTGTGATTCCCCGGCGCGTGTTGCCCAAAGAAACGCTCCATAGGCAACCCAGCCCGCGGCCCACACCAGCAGACACCGTTCGCGAAAAGCGCGGAAGAAAAGCAGGGTCACTACCACCACGATGAGGGCGGAGGTTTCCCGCGCCGTCAACGAGTGGACGGTGAACCAAGGGACGGCCAACCTGCCAGCCGAGTTCCCAAATAGCGAGGAAAGGCCCATAAATAGGCGCACGAACACCCAATCCATTAAATATCACGCTCAACCTCCGTCTTTGCCGGATTTCCGTCTCCCGGTGGTTACTTTCGGAATGTGAACTTCGGGCCTAGAATAGCGGTACATTCACATAGCGCCATGCCTAACGAACGTATTCTCGTAGTAGACGACGAGGAGACAATTCGCGAAATTGTCTGTTCCATGCTCGCGGGAGCCCATTTTCAGACGCGCCAGGCCGCTAACGGCGTGGAAGCCCTCTCGATTCTGGAATCGGGTGAGGAATTCGATCTCGTCCTCTCGGACCTGATGATGGCGGAAATGGATGGGATTGCCCTTTTGGAGCGTGCCAAGGAACGCTACCCTGACATGCCCATCGTGATGGTCACCACCGTCCACGACATTTCGGTGGCGCTGCAGGCGATTCGCAATGGGGCCTACGATTACCTGCCGAAGCCTTTCGAACGCGAGCAACTGCTGGCCACAGTTCGGCGTGCGCTGGAGAATCGCCGGCTCAAGCGCGAAAACGACGCTTATAAGACCAACCTCGAAGTCCTGGTCGCGGAACGTACCCAGCAATGGAAAACGGCGCTTTCGAACTTGGCAAAATCCACTGAAATGATGGTTGAGGTGCTGGGCGACGTGCTCGATCTCAAGGACAAAGAAACGGAAGGCCACTCCCGGCGCGTGACCGCATTCACCATCGCCATCGCGCGCAAAATGGGCCTGGCGAAAGAAGAAATCCAGGTAATCGCCCGCGGAGCCTTCCTGCACGACATCGGCAAGATCGCCATTCCCGACGCGATCCTGCTGAAGCCCGGCAAGCTCACGGATCCCGAAACCGCAATCATGCGGGAGCATTGCTACCTCGGCTACAGGATCATCGCCCGCATTCCTTTTCTGGCGGAGGCTGCCGAAATCGTGCATGCGCACCAAGAGCGATTTGACGGTATGGGCTATCCCCGGGGACTGAAAGGCGACCAGATTCCGCTCGGAGCGCGCATTTTCTCGATCGCCGATACGCTTGACGCCATGACGGTCGACCGGCCTTACCGCCGGGCACAATCGTTTGAGGCCGCCCGCAAGGAGATCGAACTCTGGTCCGGTCGCCAGTTTGATCCCGAGATCGTTAAGGTATTTCTCGATATGCCCGACAATATCTGGCAGGACCTGCGAAGGGACATCAACGATCAGGGCCACACCCTTCCCCGCCCCGATGGACCTGATATGCCACCGCTAATACCAAAGAATTAACCTCGTCCGCCGTCCGCAGTTGGATCGTCGCTGATTGCTCCTTAATTTCTTGCAATTTTGTGCCATTCCATTCTTTTCATGGCAACTTCCGCAACTCGCCGCGTTCTAACATTAGGGTGTATACGGGAGGCTGGGTTCGACCAAGCTGCATTCCTGGAATCAGGGGGGAATCGAATCCGGAGAGATCAAGATCAATGAGATCAATGAGAAACAACTTTTTCACTCTTTGCGCCATTCTCGTTCTGAGCGGGCTCGCGCTTGCTCAAACTCCTACGCTCAACGCTCTGCCCAATACTGTCTACGTTGGTGCTGACGGCAAGTTTGAAACCGCGCCCGACACCGCCGTGGTCCAGTTCAACATTTCGTCGCCAGGCGACAGCGCGAAAGACGCCTACGACCAAGCGGCGAAGCAGGCCGAAGCCACACGCCAGGTTCTGCGCGCCAACGGAATCGATCCCAAGGCCGCGGAGATCGGGTTCTTTGCCGTGAACCCGCAGTACGACTGGAAGAACCCGAAGCACAAAGTGATCGGCTACCAGGTCACGACCAGCGTCAGCCTGAAGCTGAAGGATTTTTCCAAGATCGGACCGGTCACGGAGCAGCTCGCCGACGCCAGCGTAGGGGAAAGCCAGTCGCTCAGCTACACGCTCGAATCGACCGAAGAGGCCAAGAGCAAAGCGGTCGCCGACGCTTACCGCCGGGCGCGGACGTCTGCGCAAGCCCTTGCCAACGCCAGCGGTCGCACGCTCGGCGAGCTCTCCTATGCGTCGGTCGACACCTTCGAGAACATTCGCGTGACCGCACCCATGCCGCGTATGGCCAAGGCGGCAATGGCAGCGCCAATGCCCGCCCCAACCGAGGAATTCTCTCCAGGGAACGTGACGGTGACCGCGCATGTGAACGCTATGTTTGTATTGAAATAGAAAGTTGCTGGCGGAGAACGCGGGGTTGATTCTAGTTGCGGACAACAACCTCAGTTCGTGAGGGAATCCGGCTTGGATCCACCACGACTTCCCGCTGGATCTCCATTTGAATCGAAGCGCCCGTCTCCAGCCGCACATCGGCGCCTCGCGAGAGCATTCCAACCGCGAGCCCCGCGACTGCTCCCGCTCCCGCGCCAATGCCGGCTCCCTTACCTCCGGCGACTACCCCGCCGATGACCGCTCCTGTGGCTGCCGCGCCGACGGCTTCCTTCGCTTTTTTCCCGGCCTCGCTATCCTGGCGGATTGTGCCTTCGGAATCTTTCATTGATGTCTGTTCGGCGCCGGGCGTGTTCTGGATCGAGCCGCCAAGCAACACCGTATAGCCGTTCGGGTAAATGATTGAGGTGAAGTGGATCAGCACCTCGGCGCGTCCCTTAACATGGCCGCCGCGCTGCACATGCTCGATCTTTCCCTGGACATAGGTGCCCGCTGGAATCACGACACGTTCGTTGATCACATAGGGAAAGGCGGTCTCGGCGTACACCGGGTCACCGTCCTTCGCCGTTTTCGTGGAAATCGATTGCTTCAGCGAGAGTGGAACGGAGGCGCCGACCGGAATCGTCAGCATAGTCCTCCCCGATTCCACCGACGGCGCATTCGGGTCGGGGACGACAGACGTCTGTGCCGTCGCAATTCCGATCAGCAGCAGAACCCAAATCGAAGCAGCGAGCATTTTCATCGAAGGACCTACCTTTGGGGATAACAAGCGCTAACCAACATTTCTGCGCGCCCGGCTCTCGATCACATTGCCCATGAATTGCGACTGCAGTTTCTGCGCGCAGCCTTCTCCGCAAACATGCATCGCGCCCTCCTGTATGGCGAGTTTCTCGTCCCACGGGGCCAGATGCATGACCGGCACTTGGTAAGCGTCGAACGAACTCCACATGATCCACCAGCGATCACTCGCGCCTTTTAACACCCCGCAATTCGGGCCGGCACAACGGAAAAACGAACTTGGAATGCGAGCAAGATTTTCGGACATGGTCAACCTGCGTACTCAGCATTGTAGCTGAGGAACGCGCGCGGGAACATCGGGTACAAACTGTGGTGGTGGCGCATTTTGACGATGCGCCTTCCGAGCTCTTGTGCACAAAGGACGCGCTGAGATTTCCCTACTTGTACAATCGATACTTTTCCCGCAGGCGCACGAATTCATCCAGCGGTTCCTGCCAGTCTTCGGCAATGCGTCTCGGATCCTCTCCCGCGGCGATCGCATCAAACACCGCCTGATTGACCAGCAAGTCCGCCATCTTCTCCATCTTGAAGTCATTCGGATAGAGCTTGCGCAGCGCCCAGGCCAGTTCGATTCCCAACTCTGGCGAGTCCAGAGTATTTCGATCCAGAATGATCAGGTTCACGCCTTCGCAACGCTCCCCGGCAAAGTTGCTCGATGACGGAGTGAAGACAATCGGCACGAACCGGACACTCTGAATCGTACGTGCGTTCAAGTATGCCGCTAGGTCCCTGCTCTTGATCCACGGTGCCCCCACCACTTCGAATGGCGTGTCCGTCCCTCGTCCCACGGAAACGTTTGTGCCTTCAATCAGCGCCACTCCTGGATAGAGCGTCGCCTCGGTCAAACTCCGCAAATTGGGCGACGGATTCACCCATGCGAGCCCCGTCGAATCGAACCAGTCGCCGGGTTGCCAACCTTCAATTGGAACCACCTCAAGTCGTCGCCCCGATGTGCCGTTCGGCATTGAACATTTTTCCGAGCTCACCCAAGGTCATCCCGTGGCGAACCGGTTCGGGAAAATAATTCGTAAAACTCTCATGCCCGCCATGATTGCCATCGGAATCCGAAACTGGCCCCTGCACAAACGATCCCGTAATCGGATCCGGACGATCCAGAATAACGATTTCAATCCCGGCTTTCGCGGCCGCTTCGAGAAAATATCCCGTGGTTGCTTCGTAGGTGTAAAAGCGTGCCCCCGCATCGGCCAGATCGATGACCACCGCATCCAGCCGTTTCAGCACATCGATCGGCGGACGCCGCGCCGCATCGCTTGCCCCGTACACGCTATAGACCGCAATTCCGGTCGCTGCATCCTTCGTATTCTTGATGTCGGTTGTGTCCAGAGTGCCCGGTCACTCCATGTTCAGGACTGAAAATCGCATCCAGCGAAATTCCCGGCACGTTTGCCAGCACGTCGATGGTCCGGCGGCCTTCCGCGTCCACGCCGGTCTGATTCGTCAGCAGTCCAATGCTTCTCGGTGCGCCGCCTCGCGACGGATGCAGGGCTGCGAAACTTCGTCTCTTCGAGCACGTCAATTCCCGTCTTCACCGTCCCGTTCCGCACCGGCAGCTTGCGCGCGGCGCTTTGCATTTCGTTGTAACCGGTGATGGTCGCCACTCGCATCTTCTCCGCCTGGGCCGGATCGAGCGCGAGCGCCGCAGCCACCGCGGTCGCGACCTTCGTCCAAGGGCGACCGCGCTTCCCTTTTCCTTTGGCGGCAACCATTTATGCGGACTACGTTCATGTGCACGGCGTTCGTCAACAGCACGATATAGGTCTTGGTTGTTGGATCGATCCACAGCGACGTCCCGTGAATCCAGTGTGCCCGTAACTGCCGACTGGCAATAATTCCCCGCGGTTGGTGGATAAAGGAGAATCGATGTCCCAGCCAAATCCTCGCACTGCCGTTCCATTCACGGGCTGCTGCGGGGCAGTCATCTTCGCAACCGTCGCGGAGTCAGATGCCGCGCCCGCCATCGAGCAAAGCCTGCGCGAAAATCGCCAGATCGTCGGCAGTGGAAAATACCCCCGCATTTCCTGCTACGCCCGCCCATCCGGCGCGCCGTCGGATCATGCACCACGCCGCGCAGCAGATGATGATTCTCATCCTCTTCGGTGGGAGCAATGCGCGAGCTCCCACGAATGCGGAGGATCGAACCGCGTCTCTTTCATGCCGAGCGGATCGAAGATATGCTTCGCCGCATACTCGTCCAGCGACTCGCCCGAAAGCCGCTCCACCAATGCTCCCAGCACGACGAAGTTGATGTCGCTATAAACAAACGCCGCGCCCGGAGAGCGCTCTGGAGACACCTCAAACGCCATGCGATAGGCCGTCTCCTTGCCTTCCCACGGCTTCGTCAAATCCAGATCGGGAGCCAGGCCGGAGTAGTGGATCAGCAACTGGCGGATCGTAATATCCTGTTTGCCGTTCTGCGCAAATTCGGGAAGATACTTCGCGACCGGGTCGCTCATGCGAAGCTTGCCCTGCTCCCACAGCTGCATGATCGCTGTTGTGGTTACGATGACCTTGGTCAGCGACGCACAATCGAATACCGTGTCGAGGGTCATCGCCTCGCGCCGTGGCTCGAGCGCGCGGCTGCCGTAGGCCTTGCGATATACCACTTGGCCGTCGTGGCCGATGATGAGCACCGCTCCTGGAATCTGGCGCTGGGCGATGGCTTCGTTGACGATGGGGTCGAGAACGGCGAGGCGGGAATCGAGCGGAGTCTGGGAGAACGCAGCGGCGGAAAACAGCAGAGCGACGAGCAGCAGATTATCGGTAAGTGTTTCACGTCTGCTGTGACTGTACATGACGGCGGAGATGCGGCTCAAGGCTGAAGGGTACCAACGATGCCCTCAAAGTAACTCCCGGATTGCCTCGGCTTCGCGCCGTTTGCTATAACCCCATCAGTTCACAAAATACTCTTGAACCTGACGCTGCCAAATCGAGAAGCGGGCTTTTCCTTCCTGGTGCGCAATTGGTCCGCACAGGATGAGCGCTTTCGCGCGGCTTTCGACATTCTGGAAAAGGCCATCGCCGCGCGCGCTTTTCCTGCCTGCTCGCTCGCTGTTACTTTCCGCGGAGAACTCGTCGCGCACAAAGCGCTCGGCCGCTTCACTTATGATCCAGCTTCGCCCGAGGTCACGACCGCGAGCCTTTTCGATCTCGCTTCGCTCACCAAGGTCGTCGCGACGACCGCCATGGCCATGATTCTCTACGAGCGCGGACTGCTTGATCTGGAAGCGCCGGTCACGGCGATCGTCCCCGAATTCGCTGGTAATGCTGACTGCTACGCCGGCGCGAAGTCACGCTGCGCATGCTGCTGGCGCACAGCTCCGGCCTGCCCGCCTACGAGAAGCTTTTTCTGCGCGCTTCAACTCGCGAAGAACTGCTGCGACTTGGCCTTCAGCCACTGCCGCTCACCGCCGCTCCCGGCACGCGCGCCGAATACAGCGACATCGGCTTTATTATTCTCGGCGTCGCCCTTGAACGGCTGGCCGATGAATCGCTCGACGTGTTTTGCCAGCGCGAAATCTTCGGTCCGCTGGGCATGACGCATACAACCTTCAAACCCGCTCACGGTTTGAAGGATTCTGCCGTCCCACCGCGGACGATCGTAGCTTTCGCCATCGCATCATTCAAGGCGAGGTGCAGGACGAGAACGCGAGCATTCTCGGCGGCGTTGCCCCACACGCTGGGCTTTTCTCGACCGCCGAAGATCTCGCCATTTTTGCCCACGCCATGCTTAACGGCGGATATCCGATCCTGCGCCCGGAAACAGTTGAACTTTTTTCGCGGCGGGAAGCCGCGCCGGAAGGCACTTCCCGGGCGCTGGGCTGGGACACTCCCTCGGCGCCGTCGCAATCCGGAAAATATTTTTCAGCACGTTCTTTCGGACATCTCGGTTACACGGGCACGTCCCTGTGGATCGACCCGGAGCGGCAACTTTCGATCACTTTGCTCACCAATCGCACTTGGCCTGACTGCGCGAACCAGGCAATCAAACAGGTGCGCCCGGCGATTTCACGATGCGGTGGTTGAGGCCTTGGGGAAGACCGCTTGAAACGCAAAAAAACGGCCACGGAACTCCGACGCCTGGGCACCGAGAAAACCAATTCCGCCTCCGCCGATCTCGATAGCAAGAGCGCGCTCGAAATCGCCCGCATCATCAACCGGTGAAGACGCCAAGGTTGCGGCCGCCGTCAAGCGCGCTCTTGCCGCAAATCGCGAAGGCAATCGAATTGATCGCTGCGGCGCTCGCCGAGGGCGGCCGCCTGATCTACGTCGGCACCGGCACCAGCGGACGCATCGCCGCGCTCGACGCTGTCGAGTGTCCTCCCACGTTTGACGTCGACCCGCGCACAGTTCAATTCGTCATTGCCGGCGGACCCAAGGCGCTGGGCGCGGCGGTAGAAGCCGACGAAGACTCGCGCGAACTCGGCCGCAAAGCCATCGCGAAGAAGAAGCCTACGAAAAAAGATGTGGTCGTGGGCATCGCTGCCAGCGGACGCACTCCCTTCACGATCGCTGCCGTCCAATATGCGCGCGCTCACGGCGCCCGAACCGTTGCCGTCGTGTGCAATCCGAAATCTCCGCTGGGCAAAGCGGCGCACGTAGCCATCGTGGCGGAGGTTGGCGCGGAAGTGGTCGCGGGTTCTACCCGCATGAAAGCGGGGACGGCGCAGAAGATGATCCTGAACATGCTCTCGACGGGCGCGATGACTCGACTCGGCTACGTCTACGGCAACCTGATGGTCAACGTCCATCCGAAGAATGCGAAGCTGATCGAACGCGGGGTGGGCATCCTGGAAAGCACCGCCGGCCTTGACCGGCGAGCAGCACGCAAGCTCCTCGCATCGGCGCGCGGCCGCGTTCCCGTGGCCCTCGTAATGAGCAAGGCTGGCGTGGGACGAGCTAAGGCCGCGACCATCTTAAGAAAATCCCAAGGCCAGGTGCGGAGCGCGATCAAGCTGGCCAGAACCGTGAGTGGGTTCCAGCAGTCGCGCAATCACAGTTAGAATGAAGGCGAAGTCTAAGTTCCGAAAACACACTCTATGGATAAGCTGGTAATCCGCGGCGGCAATCCGCTGCTCGGCACGGTGCGAATCAGTGGCGCGAAGAACGCCGCGCTGCCTTGCATGGCGGCAGCTTTACTTACCGACGAACCGGTGATTCTGGAAAACATCCCGCAGGTGCGAGACATCGAGACGACGCGCAAGCTGCTTGCCGCCATGGGCGCCGAAGTCGAACTCGGCTACGGACGCGCCCATCATCGCACCACGATCTGCGCGCGCACGCTGGCCGCTCCCGAAGCGTCTTATGAGCTGGTCAAGACCATGCGCGCTTCGACACTCGTCCTCGGGCCGCTCCTCGCGCGCTGCGGTCACGCCCGCGTTTCGCTGCCCGGCGGATGCGCCATCGGCGCCCGTCCCATCGATCTTCACATCAAGGGCCTCGAACGTCTGGGCGCCAAGATCACGCAGGACCACGGCTACGTCGAAGCCGCCGCGGATCGCCTTCAAGGCGCGGAAATCGTTTTCGACAAAATAACGGTAACGGGCACAGAGGACCTGCTCATGGCAGCCACGCTTGCCGAGGGCGAAACGGTCATGCAGAACTGCGCGCGCGAGCCGGAGGTTGCCGACCTGGGCGCGCTGCTCAACGCCATGGGCGCCAAAATTCAGGGGGCGGGCACATCCACCATCCGCGTTAAGGGAGTCGCCAAACTGCGTGGGGCCAGGCACCGCATTATCCCCGACCGCATCGAAGCCGGAACCTTCATCATCGCCGGAGCCCTCACCGGCGGCGACGTCAATGTCACCGGATGCGACCCCGCGCACCTCACCGCCATCCTGCAGAAACTGAAGGAAACCGGCGTGAAGACGGCCGTGAAAACCGATTCGGTCCGCGTCATGGGCGATCAACCGCACCATGCCTCCGATTTGAATACCGAAGAGTATCCCGGATTCCCCACCGACATGCAGGCGCAGTACATGGCACTCGCCACGCAGGCCGCGGGCACCTCAATCATCACGGAAAATATTTTCGAGAACCGCTTCATGCACGCGCAGGAACTGGTGCGCATGGGCGCGAACATCAAAATCGAAGGCCGCCGCGCCATCGTCCGCGGCGGAACTCCGCTCAGCGCCGCTGCTGTTTTGGCCTCAGATCTGCGGGCTTCAGCCTCGCTCGTGCTCGCCGCCCTCGTCGCCGACGGTGAGACCATTATCGATCGCGTCTATCACCTCGATCGCGGCTACGAGAACATCGAGGAAAAACTGAAAGCCGTCGGTGCTGAAATCCGCCGCGTTGGCGACATTTTCCCCAAACGGGCCGCGGCCCCCGCTCAATCCTGACGGGAACGATAATCACCTGCTTATTTGGCTATTCTTTCGCGGACGACCAGCACCTCCCGTGTGACTTTCGTAATTCTGCCTTACCCGCTCGCGTGTGGGATAACTGATTTGCGGGCTTGTGTGGATCCCGCAGATCGAAGAAACGAAGAAACCCAGGCATCCTTGCGGTCAACGCTGAATTCCATGGAAACGATTTTCGTTCAGTTTGCGAGAGCTGCTTCCGCCGTTCACAGGGTATCGACGCCACGACTATGAGCCTCTCAACCGAGACGAACCGACTGGCAAAGGATCTCGACAACATTCTTGCCCGAACCGAGCCGCTGTGGCAGGAACTGCGCGGCCAGCGCATCCTGATCACTGGAGCTACGGGGTTTTTTGGATGCTGGCTGCTGGAGAGTTTCGCCTGGGCAAACCGCCGGCTGGACCTCAACGCTTGCGCGGTCGGACTCTGCCGGCATCCGAACGCACTCGCCGGGAAAGCGCCGCACCTGGCGCAGGATCCGGCAATCACGTTGCATGCGGCCGACGTGCGACACGGCGATTTCCCGCAAGGCACGTTCTCGCACGTGATTCATGCCGCGAACGAAGCCAGCGCCAAGCTGAACAGCGAAGCTCCGCTCGTGATGTTCGATACCATCGTAGAAGGAACCCGCCGCGCACTGCAATTTTCCATCGCCAGTTCTGTTGGCAGATTCTTGCTTGTAAGTTCGGGCGCTGTTTACGGAAACCAGCCACCGGATGTCACTCACGTAAGCGAATCCTTCGAAGGCGCCCCTGATCCACTCAATGCGGCCTCTGCCTATGCCGAAGGCAAGCGCTCTGCGGAAATGCTGTGCACGCTCGCGGCTTCACCCCGCTTAGCGACGACCGTTGCTCGTTGTTTTAGTTTTGTCGGTCCCTACATGCAACTCGATGCGCACTTTGCGATCGGCAACTTTATCTCCGATAGCCTGCACCATCGCCTGATTCGCGTCCGCGGTGACGGTTCCGCGGTGCGATCGTATCTTTACGCTTCCGATTTGATGGTCTGGCTCTGGACGATTCTCTTCCACGGACAATCTCGCCGTGCCTACAATGTCGGCTCCGAAGATGCTTTGAATATCGCCGCCTTAGCGGACGAGGTGGCCGCCGCGTTGCCGCCCGCTGTTGCGGTCAATGTTGGACCAGTCGCGACGCCAGGCGCCCCGGGACATCGCTACGTGCCCAGTACGGCGCGATCGCGCGAAGAATTGGGCCTCAGCGTAGAGATCCCGTTACGCGAAGCGATTCGTCGCACCGATGCCTGGTTTTCCGCGAGTACATTATCCGAGCGAAAGGCTTCCCCTCCAAAGGCAGTCGCGCTAGGTACCCACGCATAGCGTCACTCGCCTGCGGCGGCATTCGCCGGGCACTGAAGGCCGCTAGGGCAATCTTAAGAATTACTGCAAGGAATTACTGCTTCCAAAATACGTGGAACATGCCGAACTGACTGCTATACGGAAACCTGCGAGCCACTTCCGCTCTGACTTCGTCACCCATGATGGCAGAAGGAAAGAACGGTGCTTCGTTAATTACCACGAGTCTAAGGTCGTCGGATTGCAGCGCCTTCAATAGTTCCTCTGCGGGAACACCGGCATCGTCGCGGGTTACGTTTTTCAGGCCGGTAAGAAAATACAGTTCGGGACAGTTATTGCCCGCATACATCAATCCGTTTGGCGAATGCTGTTGCAGAAAATGAACCAGGTCCACGAAATTGGCGGCATACTCGATTCGTAGTCCCCCGCCTCGCTCCAGGTGCAGTTCATCCACCTGCCCCACGGTGTGGGTGAGCTCATAAACGTGATCCGGAACCAATTCAACCACGCCAAACAAGAGATAAAACCCGGCCACGGCGGCCAGCACGTACGTTCCCGGTTGCTTTTTGGCGGTCACGATAATCGACACCGCAGCCAGCAAGGTGAGCGGCGCCGCATAACAAAAATAAATCGGAGCCGCGAATGGATACTGTACCAAGCCGCAGATCGCCGCTAGAGAAATCAGCACCATCACGCGCTGCCGCTGTATTTTGGTCGAGGAACTCCATTTCCCTTTCGCCAGCACGAGTGTCGCGCCGAGAACCACGACCAGCGGAGTGAGCGTCGCAACCGAATACCACACTCCCGCGACGATCTCACCCGAGGTCGCGGCCTTCACCAACAGTACCGTCAAACCGAGGCCAACCGCGGCGCCCACGACCTTGGCCTGAAATTCGCGCCAGTACATCGCCGCCGCCAGCAAGCTCACGACCGCCAAGGCGAATATGCTTTTTTCAATCCCAGCAGGACGAATCACTCCCAGCCCAATCGAGCGGGCGATCGCGCTCGAGGTGACGCCTGCAAAGAACTGCCCGAGCGCTCCCGACCTCGCGTAGGGGACGAAAAAAACAATCACCGGGGTCAACGCTCCTCCGACAAAAGGAATCACGAGACGCAGCAAGCCAGTGAATCGCTCGCCCGTTGACGCGTTACGCACATTCCGTTCTCCGAGCAGAATCAGCGTCACCAACACCGCGGCAGGCAGCACAAACTGATAGAGCTCCGCCATCCCCAGCCGCGTGTGAAACACGTAGACTACCGTTGTCACGAACAGCAACAGCGCACCTGCGCTGAATACACGATACGGAACCGCATGCTTCCCCGTGATCGCCGATTCACGATGCCTCTGTTCATCGCCTTGATCACCATTTCCCCGCTCATCATTCTGCAGATCGCTCTGTTCGAGAAACGCCAGAAACAGAAGTGCTCCTGCAATGTAGTAGGCGCCAATGATTTTGATCAAAATCGACAGGCCGCCGCAAACGCCCGCCACAAACAGCCACCGCGCCTTTCGTGCGTCGAGATATCGCAGAAGGGCCGCTGCTCCAAATGTGGCAAAGAACAGGTTGTACCAGGACGGCATGGCCGCTGGATAATTCGGATAACTCCACGCCACGGCCGTCAAGGTGATCAGGCCGGCCGCGAACGCCGATGTGAAACGTAGAGCAATGTAGTAGACAGCGGGAATCCATGCCAGAAAAAACAAAAATACGCAGAGTCGCAACGACATCAGGTTTACGCCGAAAACGCGAAACGCCAGCGCGTGGATGATGCCCAGCCCGCCGGTGTAGATCTCCGCAAAATCGCGATGCGGCAACTGCCCCTGCATCACCCGCACCGCACTCTGGCTCAGAGTACCGTCGTCGGCCGGAACCCAACCGCTGCCGATACGGGCGCCAACATAAGCCCCCGCGATCGCCAAAATCGCACCCAATACCAGCAAATGAACCATCCAACCTTGAGCGGCGGCCCCGCCCACCACTCCCCTGTCGCGGGCCTCCAATGCCTCCGCGCACTCTGCTTGAACGCGTATTTCCACGCTCAATGGTCCATTCAAAACGGGCTCAGTCAGCAGCGCCGACTCCGCAGAAGGTTTTCTCGTTTCCACCTTCACTTCGCCTCCAGCGCGGTGAGTCGCAGCTTTGCTTCCTTGCTGTCCTGGTTCAACTGTAACGCCCGCTGATACTCGGCTCGCGCAGCGGAAAGATCCCCGCTTTTCTCCAACGACTCCGCAAGCCAATAGTGATAGTCCCAAACCGTGGGATCCATGGACGCCGCCTGCAACAGGTAAGGTTGCGCCTCCGCGTTTCGTCCCTCCTGTAAAAGTGCGCGTCCCAGAAAATGTTTTGGAGCCGCTTGTTCGGGCACTAACTGTACAGCACGTGTCAGCAGTTGTTCCGCGTCGCGGTATTGACCGTCCATTAAGTGAATGTTGCCGCAGTTGTAGAGCGCCGAATAAAGATTTGGTTCCTTCTCCAGTATCTCCGAGCACAACGCGAAAGCGCGATCGTAATCGCCCATTTGTCCGTACAGGCCAGCGAGTCCCGACATGCCCACTTCGGATTTTGCGTAATCCGGATTCACGCGGTCCAGCCACACGCGGCCTTCCTCGAAGCGACCTGCGCCGATATACGCCTCCGCCAGCGCCAGCGGGCCGTAGCCATACTCCGGATGATTTTTCACCACCGACTCCGCCAGCGCAATCGCACGATCATGCGCCCCTCGCTGGCTGTACTCTTTAGCCAGCCCGGCGTTGGCATACGGATTATCCGGATAGAGTGACTGCCCGCGCACCAGAAGCAGCAGATCGTTTCCCCAGTACACCTGCTGTGCGAGCGATGCACCCACGTAACCAACGCACAGCAGAGCGACCGCGCACACTTGTACTGCCTGCGCATTCCATTTGTTGAAAGAAGGCAGCCGCCGCAGTGCGATGGCCGCAAGCATCGCAAATCCGATCGAAGGCAAATACATATAACGGTCACGCACGAAATCGCCGTTGCCAAAGTTTCGCAAGTACAGTGCCGGCGCCAGTCCCACCAGTAGCCACAACCCCGCAAACGCAACCGAGGATTTCCCTTCGCGCCGATTCCAATACCACAGCGCAACCACAACAGCCGCTAACACCGCTACCGGCAACACCACCTGACTCAAGATTGCGCTCGTAACATAGGGCGTGTAATAGAGGCCGGTAATGCCAACCGGCAGCACTAACTGGCGCAGGTAGACGGATAGCACCAGCGGCAAAGTTCGCGCGACGTCGATCATCCCATGACTAGGATCAAACTGCCCGGTCGCGTGCGGCAGAGCGTGCTTTCGCAGCAGCGCATACGCTAGCGTTACCACCGCGTAAGGAGTCGCCTCCAACACGGCCGCAAGAACTTTCCGTCCCGAAGATGCTTGTTTGTTCTTCGGGTGCAACCATGCGTAAATTCCTACCAGCGCCGTAAACACGACCGCCATTTCTTTTGTCAGCAAGGCACATGCCAGCAACACCAGCGACGCCATCCACCACGCCGTTCTTTTGTTTCGTTCGGGATTGCTCTCCAGATCGCGTCCGTTAAGAAACGCCGCAAATGCCATCGCGGCAAACATGGTCACCATCGTGTCCGAAGCTGCGGAAACCCAAGTGACGGGCTCGATGTGAATCGGATGCACGGCAAAAATCAGCGCCGCGAGCGCCGCCGTCCAATATTCCAGTCCCAACCTCCGCGCCAACCAAAACACTGCGGCAACTGCGCAGACGTGCAGCAGAACCGCGCCCAAATGCCATCCCCACGGACGCAATCCGAACAAGGTGTAATTCAGCATCGACCAGGCCACGAACAGCGGCCGGTAATACACCTGGTGTCGCGCCACGTGATACCAAAGATCACTGCCGAATGCCCGCGGCAGATTGCTCCAAGTCCGGATAATCGGACTGTTCACGATCTGGGGCCAGTCGTCCCATACAAAATCGAATGACAGCGAGCCGCTGTAGAGTACGAAAGTAACCAGTCCCAGCAACGGCAACAGAATGCCCGGCCGCCGCAGATACTTGGTCAACAACTGTGCTGCACTGGGTTCCAGATGCTCCTGGGTGTTATTCATGGGGATTCGCTTCCAGAGCAGATCGAACCGCTCTCAATCAGCTCATACTAACCTCCTGTTCTATCCGGCGCATGTTACTCAGGTTACCTAGGTGTCCCACTTCTTCCCGTATTTCACCCTCTTGCTTATGCGACGATCATTGCATGGGTTCCGTCACAGGAGCGAAACCCGCCAAAGCGCCGTCGCCGGTGTTGTGCGTCGATCTTGACGGCACTTTGATTCGAGGGAACGTCCTTTGGGAGTGCGTACTCGCGTTGCTAAAAATCCGACCGATCACGCTCCTTTTGCTCCCGGTCTGGTTGCTTGGCGGCCGAGCCTCATTCAAACGACAACTCGCTGCCAGGATGCATCTGAACCCCGCCCGTCTTCCGTACCGGCAGCAGGTTCTTGAACTTCTCCGGCAGGAAAAAGCCGCCGGCCGCCGCATTGCGCTTGCAACCGCCGCCGACCGCGAACTGGCCGAAACGATTTCCAGTTATCTCGGACTCTTCGACGAAGTCCACGCCAGCGACGGCCAGCGTGAATCTCAAGGGAGCAACCAAAGCTGCGTTCCTGGCACAGCGGTACGCTGCAACCGGCTTCGAATATGTGGGAGACTCCGCCGCCGACGTAGAGGTTTGGCGAAATGCCCGGGCCGCATACGTGGTCGGAACCGAAGCTCGCGCCGAGCAAGCCGCTGCCGTAACCACGCTCAAAGCCACGATCCTCGAACCACGCCTGTCATTACGCGCGTCAGCTCCACATGTGGATCAGCGCTCTTCGCGGACATCACTGGGCAAAAAATCTATTGCTTTTCTTACCGTTGGCTCTTTCGCACAATCTCGCCGTCGCGCCTATTCTCCGCACATTCGCCGGCTTTGCGCTTTATGGCTTTTGCGCCTCAGGACTCTACATTCTCAACGACCTTCTTGACCTGCATTCCGATCGCGAGCATCCATGGAAGAAGGAGCGCCCATTCGCGGCAGGCGACATCTCAATCCCCGAAGGCTTGCTCGCCTCGCTGATCCTGCTTTCGACGTCACTTGGGCTGGGCTTTTTGCTCGACCTGCAATTTGGTCTGGTTCTGCTCGGATACTCCGCTCTCACAATGCTGTATTCGCTCTATCTCAAGAAGATCGCCCTGCTCGACGTTTTTGTTCTCTCCAGCTTCTACAGCTTTCGCATTCTTGCCGGAGCTATGATTTCCTCCACGCCGCTTTCGCAATGGTTTCTGGCCTTCTCAATGTTTCTATTCTTAAGTCTTGCGATGGCGAAGCGTTACTCCGAGTTACTCAATGCCAGCGACTTGATTAAAGCCGGAAACTCCGGGCGTGGCTATCGCACGGGCGACCGCGAACTCCTGCTTTCGCTCGGCGTCGGCAGCAGTTTTTCCGCCGTTGTCATTTTCAGCCTCTACGTTCACAGTCCGGATGTACGCCTCCTGTATTCCTCGCCGGAATTTCTGTTTCTGCTTTGCCCCATCGTTCTCTATTGGCTCAGCCGAACCTGGCTTCTGGCACATCGCGGAGAGCTGAAGGAAGATCCCGTTACGCTCGCGATCCGCGACCCCGTCAGTTACGGAGTGGCCCTGGCCTCGGCGGGCGTCATCGCCGCAAGCATGATTCATGTGAATTGGTAACGGTTATGTCTGGTCAGATTATGCCGCAGCTCGACGCGCAAACACAGTCCGCTAACAACCGGCTCGCCCGGTCACCACAGTCGTCTCATGGGGACGTTATCCGAAGGTCGCGCACCAACGTGTTCACACGTCCGGCATGGAACGACCAGTTGCCGGAAATTCTCAAAGCTGCCGCACCCGGTTCCCTGCTTCCTTATGGTCTCGGGCGCAGTTATGGCGATTCTTGTCTCAACGCCGGCCGCGAACTGATCGACTGTTGCCGGCTCAACCGCATTCTCGGATTTGACGAATCGACCGGTATGGTGCGGTGCGAAGCCGGCGTCAGCCTCTCCGACATCGTCGACGTATTTCTTCCCAAGGGATGGTTTCTTCCCGTCACGCCCGGCACTCGCTTCGTGACGGTCGGAGGAGCGATCGCCAATGACGTGCATGGCAAAAACCATCACTGCGCTGGAACTTTCGGCGCTCACGTCCGCCAGATCGGACTGCATCGCTCCAACGACGGGCTGGTAATCTGCAGTGCCGAAGACAATCCCGGCATGCTGCGCGCCACCATCGGTGGACTCGGACTGACCGGCGTCATTGCCTGGGCTGACATTCAACTCAAACGCGTGGCGGGCCCCTGGATCGACGCAGAGCTCGTCCCTTTTCAGTCTCTCAACTCATTTCTCGATCTTAGCCGCGACAGTAACGACCGCTTCGAATACACCGTGGCGTGGCTCGACTGTTTTGCCGGAAAGAACCTACGCGGCATCTTTTTTCGCGGCAACCATGCCGCCGAGCGGGGCAAGGAATTTCATCGCAAGCGTGGTCCCAAATTGCCTTTCGCGCTGCCGGCCTGGATGCTCAACCGTTACTCCGTAAAAGCCTTCAACGCCGCTTATTACAAGATTCACGCGATGCGGAAAGGGCGCGTCCGTGGTTCCTTACGACTCGTTCTTCTATCCGCTCGACTCGATTCGGCAATGGAACCTGCTCTACGGTAGGCAGGGATTTCTGCAATATCAGTGCGTAATTCCGGAAACCAACCTCGAAGCTTTCGAAGAGTTACTGGATCGTATCGCCCGCTCCGGCATGGGCTCATTTTTAGGGGTCCTGAAGCAATTCGGCGCTGCCCCACCGGCGGGTATGCTCTCATTCCCGCGCCCCGGACTTACCATTGCGCTTGATTTTGCTATGCGCGGCGAGCGCACTCTGCAAGCTTATGCAGTCGCTTGATGAGATTGTCCAGAAAAGCGGCGGCGCGCTCTATCCCGCCAAAGATGCTCGCATGAGCCCCGCGCTGTTTGAAGCCTCGTACCCGCGCTGGCGCAGTTTTGTTCCCTATATCGATCCGAAGATGTCGTCCTCGTTCTGGCGACGGGTAACGGGGGTGCAATCATGAAAAAGATCATCATCCTCGGCGCCACTTCCGGAATTGCGCTGGAAGTCCAGCGGCTATTGGCTCGCCGGGGTTGCGAGTTGCTTCTCGTAGCGCGTTCGGCGCAACGCCTCGCCGAACTGCAATCCGACTTGGCTGTACGAGGCGCATCACAGGTGTTGACGTACCGCGCCGACTTAGCCTCGATCCAGCAGCACGCAGCCCTCTTCGAATCTGTTCAGCGCACGTTCCCCGATTTCGACACCGTGCTGCTCGCGTACGGCTCCATGCACGAGCAGAAGGATTCTGAATCCTCGGTCGACACTCTTCTGGAAGAATTGCAAGTCAACTTTGTAAGCGCCACCGCGATCCTGACTTTGTTCGCCGCCGACTTGGAGCGCCGGCGTACCGGTTGCCTGGCCGCGATCACTTCAGTCGCCGGAGATCGAGGACGCCGCTCCAACTACGTCTACGGTTCGGCCAAAGGCGCTCTTTCCTTATTTCTTCAGGGACTCCGCAGCCGCCTCCATCCCGCCGGCGTCCGCGTCATCACCATCAAGCCGGGGCCGGTGCAGACGCCCATGACCGATCATCTGCCCAACGCGGCGCGCTTTGCCGATCCGGAGCAGGTTGCCCGCGACATCGTACGCGCGCTCGAACGCCGCGCCCCCGACGTCCTCTACACTCCAAGAATCTGGCGCTACCTCATGACGGCCGTCCAGCAGATTCCCGAAGGCATCTTCAAGCGCTTGTCGTTCTGATTATCGTTCTGACAATCTGCCCAATAGAAAAAGGCCGCATCGCTGCGGCCCTTCGCTTTTACCGAAAACTGACGACTGACAACTGATAGCTGTTCTACCTTCTTCCGCGTCCGCCCCCGCCGCCGCCGGAATGGCCACCACCGTGACCTCCCGACCGCCGCCTGGGCCACGACCGGGCCGCCGCGACCGCGTCGCCGGCGATTACGGTCACGATCGCCACCACCGCCGCTGGGACGACCTTCGCGACTGCCTTCCGGACGCGCAGCGCCCGCTTCCACCGACGCGACCACACCATCCACGCGATTGAAGTTCGGCTCGTCGTCGGCGTCAAATTCCGCGCCGCCTTCGATCACCGCCGTGGGAGTGCCCTGCGATACTGCTGGCGCCGGACCAGACGATGAAATATCGTTCCCCAGCCGCATCACCTTCCGGTGGCGGAGCCCCGCCCATCTTGGCGCGCTGCTCTTTCAGAATCGCCTTGCGCGACAGCTTGATCCGGTTGCCTTCGACGGCCAGAACTTTCACCAGCACCTGGTCGCCTTCTTTCAGTTCATCGCGAACATCTTTGATTCGGTGTTCGGCGACTTCGCTGATGTGGAGCAGGCCGTCCAAGCCCGGCAGAATTTCGACGAACGCGCCGAAATCCGCCAACCGGCTGACCTTGCCGAGATAAGTCTTCCCCACTTCAGCCGACGCCGTCAGATCCTTGATGATCTGCAATGCCTTGTTGGCCGAGACTTCATCGTTCGAAGCCACGTTGACCTTGCCCGAATCTTCCACGTCGATCTTTACGCCGGTCTGCTCGATGATGCTGCGAATCATCTTGCCACCGGGCCCAATCACGTCGCGAATCTTGTCGACCGGAATCTGCAGGGTGTAGATACGAGGCGCATACGCCGAAACCTTCACGCGACCTTCGGTGATCACCTCGTCCATTTTTCCGAGAATGAACAAACGCCCGCGCTGCGCCTGGGCCAGCGCTTCGCGCATGATCTGCGAGGTGATGCCCGCAACCTTAATATCCATTTGCAGGGCGGTGATGCCATCTTTTGTTCCGGCAACTTTGAAATCCATGTCGCCGTAATGATCTTCCGCGCCTGCGATGTCGGTCAGAATGGCATACTGCTCGCCTTCCTTCACCAGTCCCATCGCAACTCCAGCCACCGGAGCTTTTAAGGGCACGCCCGCATCCATGAGGGAAAGCGAAGCGCCGCAAATCGTAGCCATCGACGACGACCCGTTCGATTCCAGAATGTCGGAGACGACGCGCATCGCATAGGGCCAGTTGTCTTCGGTCGGAAGCACGGCGGAAACGGCGCGCTCGGCAAGTGCACCGTGGCCGATTTCGCGACGGCCCGCGCCACGCATGAAGCCAACTTCTCCAACCGAGAATGGCGGGAAATTGTAGTGCAGCATGAAGCGCTTCTTGGCTTCGCCTTCAAAGCCTTCAAGGCGCTGCATGTCGTCGCTGGTCCCGAGCGTGGTGGTAACCAATGCCTGCGTTTCACCGCGGGTAAACACTGCGCTGCCGTGCGCGCGCGGCAGAACTCCGGCTTCGATCCAGATCTCGCGGATCTGATCGAAAGCGCGACCATCGGGACGATGCTTGTGGTCGATCACCTGGTTGCGGAAAATGCGCTCGCGCAGGATCTCGTAATACTTCTTGACCTTCGCCTTGCCCTTGTCGTCGTCCTCGGGGACGGCAGCGACCAGTTCTTTCTCCAGTACGCGAACCAGTTCGTAGCTTTCGGCCTTCGGATGTTTCGCCGTGTCGAGCGCATCCGCCAGCCGCGCGCCGATCTTCGTTTCCATCGCCTTCAGGTAAGGCTCGTCGAATTCCGGCGGCGTTACCTGACGCTTTGGCTTCCCAACCTTGCTGCGCAGTTCGCTGATCGCGGCACAAATCTTTTTGATTTCGGTGTGCGCGAATTCAATCGCATCCACCACCGTCTCTTCTTTCACTTCTTTCGCGCCCGACTCGATCATCACAATCGCATCGGCCGTGCCGACGACCATGATGTTGAGCAAGCCGTCGCGCATTTCGGAATAGGTGGGATTGGCGATGAAACGCCCGTCAATCAATCCAACCCGGACAGCGCCGAGCGGGCCAAGAAACGGAATATCGGAAAGTGTTAGCGCGGCCGAAGCGGCGTTGATGCCGCAGACATCGGGATCGTTCTCCGTATCGGCGGAGAGAACCAGGGCGATGATCTGGGTCTCGCACTTGAATCCCTCGGCGAACATAGGACGCACCGGCCGGTCAATCTGGCGGCAGGTAAGAGTTTCGCGCTCGCTCATGCGCCCTTCGCGCTTGATAAAGCCGCCGGGAATGCGTCCACCGGCATAGGTGTACTCGCGGTAATCAACCGTAAGCGGAAAGAAATCGATGCCCTCGCGCGGTTCGGGGTTCGAGGTTGCAGTGGCGAGCACAACATTTTCGCCAAAGCGCACGACAGCCGCGCCGTGGGCCTGCTTGGCAAGTTTTCCGGTTTCAATAGAGAGTTGTTTCCCGCCTGCGAGTTCGACGGAAACTTTGGTGACTTCAGGCTTCATAGTTCATCCTCATTATGGGACGGAAGTTGGGCAGAAGGGCGTGCGCCAAGATACGGAGTCCGCTTGGACGGGCGTAGGCCAGGGCCGCGGTTGGGAAACGCACTGTGCAAAGGCTCTCGGAGGTCTGGAAACCAGGTTTAGAAACGTCTGGAAATCCTGGCCCGGAACTTCAGGTCTGGAACCGGCCCCACACGGAGCCGGTCGCGCTATTACTTGCGGATGCCGAGCTTCGAAATGACGGTTTTATACCGTTCCGAGTCGTACTTCTTCAGGTAGTCGAGCAGACTTCGGCGCCTGCTCACCATCATGAGAAGTCCGCGGCGCGAGCCGTGATCTTTCTGGTGCGTTTTGAAGTGTTCCGTCAGCTGACCAATGCGCTCGCTCAACAGCGCGATTTGAACTTCGGGGCTGCCAGTATCGGTAGCGTGCGTGCGATACGTGTCAACGACGGATTGCTTTTGCTCTCTGGCTAACACTAACCTGTTGCACTCCTGTCTCTTCTCGTTTTCGTAACGAGTTCGATGGTAACACGTTGCTCTCGCAGGTGGCAACCTTGATGAGATTCGCGGCACGTGTGCGCTCATCAAGAGCCACGATTGCTTCGATCCGCGATTTCCGCGAGTGATCTACCTTGTTCGCGACCCGCGTGACGTCGTCTTGTCGCAGTACCACTATCACCGCAAGCTCAAAAAAATTGCCGACGATTCGCCCAGTCCGCATGGATCTTGGGGCAAAACGTGCATCAGGTCGCAGGAACGCGGCGTTCTTACCTGAAAACTGAGATTTCGGGCCTTCTTTTTCACTGCGGCGTGGTGAGAACTCCGAAGGACTCGCGATCCCCCGCCTCTGGTGAAGGGGGCTGCGTGCTCAGTTCATAACCGAGTGTGCGCATCACGGGTCCCCAAGCAGCTTCGATTTTCTCGACCATCGGGGTGGGCAACTCCGATCGCCATCCGCCCGAACCTGCGGCACGCACGAAGGACAGATCTTTCCGTGACCCTTTCGTCAGTTCGCACTGGTCCGTCTGCGCTCGTTCGAGTTTCCGCATCTGGCCGGCCGAGCTTCGTTCCACGGCTTGGGCAATCTGCTGGGCGCTGGCGGTCTTGCCCAGAAAGGCAATAATCTTCATCAGTTCGCGAGGGGCGTCGGCCACCATGTCCTCGTAGCGTAACAATAGGAAACGCGCCGGGTCTTGCCACGAAAGCTTCTCGAAGAAGCGCTGTATGCAATCAATTGCATATCCCCCATTGGTGCCATTGCATTCTATTGCCGTTGGCCATAATTGACTAGTCACTGCTCTCCCCATGAACGATCCCTGAGTTGAGAGGTAGTTATGGGACACCAAGTAGCTTCCGCGGCGCACGCAGGAGCAGAGATTGCTCATCCGCTTCGCATTCGGGCTGCAGGCCAGATGCCATGTCTACAGCGGTTTTGGACGGCGCTCGCCGTTTTGTCCGTCCTTTTCCTCGGCCTTTCCCCGGTCCGGGCCCAGAACGATGTCTTAACTCAGCATAACGACATCGCGCGCACCGGTCAGAATCTCAATGAGACCCTGCTCACGCCAGCCAATGTCAACGTGAATCAGTTCGGAAAACTCTTCACCCAGAATGTCGACGGTATCGTTGTCGGGCAGCCGCTCTATGCCAGTAATGTTCTGATGGGTGATGGACTCGTACACAACGTCGTTTTTGTTGTCACTCAGAACAACACCGTCTATGCCTTTGATGCGGACAGCAACCAAGCTCCAATCTGGTCAGTGAGTCTGGACGATGGAGGCACTCCCGATCCGATTGGTGACTTCGGCTGTAAGGGTACCGGCTTCACGGAAATCGGAATTACCAGTACGCCGGTGATTGATGCTGGTAAAACCACGGTCTACGTTGTAGCCAAAACGGTCACCGACAGCGTTCGCGCGTTCAGCCTGCACGCTCTCGACATCCAGACAGGCGCTGACATTCTGGGCGGCCCGACAACGATCGCGGGCAGCTATGGATCGGACACTTTCAATGTGGCTTTACAGTTGCAGCGTCCTGCGCTGCTTCTGGACAATAATGGATCGATCTACATTGGATTCGGCGGAAACGGCTGCGATATTTATGAGTATAACGGGTGGCTCTTCGCCTATAACTCGCAAACCCTCCAGCAGCAAGCGGTTTTTGAGACCGCTCCGAACGGCAAGAAGTCGTCGATCTGGCAAGGCGGAGCCGGACCATCGGTGGATGAATTCGGCAGCATTTATGTCGTCACCGCCAACGGAACCTACGATGGCCCCGGCGGGGAAAACGACTTCGGTGACAGCATTCTCAAACTGGGTTGGAACGGCGCCGCGTTGGGCATTGTGGATTACTCCACCGATTATTTCACCCCGTACAATCAAGATTATTTGCAGGACAACGATCTCGACCTGGGTTCTTCGGGAGCGCTGATTTTGCCCGATCAACCCGGCATTTACCCCCATGAACTGGTGGCGGGAGGAAAAGCGGGCACGCTTTACCTGATCAATCGTGACAACCTCGGGGGATACAACACGACATACGATAATGTGATCGAGGAAATTACAGGCTTCCCGTTCGAGCTCACCGGCGTTCCCTCGTACTGGAATGGAAGTGTGTACGTGGCTGGCGACCGCGACTACATCAAGCAGTTCCCTCTGGTCAACGGAATCCTGATGACCCCGGCGCTTTCACAAACCACCGTGGTGTTTGGCGGCGAAGGTGCTGCTTCCACTTCGATCACTGCGAAGGAAACCACGAATGGAGTTCTGTGGGCGTTGGAGCACAGCGCCCACATTCTCTACGCCTTCGACCCGACCAATCTCGCAAATGAGCTCTACAACACCAAACAGGCGCTGCACTCGCGGGACGCGCTGGGCGAGTTGATTCGTTTTGCGACTCCGACAATCTCGAACGGCAAGGTGTACGTCGGCGGCAAAAGCGCGTTGACCGTGTATGGTCTGCTTCCCATTCTTTCCTCTGCTGGCGGTAACGGCCAGACTGGCGCCCCCGAAGAAATCTTGCCCACCGCCCTTTCCGTGCTGGCCAGCGATGCCTACAAGCAGGCGCCGGTCCAGGGTCTCAGCATCACCTGTAAGGACGGGAAAGCTGGTGGAGTTTTTATCCCCAGTGCAACACAAACGACCGGCGCCAATGGAACCGCTACGTTCCAGTACCAGCTTCCCGTCGAGCCGAAGGTGGTCACGATCACGTGCTCCAATCCCAGTACTGCCACTACCACATTTACTGAAACGTGCGTGGCCCAGGCTCCGGCCAGCATCAGCATTCGTTCGGGGAACAATCAATCCGCATACCCCAACACGCCGCTGCCGAAGCCTTTGGTGGTGAAAGTGGTGGATGCGAATGGGAATGCCGTGCCCGGAGTTACCGTGACCTTCACCGACAACGGCGCGGGAGGATCGTTCTCTGTCACGTCGCCCGGGACCAATGAGGCCGGCATAGCCAGAACCAAATATACGACCGGTCCGAATACAGGCACGGTGACTGTCACCGCCTCGGTGCCCGACATAAATCCAGTAAACTTCACTGTGACAGTGCAGTAGGCGTTCGGTGCTCGGGCAGGGAAACCCAAGTCTGCGCTTGCTAAATTCCGTTGCCTGTACCAGCCCTGAGCAATGTGCCGCGACACTCTAGCGACATGGCTGTTCCATCGCGGATGGTCACCCGATCGTTACTCGGTTACATTCACCGTGAACTGCGTATTCAATGCGTTCACGGCAGCGTTAATGGTAACCGTGCCAACCGAACCCCCTGTCGTGTAGTTTACAGAGGCTTGTCCGCTCGCGTTGGTCGTTACCGAGGCGCTGCTTAAAGTGCCGGAGGGCGCCGAAAACGCGACCGAAACTCCCGCGATTGGGTTCCCACTCTGATCCGTAACCTGCACCACCAGAGGCTGCGGCAGTTGCGTGTCCACCGGCGCCGTCTGGTTGTTTCCCGAAAACACGCCCAGGTTTGCGGGAGCATCGCCGGTGGCAGTTTCTACGAATGTTTCCGACTTGCACGTCGGACATTGGGATGCCGTAGCAGTGGCTGAAATCTTGTATGTTCCGTCGGTGTTCGGGAGTTGGTAACTGACCGCTGCGAATCCGAGGTTGTTGGAAACAGCAGTGCTCGGATTGAGGGTACCTAGCCCGCTCTCGTCCACAAACGTTACCGTAATGCCAGGCACGCCGTTTTTATAAGCGTCTATGGTGGCGACACTCGGTTGGGTGGGAAGGATAGATCCCGCTTGTGCCGATTGTTTGTTTCCAGCATGAATGACCAGTTGTGTCGCCGGTCCCGGGGTCGCCGTTTCCGGAATGGACAAACTCGCAGCCTCCAAAGAGCTCGCCATGAGAGTATAAGCGCCAGCGGTTTTAGAAAAAGTGTAGTTGGTCGTCACGTACCCGTTGGAATCGGACGCCATGCTAGGGGGACTGAACGTGCCTTTCTTGCTGTCGCTGAACGATACGGTTACGCCCTGAATTCCAACGCCGCTGTACGGGTCAATGACTTGCACTACAATGGGCGCGGGGAGGGTCGTAAGTATGGGACCCGTCTGATTCGCGCCACTGACCAGAGTCAATCCTTGCAGGAGCCCGTAGACCTGGAGAGTGGTTTGCGTGGCCACATAGACCTTGCCGTTGGCGATCGTCTGAGTAGCAAAATGAGCAGTCTTCGGCAGCGTGTCGCGGACTCCGCTCTGATTGGTGTTGTAAAGCGGCTCAAGGTTGGTTGCATCGAACGCATATAAACCACCACCGCTCATTACCCAAAGGATGCCATTGGTATTCCCATTCGCCGAAATCGAAGGAGAATGACTGCCCACGTATTCGCGAGACGTTTGCATGACGGGAGTGGTAGAAACCGGAGGATATGTGCCGGTCAACGCGAAGGCCTTAATCTCGTCGGCGTCGGCGGCATAGTAGAGCATTCCGTTCCAATAGGCCGGCGAGTCGAACAGGTGGCCGACCTCACCGTCAATCTCCTGCCCGCCAGTTCCTCCTGGCTGTGGCGACAACTGACCGTCGGTGCTGCTATATTCCCCCATGTCATCGCGATTAAGAGCAAAGAGGGTGCCCGTCTTGCCCCCGGCAACCACCAGGTGGGTAGTGGCGTTGGGGCCGGTCTGATCCGGCAGAACGACCGGGCCGCCGGCGCTCAGGTCCAGATCGTGGACGTTCAGATAGGCGACGTCATCGGGCGTGAAATAGTCATTCAGCGCCAGCGAATTTTGAAGAGACAGGTTGTTGGTAAACTCGAGCACGCTGTTGCAGTAGCTCTGCCCTCCGTAGGCGGCGCTTTCCGCAGTCACGGCGAAGATGTTGCCTGCCTCGTCAGCGGCAATTCCATTGCCCGTCTGCCAGATTGAAGTCAGCCCAATATCCGGCGAAGTGTTGAACGACCCAACCTGCTGCAGCGTGGTTTCGTCATAAGCCAGCAGCCAGCCCGTATTGCTGTCGTTGCATCCGTTCGAACCAAATCCGGCGTAGACCACGCCGTTAAGTAGCAGCAGTCCCGGCCGATTCAACTGGTGATAGCTGCTGAAGTTGGTGATGTGGCCCTTAAGGCTCGTGCTTGTGGCGGTAATCTGAACCGGGCCGCCGTACATTTCCGCCCCGCTAGTGATGTCGATCGCGTGCAAATAGTGGTAAACCGTCACCGTTCCGTTGACGTTTTGCATGGTCTTGGCAATGACGTACAGCGTGCCTGTGGTGGTATCGATGACCGGAGTGCCGGCAATGCCCTCTTGCGTGAAACCGGTGGTCTTGCCGCCCGAACACGGGAGGTATTGGCCGCTGGCCGTCGAAAGTCCGGGGACAGGACCATTCGCAGGATTGTTGTCAATATCGGTGAAATTGATCCACCATAGTGGATTCGCATTCGACCCAGCATTGCTGTCAGCATCGAAGGCATAAACCGAATCGGCCATGGTGGCAACATAGACGACGTTATGCGTCGACACCTGTCCGTTGACATTGATGTTCACATTGGCAACGTACAATGGTTGCGCCAGCGCCTGATAGTCGATCGGGTAGTTGAAAATGGAGCCGAACTGATTCTTGTTCACATTGCTGGGCGTCAGCATGGTTTCGTTGACATTGGCGCCGGACCGCGCGTTGTCCGATCGGCTGGTCGGAATCGCGACCTGTCCGGAGCAGACCCCGATCAGCGCGACGCACACCAGGAGCGTCATCGACAGCAGACTGTTTCGGGGAATTGAGATCCTTCCCATCCCCCTGGACGGAAGAAAATGGATCGGAATCATGACTACTCCACTAGGAATTTGCCACCGGGCCTGCTTTGGGAACAGCAGTTATCAAGCCGAAAGAACACCAGGGAAGTGGGATTGCAAGCACTACTTTATAAGAGTCTTTCCTATATCACAAGTCCTGGCTGATTCAGTGCTCATTCCATGACAGGAAATTTGTTGCACTCATTTGCCACAAAGTTTATCCGTCCAACCACTTTTTGAACACCCCACTGAAGTGGGGGCAACGCCTTTTTCTCGGTTAGAGCTAGTCACTTTTGTTATCGGATTCGGCCCTTCGGAGGCAGAAATGTTCCGGCTGGAGCCCCACTCTCCCGCCCTGCAGACGGTTTTTCTTCGGATGAATTTAAATGACGGCGCAAAGCGATACAATTCAAAGTCGGCCCGGATGGCGAAACTGGCAGACGCACGGGACTTAAAATCCCGAGTCCTTAACGGGACGTGACGGTTCGATTCCGTCTCCGGGCACCACCCATCCCCTTATTCGGCAAAACGCGGGAGTCCGCGTGCGAACCCTACGAGTTGAATAAACATCTCGACCATTTCTCAGGCTCGCACTCGCGCCGCCTCGGTTATTCCCGCTTCTCGCGCGGCTGTCATATATCCCAGTATCCCAGTGACGCGCTGCGCACACAGTAACCGCCAGTGTCCGATGAATGCCTCCCGAGCAAGATTGCGGCAACTGAACTGTTGACCAGCCAACCCAAGCAGCTTAAGATGCCACGCTAGAAAGAATGCGTCACGACGAGCCGGGCTACCCCCTTAGCCCGGAAGTGGATAGCACGAACTCTGCAATTCAGAGAAGATCGCTTATGGCGACTCGAAGGCCGAGGTTTGCCGTTCCCGTGGCCCCGTTTGCCGCGGCCCTGCTGACAGAACAGGAGGTTGGCCGGCGCGCGCAAGTCATCGCCGATCAGACCTCGCAGCTAATGCCTGGCATCGCGGTCGTGGTGTACGTGATCGCCGACCAGGAGAACCCTTCGTGGACTCCCAAAGCCATTGCCGGGGAGATCACGGTCGGTGACGTGCCGGAATTCGATTCCGGCACCCTGGGCATGGTCGCCGCCAGCAAGACGTTCCTGCAGTTTGAAGGCGGCGACCTGCAGCGCGAAGAGTACGCTCATCTTGACGTTCGGCGGACGGTCACCGGTCTGGCATATGTCCCGCTTGTGCTCGATGAAGTTCTTCTGGGCGCGATCGAACTTGTGAGCTGCGATCAGCCGCTTCCAGAAGCGTTGGCGGAAACACTGGGCGAGATTCCGGAGTTGGCCGCCCGGGCAATCGCCGCGGGACTTGCATATGAGCGCGAACGCAACACCAACCTCCATTCCATCAGCCGCATCGCTCAAATGTATGACCTGGAAAAAGTCTTCAACTCAACCCTGGAGATGGATGAACTCCTGGGCACGATTGCAAAGAAATTTCAGGAAGTGATGAACGTCCAGGGGGTCAATTTATGGATGGTGAACAACGATGCCCTCGAGTTGGTGAGCCGCGAAGGATACGACCCGACGGTAAAGTTGGGCATGGTGCAGGGGCCGGGCGAAGGCATTGCGGGAGATATCTCGGATAGCGGCGAAGGCGTGCTGGTGGAAAACCCCGATGACGAGCGCTTGCAGAAGCGCAACGCCGGGATCGAGGAAGGCCTGGTGTTCTCGCTTCTGGCAGCGCCTCTGCTGGAGCACGAGAATCTAGTCGGCGTCGTCGAGGCGATCAATCGTCTTGATGGATTTCCTTTCGACGAAGACGACGAGTTCCTGCTGACTAACATTTGCGAAACCGCCAGCAACGCCTTGCACAACGCGAGCCTGCTTCAGGCCGAACGGAAGGTCGAGATTCTGGAGGCTCTGGTAAAGATCAGCGGCGAGATTACTTCCACCCTCGACCTGGATCATGTTTTGGATGCCATTGTGAATGGCCCGGCCACGGTGATCCCGTACGAACGGGCGGCCATCGCGCTGGAGCGGCGTGGCCGTATGCCAGTGAAGGCGGTGTCGGGCATCGCCAAGATCAATCCCGAAGATCCCGAAATCGCGCGACTGCAGGAATTACTGGAGTGGAGCTCCCTGTCGAGTGAACCCATCTTCGTGGTCCAGCGCGGCGACGAAATCGCAGCCGAGCGCGAAGAAACCCGCGCCAAGTTCCGCTCCTATTTCGCTGACAGCGGGATGCGGGCGTACCACGCGTTGCCATTGGCGGATGACGACGGCCGCGTCGGCGTCCTTTCGTTCGAGAGCAGCGATCCCGATTTCCTCAACTCGGCACATCTGGAAATGATCAAGGTGCTGGCGGGACAGGCTACGGTGGCGTTGCGCAACGCCTCGCTCTACCGCGAAGTACCGTTTATCGACGTGCTGCAACCGATCCTCGAGAAAAAACGCAAGTTTCTGGCTTTGGAGAAGCGCCGCCGCTGGGTTCTCGTGGCCGGTGCGGGCATCGCTCTGCTTTTTCTTGCGGCTTTTCCATTGCCGCTCCGTGTTGATGGATCCGCGGTGGTTGCTCCGGCTCATAGTGCGCGCGTGCAACCGGAAGTCGCGGGTGTGGTGCAGACGGTGAGTGTTCGGGAAGGCGATACGGTCAAGCAGGGCACGGTCCTGGCTCGTCTCGACGATGGGCAATATCGCGCCGCATTGGCCGGGGTACAGGTCAAGTACGAAACCGCAGTTTCGCAGATGAATCGGGCTCTCGCGGCCAATGACAGTTCGCAGGCCGGAATCGAGCGCGTGCAAGCAGATTACTGGACCACGGAAGTTGCCCGCGCCCAGGAGCGTTTACAAGAGACACAATTGCGATCGCCAATCGACGGCATCGTTGCCACTCCCCATATTGAAGACGCTGTCGGACGAGACCTGAAGCCTGGCGACACTTTTGCAGATGTCGTAGACACCTCACGGGCCACCGTGGATGTTGCCATTGATGAGCATGATGTCTCTCTTCTCCGGCCCGGTTCGAAGGCCTCGGTTAAGCTCGACGGATTTCCCACGCGCACGTTTCGCGGAGAGCTGACGGTGATAAGTCCGAGGAGCCAGTTGCTGGGCGACGATCATGTTTTCTTTGCGCGAGTGAGCGTACCCAATCACGAGGGCCTGATCCGCGTCGGGATGCAAGGCCGCAGCAAGATTTTCACCGCATGGAGACCAGCGGGAGAGGTTTTCTTCCGTCGTCCTGCCATGTGGCTGTGGTCAAAGATCTGGTCGTGGTTCGGCTGGTAAAGCGAGGAGAACCCATGCAACGTTGCATCGTGATAGGACTGGCAATTCTGGGACTGGGTTTCTGCGGCTGCGGCGACTCAAGGCAGCCCTCCATCGTCGCCGCCGCTCCGGTGCGAGCCGAAGCTGCTCGCCAGCCCTCCAACGTTTCATCCAGCTCCACCAGGGAAAGCGTCTTCGTCGCTTCAGGCCCGGTCGTGGTTGAAAACCAGGTGGATGTTGCCGCGTTGCGCGACGGTTTGGTGGTGTCGATCTCGGCTCAGCCCGGCACGGTGACGCACAAGGGACAGTTGCTGGCGAAGTTGGATGACCGCCAGATTTCCGCGGATGTCGAAGCCGCTGCCGCCAAGCTCCGGTCGATTGAAGCAAATCTTAAAAACTGGGAAGCCGAAGCCAATGTTTTGCGGGTCGACCGGTCGCGCGCTGAAAAATTGTATGCGGCGCAAGTCATTCCGAAGGAGCAGTTGGAGCATGTGCAATATAAGGAAGAGGCCGACGAATACGAAGTCCAGCGCGAAGCCGAGAGCCTGAATAACGCGAAGGCGGTCGAGAAGTCACTCGAACTGGAGCGCGATAAAACCAGTATCATCGCTCCTTTCGACGGTATCGTGGCCCGCCGTTACGTCCGCGTTGGTCAGAAGGTCTCCGCCGGCGACCGGCTCTTCTGGGTTACGGCCATGGGACCCTTGCAAGTGAAATTCACCTTGCCCGAACGGCTGCTTGGAGATATCAAGAAGGGCCAAGTCGTGTCCGTAGCCTCGGCGGATATCTCCCCGGCAGAGAAGCACGCCGCCAAAGTAATTGATGTCAGCCCGGTTGTGGATCCGTCGAGCGGCACCATTGAAGTACTGGTTCAAATTGAGGGATCTGCCCCCGACTTGCGGCCGGGGATGCTCGCCACCGTCCGCATTGACCTGCTGCCATGAATATCGTTCAGGCGCTGGATGCTGCACTTCCCGATCTACCGGAGCGCGTAATCCGGCGTGACATGCCGAAGCTCGACCCCCGCATCATCACCAAAGAACACATCGAGAACGACCGGCCGGTTGTTATCGCCAAGGTGCCCGGAAGCGAAGTCGTCTTGCGCTTCAGTCCCGAGCAATGGAAGTTGATCCAGATGTTCAATGGAAGTCGATCGTACGCGGAAATCTCGGAGCTCTCGGTCCAGGAAACCGGACTACTGTTCGACGAAGAGGGCGTTCGCGAAATTGCCGGCTTCCTTTCCGAAAATACCGATTTCATCTACAAGTCCCCGTTGGAAAAGAACATCATCCTCAAGCAGGAACTTCGCGGCCAGCGCCGGAAGAGACGCAAACGTTTTCAGGTGCCCGACTTCACGGACATCACCGTCAAGGAATGGCCAAACGCCGATCGTTACATCTCCTGGCTCTACCCCGTGCTGAAGTTCATCTACAGGCCCTGGTTTGTTCTGCTCTCGTTGTTATCGTTTGCCGTCATGCTCGGGATGTGGGCCGACAAATTCGGAGAAATCTGGACGGATAGCTTTCAGTTTTATAACTTCACGTCGAAGTCAGGAACCGATCTTCTGGAGTTTTGGATACTGTTTGCCTCAATGGCATTTTTTCACGAAACCGCGCATGGGCTCACCTGCAAGCACTTCGGCGGCAACGTAGAGAAGATGGGCTTTACCCTCATGTATTTTGCCCCCAGCTTTTTCTGCGATGCTTCGCAAGTCTGGATTTATGGCGGCAAGTGGGAGCGGATTGCCACCGCAATCGCAGGGATCTGGTTCGATCTGATTCTCTGCGTCATTGCGACTGTGATCTGGTGGGGAACGGCCACCGGCATGGTGATCCACGATATTGCGTACAAGGTCATGATGGTAACGGGGATCGGCGTCTCGCTGCTGAATCTCAACCCTCTGATCAAGTTGGATGGATACCTGATCTTCTGCGAGCTGATTCACGAACCGGATCTGAAAGAAAGGACTACCGCCTATCTTTCCGGTATCGTTCGCAAGAATATTTTTCATTTGCCGGCCGAGGTGGAATATATTCCACGGCGGCGTCGCCCGTTCTACATCATCTATGCGATTCTTTCCGGACTCTATGGCTATCTGCTCTTGTCATTCCTGATGGTGCTGTCATTTCACATCTTGCAAGCGTATACGCCGGACTGGGCCTTTTTGCCTGCAGCCGCCATCGGGTATTGGGTTTTTAAATCAAGGATCAAAATGTTGGTGAGATTTATGAGAATCGTCTATTTGGATAAGAAGGAACGCGTGAACGCGTGGCTGACTAGGCCGCGCATTGCGGCGCTCTCGTGTGCCGCGCTGCTCATCATTGTTCTCCCGGTCTGGCCCGACTTTGTTGCTGGCCGCTTTGTGCTGGAACCGGTGCACCAGGCATGGATCCACGCCACAGTCGCAGGACGAGTGCGGCGCGTGCTCGCGCAGGAAGGGCAATCGGTGACCGCCGGCCAGCCTTTGGTCGAACTCAGCAATTTGGAACTGCAGTCGGCGGCGGCACGCGCTGATACCGACTTACACGCCGCCTCTGACCAGGTGAATCTTGCGCTCTTGCGCAATGGCGATCTCGGACCGGTGCAGTCCAATCGCCGCGAGATGGCCGAGCGCAACCGAGTGATGGTCGATCAAGTAGCTCTACTGCGCATCGCCAGCCCAATCCCGGGCGTGATCGTTACGCCGAGGCTCGATGATCTGCTCGGAGCATATCTCGAGTCGGGCGAGGCGATCGCGGAAGTGGCGGATATCTCCACCATGACCGCTCGCATATATATCCCCGAATTTGGAATGAGGGATGTTCGCGTGGGCTCGGAAGTAAGGCTCCAGCCAGAATCGAACAGCGTGCCTCTCACGGCCACTCTGTCAGCCGTAGCGCCTGCCTCTTCCCAGGTAGAGCCCGGACTCATACCTCAGGATCAGCTGAAAGGCATTACTCCGCCGCGCTTTTATGTCGGATCGGCATTCCTGACGAACGGCGGAACTTTGAAGGAAGGCATGACTGGCATGGCGAAGATCTTCGTGGCCCGGCGAAGCATCGCCGGATTCGCCTGGATCTTCATCCACGACCTGGTCGATCGCAGGATTTGGTAGCGTAGTAAACGGAAAAGGACCGCCAGTGAAGCGGTCCCTTTACGATGATCTGATTTCCCGGCCTAATTTGCGCGCGTGCGGGTTGCAGCCACACGGGTCGCGGCTACCCTGGTCGCCGCCACACGGGTTGCAGCCACGCGGGTCGCAGCTACTCGAGTCGCAGCTACTCTCGTAGCGGCTACTCTGGTTGCCGCCACACGGGTGGCTGCGATTCTGGTCGCCGCCACTTTTGTCATGCCAGGATTCTCGCTCACTTGCGGCATCGTAGGTGCCGCTGTCTTCGGTGTGCTCTTGCCGCCGATCAAAGATTTCTTCTGGATTGCCATGCAATTCCTCCAAAGTCGATTTTTTGATGCCTGCGACTCCAACTCATTGCAGATAACATGTATTAAGCACGGCAGTTGCCAAAATCATTTCCGCCGTTGGAGATACGAACGCCACGCAAAATCAATGAGTTGCAATTTTCACTCAGCGAAATCCGCAGGCTGCCTATGCCGTTCGGTTAATAATTAACCCACACACGGTTAATTATTAACCGGTCTACGTTACAGCTTTCGTTTCCGGCAAAGGTATTTCATGCGCTGCGTGTCGATACGCAGCAGAGACGCGGCCGCGGACTTTCTGCCTCCGGTGCGGTTCAGGGCAGCGGTCAGGTACGCCAGTTCGATGCGGTCCATCTCCGTGTCGAAATCGACCCCCTCTTCGGGAATGAGGATCGCCTCCTGGCTGGCGTTACTGGCGACCAGCAGTTGCTGGGGTAGATGTTTGAGGCCGATGAGCGGGCTGTCGTTCATCAACACGAGACGCTGAACGACGTTCTCAAGCTCACGTACATTGCCTGGCCAGCCGTAGTCCTCCATCACCGACATCACCTCGGATTCGACCTCCTTTAGCGGCTTGTTGTTCGCGTGGCAGTAAATCCGAAGAAAATGATCCGCCAGCAAAGGTAGGTCCCCGAGCCGTTCGCGCAGCGGGGGCACAACGATGGGAACTACATTGATGCGGTAGTAGAGATCCTCGCGAAATCGGCCGGCGCGGACCATGTCCTCCAAATCCTCATTCGTGGCAGCCACCAGGCGGAAATCGATTTTCTTGGCCACCTTACCCCCAATGCGGGTGACCACGTGCTCCTCCAGAACGCGCAACAGCTTGCTCTGCAGAGCGAGGCCCAGGGCGGCGATCTCGTCCAGGAACAGGGTGCCGGTATGAGCGAGTTCGATATGCCCCGGCCGAGCCGTTTTGGCATCGGTGAACGCCCCTCTCTCGTGCCCAAATAGCTCAGTTTCAATAAGATTCTCAGGGAGAGCAGCGCAATTGATGCTGATAAATGGCTTATCGGAACGGCAACCGAGCGCGACAATTGCCCGCGCCACAAGTTCTTTGCCGGTCCCGCTTTCCCCCCGAATCAGCACGGTGCTGCTGCTGTTGGCGACGCGGCGAATGGCTTCGTAAACTCGTCGCATCGGCTCGCTGCCGCCAATTAATTCGCCGCATGCCTGCTGCTCAACCTCTTCGCCGTGGCGGCTTCGGTACTCGATCTCTGCTCTCCGCTTCTCCAACCCTCGGCCGAGAACGATCCGCACCTCCTCGAAATTGATGGGAGCCACAAAATATTCGTCCACTGCCGAATCGACAGCGCGGAGGCGAAGGTTCCGGCTGTTCGAGCGCGTGAGCCCGACCAGCAGTAAATCGGGTACCATCGCACGTAGCTCAGCCAGAGCGGCGATTCCGTCCTGGCTCCGCTCTCCGACGGTATCGATATCCAGAAGGACGGCGTCCGGAGGTTCCTTCTTGACCAGCGCCATCAATTCGTCCCAAGTCTGGAGGACGCGTAGGTCGTGGTCGGCGGCTAAATACGTCTCGGCTTCGGGGCGCACCTGTTCATCGGCGGTCACGATGATAACGCGATAACGGGAGGGCAAAGTCCGAAGTACGGCGCTGCGCATGCTTGCTCCTTAGCAGGGATTGCATTATGGCAAATTTTTCGCCTCTTTGGGATGAATTTTTTACCACGGTACCGTGCACTAATCTTCTTTAGAAGACCGATTGGCCATCGGGTCCGCATTTTGACGGCAGGTGCAAAGACGCGGGTCGAACCCTTGCAAAACCCAGCGTGTTCCGGTAGCTTGAGCACGCGGATCGCGTAACCTTCAATTTCCTTAATCGGTGTAAAGAGCCTCAAAAAGGGGGATGGCTTGGACATTAATGTGCGTAAGCGTTCACAGGTTCAGGTCGTTCAACTTCGGGGGACTCTTCGCATGGGCCCCGCCGTCGATGCCTTGCGTCAAACCATCGAGGAAATTCTAGGCACTGGTGACACTCGTATCGTGCTCAACCTCGCCGAAGTACCCGTCATCGATTCCAGTGGAATTGGGTTGCTCATGCGCTTTCTCGCTTCCACCAAGCAGCGCGGCGGAAACATCAAGCTGGTGCAGCCTTCCAAGTTTGCGGTTCAGACTTTGCGTTTGGTGGGCGTTCTCAATCTGTTTGAGATTTTTGAGAATGACGATGCGGCAGTGGAATCTTTTACTTGATGCGGCCCAGGTGCGGTGAATTCGCGCTTAGACGCCATCGCGGGTTCAAGTCAAGATGGCATTTAGCACGGCGGCCCTTCCCCGGCCCCCATTCGGTTGCGCGGTCGCCGTGGGTGTCGCGGCAGGAGGTTTCGAGTGTCCGGTAACTTTGACATTTTCCAGCCAGTACTTGTCCGGTTCGACGACGACATCGGCGATGATCGAGTCGCCGGGCTGCAGTTGATCCAGCGCGGAAGAAGGCTTGATAGTGTAGGGCATGATCATCGTGTCCATGAACCCATTGATCGGTTCGTTGTTGATGCTGGCGGTGCCCGCTTTCTTGTCCACCGAGATGACCTTACCTTTGAGGGAATAGCGCTTGGCAATGCCTTGGGCGGTGGCCGGCTGCGATGGTCCTCGGTTGCACGCGGCACAGAAAGTAAGCACAGCGCTCAGGCAGCAGAGTGCCACACGTGACGCGGAGGAATTGAGTCGGCTGTTCATATTCCGTCTTCCTCCATTATGTCCGACGATATTTCCTATGATTGTTCCGGCTTCGGTCGGGAGCAATATCAGGATTCTACAAAAAGTTGTCGGTATTGTTCACGAACTTCATCGGAAGAAATGCAAGTGCGCAGGTAGTACACGTTCAGTTCCGCGGCACCGTCGTTAGCCTGACGCCGCTTGCGTCCTGTCATCTTTCTTATCTTCGGTCTTCGCTTCCGACGCGGAACTGACGACCACGCCGATGACGTTCTCGTTCAGAACATCGAGGATTTTCTGGGCTTGCGCGGCGCTGATCCCGTTCAGCAGTTCGAAGCCAAGCTGAACGCCCTTCAGTGCGGAGATGGTGTCATGGTGGAGGCGAACTTCGATTACAGTAGGCCCACCTGCCCGGCCAATCCCAAAACCTGCGCTTGCTTTTTCGATCTTGTTCATCGCCATGAATTACACCTGATGTAGAACATCACCTTTCCCCACCGCTCTCAGACGGAAGGCCAAGGAGGAGTTCGGCATCTCAGCATTGTCGACGGACGGCTCAATCGTTCCAAGTTACGGACGTGTGGGGCGCGCCACAATCAACGCTCATTACCCCAGTAACTATCCACAAGGCGCCCCAGTGCTCGAACATGGCAGCAGTGCGTTCCTTGCTCAGGCTGATGACGTTTTTCAGGCCGAACCGCCCGAGTGGGGATGAACGGGACAACGACGATGAATAAAATCGCGAAGGAAAGTGTACTGCTGCTCTCGCTGTTCATGATTGCAGCACTGGTTCAGTTCTTCGCGCAGTCGCTGCCCATGGCGCTGTGCTTTTACTTCTTGCCCACCTTGTACTCCGCGTATTACTTTGGACGCCGGCACGCAACTCTCACCGCGTTCGCCTGCGTCTTTCTGGTCATTCTGTTGGACTTCCTGAACAACATGATGCCCACACACCGCGTGCTGACATTACCTGGCGAGCGGCTTTTCAACTTTGCCATCTGGGCGGGAATCCTGACGGTTGTCGGCTATGTGATGGGAACGCTTTATGAACGCAAGGAAGCGATGACGGCCGACATCCGGGAAAGTTTCAGCGGGCTGTTGCTGATTCTGCAACATTTCATCGCCAATGAAAAAATCGGCGCCGGTGAAAATCAACGCGTCGTGCAAGCGTCAGCCAGAACGGCCGAAGCGATGGGCCTCGGTTCGGACCGGGTCGAATTGCTGCGCTCAGCGGTATTGCTGCGGGACTTGAGCAAAATTGGCATCACCAACGACATTCTCTACAAGGCTGCCGATATGAGGCGCGACGAAGTGGTGGCCAGTTTCCGCAAGCCACGCAAAACGGATGCCCGTACCCATGCCACCAGCAATACCCTTCGGCGCGTGATTCCAATCATCGTGGCGCAGCAGATTGTGCAGGAGCAGGGAGCGCGTTCGGTCAACGTTCCGATCGAAGCGCACATTCTGGCCGTCGCCGATGCGTATCAGAAACTGATCAGCGGCGCGGAGGGCAAGGCGATGTCGCCCTACCAGGCCGAGCAGCAGATTCTGGCGGGAGCGGGTCAGAAGTACCACGCCGGCGTGGTGGACGCTTTCGCCAAGGCCATGGGTGAGCAAGGAAAAGGCGTTGGCGCGTAGAATCCCCAGCCTGTAAAACTACCGGGTCCCCGCCAGCACCGCATCCTTGGAATCGGAACTGGAATCGACTTCCGCTCCACCCGAACTCGTTTTCCGTCCTTCATTTGCGCGCAATTCCTGCCACATCGCCACCACTCTCGATTTCAATTCTGCCGTTAACTGTTCATAGGCAGCTTCGCTCGCTTCACTCAACGGCGGAGGTTGAATCGGTTTGCCGAATACGAGTTGCAGATCCGCGATCTTAGGAAACCTCTTGTGGCGCGGCCACGCTTCGTAAAAGCCCTCGATCGCGACCGGCACAATTGGCGCCTGCGTATGAATGGATAGAATCGCCGCTCCCTTGCGGAATAATCTGGGCGTGCCATCGTCCGTACGCTCGCCTTCGGGGTACAGACACCAGGATGTGCCCCTGGCTGAGCCCATAAGCTCCGGCGCGCATGGCCGGCATCAGATTGGCATCGGGGTCGAGGACCGCCACGCGCAGCCATCGCGCCAGACGCCGCAGAAATCCTTTGCCGAAAATGTCGCTTGTTCCGACCGCAAACGTATCGCGAAACAGGCGCCAGGGCAGCGCTCCGACCATCACCATTGGGTCGACGTAGCTTTGGTGATTCGGACAGATCAGGAAGGGGCCCTTTTCGGGAAGATTCTCCAGTCCGCGCATTTTCAGGTGAAAGCGGTCGAGCGCGAACATATAAATCAATTTCCCCACCAGAAAGAAAAAGACTTCGGCAATACGATTGTGGCCCGCCAGCGCGATCACCTCGGGATCCGTCACCGGTTCGCTCAAGATCGTCGACCACGCGGGCGCTGCCGTGCCGGCGTGGCCCTCCCCGCGCCCGGCGCTGGCCAGAATCGCATCGACCAGATCGCGCACCGTATAGATTTCCGACAGTTGCGATTCGGGCACGTCGCCCCCCATGTGCTGCTCGAGCCCGGTCAGCAATTCCACGCGCTGCATGGAATCCAGCCCCAGATCGAGTTCAAGATTGTGGCTGGGACGAATCACGGCGAGACGGTTGCGCGCAGCCTCTTGCACGATGACGAGGGCGCGTTTCACGTCCTCGCGCTCCAGCCACATTTGCTCGTCGTCGCTGAACGCGTCGGTCGGCTTCTCCCCGCCAGGATCGGAATTAAGATCGGACTCCCCGTCGTGCGCGAGTTTCAACTCCCGAACCTTCTTCTCAATCAGGAAGCGCTTCAATTTGCGCGTTGTGGTGCGCGGCAAGTCCTCCTGCCAGATGTCGTAACTTCCCAACCGTTTGCTCGAAGCGATCTTGTGTGAGAGCGCTTCAATGTCGATGCGAATGACCTCTTTGGCATTGACGATCTTGTGCTCGCGCAACCGTTCAAAGTTGGGCACGACCACGGCATGAAGCCGCTCCGACGTTGGATCTCCCGGGCGCCCCTCCAGCGCCATCACACAAATCTCTTTTACGAACGGAGCCTGCAGGTAGTGGGCCTCGACCTCCTCGGGATACACATTTTTTCCATTCGCAAGCACGATGACTTCCTTGCGCCGCCCGGTGATGAACAAGTTGCCGCCGGAATCGAAGTAACCGAGATCACCGGTGTACAACCAACCGTCGCGGAGCACCTCGGCCGTGGCATCCGGGCGATTCCAGTATCCCTTCATCACGAGGGCCCCCCGGATGGCAATCTCGCCCGCCGGCGGCGTGCCTTCTGCCACGGGTTGCGGGTCCACAATCCTGGCTTCGACTCCGGGAAAAGGACGTCCGACCGAGCCAAACACGATATCGTCAGGAGGGTTCAAAAAGGCGCCGCCGGTGGTTTCGGTGAGGCCGTAGGCATTCAGAACATCGATGCCGAAGGAGTAGAAGTCCCGGGCGATGGCAGGATCGAATCGCGAACCGCCCGTGACCAGATAGCGCATGCCAGTGCCGAACGTGGCATGAATCTTTCCAAAGAAAAATTTTCCGGCGTTGATTCCGGTTCGGCGCAGCGTGCGGTTGAGCGCCATCAGCATACGCACCAGACGCAGCGTAAGTGTGCCGCGTTTGTTGAGTTCTTTAAAAATCTTCTCGTGAATCAGATAGAAAAACTGCGGCACCACGCAAAATGCGGTGATGTTGCGTTCCTGCAAAGCGCGCAGCAATTCGGTCGTGTTCAGCGTCTCCAGGTACACCACTCGCGAGCCGTTAAACAGAGGGAGAAAAAGATTGGCCATCTGCGCCAGCACGTGAAACATGGGCAGAATTCCGAGCAGCGCATCCTCGGGACCGATCTTGACCACCCCGAATACCGCATTTGCTTCGCCCACCAGGTTGGCGTGCGTCAGCATGACACCCTTCGGATCGGCTGTGGTCCCGGAAGTGTAGAGGAGCGCGGCCAGATCGCTTTCAGCCGGAATGATGGGCTGAAATTCACCGGGACCCGCGGCGAAGATGGAGTCGAGATCAGATGCGAACCGGGTGCCCCACTCATCGCGTTCTGTGCGATGAGTGGGATCCGCGTCGATCTCGGTCGCCGCAGCCCGTTCGGATCCCGCCGAAGTCATCACCAATCCGACGCCCAGCCCGACACCCGAACCGACGCCAAGTCCGTCGACTGCCTCCCGAGCCACCGGAAGATGCTTTACATCGCAGAACAACAAAGAAGCGCCGCTGTCGATCAATAACGTCTTCACCTGGTCAGCGTGGAAAGCCGTGTCGAGCGGAACCGCCGTTCTACCGGAGGCGATGATCCCTAAATATGCCGCCACCCATCGCGGATGGTTCGCCGCCAGAATTGCGATGCGCGCGTCCCGCGGAACCCGCGTCGAGAGCCAGTTGGCGACGCTCTCCGACATGCGTGTGAGTTCCGCGAAGGTAACGCGCTCCACCGTCTGCTCGCGCTGAATCTCAAGCGCAATATTGTTGGGGAACTTCCGGGCCGATTCCTGGAACCGCTGATAGAAAGTGGGCATGATCCGGAGAAAATCTTACAGGAAATCGAGGGAGAGGAGCTTTACGAAACCATGCGGGTGCCCCACTCATCGCGTTTCGTGCGATGAGTCGGTGCTGCGAGCGCCCAATTTCGACAGCCGGATGGCCGGTAGCCCGTGCCCTTGATCTAGCGGGAATTGCCACCGCAATGGGTGCCCCATTCTTGCGCGTTCTGTGCGCAAGAGTGGGATTCCGCGTCAGCGTCGAGCGAGGGATTTTGCAATTAGCCTCCGAATAGTGCAGCGGATGACCTGCCCGGGTGCCCCACTCGCCGCGTTCTCCGCGATGAGTGGGATCCTGCGCCCCATCCCATAAACGGACCGCATCCCGCCCATAAATTCACTCTCTCGCAGTTTCAAGAAATGTCAGTTACTTACCGATCAAACCGCTCAAGTCTTTGACGAATAAAGACCTTACAGCTAAGTCATTATTCCTCAAAGACCTGGGAAGAATCGACCGCTAAGTCTTTGATTCCAAAAGACCGTCCAAGGGGGGTCAAGCCAAAAGAGCACTAGCTTACCTACCATTGGTTTCCCTGCGTGCGAAGGAGTTGCCATCGAACCTTGATCCCCTTCTATTAAGGGTGTGTTAATCCGAGACCTCATCCCGCTTTCCCACCGCAGACTTCGGCTAGAATCGGCGGTTGTCCAAATTCCAATTCTGATGTTGGGAGCGACGATTCCAAAATGAGGGACCGTGTGAAGTCACAGAGACTCACGTTCGTACTGTTGATAGTGGTGATGGCGCTCCCTTTTGCAGCCTGTGGCAGCGGTAGAATCGCACCGCCGCCCAGCGTCGCGAAGCAGTGGACCTGGGCGAACGGCGCTGATGTCGTCAATCAACTCGGAACATACGGGACTGAAGGGACGCCTACTGCCGCTAACATTCCCGGAGCGCGGCAGAATGCCATCACTTGGGTCGATAACGCCGGTAACTTCTGGCTTTTTGGTGGCTATGGTTACGGCTCAACCGGAAATTCCAATCTCCTGAACGACCTTTGGGAATACAGCGAGGGTCAATGGATATGGACGAGCGGATTAGAGGTTGGCGGGCAACCGGGAATATATGGAACGCTAGGTCAAGGTGCCCTCACCAACATTCCCGGAGCGCGATGGGGCTCTGTCAGTTGGGCCGATTCGTCGGGCAATCTCTGGCTATTTGGAGGTTACGGGTACGGTGCTTCGTCCTCCAGCGTCGGCACCCTCAACGACCTATGGGAGTTCACTCCAGCTCAGCAAGTCATTGGCGAGCCGTTCAACCCAGGCACTTGGACGTGGATAGGCGGGTCGAACTCAACCGCACAACCGGGAACTTATGGCGCTCAGGGAACGGCTTCCCCCGGCAATATTCCGGGAGCGCGATACGGAGCGGTTAGTTGGACAGACGCATCGGGAAACGCATGGCTCTTTGGTGGGAACGGTGTCGCGTTAGCCGGAGATTTAGGAAACCTGAACGATCTATGGGAGTACAGTGCGGGCGAATGGACGTGGATGAGTGGGACGGATTTGGCTAACCAGCAGGGAATTTACGGGACTCTGGGAACATCGGGTCCGGCCAATATTCCAGGCGGGCGATTCGGCGCGGTGAGCTGGACCGATGCGTCGGGGAATCTGTGGCTATTCAGTGGCTCGGGTTACGACTCCACGAGCGCGGACGGAGATCTTAACGACCTGTGGGAGTTCAGCGCAGGCCAATGGACGTGGATGAGTGGTTCGAATGTGATTTATCAAGCCGGGACATACGGCACGTTGGGGATGGCTGCTTCTAGCAACGTTCCCGGCGCGCGCAGCGGCGCGGTCAGTTGGACGGATAAGTCGGGGAACTTCTGGCTCTTCGCGGGGTCGGGTTGTGCCGCGCCGGTGGCGAACAATCCATATCCCTGCCCGCAGGCGAAATCTGCGAACACCGGATTGCTCAATGACTTGTGGGAGTACAGCGCGGGCCAGTGGACTTGGGTGAGCGGGTCAAGTGGGATTAGCCAAGTTGGGCTGTATGGAACCGAAGGGATAGGTTCCGTAGAAAACGTCCCGGGGTCGCGAACGCTAGGCGGAAGTTGGACCGACACGTCCGGAAACTTCTGGCTCCTTGGTGGAACCGGCTACGACTGGCTCGGGTCAAACGGATACCTCAACGATTTCTGGCAGTTCACGCCATAGGAGACGGACTGGGGAAGATTACAAACCGGCCGATCTTGAATCATGCTGGTCTTAAAGATAGAGACCAGCACCCACGTTGTCCGTCTTCCATCATCCCTCATGCATCTAATGTGCTAGGCTTTACTGATTAGGACGCGTGTCCTCTGAAGGATTTCTGTTTTGATCAACACATTGTTAGGCAAGGTTTTCGGGACGAAGAACGAGCGCGAGATCAAGCGCTTGCAGCCTCGGGTCGCGGCGATCAACGCGCTCGAACCGGAGATACAGAAGCTCTCTGACGACCAGCTCCGTGCCAAGACGGCGGAGTTTCGCGCCCGCATTCAGGAGCGTCTCAGCTCGATTGCCGACGAACCGGCCGCCGATCCTGATCGCCCAGACGCCTGATAACCCTGACGTCGATTTCCCGAATAGTGATCGGCAGAAGGAGATCGAAAAGCAGCGCAGCGAAGTGCTCAGCGCCGTTCTCGACGAACTGCTGGAGGAAGCGTTTGCCGTGGTCCGCGAAGCCGGAAAACGCGTGCTCAACATGCGCCACTTCGACGTGCAGTTGATTGGCGGCATGGTTCTGCACGAAGGCAAGATCGCCGAAATGAAAACCGGCGAGGGCAAAACGCTGGTCGCCACGCTCCCGGTATATCTGAACGCGCTCAGCGGACGCGGCGTGCACGTGGTCACCGTCAACGATTACCTGGCCAAGCGCGACTCGGAATGGATGGGCAAGCTCTACAGCTTCCTCGGCCTGACGGTGGGCGTGATCGTCCACGACCTCGATGACGCGGAACGCCGCGCCGCCTACGCCGCCGACGTGACCTACGGCACCAATAACGAATTCGGATTCGACTATCTGCGCGACAACATGAAGTTCGATCTGCAACGATTGCGTGCAGCGCGTGCACAACTTCGCCATCGTCGACGAAGTCGATTCCATCCTGATCGACGAAGCCCGCACGCCGCTGATTATTTCGGGAGCGAGTGAAGAATCCACCGACAAGTACTACAAAGTGAATCGCATCATCCCCAAGCTCGAAAAGGGCGAAGAAATCGATACCGCGCCGGGCGAGCCCAAGATCATGACCGGGGACTTCGTGGTCGACGAAAAACATCGCAATGTCACGGTCACCGACGAAGGCTGGGAGAAAGTCGAGAAGCTGCTGGGCATCGGCAACATCGCCGACCCGGAAAACTGGGCGCTGAAGCATCACGTGGAGACCGCCGTCAAAGCGCACGCGCTTTACAAGCGAGACGTCGAGTACGTGGTCAAAGACGGCGAAGTCATCATCGTCGACGAATTCACCGGACGCCTGATGCCGGGCCGCCGCTGGTCTGACGGGCTGCACCAGTCGATCGAAGCCAAAGAAAATGTGAAGATCGAGCGTGAGAATCAGACGCTCGCCACCATCACCTTCCAGAATTATTTCCGCATGTACAAAAAGCTGGCGGGCATGACTGGTACGGCGGAAACCGAAGCGCCGGAATTCGACAAGATCTACCGGCTGGAAGTCGTCGTCATTCCGACCAACCGCGTGCTGCTGCGCAAAGAGAATCCGGACATCGTCTATCGGACGGAGAAAGAAAAATATTTCGCGGCCGCCGACGAAATTCAAAGGCTGCACGACAGCGGCCAGCCCGTGCTGGTCGGCACGACCTCGATCGAAAAGTCCGAGCGCCTTTCCGACCTGCTGAAGAAAAAGGGATTAAAAGATCACGTCGTATTGAATGCGAAGTATCACGAGCGCGAAGCGGAAATCGTGGCGCAGGCGGGACGCAAAGGCATGGTCACCATCGCCACCAACATGGCGGGCCGCGGCACCGACATTCTGCTTGGCGGCAATCCCGAATTCATGGCCAAGCAGGAATGCGTGAAGAAAGGAATCGCGCAGCCGATCCGCGCCGCGCAAGGCAAGATCGAAGCCGACGTGGACGATCCCAACCGCACGGTCTGGTACTACGCGGGCAATGAGTACGCGGTCCCGACCGACCAATGGAACGAGATTTTTGCGCGCCACAAGGCCGACACGGACCAGGAACATCGCGAAGTGATCGAAGCGGGAGGCTTGCACATTTTCGGCACCGAACGCCACGAAGCGCGCCGCATCGACAACCAGCTTCGCGGACGTGCCGGACGCCAAGGCGACCCCGGATCGTCGCGTTTTTATCTTTCGCTCGAAGACGACCTGATGCGGATCTTCGCCAAGGAGTGGATTTCAAATCTGCTGCAGCGCCTGGGCATGGAAGAAGGCGTTCCCATCGAATCGCGCATGATTACGCGCCGCATCGAAGGCGCGCAGAAAGCCGTCGAAGGCCAGAACTTCGAGGCCCGCAAACACCTGCTGGAGTACGACGACGTCATGAACAAGCAGCGCGAAGCCGTGTACGGGCTGCGCCGCCGTCTGCTCGAAGGCCTCGACCAGAAAGATCTGATCATCGAAGATTACGTCTCCGGAATTCTCGGCGACCTCCTGGAACGGCACTGTCCGGCTCAAGGAGCACGTTGACGACTGGGACCTGAAAGCGCTGAAAGACGCGATCTTCGCGCGCTTCGGCGTCGACATCTACGCCGAGGGCCTGAAGCCTGAGCACATGAACCGCGCAGGAACTGGGCGATGCCATCTTCGAGAAGCTCAAAGAGCGCTATGACGCGAAAGAGAAGCTGATCGGCGCGGAGGCCATGCGCTATCACGAGCGCATGATCATGCTGAGCGTGATCGACGCGCAGTGGAAAGATCACCTGCTTTCGATGGATCACCTGAAAGAAGGCATCGACCTGCGCGGCTATGGACAGCACGATCCGCTGGTCGAATATAAGCGCGAGTCCTACGACATGTTCGAAGAGATGATGCAGCGCTTTCAGGAAGAAACGGTTCGTTATCTCTACCTGATGCAGATCATGGAGCGTCCAGCAGAGCCGGTGGCGCGGTCGGGGATGATGGCCGGCAACCTGCCTGCGGAGGAAACGAGCGCGCCTGCCGTGATCACCGGCGGTCGAGGCGGCAATGGACGTCCGCCGCGCCAGGTGGCAACCTCGGTGGACGAAATTGAAGAAGCCTTTCAACGCAAGAAGAAGAAAGAACTGGAACAAGCGCGCATGGCCGGGGCGGGCGACATGCAGATCCAGCAGGTGGTGCGCTCGGGATCGAAAGTCGGGCGCAATGATCCCTGCCCGTGCGGAAGCGGCAAGAAATATAAAAAATGTTGCGGGACAAATTCGTAAAGGCCTTCAGCGCAGAGTACGCAGAGATCGCAGAGAAAATAAAAAGAATGTGGCCGCGGGTGAAAGAGCCCGTTTTTCCTCCGCGTGCTCGGCGTTCTCCGCGGTTAAATGCTTTTTGATTTCTTGCCGAGCGCACGAAACGTCATCTCTGTTGCTTTGCTGTGTGTGCGCCGCTTCCAGTCAAAGAACATTGGAGCGTAGGTCTGGGTGATGTAATCGTCGCGGCTGATCCCGAGCGCGCGCGCCGTGCGGTCGATCCAGCGCGGCGATCCTTCAATCTCGCCGAAGTTCCCAATTGGAGTTTCATCGAGCACAACGTGACCCGTGCCGTCGCTCCATTCCGCGCGATATTTTTCATAGCGAAACGTGGGCGCGAACCCCAGCGTCCGCAAAATAGCATCTATTTGCTGGCCGTTTTCCACTTGCGTTTCCAGTTCCACCCGCACTTTATGGCGTCCGGCTTTGCTTTTCGCCTTGTGCGTTAGCGTCCAGGTTTCGCCATACTTACGCAGTCGCAGCATTTCGTCCCGCTTGCGCAATTTCTGGCCGGGCAGATCATAGAGCGCGTTCAACTCGTGGGTGGAGCGCGTGACCTGCTTGAATCCCGCTTGTTTTAGCTTGCGGGCCACCGCAGACAGATCGTCAATTCGAAATTTGATTTCGATTTCCTTCGGCATCCCAAAATCATAACCGCCGAGACGGCAAAAAGCTTGAACCGCAGCGTACGCGGAGGTCGCTGAGAAAAACGGGGATATCAGAGCGAGATTTGAAGCATAACGCCGAGAGAATTAGAAACCTTTTTTTCTCCGCGCGCTCTGCGTACTCTGCGGTTAGGACGTTTCCTTCGGTTCCACTTCGGACTCTCGCGCCCGCCCCTTGAACCAGCTCATGTGCGGCAGATCGCGCTCCACTTTCCGCCGTTTCGCGATCAGCTCCGCCGTAATCGATACGGCAATTTCTTCCGGTGTAATGGCGCCAATATCGAGGCCAATCGGAGCGTGCACGCGGTCAAACAGGTGCGCGGGCAGCCCTTCCTGCTGCAACTCCTTAAAGATGGTGATCGTCTTTCGCTTCGATCCAATCATCCCCACGTATCGTGCCGGAGTCTGCACCGCCCAGCGCAGCATGCGCATATCGTCGTGATGCCCGCGCGTGACAATCACTATGTAGGAAGACTCGCTCGGCGCGAGTTGCGCCGCAGCCTTGTCGAAATCCTCGGCGATCACTTGCTGCGCCTCTGGGAATCGTTCGCGGCTCGCGTAGGCTTCACGATCGTCGATCACCGTGACGTCAAACCCGGCGATGCGTGCAACTTTATAAAGACTTGCCGCTACGTGACCGGCTCCGAAAATATAAAGATCCGCTGGAGGTAAAATGGGCTCCACGAAAATCTCCAGCGTTCCACCGCAGACCAACCCGGTGTCGTATTTCGGATCCTGATTCAGATCGAATGTCAGCGTGCGTGGCTTCTCCGATTCCATCACTTCGCGCGCCGCTTGCCATACCTCGGCCTCTACGCATCCGCCGCCGATGGTACCGACGATCGAGCCATTGTCCTGCACCAGCATCTTGGCGGTTTTGAACGAAGGAATCGAACCGCGGACGTTGATGATGGTCGCCACGGCTCCGCGTCGTCCTTCTTTGCGAAGACGGACGATTTCTTCGTACAAGTCCATGTGCTGATTATGATTCGCCGATTGGAGAAGGTCAATCGGCGACGTCGGCTGCCGCGTAAATGAAAAGCCCCGGGGTATCACTCCCGAGGCTACTGGCGTTTCGCCAGTGGGTACTTAGTAACACGGTCCGCATAACAAGAGTCTCGCTGGGCGCCGGCCATGTCAAGAGCATTCTTGTGAGTGACTGCACGGAGGGCAGCAGACTCGAACTGCAGTGGCTGATGGAGCCACTCACCGGTTTCGCGGACCGTGTCCAGTACCCGCTGGAAACGCCCTCCAGACGCAGCCCGCAATGTACAATCTACGACTTGGCAGGGATCCGTTGTGTGTCGCGAATCACACGCCGTTTGGTACATTTCCAATTTAACGTGCAATTGGCACGTGAAAAACGTTGGGACCAGGAGTGTTATGAAAGCCGTTCGCATCCATCAATTCGGAGGTCCAGAAGTCCTCACCTACGAAGATGTGCCCGATCCTAAGCCGCGCAAGGATCAAGTCCTCGTACGCGTCCGAGCTTGTGCCCTGAATCACCTCGACATCTGGGTGCGCAAAGGGCTGCCCGGCGTGAACCTGCCGCATATCCTCGGCAGCGATATTGCGGGCGAGATTGTCGAAGTTGGCGAATACATCACCGACCTTAAAGCCGGACAGCGCGTTCTGCTCGCGCCCATGTCTTTCTGCAATCGTTGCGTGAAATGTGTTGCCGGCCTGCAGAATCAGTGTCGTCGCTTCACCGTTCTCGGCAACGGCGTGGATGGCGGCAACTGTGAACTGATTGCCGTGCCCGCCGTGAACGTCATCCCCATTCCCGATTCGCTCGATTTCAACGAGGCCGCCAGCGTTCCGCTGGTATTTGTGACCGCGTGGCACATGCTTACCGGACGCGCCGCCATCCGTCCCGGCCAGACAGTGCTGGTGCTGGGAGCGAACTCGGGCGTCGGCATTGCCGCCATTCAGATTGCGAAACTGTTTCACGCGCGCGTGATCGCTACCGCGGGCGACGAGCGGAAGACGGAAAGGGCGCGCGAGCTGGGCGCCGATTTCGTCATCAACCATTATCAGCAAAAGATTTCGCAGGAAGTCCGCAAGATTACTAACTCCGAGGGAGTAGACATCGTCGTCGAGCACGTTGGACTGGCGACGTGGGAAGAGAGCGTGCGCTCACTCAAGGCCGGAGGCACGCTCGTGACTTGTGGCGCTACCACGGGGCCGAAAGTCGAACTCGATCTGCGCTTTCTGTTCTCGCGGCAGTTAGCCTTGCTTGGCTCATACATGGGCACGATGAGCGAACTGTATGAGGTGCTCGGCCACGTGTTTGCCGGACGCATCAAGCCCGTCATCGACCGAACTTTTCCCTTGAGTGAAATCCGCACTGCCCACGAGTACATGGAAAAAAGCCAGATGTTCGGCAAGATCGTGCTGAATCCTTAGAGACGACCACCTACTTCTTTCTGGCCGTGGTTCCCTTGCGCGCGGTTTTTCTCTTGGAGCCTTTGACCGGCGTCTTCTTCTGCATTGGCCTCTGCGCCGGTGCGCTTGGTTTTCCCGCTGTTCCTGTCGCAACGGTATTTTTCACGAGATCGATCGTGAAGGTATCCACCACTTTAGCCGCAGGCGTGCCGCCGGCGACATAGGGGGCAGAGAGATAAGTGCCCACGATTTGGTTCTTGCTTACTTCGAGCCGGAGAAAGCCGAAGTTGGTTTGGTCATACTGCTCCAGCGTGAGGTTGTTAGCAAGAGGCAAGGGACTGGGAGGAGGCGCGCCATTGACAGTGTGAAGTGTGCCTAGATTCGTGTAGCCGCCGGCGCCCGCCACTACATAAGGAAGCTGCAATTTTCCCTTTGGTCCCTGGACCACCTCGGTGAACCGCTGATAGTTGTGGACGTGCCCCGACAAAATCAAATTCGGGTACCGCTTCACGGCCTGGAAGCTTTCGGAAAGCACCTCGTAAACAGCGCTGCTGCCGGAGTGTTCCGTGTCACCGGAAAACGGCGGATGATGCACCGACACGATCAACGCCTTGCTCGGATCGGCCGCGGTCATCTCGGCTTGAAACCAATCAATCTGATCCTGATGAATTTCCCCTTCGATTTCGCCGACATTCGAAAACAGACCGATGATGGTTGCGAACGGCGTGGTGAAGGTCCAATACACGTTCGGCAAATCCAGTTGGGTTCGAACCGCTCCGGTTTTGAGCGAGCCCTGCTGATCCGGAGTTTTCGACATGAAGTTCTGGATCCAGCCGTCGAGCGGGAACTTATTCGGGTCGACGGGACCGTCGGCGGGGTCGTCCGGCTGGCAATCATGGTTGCCCGGGATGGAGACGATGAAAGCAGGATAATTCTTATAGGTTTGGTAAAAGTTGTCGCCATACTTGTCGATATCGCCGGCGAAGTAAATTACGTCGCCGAGGTGGTAATAAAACGCGGGCTTCTGATTGGTCGCCAGGGTTTGGGCGTCCTGGGTCATCATCGCCGCCACGAAATCCTGCTGTTGTCCGCGATAGTCTCCCGTATCGCCGACGGTGTGAAAAACCATCACCCCAGCGTCCGTAATACCTTGAATGTCGCCGGCGGGGAGCAACTGTGAGAGGTCGAACCGGTACGGCGCGGGGCCATTGGGCTGAGGAAGAGGCTGGAAAGGATAGCTGGGAAGCTGCTCGCGGGTCGCTTGCACGGGAAACTTGGCGGCCGCGATGGGAGGGATATAGCTCTGCCGTTTGCCGGCACCCTTGCCGGTTTTGAAGGAATGCAATTCGCTCATATCGTCTCCTGCAAAAGTGAGGAAGCTGAGAACGGAGGGGCCCATCGCAGGAGATCTCACTGCGATTCATTGACATGACCTTAGCCCATGGGAACAAAGCTGGCAAGTTTTTTACGCTCGACGAGGACTTTACGCGCGACTACTTCATATCCATTTCATCCGCGCACTCAGCCTCTCTGCGGTTAAAATGTACAGATGGCGCAAGAACTAAGCTTCGGCCCTTACGTTGACGTCGAAAACGGCAAGAAAGTAGTTAAAGAGCTGGTCTACGGAGATGGCGTGCCCGAAGGCATTGTCATGACCACGCTCGACGCGACCGTCAACTGGACGCGCAAGAATTCCATCTGGCCCATGACGTTTGGCTTGGCCTGCTGCGCCATTGAAATGATGTCCATGGGCGCATCGCGCTTCGATATCGCACGCTTCGGAGCCGAAGTCTTCAGGCCGTCGCCTCGGCAATCGGACCTGATGATTATCGCTGGCCGCGTCTCCAATAAGATGGCTCCCGTAATTCGCCAACTCTGGGAGCAGATGCCGGAACCGAAGTGGGTGATTTCGATGGGGGCGTGCGCCACGTCCGGCGGCGTTTTTAATAATTACGCGCTGGTGCAGAGCGTCAACCAGGTGATTCCCGTGGATATCTATGTCCCCGGTTGTCCCCCGCGTCCCGAACAATTGATTTATGCGATCACGCTGTTGCAGCAAAAAATCATGACCGAGCGCGGTTCGATGAAAAAGGCGCTGAATCTGGTGCCGACCGGCGCGTAGAAATCGGGCCATCGGGTCATCGGGTGATCGAAAATCAAAGGCCATTGATCGTCTTAGATCGCCCGATGACCGGATGAGCCGATCACCCGATCCTTCTTTCACTGTTTCATTCTGGTTGCCATCTGCCGTTCCGGCGGTGTCATTTGATTCCAGACCGCGCTCAAATCTTTTTCCAGAATCTGGTTATTCGGATCTGCCCGCAGAGCCAGCGCAAACCACAAGTACGATGTTGGCAGGTCGCGCGCTACACAGTGACCGGTGTCGTACATCGTTCCGAGCATGCTGCGCGCCTTGGCGTTTGATTTCACCGAAGCGGCTCTCAGATATTTCAACGCCGCATCACAGTTTTCCGGCGTCCCTCGTCCGTAGAGATAAGCCTCGCCTTTGCGAAAGTCCGTGTCGCCGGTATCCTCGGCGTCGGGCTGGGGCAATTTGGAGGTCTTGGCCGGCGCACTGGATTCGCGTTTCGCCGCGATCTCGTTGCGCGGGGCTCTCCCTCCAACCGCGGTCTTCGGATTCGCCTTTGGAGTCGACTGCGGAGTCGACTTCGGAGTCGTCTGCGGAATCGGTGGTTTTGTTTCGGGCTGCGGAGGCACGTCCGCGGTTTTCGCCGCCGGCTCGGGAGCGGCGTTCGCGGTTTGCGACGGGCTCTCTGGAGCGGTTGCCGTTGTGCTTCCCGCGCGTGACGAGGCTGCATCGGGCGATGGTGCAGGGTTCTGCGCTGCTGGTTGCTCGGATGGTTTCTCTGGAGGAGCCTCGGCTGAAGTCGAGGTCGCGGGCTCTTTCCTGCGATTGTCCGCCGGACTGAGGTAGTTCGTGTAGAGCCACCAACTGGAACCTGCCAAGGCTGCGAGCAGCACTAACAGCAACAGGATTCGTCGTCCGCCGGTTTTGGGCTCTTCGGGTTCGAAAAACGAGTCTAAGCCGGAGAAGGACTTTTCGCGTAGCGACTCCATACTCGGGTGAGTGGGCTGATATGGAGTGGGCTGAGTCGCGACTGGCTGATTCAGTCCCAGCATCGAAGGTCCACTGATCGGCGGAACTGGTTTGTGTGCGGGCCTTGGTGCATTTTCCACGTCGCGACGCGGCAGCGATTCGACAGGGGTCGCGATGGTGGGCAAGTTCGGCACTGGAGCTCCTGCTGGTCGGCGAGCTTCCGGCTTGGCTTCGAGCAAGGTTCCACACATTCCGCAAAAGCGGAAATTGTCCGCGTTGTCCTCACCGCACTTCGGGCAGGTCACGATGGTTCTCCGAATCTCTCTCATAACAGTTTAAACTCCCGCCTTCACTCTTTGCTGGTACTTGGTGCTGGTACTTAGCGCCTTCGCCTGTGCATATTAAAATGCCAGTGGTTTCCGGTTATGCCAAAAGCCTCCACGAGCAAGCGAGCGCTGGCCACGAAGCATTTCGAGGCCACGCTTGAGCGCATGCGCTCTCGCCTGAATTGGGTCATCATTCACCTACCGTTCGATGCGGCCAAACTGTGGGGGTTGTGTGGCCAAATCGTTGCTGGCCAAATCAAAGTGAAGGGCGAGATCAACGGATTCGCGTTCCGCACCTCGCTGTTTCCCGACGGAAAGGGTCGTCATATTCTGTTGGTTAACAAGCGCATGCAAAAGGGAGCGCGCGCCGTCGCAGGCAGCACTGCGCGTTTTCAGATGGAACTCGATAGCGAAGAGCGCGTCCTCAGCATCCCCGATGAGTTGAAACAAATTCTCGACGAAGATCGCTCGCTGCGACGCTGGTATGACACGTTGAATCGCTCCACGCGCAGCGACATTGCCAATTGGATTACCGAACCGAAGAGCAGCGAAGCGCGCATGCGTCGCACCGAACAGATCGCGGAACGGTTACTCAGCGTCATGGAGGCGGAAAGAGAATTGCCGCCTGTGCTGCAAGTCGCCTTTGCTCGGAATCCGCGCGCCCGCGAGGGTTGGGAGGCGATGTCGGCCGCGCGACGTCGCGGACATTTGTTTGGCATCTTCTATTACCGGAATCCAGAAGCCCAGGCGAAGCGCATTGAGAAGATGGTCGAGGATGCAATTTCCATTGCCGAGAAAAAGACAGGCAAGAAAGACTGACCGCGAACCGCTTGCTTGCGATTTTTTATCGCTATCTTGGCGGTTGATTACCCCTCCCAAGCCGATCTTTTGGAATCAAGAACTTAGCGGTTGATTTCCCCTAGACAAGAATCCGCCGAGGATTCATGGGAATATTCGGCTGTAGTTCAGAGCGGGAGCATGGATCCATGCCGAACGTGGAGAATGTAAACCGAATTCTCTTCGGCAACCACGACAAATAAGAGACGATAAGTGCCGCGATTGCCCGAACCGAAAAACAGCTCGCGGATGGGCTGATCGAAGGACGCGCTCTCGGGAGCCGAGGGACAACGCTCGGGACTGTGCGCAAGGTTCTTTGCGGCCTTACGGGCGCGCCGAATCCAGTCGCGCGCTGCGCGTGGTGCTTGGCTGCGGATATAGCGATAGGCTGTCCTTAGATCGCTCTCCGCTGCGGGAGTGACGATGACGCGGTAAGTCATCTACGCGTCTTCGCGTTCCAGTTCGTCAAACACATCATCTGCCGGACGGCCCGCTCCTTTACGGGCTTGCGCCAGGCCGCGACGAATGCTCGACACGGCGTCCAGTTGACTGGCTACCTCCTGATAGGCCTTGGCGTCGAGAACGACAGCTTCGGCTTTGCCCTTCACGGTGAGCACCAGCGGACGTCCGGTTTTCTTCATGTGCTTCATCAGTCCGGAGGAGTTGCGCTTGAACGTGGTCAGAGAATGAATATCCTGGGTGACATCGATCATGATGCGATTATAGCATCAGATTAGCATCTAATATAATGCTTTAGGGGGATGCTGGAAACCAAGCGCCCCAAGAAGTTGGAAGCAGCGTGGCAGCGCGGCTTCCTTCAGCGTATTCAGACACAATGCAGTTACCCCAGCGGTGAACCGCTGCGCCACCCAAGAACGAAATCGTCGTATTCAGCGGTGTGGAAGGCCTGTGCAGGGTAGCGGCAAGGTGCATGGGCCCTTCGCTTGGCTCAGGATGACAAAGTAGATCTCAGGATGATCACAGGATTTAGGTCGATGCGTGAGATCTGCTGAGTTTATGATGTGGGGCGCTCGCAGCATCCCACTCATCGCAGAGAACGCGATGAGAAGTGGCGCACACCGCTTGTCCGAGCAAACACTAAACACAAGGTCCCTCCACTCCGCAGATCATCGCCTTCGCGATGATCTTCTCCGGTCGGGATGACAGAGTGTGGATGTTCGGACTCTCCCAGTTGAAATTTGTCAGTTATTTGCCGATCAAACTACGCAAGTCTTTGAAGAATAAAGACTTTACAAGTAAGTCCTTATTCCTCAAAGACCTGGGGAAAATTAGCCGCTAAGTCTTTGATTCCCAAAGACCGGCTTCAGGGGGTATTGACCGCGATGAACGTCGCAAGCAAGCTGCGGAATTTTGGAGCGGAAGTGAAAGGTCAATGGCAGCGGACAGGAATACCCGCTCCACACCAGGACGGAGGGAACTTGGGCATCGTGCTGGCAAGGCGATCTCTTACGCCGACAGTGTTATCTTACGGGCGAAACGCGGCGAGGGCGCCCGCGCACACGAGCCAAGTATCTGATTCGTTAACACGTTTCGCCCTGATAAACCAACGTAACCGCGTGCCGCAGCTTCCTCTGCTATACTGTTGTTAACGCTTTTGCTACGGTTTGCTAGTTACGCGGGGATCCTGTTGGATCCGCACCACCTCCGCTTTTCCTGCCCGCCTGGTTCCAGCGCCAATTTCAAATGCGAGCGGCATTGCGAACTCTGAGAAGCTCTCAGTTATCAGTTGTCAGCCCTCAGTCGAACCGGGATGATTCTCTGGTTTTTCTGAGATCTGAGAACTGCATCAAGCCCCTCCAGAAAGAAAAACAATCGAATGACCACATTTACAGAACTGCCCTTATCTGCTGCCTTGCAGCAGAAACTGGCGGCAGCTCAATTTATAACCCTTACACCCATCCAGGCCCGCGCCATTTCTCCTGCCCTTGAAGGCAAGGACGTGATCGGCACGGCCCAGACCGGGACCGGCAAGACGCTTGCCTTTCTGATTCCGATTCTCGAGATGCTGCGGAATCAGCCCTCGAAAAACATCACTGCGCTCGTGCTGCTACCGACGCGCGAGTTGGCCATGCAAGTTCACGAGCAGTACGAACAGCTGCGGGACAAGAGCATGCCCAAGGCGGCGCTGGTAATCGGGGGTGTTGCGGAGAAGCCGCAGATCGCTAGTTTGCGCTCCGGCTGCGAGTTTGTGATCGCGACTCCGGGACGACTGCAGGATTTCATCACCCGCAAGTTCGCCGATCTGCGACACGTGAAGATTCTTGTACTCGACGAAGCCGACCGCATGCTGGATATGGGATTTCTTCCGGCCATCCGGCGGATTCTGCAGATTCTGCCGCAGCGGCGGCAAACGCTTTGCTATTCCGCCACGATGGAACAGTCGGTGGCGTCGCTGGTGAACGACTATATGCGCGAGCCGGTGCGGGTCGCACTGGGATCGGTGCTGAAGCCGGCGGAAAGCGTTTCGCTCGAAGCGTATGAGGTGCGGCCGTCCGAAAAAATGGATGTGCTGCGACAGTTGCTGTACGGGGAAAAGGGACAGACTCTGATATTCACGCGCACTAAACGCGGCGCGCAGAGGCTGGCTCAGGAACTCGAGCGCGATGGCTTCTCGTCCGCGATGATTCACGGCGACCGCACGCAGTCGCAACGGAATGGCGCGTTGAGTGGATTCCAGGAAGGCCGTTACCAGGTGCTGGTCGCTACCGATATCGCATCGCGCGGCTTGCACTGCGATGACGTGGCCCACGTGATCAACTACGATCTGCCGAAGATGGCGGAGGATTTCATTCACCGCGTTGGGCGCACCGGGCGGGCCGGCTCCCAGGGGCGGGCGTCGACTTTGGTTACCGGCGCGGAAGTACTTGACCTGCGCAATATCGAGCGCACTTTGAAACTTCGGATTGAGCGCAAGCAGGTGAATGCGTCCGCCAACGACCAGCCGAAACGGTTTGTGCAAAATACCCTGGCCTCGAGGACGTTAACCAAGTTGCCGGGTGAGGTATTTGTTTAATTTGTGGTGGAGCGCCGGGCGGTCCGTCCGGCCACCATGCTTTCGAAGCTTGCGGGACAGGGCTGTCCCCGCATCCCGCTAACATTGTTTAATTGATTTGAATGTTGATTTTGAAGGCTGGTTTGCCGGAGCGGTCGGCTCCGGCAAATTTGCTACGACGTTTTAGCGATCGATTGCCTTCGATCCGTGTGGGATTGGGACCTCGATGGCGTCGGGTTCGTCGTCTTCAACGCCAATGCGGAACAGCGCGGCTTGAGCTTCGGCGAGTTCGCGCATCTCACGCATCTCCTGCGCCTCGTCTACCACCACTCCCTCCGGTTTCTCTTCCTTCCGTTGAGTCTTGCGCTCGTTCTTATCGCGCTGTTTCTGTTGGCGCGCCTGTTCTTTTTGACGTTTGCTGAAAGTTGATCGGCCTCGTGGCATGTGGGATACCTCCGCATCTTTCTAATATTTTTATTATGGCCTGCTCTGTGCAGTATCTGTAGGGCTGGCCTGGGTTTTGTGCTGTGAATCAACCGCAGCATTCAACCAGAAGACTGCACTCGACATTTAAAGTTGTCATTCTAGTATACCTCGAACCGAGTTTTGGCCCGCAAGCAACACTGTCGGATCCCAGCCACGGAAAACTGAGATTTCGGGCCTTCTTTTTCACTGCGGCGTGGTGAGAACTCCGAAGGACTCGCGATCCCCCGCCTCTGGTGAAGGGGGCTGCGTGCTCAGTTCATAACCGAGTGTGCGCATCACGGGTCCCCAAGCAGCTTCGATTTTCTCGACCATCGGGGTGGGCAACTCCGATCGCCATCCGCCCGAACCTGCGGCACGCACGAAGGATAGATCTTTCCGTGACCCTTTCGTCAGTTCGCACTGGTCCGTCTGCGCTTGTTCGAGTTTCCGCATCTGGCCGGCCGAGCTTCGTTCCACGGCCTGGGCAATCTGCTGGGCGCTGGCGGTCTTGCCCAGAAAGGCGACAATCTTCGCTAGTTCGCGAGGTGTGTCGGCCACCATGTCCTCGTAGCGCAGCAACAGGAACCGCGCTGGATCTTGCCGCGTTGCTAGCCAGGTAATGACGTTCTGCCCCCACGATCCATGGGGACAGGTCTTGCCCGCGAGAAAGCGTCCCACGAAGGTTTCAATGGGCGAATCGTCGGCAATTTTTTTGAGCTTGCGATGATAGTGGTACTGCGACAAGACGACGTCACGCGGGTCGCGAACGATGTAGATCACTCGCGGAAATCGCGGATCGAAGCAATCGTGGCTCTTGATGATGCGCGGCCGGGGCATCTCGTCAAAATCTTTTTTACTGGTGCCCGTGGGATCGGGAATCAAACGGTGAATGTTCGCGAAGGTGGCCGGCGTGTCTGGGAACATGAGATTGCCGAGAAGAAATCGGGTCCAGGTATTGCCAGACTTGGGGAACGAAACCAGAAAAACGTCATCCGGAAGAATTAACAGGCTGCGCCCCGGCCGGTGCAGTCCCAGCGCACGTTTTACCCCGGATTTGATATGTCGCAACATTTCAGTTCCTGCCTTTGTTCCCCGCGGAAACGACTTCGCATGAAATTTCTAGGATGATGCTCCGTAACGAATGCGATTCCAAAGGGAGATGATTTTCAAGGTCGCTCCGGGCGCGACGCTCAGGCCGAGCACAGTCAAACTCAAACTCGATTTGCGAAAATAATGGTTGGCCTCTGCGATTAGTTTCCGGGCTTCGTCAAACTGCCGTTGCTCGAGTTTATTCTTGCCTTCTTCCAGCAAATATCGAGCTCTGATTTCCGCCGCGCGCTTCTCCACCACTTTGCGATCCGCATCTTTGAGAGGAAGGGTTTGTTTGTATTTTTCCAGAATCGTGCTATACCCTTCTGCCATTTTCGCGCGCGACTGGCTGAGCGAACCGGGACGTCCCACCGGCATGTGCGCTTGCAACTTCCGCGTGTAGGCGATTTTGGCGCCATGGAAAGCGGTGCGCACCCACATGTCGTAATCGTCGCAGCGGGCAAGTTTTTCGTCGAACATACCGGCTTTCACAATCGCCTGTTTGCGCGCCACCACCGTCGAAATCGGAATCTGGCAACGCTCCACGAGCAATGAGCCGAAGGTAGCCTCGCCCGCCGAGGGACAGCGCTCCATGAATTCGCGCTCCTCACCCGGGAGTCCTACCCAGCCGTTGGAATACGTTAGACCGAGCGACGGATCACTGGCGAACAGCTGCATCTGGGACGCCAGGTGATCCGGCATCCAGGTATCGTCACTGTCAAGGAAGGCAACAAATTCGCCGCGGGCATGCCGGATGGCATTGTTCCTCGCTCCGGCGGCGCGTTTGTTTTCCTGCTTGAGATAGACAATCCGGTCCCGATAGGGCTCGAGCACTTGCTCCAACTCCGCAGTGTCCGGGGAGCCGTCGTTCACGACGATGGCCTCAAAATTCTTGTAGGTCTGCGCAAACACCGAATCGAGGCACGCCGCGATCAAACCGGCGGTTTTGTAGCTCGGAATGATGACGCTGACGGTCGGCGCCGGCCTGCTCACCGTCAGTTCTGGAGTGGATTCGGCCGTCTGCATGCTTTCCCTGATTCGTTACAAGTTTGATTGCTTGTTACGAGCTGTGAAACACTTCCTCTTTTTCCCCGGTAAGGATGTTGTTGGCTGCTTCTACTCCCATCATCACCGAGTGATCCATGTTTCCGATTTCGTAGCGCCAGGCGCCAAACCGTCCGCGGGAGTAAATTCCCTTCCCGATCAGCGCGGGTTGCAGCACGCCCAGGGCCCGGTCTCGGCCGAGCGTCGGGATCGGGTAGGAATAACCCACGATGCGATGATAACGCGAGACCACACGAGTCCGATCAGTCTCTTCCAGCATTTTGGCCTTGATCAGTCCCGTCGTGACCTGCTCCAGCACTTTTTCCGGATCCGGCGTTTCGCCCACGCGAAACGACATTTCGCACATCAGAGAACTGTAATGGTCCGTATCGCCGTTGGGAACGTTGTTCGGTGAGTAGTGCGAAAAATAGGTTGCCCGATAACACGGCATGGCAGCATCGGTGAAATAGATCCAGCAGCGCCCAGTCTCGATTTTCTTTTTCAGGCCTAGCCCGACGACCAGCAAGTTGTTGTGTTCCAGGCCTGCCGTGGCATCCAGCAGTTTGCTGTCCGCTGGCTTCATCATTTTCACGAACAGATCGAGAGGGGCGGTCGAAATCAGCACGTCATAGGTGTCGCCGGTACCGTCGGCAAAAGAGATTTGGCGGCGGACGGGATCAATCTCGGTTAGCTGTTTTCCGGTCCGCACTTTTGCGGTGAAGTGGCGGGCAATCCGGCGGTAGATCTCGCCAGTTCCGCCATGCAGCGGGAACTTGAATTTGCTGTTCGGGCCCCAGGCCACGTCGTCGCGTTCGTACAGAACATTTTCGAGGAGTCGCTTGAAATCCACTACCGCGACGCGATCGGCAATCCAGTGTTTGGACATCTGTTCGAGCGGCGTAGTCCAAACCTTGGAGTTGTAGGGGAACATAAAAGCATCGGCGATACCTTCGCCAAATGTAGCCAGAATCCAGTCGCGAAAGTTTCCCGCTTCGCGGCCGCGTCCATTGGCAGCAGCTTTGGCCGCTCCTAAGAGGCAACGAACCTGAATCTCTTTTGGCAGGTAGCGCAGATTGCTTTGAAAGGGATAAGGAACCCACGAGTCGTCGCCCTGCACGATCCAGCTCTCGCGAATGCGCTCGTGAACTTCCTTGCCCAGAACCTTGTCGATCAGGTTATCGAAATACTTGTAATGCGAGAAGATTACGTGACCACCTTCGTCCCAGACGAATCCGTGCTGATCAACGTGCGAAGTGGCGTGGCCGCCGACGTCGTCGGATTTCTCGTAAAGGACCCAATTGTCATAGCCCAATTCGTGCAAACGATAGGCCGCACCGAGTCCGGTCGGGCCTCCTCCGATGATGACTATCTTCTTGCCCATAAATTGGTCATTCATTGGTTGGGGGGTTGAAAAAACTCTCTGCTCCGGAGGTTCCACCGACTAAAGAGTGAGCGGTTCAGCTTTGCTGCGCGCCCGCTTTCGCCTGGAAACTGCAATCAGCAACCTTCCGAACAATTGTGGGACGAACACCGCATTGTAGCATCCCAATTTTGCGTTATGGCGTTCCCCAAGTAACGCGGTGGGTGGTATGTATCTGAGCGAAATCGCACACGAAGGGAAACCTCATTATCGGGGTGGGTGGTGTCGCCTTATTTTTAAATCAATGACTTAGCTCGTGTTTTTCGGTTTGGTTTTGGGTCTTTTCGCGCTATGTCTTTGAGAAATAAATACCTTAAACATGCACCGCACAATCGGACGTTCGCGTTGAAAAACGAATTGAGACTGGTCGTCTGTAGGCTACCTTGAGGGCTAACCCGGGCGCTCCGGCAGACCAAAAAATAACCGTTGTACTCTTGACGGCAGACGCGAGTGCCCTCTAACTGGTATTCTTGGGGGAAGTGGGGAGCGATTCGGTCGTCGCCAACTGCCCGCCTATGAGTTTAGGCAAATGTCGCAGTTTGTTTCACACGAATCGCAATGCGTGGGCATATTTTGAGGTTATCCTTTTAGTTTCAACAGGTTATATAAAGCATAACGGTACGCGTCGGAAGCGTAATTGCTCACTGCAAAGGGTTAGACTGACTGTCGTACAAATCGATCATCTAAAGGGACTCTGCCTGCCGAACCAATCCTCGCCACCCCCTGCGAGTCTTGAGGCGAGTCTGGGGAGATTACATTGACTCACAAGGATTTGAATTCCACACAAAAAGTTGATTTACGCATCGGGAGGACCACCGAATTGACGACCGCTACTACCAGCCATCTGATCGCCCCACACGGGGGAGAACTCGTACAACTGCAAGTGCCGGAAGATCTTGCCGCAGAACTGAAAGGGCATTCGAAAGAATGGCCTTCGTGGGACCTGACCGCACGCCAACTTTGCGATCTCGAACTTCTGATGAGCGGCGGCTTCTCGCCTCTCAATGGATTCATGAACCGCGCCGATTATGAAGGCGTTTGCCACAACATGCGTTTGGCGAGCGGCGTACTGTGGCCGATCCCGATCACGCTCGACGTAACCGAAGAATTCGCCAAGAAGCTGACCGCGGGCAGGAGCAAAATTGCCTTGCGCGACGCCGAAGGAGTCATGCTGGCGGTGCTGAACGTCGGCGACGTATGGCAACCGGATCGCACGGCAGAAGCGAAAGCCGTATTCAATTCGACAAGCAGCGCGCATCCGGGCGCCGACTACGCGATCAACAAGTCGAACCCCTGGTACGTGGGCGGTAGCATTCAGGGAGTTCAGCCGCCATCGCATTACGATTTCCGCGCTTTGCGCCTGACACCCGCCGAATTGCGAGCCGAATTCCACCGCCTGGGATGGACGCGGATCGTCGCTTTCCAGACTCGGAATCCCATGCACCGCGCCCACGTCGAACTCACGATGCGGGCCGCCAAGCAGGTTGCGGCGAATCTGCTGATTCACCCTTCGGTTGGACTGACGAAGCCTGGCGACGTGGACTACTTCGTGCGCACGCGCTGCTACCAGTTGCTGCTCGCCAAGTACCCTCAGGGTACGGTGAAGCTTTCGATGCTGCCGCTGGCGATGCGCCTGGGCGGGCCGCGAGAAGCGATCTGGCATGGCTTGATACGCAAGAATCATGGCTGCAGTCATTTCATCGTCGGCCGTGATCATGCTGGTCCGGGCAAGGACAAAGACGGCAAGCCGTTCTACGGACCCTATGAAGCGCAGGAACTTTTCACCAAGTATGCGGGCGAGATGGGCGTGGCGATGGTTCCGTTCCAGATGATGGTCTATCTCCAGAACGAGGACCGTTACGTACCGGCGGATGAAGTTCCTGCCGGCGCCAAGGTACTCGACATCTCCGGCACCGAGCTGCGCGCCCGGCTCAACGAGGGCCGTGATATCCCCGCGTGGTTCACCTATCCAGAAGTCGTGAAAGAGTTGCGACGCAGCTATCCGCCGCGCGATCGGCAGGGCGTGACGATTTTCTTCACCGGACTTTCGGGATCGGGAAAATCCACCATCGCCAACGCGCTGATCACGAAATTCCTGGAAATGGGCGGCCGTCCCGTCACCCTGCTTGACGGCGATCTGGTGCGCAAGCATCTGTCGTCGGAGCTCGGCTTTTCCAAGGAGCACCGTGACATCAATATTCGGCGTATCGGCTATGTTGCCTCGGAAATCACCAAGAACGGGGGAATCGCGATTTGCGCTCCCATCGCTCCTTATGAGGCGACCCGCACGCATGTCCGGCAGCTGATCGAGCCGGTCGGCGGCTTTATATTGGTGCACTGCGCTACCTCGCTCGACGTATGCGAACAGCGCGACCGCAAAGGCCTGTATGCCAAAGCCCGCGCCGGCATCGTCAAGGAATTCACGGGTATCTCCGATCCCTACGAGGCGCCCACCGACGCCGAAGTGGTGATCGACACCGCCAAGCTGAGCCCCGAGGAAGCGGCGCAGACCATTATTCTGCATCTCGAGCGCGAGGGCTTCGTCGGCGCCAACGGGAACGGTTCGTGATGTCAATAAAGTCTATTACTACAATGGGCTTTATGCGATAATGGCCTCGGAAAAGGGCTCACAGCGCCGGTTCTCAGTTTTCTCAGTTCCGTAACATGGCTATGCTCTACTGGAAACTGAGAACCGGAAGCTGGGAGCTTATCGAAAGATGGCATGGAATTCTCGCTGCTAAAAATCCTGATCGGCTTCACTGTGGGAACGCTGATCGGTTTGACAGGCCTGGGCGGCGGAGTCTTACTGCTGCCCATGCTCATCTTCGGCCTGCACGTGCCGGCCATCATTGCCGTCGGCACCGACGCACTCTTTAACTTCTTCACCAAGATTCCCGCCAGCCTGATGCACCTGGCCAAAGGCACGGTGCGCAGAAAAGTCGTTGTCGCGATGGCCATCGGCAGCATCCCCGGTTCTTATCTGGGCGTGACGTTGCTGGTTCATTTGCGTACCGTCTACGGTGCCCACGTCAACGATTTCATCAAATCAGCAGTGGGGTTGCTGCTGGTCATTATTCCGGCGCTGCTGTTGTTCCAAAGACGCCTTGAAGATCATCTGGCTAAGCGCCAGCCCACGATGAAGTCGTTTGCCTTCATGAGTGTGATCGGGCTGGTCGGCGGATTTCTGGTCGGCATCACTTCGGTCGGGTCGGGCAGCATCATTATGATGTTGCTTCTTTTGTTCTATTCGTTCGCGCCCAAGATCATGGTCGGCACCGACATTACCCATGCGGTGATCTTGACCGGCGTTACCAGCCTATTGCATTGGCGGGCGGGCAATGTCGATTCCCACCTAGTCGTTTCCCTGCTCATCGGTTCGATCCCCGGCGGCATACTCGGCTCGCATCTGAGCACGCGTGTTCCCGTACTCTGGCTGCGGCGGATTCTGTGTACCGTGCTCCTGATGACGGGAGCTAGAATGCTATGGGCGTGAAAGGCAGTACTCAGTTGCCAGTACCAGTACTCAGCGGAGATCGCACTGGCCACTGAAAATTTCGATGTGCGGCGGTAGACCTGGTGACCGACACTTGCTTCAACGGAGCATTAATGACCTCAACTTCATCTTCATCCGGGAAACTCTTGAACGCATTCACGCTGCTCTCGAAGCGGCGCGCACGATTCTTAACGGCTTCACTCCTGGCGCCATTGAGGCCAAATTTAAAGTTGGGGATGATCCCGTAACGGCGGCCGATCGCGAGGTCGACGCTGTCCTCAAAAAGCACTTGCTGCGCGCCGGCGAAGGCTGGCTTTCGGAAGAAACAGTTGACGATTTCTCGCGACTCGATAAGCAGCGCGTGTGGGTTGTCGATCCGCTCGATGGAACGCGCGAATTCGTGCAGGGTATTCCCGAGTTCTGCGTTTCGATCGCCATGGTGGAAAATGGTGTTCCCGTCGCCGGCGGAATCTGCAATCCGGCTACCGACGAACTGATTCTTGGTTCCCGCGATACCGGCGTCACCTACAACGGCAAGCCCGCCCAACCCAGCCAGCGCAAGGATCTGCACGGAGCGCTTGTGCTCGCCAGCCGCAGCGAAGTGAAACGCGGCGAGTGGAAGCAGTTCGAATCCGCCGAATTTAATATTCGTCCGATGGGCTCGGTCGCCTATAAACTCGGCCTCGTCGCCGCCGGCCGCGCCGACCTCACGTTCACTCTGGTTCCGAAAAACGAATGGGACGTGGCCGCGGGCGCGGCGCTCGTCGAGAGCGCCGGAGGCTGGACGCTCAAGCTCGATCAGTCGCCGCTGCGCTGCAATCAGAAGGATCCGCTGATCTCCGGCCTGCTGGCGGGCGGTCCGTTCCTGCGCGATCCCTTGCTCGCGATGCTGGATCGCCATGCGCAAACCGTCGGCGCGGACAAGAAAGGCTGACCGTCCCTCCTGCTTTCGGGAGTTTTGCCATCTTTGCTATCATGGCGCGCATCCCCTTCCTGATGTATCACGAACTCGAGTTAGCTGGCCGCAAGCTCTGCCAGTCGGAACCCGGCTACGTGCGCTACATCCTGCCGCTCGAGACTTTCCGCAGCCAGATGGAATGGCTGAAGCAGTCCGGCTTTCGCGGCTTGAGTGTGGGCGAAGCTCTTCGCTATCCCGGCGGAACGTTATCGCGCGGAACCTGGCGTCTGCATCACGTTCGACGATGGCTGCGAAACGGATTTGATTGCAGCCGCTCCCGTGCTCCGCGAATTTGGCTTTCACGCAACTTTTTATCTGACGGCTGGATTTCTGGGAACGCCGGGCTACCTGAGCGCCGAACAGGTTCGCGACCTTGACGCCCAGGGTTTTGAGATCGGCTGCCATTCGATGACACACGCTTATCTCTCGGATCTTCCGGAGGCCGAATTGAGACGCGAGATCGTGGAAGCAAAAATGCAGATCGAGCAGATTGTCGCGCATGCAATTGAGCATCTCTCCTGCCCTGGGGGACGATACAACCGGGGCACGCTGGCAATGGCGCGCCTGGCCGGATTCAAGACGGTCTCCAATAGCGACTTCCATGCTAACGATTCGGCCACGAGCAGCGATCAACTCGGCCGCGTGGCCATGTTCCGCGATGTCTCCATGCATCAGTTCAAGGCCATCTGCCACGGCCGCGGCTTGTGGACAAAGCGACTGCAGCATCAGACTCGCCGCAACGTGCAACGCCTGCTGGGAAACCGCGTCTACGATCGACTCCGCGCGATTCTATTGGGGGAATCCCGCTAGTAACCTGGTGCGGTTACATTTGTAATTCGCGAATTTCTTCGCGCCGCCCCCCACCTCATGCATACGCGGACTTTCGGGCCAATCACGCAACATGCCGCGTCCCGCGCCGATTTCGGCCATCTCTCACAAGTGCAACCGATGGATCATTGCCCGATGCGAAAGCGTACATGTCGGGTCCACAGTGCACTAGTGGATTGCTGCGTGAACTTATGGCATCTGGGACACCCCGGCCTATCTGGGTAGATTCAGCGTAGTGGACTTGATCGACTTAGTCCCCCATTTTGTAGGGTCGAGGTCTTGCAATGTTTAGGTTGATGTCTGAAGTTGGGTTTTGCAGCAATCATGGAAGACTTTCGCAGCGATATGTAACACGAATCGGCGCACTGATGCTCCTGCTGGTGATGACTCTGATCACCATTTTATGCGGCACGGTAGCGCAAGCTTCCGGGCGATACGACGGAGGCCTCGTGCTCTCCGGCGCACTTCCCGTCCGGATCGCAGTCAATCAGTCTTATAACGCTGTGCTTTCGGTAAGTGGCGGCAATTCGCCCTATCAGTTCTCCGTCGTGTCTGGCGTCTTGCCGCCGGGCGTGAGTTTGAATTCGAAGACCGGATCGTTTACTGGCCAGCCCACGACCGCAGGCAACTACACTTTTGTGGTTGGGGTCACCGACAAACCGAATTCCGGTGAGGGACGCAGCCCTACGTGGTCGCCATCAAGAAAGGTGGCGAAGGCGGCGGGATCACGGTTAGTGTCTCTCCCATCGAATGCTACTTTGTCCTCAGGCGGAACTCAGCAGTTCACCGCTACGGTCACTGGCACCTCAAACACTGCGGTTACGTGGTCGGCGACAGCGGGTTCGATCGGCAGTAACGGGCTTTATACCGCGCCCGTAGTGAACTCAACCAGCTACGCAACCGTCACAGCGACCAGTCAGGAGGATTCCAGTCAGTCGGCCAGCGCCGCGGTCACGATTAACCCATTAAGGGACAATCCTCTCTCCAAATCACTACTCTCGAGTCTTCCACATAGGGCAGCAGGGACAAATTTACAGCGCAGCTTTCTCGGCCTCGGGCGGAACGCAACCGTACGCCTGGAGCCTGACTTCCGGCAGTCTTCCCCCGGGAATCTCGCTGAGTGCTGGCGGGGATTTGACGGGCACGCCGACTACGGTCGGAACGTCCAACTTCTCGGTAATGGTGACGGACGCCACCGGCAAAACGGCGACGGGTACATTCGGCCTCACCGTCGTGGCCAGCACTGGTTATGATGGTCCGGCGCAACTGCCGAAGGTGACAGTGGCCAGCGCCATGTCTGATTCACCCGCACCAGGAGCACTGATCACCGTCAACGCCGGCGGCGATTTGCAATCGGCTTTGAACAACGCTTCCTGCGGAAACACTATCCAACTCCAGGCGGGCGCAACCTTCTCAGGCTCGTTCACATTGCCGGCCAAAAATTGCACGGACGGCGAGTGGATCATTATTCGCACCAGTTCTCCGGACAGCGCTCTGCCCGCCGAAGGACAGCGGGTTACACCCTGCTACGCAGGAGTTGCTTCCCTGGAAGGACGTCCGGCCTACAGCTGCCAGAATCCCCAAAATGTTTTGGCGAAGGTCGAAATGACGAAAACAGGCAACGGGCCGTTCCAGATCGCTAACGGGGCGAATTTTTACCGCTTCGTCGGCTTGGAAATTACTCGTACCAACGGACTCAGGGGCAACGGAGCCCTGATTGTGCTGCAGGGAACCGCCGACCACATCATTCTGGACCGTTCGTGGCTGCACGGCAACGCGCAAGATGAAACCAACGACGGTTTCGCGATGAGCGGCGGCACCTACATTGCGGTTATAGATTCCTACTTCAACGATTTCCATTGCATCTCAGACAAGGGATCCTGCACCGACGCTCACGCGGTCAGCGCCGGCATCAGCGAGACGCAAGACGGTCCGTATAAAATCCAGGACAATTTTCTGGAAGCTTCCGGCGAGGGAGTCATGTTCGGCGGAGGACCCGCTACCATGACACCCACCGACATCGAGATTATTGGCAACCACTTCTGGAAACCCTGGCAATGGATGCCGGGGAACTCGCCGTTCGTCGGTGGGCCAGAGGGCAATCCTTTCATCGTCAAGAACCACATGGAACTCAAGAATGCCGTGCGGGTTCTCGTCGATTCCAACCTGATGGACAACGTTTGGGGAGGCTTCAGCCAAAATGGCTTTGGGATTCTGCTGACTCCTAAGAACCAGCACACGAAATCAGGTAGGAACGTGTGCGACATATGCCAGGTCACCGACGTGACCGTCCGCTATACCCAGATCTCGCATGCGGGTGGTGGAATGGAGCTCGCGACCTCTATATCCGGTAACGGAACGGGCGGAGCCGCGGCCCTAGCCGGCACACGCTGGAGCATTCATGACGTCGTCATGGATGATCTCAGCACCACCTACGTGGGCGGCGGCGGCGCCTTCGAGATCGTGAACGGCTGGCCCAAGAATCCGCTGAACACGGTCACGGTCAACCACATCACTGCGTTTCCGGATACCAACGGCCACTTCACAACCATGGGGAATGCCGCAGACAACCCGGCCATGTATGCATTGGTCTTCACCAACAACCTGGTATCGACTGGCCGATATCCGGTTTGGAATGCCCTGGGCAACAAGACGAGTTGTGCGGTCAAGGATGTGCCCCTGAGCAGCATTGTGAATTGCTTCACTACCTACACGTTCCAGAACAACGGACTGATCGCAAGTCCGCCCCAGTTTCCACCATCCTCCTGGCCGACGGAAAACTTCTTCCCTAGCACTCCCGCGGCTGTGCAATTTACCAATTACAACAACGGCAATGGGGGAAACTACGAACTCCTTCCCAGCAGTCCTTACAAGGGTGCGGGCTTGGATGGCAAAGATCTGGGAGCCGATATCGCGGGGCTGGATGCGGCTCTGGCTGGAGTCCAATAGCTTTTTGTTCGTATCACTCCATAAGGTCCGTGTCTCCTGGCGCGGACCTTTTTTCTTTTCCCCATTTTTGGTTTCCGCCGAGGCGGCCGTGGCAGCCATCAGCGCCGCCTAGTAAACTGAAAACCGCAGGCTTCTGTGCGGTCATTTCCCTGAATTGACACGTGCGGGTGGCCAGGAGAAAAAATGACTCGGATTCGTTTGCAAGCGTTCCGCTCGATTTCATCTTCATCCGTCGGAATCCTCTTTTTCGCGCTGCTTCTGATTTTCCTGTTCCTGTCCCAAGGCTTGGCATCGGCAACGGCACCACCAACCAGTGAAAATGCCTACTGCGGAAAAGGCGACGTGCCCCAGTTTGGCGACAAGGATGGCCCCGCCGAACTGCCCAAAACCTGCTATTACACCGGTCTCGATGGCACGCCCTCGCCGGGAAAGCAGATCCATGTTGCCGCCAGAGAAGACCTTGCCGAAGCGATCAACAACGCAAAATGCGGGGACACGTTGTTGCTCTCCGCCGGCGCGACCTACGAAGTCGCCGGCCTTCCCTCGAAAAAATGCGACGATCGCCGCTACATCACGATCCGAACCGATACACCTGATTCCAAGTTGCCGCCGGAAGGCACGCGCATTTCTCCCGCGTGGGCAGGCATCGCTAGTCTTCCGGGCAGACCCGCATTCGCCCAACCTCAAGGTGGCGCCGCCAAACTTATGGCAACCCTCGAGGTAAAGGACGCTAAGGGTGCGGTGGTGGGAGATCATCTTCGCTTCATCGGCATCGAGTGGACCAGCGCCGCCGATGCAAACATCATGCGGCTCATCAGCACCGAGCATAGTGACCACGTCATTTTCGATCGCAACTACATTCACCCCGCCGATGGAACTGAACTCGCGCATGGTGTCGGCATGGTGGAAGGTGCTCGCTTCATCGCGGTCATCAATTCCTACGTCAGCGGCTTCAATTGCATTGCCCGCTCCGGCAAATGCACTGACGCTACCGCGGTCGGCGGCGCCCACAGCGATGAGCCCTTCGGAACCTTCAAGATCTACAACAACTTCCTTGAGGCGTCAGGTGAGAACATTCTTTTTGGTGGCGCTTCCTCCAAGAGCAATCCGACCGATATCGAGATCCGCCGCAACCATCTGTATCGTCCAATGATCTGGAAGGAAGGGGAACCCGGCTACACGCCGAGCCCCAAGGGAGATCCTTACATCGTTAAGAACCACTTCGAGCTGAAGAGCGCAATCCGCGTCCTGGTCGAAGCCAATCTACTGGAGAATTCCTGGGGTGGTTTCAGCCAACGGGGATTTTCCATGCTGCTGAGCGCGCGCAGCCAAGCGAGCAACTGTCCGATCTGCCGCGTTAATGACATCACGCTGCGCTATAACCGCATCCACAACGTGGCAGGCGTTTTCCAGATTTCGAACTCGCACGCGACCAAGGGTAAGGGCGTCGCCGCCGATGGCGGGATCTACAGCATCCACGACATTGTCGCCGATGATATCCACGAAGAAGACTACCGAGGCGGTGGTGTGTTCCTGGTGCTGCTGTCCGCCGCTCCTCCTGTGCATGATCTGCAGATCGATCATGTCACTTCTTTCGGCCCCGGGGTGCTAGCGTCCATCATGGTGAAAGGGGAAGACGCCGAAAAACTTAAGAACTTCACCATTACCAATAGCGTCTTCGAAATAGGAGGCGGACGCCGTTCGCCGCTTGCTGCTGCTGGAGGCGGCAAGGATAGTTGCGCTCCGCGCAGCCAGAAGTTCGGTGCAGCAGCCCTCCTGGATGCGTGTTTTAGTCCCTACCGTTTCGACCACAACCTCATCATCACCGACGATAAAGGTGGCTGGCCCAAAGGCAACATCATCGTCTCCACCGCAGAAGCTGCTGGCATCCGCGACCTGAAAGGAACCATCAGCAAGGATCCCAGGCTCTGCCACGAAAAAGGACCGGGTTGCCAAGGGAAGTCTCCGGGCGCGGGCGCAGCCTCCGATGGCCGCGACGTGGGGGCTGATATCGAGGGCCTGGACGCCGCGCTTGCTGGAGTGGAATAGACGGCCTGCAATCGACCTTGGAGTAACTTCCGTAACCGCCTTTCTGGCCGGGCTTCTCGGCGGTCTGGGCGATCGTGCGTGGTAAGATTTTCAATAGGTGGCGGCGCTAAATCCAAGTGATCGCAAGAACTTCCCTGTCTTTGTGATGGGTTGCCATCGCTCCGGCACCAACCTCCTCTACGACATGTTGTTGTCGGCTGGAGGCTTTGCCATCTACCGTGGATATTTGCCGATTTACAAGGTTTTGATCCCGCGGTATGGGGCAATGAGCAGCCGCGCCAATCGGGAGAAGATCGTGGCCACCTGGCTGCGCAGCAAGGGTTTCCGCCGTACCGGGCTGGAGCCGGAGCAACTCTCAAACCGCATCTTGAACGATTGCCAGACTGGCGGCGACTTCATCCGCGTCGTAATGGACTCGGTCGCGCAGCACCAGAACGTCGGCCGCTGGGCGGTTTACGACCCTGATAATGTTCTGCACAGCGAGCGCGTAAAGAAGGACATCCCGAATGCGCTGTTCGTGCACATCATTCGCGACGGCCGGGATATCGCGCTTTCGCTCAAGAAAATGGGCGGCTTCGCTCCCCTTCCATGGGATCGCAGCGAAACCAATAGCCTCGTCGCCACCGCCCTCTACTGGGAGTGGATGGTGCGCCACGGACGCGCCGTTGGACGCTTGTTTCCCGCCGATTATCTCGAGATCCGCTACGAAGACCTGGTTACCAATCCGCGCGAAGCGCTTGCCAGGCTGGGCGGCTTCATTGGCCACGATCTCGATTACGATCGGATCCAGCGCGCCGGTCTTGGACGTCTCTCCGAAACTAATTCTTCCTTTCGCGAAGAAGAAAGCAAAGCGGAGATCCATCCGCTTGGCCGCTGGAAAGAACGCCTCTCGGCGGAGAGCGTCGCGGCCATCGAAGGCACAGTCGGCGACTGCCTCGAAGAGAACGGTTACCAGCTTTCGCTCCCGGCAGCTGAACGTAGCGGCAGTTTGCGCTTCTCGTGGATGCGCTCGATGTATCCCGCGTTCCTCGGCAGCAAGCTCTGGCTCAAAATGAATACGCCGGTGGGCCGCTTCGCCAATGATTCCGCGCTGGAACTCGCGGATGACCCACGCCAATTGCCGATTAATCCAGCTCCCGAGAATCGTTTATGAACCCCGCGGCTGAAACTCTCGAGAAAAAGAAGGCTAGCTGCGCACCGTTCGCCAGTGCGCGCTCCAAAGCCCCGGTCTTCGTCCTCGGCTGCGGACGCTCGGGGACCAAGTTTCTTTATCACACGCTGCTCTCTGCCGGAGGGTTCGCCGTTTACTATGCCGAGAGCAATGCCTTTAACCTTCTCGGCCTGCGCTTCGGCAACCTGGCGCGACGGGCCAATCGCCGCAAATTACTCGACGCGTACTACAAAAGCATGCTGTTTGAGCGGACCGGCCTAAAGCCGGAAGAAATCGATCAGCGCGTGATGGAGGAATGCCGGAATGCTGGCGACTTCCTCCGCATCGTGATGGAAGCAGTCGCGCGCAAACAGGGTGTCGAGCGCTGGGCAGAGTGCACACCGCTCCACCTGCTCTATTTGCCGCTGATCAAGAAAGTCGTTCCCGACGCACTGATCGTCCACATTATTCGCGATGGGCGCGACGTCACCGCTTCCCTGCACCGCATCGGATGGATTCGGCCTCTGCCCTGGGACCGCTCCCGCGCCTGCCTTGCGCCCGCAATTTTCTGGCGCTGGATCGTCAGCAAGGGACGCCGCTACGGACAGGCGATGGGCGGCGATTACATGGAAGTGCACTACGAGGATGTGGTCCAGAATCCACGCGAAGCGCTGGCGCGCATTGGCAAGTTCATTGAGCAGGATCTCGATTACGACCACATTCAGCAGGTTGCGCTCGGGTCGGTGCAGAATCCGAATTCTTCGTTTCGCGGCGATGGACAGGAGGCGGAAGCAAAGACCATTGGCCGCTGGAAAACCATGTTCAAGCCCGAACAGATTCGCGACATTGAAGGCCTCGATGGCGACTTACTCCAAGCCACCGGTTACAAGCTCGAGACGCCTCCAGATCAGCTACGACCGTCGTTTCCAGTGCGCTTCATGAGTTTTCTGTACCCGCTGTATTTCGACTTCAAGCTTTGGCTGAAATCCGATACTCCGCTGGCCCGTATCGCCAGCACCGGCCGCATGGGCAAGAGGACGGAAGCGTCCTAGGCTGAGTCATGACGGTGAATCTACCGGTTTGCTGGCGAACTCGAGTCGACGTCCGGCCCCTAAAGGGGCATCTAAATTCAAACGACTCGCGGTATCGCTAAAGCGATACCCTGATACGAAACTTAGTTTCACACGAAACTCAGTTTGAAACGAAACTTAGTTTTTCGATACTCGGTAAGGCCCGCACGCCCTTGAGCGGCACGACTGAAGCTGTGCACTTTCAAAACCTGAAGCACTGACGATGTCCCAAGAGCACAATCCGTCGAACCTGCGGGCAGAAGTCGATCGCCTAATCGCGGAAGGCTCAGCCGACGCCGCCTCGCGCCGCCTCGCGGAACTCTGGCGCCGCGAACCTGGCGCAGCGACCGCCAGCTTCGTCAATTTGCGGATCGACCAACTCCGCGACAAGCTTCCACTCACGAAATTCAAGCTCGCCTTCCTTCGTTCGTTCACGATCGAACCCATCGTGCCTCTGTTGCGCGCCGAGGCCTTCACCTACGGCATCGATGTCGAAGTCTACGTCGGCGACTTCAACACCTACGTGCAGGACATCGTCGACGCCGGCAGTGCTCTCTACCGATTCGCGCCCGACGCTGTCGTCCTTGCGGTTCGCACCGAGGACGTCGCGCCCGATCTCGCCCGCGGGTTCGCCGAGTTGTCCTCCGAAGCTGCGCGCCAGGCTGCTGATCGTGTCGCACGCGGCTACGAGCAGTGGGTGAGTTCATTCCGCCAGCACAGTCAGGCCGCACTCATCGCCCACTCGCTCGAACGGCCCAGGCACCCGAGTCTTGGCGTGGTCGACAGCCAATCCGAAACCGGACAATCCGGACTCATTCGCCAGATTAATCGCGAACTGCGTCGCATTGCCGAAGAGTTTCGCGGCGTTCACATCCTCGATTATGACGCCCTAGTCGCCCGCTATGGCAGCGAGAATTGGCGCGACGAGCGCAAATGGCTGACGGCTCGCCTGCCCATCGCCGGCGACCATCTGCTCCACATGGCGCACGAGTGGATGCGATTCCTCGTACCCCTAACCGGCCGCACCGCCAAATGTCTAGCCGTGGATCTCGATAACACGCTCTGGGGCGGCGTCATCGGCGAAGAGGGGATGACTGGCATCAAGGTCGGTCCCGAATATCCGGGTGCCGCGTTTCAGGCACTGCAACGCGCCCTGCTCGATCTCTCGCGCAGGGGAATCCTGCTCGCTGTGTGCAGCAAGAACAATCCCGACGATGCCATGGAAGCGCTCGATAAGCACCCTGGCATGCTTCTGCGCTCCCAGCACTTCGCGGCCCTGCGGATCAACTGGACCGACAAAGCGCAGAATCTCCGCGAGATTGCGCAGGAACTCAACATTGGCATCGACTCGCTCGCCTTCCTCGACGACAATCCTTTCGAACGCGAACAGGTTCGAACCGCTCTGCCTGAAGTCACGGTCATCGATCTCCCTCAGAACCCGCTCGACTACGCCGCCACGGTGCGCGACTGTCCTATTTTCGAGCGCCTCACGCTTTCCGCCGAAGATCAGCAGCGCACTGCCATGTACGCGGAACAGCGCCAGCGGGCCGGGGCGGAACAGAGCTTTCAATCGAAGGAGGACTTCTTCCGCTTCCTTGAGCAGGAGGCCGAACTGAATCCGGTGTCGGACCTCACGCTTGGGCGCATCGCGCAGCTGACGCAAAAAACCAACCAGTTCAACCTGACCACGCGGCGCTATAGTGAAGCGCAAATTGCGGAAATGGCCAAGAAGACGGAATGGAATATACGTTCCGTCCGCGTCCGCGATCGTTTCGGCGATCATGGCATTGTCGGCGTCGCCATCGTACTCGACCAAGGTGATCAGTGCGAAATCGACACGTTCCTTCTGAGCTGCCGCGTCATCGGACGCACGGTCGAGACCGCACTCCTGGCCCACATCGCCAAAGATGCCGCCGAGCGCGGATGCAAGCGGCTGGTAGGATGGTTCCTGCCAACCAAGAAAAATGCCCCGGCGCGCGATTTCTATTCCCAACACAAATTTGGACTGGTGGAACAAACTCACGATGGAAAGCTCTGGTCGCTCGACCTCACGCAGCAGGGAGTGCCATTTCCCGAATGGGTTAAACTAGTGACGCCGAATGGAGACCACGAGTGACTGCTGCTGTTTTCGATCAGATTCGAACCATGGCATCCGATCTTTTCGGAGTCCCCGCGGATCGCATCAACGCCGCTTCTTCGCCCACGACCCTCGATACTTGGGACTCGATCCAGCATCTGAACCTGGTGCTCGCACTGGAGGAAAAGTTCGGGCTGCAACTCTCGCCAGAAGAAATTGAGCAGATGAAGAACATCGGCGATACAGCCAGACTGATTGAAAGTAAATTGCAAGCCCTCCCGAGGTAGTTTTGGCGATTGTTATCCAGCCTTATGGCCAGGAGCACGAACCGGCGGTCGAGGAATTCAATCGACGATTGCAATGGTCGTCGGAAGACCAGGATCTAGTATTTTCGAAGACGGCCATCCCGCGCTGGCTTCCACCTTCCGGTAACAACCCCGTCTGGAACGAATACTTCGTGGCTGTCGAAGGGTCGTCGGTGCGAGGAGCTTATGGTCTGAAGCAAGAAATGGTTTTCATCCGCGGAAGAGGCATGCACAGAGTAGCTTGCTACCATCATCCGCTTTCTGAAGGAATTATCGATCGGTCGTATGCGAGCGTTGGCGCGCTGCTTGCCCGGGACGCACTGACACGACAACCGCTTCTTTACGCACTTGGCATGGGCGGATATGAACGTCCGCTGCCCAAGATGCTTAAGGCGCTGGGATTCAGCCTGACTCCGATCCCGTTTTATTTTCGGGTTGTGCACGCCACGAAGTTTCTTCTGGAAATGGAGGCGCTGCGGCAGGCGCGATGGCGCGCAATCCTAATGAACATCGCGGCTGCTACCGGCGCGGGATGGCTCGCCATCAAGGCGGCGCAAGGAGCCGCTAGCCTGCGCGGCCGCCACGGAGATTTCGTTGCGGAGGACGTGGCCGAATTTTCGGAGTGGGCGGATGATCTCTGGAATCTTGCTAAGGAGACCGTCAGTCTGGCTGCAGTGCGGGACGCGAACACTTTGCGACTTCTCTATCCGGCCGATCTCGATCCGGCCCATTCCGATCGGAATCGGGTCACTGGCATCAGGCGGTTGCGCATCAGCCGAAATGGCGCTGCAATCGGCTGGGCTATTATCGGCGAGCGACGCAAGGATCCAAAATTTGGGAGAATGCGAGTGGGCTCAATCGTCGATTGCTGGGCATCGCCGGAAAACACGCCCGCGGTGGTGCGGGCCGCGACTCAAGCACTGGAAAAAGACAGCGTGGATCTGATCGTTTCCAATCAAAGCCATCCTGTCTGGTGTCGCGCTCTCGAAAGCGCAGGCTTTCTGAAGGGGCCCTCGACATTCATCTTCGCGGCTTCCAAAAAACTAACGGAGTTGCTGCAGCCGCTCGAACAAAACCGCCCATCGTTTCACATCACGCGTGCCGATGGTGACGGGTTACCTGCTAATTTCTAACCACATGTTACGCAGGCACTGCGCAACCTGATCTAATACTCAAGCGTCGATTGTGTGTCGGTCACATTCAGGCCATAGTTGCAACTCGGGTCTGTCCCCCCTGCCGCGGGACTCCCTGTCCAACCAGGGTCCGCGATTAACTTCCGGTTCTCGTCGTACACTTGCACCGTGAATACAAGGCCGTCGTTGGCGGGCCAATCGCTGCATTGTTGTACGTTGTAAACTTCAGCCACCGCGCTGAACCCCCAATTCCAAACTTGCCCCTCGGCCGGAGATTTGCTCAGCAGTGTCTTCTTGCCCGTAGTCTCATCCTTAGTGAGCACCTTCCAGTCGGCGCAATAATTCAAGCCCTTCTTGCACCTGGATGTAATCGTCCCAAGGATCGTATCGCCCGGGTTCACTTTCACCAGATGGCTGTTCCACGTGGTTCCGGTCATACAGCAGTTCCAACTGGCAATCGCCCAATAGGGTCCACCGCCCGCGCCAGAATGCCCAAACTGTAGCACCGGCTGCACAATGCTCAAGTTCTCTTCGGAGTTAATATCCTCCATGCCCGGAAAGAAAAACAGGAGCTGTGCATCATCGCTAGCCGGCGGCGGCGGCACCGTCCAGGTTGCTGCAATTTCGCCGTACGATGTGCTGGTCGTGGCCGACACATATTCAAGCCACCCGAAGATGGTTGGCGTCCGATTTGCCGAGTTCGCTCCGCCTACGCTTCTAACGTCTGCCGGCACCGGCGTTCCCACCGGCGTGTAATGCGGATAGCCGCATACCCGAGCGTTCGCATCCACCACGCCATCCGCATGTTCCACGCGCCCATCCGCCAGCAGCCTTTCTTCGTCTCCGATCTCAAACACGCACGATGGGTGAAAGTAGCCGAACGGTGTGATCACGTAACTCTCCGGCACTTGCGGAGGCCGATTCGGCCGCGCCACCGAGCTGTTGGTCGCCAAAGCGGACGCGGCCCCCTGCGCGCTCAGCGAAGCAGCAAACATAGACAGGACCGCCAGAATCGCCAAGCCCGAGCCAACGTTAAATCGTACTATGCGTCTCGTCACAAGTCCCTCCTGTCGAAGCCAAAATCAATGTGTTTGCTGAACCAAGGCTGCCTTGTCAGCTGTCTCCGTGGACAAGCGGTAACCTAACGGAATCATCACGTGTCCCCATGCTGCTTCGATCGCAGCCACCGATTGCGGAGGAAGGATCGCTTTCCATCCACCCGATGCAGCTTTGCGCACGAACGGCTTATCCTGGCGAGTGTAGCGCGTCTGAACCCACTTGTTGCCCTGCTTCTCCTCTAGCTGGCGCATCCGGTCCGCCGAGCTCAATTCCACAGCCCGTGCCAGCCGCTCCGGTGCAGGCTCAATACCGAGCAGATTGGCGACCTTGATCAGTTCCCGCGCCGGATCGGCAATCAGGTCTTCGTAGCGCAGGATCACAAAACTGTCGCGGTCGCCGCGCGTGCTCATCCAACTGGTAACGTGGTCTCCCCAGTTCCCCAGCCGGTCCCAAACCTTGCCTTCAATCCAGGGAGGCAAAAAGGTTTCGATGGGGCACGCGTCAGCCACTGCTCTCTGCTTCATTTCCCAGTGATATTGCGAGATGGCAACGTCGCGGGGGTCGCGAACGATGTAAATCACGCGCTTGTACCGCGGATCGAACACCTCGTGGCTCTTCATGATGCGCGGCCGCGGCAGATTTCGCAAATAGTGGTCGCTGTGCTTGTACATGTCGGCAACCAGTCGCTCCACGTTTAAAAACGTGACTGCCTCTTCGGTATGGACGAGGTTGCCGACGAGGAACCGCGTCCAGGTATTACCGGAGCGCGGGTAGGAAGTCAGAAAGATGTCATCGGGGAAAATCGTGATGTCGCGCTCAATGCGAAGCCGACGCAGCAGCACATCGTTGACCCGCGACAGATGCTTCAAACCCCTCTTGATCATGCCCTCTTCTCTCCTTACTCGTCCTTACTCGGGAGTCTTACTCGGGAGTCGCTTCGCCGCGCTGCCCGTGCTCTCCCTTTAACCAGCCGAGAAATTTCTGCTTGCGGGCGAACATATTCCGCGCCTCATTGCGCAGCGCGCCCACAATCTGATACCGAGACTTCGTAAACCACGGTACGCGGTGCGGCACACAACCGTACTTTTCTTTGTAGGCGCTGCCGCCTCCCCAATCATAAATGGCCACGCCGCGCCGCTTCCAATAACGCATGGCGTACCAATGGCACGCTTCGTTGGGCCGCAGGTTTTGATACTCGCGAAAACTGGCATTCCCCCAAAATTCCGCGATCTTGTTGAAGCCGGGAAAAATTCCGGTAGCGATGCACTTCCCTTCCGCATTGCGGGCGCGAATCAGCAGCAGGTTGCCGCTGGGCTCGACATGCTTTACCAGCGAACGCACGCGCTCTAACGAATAAGTAGGAACCAGTCCCTGCTTCGCGAAAACTTCCTGCAGTTGCTCGTAATATTCGTCGGCAAAGGCAAGGTCGTGCGCCTCTTCGATGGTCACTCCGCTTTTTTCCGCCTTGCGAATGCAGCGGCGGCAAGCGCTCTCCATCCCATTGAACAACTCTTCTTCGGATTTCGTCAGGTCCGTGCGGTAGGAATCGTAATACTCGGCTTTGAATCCCAAGCCCTCGCCATCTTCAAACGTGAACTGCGGATCGGAGACTTCCAGATGCAGACATTTCAATTGATCCCAGGCAAATTTCTCCAGCGCTTCGAGTGCCGCGCGGCGAGACGCTCCGGGCTTCAGATTGAACCCCATGTAAGGAGTAGTCCAGCCGGGAAAAGAACTGCCCAGCACCTTCATGCCGAACTTCGAAAACGTCAGCCCGGTAAAGTATCCGGCGACATCGCTTCCCTCGCGCGCCTCCGCCAGCACCGGAGTAGCGCCCTGCGCCTCGGCGACAAATTGCAGCCACGCACGCGTCTGAAAGACGGTGCGATCTTCGAAGCTGTCCAGGAGCTTCCAGTCGGCTGTTTTCGAATCAATCTGGTGAAGCTTCATCGGTCTCCCAGTCGCTCAAGGTCAACCACTTGCCAATACTATTAGGGAATCTTGCTGGCGAGGTTCGCCCCCGGAGTGGAGTGCAAGTCGCTTTCCATTGGACGGGTTCGCGGCCTTCAGGGACCAGTATAACATCATTATTTGCAATAGGTTACAGGTATCATTGCGAAGCGCAGCTTCGTCAGGCCCGAGTGCCGTGGCAAAAGTGGATAAAGTTTTTCCACCCGAGGAACAGTTCTGGGTCGGTTCAAGTCCTGTTCCGGGCACCAACCTCACAGGCGACGTGGCTCCTTTGTTGGTGGGGTCGATGGGCTTTATCGCGACTTCTCGCCAACCATCACCTAACCAATCCGCCATCCGGTGAGACGACTGCTCCTACGCACCCGCCGGTCACGCCTTGGTAGTCGGTGCACTCCCGAACCGCAAAGTCAGACTTCGCCCATCCCAAAAGCCCCATGACTGACTGGTACCGCCAGAGAATCATGCGCCGATCCGGCAAGACAAGCCAGTAGTCGCCGTAGTTAACATTGAGAAGTGCGACATCGTGCTGAACCCGGCGAACCTCTTCAGCCAAACCATCCTTCCCCAGTGCGTGCATGTCTGCGGCAAAGTTCCCCATAGCTTTATTGCTGAAAGATTGGTCGTGCACCCAGAGCAGAGAGATTCCCGGGTACTTAGGAGATTTCGCAAACAGATGGGCAAGCCAAGGAACCGACAGCACGAGGTCTTCATCGTGCTTAGCATCGTGAAGGAATGCTTCCACACCGGAGACCTTGCCGTCTTTGTAGAGGAGAATCACCGTGTCGTAGAAGTTCTTCGGAAAATCACCTCGTGTTAGCGTGGCGTGTAGGTTTTCCTCTTCACCTTTTCCCTTGTTCCATTTCGTTCCAAAGGAAACGTCGTGGTAGGGGTTTATGTCAACACTCTTTACTGCGTATTCAGTTCGCAGAATTACGAGAGTCGTTGCGGCCTTGTCCTCCACTCCCAACAGGTTCCAATCAGTTTCAACGTTCTTCATAACCGCTTCGGCAAGGTCAACGTCAAAACTCCTGCCATCGAGCCGATTTTTGTTTGTGGCCTTCTCGGGCATCAGGGCGGCAACAGCCGCCGAGATTTGTGAATTGAAGGTGCTGGATGTGGCCCCGTTGGCAGAGATGTTCCACGGCAACATGAATGAACACTGGGAATCAGAGGAGACAGTGACCCGTGAGCCATCGTCACGAATTAGCGTGACTTCCACTGACGGATAGTCGTCGCTGCCGGAAAAGTTAAAGAGACTGGGTAGAACCTTGCTGACGAACTCGGTGTCAGTAAATGAGTTTTCGAACAGCGCGCTCTGTTTCGCGGTGCCGCTCTTGAGTTTCCACCATGAGGATTTCTTGGGAATGCCCGTCACCCGTTCTTGGAGCCACGCTTTCGTCAATCCCAGCCCCTCAAGGGTGGGCTTCGTAATCACAGGCTGCTCGATGGCCTCAACTAGAGCATCGACGGAGACTGCCTGTATTCGCTTGCGACCGAGCCTATAGCCTTTTCCATCGTTTTTGATCACTAACGCTGTCTGCTGCGGCTTCCCTAACCCACCCCACGAAGATTTGATTTCGATCTGACGGACGGTAGCGTTCGCAGCACGCACTGAAACGGGAGCCGCAAGCGCAACGGCGAGGACCAATGGCGCATATCGAAGCATGTTGTTGAAATTATGCTCGCACAGCGACCGGGTTTCCATACAACTGTTCGAATCAGGCGTCACACCAGCCGAATTGGAGGCACCAAAATCCCTCTCACCTTCGGCCCTCGCCAAAGGTCTACGCCCAACTAGACCGATCGCCCCAGAAAAGTACACTGCAAATTCCAGGTGAATTGATTCAAATCCGCAGGAGTGTAGATCCGTTTGAGCGCGAGCGGCTCGTCTCCCTTGCGCACCGGCCCGCAAGTAGTCAACGCAGCCGACTTGAATCCCGCTTCCCGCGTAATCTCCAGCGTCTGCTTCGACCACTGCGGATTGAGCGCCGGATGCGGATAGGAAAAATGTTCGATGGGTTCGCCGATTTCCTGCTCGAGCCTCTTCTTGGAGCCGGCAATCTCCGAGCGCGCTTCGCTGGCACTGACCTGCGCAACATTGGGATGCGAAAGCGTATGCGCCCCAATCGTATGCCCCGCCTTTTTCAAGCCTCGAACCTGTTCCCAGTCCAGCATGAATCCGTGGGGAGCGTGGGCGTTGACGAAGGCCGGGTCAATCTCCAGCGCCTTTTCGACGCGGCCAATAAATTCCTGCTGCACAGCTCCCGTCAATCTGGCGCCGATCTCCCAAGCCGCAGTCAGCGCCGTCTTGCGCTGCTCAGGCGAAGCCAGAGGGTACGTTTGGTTTCGTTCCGGGTCGCTCCACTCGCGCTTTTTGGTCGTGTTAAACGCGAAACGAAGCCGACAGTACCACGGTAACATTCCGTTTTCGACGGCATCGACCATAATGTAGAAAGTTGCGGGGATGCCGTAGCGACTGAGAATAGGCAGCGCTACTTCGTAGTTGTCGGCAAAACCGTCGTCAAAGGTCACAGCCACCGCGTGGGGCGGAAGCTTCTGGCCGCACTTGGCAAATTGGGCAACGGCCTCGACGGTTACAGGGGAAAATTTCCTGGCCAAGGTCTCCATGTGCGCCTCGAAGCTGGCGCGGTCGCGAGAAATTCCCAGAATGTGGTCGGTAGTCTGCGTGTCTTCAACAATGGAGTGGTACGACAGAATGACGGCGGTGGGACTCGAAAGGCGGCTAGCCGCCCGGAGAATGTTACTGCGGACCAGCGCTTTCTTAAACCAGCGCTTGGATTTAGACCTCAGCACTCTCAGTCCCCCAGGCCCCAAAATGCGGAGAAAAGACGCGTTAAAAACCCATGATAGCATAGGGTTTTGGGGTTTCCGGCCAGCGACAATCGCGACGCCAATTGATATCAATACGAGGATTCCGTGAGTTCTAAAGAGCAAGTTAACGAGCTGTTTACGCAAACTGTAGACGACTGGGCTCGCTTCTACGAGAACCCGAAACCCGCCAACCTTACCGCGCAAAACCTCGTCTCGCGTAGGCGCTTTGCGATCGAGATGATCGAAGCGAAGCTGCCCGCAGGATCCAAGATTCTGGACGTCGGCTGCGGCACTGGACACTTGGCCGCCGAATTGGCTCGCCGCGGCTATGACACTTGGGGCACCGACTTGTCGGAAGGAATGATCGACTACGCTCGGCAGCACTACAATCCTGAGCGCTTTCAGGCCGCCGACATTGAAAAGATTCCTTTCCCCGACAACACCTTCGACGGCATCGTTTGCCTGGGCGTCATGGAGTATCTAGGCTCGGACGATCCGGCGCTCCGCGAGATGTGGCGCGTGCTGAAACCGGGCGGTCACGCTGTGATTACGACTCCGAGCAGTATTTGTCCCTTTTTCTATGGGGATCGTGCCTTGGTTCGCACACGGTTCATGGTTCGTCCAGTGATCGGCGCAGTGCGACGCTTGTTCGGAGGCGAGTTGCGTCCCGCCCAGCCTTACCCGAAAGTTCAGCATCGGCGATATCGCCGCGGGCCTTGGGTAAAGCTCATGCGCTCGCACGGATTGGAACTCGAGGACTGGGTTTGTCATTCCTGGGGATGGTACGGCGTGGAACGGTTCTTTCCGCAAGGAGGATTCTGCCGCGCCAGCGATCGGTTTGCCCGCAATGGATTGATCAACTGGATCGCGTCCGACCAACTCTCGTGCGTGCGTGCGGTGAAGTAAGGGACAGGCTCTCGCTATCCCGATGCGCCTCGGTCAGCCAGCGTTTCGCGATAAACGTTGAGCCACTGCTCGCGCACGACTTCCCATGTGTACTTGCGCGACTCTTCGTAGGCGTTCTTTGCTAAGGCCACAGCCAGTGCTGGATCGCGCAGCAGGCGGATGACATTTGCAGCCAGCGCCTTCTCGTCGCCAACGGGCGAGAGCAATCCGGTGCGCTCGTTTTCGACCAGATACGGCATGGACTCCGGCGAAGTCGTGACGACGGGTGTGCCCGCTCCGAAGGCCTCGATCACCGACACCGGCATGTTGTCGAGCCACGACGCGTTGATGAAGATGTCGGCATCGTCGTAATACTTGCCAATCTGCTGGCGTGAGGCTACACCGGCGAAGTTCACACCCGTGAGCTTCAAGTCTGCGACCAGCCGGCGCACTTCGCCTTCTAGCGGGCCGCCTCCGACCAAATCAAGTTGGGCATCGGGATATTCCTTCTTCACTTCCGCGAACGCTTTTACAACCACGTCCACGCTGTAATATTCGTGGAAGCCGCGCGTGCAGACCAGAGTGCGGCCGCAGACGGTTGCGCTCGCGAAAGCGAAACTGCGAGAGGTCGACGAGGTTGGGAACGATGACTGCGCGCAGTCCGAACTCGTGGAAGACGTCGACCAGATAGCCGGAGGGGGCGACGATCTGGTCGACGCGCGACAGGACGAACTTTCCCGAACGAAACCGTTGCAGGTGGTCGCGGGCTTCGCCGCTGCGGTAGTTGATAATGCTTTTCTTGCGGTGCAGTTTCGCGAACCACCACGCGGGCGCGGGCGCGAGCAGAAACGACCAGTAGGACGCAGAGAAGATGTGCGCAACATCAACGTCTTTGAGTTCGCGCCACAAGTGCCAGAAGTAAATGGGCTCGCGGAAAATCGTGCGCAGGCCTGGGATCCGCTCGGCCCAGGCCAGTGCCCGCGTGAGCGGAGGATCGACGGCAATAAAGCTCACCTCGACCTCGGGATCGTTCTGCCACAGACGCATGAGCAAGTCGGCCTGAACGGCCTGTCCACCAACGTAGCGCAGGCTAGGGGCAACGATGGCGACTTTCAGGCGCTTGGGCATTTGAGGATTGGAGTCCCCGGTCACGCGTGGGGCTTTCTACGCCGCTTTTTTGTCGAGAAGAGTTACGTAGAGATCCTCGTAGCGGCGGAGCACGTGGTCAAGGCTGAAGTTTTCTTCCACGAAGCGGCGGGCGTTCTGGCCATTCTCCCGGCGAGTGTTCGTGTCAGACAACAGGCTGAAGATGGCTTTCGCGAATTCGCTTTCGTTTCCTGCGGCAACGAGCGCTCCGCGCTGCTCATTCACTAACTCGCTATTACCTCCTACGTTATAGGCAACCACGGGCAAGCTTGCGGCCATCGCTTCGAGGATCACATTCGACAGGCTCTCCGAATCGGAGGTGAGAACGGCAACGTCCAGCGAAGCCAGCACGGAGGAAATATCCCGGCGATCGCCGAGAAAGACGGCGTGCTCCCCGAGGCCAAGCGAGGACGCTTGCCGCTCGATTTCCGGGCGCAGCGGGCCATCGCCCACCAGCACGAATTCCGTCTCCGGCATGCGTTTGTGAACCTCGGCGGCGACCCGCAGAAATCCGGCGTGATTCTTGTAGGCCGCGTTCATGCGCGCGACCATGCCGACGCGCAGGGTGCCCGCACGGTGCGGCAATGCAGGCGATGCGGTCTCAAATGCCGCAGCCGGCAGAGCGTTTCCGATGACAGCCAGCTTCTGGCGCGGCAAGCCGGCAGTTGCGAGGCGTGCGGCCGCCGCTTGCGAATTGCAAACCACCGCGTCGCACCAGCGAAAAGCGATTGCCTGCGCGCGGAATTGCGCGGGAGTCATCAAGTCTCCGATCTGGCGATGACTGCCGATGACCACCGGCACTCGCGCCAAACGGGCTGCCGGGATGAGCGTAAGGTTGGTGTAAAAATCGAAAGCGTGGGCAACTTGGACGCTACTCCGGCGGAGATGGCGGCTGAGGTTGAAACGGGTGCGCAGCGACTTCCATCCAAGAAGGCTGTTCCCCACTGGAAATTGGTCCACTTCGCCGAACTCATCGGCAAGCGGGCCGCGTGGGTTCACGCATCCTAGATGGACTTGAAACCCGGAGGCACCGGCATTTTGCGCGATCACCGCGAACTGCCGTTCCGATCCGCCGGTCTCAAAGGTATTGATCATCAAGAACAGGCTGATCGGCGATTCGGCGACTCGGTTTGTGGTTACGATGGCAGCGTCCGTGGCGCCCACCCGGTCATTCTCCTACCGGGGCCGATGCTAACACGGGAGCGGCGGGCACTGTTCTCCGGGAATCGGCGACTACGGGGAGCGAGAACAAGCCGGCGGGCTTGACGTATTTCTCGAGGAAGTTGCGGTGCCAGAGTTCGAACATCAGCAGGCGCCAGAGGCGGCCGGTCATGGTTTTGCCGCGCAGAAGATGGTCGTCCATAAGCTTGCGCACGCCGCTCGCCTGGAAGTATCCGCGTTCGAGGGTTCGCGGTTCGACCAGCACCATCAACATATCTTTGAGTTCGTTGCGCATCCAGTGGACGAGCGGCAGAGAGAATCCCTGCTTCTGGCGGTAGAGCACTTCGCGCGGGCACGCCGATGCGCTCGGCTAGTTTGCGCAGAATATATTTTTGCTGTTTGCCGCGCAGCTTCCACTCGGGCGCGAGGCCGGCGACCCACTCGACGAAAACGTGGTCGAGAATCGGCACGCGAACTTCGAGCGAGTTCAACATGCTCATGCGGTCGACCTTCGCGAGAATGTCATCGACCATATAGGTCTTCGTGTCGACGTAGAGAATCTCGCTGACCGGATCTTTCGCGGGCGCAGCGGCAAAGCGGCGGCGCAGAACATTGGCGGGATCGTCGCTGCGGGCGAGGATGGCGCGGAAATCGTCGGAGAGCAGCGGCGTGTCGCGCTCGAAGGCCGGCAGGAACGAGAGGCCATCCACGTAGCGTTCCTGCCACGGCAGCGTGATGTTGTAGCTCAGTTTGCGCCCCTGCAAGCTGTTGGGCAGGCGGGGAAAAACCTGGTCGCGATAAAATTTGCGCGCCCAGCCGGGAATTTTCTCGAAGATCTGGCGATCGGCATGAATGCGATAGCGGTCGTATCCGGCAAACATTTCGTCGCCGCCGTCGCCGGAGAGCGCAACGGTCACGTGCTGGCGCGCCATCTGCGAAACGTAATACGTGGGCAGCATGGAGGAGTCGCCGAAGGGTTCTTCGAGCGATGACGTCAAGTGCTCGACGGTCTGCGACCACGTCGGGCTCGAGAATCATCTCGTGGTGATCGGTGCTCGAATTTCTTCGCAACGATGCGCGCGTAGTCGGCCTCGTTGAAATCATCGTGCTTGAAGCCGATGGAGAAAGTCTTGACTGGGCCGGAACTGGCGCGGGCCATAAGCGCGACTATAATCGAGGAGTCGGTGCCGCCGCTCAGAAATGCGCCGAGCGGCACGTCGGAGATCAGCCGGATCTTCGTCGCTTCGAAGAGACGATGCTCCAGTTCTTCCAAGCACTCTTCTTCGCTTTTCGGCGAATGCGTGTTGTATTGCGGGAGATCCCAATACTGGCGGATGCGGATTTCGCCGTTTTCGAATTCGAGCAAGTGTCCGGATGGCAGTTTGTGAATACCCGTAAAAGCGGTAATCGGCTCCGGCACGTAGCCGTAGTAAAGATATTCGAGCAGGCCTTGCGAGTTGACCTCGGCCAGTTCCGGAGCTACGGCCAAGATGCTTTTAATCTCCGATCCGAAATACAGGTTGCCGTTATGCAGTGCGTAATGTAAGGGCTTTTTGCCTAGGCGGTCGCGGGCGAGAATCAGTTTGCGCTTGGTCTTGTCGTAGATGGCGAGCCCGAACATGCCGCGCAGCTTGGTGACGCAGTCCGCGCCCATCTCTTCGTAGAGATGGATGATGACTTCGGTGTCGGTCTTGGTGTAGAAGCGATGGCCGCGGCTTTCGAGTTCGGGCCGCAGCTCGGGAAAATTGTAGACTTCGCCGTTGTAGACGATCCAAGCGCTGCGATCTTCGTTGAAAACCGGCTGATGACCACCGGAGAGATCGATGATGGAGAGGCGGCGCATGCCGAGGCCAGCGCCATCGGCGACGTAAATGCCCTCGTCGTCGGGACCACGGTACGTGATCTGGTTGCACATGTGACGCACGAGAGCTTCGGTGATGTTGCTCTCCCGCGTTGCGCTGACGACCCCTGCGATCCCACACATGGCTTGCCCTTACCTTTGATAGTGGTGCAGCGTGAAGGCTTACGGCCTGAAGCCGTGCCCTTTCAAAAACGATTCAAACCGCCCCACGCCTGCATTTTGAAAAACTTGTGCAACTCAGCTATTCTGCGAATTCCCCACTTTTGCCGATCCCGCCCCTGTCAGGGGTTTTCTCCCGCGAACCGCGATGGCGAATTCCCCAATTCGCATGTCGCCCATTCCCATCGCTTCGTACCAGCGGAAAACCTGCTCATAAGTGTGCTTGGACTGATACTTCGGCGAGTACCAATCGAAGGTATCGAGCATCCGGTTTTCCGGATTCTTCTGCCGATTCACGGGAAAAACGTGATGAACCAAGCCCGCCGCCGGACGCCCCACGATCGGCACTTTCTTCAATACCTGCTGCGTGTTGTAGAAAACCGGCACGGCAACTTTCAGGATGCTGTGCAGCGTTTCCGGTTTCATCCTGTGCGTGTAGCGCCGCCAGAAATCGCTGAAGCGGTACCACTTGTTGTATCCGCTATAGAGCCACACGGCCAGAATGCCGCCAGGCTTCAGATATTTGCCGAGCGGTCTTGACGGCAGCCTCGCAGTCCGGCGTGTGATGGAGCACGCCGACGCTGTAAATGACGTCGAAGCTTTCGGGAGCAAAGGGCAGCGCGAACACATCCGCCTGAAACGCAATGAAATCGCGGTCGGCCAGATTCTTGGCGGCGACTTCGGCGGCAGCACTGAGATCGATGCCAACCACGCGTGCTCCCCAGCGGGTGGCGACTTCGGCAAAGCGGCCCATACCGCAACCGACATCGAGCACGAGTTTTCCGGCGAGTTCCTCGGGCCGCAGCGCCGTCTTCATGCGGAAGTTGTGCTCGGACTCGCGAACCTCATCGTGATCGAGTTGGGTTTTCTGATAGCGATGCCACTGAAAACCAAAGCTCGCGGCGTAGTGCTGGGCATCGACGAAGCGCGCGATGCCGTTTACGTTGGGATAGGCCCGCTTGCACGCCGGGCACACGTAGCCTCCGGCGTCGTCGCTATCGAGCTTCGAGCCACAGCTCAGGCAACGCAGAATTGCCTGCAAGTCAGCGGACAGGGGCGACTGCACCGGTTCTGTCGCGATCGGCATAAACCTCCAGGAAATGGCGCGACTTCTTCGGTGGCGGGGTCACCGGGCCGGCGCCTTTTTCTCGATCTTGCTCTTTGATCGTCTGCAACAGCGTTGCCGTAAATGCGACGGCAAAATAAGGGAAGTACTGGTATGTCTCGGGCGCGAACAGCGCTCCCACGACGAAGCCGACGAGCGAACTGGTAAGAGCGCCGACAAAGAGCACGATGTCGGGGTCAAGATCGGTCCTCTTCCGCAGGATTTTCAGGTTCACAAATGCACAGCGGAAAAACATCAGGTAAATAATGGCCACGGGAATGCCGCCTTCGGCGGCGACCTGCAGGTAGGTCATGTGGACATCGTGCCAGATCAGCGAATAGTTGGGGAAGTTCTGCACGCCAATCCCGAGGATCGGGTAGCTCTCAATGGCGTCGAGCGCGCGCCGCATGAGGAACATGCGGGCCTGGTAAGATCCGTAAGCGTTTTCTTCTGAAGTACTATCGCCCTCCAAAGCTTCGAAGCGATCGTAGAGTTTGCCGCCGACGGTAACCGCGATCATGACACCAAGCAAGACGGTCGCCACCAGAAGGTACGTGCGCTTACCTTTAATAGCGAAGTAGTACAGAGTCACGCTGCCAGCGATCACCAAGTCAATAAAGCCGGCGCGGGATGCCGTCTCGAAAATGGTGATCAACATGACGAAGATTCCAAAACCCCAGGCCGCTTTGGCCATCATGTTTTTCGCTGTGACCATGAAAGCCAGGGCAAAGGGCAGTGACAGGACGATGGCGAAGGCGAGATCATTCGGATTGGAATAGAGGCCGCCGATGGCGCCGTTCAGCCGGGGAATATCGTGGCCCTTAATCAACGCGGCAATACAAATCACTACGACGGAGGCGGCCTGCACGAAGATGATCCGGCGCAGGCGATCAAAAGTGGTGATGAGCAGGAAGACCAGGGACCACGCGATGATAATTTTGGAAAACTCGATGGTCCGGGAAACGGCGCCGCCCCTCCAGACCGGTGAGAGAAATCCACCCAAGAAGAGCAGACCAATCATGGTGACCAGCAATCGGCCTTCCTTGGGAATATCCTTGATCGTACGCTTGGTGCGCCCGATGCTTCGGAACAGACCCCACAGGGCGAAGATCGCGGTGAGCTTGGCGAGTGGAATTAACGATAGACCAGGCGTCCAGTCTCCGGGCCGCGCGCAGTAGACCAGGAAAAATGCGCTCAGCCAGAAAAACGCGCCCTTGGTTGGGTCGACGGCCTGGAAAGACGCACGACTTCCCGATAGCATTTGCGCCGGTGTTCGGTTGCCGTTATCGCCAGTAGCCAAGGATTCCTCTTTTTCTTTTTTCTGTCTTCTTCTTACCTTATGCCGAGCGCGCCCGAACCACGTCGGCTCTCGCAGATTTCTTTTCGGCCACCGACTGTAGGACTTCGCTGAAGCGCTGGCCAATTGCCGGCCAATCGTAGCGAGCAGCCGTTTCGGCAGCTGCCTTTTCATAGCGGCTCCGCAGGTCGCGATCGCGCAACAACATAATCACCGCCTGGGAAAACGCCCGGGCGTCGTCGGCCAGAATGATGTCGCGGCCGTGCTGGACGTTCAATCCTTCCGCGCCTACCGTCGTTGAGACTACCGCCTTGGCTGCCGCCATGGCTTCGTAGATCTTCAGACGCGTGCCGCCGCCAATCCGCAAAGGAACGACGACCACCGCCGATTGGCGCAGATGTTCAATCACAGAAGGCACGCGTCCCGTAACTTCGATGGAGTCCGAGGCCAATTTTTGGACACGCCGGACTGGATTGCGTCCGACGATGCGGAGTCGCGCCTCCGGCACATCCATCCTGATCGCCGGCCAGACTTCCCGGCAAAAGTATTCCATGCCATCCACATTCGGCTCCCAGTCCATCGCCCCGATGAAAGTGACGAGGGGCGCTGGTTCCGGTGTAGAGGTATTCGATGCTGCAGGATCGGGCGCGTACTGCGCCAGATCGACTCCGGTGGGAACCACCGTAATGCGCTCGCCGTCCACCCACTGCATCATGAGCAAACGATCGTTTTCCGAGACCGCAATGACGTGTTGAAATTTGCGCACCGTGCTCCGCTCGTAGCGCAGCATCTTGCGGAATTCCATGCGGTAGATCATCTTCCTGGCGGAGTTGCCTGCGGTTTCGGCGTGACGACGCCAGATTTCACTCTCCACATTGTGCTGGAAGAGCACGCTCGGAATGTCGAGACGTCCCGGAAAATTCACGGCCGCATCCAGAAAGTCGCACACCGCAACGTCAAAACGCTGTTCGCGGAACCAGGTTCGAAGCCGCTGCTGCACTTTCTCGTCCGCAAAACGGCTGACGGCATAGGGCGGCTGTGCGCCGATATGCCCTAGATAGTCGAGGCCGCGCGCCACTCCCGACAGTTCCCTTTTGCCGGTACACACGGCGACTGCTCCGGGCAATTGACTCTGCAACTCGCGCTCGTAGTTCGGGTCCGGCTTTGCCTCCGTAGTAGGAGAAGAATGTGAGCTCGTGCCGCAACGAGAGATATCGCAGCACGTGATACGTGCGGATATTGCCCCCGTTCTGGACGGGCAGGAGTTTGTCGGCCTTCACCCAGAGGATTCTCATAGCGTCAGCGAACCCAAACTGCTTTTCTGCCGGTAGCAAAATTGACAAACGCGACCAAGGCGGCCGAATTCAACACCACGAATGTGCGCGCCGCATCGGCCAAGCGGGACAGTGGACCTACCTTGATTCCTCCCAGCGCGGCCAGGCTGAGCACATAAAACGCAAGCTGTGCCACCAGCGCCGCCCGGTAGAAAGGCTGGGGCAGAAACATCGAAGCCAGCAGAAGCGCCAACAATGCAAACGGCACAACCAGCCGCGAGAGCTTGTGGCTCACGAACTCGAATCGAATTGCATTTTGCGCGGTCAACAGCCAGGGCGCGAACTGCAGCAACTGGTAATTTCCACTGAGGGTACGGACCTTTCGAGAAAATTCGCGGCTTTCCCCGAGATCGGCTACATCCCATGCCCGGGCGCGCGAGTCAAAAATCACGCGCGATCCCTGGCGAACCACCTGCATCGGCAACAAAACGTCGTCGAGAATGGTGCCCGCAGGTAATGGAGCGAGAAGATTCCGACGGGCGCAATAGATCGCTCCGGTGGCGCCGACGACGGAACCGGAGGCCGACTCGAGTTCGCGAATCTTCTTCTCGATGCGCCAGTACAAACCCATTCCTTTGCCCGTCTCCCCGCTCACAGGATCGCCCAGCATCAGTTCCCCGCTGGCTGCTCCGACATCGGGATCGCCAAAATTCTCAATCAGAAAGCGCAATGCACCCGGCTCAAGGTGCTGCCGGGCGTCAGTGAATAGCAGCACTTCGCCGCGCGCCGACTGCATCGCATCATTCAGACCGGCCGCTTTGCCTTGCGACGTTGCTTTCATGACGGTCCGCACGCGCAAGTCGCTCACAAACTCGCCAAGAACCGCCGCGGTTCCGTCGCTGGAACCGTCGGAGACCACCACAACTTCCAGCTTTTCGCGCGGGTAATCGAGTGATAGCAGGTTCTCCAGCTTGCTCGCGATTACCGCTTCCTCATTTCGTACCACCATGACCGCTGACACCGAAGGTTCACTCGCACTTCGGCGTACCGGACGAGGCGACCACCGGCTGCGCAGCCACAACCACACCGGATACCCCAGGTAGGAGTAGCCAATCAGCGACGCCGCGAACCAGAATACCCATTTCATTTTCACTGCGCGCCCCGACCCAGTAGCACGATCTTTACCGTCTGAAACATGATGACCAGATCCAAACCAATGGAGGCGTTCTTGATGTAATAGAGGTCGTACTGCAGTTTTTCGCGCGCATCTTCGATCGTGCTGCCGTATTTGTACTTGATCTGCGCCCAGCCGGTGACTCCGGGACGCACCATGTGCCGCACGCCATAGTAGGGAATCTCTTTAGAAAGCATTTCGATGAATTCCGGACGTTCAGGACGCGGACCGACGAACGCCATATCACCTTTGAGAACGCACCACAACTGCGGAATCTCATCGAGGCGCGAGGTGCGCAGAAACTTGCCGACGCGGGTGACTCGCGGATCATTATTGCCCGCCCATTGCGGACCGGAGCCGGATTCTGCATCCTGGCGCATGGTACGGAACTTCACCACTTTGAAGAGGCGTCCACCTTTGCCCATGCGGGTCTGCGTGTAGAACACCGGTCCCTTGGAATCGAGACGGATGACAAGCATGATCACGGGAAGCAACGGCAGCGCGAGGATGAGACCAGTCAGCGAGATGAGGATGGAAAGCATGCGCCGAACCACGATGAAGACGGCGCTGCGGCGAAAGCCTTCATTAAACACGAGCCAGCTCGGGTAGAGGTTTTCCACCTCGATTTTGCCGGAGATTTTTTCAAGCCACGAGGTTGCGTCTTCGACCTTGACGCCCTGCATCCGCAGTTCGCAGCAGTTCCTTCATCGGAATGGTGCCACGGCGATCGGGCACGGCGACGATCACGCGATGGACTTTCTGCTTCTTCGACCACCTCCATCAAGTGAGCCGCCACGGCTTCGCGGGTGACCGCACCTTCGAGTTTGCCCGTCCAACTGACGATCTCCACTCCAATCTCAGGATTCTGGCGCAGGCCCTGCACCGAGTCGCTGGGCGCGCTCGCCGGCCCGACCACGTAAACGCGTTCCACCAGGATCGGCAACTGGACCAGCCAGCCGTAGCCGAGCCGCCATCCGAAAAGAGCCAGGGCCACGATGAACAGGCCGAGCGGCGTGGAACCGCCGCCCAGCAGGAAATCGGGACGGAAATAGCTGATGCCGGCCATCACGAACGCCAGCAGGCCTGGCACCATGAGCAAGCGGAAGTAGAGTTCCCCCCGGGTGTTCAGCCGGGCCGTATCGTAGAGATCGAACCAATGCGAGCACAACAACACGACCGCGGTGAATACGAAAATCTTGTAAGTAGCCGTGATCGTAGTTGAGCTCAATGTAGCTGTCTTCCCGAAACACGACGATCGCCGCCACCAGGAACGAGGTCCAAACGATCAGGGCCTCTCCCAGCAGCAGGACGAGTGTTCGAATCGGGTAGTAAACATGAAACAGCCGAATCAATGGGACCTCGGTTCATCTCAGGCAGGGCTGGTCACGGCCTCGCCATAGTAGTACTTGGAACGCTGCAATTTTTCGGATCCGTTCAGCACAACTCCGAGCAGCAGTTTGTCGGGGAATTCTTCCCGGGCACGTCGAGCCAAATCGGCAGGTGTCACGGCAGAGCGCACGACCATGAGAATGCCATCGCACGCACCGGCGACCAAAGTGGCATCCGATACGGGGATGACGGGCGAAGAGTCGAGAATGATCCAATCGAACAAAGGCTCGACCCGCTGCAGGAACAGCTTTAGACGGCCGTTGGCGAGCAGTTCGGGGGCGCTCGCAACGGAGCGGCCCGCGGGCAGGAAGAACAGGTTTTCCATGGCCCCGCGTTGCAGGCGCGGCAAACTCATCGCATTCGCCCAACAGGTATTCGGACAAGCCCGGCGATTGCTTCACTCCGAAATGGCGGTGCATGCCTGGATTGCGCAGATCGGCGTCGATCATCAGAGCGCGACGGCCGTGCTGCCGCACCATGACCTGGGCGAGATTGGCAGCCACGAAAGACTTCCCTTCCTTGGGCAGCGCGCTGGTGACGAGCAGACGCTTCAGCGGCATCTTTTCGCGGATCTGGTAAAGGCGCGAGCGTAGCGTCCGGAACTCTTCCGCACCGAGGCGGCTATCGTCTTCCTGAAAGAAGAGCATGGTGCGCGGATCGGGACTCCATTCGCTCTGCGGACAGCGCGCCAGCAGCGCTTCGTAATTCAACCCCGCGCCCGAGCCTGACATCGTGGTGCTGGGCGAGGATTGGAGCGTTGTTTGCAGCGCGGGCATGCTGTCGTGTGCCACTTCTGATTGATCCAAAGTGGGTTCGACGTGCGTCCCCGTGGAGGTTGCTCTTTCTTGTTCGGCGCGTTTTAAAGCGTCATGGATGCGGCTCATAGTTTCCCTTCCTTGGGGAGATCCTGTTGTTCTGATTGGCGCAACCGGTCGGCCAAGGTTGCCAGGGTGCGCAAGGCTTCGACCAGATCAAACTTTTCCGAGGGCGGAACCGGAGCAATCATCGCCGCGCCAGCGTTGCCATCGGCCAGATCGAAATCACGAGCCACGGAATCGACGACCTCGGCAGAGACGGTCTTCTTCTGATCCACGAAGGCGCTGACCAGGCAGTGCTCGCAGAGCAGATTGATGATGCGCGGAATACCCAGGGAATAACGGAAAAGCGCAACGGTCGCTTCGGGTTCGAAGATCGGCTCGCCATTCGACCCGGCGATGCGGAGACGCTGGACGATATAGGACTTGGTTTCCTCAAGATTGAAAGCGTGCGTTTTGGCGCGCAGCGTCAGGCGCTGACGCAATTGGCGTAACTGCGGTTGCTTCAAGCGCTGTTCGAGTTCGGGCTGTCCGACAAGGACGATCTGCATGAGCTTCTCGGTAAAGGTCTCGAGATTGGTGAGCATGCGGATCTCCTCCAGCACTTCGTCGGTGAGGTTCTGGGCCTCGTCGACGACCAGCACCGCTGTCTCCCCCGCCCGATAGCGATCGAGCAGCCAGTTGTAGAGACGCTGGAGGACCTGGCTCTTCGACTGACCATCGCAGGGAATGCCGAAATCCGCCATCATGAAATCGAGGAATTGGGGCACATCCATGCGGGAGTTGAAAATAAAGGCGGTGGCTACCTGCTGCATGCGCAGCCACTCCATCAATTTGTTGATCAGCGTCGTTTTGCCCGTGCCCACCTCGCCGGTCAGCAGCACGAAGCCCTTGCGGCTTTGGATGCCATAGGTAAGGCAAGCCAACGCCTCTTCGGTGTGCCGCGTGAGAAACAGGTAGCGCGGGTCCGGATTAACGTTGAACGGGTTGGCACGAAGTCCAAAAAATTCTTTGTACATGGTTTGGCCTAGACCTCTACACGCTCATGATCTTCGGGCGCGGCGTTATCACGACGGCCCCAGAAGCGGCGTCTTCCGTTGCTGTTGGCGCCTGTGTGCTCGTCATCATCTCCGAGCCACGGCACGGAAATCAGCAAGGGAAGATCCATGGCGGCGGCAGCGTCCTTTTCGGTTCGGATCGACTTGTCGCTGAATTCCAGAAAGACCGCGATCAGAACGCCGAAGGCCAAGCCAACGCCCCCGCCGGCTGCGGCCAACAGCGGGGGCACGGGGAAGCTGGGAGCCTCCGGCAGGTTGGCAGGGGCCGCGACGTGCATCTGCTCGCCTTCTTGAGCGTTCTCCATGCTGACGCCAACTCCCGCTGAGCTCCTCTTTGCCAGCAGGTCCCTGTAGAACGCCTGGGCAGTATCGTTGTCGCGCGTGAGCTCCTTGTATTGCTCCTCGATAGTCGGGCTCATGGCGGTGCTCGCCTGGTATTTGTTAATCGAGGCTTGCAGCTTCTTTTGATCAAGGGCCGCTTGCTCGATCACGGTTTGGTACTGGTGAAGCTGGACGCGCATCTGGCGAATTTCTGGGGGTTCGGCGTTGGCGACGGACGTCTCGCCGCTATCCGTCGTGCTCGGAGACGCAGCCGCCGCGTTAATCTGTTTCAGCTTTTTCTGCACCTCGGCGATATCAGCCTTGGTCTTGATCACGTCCGGGTAATCGTCCGTATAGCGCGCCTGCAGTTGCATCAATTGTCCATTCAGCTGGGTTAATGCCTGCTGGAGGGTCTGCGGGTTTTCGCTTGCCAGCGAACTCTTCCAAGTGGCAAGTTGCTGCGCCAGCATGCTCTCGGTGTAGGTCTTATCCTGCTGGGCTCGGGCGAGGGTCTGGGTCGTTGCATCGAGCTGCGTGTTTAGCGTCATCAACATGCGCATATTGTTGTCCACGTCCGTGGGCAACTGACCCATATATTTTTGCTTGAACTCGGCGAGCGCTTTATCGTGCTCGTCAAGATTCTTCTGAGCGGCCTCGATTTGGGCGTCGAGAAACTTGGTAGTCTCGCCCGCGACCTCGGAACGAGAGATCAGGTTCTCGTCCACCATCAGGTTGGCCACAGCGTTGCAAATCTTTTGGGCTCGGACGCCGTTGTCGTCGGTGTACGTGACATTAAAGCCCGGCACTGATTCGCTGCCCCCCGTTGGTTTTTTCTTGGCGGCAGCTGCCGCCGCCGCGCTCATCGACGATGTCACCGGCTGAATTTGCACACTTTGTGCGATGCCGGACATCAGCTTGCCTTCGTCGGCGGCCTTGAATAACTTTGGGTCAGTTGTCTCCAAGCCCTGAATTATGGGACGCAGAAATTTGGGGGTCAGGACACGCTCCTGGAGACTTTGCACGCGTTGCGCAAAGTCAGCGGCGATGACCGACTGGACGTACTGGTCAGGCACCTTCTGGCCATCCACCAGAACAAGCGACGTAGAGGTGTATCTCGCCGGAAGTTCATAAGAGACCAGAAAGCCCGTCAGCGGGGCCACCAGGGCTGGAATCAAAATCACCTTCAGGCGCCGCCGTAGCATTGCCAGATAATCGTCTGTCGTCAGTTCGCGTTCGCTCATAGCTGTTCACCAATCCGGCCGCATGGAGCGGCCAAAAATTATTCGATCCGTGTCGGCGTTGGATGCCATTCCAACCCAATGCCGCCCACTTGCCGCTGCGAAATCCTGCCGCAGGAGCCTAACAGCGCAAATCGGGACACTGAAGCCCTCCTCGCCGAAGCGATAGCCCGCAATGAATTCCTAAGTGCGTCCCATGTGCTTGCGGACAATCGCGGAAGCGGAACCTGCGTCGTAGCTGCCCGCACCAATTGCATTCCCCGTGGTCTGCATTCTGGTGTTATGGGCATAGCCCAAGTCGCCATAGAAAACCCAAGTGCGTCCAAATGGGCGTATGTAGCCGAGCCGAGCCGCCTGGACATTGGAGCCGACGTAGAAGCCGGATCCGGTCGAAGTAAATTTTTCGTAGGAAGCGAGCACGTCCGCGTGACCCCATCTTATAGCGCAACTGGGCCCGCGCGCTCAGCGACCAACGCCCGAGGTAGCCACCCTGTTCCAGCTCGGTGTATTGCGGACCGGCTGAAACCAGCATGCTCAACTTGCCGGTGATGGTGTGGCTCCAGCGCCCGTTAATAATGTTGATATAAATCTGGCCGCCGGTATCCTGCGGAAATTGAAACAGCTGAAAAGCGTAGACCGCGCCGATCTGATCGCGACGGCCGATGAGACGAGTGTAGCCGGCCTTCAACGGTGACCGCGTCGCTGTTGATCAGATTGATCAGTGGGGTCGAAGAAATGAGCGTTGCTGAATCCGCCTGCAGACCGTGATCGCAGATACGCGGACTTATCGCTTGCACCGCGTCGATAATCGCCATGTTCGTGAGCCGCGGAGTATTTCCCACTGCGCCAAACAGACCGCCGCCGAAAAGATGGGTGCCCGGCAAGGCTACCGCCCCGCCATTCCGCTGCCGCCGCCAGTCGCAATCCCGAACCCCGGGGCGCCACCAAAGGCGCCGATTTCGAAGGAACCGTCGGGCAGATAACTGAAGGCGTCACGAACCGCCACCTCGCCGGTTCGCCAGCGCGTGACGCCTTCGAAGCCGACGGCTTGTATTGCCTGACGTCAAAAGGCGTGCTATAAAAGGCTCCGCCGCCGATGTACTCGAGAAAGAGATCGCTCTTGGGCCAGAACTGTTGCAGATCGAGAGCCCCGATAATGCGGCTGACCGACTGCACGCCACTGTTGCCGAGTTGGTTGGACCCGTTCGTGTCCGCCGATTCGCTCACCTGCACGCGCCGTCCGAGATGAAGCTGCGGCTCGCAGTGCGCAGATCGAGTGAAGGCTCGTCCAGTCCCGTAACCGGAGGATTCTCAGGGTTCAGCACGGGTGCGTTCTGGCCGAAAGCCGGCGCCGGAGTCGTGTCCGGCTGAGCCGGCGGATTGCTCTGGGCGGCCAAGCCGACGCTCATGCCGAGAACCAGCAGCGCCAGGCGGATTGTTTGAATTTTTCCCATGCTCTTCACCCGCAAATCCTTATCGCGACTGCGTTCCTTTACGGCACGACAATCGTGTCTCCCGGCTGCAGTTCGTAATTCTGTGCCAGATCACCCTTGACCAGCTTGCGGTAGTTTACCGGCAGTTTCTGCTGTTTGCCGTTCTCAGTACGCAGGACATAGATGCCCTTCGTCTTGGCATACTGGTTAATTCCGGCGCTGGCCAATGCTTGCAGAACGGTCATGTTCGGCAGCATCGTCGCAGCTCCTGGCCGCAATACCTCGCCGACCAGATAAATCCGTTTGCTGTTAATCGTCGCCACCACCACCGTAACGTGGGGGTCCGCGATGTATTTCCTCAGCTTCTCCGTCACCACACCCGCCAACTGCTCGGGCGTCAGACCCGCGGCTTGCACGTCGTTGAGCAAGGGAAGAGAGATCTTGCCATCGGGACGCACTGGCAAAGTTGCGGTTAGGTCGGCTTCTTTCCACACCGCGACGTGGAGCACATCATCCGGGCCGATGACATAATCAGGTCCAGCCTGGCTGGCATTCCTGGTGGTTTTGTCAGAAACGGTCTTGTCGGCAACGGTCTTGTCGGAAGCGAGACTGGCCGGCGCCGGATTCTCCGCGGGCTGGGCAGCCTCATCCTGCGCCCACGCCATCCCGCTAATCAGGACCAGTGCCGCAACCACCCCTTTCCATGTCGATTTCATATCTTCTGTTCCTCTAGTTTCCTCTCAGGTTTCGAAGTTTTTAAGAAATTAGATTCGCTGTTTCAGGCTCCGTACTCTTCGCACCCAATCTGTTTTAGCTTGTACAGAAGCGCCTTATAGCTGATCTGCAACTCCTGCGCAGCCCTGCGCCGGTTCCAGCGCGTACGCGTCAACACCTGCAGAATGATCTCCCTCTCGGCCTCGCGAGAGGCGGCACGCGCCGCGTCCTTCAAAGAAATCTTCTCTCCGTTGCCCCCGGGTTGCACACGGCGCAAAAGAGACCGTAATCCTCCCATGGCCAACGCTTCATCTCCCAGCGCGACAATGGCTCGTGCCGCATCCTTCAGTTCGCGAATGTTTCCCGGCCAGCTGTACTCCAGGAAAAAGCTTTGCGTTTCGGCGCTGAGCATCGGCACGGCCCGGCAAAAATCACGCGCAGCAGCCGAGAGAAACCAATCGCGCAAAACGGGAATGTCTTCTTTCCGCTGCCGCAAAGGAGGCAGCCGCAAACAGACTCCGCTGATTCCATAATATAGGTCCTCGCGGAACTTGCCCGCCTTGACCTCGGGCTCGAGTTCGCGGGAGGTTCCACAGATGAACCGAGGAACACGGCGCTGTGCGTCGCCAGCACCACTGCCACTCAAACCGATCTGGCGAACCAGCTCTCTCTGCGCCTCCGGTGTAAGATCCCCACTTCCTGAAGATAGACGGTTCCACCTTCGACCATCGCGAGCCAGCCAGAATCTCTGCGCTGGTTTCGCCACCCTGATAGACCTGAAACGGATCCGCCGCGCGCCGCGAAAGAGCATGAATGCGGGCCGCTGCTGCCGCCTTGCCCGAACCGTGCTCGGCCACGACCAGCACCGGAACGTCATTCTGCGACAACTCGCGGATCACTGCTTCGACGGTGCGCATGCCGGCGCTGACGCTCTCCAGCCAGACGCGAGCGCCGCCGCCGTTTTGCGGGGTTACGGCAGTTGCCAGGATTTCGGTATTATCCAGATCCATTCCTAATTTCTTTTCCGCTTTGCGATTTTTGCGGCCAAGACAGCGGGGGTCGACGTCTTGGACAAAGGGCTACTCGACCGGTAGAGCACACGTGCTGCCAATCAGGGTAAAATTCGAGCCCGTCGCTGGAACGATCTATACCCAATGTTTCAACAACTTGCGAGGGATATCCTCCACGAAACGATCTTGCCCTCCACGTTACCACATTGCGGACTAATGGGAAAAGTATTTGCCCACACCATCGGTAATCTATGGGCACTACTTGCCAACATGCCTTGGCGGGAATGCACAAGCCCAGTGAAGCGTGGGGCAAACATAGTAAAGCGGTATGTTCTACGGGGAAAGCCGCACACGGACGTACCAAAGCCAGAAAGAGTTTTCTGTCGCTGGCGTGATGTAGGCCTTCGGCCCTCGGGTGAGAATGGGCACCGTCCTGACGATTTCTCCGGAAGGGCTCGTACCGATTCGCCAACCGTCGATAGGTTGACAACCTGCAATCCCCGCGAGAGCATGAAACATGCCGGTACAGCTGCCGAATATTCATACTTCTTAACAATTCCAAGGATGATTTCCAGGGATTCGACGAACCATCCATGACGACAAAACTTATCGCCTATGCAATCGGGATCGTAGTGGTGTGGTTGGTGGCCATGCGGACCCGCTCGTCACCGCCCGGCAAGTGCTTTACCTGGTTGCCAGTTGGCTTTTCTACATAAGCTGGGGATCGTGGCTCATCGTCGTGCTGCTGTTCAGCTCGCTGGTGAACTACGCCTTGGGCGAGTGGCTGAAAAAGCGAATCAGCGCAAGCCGGCTGTGGACGGGACTCCTCTTCAACATCGCCCTGCTGAGTGTTTTCAAGTACCTGCCCTTGCTGGGCAATGTCGCGCCAGCCGGTTCGCCGCTCTTGCTGGTCAAGCGAATCCTGTTCCCCGCTGGCATCTCCTTCTGGACGTTCCAGGCGATGAGTTATCTGCTGGAGCTCTATCGCGAAGAAGAGTTGAACCCGACCCTGCTGGAGTTTTGCCTCTACATGTCGTTTTGGCCGACGGTTCTCCAAGGGCCCGATCTGCCGGATGTCAGCCATGTTGCCGCAATTCCGCCAGGAGTGGTCGGCGAGCGCTGACGATTTGAAGACCGGCGTGCGCCGCATAGCGATCGGCAGCATGATGGTATATCTCGGCAACGTCATGGCCGGAGGGCTCTACACGGGAGCGGGCGTGGAAGCGGCTTTCAGCAACCATGCCGCACACCTGAGCGGAATCGACGTCTGGTGCATGATTCTCGGTTATGGATTCCAGCTCTACTTCAACTTCTGCGGAATCACTCATATCGTGATTGGCGCGGCGCGGCTGTTCGGGCTCCAGTTGCAGGAGAACTTTAATCGCCCGTATCTCTCCACCACGATCTCGGAGTTCTGGACGCGGTGGCACATGTCGCTGTCGTTCTGGATTCGCGACTTTCTGTTTCTGCCGCTAGCGACTGCGCGCCGCGAAGTGTGGTGGCGCAACCTTTCGCTCGTAATCGCCATGTTTGTTTTCGGCGTGTGGCACATTACACCGTCGGAAAAGGGAAACGTCCTGCTCTTGTTCTGGGGCACCTACCACGGCATCTTGCTGGTCCTGCACCGGCAATGGCAGGAGTTCCGCAAGCGCGTGGGCTTCGAATGGACCGGCGCCGTGGCCACCGCCATCTCCTGGGCGCTGACGTTTTCCGCCGTCTGCATCGGCTACATTTTCTTTCGCGCGGAAAGCATCCGCCAAGCCGTCGCCATGCTGAAGGGACTGGTTTCGCCGCACGGTTATCTGCATCGCTCGTTCGATCCCAGCTTTTATGTGCTGACGCTGGTCGCGACGGTCGGGTATTTCGCGGTCATCGGCGGCACGGTCCTTCTCGATCGTTTAGGAGAAGCCGCGCAGCAGACGCCAGGAAACCGCGCCGGGCGCGCTATCAAGTTGGCTCGGCATCATGGCCAACGAACGCTGGGTGTGGATCACTCCCGTGGTGGTGGTGCTGGCACTCTATTTGAGCGTAATTTTCCAACCCGGCCACGCCGAAACCGGACCGGTAATGTATGCCCTGTTCTAGCTGTGGCGCTGGTTACGAGCGGGTTTTTGAGAAGAAGTGACGCTATGCTAGCATTCACCACAACGACGAGGCGAAAAACGAGGCTGAGCCGTTTGTGCCGTTAACCGCGAGCGATCCGACGGTGGAGAGTCGCCAGGCCGTCCGCTGCGCAATACACGCCCCTTCTCAAGCAATTCGCCGTTCGCCTTTGCATCGCCGTGACGCTGTGCGTGGGTCTGCTGGTAGCCGGCGAAATCTATTCGTATTTTCGTTACCTCCCCGCCGCCAGCGATGTCATGGAACTGGCAGCCAACCTCGAACAGGCCCAGAAAGCAAGCCCCGCCGAACGCGAATACCGGAAGGAATTCGCGCAGGCCAACAAAATCACGTATTACCCATGGGTCCTGTGGCGCCGGAAACCTTATCAGGGCGAGGTGATTTCGATCAACGACGAAGGCGTGCGGCGAACCCTGCACACGCGCTGCGACGACAAGACTTTCACCATCTGGATGTTTGGCGATTCGGTAATGTGGGGCGCGGGCGCGCCCGACGCAGAAACCATCCCGTCGCTGATTGCCGCCGATTATGAAAAAGCGGGCCGCGCCGGTTTGCATCGTGAACTATGCCGAAAAGGGTTGGTCGAACACGCAAGAACTGATCGGCATGATGGAAGGACTAAAACACGCCAGCCGCAGGCCGGATGTTGTGCTCTTCTACGACGGCGGCACCGAGGCCTTTACCGCATACCAGAGCCGCCAGGCGGACGTGCACAGCAACTACACTTCGTTTAAGAATTTTCTGGATAAATGGGGAGCGGGCCAGAAGGCGCATTTTTCCTACTTCAGCCAGACCAACACGTATCACTTGCTCGACAAAATTGCCGCGGAGGCTCCCTTCCACCGCAAGCTGAAGGTGGCAGCGGTCGCGAGCCCCGACCCCACGGCGATGGCGGACGACGTGGTGCGCAATTACGTTCAGAACATGGAGATGATTAACGCGCTGGGGAAACAGTTCGGTTTCCGCGCGATTTTTGCCTGGTATCCGAACATGGCAGTCAGCCACAAAGAACTCACGCCCGACGAGCAGCAGACGCTGGCCGTGGAATACAAGAAGTATCCGGGCATGGGCGAGATGTATGAGGCAGTCTATAAACGGGCGCGCGAACTGAATCCTCCGGGCCTTGTCTATCTGGGGGATCTGCTGGATGATCAGAAGGCTTCGCTCTATGTTGGCATTTCGCACCTGAAGTCGGAGGGCAACCAGATTGTTGCCGACCGTCTCTTCGATATCCTGGAACATCCGAGCGACGAACATCAGGCCAGTCCGACGACGCAGGCTGCGGCCACGAGTGAGCATGTTCACTAAATCATGATCACTCGAGATGATGCCTGCCAACCATTTTCCGACTTCAACGCAACTTAGGTGACTCATGGCTCCGCCGAAATCAATCAAGAAGCTTGATTAGCGGTTTCCTCCGTTCCCTGCTCGCGAATCCCGGCAGTCCCGCCCTTGAAATTGGCGACGACGTTCTCACCTACGAGCAATTGTGGAACTATGCCGGAAAGATCACGGCATCGCTCAACGGCAGTCTCGATCCCTCCGAAGGGGTGGTCGCAATACTCGCCAACCGCAGCGTAGGCGCCTATGGCGGCATTCTTGGAATCCTGGGAAGTGGCAGAGGCTATTGTCCGCTGAACCCCAAGTTCCCACTGGAGCGGACGCTGACCATGCTCAAAGCATCTGGATGCAAAACGCTGGTCGTCGGCCAGGAGTGTGCCGCCACGCTCGACTCTTTGCTCCCTCGCCTCGATCAGCCGTTGACGCTGATCATTCCCGATCCCGGGTGGGAGCCGACTAGCGGATCGCCTGTGAAGCACCGTGTCGTCGCTGGCGCGCCAGTTGTCGAAGGTGGCCGATCCGTCCGAACCGACTGTAGATGGAAATGCGACCGCGTATTTGCTGTTTACCTCGGGCAGCACCGGAATTCCGAAGGGAGTCGCCGTCAGCCAATCGAACGCGGTTGCTTACATGGATTACGCGCCGAAGCGATTTGGCTTTCACGCGGCCGATCGTTGCTCCCAGAATTTCGATTTGACGTTCGATCTCAGCGTGCATGATCTGTTTACCTGCTGGGATGCGGGCGCGACGCTCTGCCCCTACGCCGAACAGACGCTGACTCCGGCCGTTCTGGTGGATGAGAAACAATTGACCTGCTGGTTCTCGGTGCCGTCGGTTGCGATGTTTGCGTCCAAGCTGGGCACTGTTGGAGCCGGGAGCATTCCCAACGCTGCGCTGGAGCCTGTTTTGCGGCGAAGCTCTTTCTGCGAGCCTGGCCGAGGCCTGGCAGCAAGCGGCGAACAATTCGATTCTTGAAAACCTGTACGGGCCGACCGAGGCGACTATCGCGATCACCTGGTACCGGTGGGATTCGAAAACATCGCCCGCCGAGTGCGTGCGCGGACTGGTGCCGATCGGCTGGCCCTTTGACGGCCAACAGGTTTGCGCCGTGAATGAGGAGCTCGAACCCGTACCGACGGGCGAGAGCGGCGAACTTTGCCTAGGCGGATCGCAGGTCACGCGGGGATATCTGAACGATCCCGAAAAAACGGCGAAGAGTTTCGTAAGGCTGGCACACACGGGCGATCAGATCTGGTACCGAACTGGAGATCTCGTCCGGCAAGACGAACGCGGATGCCTGTTTTATCTCGGCCGTCGAGATTTCCAGGTGAAGATCAGCGGATATCGCGTGGAATTGCAGGAGATCGACCTGGTGCTGCGCGAAGCGGCGAAGACAGAACTGGCGGTTGCGATCCCCTGGCCGCTCTCGGAAGGTTCCGCGTCTGGCATTGTTGGCGTTGTTTCAGGCTCTGACCCGGCGCGCGACGCTGAAATCACAGCCGCCTGCCAGGCCAGACTACCGCGCTACATGGTTCCGACGCGCATCTATCATTTCCCGCAGATTCCGCTCAACGTAAACGGAAAAATCGATCGCGGGAAGATCACGGAAATGCTGGGAAACTGGGACAAGTAAAAGGTCAGAGGTTAGATGTCAGCTTGCAGAGGTAAGATCCTTAGCTCAAGCACTAATGTTGGGAGCTGGGGGGTTTCACCTCTACAATCTGACCTCTTACCCCTGACCTAACTCTTCACTGGCTTGCCGAACCTCTCGGCCATGGCGAACATGAGGCGGACGGTATCCATGTCCTTGGCCTGCACCTTGCTGGCTGGAACCTTGCGTCCGGCAATGCGCTGCAGTTCGAGGAAAATCTCAATCAGCGCAAAAGAATCGACCAGACCGGAGGAGACGAGAGGTGTATCCTCGTTGATCTCGACCTTCTTACCTTTCATCACTTTTTCGACGATATAGCCGGTGAGTTCCTTCATCGGCTCGCTGGCATCCACTACCTGTTCAACGCTCATAATTCCTTGGCCCGAGGGTCATTCCCCACCATTCAGATTGAAGTCTTCTGTTCGTTGCGTTGCTGCCTGCCGTCGTGCCGGGAGAAGCACTTGTTACTGCTTCGGGTGGGCAGCAAAGAAAAGCCAGCGAGTCGTGTCATTCTGGGTTTCCCAATTGTGCCCAATGTGTTCCTCCCAAATAAACTGGACTTCGGTGTTGTTCGTGCATCCCGTAGCGTCATTGCCCGTCGTATCGGGGTTAGCTCTTCCGTTTTTGCACAACGGCGTATCGTTCTCGAACGTGGTGCAGGCATTCTGCCCGGTCCAATAATCGAAAGACTGGTCGACGGTGGCCAGATAGAAATTGTAACCCGAGTAGTTCGTTTTGCCCTTGTTGCAAGGAGGGATTTCAGTATCTTTCGTACCGTGCCACTCCTGCACCGAGATGGGCGCAACCGCAGGGCCCGGCAAAGCAATCGGCGGCGGATCCGGCTGACCAACAATCGTGCCCGATCCAATCGCCACGGCGGCCACCAGATCTGAAATCTCCACTCCGACCCGATGCGCCATTTGCGCGCCCGAGGAAAAGCCGGCGACGTAGACCTGGTTGGGATTCACGTCGTACTGCGCCGTGAGGTTGACGATCAACTGGCGCAAGAATCCGGCGTCATCCGGACAAGCCGTTGCCGGCGGCACGGTACACGTCCCGACATCCTCCGCAGTAAAGGCTTCGCTCATGTAATAGGCGTTCCAGTTCCACTGGTGGGACTCCGCGTTATACGTGGAAGCGGGTTTGACCAGGATGAAGCCATACTTGTTCGCAACGGGCTGCCATCCCCACATCGGGCTGATGGGAGCGCCGGGGCCGTGACTGGTCCCGTGAAGCATGAAAACCATGGGCGGATTCTTTGGAAGATTGGGCGGAAGATAAACCTGGTAATGGCGCGTAACTCCATACCAGTCAAGCGTGGAATCAATGATGGTGCCGCCGTTTGCGACTACCTGCGCGCCTGCGCTGGCAGGCACCCCGAGCAGCAGACCGATCAGCAACCCCGCGATCCTTACTACAATTACAAACGGCCTCCGCTTGGCTGCTCCGCTTAAAATTGCTGCTTTTTCGCCTTCGAATTTCATAGAGCCCTTGGAGAGAAAAGCATTCCCTTCTCTGCTGCTGCGTTGTTCCAAGCCTCGGGGTAAGGAGCGTGATTACTGCGGCTGCATCGGATGGGCGGCAAAGAAAAGCCATCGGGCCGTGTCATTCTGGCTTTGAAAACTGTGCCCAACGTTCTGCTCCCAAATAAACTGGACTTCGGTGTTGTTGGTACAGCCCGTGGCATCGTTGCCCGCGGTACCCGGGTTTGCCAATCCGCCTTCGCACAATGGCTCATTGTTTTGAAACACGGTGCAGCCTTCATACTGAGTCCAGTAATCGAAGGACTGGTCCACGGTGGCCAGGTAAAAATTGTCACCCGAGTATTTTGTCTTGCCGTTATTACATGGCGGGATTTCGGCATCCTTCGTGCCGTGCCACTCCTGCACGGAAATGGGGGCAAGCGGAGCTCCCGGCAAAATGATCGGCGGAGGATCCGGCTGGCCGACGATTGTGCCCGATCCAATAGCAATCGCCGCCACCAGATCTGAAATCTCCACCCCGACTCGATGCGTCATTTGCGCGCCCGAGGAGAATCCAGCGACGTAGACCTGGTTGGGATTCACGTTGTATTGCGCTGTCAGGTTGAGGATCAACTGGCGTAGAAACCCGGCATCATCCGGGCATGCCGTGGCAGGCGGTACGGTACAGGTTCCGACGTCGGCTGCGGTAAAAGCCTCACTCATGTAATACGCGTTCCAATTCCACTGCTGAGAGTTCGCGTTGTAAGTGGAAGCGGGTTTAACCAGGATAAAACCATACTTATTGGAGACATTCTGCCAGCCCCACATTGCGGCGATGGGGGGATTGCTGCCGTGGCTGGTTCCGTGGAGCATCAAAACCATCGGCGGATTTGCGGGAAGATTGGGCGGAAGATAGACCTCGTAATAACGGGTGACTCCGTCCCACACCATCGTGGAATCAATGATGGTGCCCCCAGCTCTAACCCCCGCCTTCGTACCCGCGCTTGCCGGTACGACGAGCCACAGACCGATCAACATCCAGAGGATGTAGATCCCGACCGTCTTGATCCCGAACGCCTTGATCCAGAACGTCTTGATCCAGAACGTCTTCCGGTTGGCTGTCCCACTCAACATTGAACTCACGCCTTCGACTTTCATAGCGCCCTCGGAGATAAGGAATTCCCTTTTCTGGTGAGTGAGGAAGGGGATTCGCCACCTAGCGGGGAAGTACCAATTGCCTTACTTGCTTCCAGAATAGCGATTCCGTTTGGTTTGTCAATCCCCCGGAGTTCCGCCACAAACGCTATTCTAGCGGCGTTGAGGACATGGCTTATGTCGCTGATAATGCTATACTTGCACCAACCGGGACGTGTCGATCCCGATCGATTGGCCGGGGTCGGCTGATAGTAAACGAGCCAGTGGCAACCAAATCCGCACCCTGCCCAGGTCATCGTTTCTCCGATTCCGGGTCGCCAAAATAATGAGACCTTCGAGAACAGCCGTGAGGACAGGCAAACCTGTGCCCCTCTGAGTTGCATCAAATTTATACCGCAGGCATACAATTTTTTTTTACACCGCTGACGTACAATTTTTCCGCCGGACAGCTGGAATTCCGCAGCTGCAAGTCCTTGGCAGGCACTTTTTCAAACGGGAGTCGTCGCATGATGCAACGAAAGCTCGTCCTTTTGTGCGCTTGTGCAATTTGCCTGACCGGGGCGCTCATTGGATGTGGAGGGGGTAGCAGCAGCGTCTCCCGTTCCGGGGGTTGGGGCATAACCCTATCGCAGAGCGGCAGTTTCGCCCCCGGTGGGACGACTGGGCAGTATGCGATCGCGGTGACCAACAACACCTCGGCTGCAACCAGCGGAACGATCATGGTCACGGACACGTTGCCCAGCGTTTTCACTGCCAACGGTACCTTCGGTAGTGGCTGGACCTGCACCGCCAGTTCGGGATCGGTTGCTTGCACAAGCGCAGGCCCAATCGCGGCGGGGGCCAATTCGACCATCACGATCAATGTCAATGTTGCCGCGGGCGCTTCGGGAACGTATCCCAATCAAGCGACAGTTTCCGGCGGCGGGCCGGCCAGTGCTACGCAGTCCATCCAGACACAGATTGGCGTGGGCGGGGGCGGCAAGATTGAACACGTCGTGATCATCGTTCAGGAAAACCGGACGACCGACAACATGTTTCAGGGATTGTGCACCGCGAACGGTGGGGTGCCCGGCTGCGGAACCGGCCAGAACCAATACAACATCCAGAACTACGGTTACGTAGGCACAACCAAGGTTTCGCTGACTCCCATCGCACAAGGGCTGATCACCTGCAACAAGAACGGGGAAAAGTGCTACGACCTGGGCCACGGTCACGACGGATTCCTGGACGACTGCGATTGGAACGGAACGGAATGTGCCATGGATGGCTGGAACCCGAACCAATGTGACCCGGGAGCCGATTGTCCCCCGAATCCCCAGATGCAATATGTGCCTGGCAGCGCGGATCAACTTTACATCCAATTGGCCCAGACCTACGCGTTCGGGGACAACATGTTCCAAAGCAATCAGGGGCCGAGTTTCCCCGCGCACCAATACCTTTTTGGGGGAACGTCGGCAGTTTGCACGCCGGGAGGAAGCTGCCCCGCCGGGACCACGAGCACGGTCTACGTTTCGGGCAATCCAGAAGACAACACGCGCGCTGACGGAACACCGGGAGTGGGTTGTCTCGCGCCTCCCAGTTCGAGTGTCAAGCTCATTGATACCAGTCAACCGTTCCCCAATGGAAACGAGTTTCTCTTGAACGGGGTGGAATGCTTTGACCGTCCCACGCTGGCCGATTTACTGAATAGCGCGGGCCTGACTTGGAGGTATTACGCGGCGGAGGACGGATCGATTTGGACCGCGCCCGATGCCATTCAGGAGATATGTCTGCCCACTACGGGACCACCCGACCAACTCGCGTGCAACGGAACGCAGTGGAACGACAATGTCGTGCTCGAAGGGTCAGGAGCTAAAATCCTCACTGACATTCAGGCCGGTGACCTTGCGAATGTCACCTGGGTCATTCCCGACGCACCGAATTCTGATCACGCCGGAAACTCCACAGACAATGGGCCGTCGTGGGTAGACAACATCGTCAATGCGGTCGGCCAGAGTCCGTTCTGGGGCAGTACGGCGATCATTGTCACCTGGGACGACTGGGGAGGATGGTTCGATCATGTGGCGCCGCCGATTCGCAACAACCCTGACTCGTACCCCAATTCCTATGAATATGGCTACCGGGTGCCGATCATCGTAATTTCACCCTACGGGAAGCAGAATTACGTTTCTCACCAGCAGAACGATTTTGGCAGCATTCTGTTGTTCATTGAGGAACAGTTTGGGCTGGGACAAATCAACCCAACGGTGGGGTATGCGGATTCCTACGCCTTGGGCGACTTGTCGGATTTCTTTGATTTCAGCCAGGGTGCAGCTAAATTTTATCCCATCAAGCCGGACGTCGGTCCCGAGGTTTTCATCAACAGCAAAGCGCCGCCGTCACCCCCAGATAATGATTAGGTCGAATTGAAGGAAACGTGGGCGCGGCCAGAAGCGGATGTGAAGTTTTTCTCGCCAGAAGACGCACGCAATCAGATCCGCCGGACGGGACGCCGCTTCCAGCGCCAGTTCAGGACTGGACCTGCCAGCCATGGCAAGGCATGAAGACAAAATGAGGCAACGCTCACGCGCGTATCCCGATAGTAGGCGTTGGCCGAGCGGAAGCATTCAACAGCCGGTCCGTATTCGTGCAGGGATATGTGATGATACGCATCGCCCAACGCCACCGCCGCGGCTGCGGCGGCAATCTCGTCATCCAGCAACCTGCGCTGAGCCTCGTTGAGAGCCAGGTTCTCGCCGATCCTGCGCAAAGATTCTATCTCCGCAATCTTCCACTTTCGACGTCGCGGATCTTCCGTTAAGCTGCCCGGGCGTTGGCGGTATTTCACCAGCACACGTCCGAGGTAGCCAATGGCGCCGTCGGGAAACGAGAGACGCACGCAGAATTCGACGTCCTCGCCAATGCGTATACGCTCGTCAAATAATCCCATGTCGACCACTCGTCGCCGCCGAGCGACCATGGCAGACGGGAGTTGTCCCCCTTTTCGCTTCAGCATCTCTTCAAACCCGAGGATAGGACCCGCGCCTTCTTTCAGCATCCTCCATACCACGTCTCCGCCCGATCCGAAAAGCAGCGCGTCCGAGATGGACGCATAAACCTGAGGATGGGCGTCAAGAAACTCCACTTGCGCGGCGAGATAATCAGGCATCCAGAGGTCATCGCTATCGACGAAGGCGAGCAGTTCGCCGCGCGCCAGACCAATGCCCGCGTTCCGCGCGCCCGGAAGACCTTTGTTCTCCTGTTTGATATAGCGGATACGATTCCTGTAGGGCTCAAGCGCGACTTCGAGTTCCGACGTATCCGGCGAGCCGTCGTTGACGACGATCACCTCGAAGTCCCGAAAGGTTTGGGCGAAAACGGAGTTCAATGTCTCCGCTATGAAGGGCGCAGTATTGTATGCGGGAATGATGACGCTGACCTTCGGGGTCGGGCTTTGAGGAGGCGTTGCGTCTGATCCGGCGCTGCTCATTCGTCGAAATCTAAAGTATTGTCTGTCGGCCGGTTTCGGGTGCACCGATTATTCCCCTGCAGGTTAACACATCTCGATTTGTCGGCCTCTTGCTTCCTGAAGTTCACAGCCGATAGGGTTCCCGAACGGCAAATAGTTAAATTTCGGAAACAGGATAAAATTGATGAAAGGAAACGCCAACTCTTAGAAACAGTTATTTTCGCGTTCTCCCAACATTTTCAACGGCTCGCCACAAGGAGGTTTTCAGCATTGAGAACCGGGAAACACCGATGATGATCCGATTGGCTTACCTGGCGAACTATTTTTTGGAGCGGGACATCGCCGGCAGAGCCTTGTTCCGGCTTCCGGATGACCTGTTCGTGGTGGCATACCCCGGCTCCGGAGGGCAGTGGCTGCGACGCCTGATTGCGAATCTTCTCGATCCTTCGAATCCTGCGACAGACGCCAACGTCATGTCACGTTTGCCGGATTTGTATCACGAGTCGCGGCGCGGGTTCGCCAGCATGAAACAACCCCGAATCATCTTCAGCCATGAGTGCTTCGACCCGGAGTATCGCAAAGCAATTTACCTGGTTCGCGACCCCAGGGACGTTGCCGTAGCACTTTACGAGCAGCGGCGACTAGGGGGAAGCATCGACGATTCCATAAGCCTTGAACAATTCGTTCCAGAATTCTTCACGACGAAGACCGATGAATACCGCGGCGGATGGGCAGAGGAGTTTTCCGGCTCGATCAAGGCCAACCGGGGATTCTCCTACCGGAGCCGCTTGAAAGATGAGTTTCTGGGCACGCCCGCTTCCTGGGGTGAGAATGTGATGAGTTGGATCGGTGCGCGCGGACGCGACCCGAACGCCATGTTGCTGGTGCGGTACGAAGATCTCCTTAGTGATCCCGAGGCGGCGCTTGAAAAAGTTGCTGGGTTTCTGAACCTTGCTGGAGTAAGTCTTGATGCACCATCGGAGCGAATCCGTTCAGCCTTGCAGGCGGCACAGGGTCATGCAACCCCGCAGGATCCGGCAAAGTGGAGTACGGTTCTGCCGGAGACGGCGGTTCAGACGATTGAATCCGTCTGGGGTCCGGTGATGACAGCGATGGGATATGTGCTGCAGGTACGCGAGGTGGAGCAGTACCGATGAAGAGCATCGGATTCCCGCCGTCTTGAAATACGAAGTTCGCCCCTGCTAAACTGGCAAATCGAGGAACAGCTGAGTGTTCGGCCAATTGAGAAGTGCCGCAAGATATGCTCTCGGCAGGGACTCTTCCCTGCGCCGTCACGAGGTTTGGCCCGATGACATCTTTCTCGTGTCGTTTCCGAAATCGGGCAATACCTGGACCCGTTTTCTGCTGGGCAACCTGATGAATCCCGACAAACCTGTCGGTTTTTCCGATATTGAGCGCGTCGTTCCCGACATTGCCGTATTTCCTCGGGCCGATTTCCGCAAGCTAAAACCGCCCCGACTGATCAAGAGTCATGACTGCTTTGATCCGCGTTACCGTCGCGTGATCTACATCATTCGCGACCCGCGAGACGTGGCGGTTTCTCTTTACTACTACGCGAAGAAAGTTAAGAACATCGACGATTCGTTTTCGCTCGAGGCCTTTATCACGAGGATGCTGGTTCCGGGCCGAAGTTACAATGGAACCTGGGGTGAACACGCTGGAAGCTGGCTCGTCAACGCGTCGAATGTAGCGGAGTTCACCTTGCATCAGAATGGTGCGCCGTCGCGTGGCGCTGGTGTTCCTGTTGGTTCTCCCGGAACGGTGGACGCACCTGGCGCGCGAGGACATGGGCGTGAGTTCCTTCTGGTGCGCTACGAGGACCTTTTGCAGGACGCCCACGCCGGACTTCACCGGATCGCTGATTTCCTGGGACTCGAAGCCAGTTCCGAGCGGATCGAACAAGCCGTCGCACGTAGTTCGGCCGATTCGATGAGAAAGCTGGAATCCGCGCAGAACCTGCAATGGCAAACGACTCGAGAGACCCGCAAAGATATTCCCTTTGTGCGCCAGGCGAAATCAGGCCAGTGGCGGACAGCCCTCAGCGCGAAATCGATCGCGGAAATTGAATCTGCCTGGGGACACCTGATGCGACTGACCGGGTACGAACTCCCGCATCGATCACGTGAGCAAACTAGGCCGGATTGAAATGCGTTCCACCTTGCAGAATTCAATCGCGGTTCGACGCGCGTCAGCTATGACCTATCCATACGTTGTACAAAAGATCTTAAGTCATTACCCGCATATCGACCCCACCGATATATCGCAGCGGGTTCGCCACTCCAGTTTTGTCGACGTCAGTAAGCGTTACCTTTATTTCGAAGTTCCCAAGGCAGCCTGCACGCAAATGAAGGAACTGCTGCGTCGCAAAGTTGGCGCGCCGCCGCTTCAGCTTTTTGTAGGCAAGCTGATGGAAACCCGCCGTGACATGTTTGTTCACGCTCGCGAAAATGTGCCGCTGCCTTCTCTGGTGGATTTGGATGAGGCGACGCAAAAAGAAGTGCTTGAGTCCGACAGTTTCTTTCGCTTTACGATCGTCCGCAATCCGTATACGCGTTTGGTTTCGGCGTGGAAGAACAAAGTTGTCCCCTGCGAACCGGGCGCCGAACGCTTGTATCTTGCGATCAAAGGCCGAGTGCCCGATATGCATGCGAAGGAGCTCATTGCGTTTGATGAGTTCGTGAACTACCTCCACGCCAAACGCGATTTAAGCGACGCCGATCCACACTGGCGGCGGCAAGTTGATCACCTGTTTTTCGACGCCCTGAACTTTTCACATGTGGGTCAGCTAGAGAACATGGCCGCCAGCATGGCCCGGTTCCAACAACATCTGGGGCTTGCAGAACCACTTATGGGAGGCAAGAAAAACGTCTCGGCGCCAGTCGGCCTCGCTACTTATAATCAGGATCTAGCCGACAAAGTCTATTCGCTCTATCAGGAAGATTTCAAGCGACTGGGTTATGACCGCGATTCGTGGCGCGGCGGCCAGTCCGCGGTCCCAAACCCGCCGCCAGCCGTCATCCCTGAGGCTAGATTCTATGATGAGATCATCGAGAGGAACCTCATCATCTCCGGCCTCTACGAGGAGCGCCGACGGTTGCGGGCTGACCTCAAACGCGCGTCTCGACTGGGAGTGATGCCTCTGGCAAACGCACTGGCTGGCCTTCGCCGGAGCGCGTATGCGTTGGCATCCAAAATACGAGGGCGGAGTCCGAACGACACTCGAAAGCGATAACTGCTCCATTTTGCCGGCCCAGCTTGCGGCGGTAAAACGGGAGTCTTGTCATTCCTTCGTATGGAAAATGTTTTCCCACTTTTTGCCTGACTCGAAGCATGTGGTGCAGGCATGCTCGGCATTAAACTCTAAACTATTGAAAAAACAGACGATAACTGTCGACAGTTGGGTGAGTTATGCAGAGAATGGAGTCCCGCTTGCTCCTTATCGGTATCATTCACCGTCTGGCCCGCTACCAGACGAGACATGCAATGTGGGCGTTATTCTAGTTTCATGAAGGACGTAGAAGGAAACACAAAAACTATGATCGGTTCACCGGAAAGGGAACGCACAGCCGAATCCTCTGGGATACCGCCCACGACCAGCTACAGGTCCGTTGCGCGCAGTTTCCTGCTGCGCCTATGCGTAGCCGTAACCCTGGCGTTGATTTTCATTGTTGGCATGGAGTTGTTCAGCTACAGGCGTGGAATCGAGAATCAGCACAGCATGGGCCCGGAAGTCGAAGCCGCGGTTGTTCAAGGAACTCCCGAAGAGCGCGAGTATTGGAAAGAACAGCAGCCCGCGCAGAAAGTGCAATACGAGCCCTACGTTCTATGGCGCCGAGCTCCCTTCAACGGCAGTGCGATTTCAATCGACGCGGATGGTATCCGGCGCACTCTCCACAATCACTGCGATGGAAAGACTTTCACAGTGTGGATGTTCGGAGATTCCGTGATGTGGGGCTGGGGCAGTCCCGACTCGGAAACTATTCCATCGCTCGTGGCGGCAGATTACGAAAAGGCGGGCAAGCAAGTCTGCATCGTGAATTACGGGGAAAAAGGCTGGGCCAATACGCAAGAGCTTTTCGAGCTAATTCAAGAACTCAAGCACGCGGACCGCAAGCCGGATGCTGTCTTGTTTTACGACGGCGGCACAGAGGCGTTTACTGCTTACGAGAACAAGAAAGTGGACGTGCACAGCAATTATCTCGACTTCAAGAACTATCTCGAGGGCTGGATCACGGAGAAAAAATCAGGATTCTCCTACCTCAGTCAAAGCAACACTTATCGGTTTTTGGAGAACATCGCGGCTAGAGTATCGCCCAAGCAGAAGAGCAGCAATAGTGTTTCTGAGACTGACGCGCAGACATGGTCCCGTGCCATTATGCAGAATTATCAGGAAAACATGGACATTATTGACCTCTTGGCCAAACAGTACGGCTTCCGTCCCATCTTTGCCTGGTATCCCAATATGGCCGTTGGCCACAAGCAACTGACCCCGGATGAGGCAGTCCTGAACCGGCGGCTGAACAAGAAATTTCCTGGCATGGAGTCGGTGTATCGCGCGGCCTACGAAGAGTGCCGCGCAGTCAACCGCCCGGATTTGTATTATCTCGGAGATATTTTGGATGACACACAAGCTCCCCTATACCGCGGTATCGCGCATTTGAACGCAACGGGGAATCAGATCGCTGCCGACAAGCTTTTTCAGATTCTGGACCATCCTCCAAATCAGTCCATGGTAAAGAATTCTTCTACGAAAAACGACAGTGGGCATTTGTCAGAATCCAAGGCGAATCACACCGAACCATGAGCTCACTTTCAGAGGAAAAAAACGGCCCGCTCCAACTGGAAACGACCGTCAATATGTGGTATTGTCGCGGAAACTCCGATGCAGCGTCCCCCGGCTGCTCACTTCTCCTAAGGGTCAGAACATGACAAATCGTTGCAACTACCGCATCGGCGGCGCGGCAGCAATTGCCGTATTGGTTCTCATCAGCACGAGCGCCTTGCTCGCGGCTGGCCAGACGGCGATCACAACGTACCACTACGACAACTACCGCACCGGCTGGAATCAGAATGAGTCCGTGCTGACGCCCGCCAACGTCGGCCCGACGACGTTCGGCCTGCTGCAAACTGTGGCACTCGACGACCAGGTGGACGCGCAGCCACTAGTGATCCCGGGGGTGCAGATCACCGCCGGAAATTATCAGGGCACGCACGATGTGGTTTATGTAGCGACGGAAAACGACACGGTGTATGCCATCGATGTTCATACCGGGACGGTGCTGTTGAATCCGAATTTCGGGGCGCCAGTGTCGCAACAATCCCTCCCCGGAAAATGCGCCAACAATGGCCCCAACGTCGGGATAACTTCAACGCCGGTGATCGACCCCAGCAGCAACACCCTCTATGTCATGACCTATACCCAGGGTATGAGCGCACCTGCCTACACACTGCACGCGCTCGATCTGGGAAGTTTGACCGACAAGGTGACGCCGCAAGTCGTCGCCGCATCGCATACGCTGACAGATGGAACAACCTTCAACTTCAACGCGAAATATCAGCGGCAGCGCCCGGCGTTGTTGCTCGCCAATGGCAGCATTTATGCGGGCTTTGGCAGCTTCTGCGATAAGGCGGTCAATCTCTCGCGGGGCTGGCTGCTGGGTTGGACAGCGGGTTCGCTGGCGCCATTTCCCTCGAACCAGCTCAACGACCAGCAGCCAACCAGCCCCAACAACTTTTTTCTCTCCTCGATCTGGATGTCAGGCTATGGACCGTCGGCCGACGATGCGGGCAACATCCTGTTCGTAACCGGCAACTCAGAATCCGGCACCTATGACGGCGTCACCAACATTCAGGAAAGTGTGGTCAAGATTTCGAATACGCTAACCACGGTGCTCGACCTTTTTACCCCGGATAATCAAGCGACCATGGATGAGAAGGACTCGGACTTCGGTTCAGGCGGGGTAATGGTTCTGCCCGATCAGACAGGATCGACGCCACATCTGGCGGTCGCTGCGGGCAAGAGCGGCACTATGTTCCTGATGAACGAAGACAGTCTGGGTGGTTACTCGCCCACCGCGAACAATGTGCTCGGCAGCTACCCCGTCGGCCGCTGCTGGTGCGGCGAGTCGTACTTCGTCGATCCGGCAGACGGATTCGGGAGGGTGGTGAGTAGCGGCGGCAGGACGGCCATCGTCTGGAAGCTGCAAACGTCCCCCACGGTAGCTTTGACGAAAGCAAAAGTCTCTGTCACTACCGGTGGTACCCAAGACCCGGGATTCTTCACCACCATTTCGTCGAGCGGTAACGCGAATCCCATCATTTGGGCATTGTCTCACCCTGCGAAAGCAACCAAAGCAATCAGTCTTTTTGCCTTTAATCCGGACTCTGGAACAAAAAAGATGAAGACGCTGTTCGAAGCCACTGCGGGCGCGTGGCCGAATACGGGCGGCAATGCCAACTTGGTTCCCGTCGTGGCCAACGGGCAGGTGTTCGTGGCCAGTAACCAGCAATTGCAGATCTTTGGTCTGACTGGAACAAAGGCAAAGGCAAAAACAAACAAGAAGTAGTAAGTGGCAACAGCAGGAGATACAAATGAAACCACTATTGCTTGGATCGCTCACATTGCTTCTGACGGGACTTATGGATGCTCAAAGCCCGCAGTTCCAGAACATCATCATCATCATCCAGGAAAACCGTACACCAGATAATCTTTTTGGAGCGGCTGGTCTTCCCGGTATAGATGCGCAGATCAATGGTACCAAATCCAAGGGAGAAGACCTGTCGAAAGGCAATGATTTTAATCACACTCATGGAGGGTATCTAGCTGAGACTAAGGGTAAGTACCCGCAAACAGCGCGTAATTATGTTATTAGCGGGGCAGACCCCTATTGGGATCTAGCCGCACAGTACGGTTTTGCGAACAGAATGTTTCAGACAAATCAAGGAGCGAGTTATCCAGCACATCACTTTCTTGTTTCAGGTTCATCAGCCCCGTCTGACGATAGTGATTTATTGGTTTTCGACGAGATCGGTCAAAGCCCAAAGTATGGCTGTTCCGCACCCCCTGATACGGTTGTTCCCACCATTGCGCCTGATGGCACCATCGGTTCCGTCTATCCGTGCTTTGACAGATCGTCATTGATCGACTTGCTGGTAAACGCAGGCTTGACGTGGAAGTACTATGCTGCCCCTAGACAGCATATTTGGAATGCTCCAGATTCACTTTCCACTTATACTACGTCGCCAAACATTGTTTTAAATCCGCCCCAGGTCTTGAATGACATAGCCGACGGAACGCTTGCCAATGTTAGTTGGGTGACCCCAGCCAAGGCTTATAGCGATCATCCTGCTACCAGCACTGGTGGCGGCCCGGCTTGGGTTGCGTCGATTGTGGACGCCGTAGGAGACTCTCCATACTGGCAGAACACTGCCATCATCGTAACGTGGGATGATTGGGGAGGCTTCTACGATCACGTTCCGCCGTTGGTCAATAACACAGGATGGTGCACAGAGTATTGCTATGGATTTCGTGTGCCATTACTCGTGATTTCGGCTTACACTCCCGCCGGGTACGTCGATAATGATGTGCACGACTTCGGCTCCATCCTGCATTTTGTCGAGAACAATTTTTCACTCGGGCTGATTGGCCCCGGCGTCTGGGCCGACAGTTTTGCGGATGATCTGAGCGGCTTTTTCCAGCCGTCGCCGCGTCCCCGGGAGTTTCACGCGATCAAATCTCGCAAGCTTACGCCGGCCGAACTTTCCGACACAGGTGAGCCTGACGATTACTGAGCCAGCGAAAGCGAAGAAGAAGAGGGAGAAGTGGTAGTGACAGGCATACGAATCGGCAAGGGATTGTCGATATGCCCTTAATTGGACCAAGGAGTAGTTTTATGAAAGCCAAGAACCTGTCCTCATTAATGATCGTTTCTTTCGCTGCCTTTCTGTTGGCAACTTCGACGGTAGCCAGCGCAAAGGGTGGGAAAAATTATAACGAGACCACGGTCTGGGATGGCGTCACTCGCTATTACTACGTCTATGTGCCCGCGGGCCTGCCAGCGAACCCGCCCCTGCTGGTCATGCTCCATGCAACCAGTACGCTCCCGGCCAACAAACCGCCGACCACGATCAATTATGGATGGAAGACGTTCGCGGATACTTATGGCTTCGTCTTGGTGCAACCGGCTTCAACTTATAACGCGAACTCTGGGCAATGGAATTGGAACGCGTATTACCTGAGCGAAGCCTTTACGCCGGCTGAAGTCGGGACGTGCACCGCGCCGCCCGCAACGGCGTGCCCTGACGACGCCGGCTTTTTGCGGCAGTTGATCCTCAACCTGACGGCGCAGTACAACGTCAACCCCAAGCAAGTATTTGTGGCGGGTATGTCGTCGGGTGCGATGATGGCCGAGCGGGTCGGGGTTGAAATCTCGGACCTGGTCGCGGCGATCATTCCCGGGTCCGGTCAGATCGTGGGACAGTCCACCCTTCCCATCACCTTGCCCGGTCCGCCGGTGGCGCCCGTTTCCGTACAGGAGTGGCAAGGGACCAAGGATCGCGTTTTGCCGCCTTGCAACAATGGCACAACCGAGTACTCGGGGTATACGTATTATATGGCCACCGTGGATCAAACCTTCAATTACTGGACGGCCCAGAATGCTTGCACCGTGTTCCAGAACGATGAACCCTTGTGCGAAGACGAAAAGCCCAACCCGTCGACTACGGGCAATGACGCCACCGGCTGCACCAACAACGTTGAGGTCCAATTCATCTGGGAAGAAAACATAGGACATGAATGGGAGCCGGGCAACAACGCGACACGCTGGCAGTTTTTCGCTTCTCACCCTAAGCAATAACCTGAACTTAGGCGGACTGCGGGCCGCAGTTAGCGTTGTTTCTGAAGCACGCAGGCATGGTATGCGTCTGAAAACGTCCGCCGTTATCGTCTTGGCTGTTATATCGGCGCTCACCTTCGGCGCGCGCGCACAGCAGGTGGAGACGCCTGCGGCTACCTCTTCTTCCATATGGAATGATAATTCTCTAATCGCCATTCAGAAGGCCGGCGGCGACCCGACCCGTCCCGGCAATGTCAAGATCGATTTCTACGGGCACGATGCATTCCGGATCACATCGCCGTCCGGCTTGACCGTTCTTACCGATCCGTGGCGGAATGACCCAACCGGCCTTTACCCAAAGTGGTTCCTGAACGAGTTTCCGCCCCTCCGAGTCGACATAGTTCTCTCAACTCACGCTCATTTCGACCACGATGCCGTTGAGAGGCCGAACGGACTGGTGGTGCTCGAACGTCTGGTTGGGCAGTTTAAGCTCGGCGATATCGAAATTACGGGCCTCGCCGACAAGCACCAATGTGATCGAAGTTCCGCGGATACAATTGCCAAGACTTGTCCGCCCAACAACCCGAAAGACCTCGATAACGCGATTCAGATTATTGAGACTGGAGGGTTGCGCATCGTTGTCTGGGGCGACAACCGACCAGTGCCCGATCCCTCTCTCGACCGTTATCTGAAAAAAGCTGACGTGCTCATTCTGCCGGTTGAGACCGTCCTCACGCGCGCCGAAGTGGATGCCATCGTCCGGAAATATGATCCTGAGGCGATCGTTCCGGCCCACTATTTTCTCAAAGGCTTGACAGCCGACGGATCGGGCTTGGAGTCAGTTGATGGATGGGTAGATGAACAGGAGAAGGTCCATCACGCCGATGTTCGTCGCCTCGATAGCGCGAATTTGACGCTCAATGCCGCCGAGCTGAAAGAATCCCATCACAGGATCTACTACTTCGGAAACCACTTTGAGAAGAAGTAGAAGAGATCTTTCCTTGAGCCGAAAGCTCTGGCTTGCCAAAATTCTCACAGCTAGTTATCGATCACTGTATTCCGCGACACTCACCTCTGGGTCGCTCATCTTCTTTTTCCCGTTCTTTTTTTCGAGGAGTTCGGCCTCCGGGTTTGCTGCAAGTTCCCCGGTTTTCAGAATTCTTTTTGTCGAATACAGCCAGAGCAATCCCACCCCGTAAACCGTCCCTCCGATCGCCAGTTGCAGTGCGAGTTGCCGGTAGTTGTGCGGAATGAACCATTTCTTCATCAGCAGAAGTACGGCCACCATCGGCGTGACGATCAAAAGCGGCAGAACGAAAGCTTCCCGCAGGTAGGTCCGGAGACGGATTCCGAGCAAGTGGCACAGATGCCGCGGCATGAAGAGCACAAAACTACAAGTCAGCGGTATTGCGGTTCCGAGTGCATCGCCGATGATTCCGTAATAAGGCACGAGAAAGATGCTGAGCCCCAGATTGCTAACCCCTTCGATGAGCGTCACCCAGCCCCAAGTGCGATGTTTACTCATTCCAAACAGCACTCGTCCCGACACCGCTTGCGCGAACATGATGGTCGAAGGAATGATCATGATCACGAGCACGGGGTAGCTGGTGACAATGTACTTCTTCCCCACCCACACTTCGATGACCGACTTGCCCAGGATGAGAAGCGAGGCCGTGATGGGGAAAATCGTGAACGCGCAGAGGCGGTTGCCGGCCACGAATAGTCTGCGCAAACGGCCTGTATTCCCGGTGGCTTCCGACGCGCTGACCACGGGCAGAAAATTTCCCGCGAGCGAATTTACGACCCCGCCCGCATAATCGACGATGCGCGCTCCAATATTGAAATACGTAATGGCCGCGGCCGAAATCATGCTGCCGATTACGAGTTCGTCGGTCTTAAACTTGAGCCGGCCCGCGACCATGATCATGAAAGTGGTGCTGCTGTAGTGGACGATCGTACGGAAAGTCGATCGATCAATGTATTTCCATCCAAACAAAACCGGACAAAGGTGTAACGCGATGAACACACGAACAATGGATGCAAGGATCGGCAGAGCGACCGTAATGAAGGTGATCATCAGCAGCCCCATCCCATGTCGCAGGGACAGCACGATCAAAGCCGCCCGTAAAAGGGTTTGGATCACGGTGCTGAGATTCAAAACTTCGAAACGCTGCAAACCCTCCAGAAATCCGCCGACGACGCCCAGGGGAAAGCCAAGCGCCACCGAAACGCCGACCATCCAGATCAGTAGGTGGGCGATCGAGTGAAATTGGGGCGGAATCTTAAACAAGCTGTTCACGTAGGTGGCCATGACCGCGGTTACAACCAGCGATACCATCCCGACACAGCCGTATCCGAAGAGCGCCGTGTTGATCAGCTTGGCGAGGTCTTCCTTACTCCCGGTGGCTAGATGTTTGGAAACATAGCGAACGATCGAAGAACGGATTCCCAGATCGAAGAGGCCGTAATAACCCGTTATTGAAAAAGTCAGCACCCACACGCCGAATGCGGAATCGCCCAGCCGGTGGAGAATGAACGGCGACAGGAAGAGTCCAACTAAGATATTGGTTCCCAGCGCAAACCAACTCGACGTTACGTTCTTGATGATTTGCCGTTTTTCAAACTTGTGCATACACGCCCAGTTGCCGCGATATCGTAAACAGTGGCTTCTTTCGGCCGGGCTGGCGAAGACCAGTCGGATGAAGAACTTTCCTATGGTCCGATGTGTTTCCAGACCCCTTCAAATAACGCTCTTAGCGTTCAGCTAAAAGCCAAATGCACGAAGAGCACAGGCGGTCATCGCCCAGGCCCGTTCCCTGCCGAAACCGGGAATGCGGGCTCGGCCGTATTCCCCTTCTCTTCCGTGACCATTTCGTATCCCAACCACCGGATCAGGTGTCCCCACGCCTGCTCGATCTGCAAGATACAGGTCTCAGGTAGCTCCGAACGCCATCCACCAGCTTTGGCGCTACGGACGAACAGAATGTCCTGGCGTGTGTCCTTGGTGGCATTGAAAAGATCGGCCTGAGATTTCTCCAGCTTTCGCATTTTGTCCGCGCCACTCCGGGAGACTGCCTGCTCGATCAGCTCTGCTGTCGGATGGAGCCCGAGGAAGCCAGCCATTCTGGAGAGCTCGCGCGACGTGTCCTGCAACATATCCTCGTAGCGCACCAGCAGGAATCCAGGCTGACCATAACGAGTTGAGAGCCAGCTTGCTGCATGCTCACGCCATGAACTGTAATCGCAGCTTTCGCCGGCTAGAAACCGGCGGACAAACTCCTCGATCGGAGCATGGTCGGCGATCCGCTTGCTCTTGCGTTGAGCGTGGTATTCCGAAAGCGCCACATCCCGAGGATCGCGAACGATGTAAACCACCCGCTGATATCGCGGGTCAAAGTACTGATGGCTCTTAATAATGCGCGGCCGCGGAAATCGCAGCATGTCGCGATGGGGAACCACGTCAATTCCGGGGATGATCTGGTGAATGTTCGAGAAACCAACCTTCTCCTGCGGTCGAAGAAGATTCGCAATCAAAAAGCGCGACCACGTATTCCCTGACTTGGGATAGGAAACAAGAAAAGTATCGTCGGGGAAGACCGTCAGATTACGGCCGGCGGGCTTCAATCCAAATGTACGCTTGGTTCCCGCAATGATGCGTTTCAACATAAGATTGCTATCCCCGTACAGCCCCGCTGCGGGCCAAGAACCGGGAAATGCTCCATTGCGATGGCATCATGCGCTAACAGGTCGTAATCCGGATGCCCCAAGATAGGTCCCCAAGATGCCCAATTTTCGCACCCGTGGGGGATGACATCAATGCATTCTAGCAGGCGGGTGAAAAAAGAACCAAGGTGGTACTCTGACCCCGTTTCCTAACGAAAAATCAATGACTTAGAGGTCGCACGCCACCAAAATTGCCATTTTTATCAATCCGCGAACGATGTTGCGGAAATGCGAAAATACTTTCCCGGCTTTCGGTAATCTAGGGTGATTAACCTCCACTTTCGTATGACCCGAAGGGTGGGCCCACGCGTTCGTTTTCCTTGGCGAGAAGGCTGATTTTCGCATATCCTCAAATGCAAGCGCGCCATGATGAGTAACTCCGCAGAGGCAGTTCCACTCCTCTCGACCAGGGAGAATCGTTGGTCGTCCCGCCTGCCCCGTTGGCAGGGAATCGCGCTGCTTTTGCTCCTCGCCTGGCTTTACGCTTCGATTCTCGCCCACCTTTTCCTGCAATGGGTCGGGCCCCGCAGCGACCCGAACTTCCAGCATGGGATCTTCGTCCCGATCTTTGCCTTGTTTGTTCTCTGGCAAGACCGCAAGCGCCTGCAGGCGATTGCATCCGCTCCTTCGTGGACGGGCCTTCCGCTGGCGTACCTGAGCCTGTTCTTGCTGGTTGTGGGCGTCTTGGGTGCCGATATTTTTCTGCCGCGAGTATCGCTGCTGCTTCTGCTGGCGGCCTTGATCATTCTGTTTCAGGGATGGACGTTTTTTCGCGCCGTGCTGTTTCCGTGGGCTTTTCTGATTTTGATGATCCCAATCCCCGCCCTGATCATCAATCGAGTCACTTTCCCGCTTCAGTTGCTGGCTTCCAAACTCGCCTTTGGTCTACTGGAACTGGTCCACGTTCCCGTGCTGCGAGAGGGGAACTTGCTCACCCTCGCTGCCATGCAGTTGGACGTCGCGGAAGCCTGCAGCGGAATCCGGTCGCTTCTTACCCTGGTGACGCTGGCCATCATCTACGGCTATCTCATGGAGCCTCGGAAGTGGGTGCGCGTGGTCCTCGCGGTCGCAGCCGTGCCTATCGCCGTGGCGGCTAACAGCTTCCGCGTTTTTGGCACCGGCTTGCTGGTTCAGTACGGGCATGCTGAACAAGCGGAGGGCTTTTACCATGCCCTCTCGGGAATGTTGATCTTCGCGGTCGCGTTGATCATGTTGTTCGCTGTACACCGCCTGATCTCGCTCATTTGGGTTCCGAACACAAATCCAAAGGCGACGCCGCGCAATGACGCGCCTCAGCATCTCCAAGAGCGGGCCGTTCGGGAGATTCCCATCCGGGGCGGGCCTCTTCGCTTTGGCATCGTGGCCGTGCCCATGTTGGCAACGGCCATAGGTCTGCAGGCCCATTCCACCACTGAGATCAATTCCTCCGCACCAGCCCCTGAGTTCCCTGCCCTCGCAGATTGATGGTTGGACCGGAACCGACGACACGCTCAGCCAGGATGATCTTGATATCCTCGGACATCCCGAGTACCTCCTGCGCGATTACGAAGCCGCGGATCCGTCGCAGAATTGGATCAATCTGTACATCGTATATTTTTCTTCCCAAAAGGCAGGCGATACGATCCATTCGCCAGAACATTGCCTGCCGGGCGCGGGATGGATTCCGACAGTGCGGCAGGTGATTCAGCTTCCCCGCCCTGACGGATCTACTATTCCCGTCAATCGCTACGTGGTTTCAAAGTCGGGCGAGCGGCAACTGGTCTTGTACTGGTTTCAGGCGCATGGGCGGGTGGTGGCTAGCGAGTGGTGGTCCAAGTACTATCTGATTTCCGACTCCATTCGCAGGAATCGCAGCGACGGCGGAATGGTGCGCCTGATGACCCCGATGTTCAAAGGCGAGTCTCCCGATGCCGCCCAAGCCCGCATGATGAAACTAGGGTCGCACATACTTCCGCTGCTCGACAATTACATCCCGCGCTAGCCGAGCCCCGCGGCCGAGTCATCCCGAACGAAGCGAAAGATCAGGTACTTGCCCGCCTATGCATGAATTCGAATGTCCTCAGACTTCCAACCGCGACTGGCTGCGAACGCCTGTGGCAGAAACCGCACCAAATCCGTCGCCACCAGAGAATTCTCGCCGACAGATTCGCGAGCCAAGTCGCCCGCAAGTCCGTGAAGGTAGACAGCGAGGGCAGTCGCTTCCAACGCATGCTGCGGATGTTGCGCAAGCAACCCGGCGACCATCCCGGTCAGAACGTCTCCCGTGCCACCGGTGGCCATGCCGGGATTCCCCGTGGGATTCACCCAGACCATGCCATCTGGCGAGGCAATGAGTGTGCGATGTCCCTTGAGCACGACAATCAACTCATGCGCGCGGGCAAATTTTCGCGCGACGTCCAAACGGCTGGCTTGAATTTCGGCGATCGTCAAGCCCGTCAAGCGAGCCATTTCTCCCGGATGCGGAGTGATGACGACGGTTCGACCGCGGCCATTCAGTTTGTTGGCCACCCCTTCGAACGCGTTCAGCGCGTCGGCATCAACAACCAGCAACTTGTCGCCGCGGGTGACGATGGTGCGCACGAAATCGGCGGTCTCGGAATTACGCGAGATGCCGGGGCCGATGGCGATGGTCTTGCGCTCGAGGAGCGCAGCGAGGCCTATTCCAACTGCCTGCACTGAGATGGTGCCGTCCTTGGTTTCTGGCAGCGGCTCGGTCATCAATTCGGGATGAAAACCCGCAACGGTTGGGAGCACCGATTTCGGCGTGGCCACGGTCGAAAGTCCTGCGCCCGCACGCAGTGCCGCAAATCCCGCCATCGCCGCTGCGCCGGATTTGCCGAGCGATCCGCCGATCACCAGCACGTGTCCATAACTGCCCTTGTTGGCATCGCGCGCTCGGGCCGCGAGCAGCGCAGCGAAATCGTGCGGAGTGCTTAAATTCAGTCCAAGCTGCGAAACGATGGCTTCGGGAGGTGAACCGATGGGTGCAATCACGGTAGGCCCGCTGGTGAGCGCGGCGAAAACATGGGCCGGGCGCGGGGCCGTGAAGGTCACGACGGCGTCCGCACGGGCATGCTCAGTAGAGCTCTTCTCACTAGAACCAGTCGCAACTGCTGGCCGCATGGTGTCGGCATCGGCGCCGGAGGGAATGTCGACAGCGACGATTGGAGCCGCAGCACGATTCATTTTGCCGATTGCGGTCGCATAGAGCGGGCTAACCGGCGGACGAAACCCTGTGCCGAGAATTGCGTCCACGATCACATCCGCAGCAAAAATCGCGGCTGCGTCGGTGGAATCGAGCGCACTCGCCTCACGCACGATCAACGGCGCGACATTCACCGAGTGCAGCGACTTTGCCATACTCCGAAACACGATCGCTGCATCCCCGCGAAGTTCCTCGGGATCCGATAAGAGCAGAACGCGCACGGCGCGGCCCGCTTCGACCAACTTGCGCGCCACGACGAATCCATCGCCGCCGTTGTTGCCTTTGCCGCAGACGACAGAAACCCGCTCCGCATGCGGGTAATCGGAGAGCACGAAGCGAGCGACGGCCGAGCCCGCGTTCTCCATCAGAGTGATGGAAGACACTCCGAAGCGCTCCGAAGTGGAGCGATCGATCTCGCGCATTTCCGACGCACTCACGATCTTCATGGCCGCGAACCCAGCCGTCTGCTCAAGTTCGCGCAGTTGTTGCGGCTCTCCCATGGCGATCAGAAAATCGCCGGCTTCGATGCGATCGTCGGGTGCGGGATTGAAGTGCATGCCCACCTCGCGTTTGATGGCAAGGATAATGACGCCGCGCTCCTGACGAATGCGTGAGGTCTCGATGGTCTTGCCGGCAAATCGGCTGCCCACGATGATCGGCACTTCGCCAATCTCAAGATCCATTCCGAGATGAGTGGTGGCCGTGTCCAGGAAACTGACCACGTGCGGGTGCAGAAACGAATGCGCGATTCTCTGTCCGGCAAAAACATACGGACAGACAACGGCATCGGCGCCGGCGCTGCGCAGGTGTTTCTCCGCCATATCTTCGCTGGCGCGAGCGATGATGCGCAGGTTCGGATTCAGACTGCGCGCTGTCAGCACGATATAAAGATTGGTGGCGTCGGTGGTGGTGGCAGCGACCAGACCACTCGCGCGGTCGATCTGTGCGTCGCGGAGGGTCTGCTCCTGAGTGGCATCTCCGACGAGCATAAGCCAATTCTCGCTGCCAAACTTGTGCGCTTTTGTCTCGTCGCTTTCGATGATCAGAAACTGAGCGGGACGGCGGGCCAACTCGCGAGCAGCACTGCGGCCGACGCGGCCGGCGCCGCAGATAATGTAGTGGCCGCTGAGACGGCCTATGTTGCGCTCCATGCGGCGCCTTCCAAAGAAGCTTTGCAACTCGAATTCTAACAAAGCCTGGGTGAGGGCCCCGATGGCCAGAAACACCAGCGACACTCCGCCCAGGATGATGAAGACGTTGAACACGCGCCCGGCGTGCGACAAGGGATGTACTTCCTGGTATCCGATGGTAGTCAGGGTAGTGATGACCATGTAAAAACCGTCGAACCATGGCCATCCCTCGATGTAATGAAAGCCCAGCGTACCGACGCCCACCACGAAGGCCAGCGCAGCCGCCAGGAACTTGAGATTGCGCGAAGTCTTCATCGCCTCGTCGTTGCGCGTTCCAGCGCTCCGTCGGTCGGGATGTGTGATCCAGTGTGCCGCATGACAGGTGAGTATAGCTCTGCCATGGCATGACGCTTCCAGTCCCTTTGGACCCTCTACAACCGAGCCTACTGGTCGACGGTGTGCAATTTTGAACGGACAGGACCAATATGTTTGGGCAGAATGTTAAAACTTTCCCCTATTTTGTGGGATGTCCGAACAGGTAGTAGCACCCAATGTGGTAGCTCAGCCTCTCGCCAAGTTTTCCCCCACGGCGAGGCTGAGCTACCGGCGGGCGGGAATCGCAACTGGGCCTCGTATCCGGCGCCGCGATGAATTATCCTCCGCAACGACTCTGCATTGATGATGTACACGCCATGCTGACATTGGATTGAGTGCTGCAGGTCCGGCAACCGCGCTCCCACCGCGGCTTGGACGCGACAGATTTAGCACTGGTAAGGACTCTTCTCAGATACCCCCCTACTCACGGGTTTCATTGACTTGACCATGTTGACCCTTTAGATTTGCGCCAGTAATCAACCGCAGTGAATGGCTGTGATTCCTCGCAGAGGGAGGCGTGTAAGTGTGAGCAATGGGAACGCAGAAAAGTCACACCAGGAGGAAGCGGTTGCGGATGCGGAGTCTGCGCCAACGCGCAGTCGCAAACATTATCTGAGGCCAGCGTTTCGGTACGAGCGCGTATTTGAGACGATGGCGCTCTCGTGCGGGAAGTTGAACCCGACTCAGTTCCAATGCACTTTTCACTCGAAGAATTCGTAGCACGCCCGGCGTCGGCGAGGCTGCAGAGGGCTCCGGGTAAAAGTGCGAGGAGAGACACGATGCAAGGATGTACATTCCGGTGGTTGTCGGTGGCGACTGGGCTGCTGCTGCTGGGTGTTCCGCTTCTGGGGCAAACAGGCACGCGGCAGGCAGACTTGGACAAGACACCAGCCGTCGCCAGCGGCGGGCAGGCGCGACTGGGCTATTCGCAGGACTGGAGTTCGCGCCACTTGTTGATGCCCGGCACGCCAGGTGTCTTCGCCGCGGAAAAGCGCGACCCACGTTATGTTTACAACCAGCTCCAGCGGGAAGCGGCGATCAAGAATGGTGGCATCGTGTCAGCGCCGCCTCCCAGAATGAAGATCGACTGGGCCGTGTCCCTGGAAAACGGCTATGTGCCGCGGAACCAGTTTCCCGCAAAATATCAGTTTGGCATTGGCGAGGAGGATTGCGATTCCGATTACGTTGTGTATGGTCTCACTGTGACCTCAGGAACGCAGGCCAATCTGGTAGGGGTGAACAACCTGTACACGCGAGGAACCCAGGCTTGCAATGGCGGTTCGCCCTGGGTGTCATTTGCATATAACACGGCGACACAATCCGGCGGCCAAATCGAAACTTCGCCTGTGCTGTCCCTGGATGGGACGATGGTGGCGTTCGTGGAGAGCACGAGCGGGGCGTCCTACTTCCACGTCCTGGTATTGCCGAATCCGATCCCGGTACCCCCCTCGCAGGCGGGAACGGTATTGAGTCCCGAGACCCCAACTCCATGCACGACGCCAACGACGCCGGGATGCATGACGACCCTTCTCATCGAGAACTCTGCCACCAATTCGAATTCCTCCCCCTGGGTGGATTACGATAACGATACCGCCTACGTCGGCGCCGACAATGGCCTGCTCTACAAGATCACGCCGATATTCCGCGGAGGAGCTCCGGCGCTGGTCAATGATCCGAGCAACTGGCCGGTGACCGTCTCAGCCCCAACCCAAAGCAATACAATTCTGACCGCTCCGATTGAAGATGCGAACTCGGGCAACATCTTCCTTGGAGACGGCTATGGATACCTCTATTCCGTCAGCCTGTATAGCCCCGGCGGCACCTACGCGGCGCAGCAGACAATCGGGTGGGTATACGACGGAAGCGGCGATGGCAGCGGAGACCCGGGCACGGGGGTTGTAGACGCGCCGATTGTAGTTACCGATCCCGCCAATCCCACCATTGACCAGGTCTTCGCCTTTACAGGATGCAGCATTGTCGAAGGCATTGGAGGGGCGATCACCCAGCTTCCGGCCAATTTTTCAAGCGGTTCCGCCTCGACATCGAACACGGTCAACCTTGGATCGGCGCACGGAAATGGGGACTGCACCGGCCTTAACATTCACGCCGCAACATTTGATAACGAGTTCTGGCTGAACGGGTCGACATCGGGACACATCATCGAGTGCGGATTCGTAAACCTCAGTGGCGCACCGTCGAATCCGCAGATGTATATGTTCCCGTTTGCCAGTGGAGTCATCACCAACTCGCCGACCTCCACCTTCGTGGTCAACAACACAAAGGGCGACGAGTGCTCCCCGCTGACTGGGTTTGATGATGGGTCGACGGACCGGGCGTTCTTCGGAGTGGGCTCGACTGACGGATTCCTGGAGAGCTCTACCATTACCAGTTCCTTGTTAGCCCCGGACTGCTCGATCCTGCCGACGTCAAGCTGTGTGACCGCCCCGAGCGGGCTCGGTGGGACCAGCGGCATCATTATCGACAATGACGTACCGAATGGCGGAACAAATATCTACTTCTCGACCCTGGCACCGGGATCGGTGAGCAATCAGAACTGCAGTGTGCCGGGAGGGGCTGCGAACCCGTATTGTGCAGTACAGTTGTCTCAGTCAGGACTGAACTAAAGATACCCGCCCCTTGTAGATTAAGGTTGTGACTCGCCGCGAACCTCGGTACAGTAATGCAATGTTCGCGGAATCGGCCTTCGCGCCTCATCCCAACCTCAGCGACGAGGTGAATCGGAATATCGTCCAGTCCGAGATTGAGGGAGGCGTGTTTCTGGAAGGCTTGCCGCCGGACACCGTGTTGCACATTCGCACCCAGCATCACTTCTACACGGCACTCCTTCTGGGAGAGGGTTCAGCGCTGCTCTCGGGACATCCCGAATACTGCCCCGAACCAGTTCAGGTCACCATCGCAGGCTCGACGTGGGGCGGTTCCATGCTCAAGATGCGCTTCATCGGCCGCGGCATGCACCTGGAGTTTCACCACCCCGCATACAGCACGCCAATTATCACGTCCGCCATCCAGGAGATCCGCGAGCGCATCGAGTCCGCGCGGGAACGCCGCACGGGAGTAGAGCGTGGCTGTGGAACTGGCCTCCCACCTGACTGAATAGTCCGGCCAAGTCCCTAGGGTTGGACCGGACCGCCGGTCGAGAGGGTGTTCGGAACGTTCCGCGATATCTTCTTGATGACAAATTCTTGCAACAGATTGGCGACGGCGCCTCCGGCAATCCCCAGCCCAAAATTTTCGAAAGTCAATCCCGCACCGCGATCGCTCGCTGGATAGTAGAGATTGGAAATTCCGCCCGCCGCCAGGCTGCCGAAGATACTCGAGTAATTCGGCTGCCATCGTCGATTGTCTCCCTTGCAAATGAAGACATTGGCAATCGCATACAGAAACCGCGACCGCTTGCTGCCCGTTCCCTTGTAGAAATATCGCGGATCTTGTTTGAGCAGCGCCGGCAGGATAGCGCCTGTGATGAATGTGCCCGTAACCGTATCGGCATAGCCGGCGCCGAAGCGCTTGGCATAACCTTGCGCGCCTTGCCCATATCCGCTGAACTCATTTTCCGCCTGCTCAATTCCCGCCGCCCCTCCCACAAACACGAAGGTGAACGGATCCACCACTGTCCGCAAGGCCAACTTGAATTTCTGCTTCGAGTTCAGCGGAGCTGCATTGGGAATATAGCTGACATAGAAATTCGGCAGCACGCCCAGCACGCGCTGTTTCTCCTCAATCTGGATCTGCTCCTCTGCCACTTCTTCCCGCGAGAGTCCGACCTCCACATCCGTGACATTGGTAGCAACCGCCAAGGCGTTCTGCGGGACCACGTAGAGCTCTCCCGCGTGCAGAATTCCAGAAAACGTCTGCGTCGCGAAACCCGCCGAGGTAATGGTGAGATGGAAAGGTCCGGGAGCAATGTTGGCAAAGGAGAATTGACCATCGTTGTCCGAAAGCACCTCTTGGTTAGCTTTTTGATCTTCACGACGGAGGCTAACCCGGGCTCCGGCCACGACCGCTCCGCTTTGATCAACCACGGTTCCGAGGATTGTTCCAGACGAAGCCTGTGCGGACCCGGGCGCCTGTGGAGGACTCTGTCCCCAGCAGGGCCACATCCAGCCTAGAGCGCAAAATGCAAACATTATGATTGCAGACTTGAATGGCAAAGCCATGAATAGCTTAACTTTATCCTCTTCTGACCTTCTATCCAAATCAGAACCAACAGCCATGACAGAACTGACTTGCAATCCCGCATGAAACTCGGACGAGCCCTCTCGCGTAAACTAGAGCATGGTCGACCAAAGCATCGTAGCTCCTACCGGCTCTGCCGTCCCCGCGCCACTGCCGCCCTCGCCGCCGCGGTACGGCATCTTCCGCGGTCCAAACGGCATCCGAGCCGGATGGCGCGCCCTGATCTTCCTCGCCATTGTCGGAGCACTCTTCTTCCTATCGGGGTCGATCCTGCGTCTGTTTGGGCGCGGCAACGCGCCGACGGGCGTGTCCATGCTCAAGCCATCCGGACTCACCCTCCTGGAAGGAACAATATTTCTTCTTACCTCGATCGCCGCCCTGATCATGGCGCGCATCGAGCACCGCCACTACGGCGACTATGGTCTCCCAGCCCGTTCCGCATTTCGCAAGAATTTTTGGGTTGGGACAGCCGCCGGCTTTCTCGCCATCAGTGCCAGCCTATTCGGTATCTTTCTGTTCCACGGATTCCGAGTCACGGGTCTGGCGATTCACGGCAGCCGAATCCTAATCCCAGCCACTCTCGCCTGGACGGCCACTTTCATTGTTGTCGGCCTCGGCGAAGAGTTCGCTTTCCGCGGCTACTTGCAATTCACACTCACCTCAGGCATGGGGTTCTGGCCTTCGGCCTTCCTGCTGTCAGCTTTGTTCGGATTGGCCCATGCCGGAAATCCGGGAGAAAGCAAGTTCGGGCTGCTGTCGGTGGTCTTCTTCGGTCTTCTCTTTTGCTTGTTCCTTCGCCGCACCGGTAACCTGTGGTGGGCTGTAGGTTTCCACGCGGGATGGGATTGGGGTCAGACTTTCTTCTATGGTGTAGCCGACAGCGGTATCCCCGCCTACCACAACCTGCTCAACTCCGAATTCGCTGGGCGGAGTTGGATCACCGGAGGCAGTGTCGGTCCCGAAGCCAGCGTCTTCACTCCAATCGTGCTTGCGATTGTCGCCATCCTTTTCAGCCGAGCGTACCGCACGAACCGGCAAAATGGCTATTGAAATACACTTTTCAGAGAATCGTGACAGCGAAATTTGTTTGCAAGCTAATTATCGCCGTCGCGACGCGGCCATTGGGTGTGCCGCAAAGAATTTCCAGCGCGCCGTGTCGTTTTGCTCGTGCCAGTTGTGCGCAACACCTTGTTCCCAATTGAATTGAACCTCAACATTGTTTGTGCAGCCGGTGGCGTCATTACCCGTGATATTTGGATTGGCTGATCCGTTCAGGCATAACGGCTCATTGTTCGCGAAAACCGTGCAGGCGTCTGCACTCGGTCCCGACCAATAGTTGAAGGTGTCGTCGACCGTGTCCAGCGTGAAAGTAACACCGTTGTACTTGGTCGTGCCGTAGTTGCAGGGCGACAATTCTGTATCTTCCGTGCCGTGCCACTCCTGCACGGAAATGGGCACCTGCGGATAAGGTGGCAGGGGCAGCGGCGACGGGTCGCTGCCTTGCTCGGCAACGAGCTGGCCCGAAGCAGGAGCAATCGCCGCTACCAGTTCGGGGTGTTCGAAACCGACGCGCTCCGTCATTTCCGCACCTGAGGAGAAGCCGGCAACATAAACCTGAAGCGGATTCACGTTGTACTGAGTGGTCAAATTCTGGATGAGCTGAGCCAGGAAGCCGGAATCATCGGGGCATTCTGCATCTCCTGAATCGCATCCTTCCGCGTAGGAAAATGCCCCTCCCTTCGATCCGTACGGAGAGCACGCTTCCGTTCCGTCCATGCAATACGAATTCCAGTTCCACTCGCTTGTGTTCGGATCGAAAGTAGCCGCAGGCTGAACCAGGATAAAGCCATACTGATCCGCAAGCGGCTGCCAGCCCCAATTGAGGCTAATGATCGGGGTCGGGTCATCGCCCGTGGATTTAGTTTCTTGCGTTCCATGCAGCATCAGAAGCATGGCAGGATTCGAGCCCACATTTGCAGGCAGATACACTTCGTAATAGCGCGTGATGTTATTCCACGTCATCGAAGAATCGATGGTTGTCCCGGTATTCACCGCTTGGAGCAGTACGTTTGAGGTGCTTTCAGCGAATGAATGGCTACCCTCATAGACCGCCGAAATCGAATCAGTGCCGGTAGGTAACTTCGTAGTCGTATAGTTGGCAGCACCGCTCGAAAGCGTGCCAGCGCCCAGCTTCGAGTTGCCATTGTAAAACCACACGTTGCCACTGACCGCGCCGCCGTATTGCCCCACCACGGTCGCCGTGAAGGTCACGGACTCTCCCGGATAGGACGGATTCGGCGACGAAACCAACGTGGTCGTGGTCGAGGCTAGGTCGACCACCTGGCTCACCAAGTTCGACGTGCTGCTGCCTAGGGTCCCGTCACCGCTGTACTCCGCCTTGATCTCGTCTGTGCCCGACAGCGTGGAGGTCGTATAAGTGGCTGTGCCACCATTCAAAGCGCCCGTCCCCAGCACATTCTTTCCTTGCACGAAAGAAACACTCTCTCCATCGGGCGGCGCAGGCGTCACCACTGCGGTAAAGGTCACCGGCTGTCCGTAAGTGGACGGATTCATTGAGGACGCGAGGTTGGTCGTAGTCTTGGTCAAGGCGGCGCACAGGCTGGGAGCGCTTGCCAGCAATAAAACGATCAGGATTCTAGCGGCTTTCATGCGGATTAGTAGCCTCGCGTGCTGCCAAAATTAAGATTGTCCCCATTCCAGGGACCATCAAATTCGTAAACGTCTTCTAAAGTCGCCCACTTAACCGGGGTTAAAACAGGTCTGAGTCAGGTGGGGGGGAAACCGACAGCTTTCGCAAAGCATACCATGTCCAATCGACTTGTCAATGCCACCGAATTCCCGAAAGTATTCCCAGCAAGCTACTGACCTGTAGGTACTTACAAACACAACCAAGCGAGGATAGCCACACTTGCCATACCCAGCCCCGGGTACGCGATTTACAATCGTGACGGATTCAGAAAAGGAGTTTCCTCCGTCAGGCAAGTCATGAAACTTTCCGTTGTGATGCCGGTCTATAACGAGCGCGCCACGCTCCGTGAGGTAGTGCTCAAGGTTCTCGCGGTTCCCCTGGAGATCGAGTTAATCTGCGTGGACGATGGCTCGCGCGACGGCTCGCGGGAAATTCTGTCCGCACTGCAGGCCGAGCATCCGCAAATCCGCACCGTGCTTCAGCCGCAGAACATGGGCAAAGGAGCGGCCCTCCGTCGCGGCATACAGGAAGCCACAGGCGACTTCGTCATCATTCAGGACGCCGATCTGGAATACGATCCGGCTGAATATCCGCTGATGATTGAGCCTTTAATCCAGGGCAAGGCGGACGTGGTTTTTGGCTCGCGTTTTCTCGGCGGCGCACCGCATCGCGTGCTCTACTTCTGGCACTCCGTTGGCAACCGGGCTCTCACCCTGCTCTCCAATTGCCTCACTAATATCAATCTTTCCGACATGGAAACCTGCTACAAGGTTTTCCGGCGCGAAGTCATTCAGTCCATCCCCATCGAAGAAAATCGTTTCGGATTCGAACCCGAGATCACCGTGAAGGTGGCCCGTCGCAACCTCCGCATTTATGAAGTGGGAATCAGCTACTGGGGACGCACCTACGAGGAGGGCAAAAAAATAGGATGGAAAGACGGTGTGCGAGCTCTATATTGCCTGTTGAAATACTCTTTTAAAGAGCCCCAAACCAGAACGAAAGCAGTTGCCTCGACGGTCGCGGCCCCGGAACAAGATCGCTCCCGCCTATAGGATCTCTGTGCTTAAGGATGGTTGAGGATCGCGATAAGCAGCGTTCTATTGTTGCGGCACGACGCCGCGCCTCAGAGGGATTGTCTGTTGGTGAGTTTGTTACTGGCCCCTCCCGCCACCGCCGCCGCCTTTTTGCTTCAAGCGGCCCTTGTAGGAACTCGACTGGACGCCACGCCCGGCACTTTTGGCACCGCCCGTGCCGTTGAAATTCATCGGCGGATTGGGCTTGTCCTTCACCGGTTTCAGCGTTGCCGGCTTCTTGTTCGCAGATCGAGCCGAACCTTTCACGCTCTCACGTTCTATATTTTGCAGAGCCTTGGCGTCGCCGCCGGAAGCCGTGTTCCCTGCCGCCTTCTTGGTCATGGGCGGGCTTTGTTTCGCCGGCTTTTCATGCGTCACCCGAACCTTGAATGCGTTGTTTTGCTGAGCCCAACCGCTCACAGTCATCGCTGCCAGTACCACTGCAATCGCCAGCCGAAATCTCATCTTCGCTTGATCCTCTGACCTAAAATCCCTATGCCGAACTTCGAAACCTGTCGTGAACTACAGCCTTAGATGCACGCCCACTGCCATCCGGCTCGCGAGTCCACCCTGATGTTAAACCCGATTTTGCCAGAAAGCACTCGCAAGAACAGAAACAAACGCAATGACTTGGTAGCGACCACTCTTCGTCTCAAATTCCGTGAAACGTGGCAGGAACCGCGATATATATGCAATATTTTGCACACATGAGCCGGGAAGGATCGCTTTTGAGGGTTTGGTTAAACAGAGGCCGATCGGTGAAAGTTGGGTACCTGATAGCTCGCCTGCTGTTGCCTCAGGATTTGCTCTCCGCGTTCATTCGGCGTCGTGCTTCTTCGCAGGTCTGCTCCGGGTCGCGTCCCGTGACTTGCTTGTACCAGGCGGGATGAAAAGTCCATGCCCAGGCTTCGCTCACCGCACCGCGAACCATGGCTTGAAACGTGCCCGGCTCGCCAAAGGTGCTTTGATAGATGTGGATGAAGATTCCGCCTAGCATGATGAGGGCGGAGATGTCGTGGAGCACGTAGCTGGCGGCTACAGCGATTCTGCCGAAAGTTTTTGCGCCTGCCCACAGAATAACGCCGGTTATGAGGTAGACGATGCAACCGGCGACGATCTCCCAGAACATAACCTTCTGTCCCGCGTTGAAGAAGCCGGTTTCCGGAGGATCCACTTTTTCTTCACCGCTGGCAATGGCTTTGATATTGCCCATCCAGCGCGTGTCGCCTGGGGCCCAAAGCATGAGCCGGAACCAGTTGAGTACCTGCAAAGCGAAGAAGAAGACGAAGGCTACGCCGAAGTAGGGGTGCATGATGCGGGCGAGTTGTCCGCCGCCGAAGATGGGAGTGAACCAGCGGAAGAGCCAGGGAAGATAAATGCCGAAACCAGAAAAGAGCGCGAGGAAGAAAAAGAGGGCTATTGTCCAGTGGAGGACGCGGTCGTAGACAGGGTGACGGAGTAGTTCTCCACGATAGATGGTGGTTCTGCCGGCGGACTCGAAACTCTGGCGGGCTTTATCGTCGAAACGTTCAATCGCTCCACTAGATGCTGACATTGTTGCCATCCTTTTTCGGAGCCTCGGGCTGGGGCAGGCGCGGGCCATTGATGACATGGTGAATCAGGATGCCGAGACCACCGAGCAGAGCGAAGGTTCCGAGCACGGGTTTGAAGAGCCACTTCCACCATGTGTAGCTCCAGGGAATCTGCGGATTGCTGGGCAGCCCGCCATAGCGTTCCGGATCGGTAGCATCGTGCAGCACGTAAATCACATGCGTTCCGCCAACGGATTGCGGATCGTACACGCCGGCGTTTTGCCAGCCGAAATTGTCGCGGAGTTGTTTAGCGCGTTCCTCGGCGATGAATTTCATGTCGTCTTTGCTGCCGAACTTCAGACAGCCAGTCGGGCACGCCTTGATACATGCGGGTTCCAAACCTTCGCCGACGCGATCGGAACAAAGTGTGCACTTGTACACGCGCTTGGTCGCGGGATTGAAGCGTGGAATATTAAACGGACACCCGGAAACACAAAACTCGCAGCCAATGCAGTTTTCCTGATTGAAGTCGACAATGCCATTGGCATATTTCACAATCGCGCCGTCGGCCGGACAGGCATGCAGGCATCCGGGATCGGCGCAGTGCATGCACTGATCTTTGCGCATCAGCCACTGAATCGTGCCGTCGGGATTCTGGTGCTCATTGAACTTGATCAGGTTCCAGAAATGCGGCGCTGTCTCGGGCATCGTCTGGTAAGTGTTGTCGAAGGTGGTCGGAGTGAACGGCATGTCGTTCCACTCGACGCACGCGACTTCGCACGCTTTGCAGCCGATGCAGGTGGTGGTGTCGACCAGTTTGCAGACCTCGAGGTCGCGCTGCATGCCGAAACCCGGCGAGGGATTGGTATGGCCCGAGATCATTACGGCCTGTAGCGCTTTGCGGTCTGCCATATACCTTCTCTGTAGCGCCGGCATCCTGCCGGCTGTCCCGCGGGCGTCTCGTCCTCTGACCAGTGGGCGCGGACGGCTGCCTGACAGCCGCCGGGACGGCGGCGCTACTCCTACACTTTCTCGATCTTCACCAAAAAGCCTTTGAACTCCGGCGTAAACGCGTTTGGATCAATCACCGTAGGCGTCAGCTGATTCGCCAGCGTCTTCGCCGTCTTGCCTTCATCTTCCGCAATCCCGCGGAACCCCCAATGAATCGGTATGCCGATCTGGAATGTCTCTTTGCCGTCGATCTTCATGGGCTTGATGCGGCGCGTGACCATTGCCTTCGCGATGTAGGTAGCGCGAATACTCGAGACCTTTATTTTTTCACCGCCGCGAATGCCCATGCGGTCGGCCAATTCGGCTGGGACTTCGACGAACGGCTCAGGCACGAGCTGCACGTTCATGGGGTTATTTTTTGTCCAGTAGTGATAGTGCTCCGTCAAGCGATAGGTAGTGCAGATGACGTTGTAGTCGCCGCCGGTGGGCGCGTACTTGTCCATGTCGGTCTTGTATTTCTTCACGACCGGATTATTGGACTGATTCGGATGCAGCAGATTCGCTAGTGGGCTTTCGATCGGCTCGTAGAATTCGGGGAAGGGCCCATCGGCCATCCCGCCGAGCGGTACGAACAAACGTCCGATGCCATCGGGGTTCATGATGAACGGGCCCATGTGATCTTTGGGCGCGGAATCGGGCTTGAAGTCGGGAACGTCGACGCCGACCCAGCTTTGCTTGGCTTCATCCCACCAAACCTGGCGGCGCGAAGGATCCCAGGGCTTGCCCTCCGGATCGCAAGAGGCGCGGTTATAGAGGACGCGGCGATTCGCCGGCCACGACCATCCCCAATTGGGATAAATGCCGAGGCCGGACGGGTCGTCAGTGCCGCGGCGCTGCATCATGGCGCCAGCTTCGGTCCATGATCCGGAGTAGATCCAGTTTCCGCACGATGTCGTGCCGTCGTCTTTGAGCCAGGCAAAGCCCGGGAGTTGCTGGCCGGCTTTGATGGTCGTGTTTGTTTTGGGGTCGGTGAGGTCGGCGAGCGCTTTGCCGTTGAGTTCTTTCGCGACCTCGGCGAACGACGGATTGTAAGGGGTTGGTGTAGGCGAACGACGCGTTGAGAACCGGATCGGGGAACTTGCCGCCTTCTTTTTTATAGAGCTCGCGAACTTTGAGATAGATGGTGGCGAGAATTTCCTGATCGAGCCGAGCTTGCCCGGGCGTCGGCACGGCGACGTTCTTCCATTGCAGCCAGCGGGCGGAGTTGACGAACGTGCCGTCTTTTTCCGCAAAACCCGCTCCGGGCAAGCGGTAGACGGTGGTGTTGATTTTTTTCTGGTCGTCGGCGGTGATGCCTGGCGCGCGCCAGAATTCGCTGGTTTCGTCGGGATAGATTTCGCAGACGACCAGCCAGTCGGCTTTTTTCAGGGCATCGATATTCTTGTTCGAATCGGGACCGATCATGACGCCGTTCATGCCAAAGGCGAAGAGACCTTTGATCTTGCCTTCGTACATGTCGTTCCAGATATTCACCCAGGAATAGTTGCGGTCGATCTTGGGAAGATAGTTGAAGGCGAAGTCGTTTTCTTTGGTGGCTGCGGGTCCGTAAAACGCTTTCAGCAAAGAGACGGTGAATTTTGAAGTGTTCGAATAGTAATTAAACGATTGCCACGGATCGGGCTTGGACTCGGTTGGCGTGACGCGCTTGATATAGGTGGCTAGATCGACATCGGCGGGATTCGGCATCTTCAAATAGCCGGGGAGGATGTCGAAGATTCCCGGCCATGTCGGTAGCGCCTTGAATGTTGGAGTGGCCGCGGAGGGCATTGACTCCGCCACCGGCGCGCCCGACATTGCCCATCAGCAATTGCAGCATGGCAGCGGTGCGGATGATTTGGGTGCCGAAGCTGTGCTGCGTCCATCCGACGGCATAGATAATGGTGGCGACTTTTTTCATGTCGCCGTCTTTGCGGATGGAGGTGAAGAGGTCGGCGGCTTTGAGGAATTGATCCTGCGGAATGCCGGTGATGCGCTCGACCATTTCTGGCGTGTAGCGCTCGTATTGTTTCTTTAGTAACTGATAGACGCAGCGGGGATGCTGCAGCGTGAGATCGAATGCCACCTTTGCCGGGAAGCGCATGGCGCGGCGCCCGCGCCTCCGGCGGGTCCGGTTGGACCGCCCGCTTGATGTCCCTGGCCGCCACCAGTGTCGCTGGTTTTTTGCGCGGCGGCAGCGGGGTGCACATTTTGCGCGGCTGGCGTTGGGACTACGGGCTTGCCCGCGAGGTCTCCGCCTTCTTCATAGTTCCAGGTAAATTTGTCGTAAACCTTTTTCTCGGGATCGAATCCGGAGAAAAGACCGTCTTCGGGCAGATTAAATCCGTCTTTGATAATGAAAGCGGCGTTGGTGTAGTTGACGAGATAGTCTTTGGCGATGCGGTTGTTGGCGATGGCGTAATTGATGACGCCGCCGAGGAAGGCGATGTCGGCGCCGGCGCGGATCTGTAGGTACATGTCGGCGTTCGCGGCGGTGCGGGTGAGGCGCGGATCGACGACGATGGTTTTCGCGTTGCGGTGAATCTTGGCTTCGATCGCCCACTTGAAGCCGCAGGGGTGGTTTTCGGCGGGATTGCCGCCCATGATCAACATCATGTCGGTGTTCTTGATGTCGATCCAACCGTTGGTCATTGCGCCGCGTCCGAAGGTGGGCCCCAAACTGGAGACCGTGGGGCCGTGTCAAACGCGGGCCTGGTTTTCCAGGTAGCAGACCCCCAGGCTGCGCATACTTTTTACGGCGAGATAATTAAATTCGTTGGTGTCGGTGCAGCCGCCGGTAAAGGCGATGCCTTCGCAGCGATTGACAGTGTGACCGTTGGCGTCCGTCTCGACGAAAGTATCGTCGCGCGTCTTCTTTACTTTCTGCGCGATCTCGCTGTAGGCCTGCTCCCAAGAAATGTCTTCCCAGTCGGTGCCTCCGGGGCGGCGCACTTGCGGCTTCAGCAGGCGGCGATCGTTGAGAATGTCCTGCTCGAGCGACGAGCCTTTGGGGCAAAGCGTGCCGCGATTGATGGGGTGGTCGGGATCGCCCTCGACGTGCACGACCTGCGGGATCGCGTTCTTGGCCTTGTCGCCGATGCGTGTAGATGATGACGCCGCAGCTCACCGCGCAATAAGGACAAGTGCTGCGGGTTTCGCTGGCGCGGGAAATCTTGAGCGATGAGTCTGGGCGTAAACCGGAGTGAGATCAAAGCCGAGGGCGGAGAAAGCGGCTCCGCCGAGCACGGTGCCCTTGAGAAAAGTCCTGCGAGAGAGCTCCATTATGTTTTGCCCCCGGGTACTGCTGTTCCAGAATTTACGGAGGTGCCCGTTTTGCAGACGCCCACGACAGCGTCCAATAGCTCCCATGATTACCGCATTAACGCGGAAAACTATAAACCCGGCCAGACGGGCCGTCAATCAGGAAAATCCATCCGAGTTCATGCGCAACATCAGTCTGCCCTTGTCCGCCCCGTCCGGCATTGCGCGGCAGAAGGCCGGGACTGATAATCGCTCCATGTCGAATGGCAGCAAAGCGCAAAACGAATGGCAGCGGCGGATTCAACGGGCGGAGGAACTTGGCTCTCAGTACACTTTTGCTGCCGAAATCCTGCGCTTCTACGTGGCTGTCGCGCGTTTTCAGGAAACTTTCTCCCGCGGACTCGCTAAATCGGTTCACAGAACGATCTCGAGCGTCTGGAGCGCGGACCCGCTTCGGACTCGGGCCCTTTGCACGGCGGCCCCTTCGCCGGCGGTCGCTCGGCTATTCGGCGAATTTCTTTCGGTGTCGAACAGAGCGGTCCGGCCCCGCTTCGGGAAGCGGCGCGCGAGTTGCGGACGGCGACGAAGATTCCCATTTCCATTTGCTGACGGCTTTCTGGAATGGAACCGTGGCCGGAGCGCTGCCGCCGGGCCCTCACGATTTTTTTGCCCGCGCCTTTCTTCAGCCGTATGCGCGTCGCCGTTCGTACGCGGTCAACTTTGCAATGGAGCGGGCCGGTGCCGTTTCAGTGTCCGTTTTGCAAACGGAAACCCGGCCTGGGTGTTCTGCGCCCGCTGGGAGATGGCGGGCAGCGTTCCCTGGTCTGTTCATTTTGTCTGGCGGAATGGGAGTTCCGGCGAATCGTCTGTCCGGCATGCGGCGAAGAGAACCACGCGAAGCTTCCCGTCTACACCGCCGAGGAACTCAATCACGTTCGCGTGGAAGCTTGCGACAGTTGCAGGACCTACATCAAAACGGTGGACCTGACGAAGAGTGGGCGAGCCGAACCGTTGTGGATGAGATGGCGGCGGTCCCGCTTGATCTGTGGGCCGCGGAGCAGGGATACGCGAAGCTGCAACTCAACCTGCTGCAACTCTAAGCCTTGTCATCACTCTCGCGAAGCGAAGGACCGCTCTTTGCCCTGCTCCCCTGCGGACAGTCCCCGCGTCCCTACCGCTTGCCGCGCACCGCGGAAACCTCCGTTCTCGCGCGGCTGAAAGCAAACTGCAGCTTCCATTCCCGGCGGCCGTCTCGTCTGGGCCAGCTGGAGAGAATTTCCACTCCCGAGCGGCTGCCAGCGCGATGCGCGAGAAATACTTGCTCGCTCCGCCGGATTCCACCTTGCCTTCTCCACGTCGCCTGCCGGATTCACCTCGACTCGGACGCGAACCTTGATTTTGCCTTGAATCGTGCGGCGCGCGCCCGGCGAAACCTGCGGCATCACCCGCCGCACAATCATCACTCGTCATTGTGCATTGTTTCTGGCCTCGTTGGTCCCAGACGCCTTATCATTGCCGGACGCCGCGTGCGCGCCTTTCGCCTTCGCCGGAGCACTTGACTGTACCTGCGGCTGTTTCGGAACCTGCGTGGACTTCCGCGAGTTTTGCGGCCTGTGTTGTTGGAACTCTCCGCCGGAGGATTTGCCGGTTTCGGTCGGGCAAGGAAAAAGACGACAGCCAATACCACGGCCGCGTGCCACGAGCCAATGGGGCCATTTCGCAGATTGCTGCCGCGCCGCCGGAACGCGGGCACGGTAATTCCCGCATGGAACTCTGAGCCGAAATCAGTGCTGGCCGCTTCCCTTCCAAACAATCGCGGATTTGCACGCAGCGTCCATCGCTTTGCTGGATCAACCTGCAGGCAATGCTCGGCGATTGCGCGCAATGGTTCCGGCATCGCTGCCGGTATTTGCGGCGAATTTGGGTGGGCGCGATCCCAAATCGGCAAACGCTGCGTCAGCACCTCGACCAATGTCATTCCCAACTGCCAAACGTCGCCAGGTGCGGACGCCGCTCCCGTGGCCGCTTCTGGCGGAGCGTAGTCGCTCCTCGCACTCGCGCCCCGGCCACTTTCACCGGGCAGGCCAGAGTGTCGCTCGCGAGCTTCACCTGATCCCCAATTGCAAGAATGTTGGAAGGGCGGATGTGCCCATGCACCCACCCGTTCTCTGCGCATATTGCAAGAGCTCCAGAATCGGTGGCAACATCCCTCGCGCCTCGTCTGCCGTCAGGCTCGCTCTGGCAGAATCTGCGAGAGATTCTCCTCCGCATACTCCTCCACCACATAGAGCAGCGCCGTGCCATCGAAATTCGCAGCGTCCCCGCTTCAAAAATACGAATCAGATTCGGATGGTTCAGTTCGCCGATCGCCTTCCAGCGCCGGATTTGCCTCTCACTCCGCTCCATTGCAGCAATCAGCTTGATCGCGGCTTTCTCGGAATCGCCCGTGCCCCTTCGTGTGAGAAACACCGCGCTGTGATCAGAACCACCCAGGTAGCTTTGTAACGGATATCTGCCATCGACGCTGCGTCCCTCCCACCTTTTCCAAGTCTCACTCATAATCGTTTCGCCGAGAAATCTCAATAGTCCGCTATTGTATGTGACCGCTGCGCGCCATCAGTCAAAAATAGGCCGCGCAGAAACACAAGGCCATCGCCGTCCTTGACTCCACTGCTCGAATCTGCGCTCCGCCCGGTGCTTGCTTTACAATATCCCCCATGGCGTCCATCCCCGCAGAAATCCATGGCCAGCGTTACATCAGCCTCGCGACCTTCCGGAAAAGTGGCGTCGCCGTCTATACGCCCGTCTGGTTTGCCGAAGACGGCAACAAGCTCTATGTCATGACCAACAGCAAATTGGCAAGTGCAAGCGCATCCGCAACAACCCGCAAGTCAAGATCGCTCCCTGCACCATTCGCGGAAAAATCACTCGGTCCCGAATTTCCCGCCACGCGCCCGCATTCTGCCTCCGGAAGATTTTGCCCGCGTTCGCCAGGCGATTCAACCGGAAATACTGGCTCGCCCGTATTCCTTTCATTTGGCGCAACACCGACACGACCATCGAAATTACGCCAGCCTGAATTCAACTCCACCCAATCGACGGATGGGTCCGTCCTAACTGGCGTCCTGAAACGGGAAAATTAGAACCGCACCGATGGATAGCGTGACATTTACGCTGACTCCTTTCGACCCTGTTACCATCGAAGGGTTGTCTCAGGGCTCTGCGTGTTCCTCTTACGCAATCAAACTTTCTTTTGGAGGCACCATGGCCGTAAAAGTTGGCATTAATGGATTTGGACGCATCGGGCGCAACGTTCTTCGCACCGCGCTCGCCGATAAAAACCTCGACTTCGTCGCCGTCAACGATCTCACCGATCCCAAAACGCTCGCTCACCTGCTGAAATACGACTCGATCCTCGGCAACCTGCCCAACAAAATCACCGCCGGCCCTGACAGCATTTCGATCGACGGCAAAGTTATCAAAGTTTTCAAGGAAAAAGATCCTGCCGCCCTGCCCTGGGACTCCGTCGGAGCTCAGGTCGTCATCGAATCCACCGGCAAGTTCACCGATGCCAACGACGCCAAGAAGCATCTCCGCGGCTCGGTGAAAAAAGTCATCATCACGGCCCCCGCTAAGAACGAAGACCTCACGCTGGTGCTCGGCGTCAACGAAGAGAAGTACGATCCCGCCAAGCATCACATCGTCTCTAACGCTTCCTGCACCACGAATTGTCTGGCCCCGGTGGCCAAAGTGATCAACGACAATTTCAAAATCGTCAGCGGCACCATGACCACGATCCACTCCTATACGAACGATCAGGTGATCCTCGACTTCCCGCACAAAGATTTGCGCCGGGCCCGCGCCGCTGCGATTAACATGATTCCGACCACGACCGGCGCCGCCAAGGCCGTCAAGCTCGTCATCCCCGATCTGGCCGGAAAACTCGACGGCTTCGCCATGCGCGTCCCTACGCCCAACGTCTCGGTCGTCGACCTCGTGGTCTGGGTGGAGAAAAAGACCACCAAAGAAGAGGTCAACGCCGCTCTGAAAAAAGCCTCCGAGTCCGGCCCGCTGAAGGGTTACCTGGGCTTCGAAGAGAACGAACTGGTCTCGTCCGATTTCAAAGGCGACTCCCGCTCCTCGATCGTCGACGCGCCCATGACCCTGGTGGTCGGTGGCAACTGCGTCAAGGTGATCTCCTGGTATGACAACGAGTGGGGATACTCCTGCCGCGTCCGACGATCTGATCAACCTGATGGCAGCCAAAGGCTTGTAGAGTTAACTCGTCGTTAGTCGTTAGTCGTTGGTCGTTCGCGGTTGGCCGTCTTCTGTCGACCAGCGGCCAAAGTTGGCGTGATGCGCCGAACTGCGGACACCAACGACGAACGACGCTCCAGCGACAAATACCGAACGACTGACGACTAACGACTAACGACAGGTGCCTAATGTCTAAGCTTTCGATTCGCGATCTTCCTCTCAACGATCACCGCATCTTCATGCGCGTCGACTTTCAATGTCCCGCTCGACGACGGCCGCGTTATGGACGATACGCGCATTCGCGAAACTCTGCCCAGCATCGAGTACGCGCTGCGCCACGGCGCCCGCCTCATCCTCGCCTCTCACCTCGGACGCCCGAAAGGCAAACCCAATCCAAAGATGAGCCTCAAGCCCGTCGCCGAGCGTCTGCGCATGCTGCTCGACAAAGAACTGTCGCGCGGCGAAAACGTCGGCTTCTGTCCCGAATGCGTTGGCCCGGAAGCCGAAGAAGTGGCGCTCAAACTCGAGAAAGGGCAAGCCCTGCTGCTCGAAAACCTGCGCTTCCACGCCGAAGAAGAAAAAAACGACGAAGCTTTTTCCAAACAACTCGCCAAGCTCGCCGAGTTCTACGTCAACGACGCCTTCGGCACCGCCCATCGTGCCCACGCCTCCACCGTCGGCATCACCAAGTTTGTGCAGAAATCCGCCGCCGGTCTGCTCATGGAAAAGGAGCTGCAATATCTGGGCCGCGTTCTGCAGAACCCCGAGCATCCGTTCGTCGCCATTCTCGGCGGCGCCAAAGTCAGCGACAAAATCGGAGTCATCCAAAACCTGCTCGGCAAAGTCGACGTCCTCATCATCGGCGGCGGCATGGCCTACACCTTCCTTAAGGCGCAAGGCGAATCGGTCGGTAAGAGTCTGGTCGAAGAAGATAAGATCGCACTCGCCAAGGACCTTCTGCAGCAGGCGAAAACTCACAAGGTCAAATTCCTGCTGCCCACCGATCACGTCATCGCCGACCGCGTCGAAGCCAGCGCCCTGACCAAAATCATCGGCCACGGCGAACCCATCCCAGCCAACATGATGGCGCTCGATATCGGCCCCGAAACCATTGAGACCTTTTCCGAAGAGGTCGCCCGCGCCCGCACCATCGTCTGGAACGGTCCCATGGGCGTTTTCGAAATGCCGCCATTCGCCAAAGGCACGTTCAAGATCGCGCACGCCGTGGCCGAAAATGCCGGGGCCGTGACCGATCGTGGGCGGAGGAGATTCCGTAGCCGCAGTAAAAGCCGCCGGAGTAGCCGACAAAATCACCCACATCTCCACCGGCGGAGGCGCCTCGCTCGAATTTCTGGAAGGCAAGAAATTGCCCGGAGTGGAAGCGCTGACGGAGAAAAAATAGGTATCAGGTATCAGGTATCAGGTATCAGGTCTTAGTCTTAGGTATCAGATTCGCAAGGAAACCCGTGATCACGAAAATACCTTGCCATTTGCGTTTCCTGAGACCTGAAGACCTGAGATCTGACACCTCGTGTTCGCATGTCCGACTTCGCAGCCCGACTGACCTTCGCCAATGGCAAGACGCTCGAATTCCACGGGCCCGCCGATATCACCAAAGAGACCACCGAGGCTATCGTCAACGCCGCCAACTCTTCCCTGCTCGGTGGAGGAGGCGTCGATGGCGCGATTCACCGTGCTGGCGGCCCGTCAATCCTCGCACGAGTGCAAGCGCATCGTAGCCAAAATCGGCGCCCTTCCCGCGGGAAAGCCGCCATCACCACGGGCGGAAGATTGCCTGCCAAATACGTAATTCACACCGTCGGCCCAGTCTATCGAGGAGGCCGACAGAGGAGGCGGAAACGCTCGCCAGTTGCTATCGCGAGTCCATCCGCATTGCCGAAGACCACGGCATAACATCTCTGGCCTTCCCGTCGATCTCGACCGGAGCTTTCGGCTATCCTGTTCTCGAGGCCGCCGAAATCGCCGTCCACACCATTATCGAAGCTCTGCCGCCCTGCGCGCAGGTCGAGCTCGTCCGTTTCGTGCTCTTCGACACGGCCACCTGCAAAACCTACGTTCAGGCCGCCGAAAAAATTTCCCGCGAACCATCTTCACATTTCCGCTATCTTCGACCGAAAGGTCCTTCATGAGAAAGAAAATGATCGCCGCCAACTGGAAGATGTACAAAACTCCCGACCAGGCCCGAGAATTCTTCGGCGATTTCCTGCCCTTGGTCACGGCCCTGGGTCAAGACACAACACGAAGACCGCGACGAAATCGTCGTCTGCCCCAACTACCTCTGCATCGACGCCGCCATCAACGCGGCCAAGGCTTCGAACGTCGCCATCGGCGCCCAGGATCTCTACTGGGAAAAAGAAGGCGCTTTCACCGGCGAAATTGCACGCAGCCATGCTCGCTCGCCGTCGGCGTCACCCACGTCATCATCGGACACTCCGAACGCCGCCAGTACTTCGGCGAGACCGATGACACCGTCAACCTCAAGCTGAAGTCCGCCCTCGAAGCCGGACTCATCCCCATCGTCTGCGTCGGAGAAGTCCTCGAAGAACGCGAAGCCGGGCTCACCGACGACGTCCTGCGCCGCCAGTGTCTGCGCGCCTTTAACAAAGTTTCGGCAAAGAAGGCCGCCAGCCTGGTGGTCGCCTACGAGCCGGTCTGGGCCATCGGCACCGGAAAAACCGCCACTCCACAGATGGCCGCCGACGCCCATGCCAGCATCCGGGCCGAAGCCGCAGAATCCTTCGGCCAGGAATTCGCCGATAAACTCCGCATTCTCTACGGCGGTTCCGTGAAACCCGAGAATGCCCATGCCCTGATGTCCGAAGAAGAAATCGATGGAGCACTGGTAGGCGGAGCATCGCTCGACCCCAAATCGTTTGCTGCCATAGTGAAATACTAGCGTGAAATACTAGCGTCAAAAACTAGAGTCAAATATGGGAGCGCCGTGGAAGAACGGCCCCCTCAAAACCGCGTAAACCTGTGTAATCAATTGGGGTGTTACCCCGAGGCACGTCCTTAATTTTCCTGGCGCGCAACCCCACCGGTGGCGGTAGAATCTGATTAGGTAGGAAAGCAGAAGTAAGCAGTTAGGAGCGCGCGGTCCTTCCCTGTTAGGCTCCTCGCTCGAAGGTGCGCCGCTTCGAACGGAGGTACGGGTTATGAGCCGATTCGGTTTTCTCAGGTCCTTCATAGCATTTACTGTCCTCACCGGTTTTGCTCTCATGCCAATTCCAGCGTTCGCCCAGCATGGGGGCGGCGGAGGTCACGGCGGCGGTGGCGGCGGTTCCCATGGCAGTTCAGGCGGCGGGGGCTACCATGGCAGTAGCGGTGGCTCATATCACGGTGGCATTGGGGAATCGCGTGGTGGCTCCTATGAGGGTGGCCGTGAAGGCGGCGGCCGATCTTATGGCGGAGGTGGTTACGGCCGAGGCGGAGCGAGCTATGGCCGAGGCGGCGGATCGCAAGCGGGGCGCGGCTTAGGCGGATCCCGAGGTGAGTCAAGCGCTCACTCAAGTCTTCCTGCGGCAATCAACGATGGCCAGTGGCATTCATTCGGCGGCGGCACTTCTGCGCGTGCCAGTGCGGGCACTTCCGCGCATTCTAGCGAAGCACGCAATTCCGGAGGCGCGGCGAACTCAAACCTTTCCGCTCATAACACCGGAGTTTCCAATGATTCATGGCGGTCTTTTGGCGGATCGAGAACCGAATCCGGTTTCACCGGCGGACGCGGAGAATTTGGCTTCAACCGTGGCTATGGTTGGGGAGGCGGTTGGGGTTGGGGACGCAGTGGTTGGGGTTGGGGACGCGGTGGTTGGGGTTGGGGATGTTGCGGTTGGGGCTTCGGCTTCGGATGGCCATACTGGGGATTTGGCTGGGGCTTAGCTTGGAATCCTTGGTGGTACAACCCTTACTGGTATGGCGCGTGGCCGGCGTACGGCTACCCCTACTACGATTCCTGGTATGACGAACCGCCCTACCAGTCGAACTCGTCGTACGACTATGATAACGATTCGCCGAGCAGCTACCTGAATCGGCCAAGTTCGGACGACGGCTCGAACAACGACTCGTACTTCAACCTGAGCCCTAGTTCGGCTCCCGGTGACAGCGGAGCAGTCCAGGACAACCAAACGCCTCAGCCGGAAACCGCGCCGGCCAGTCCGGCACCAGAGACACAGCCGCAGCCAAGCGTGGTTTCTCAAGCGCAAGACTGAGCTGCGTGAAGCTGAAGGAATTTGAGGGTGCCCCATCCTTGCGCGTTCTGTGCGCAAGGGTGGAACTCCCCATCTATAGCCAGCAAAGGCTTTCTCAGCGTCCTTCCATAAGTTTCGTAGCCCGAAACGACTTCACCACAATCTGATTCGGCTGGACGCCTACCGGGATCATGGTCAACAACGAATATTCCGAGGGTTCAAATTTCTTCTTCGGCGTGCGTTTCTGAATGACGGCCACGTCCCCCGAACCGGAGTCGACGACCAGCAGATAGTTCTGATTCTGCGAGAGCGCCAACGCATCGGGACGCGTTCCCACCGGAAGATACGCCACGATTCTGCCGAGATCGATGTCATAGACCGCGATGTTATTCGATCCGAAGTTGGAGACATACAAGCGCGAGTCGTCCAGCGAAACCACGCCCCGCGTAGGCTGTGCGCCAATGAGATAGCTGCCCGAAACTTCGTTGGGCGTCGTCTCAATGATGGAAATGCTACCCGCGTCGAAGTTGAACGCAATCAATTCTCCGCCGTCCGGTTTGAGCGTCAGGCTCACCGGAGATTTTCCTACATCGAGGAGCGCGAGTAGTTTGTCGTTGTCGCCGTCATTCTCATTTGGGATTCCCTGCGCCTGCTTGCTGTCGCGCTCCTTTTGGGTTCCGTGCTTAAGAGCAATACTGGCCACCTGCCCCGATCCCGAACAGGAAACGAATGCCTTGCTCGAATCCGGCAATATGGCGATGTCCTCCGGGTGAATGCAGATGTTGATCGCGGAGCGCACCGCCAACCGCTCCGCATCGATGATCGAGACCGAATTGTCGGCGCGATTCGAGACCACCACCGTAGATCCATCCGGCGAAACGCGCGCCACGCCGGGACTTCCACCCACATGCAGCGTAGCCGCCACCGTGCGCCGGTCCAGATCAATCACTGAAACATTAGCTGACCCCGAATTGGCAACGAAAGCGCGGTGCCCGTCCGGAGAAACATCGATGAAAAACGGCCGCCCGTAGACTCCGATGGTGGCAACAACTTTATTCTGCTCGGCGTCGATCACGCTGACGTTCGAAGAGCCGGAATTGACCACATAAACTTCATTGCGCTTGGGATTGGCTGCCAATCCAGTAGGATCAGCTCCGACCTGCAAGGTTCGCACTGGCCGAAAGCTACGCAGATCGATGACAGTAACCGTGTTGCTCTTGCCATTTGAAATATAGGCGTACTCGCGATAGAGCGGGCCGTAGCCGGGCAGAGTGCGCTCGTGAAAGTAATACCAGCCCGCGGCGAGGACGAGCGGAACGAGGACGGCAATGAAAAGGACTTTTCGCAAAGGGCGTGCCTTAGACGGTGGCTTCAGAAACGACGGGAATTGTTCGCCCCAACACTGCCGCAATCTGCCGGACCTGCACCATCAGCGCGTCGAATTGATCGGGGAACAGCGACTGCATCCCATCGGACAACGCGCGGTCCGGATCGTGATGCACTTCGATGATCAGCCCATCCGCTCCGACAGCAACGGCTGCGCGGGAGAGCGGCGTCACTTTGTTGCGCTTTCCGGTACCGTGGCTCGGATCAACGATGATGGGCAGGTGGCTGAGGCGCTGCACCGCGGGCACGATGCTGAGATCGAGCGTGTTGCGGGTGTGATCGGCAAAAGTCCGCACGCCCCGCTCGCACAGGACGATGTTGTAGTTCCCTTCGCTCATGATGTACTCGGCGGCCATGAGAAATTCTTCGAGCGTCGCCGAGATGCCGCGCTTCAAAAGCACCGGCTTGCGGGCGCGTCCGGCGCGCTTGAGCAGAGAGAAATTCTGCATGTTGCGCGCGCCGATCTGGATCATGTCGGCATACTGGTCAACCAGATCGAGTGATTCGTAATCCACGGCTTCGGTCACGATGAGCAGGCCGAAGCGCTCGCGGACCTCGGCCATTATTTTCAGACCTTCTTCGCCCAGTCCCTGAAAAGAATAAGGAGAGGTACGGGGCTTGTAAGCGCCGCCGCGAAAAAACTGGGCGCCAGCGCGGGCAACGCGCTCGGCAATGGTAAACGCCTGGTCGCGGCTCTCAATGCCGCAGGGCCCGGCAATGATTGCCAGTTCGGAGCCTCCAATGCTGACGCCCGCGCCATTGGCGCCCGCGCCAGGAAATTTGATAACGGTGTTGTCGGGCTTGGTATCGCGACTAACCAGTTTATAAGGCTTCGAAACGCGGATGACTTCCTGCACGCCCGGCATCTCTTCCAGCGAACCCGAGCTCAACTTCGCCCTTATTGCCGGTGATGCCGATGGCGGTGCGTTGCGCTCCCGGCATGGAGTGGGCGCGGTATCCGAGCGCTTCGATTTTCTGGCAAACGGCGCGGACCTGGTCTTCGCGTGGCCTGCGCCTGCATGACTACGAGCATAGTTGCTACCCCGGGCTATTCAGTGTAGCGCCCGCTGTGGAACAGGGCAAACGCTGGAGTGAAAGCCATCTTCCCCGTGCATCCCCAGCCCTCCGCGCGAATCCAATGATGGTATCGTTGAACCCGCATCAGAAAACCCATGAAGATTGGCATCACGTGTTATCCAACCTACGGCGGCAGCGGAGTTGTCGCCACCGAACTCGGCCTTGAGCTCGCCCGCCGCGGCCACGAAATTCACTTCATCTCCTACTCGCAGCCCATTCGTCTAACTGGACCCGAGCCGAACATTCACTTTCATGAGGTCGAAGTCACTCGCTACCCGCTGTTCGAATATCCTCCGTACGATCTGGCGCTGGCAACGCGCATGGCCGAGGTTTCGCAGCTCTACGAGCTCGATCTGCTGCACGTCCACTACGCCATCCCGCACTCGGTGAGCGCGATGCTGGCCAAGCAGATGCTGGCGGCAACTCCGCCGCGCCGCCATTTGCCGTTTGTCACCACTCTGCACGGCACCGACATCACGCTGGTCGGGCTCGACCGCTCGTATCTTCCGATTACGCGTTTCTCCATCGAACAGAGCGACGGCGTGACCGCGATTTCGCAGTATTTGCGCAACCGTACCCTGAATGTATTCGACATCAAGAACCACATCGAAGTCATCCCCAATTTCGTGAACTGCGACGACTACCTGCGCAAACCGGAGTGGCTGGAGAAACGTATCGAGTATGTCGCCAACGACGAGCGGCTGCTGGTGCACCTTTCCAACTTCCGACCGGTGAAGCGCGTGCTCGACGTGATCGAAATCTTCGATCGCGTCCGCAAGAAGATTCCTTCCAAGCTCTTGCTGATTGGCGACGGCCCCGATCGTTCGCAGGCGGAATGGCTGGCGGTGCAAAAAGGCATTCACGAGCACGTACTGTTTTCTCGGCAAACAAGATCAGGTTCGGGAAAAACTCGCCATTTCAGACGTGATGTTGATGCCCAGCGAACTCGAATCCTTCGGGCTGGCGGCATTGGAAGGAATGGCATGTGAGGTAGTTCCGATTGCCACCCGTACCGGCGGAGTGCCGGAAGTGATCGAGCACGGCGTCAGCGGATTTCTGGCCGATGTAGGCGACGTCGATACCATGGCGCGCTACGCCATCGACCTGCTGAGCGATGAATCCGCCCTCCGCGCCATGGGAAAACGGGCGCGCGCCGCCGCCCAGGCAAAATACTGCTCCAGCAAGATTATTCCGCTTTACGAAGACTTTTACCGAAAGGTGCTGGAGCAATCGCCGAAGTCGTCATAAGCTCTTCCGGATTCGGGAGAATCGGCAGCCGCAAGCGGATCAGCGTGCCGCCGCCTTCTCGGCTTTCGATCATCATCTTCGCGGCATCGCCGTAGAGCACCTTCAGACGCTCGGCAACGTTTGCCATGCCGATGCCGCCACTCCCCAAACCATCGGGATTGTCTCCGAGCAAGCCTGCGCCGCTCCCATGCCCACGCCGTCATCCTCCACTTCCACCACCAGCCGCGACTTGATCACCCGGCTGCGCAGCGTAATGCTTCCGCCTTCAACCTGCGGAGCAAGTCCGTGCTTGATGCAGTTTTCGACCAGCGGCTGCAACAGCATGCTCGGAACCATGGCTTCAAGCGATGCCGGATCCAGATCCTTGATCACCTTCAGCTTGTCCCGCCCAAAGCGCACGACTTCGATGTCCAGATAATTGTCGATGAATTCCACTTCCTCGCGCAGCGCCACAAACGAATCCGTACTATGCAGCAAGCCGCCGAAGAATCGTAGCGAGTTTCAGAATCATCTCCCGCGCCGTATCGGGATCGAAGCGCACCAGCGACGAAATCGAATTCAGCGTATTGAACAAAAAGTGGGGATTGATCTGATTCTGCAGCGCCGCCATGCGGGCCTGCAGCAGCAGCCGTTCCTGCTCTTCCAGCTTGATCTGGATACGAACGCTGTTAAAAATCTTCAGCTCCGTCCCCACCACCATGATAACCGTCAGGTAAATAGCGCTTTCCAACAAATACCCGTTCAGAGTTCCGCCGGCGCCGTCCCACAATGCAGGGCTTTCCAGGCTGAAAATGGAGTTCGGCCAGAAGCGCCAGATTTCCGTTTGCAGAAAACGCAGGCCCACGATGGTCGCAAAAAACGCAACCTGCCAATCGAACACGCGCGGCCGCGGCAGATTGCGGCGAATCATGCGGTAAAGAGTGAGATCGATGAACGGCGAAAACGACCAGATATCTTCCTGCTCGGGCGCGAACCGGCGCAACCATCCCGCCACAATTCCGGCAAAAACATTCGAGCGGCATGGCAGCCCACTCGCCATGCAGTGCCGCTGGAAGCGCTAGCAACGCTCCGCCCACTCCTCCCGACAGCCGGCCACCGACCACGCCCAGCAGTAGCGCGGTTTCCAGCGATAGGTCGCCAGCCAGAAAGCTCTTGGCGCTGAATCGAATCCAGACGCCGAGGGCGATCGGAATCGCCATCCACAATGCCAGATAAATTTTGTGTTTCGTTTCGCGCTGTTCGCGAAAAATTAGACTCTTGAATTCCTTGGAGCGCACCAGCGTAGTCGACACGGCCGCAGCCACGCCCAGCTTGATCAGAAGATTGACGAGTATCAGCCGCGGTTCCAGCATCGAATGGTTTTCCAGCGTCGAGCAGCATCGAGTGTCATCCTGAGCGGAGCTGAAAATTCACGAAGTGAAATTTCGGCGGAGTCGAAGGACCCCTACCTTCATAAGTTCTCCCGCTCCGGGCTCAGCCTCCGATTGTATCCGCCGCCTGCCGCAAAAGCTGCTCGACCTCGCTTTTTGAGCCTGCCGGAACTCCGCCCTGAGCAAAATCGTGGCTGCCGCCGCCGCGTCCTCCGACTGACGACAGCACCTGCTTCAGCAACGCACCCATGTCGGCGGGGCCGCCAGATGTCTGCGCAAAAACCAGCCCGGGAGGATCCATCGTGCTCGCCACCAGCGCAATCGCCGGCGTTCCCGCCCGCGTCACTTTTTGCGCAAATAATTTGGCGAAGCTGATGTCGCGATCGGAAAACGCTCGCACGATAATCTTCTGCCCGCTCGTCTCCGGCAATTCTCGAAGCGCCGCCACAGCCATCACCTCGGCGAGTTGTTCGAGCGCCTCTTCCCTTTGCTTGCGCACCGACTTGCTCTCTTCGAGACTCTTGCGAATTTGTTCCGGCACATCCCAGATCTGCGCCGAAAAGAGTGCGGCGGCCTCGGTCAGGGTGCTGTAATCGCGTCGCGCCATGCGAACCGCTCGCTGCCCGCAGACAAACTCCACCCGAGTTCCCTGCCGCATCTTCTCGCTTTTCCGAAGAATGATCGATCCGATCTGTCCGCTCGCACCAACGTGTGTTCCGCCACAAGCCGACAGATCGAAATCCGCAATCTCAATCAGCCGCAATTCGTCGCGTTCCGCCGGAGGCATTTTGCGCAGCCCAAGCTTTTCCGCTTCCGCGCGCGACACGTAGCGCACCCGCACCGGACGATTCTCAAACACGATCTGATTCGCCCGCTTCTCGGCTCCGGCAATCTGCTGCGAACTCACCGAAGGTGTCGCCAGATCGATCGAGCAATAATCTTCTCCCATGTGGAACGAAACCGTGGGCATCTGATAAAGCTCAATAAATGCCGCCGAGAGCACATGCTGCCCGGTGTGCTGTTGCATGTGGTCCCGCCGCCGTTCGCCATCGATGCTGCCATGGACCTCAATCCCCGCCAGCGGCACTTTCACCGGCGCTTCCAAGTAGTGGACGATCCGGCCATCCTCCGCATCCGCAACTTCGGAGACGCGCAAGTGTTCGTCGCCAAGCGTAAGCCATCCTGTATCGTGCACCTGCCCGCCGCTGGTCGGATAGAACGCCGTTTCGCGCAGGAAAACCGCCGGCCGCGGTTGCCCGGATGAGGCCGAGGCAACGTCCTCAATCACGGAATCGAATTCGTGAATTTCAGAATTGTCGTAGTAAAGGCGCTTGGTCATGATCGAAGCGAAATGCTGTGGCAAAACAAAAGCCAGGCACCGGCGCTCCACTGCACACGAAAGAGCCCGTTACCGTTGCTTCCTTCCGGACCTGGCGGGGTTGGCGGGAAAACGTCGCGCGGAACCGATGCCTGACCCTCTATCTTAGCAAGAGATCACGGAAAACAGGAACCTTCGCATCCTGGCGGTATAATCGTGGCGAGGGCCGCACTGTGCATAATCTTCTGTCCGCGTACTTCGCAAACTCACTCACCATTCCTGCTCTGGCGGTGGCCGCCATCGTGATTGGTGTTACGGCGCGAGTGTGCTTGTTGACCAGCCCTAAAACACATTGGTTCTGGCGTTCATTCTTCAAGACAAGCCATCCGCAGAAAAATTCAAACTGAGACACAACCACTCGGCGCCGGCAACAGCCGTGCCATTCAATTATCATCAAGCAATGGCCGAGCCAGAATGCCCAGTTTACAAAAAGCTCAAAGAACGCGAGACCCGCACCCACACAGCATGGACTTCATTTCTCTATCGCAATGAAGTAAAGCCCAAGCTTTCAGAGAAGGCCAAGCGCAAGCATCAAAAAGAAGAAATGGAAGCGTATCAGCAAGCGCACAAAGCCCGCCTGTCTCACGAGAAGACGTGCCCGACGTGCATGTCTCATGTGCAAGCTTAAACGGGTAAATTTACCTGTGATCTCTGCCCCGGTTGTGTTTGAATTCGTTTTTCCAAAGTCCATGAAAATCTTATCCCTGACGCTCCTCCTCGCCACGGCCCTCACAGCCATGGCACAATCGAAACCCAACTATGAGGTTTACGCCATCCGTTACGCGACCCTACCGGGCTTCCCGGTTGCTGAACTCGTCGCGGGCGCTGAGCCCGACCGCAAGCTCGACATCGCCATGATGATCTGGCTCATCCGCGGAAATGGCCGCAATATCCTCGTCGACTCCGGTTTTTATCATGATCGCTTTTTCAAAGACTGGCATGTCACGGACTTCACCAAGCCCTCCGACACGCTCAAGCGACTGGGTCTAAAGCCCGAGGACATCACTGATCTCATCATTTCGCACATGCACTGGGATCACGCCGACGGCATGGATCTGTTCCCGAACGCCCGCGTCTGGATTCAGAAAGATGAGCTCGAGTACTACGCCGGAGAAGCGTGGCAATCGAAAGACACGCACGGCGGCATTGACGAAGAAGATGTGCTCACTCTAATCAAACTGAACACGCAGGGGCACGTTCGTCTGGTGAATGGCGATGCGCAGGAGATTATTCCTGGAGTCACCTGCTATACCGGAGGCAAACATACCTACCAATCGCAATATGTAGGAGTGCAAACCACCGAGGGAACGGTCGTGCTGGCCAGCGACAACATGTATCTGTACGAAAATCTGGAACGGCACGTGCCGATCGCAGCCACTCTCGATGCCGCGTCAAATCTGCGGGCGCAGGATCGTATGAAACAAATCGCTGCTCGGCCCGGTCTTATCATTCCGGGACACGATCCGACGGTTTTCGAGAAGTTCCCCAATCCCGTCCCCGGGGTAGCCAAAATCCACTAGCCACGTAGTTCACCCGGTGATTCTGACTGGGCGCAGATTAAGCCAGCGCGGCCGATACTTCGTCAGCGCGCATGCTCACCACTCTCCATGAAACCTAGCCGTATGCTGGAGCTTCAGCGCACTACCAGCACTTCGCGAATGGCGTCGCGGGCCAGAAAAAATTTGATCGAAGCGAAATCCCGGAATAGGGTTTCGATGTGCCGATTATTGAACACGCGCTGCAGCCGCGGAGACTGTTTATCCGACGCGGGACGTCCTGGCGCTGCAAACTTTACTTCTTGCATATCCAGCATGTCGGTGCCGGTTACGTGATAGCGATAGCACGTTGAGTCCGGACCCGCGTCCCGCGTGTGAAAGAACGCGAGCAGGTATCCACCCGGCTTCATCACCGACCACAAGCGATCGATAGTCGGCTTCACCAGGCTCTCTTCCATGTAATCGGGCAGGTTCCAGGCCAGCACCACGTCGAACTGCGCGCTTCCGAATACCAGGTTCTCTTCCAGAAACTTCTTGCTGTCCAAACCCACGTTTCCGGCGCTGTCCTGTATGCGCAGCGCCGGGTCCAAAGAGGACCGCAGCAGGTCCTCGCTGTAACTCTTGTGTCCCTTGTCGGTAAAAAAGCGGATGTTGTTGGCCGAAGTCGAGCCCATGTCGAGCACGCACAGACTTTCCTGCGAATTCAACAGCCGTGAAATCTCTCCCATGCCGCTCGACCGGCGGGATAGCTTCTGTGGCGTTGCGGAACCCGTAGCCTGGTTCGAAGAACTCCGAAAGAATTTCATTAGGTTGTGAGCAACCGATGCCATAAAAACTGGCAGCCCGTAAATCCGGTAAACAACGACCATGACAAGCGCGCCCGATCGGGCGTGGGTCACGCCGCTATTTCCTACGAAGCCGCGGGCGCCGCCTTTCCCGCCTCTTTCTGGATGTCGACTTTTCCCTTCAGGAACGCGCCTTCTTCAATCGCAATACGCTGCGTGACCACATCGCCCGTGACTACTGCCGTCTTTCGCAACTCCACGCGTTCCGAGGCGGTCACCGTCCCATCCAACTTTCCCTGAATCACCACGGACTTGGCACTGACGTCCGCCTTAACCCTTCCGTTCGGGCCCACCGTCAGGCTGTGGCTGCGCAACTCGATTTTTCCTTCCACGTTGCCATCCACGTATAAGGTCTTCCGACCCCGACAGTTCTCCCTTGATCACTACCGACTTGCCGATCTTGGCGCCATCTCCGGTCTGCGGAGCATCCATGCTTGGCCTCCATCTTTCTCGCGCTCTCGTCGCCGCGAATACACCGATTGTAATTCATCCGCGCCATTGCGGCTGGAAACCCGCGCACCGGAAATCATTCTCCGTCAGGACATTACAGCAGCGACTCGGAAGCGCGGCCCGTAAACAGACCTCACCAACCTCCGGTTTGCTACCATCGTCTTAAACAAATTCGCTTCTCCAATCCGCCCATGGGAATCGCCGACTCCATCCCCGCGCAAATCTTTCGCTAGTCGAAACTCCGCCGTATCCGACGATCCTCTGCCCGAAAACCTTCCTCGCGACAGCGAGCCGCCTGCGATTCTGCTGCTGATCTCATCGCAGTTTTGCCGCGCAGCCAGAAACCGTCTCGGTATATCACGATCCGGCGAAACTGGTGCGCAAAGCCGTCGAGAACGAAATCAAGGCAGGCCAATGATGATACCGCTCATTTCCTGTTTCGCGGCACCAAGACCACCGCCCAAGGGATCGACCACAAAGATCTATGTTCGAGACCAAGGACGCCACGGCGGGCTTGGTGTCGCCTACAACGGCAAATCACTAACGCCTGAACAACGCCGTGACGAAGAGGCGCGCGTGAAGCGCTTTCTTAACGATCCCGAAGAACTGAAGAAAAAGCGCAGCAGGACGCGAGAGCACCGGAGCGCTCCGCTGCGCATCGTGCGCGCCACTGCCCGATGCTTTTTTCTTTGAGTATGCCGGCGAAGAACAGCGGCACGGAAGGGCTTGGCCGCGTCGGCGAGCCCCTGATCAAATTGAAATTCGGGCCGAATCCCCGCTTCCAACCGCCGTCGCATGTCGAAGAAATCTTAACCGGCATGGAGGGTTACGTGTTAGTGGACCCGATCCATTACCGGCCTGGCCAGCATTGAAGGCACGCTCTTCAAGCCCGTCGGTTTCGGCTGGGGAATTCTCGGACACCTCGATCGGGGCGGCCATTTCATGCTTCACCAGCAGGACGTGCGACGATTGCTGGGAAGCTTCCAGCATGAACTTGAGCTTCACCGGAAAGATCCTGCTGGTGAAAAATCTCTCCGTCGTCACCACGGAAACTTTCACTGCCTTCAGGCGCGTCCCTCCGACTTGACGTTCGCGCAAGCTTTAGAACTGCTGAAAAAAGAAGACTTCTGAAGCACCGGCGTTCCGTCTCGACAGCATAGTTACTGAATCGAAAACCCCCTTCCACCATCTAAAACGGCATTGCTTGCGTCTCTGTCATCTTTAACCTCTGCGCCCGGACGTCTATGAATCTTCTGTACCAGTATTCGAAGCAGTATTGGAAGCTTTTTGTGGTCGCGCTCTTACTGGCGTCGACCAACCAGATCTTTTCTCTCCTCGACCCGCTGATTTTCAGGCACGTAATCGACAGCTACGCCACCAAGTACCACCAGTACACACAGGGGCAGTTCATCCGCGGCGCGGGGCTCTTACTGCTGGCGGCCGTGGGAGTCGCATTTGTTTCGCGCGTGGCCAAGAATTTTCAGGATTACTTCGTGAACGTGATCGTCCAGCGACTGGGCGCGAAAATGTACTCCGACGGAATTCGTCATTCGTTGGATTTACCCTACCAGGTATTCGAAGATCAGCGCAGCGGCGAAACCCTGGGTAAATTGCAGAAAGTGCGCAGCGACGTCGAGCGCTTCATCACCGCTGCCATCAACGTGCTTTTCATTTCCGTTGTGGGCATTGTATTTGTGATGATCTACGCCTTTCGCGTGCACTGGTCGATTGCTCCCGCTTTTCTGATCACGGTTCCACTGCTTGGCATTATCAGTTCGGTACTGAGCAAACGCATCAAGAAGATGCAGAAAACCATCGTTGCCGAGACCACCGCGCTCGCGGGTTCGACCACCGAGTCACTGCGCAATATCGAATTGGTGAAAAGCCTCGGATTGGCGCATCAGGAAGTGGTCAGGCTCAACGGCATCACGGATAAGATTTTGAAGCTCGAACTCAAGAAGGTGAAGTACCTGCGCAGCCTGAGTTTTGTCCAGGGAACCGCAGTCAATGCGCTGCGCACCAGCATTTTGTTTCTGATGCTCTATCTGATCTTTCGCCAGGAAATCACGATTGGCCAGTTTTTCTCGCTGATGATTTATTCGTTCTATATTTTCGGTCCCCTGCAGGAGTTGGGAAACGTCATCAATATTTATCGCGAAACCGAAGTCTCGCTGCAGAACTTTCAGGAGATTCTCGACGCTCCTCGCGATCCGAAGCCCGCCGCTCCCGAACCGGTTGAGGAGCTCATGACGCTGCAGTTTGAGGGCGTCAGTTTTCAGCATCAGAGTTCTTCCCAGTTGGCCTTGGACGAGATTGGGTTCAGTGCGGCGCGGGGCGATACGGTTGCCTTCGTGGGACCATCCGGCGCGGGAAAATCAACTCTGGTGAAACTTTTGGTCGGTTTATACGCTCCCAAAGCCGGCGAAATTCTCTACAACGGCATTCCATCGCACCGCGTGGATCTGGATCTGCTGCGGGAAAAGATCGGCTTCGTAACGCAGGACACCCAGCTATTCTCGGGCTCGATTCGCGAAAATCTTCTGTTCGTGAATCCCCGGGCGACGGACGAGGAATGCATGGAAGTCTTGCAGCAAGCCGCGGCGCACAGTTTGCTTTCCCGCGCCGACCGCGGCCTTGACACGCTGATCGGTGAAGGCGGAGTGAAGGTTTCGGGAGGCGAAAAGCAAAGGCTTTCGATTGCTCGCGCGCTCTTGCGCCATCCCCAGTTGCTGGTCTTCGACGAAGCCACGTCGTCGCTGGACTCGCTGACCGAAGAAGAGATCAGCCGCACCATCCGCGAAGTAGCCACCAACCAGGAGGCAATCACGATTCTGATTGCGCATAGACTGTCGACCGTGATGCACGCCGACCGAATCTACGTGCTGGAGCGTGGAAGAATCGTCGAATTTGGACGCCACTCCGAGTTGCTTGCCCAGAAGGGGCTGTACCATGCCATGTGGCGGCAGCAGGTTGGGGAACGCGAAGCGGTCGCGCAAGCCAAGTAGCCGGACAGAAAACAGGTTTGAAAATTAAAGGCCGCTCTTTTCGAGCGGCCTTTTGTGTTATCTAAGCTAACGGTTAAAAGCGAACAGCCGCCCCTTAGTCTCCAGCTACCGGTTCGCCTACTTCTTCGGTCTTTTTCGGAGCAGGAGCAATCCCCTTCGGCTGAGAGATAGCCCCCGCAATCGCACCCAGCGGAATAAAGCCTCCCTCATTCGACGTAGCCGGCTTCTCTTTTAGCACCACTTCCCGATAAAGCTGGGCCATGCGAGCGTCGTAGGCCGCGTCGTTCTTGACCTTATTCGTTTCGGCCTTGCTGTCGCGAGCGCGCTTCTTCTCTTCGCGCGCCGTCTTCGCAATCCCCAGTTTGTCGAGATCGTGCTGCACTTCGTTGGTCACGATTTCGTCGCGCAGGTAGAGGGCGTGGGTTTCGTCCTGCATTTTTACTTTCTTGCCGCCCGCGAAGATCTCGTGCCGCCCATGCTCTTCGTACCACTTGGTAAGTGTCGAAGTCATATGCATCTTCTCGATAATGTTCCGCCAGCCCACGCCCGTGTTGTAGGCGCAGAAGCTGATCTCGCCTTCCTGCGTGGCATACGGAATGATGCACTGCTCCGTGCGCCGGAAGTCGTAGTTGAACAGATCCTGGAACCACATCCCGGCGATGAACAGGAAATTCCAACGGTCTTGACGCCGCTTCATGACATCGTCAATGGTGCGGTCCGGACCCACCTTGCCATAGTTCTTGCCCGTGGCGTTAAAGTTCTTGTCGAACTTCTTCAGCAGGTCCGTCAGCTTGAAGTGGGTCGGCGATTGGAACGGATCGTAGTTCTTCATCAAACACAGCGCCATTCCAAACGCCGTCCAGAATTTCGAGCGCGCCGCATCATTGACCTTGGCAATATCCTTGGCCAGTTGATCGCCCTTCAGGAACGCAGTAACCGGAACCGCTTCTTTTGTTTCCTTATCGATCATCATCGCCATGCCGGTGCCGCAATTCGGATGGCATCCGCAGGAAAGCTGGCCCCAGTCGTTGTTGGAATCATTGGCGTGCAGAACGTCGGCCCAATCGCTGAACGTGCTCATAAAGCTGATCGGGAACCAGTCGCGAGTGGGCTCACCGAAACCGGTTTGATTTTTCACGTCGTGCGCCAGGTGCGCCAGCGTGTAGCGTTGCGCGGCCCTGCGGTCGTCGGTAATGGCTTCGTCGCGACCGGTGAACGAAACTGGCTGGAAGCTTAGGAAACCGATCTTCTTGGGATTATCGAGCGCGAACTGAATGATGCGTCCAACCTGCTCGTTATTGATGCCGTTGATGATGGTGATCACCGGCACAATTTCGCAGCCTGCCCGATGCAGATTGTCGATCGCCTTCAACTTCACGTCGAACAGGTTGCCGACCGCGCGATGATCATTCGCCGCGTTGCCGATCCCGTCAAACTGCAGGTAAGCGTAACGCATCCCCGCTTCTACCGCTTGCTCGCAGAATTCAAAACTCTTGGCAAATTCAATTCCGTTGGTCGCGGCCTGCACGCTGTTGTATCCAACCTTGCGGGCATAGCGAACTGCGTCCAGGAAGTAAGGCGACAGCGTAGGCTCGCCCCCTGAGAACTGCACCGACATCTGCCGCTTCGGCTTCACCGTGATGGCGTTGTCGAGAACAGTCTTGATCTCTTCCCATGTAAGCTCGTGCACATACCCAACCTGGTTCGCATCCATGAAACACGGATCGCACATCATGTTGCAGCGATTCGTAAGATCGACCGTCAGCACCGCGCCGCGCCCATACTTCACGGTCGACGAACCATGATGATGCAGGTGTTCGTCCTTGTGCGCGCGAATGTCGCGGCCGGGGAACACATCTTCCAGGTGCTTCGTAAATTCCGTGTCAATCGACATCAAGTCTTCGAAGTGCCCGTGCTTCGCGCAGTCTTTGACCATCCAAATCTTGCCGTCGCGTTCAATGATCTGGGCCTTGATCTCTCCCACTTTTTCGTTCATCAGCACATCGACCGGCAGATGCCCGTCCAGAATCTGCTGCCGAATCTCAGGCACGCATTTCGGACAGAGCGAATCGGTCGAGCGCGGCCAACCTAGTGGCGGCTTCGATTTTTCCCAGGACTTGAGCAGCGGCTTCTCCGACCACTTCGGAATCGGTGCGTCATTTGGAGCGATGCGGTTGAAGCGTTGAAAGACTGCCCATGCGCCCGTGGCGGCAACCGTCACGACCTTCTCAACATATTTGATCGGCTTGTGCATTCTGCTCTCGCTTTCCTCCACTTGGAGTTAGAACTGTCCCGCAGTCCGCGAACGGAGCCTGCGAAAAAGACATATCCACGAAGAAACCTACCACCGTAAAGCAGACGGTTCGATGCGTGGAATGGGTCATCCTGATGCTATTGAATCCGTGACATTTAGGCACGAAGAAGGCAATGAAGGGGAGAAAATCGGGGTTAAGCGGCGAATTGGAGGATTGTTTGGAGGTAAGTTATTGAAAAGGCAGGGACAGCTCTCAGCCGTCACCCCCGATCCGTGAATCCCGTCAACCATTAATTGGCAGGGTTTATTTCGCAGATTGCAGCACGCCCGCGACCACCATGTAGATGGTCGTCTTGTCAAGCTTGATAGTGGATTGCTTAGAAGTCAGAGCCAGTGCTCCATCGCTATGGCTGGTGGTCTGTATATCTTTCATCAAGGTGCGGCGTTTCGAAATACTGGACACGGCGGGCGGCCGTTGGCGCAGTCGGACCTTTGTCCTCCTCCGGTGTTACGGTTTGGAACCGGCTGCGCAAGCCGTATGCTCGAGTCGGGGATATAACCCGGCCCATTCCAATGCTTCAGGTTGGTGGCGGCGTAAGGTGAGTCCGACGTGGGGTCCTCCTCTTCGGCGCGGTCACCATCGGGTAATACCATGCGGTCAAGTAAGCCTTGATGTGCGCTACTCCATTCGCCCACTGCGCGGAGTCCATGCGAATAGCGAGGATGGATGGATTGGTGGCAGACTTCGCCACCGACTCGATCACTTCTCCGGTCAAGATTGCGTCCTCCGGAAGTACGACGCCATTGAGCAGCGTTGCCACCGCGAGTTTGGCCTGGACCTTCGTCCCGACGGGGGTTTTCCCGGCTGCCACCTTTTGCTGCATCACAATGGGGAGATCGAGAAGCGCCGCGGCCCTGGGCACGGTGGTCTTCGCTTGGCTCAGCGCTGTTTGACCAAGCATGTTTGACCGAGCGCTGTTTGACCGAGCATGGTTTGACTAGAAGCCGTGCGGAGAGCAGAGAACAGAACGGTGGTAACAGCACAGGTCCCACCCGAGATCGTTTTAGCGATCCTTTTGCGGAGCATTTGTGTGTCCCCCCTTTACACGGAGCGGGACAGCCGCTTGCGAGGGCGAAAATCCACCTCAGCAAGTTGGCGAGATTTGTTGCATTCTACACCCGGTGGAGTTGCCGGCATACCGTTTTCCGATGCGGCCGACTAACCGGCCGCGCCCAGCACCTCTACGGCGTACAGCACGCCTTCCGGCGTCTCTTCGTGCTTGAAATAGGCGAACACGTCGCGGCCAGCGGCGAGATGCTCACGAATGCGGGCGACCATCTTTTGGCGTTCTTCGGCGGTATAGGTCGGCTTACGGTAGCGGTAGTACGCGTAGTCGGCGGTAACTACGTCGGGAGTATCGCGCTCTTCCGATTCCGCCACACACAGCGCGATGTTGCGCTCCCGCAGTGTTTCCAGTGGCGTCATAACGTGGCGATCGGTCGAGCCAGGATTCGTGGCGGAACTCAAACGCCGCGCGCACCGTTCGCGGCAAGCTTTTCAAAAACTCGGCCAGCACGGCCTGATCGGCCTTGAAATTCGGCGGAAGTTGAAAAAGCAACGGCCCGAGCCGTCCGGCGCGCTCCAAAGCCTCCAGCGTACCGAGAAAGCGCTGCAGAAATTCTTCCGCGTTCTTCAGGCGCTTGATGTGCGTAAGCACCTGGTGCGCCTTGATGGTGAAACGAAAATGTTCGGGCGTTTCCGCGATCCAGTTCTGGACGGTCGTCTCCTTTGACCAGTTGGCGGAAAGTGTAGTTGACTTCGACGGCATTCAGTTTCGAGGCGTAGAAGTTGAGAAACTTTTTCTGGGCCAGTTTTTCCGGATAGAAAGCGGGCTTCCATGTCGGATACGCCCATCCGGAAGTGCCCACATAAAGTTGAGCCATATTGAGCCGGGATTATAACTTGCGACGCTTGGCCGCGGCTGGCTTCCCTTTCGTGCTCCGTCCTGCTTTCTTCTTTTTTGGCCGGGGTCGTCGCCTCGGCGGCGGTTGCTCGGATGGTTTCGTCTCTGTGTTCTTTCTCTGCTTTATTCTCTTCCGACCCGCCAGCCAGGCCCTCCAACTGCGGCAGTTTCTGCTTCAACGTCAGCAGGGGCTCGAACAGGTCGCCCATCTTTTCCACGCGCGCCAGCACCTCCGCCGCTTCAAACACCAGCCGCCCCGCATCTTTTTTCTTCAGCGCCTGCTCGACTTCCTCCCAGGTAACCGGCGTCGAAACCGTCGGACGCTCGCGCGCGCGCAGCGAATACACCGAGATCGTCGTCTTGTGCTCATCGTTCTGGCTCCAATCGACGAACACTTTATTCGTGCGCACTGCCTTCTTCATATCCGAGACCACCAGTTCCGGATGCTCGTGCTCCAGCAAGCGCGCCACGGCGTGGGCGAAGGATTTCGTCTGCTCGTAACTGGTTTTCGAATTCAACGGAACATAAATCTGCATCCCTTTCGAGCCCGAAGTCTTGGGGAAACTCTGCAGCCAAAGTGATCGAAAATCTCGCGCACCCAAAGGCCAACCTGCGCGCACTGCACGATGTTTGCCGGAGGCCCGGGATCGAGATCAAAAACAATCATAGTCGGCGTTCGAATATCGGCGGCCAGCGAGAGTGACGGATGCAGTTCGATCGAAGCCAGGTTCGCGATCCACACCAGCGTGGGCAAATCGTTCGCGAGAATGTAGTGGATCGGTGCGGTGGTTGCTCTCGCTCCAGATGGGCGCGGTCTTCACCCAGTCCGGCCGATGCATGGGCGCGTTCTTCTCGAAAAAATATTCCTGATCCACGCCTTCGGGATAGCGCTTCATGGTCAGCGCCCGTCCCGCCAGATGCGGCACCAGCACCGGCGCAATGCGGACGAAGAAATCCACCACCTGCCCCTTGGTGAAACCGGCGGCAGGATAGAGGACTCTTGTCCAGATTCGTGAGCTTGAGCTTGCGACCCTCGACTTCGACGATAGTGGGCGTGGACATGGCGTGCTGCGAGCTGCAACTTCAAAACGGCTCTCAGTATAGTTGCTCCTACGCTGGAAAGGGATGGGTTTGACAATCTTCCCTGCCTCCACGTAACGTCGAATTTTTGGTGTTGTGTCGTGGAGGCTGAATGAAGTCCCGCCTAACTTCTATACAAACAGTCATTGTCTGTTTCGTTCTCTGCTCGCTCGCTCTCGGCCAGGATCTGGCTTCCTTCGAAAAGCGCACCACCGTGAAGAAACTCTCGAACGGCCTCACCATCATCATCTGCGAGCGTCCCGAGGCGCCGGTCTTCTCCTTCTTCACCCACGTAGATGCGGGATCGGTGCAGGATCCCATGGGCAAAACCGGCCTCGCGCACATGTTCGAGCACATGGCCTTCAAGGGCACGGACACGATCGGCACGCGCGACTATGCCGATGAGAAAGTTGCGCTGGCAAAAGTTGAAGTGGCCTACGCCGCCTACATTGCCGAGCGCGACAAGCCAGTCGACCGCGACGAAAAGAAACTCGCCCAACTCGAACAAGCCTGGAAGGATGCAATTGCCGCCGCCGACAAATTCTCCGCGCCCTACAACAACGAGTTTGGCAAGATCGTTGAGGGCGAAGGCGGCGAGGGCATGAACGCCTTCACCGACTGGGATGAAACCGCCTACCACTATTCGTTTCCCACCAACCGGCTGGAGTTGTGGGCTTATCTCGAATCGGAGCGCTTTCTGCATCCCGTGCTGCGGCAGTTTTACAAAGAGCGCAACGTGGTCATCGAAGAGCGCCGCATGCGGGTCGATAGCGATCCCATGGGCCGACTGCTCGAGCAATTTACCGAAGAGGCATTCGCGGCTCATCCCTATCATCGGCCGACCATCGGATGGATCTCGGACTTGAATTCTTTTTCCGCGACCGACGCACAGGCTTTTTTCGATAAGTATTATGTACCGTCGAACATGGTGGTCACCGTCGTGGGAGACGTAAAAGCTTCGGAAGCGATGCCCATCGTCGAGAAATATTTCTCGCGCATTCCGGCGCGTCCCAAGCCCGACACGGCGACTACCGTGGAGCCGCCGCAGAACTCCGAGCGCTCGGTCGTGCTGCATGATCAGTCACAGCCGGTCTATCTCGAAGGCTATCACCGCCCCGATTACCGCAGCCCCGATGACCAGGTCTACGACGCGATCGCCGACCTGATGTCGAATGGCCGCACCTCGCGCCTCTACCGCGCGCTCGTTCGCGACAAGCAGATCGCGTCTGACGCCGAGGGATTCACCGGCTATCCCGGAAATAAATATCCGCACCTTTTCGCCTTTTACGCCACTCCGATCCCCGGGCACACGACGAAGGAAGTCGGCGATGCGATCCACGTGGAGATCGAACGGCTGAAGAAAGAAGACATTTCGGATGAAGAACTGAAAATGATCAAGACGCGCGCCAAAGCCAACTTAATACGCTCGCTGGGATCGAATGAGGGTCTGGCGTTCGCGCTCGGCTTGAACCAGGCGCGCTATGACGATTGGCGCGAACTGTTCCGCTCCGTCGACCGCATCGAAAAAGTTACCAAGGCGGATATCCGGCGAGTCGCTAGTCGAGACCTTTAAACCCGACTAACCGGACGGTAGGGATCATCGAGTTTGCCGGCGGGCCGCCGGGAATGGGCGCAGCGCCGCAAGGAGGTGGACAGTGAAGCGCGCTACAGTTTCCCTTCGTTGCTCTCGTCCTCGCCATTTTCGTTGGTTTCTTTACCAGCCAAAAGCAGTCTTGGGCGCAGTCGCGGCAACTTCGCCGCAGACGTCGCAGCCGGCATGGCAGCAGATTCCAATTCCAAAGTTGCCCGAGTTTCATCCCCCGCAGCCGAAGCGCTTCGTGCTGCCGAACGGCATGGTGATTTTTCTTCAGGAAGACCACGAGCTGCCAACCATCGACGGCACCGCTCGCATTCGCGGCGGCGAGCGCTCGGTTCCCGCCGAACAAAACGGGCCTGACCGATATTTACGGCGAAGTGTGGCGCACGGGAGGCACCAAAACCCAGACCGGCGATCAACTCGACGACTTACCTCGAACAGCGCGCCGCGAAAGTCGAAACCGGCTCCAGGCATCGACTCAACGTCCGTGAGCTGGTCGTGCCTGAAAGAAGATTTCGACGACGTGTTTCGCGTGTTCGAAGATGTGCTGAAAAATCCCGAGTTTCGCGCCGACAAAATTGAAATTGCGCAGAAGGGAATGTACGACGCGATCTCGCGCCGCAATGACGATCCTTCGCAGATCGCGGGACGCGAAGCGGCAATTCTGGTGTATGGAGCGAACAATCCATACGCGCGAGTCGCCGAGTATAAAACGGTCGCGTCGATCACGCGTCAGGATCTGATCGAGTGGCACGGCACATACGTTCACCCCAACAACATCATTCTCGGCGTGGTCGGCGACTTCGACTCGGCCAAGATGGAAGCTCGTCTGCGCGAAGCTTTCGCGTCGTGGCCCAAGGGACCGTTTGCAAAGACGGAGATCGCGAAGCCAGACCCTGCCAAGCCGGGTTATTACCAGGTCGACAAAACCGACGTAAATCAAAGCCAGATTCAAATGGTAGCGGTGGGCATAATGCGCAACACTACCGATTACTACGCGACCTCGGTGTTCAACGAGGCTTTTGGCGGAGGATTTTCGTCGCGCCTGTTTAGCGATATTCGCACCGCCAAAGGCCTCGCCTACGCGGTCGGCGGCGGAGTCGGCGCAGGTTGGGATCATCCCGGCATGCTGCGTCTTCATCGTAAGCACCAAAAGTAAAACGACCATCGAGTCCATTCATGCGCTCGACGAGGAGATCGCCGACTTGCCGAAGCACCCCATCAACGATGAGGAAATCAAGCGCGCCAAGGACTCGATCCTGAATTCCTTCATCTTCCGTTTCGATTCGCCGGACAAGGTTTTGCGGGAGAAAATGGCATACGAGTTTTACGGTTATCCCCTCGATTTTCTGGAAAACTTCCAGAAGGAAATCGAAAAAGTTACAACAGAAGATGTAGCGCGGGTGGCGGCAAAGTACATTCACCGCGACCAAATGGCAGTGCTGGTGGTCGGGAATGCGAGTGAATTCGACAAGCCTTTGTCGTCGCTCGGAACGGTTGACAAACTGGATATCGCGATTCCCCCGCCGCCGCCGGGGCTGATGCCGGAGCAGGGACAGCAACCGTAACAACGGCGAAACGAAATTGAATCTGCTTGCTTGCAATCGTTGGCGAGTGCAAATCAGTGAGCGCAAAGGAGATTTGTCGCCAACTACTAAAGAGCGCTTGCGTTTCGCGAAGTCAGCGAACCCAGCCACATTGCAAACCGTTGCTCTACAAATTCTCTTGGATGAACCGGGGACCGAGGTGAACGTCGAGTTGTATCAGTGGTGAATCACCAACCGCCTTGAAGCTGTGGATCTCGCCAGCCTTGATGACAAAGATGTCTCCAGCGCTGCCCTCGAAGGTCTTGCCGCTTACTGTCCACACGCCCCGGCCTTCGCGGATGAACTGGATTTCGTCATAAGGATGCCGATGGGGACCAGGCCCCGAACCGGGCTTCCCATGGAATAGGAACACCGAAACACCCGTGTTGCCCTGCTCGGCTCCGACAAACTCATGCGAACTACCGACAAAAGGCAGGTTCTCTTGGCGTATGTGATACATCTTTCGTCCCCCCTTGCACGGTTTGATGAATGTCAGCACAATTTGGCTCCGCGAATACCAAAATGAAATAACGCTGAAAACCCCTGATGGGCGTCACCGGGATTTATCGCCAATTGGCACTGATGGCCTCCGGCTGGCCGCCGATGCCTGATGTTGCAATAGCAACATGTTTATGTTGTAATAGCAACATGGAGGTGGCGAGTCATGAATGAGGTCCTGAATGCGATCTTCCAGCGGCGAGCGGTTAAGGTCTTCGAACCCGTGGAAATTTCCGCAGGGCTGCGCGAGCAAATTCTCAATGCAGCCCGCCATGCGCCCTCAAGCTTTAACAGCCAGCCTTACAAGTTTTATTGGGTGGGGTCCGCGGCAAAGAAGGCCGCGGTGGCGAAACTGTGCCTGGGACAGAAGCCCGCGGAAACAGCCTCCGCACTGGTGGTGGCCGTTGCCGACCTCGGATCGCTCTCTGCCACGGCGCAAGCCCAGTTGGAGTGGATGCGCACGAGCAACTTCACCGAAGAAAAGATTCGCGACTACGAGCGGAAAGCAAAGATCGGCCGGATCCTGTTCATGCCCGGGCCATTCGGTATATTTGCCGCCATCAAACGGGCTCTCTTCCGGCTGCTAAATCTGCGGATGGTGATCGGGATGCCGCCGCTCTCCCGGCAGGACTTGTTCAAATGGGCGACGAAGAGTACATCGTTGGCTTGCCAGAATCTGATGATCGCCGCCGAAGCGTTGGGAATGAACACTTGTCCGATGGAAGGCTTTGATGGCCGCAGGCTCTCTCGATATCTGGGATTGTCCGGCCGGCACCAGGAGATTGTCATGGTGATTGCGATCGGGAAAAAATCGTGTGCCCACAATGATCCGCCTCAGTGGCGAAGACCTCTCGAGGCAACGGTGACCGTCCTATGAACATCCTCCCCAGGAAAGAGATTCCCGACGACATTCTGAAAGACTCGGTACTCGCCCATATCGCAGGGGCGTATTTCTCGGTGGGAAAGAGACTGGAGCGAAAAACCCAGTGCTCGGCGACACGCGGCTTTATCCTGTCAACATTGCGCGGCGGAACGGCGCTGAATCAGAATCAGATCGCCACGCTCCTGGGTATCGACCGGACCGTCGTGCACCGGGCTATCAAGTCACTGGCCCAGGAAGGACTCGTGTCGGAACACAAAGCAAAATCGGGCAGAGCAATTCGAGTCCAGCTGACGGCCAAAGGAAAGAAGTACCGAGAACGGCTAATCGAAGCTCGGGAGACCGCCGATGAGAGTGTCCGGCGGCAAATGACCTCGGAGGAGCGCGAGACGCTTGCTTCGGCTTTTGAAGCTAGTCGCGGAATGTGAGTTCTGACTAATCGAGAATTCAGTGCGATACCGCGGCCGCACGCCCCGCTGGACGCGCCATTTGACAAGGCTCCGGACAAGAGGTATCGTAGGCGAACAAATAGCGAATATAAGCCGCGCCTATGTCCTCGCTTTCGCTGTTCTCCGATGCCGATTCTCACCCCGCGTCCCACCAAGCTGATTGGCATCGCGCGCCTCGCCGCCGATGCCGACTCGCTCCGCGAGGGCCACAATGTTGAATACTTCACGCTCGGAACGCGCTCCCTTCTCAGCCGGGTAGTGAGCGCGCGCAAACTTCCCTTCACCTGGGCCATCAATCCCTATCGCGGATGCGAGTTCGCCTGCAAGTACTGCTACGCGCGCTATACCCACGAGTTCATGGAACTGCGCGACGGCGTCGATTTCGAACAAAAGATTTTCGTCAAGCAGCAAGCCGCCGCGCTGCTGCGCTCGGAATTGAAAAAGGTCAAGCGCGGAGAAGAGATTGCCATTGGCACCGCGACTGATCCGTATCAACCGGCGGAGCGCCGTTTCGAGGTAACGCGAGCCATCCTCGAAGAACTGGCAAAACACTCCGGCCTTGAAATCGGAATTGTAACCAAGTCGAACCTCGTCACTCGTGACGCCGAGATCCTGCGGCGCATCGGCGAGCACAACCGCATCTTTGTAAATATGACCGTGACCACGGTGGATGCGGACCTGGCGCGCAAGCTCGAGCCGCGCGCCCCGCGCCCCGATCTGCGGCTGGAGGCAGTTCGCCAGTTGAATCTAGCCGGCGTGGATGCGGGCGTGATCTGCGCTCCCGTACTGCCCGAGATCACGGACCGGCCCGCGCGATCTGGAAGCCCTGGTGAAAGCCGCCAGGGCAGCGGACGCGAAATATATCTTTGCCAATCCGCTATTTCTAAAACCGTGTTCGGCAGCGATATTCCTCCCGTTTCTCGAGCAACACTTCCCTGCCCTTACGGAACATTACCGCAAGCGTTACGACGGTCGCGCATTTTTGCCGAAAGGATATGGCGAACGCCTGTCCAAGTTGATGGCAGCGTTGCGGCACAAGTACGGAATTGGAGACCAGCACGCACGCAGTAGCCGAAGAGCGCATCCCGAGGTTGGGCAAGTCGGGCAAATGGAATTGTTTTGAACGGCCAATCGGACGCTAGGCGTTCTCGCCTGGTCATCCGTGAGGTCGGAACGGCCTCCGTCAAGCAAACCATCGTCAGCCTATAATGTGTAGTCTGCCATGGCCTCCCCTCAACAATCATTCCCCCGACACCCCGACTCAAAGCACGGCGCCCACGACTTCTGGCATCGCGTCAGCGAGGGCATGGCCGTCAACCAGCTTTGGTCACAGTTTGTAAAGGACGCGCGCTCCAGCTATCGGCTCTACTCCGCCGGGCTGGACAAACTTCCGGAGGAGCCGTCCAAATCAAAACGCGCCTGGCAAATCATGAAAGCGCTCTTCTGGGCGATCATGGAGAAGCTGACCCCGGCGCGCCGCGTGCTGCTGCTGCTGGCGCTGATTTTGCTCCTGTCTCCTTCGGCGCGGTTTTTCTTACAACAGCGGCGACAAACATGTAGAGGTTCAGGGACTGGACTTGCATTTCTGGGGCGGCGTGCTGATGTTCGTCGTCTTGCTGCTGGAGCTCGCCGATCGCGTGGTGATGAAGCGTGACCTCGAAATCGCCAAGGACATCCAGGCGTGGTTGTTACCGGGCGCCCCGCTGCAGATTCCCGGATACCAGATTGCTTATGCCACGCGTCCCGCCAATACGGTGGCCGGCGATTACTACGACGTGATTCTAAGGCCGGGCCCGGAGCCGAGCGCCGACCGAGTCCTGTTTGTGGTGGCCGACGTCGCAGGAAAGAGTATTCCCGCGGCGATGGTCATGGCTACCTTCCAGGCAAGTCTGCGCACATTGTCGACAAGCGGCGTCACTCTGCAAGAAATGGTGGCTGGCGTAAACCGCTACTCCTGTTCCAATAGCCAGGGTGGCGTCCGCTTCACTACCGCGTTTTTCGCCGAACTCGATCCCGCAACCGGAGACCTTGCTTATGTCAACGCCGGACACAACGTCCCCATTCTGCGCAGGAGATCGGGCGTGGTCGAGCGCCTGGAAGCTGGGTGGCATCCCCATCGGCATTTTTGCGGAATCGCATTACGAGATCGGCACGACCGGCCTGGACAATGGAGACTGGCTGGTGATTTTTACCGATGGCATCGTCGAGGCCGAGAATGCCAAGCAGCGAGGAATACGGCGAACCGGAATTGATACGCCTGGTGGACCGCGCGTCGGGATTCACTCCAGCAGATTTGCTGCGCAGCCTTCTGACAGAATTGGATCAGTTCGTAGGAAACACGCCGCAGCACGATGACATGACGTGTCTCCTACTTAAGAGAGGCTGAGTCCGCAAGCCGGCGAACCCATCGCTGGGAAACTGAATTACCGTTGGTCGTGCCGGCTTTGATCTTCCTCAGCTTTTCTCGGCGCAGTCGGCGTCTCGGCGCTAGAACTGTCCCCCGTTCGGGCAGCGACCAATTGCAAACGGGCCTGGTCGAGTCCGCTCCGCGCCGCCGCCTGAATTTGCGCATCGGTAGAACCGCGCAGAACCGAATCGCATTCCTCGATTGCCTCCTGCGGATGTCCAACCTGAAGTTCGTACCAGGCCAGTTCAAGAACTTGCACGGGCGGATACCGATGCAGCGCGTTGGCGGCCCGGAATTCGACCACCGCCTCGTCCGATCGTCCCTGCTTAGCGAGTGCGATCGCGAGATTGTCGTGGGCCATGTAATTGCGCTCGGTGACGCTTAAGGTATATCGCCATAACGTTTCATCGTCGCGCCAGTAGCCCAGTTGACGATAGGTGAGGCCTCCTGAAATAAGAACTGCGAGAACCGCGGCGACGGCGCCAAGCCAGACGCCGGAGGTGCGATGAGAAGCCAGCGTGGACAGTCCCCAAACAATGGCGACCAACAAACCGATGTAAGGAATGTACGCATACCGGTCGGCCATGGCTTGTTCGCCGACCGTGATAATTCCGATCATCGGCACCAGAGCTCCCAGAAACCAGCACCAGCCAACCAATAAATAGCGGCGGTCGCGCCAGTTCCACACGGCCACGGATATCAGAAGGAGCAGCAACCCCGCCGCCACCACCTCGGCCATCGGCAGCGAATTCCCCGGATACGGATACATGGGAGCAAGGCGGGACGGCCAAAACATTTTCCCCAGATAACGCACGTAAGAAACAAAGACATTCTCGATGCGAGCCGACACCGAGACTTCCGCGGTCGTGCGTATGGCTGAACCCGCGCGCTGCGCGACCACGGTAATCACCGAATCGACCGCAGCGAGAATGAAGATAGGCAACTTTTCCCAGACCAGAAAGCCGAATGAGCGCGGAGCCGGCACCGGCAAACTGGCGACCCCAGATCCCGCGGGTATTGGCGGCACGCCGGCCCTTAGCACGCCGATGCGCTGCAAAGGCCAGTAATCCCAGAGCAACAGCACGAAGGGCAGCGTTACGATCTGCGGCTTCGCCATCAAGCCTAACGTGAACAAAACAGCGACGCACGCATACAGATATCGTTTACCGGAGCGCGCATAGCGGTCATAAGCATGAAGGGCAAGCAGGAAAAACATCATGCTGAGAACATTTTTGCGCTCCGCTACCCAAGCCACCGATTCGACATTGACCGGATGCAGGGCAAACAGCGCACTCACGACGAGGCTGGGCCAGGTGAGTCCGGTCGCACGCCACAATAACAAAAAGAGCAGCACGGCGTTGCCCGCGTGCAGCAGAAGATTGACGTAATGGTGGCCGACGGGATTGAGGCCAAAAATCTGGCAGTCCAAGGCATGCGATAGCCAGGTCAACGGATGCCAGTTTCCGGCGTGAAAAGTAGTGAACGACCACTTTACGGTGTCCCAAGTCAGGCCGTTCTGAACCTGGGGATTTTTAGAATATAGAGGGAGTCATCGAAATCCGTGAATTGGTTATGAACGATGGGATTGTAGAAAGCGAGGGTGGCCGCCACCAGCGAGCAGGCTGTATATGACGATACGCTTTTCGCTGGATCCTGACATTACGATAGGCGGAGGCGACTTCCCGGGCAGAATGTTCAAATCCTGAACATCGCATTGCCCGCTGTCGAGGCCGATTCTAGCGCCGTCCATGCGCAGTTAGGCGTTCCGTGTTACTCAGGACCAATCGACGGTAACCATCTCGCAGAGAACCGCGTCCCAGCGAACGAGACCTTATCTATGTGGTTTTGGTGTAGGGCCCGGCTTCACGAGCCCGCTGAGAGCAAATCTTGAAGACTGCCGTTCAGAACCACTAAATGGGGAGCAGGCTTTAGATTTGTAGTTGTCTTGGGAACTCGGCGTCTCGGCGGTGGAAATTTCCCGCGGCGCAAGAAAACCAACCGGAAGCGTTCCCACCATGGCGTTGCGGCGTCTGGCAGGCGGTTTCACGGTAGGATAGACACTCGGGCGACTGGCAAAATTTGTCATTCTGGATCTCCGAAAGTGTCATATTCTGAGAACCGAGATTACCCGGGCAGGTGACTATCTTGCACAAGGCCGCTGAAAACGCTGCGTTTGCACCCGGAAGGACATCTGACTTCCGTCACTTGGGCCTCTGGCCCTTGGAGTGCGATAGTACAGGCGAGTTGGTCATCCAACCAAACCAGTCAAACGGAGACGAGGAAATCTAAATGCGGAAACAAAAGGGCTTCTCACTGATCGAACTGCTGATCGTGGTGGCGATCATCCTGATCATCGCCGCGATTGCTATCCCGAACCTGTTGCGTGCACGTATTGCGGCGAACGAGTCGTCCGCCGTCGCATCGGTTCGCACACTGAACACAGCTCAGATTTCGTATAACTCTGCCTACCCGACGGTCGGCTTTGCGAGCACTCTGGCCGCTCTCTGCGGGCACCAGCTGCACACCGCCTACCTCCGACCGGCGCTTGCTTGATCGATACGCAGCTGTCGTCCGGCACCAAGAGCGGATACGCGTTCGCGATGGCCGGCGTCAGCGGTTCTCCGGCTTCCACCTATCAGGCAATCGGAACCCCGTTGACTCCGAACCAGACGGGCGTACGCTCCTTCTGCTCGTTCGCCGATGCTGTGGTTCGCTACAACATGGCCACCATCACCACCTGCGACACCACGCAGACCCCGCTGCAGTAAGTTTGATTTTGGCAAAGTACCTGGGGGAGGGTACAAGCCGGAAAAGAAGCAGAGGAGAAATCCTCTGCTTTTTTTTTGCCCGGACTTTTCTGATTTCTTCCATCGAACCTTGCCCAACGAGTGACAAATTGTGGCGCGCGGATCCATGGCTGAACTGTCAAAGTTTGTCACTCTAGCCCGCGGAAGGTGGCACACAACCCTCCGAGGCGCGATCCGTAGAAACAGGTTCCACCCGAAACGCCGGGTTTTATCAGGTGCGAGTATTTTGGGCTAAATAGCGAGAGCGGTACATCAAACTGCAACGAAAACAATGGTTAGGGTGGTTAATGTCGATCCCAGGACGGGGGAGGAGTTTTAGGAAAATGCGAAAACAGAAGGGATTTTCTCTGATCGAGCTGTTGATTGTGGTAGCCATCATTTTGATTATTGCGGCCATCGCGATCCCGAACCTGCTGCGCGCGCGCATTGCGGCGAATGAATCCTCGGCCGTGGCTTCGCTGCGGACATTGAATACAGCGCAGATTTCGTATAACTCGAGCGTATCCGACAGTGGGCTTTGCCACCACGCTGGCCGCGCTCAGTGGAACCAGTTGCACTCCGCCCGGAAGCGCGGGCGCCTGCTATCATCGATACGCAGCTGGCCTCCGGCACCAAGAGCGGATATTCGTTCGCGCTGACTGGCACTTCTGGAACCCCGGCTTCCACCTATCAGTTCATCGCTTCGCCATTGACTCCGAACCAGACGGGTGTTCGGTACTTCTGTTCGTTCGGCGACGCCGTGGTTCGATTCAACTCAACCGCCATCACCACTTGCACCACCAGCGTTTCGCCATTGCAATAAGTTTGAGTTTGGCTAAGTGCCTGGGGGAGGGTACAAGCCAGAAAGAAGCAGAGGAGAAATCCTCTGCTTTATTTATTATGGCGGCATTTCTTGAGTTGCGCTGGCTGCGCCAGGCTGAGGAATCAACTGACACAAAATGTCATTTCCGCTGGAGGAGAACGACGAAAGCAGCGAACCTGACAACTCAACATCGAATCACACTGTGTTTTCAGGGGTTTCCGTTGCGTCGGTAAAGGCCTGCGTCCGGCATGCAAAGTGCAACAGTTCTGCTCGGATTCAGCCGATAGGCTCATCCGCGACCGAGGTAGACGCAATGCGAACGCAGCAAAGGATTCTCGCTCATTGAACTATTGATTGTTGTAGCTATCATTCTGATCATTGCGGCGATTGCTGTGCCGAGCTTTTCTGCGCTCACGTATTGCGGCCAACGAATCAGCGGCAGTGGCCGCGCTCCGAACCTTGAATTCGGCGCAGATCTCCTACAATTCCGCGTATCCCACGGTGGGTTTTGCTAGTACGCTCACCGCTCCTCAGTGGCACCAGTTGCACGCCGCCGAGTTCCACCGAGCGCCTGCCTGATCGACACCGTGCTGGCGTGCCGGCCAAAGAAGCGGATACAACTTCCACGCTCAGCAATGTGAGCGGCACCCCGGCCTCAAGCTACAACTTCATCGCCAGCCCGATCACGTAGAACTATTCGGGAATGCACTTACTATTGTTCGTTCGCCGATGCGGTAATTCGCGTCAGCTACGACCGCGATCACGACCTGCGATGGCACCGTCCGCTCCGCAAAACTAGCGATTGCGGGGCGGCGCAACTTTGCCTGCTCCAGCCCGGCTGCCGTGATCGGTTTACCTTCGTAACCCTCCCGCGTGCCCCACCGCCGCAGGGCGCCCCGGCATTGCTTATAATTCTCTTCATCAGGTTCCACAGCAAATTCCACGTAAGGGGCTGGTAACCCGCGCATAGCCATGGCTGCGATTGAAATTCTCGATCTGGAAAAGAGCTATCTAGTTGGATTTTGGCGCAAGCGGCCGAAACTGGCCCTGCGTCCGCTTCGCCTCACCATTGAAGAGGGAGAGGTCTTCGGCTTCCTCGGTCCCAACGGCGCCGGCAAGACCACGACTCTCAAACTCCTGATGGGTCTGGTATTCCCCACGGCTGGAAGCGCGCGGATTCTGGGCATGGACATGCGACGATCCGCGGGTGAAATCGCAGATTGGTTTTCTGCCCGAGCAACCCTACTTCTACGACCATCTCAGTGCCCGCGAACTGCTCAACTACTACGCGCAGCTTTCGGGAGTTCCGGCAAAAGGCCGCTCGGCGCGCGTGGAGCAGATGCTGGAGCGCGTGGGATTGAGCGATGCGGCGGGCGTGCAGTTGCGGAAATTCTCGAAGGGCATGTTGCAACGGGTAGGCTTGGCGCAGGCCATCCTGCATGATCCCAAGCTCGTGTTTCTGGATGAGCCCATGTCGGGACTGGACCCGATGGGGCGACGCGAGGTCCGGGATCTCATCCAGCAACTGCGCTCCGAAGGCAAGACGGTTTTCTTTTCCACCCACATTCTGTCGGACGCGGAGGCGCTTTGCGACCGTGTCGGCGTCATCCATCAGGGCGAGCTGCGCGGAGTGGGCGCGGTTGCGGAATTGACTTCGCGAACAGCAAGGCAAAATCGAGATTATTTTTTGCGCCACCAAAGTACCGGCGGGTTTGGACCAGCCTCGGAGCCGAGGCGCAGCGTCAGCGGCGACATGGTCAACGCGGTGTTGCCCGAAGAGCAGCAGGATGCCGCGCTCGAAGTGCTGCGGCGCGAGCGCCTCAAACTGATCTCCCTGACTCCGGTTCGCCGTTCGCTCGAGGAGTATTACATCCAGAAACTCCGCCCGCTGACAGGACAAAAAAGCGAAATCGCCAAGGCAGACGACCGGAAACGACGCCCGGATGAAGCAAGCCGGAAAGGGGTGGGCGCGTGAACTCTCGCATCGGATACATTGCGTTCAACACCTTTCGCGAGGCCGTGCGCGACCGCGTTCTGTACAACCTGATCGCATTTGCCCTGCTGCTTTCCGGGGCGGCGATTCTGGTGGGAGAAATTTCCATCGACATCGAACGCCTGGTGGTGGTCAACCTCGGCCTGACCGCGGTATCGCTGTTTGGAGTGGTGATCGCCATTTTCATCGGCATTGGCCTGGTTTCAAAAGAGATCGACAAACGCACGCTCTACACCGTTCTGTCGCGGCCGGTCCGCCGCTGGGAGTTCGTAGTCGGGCAAATTCTTTGGGCTTACGGGAACGCTGGTGGTGAACACGTTCTTCATGGCGATCGGCGTGTTGCTCGCGCTGCTCTACGTGGCGCACAAGTTCGAGAAAATGGACGTCTGGGTGCTCGCCGCGCTCTACTTCATCGTGCTGCAATTTCTGATTGTGTGCGCGCTGGCCCTGTTTTTCTCCTCTTTTTCGACGCCGCTGATGGCGGCGGTCTTTACTTTCGCGCTGTTCGTAATCGGAAGTCTGGCGGAGGATCTGCGCGGCTTTGCCCGCATCACCCAGGGAATCGGAGGCTGGCTGGCAACCGCCATCGCCTACCTGGTACCGAATTTTTCCGCCTTGAACGTGATCAACCAGGTGGCGCACGGCGACCCCGTACCCGGACGCCTGATCCTCTACAACACCGTCTACGCGCTGCTGTATTCGGCGATGGCTATCTCGGGAGCGGTGCTGATCTTCCAGCGCCGAAATCTGAAATGACCACGGCGCGGCGCGTCAACCTGATCGCCGGCACAGTTCTGCTTCTTTCCATGGCTGGCGCCATGGCAACGCTTTCTGCCATTGACCGCCTGCGCCCTCAAGCGATTCCCCAGCAGGCGCTTTATCTGCGCTCTTCCAAGGTGCTTCGCCGGATGAGCCTTGGCTACACTGGCCTGCTCGCTGACATTTATTGGACTCGCGCGGTGCAGTATTTCGGCATTCAACATCACATCGATTCTGGCGATTTCCGCCTGCTGGCCCCGCTGCTCGAAGTCACGACCGAACTCGATCCGAAGCTTTTGCCGGCCTACCAGTTTGGCGCCAACTTTCTGGCTCCGAAACCGCCGAGTGGTGCGGGCTTGCCGGGTGCCGCGCTCTCGCTCATCAAATACGGAATCGAACACAATCCCGACCAGTGGCGCCTCTACTACAATCTTGGGTTTTCTCTACTACACCGAGTTCAAGGACTATGCCAAGGCGGCCGATGCGTTCAAGCAGGGAGCAGCCCTTCCGGTGACCAATGAATACATGCCTATCCTCGCGGCGCAGGATGGCGCAGCATGCAGGCGAATTCGACACCGCGCGCATGTTGTGGCTCACCACCTACGAGAGCACGAAAGAAGCGCGCATCCGCCAGAACGCGGTCGAACACTTACTTGCCCTGCAGGTGGATGAAGAGGTAACGCAATTGGAGCAAGTAGTCGAAAAATATCATGCCCAGAACGGGCGGTTGCCCTCCAGCATGGGCGATCTGGAGCGCGCGGGATTTATTCATGGGACGCCAACCGATCCGAAGGAACACCCGTACAAACTGATGCCGGATGGCCGCATCGAAGTGCAGGATCCGGAGAAGATTCCCTTCATCACCAAGGGCCTGCCCCCAGGCATGTCACCGCCGCAACCCCCGCGCGAAACGCCGAGTCATTGAGACATTAAATCATTTGAACATTGATACATTGAATCATTGAACCAAGATGATTGAATGAATCCATGAGTAAATGACTAAGCGGTTCAGTAATTCCAATGACCCAATTCTGGAACACCTTCAGCCATTGGTGGCGAGAGCAGTCGCAACAGAACGGCGCGGCCCGCGCAACTTCCCTGCTGCTTCGCAACCTCTGGAGCTTTGTCCGCGACTCGACGCCCGAGCGCCGTCGCCAGCGTTATGGCGACATGGAGTACGACTGGGAACACCGCGTCAACACCACCAGCGGCACCGTAGGTTGGCAAGCGCGCCTGCTCGGCCTGTTTTTCTCCCCGTATCAACCGACCGACCCAGCCCTATTTCGAGAAATGATGGCGAACCTGCCCATCGCATTCGATCAATTCACCTTCGTCGATCTCGGTTCCGGCAAGGGGCGCACGCTGCTGATGGCTTCGGAGTATCCGTTCCGGAAGATTATAGGAGTAGAGTTGCTGGCGGAGTTGCATCGCGCGGCGGAAAAAAATATTCGCGCCTATCACTCCGCAACCCAGCGCTGCAACCGAATCGAAGCGGTCTGCGCCGACGCCTGCGAATTTATTTTTCCCGACACGCCGATGCTGCTCTACCTGTTTAATCCACTCCCGGAACCGGGATTGCGGCGCACCATTCGAAATCTCGAGCAGTCTTTGCGGCAATCGCCCAGGCAGGTTTGGATCGTGTATCACAACCCCGCAATGAGCGGCCTACTCGAGGCGTCGCCGGCATTCGTGAAATCCGAAGGGACCGTGCAATACTCGCTGTTCACCCATCCGTAAGGTTTGACCCAATCTACTTCGCATCTGCGCCGATCGTACGGATTACCTTGCCGCCCGCATCGAGAAATTCGAGTACGGGTGTGCCATCCGCCGAAACACGCGCTACCAGCCGTTCATGTCCTTGCGGATCGCTGAGACTGAGGCTCACCGACTTGTCGCGGGCGCGACCGAAATAGCCTCGATTGATAATGCCTCCGGGATATTTCTCATGCAATGCCTTGAATGCGGCAACGCGCTCTGACCCAGACGGCGTCGCCTTCGCACGCTGCCACTCCGCATACATTTCGGGCGTAATCGCATACGGAGTGTCGTCGTCGTTGACCACGTAGTAGGTGGTACGCGAGTCGCCATCACTGCTCGATTCCATCACTAACGTCTGGTCCCGCTCGTATTCGTCAAAGCTGAGATGTCCCCAACTATGAGTGACACCGTCCTTATCCTTTTTGCCGCCGAAGATAAGACCTCCATTTTCCGTCCCCTCTTCGTTATTGAAAAGCATCCCGGTAGCATCCCGATCAGCGCGTGGATATTCCTTGCCCCTGTAATAGGCGCCCGGGAATTCGGCGTTGTCGGAAATCACCATGCGCGTTGTGCCGTCGGGTTCGACGATATTGATCCGATGGACCGTGATCTGGTCAAAACTGGCGTTGGATGACGGTTTGCTCGCGCCCAGCAAAACGGCAGACACAAACGCAAGGGTGAGAACGCCGGAGTAGATTGCGAGAAACTTCTGCGACGTGAAGAAATTCATCTAAGGCCTCACTGGATTGGAACTGACTATTGCAAATGACTACAGAGTCGTCTCTTGTTGCGTGCCTGCAAGTTGTATAACAGATTCTTCCCGAAAGCAGAGTGAAGGTAAAATCAGCACTGGGAAATCAAGATTGGGGAATCGATCGAACGTGAAAACTGGACTCTTGTGTTGGCTGTTTTCGTATTTCCTGCTGGCGGCAGCCGCCTTTCCCGCGCCAGCCCAAAGTAACGACGTTCACCAGCTCGCCCGCGCCGTCGACGACCACTACAACCACCTGCGCAGCCTCGAATCGGACTTCACCGAGACCTATCGCGGCGACGGTCCGGAGCGCGTCGAATCGGGCACCTTGTGGCTGAAAAAGCCGCGCAAGATGCGCTGGGAATATCGTTCTCCAAAAGAGAAGCTGTTTGTCAGCGACGGCCAGCTTGTGTGGTTTTACCTGCCGGCCGAACGGCAGCTCAGAAAAACAACGCTGCGGAAGCTGGATGATCTCCGATCACCGTTGGCATTCTTGCTCGGTAAAACCAAACTGGAGAATGAATTACGAGGACTCTCGAAAGCTGTGGATCAATCGCCCCTGCAACCGGGCAATACAGTATTGCGGGGCGTTCCTCAGACCACGGCAGGCCAAGTGAGCGAGGTGCAACTCGAGATCACGCCCTCCGACCAGATTGTCCGCATCGTTTTGGTCGACGCGGACGGCGCGACCACAGAGTTTCGCTTCGCCGGCTGGAAAGAGAACGAGGAAATGAGTGACCGACGGTTTCAATTCACTCCTCCCCCGGGGGTTGAAACCGTAGAAGGAGAATTGGGACCGTAGCTTCTTACGTAGAGGCGCGGCTGGCTGCGTCTGAGCCCGAACCAAGACCGAGACAAGGCGCAAGCTGGTTACTTCCGTACCGCGCGGGCGGGGTTACGGTAAGGGCTCAGGGGAATGGAATGTTACACTTAGCTAAGACACCCAGCACCGCTCACAACCGGAAAACCGGAAGACGATAGCGCATGGCACAATTCCTGGTCAAAGTCGCCGACGAACAGGGCCATCTGCGGCAGCAGGTGGAAAACGGCTATTCCGAAGCCGAGGTCCACGATCGCTTCGTGCAACAGGGATACCTGGTCTACTGGGTCAAGCCCCGCACCATCCTCAGCGGCGGCGGCAAGTTTGGAAGGCGCACCAAGCTCAAACAAGCCACTTTCCTGATCTTCAATCAGCAATTTCTAACTCTGATCAAGGCTGGACTACCGATCCTGACCGCGCTCGATCTTTTGATCAAGCGCCAACGGGACCAATCCCTCCTGAAGCAACTCGAAAATGTACGCGAGCGCGTAAAAGGTGGAGAGCTGCTCTCCGATGCTTTCGCCGCCCAGCAGGCGTTTCCGAAAATGTACACAACCACGCTGATGGCGGGCGAGAAGAGCGGCAACATGGAAGAAGTGCTCAGCCGCTACATCACCTACCAGCGCATGGTGCAGACGTTCCGCAAGAAGCTTCTCGTGTCCCTGGTGTATCCGGCGTTGCTCGTTTCGGTCGTGACGGTGATGCTGGTATTTCTGATCACCTACGTGGTGCCAAAGTTTGCCGATCTGTTCAACAATCTGGGAGCGCAACTGCCGGCGATCACCGTCTTCATGCTGACGCTCGGTGTGAACGCGCAGAAGTACGGATGGATTGTCGGGCTGGTTTTGATCGTCTCGGTCGTGCTGTTGTTGCGCTGGAAGCAGAGCGATCGCGGCGCCGAACGCATTGACCGCTTCCTGCTATCGCTGCCGCTGATTGGGGAAATCCGCCTCAAATACCAGGTGGCGAACTTCTCGCGCATTCTCGGTACCCTGCTCCAGGGCGGTCTGCCCTTGGTGCCGGCGATGGAAACCGCTGCTGAGTCGCTGAGCAGCCGCCAAATGCTGAACGGAGTCACCGCCGCGGCCGAGCGCGTGAAAGAAGGCCAGAGCCTGGCGCATGCCCTGGAGACGCAAAAGCTGTTTCCCGATCTCGCCGTGGAAATGCTCGAGGTAGGCGAATCGACCGGCGCGCTGCCCGCCATGCTCGCCTCCGTAGCCGAGTTTTACGAAGAGGACGTGCAGACGGCTCTCGGCGCAGCCATGGCGCTGATTGAACCATTGATCCTGGTAGTCATGGCAGTGTTCGTAGGCGGCATCTTGATCTCCCTGTACATGCCGATCTTTACCTTGGGAGCGCAAGTGCATTGAAGAGTTACGATTCGTATCAGGGTTCGTGTCAGGGTATGCCTTCAGGCATACCGCAAATGCCGTGTTATAGAAGCTCCTTTAGGAGCTGTTTTGGAAGGGGCTGTAAACTGGTATGGCAATGGCCGACAAGAAAACAGTGCTGGTAACGGGTGGAAATGGCGGAAAGTTGGTGCCGGAACCGGCATCCATTCCCGACGAACTCGAACGCGCGCGCGATATCGCGCGCCGCTACCGCTGCGAATTTATCGATCTCAGCGACTTCCAGTTGCACCATGATCTGTTCGAAAAGATCCCCGTGCACCTGATGTTCCGCTATAAGTTCGTCCCCCTCGACGAGACCGACGACGGCCGCCTCGCGATTGCGATTGCCGATCCCAGCCAGTTGATGATGATCGACGAGATCAGCCTTCTGCTCGGCAAGCGCATTGTCACCAAAGTTTCTACCCTGAAGCAGATCTCCGACATTCTGCAAAAAACCGAACAATCCAAGCGCGTGCTGGAAGACGCGAGCGAGGGATTCACACTCGACGTCATCCGCGAGGACGAAGCCGGCAACGACGAAACCATCTCCATCGACAAGTTGACGGCAACCGCGGGCCAGGACATGAGCCCGATCATCCGCCTGGTCGACACCACGATTTTCACGGCGTTGCAGCGGCGGGCGAGTGACATCCACATTGAGACGCGCGACGATTCGGTGGTCATCAAGTTTCGTATCGACGGCGTGCTTACCAACGCCATGCCGCCCATCGGCAAAGAGCATCACTCGACTATCATTTCGCGCATCAAGGTCATGAGTGAGCTCGATATTTCCGAGCGCCGTGTGCCTCAGGACGGCCGCTTTCGCGTGAAATACAGTGGCCGCGCCATCGACTTCCGCGTATCCATCATGCCGTCGATCCATGGCGAAGACGCCGTCCTCCGCGTCCTCGACAAGGAGTCGATGAGTGAAAAGTTCAAGAAGCTCACGCTCGACGTAGTCGGCTTCGACCCCAACGACCTGCGCCGCTTCCGCGCCTACATCAAGGAACCCTACGGCATGGTGCTGGTCACCGGCCCGACCGGCAGCGGCAAAACCACCACACTCTATGCCGCCGTCAACGAGATCAAAACCGACGAAGACAAGATCATCACCATTGAGGATCCGGTCGAGTATCAACTGCGCGGCATCACCCAGATTCCGGTCAACGAAAAAAAGGGTTTGACCTTCGCTCGCGGTCTGCGCTCCATTTTGCGTCACGATCCCGACAAGATCATGGTCGGCGAAATTCGCGACAACGAAACCGCCCAGATCGCCATCCAATCCGCGCTCACCGGACACCTCGTGTTCACCACCGTCCACGCCAACAACGTGGTCGACGTCCTCGGGCGCTTCCTGAACATGGGCGTCGAGCCTTATAACTTTGTCTCGGCTCTGAACTGTATTCTCGCGCAGCGACTGGTGCGCATCATCTGCGATTCCTGCCGCACCGCCGTGCATTATCCAAATGACGTGCTCGAAGCCAGCGGCCTCGACGCGGCACAGTGGTCGCAGGTTCCTTTGTATGAAGGCCAGGGCTGCATCGAGTGCGCGGGAACTGGTTTCCGCGGCCGCACCGCGATTCATGAACTCCTGGATTTGACCGACCGCATCCGCGAGATGATTCTGGAGCGGAGGCCGACCTCGGAAATCCGCAAAGCCGCCCGCGAAGACGGCATGCGTTTCCTGCGCGAATCCGCGCTCGACAAAGTGCGCGGAGGTTTCACCACGCTGAAAGAGATCAACAAGGTCACCTTTATCGAGACCATGCGCTGAGGTGCCGCGTAGAGACGGGGCTTTGCCCGTCATTCGCAGACGCCTTTCAGTTACCCTTTGCAGGGCCGTCAGTCCAGTCCCGGCATCCCCGGAGGTAACTACTCGCAGCATGAAAGCACGGGATATCATCGAGGTTAGCGGAAGGTCAAAATAAATATGGCTGCCAGTCCCAAACACGTTCGCCGTCCAACGCTCGCCTGCGAGATCGCAGCCGACCGCGTTCTGGCTGGCCGCGCCGCCGATGCCGGGCGGATTGTGGAGATGGCATCGGCGCGCGAACTTGCACCGGGAACCGTGGTCCCCGATTTGATGGAAACGAATCTGCGCGATGGAGCGGCCATCCGGCAGGCCATTGAAAGCACTCTCGGTAGTGTGAGCGGGCGCGCCCGCGATGTGATCGCGATTCTGCCCGATACCACGGTGCGCGTCGTCCTTCTCGATTTCGAAGCTCTTCCCGCCAAACGAGAGGAAGCCGAAGCCGTGGTCCGCTTCCGCTTGAAAAAATCGCTGCCCTTCGATCCCTCCGATGCCCGCATCTCCTATCACGCCCACCCTACGAAGAAAGGCGTGCAGGCAGTAGCGGCGGTGGTGCTGAACAAGGTGCTCGAGGAATATGAGTCGGCATTTCGCGACGCGGGCTACAGTCCGGGGATGGTGATGCCGTCGATGCTGGCGGCGATAGGAGCAGCGGACGCGGAGCGGCCCACGTTGGTGGTCAAGGTAGACGCGCGCACCATCAGCATTGCCATTCTCGATCAGGACCAGTTGCTGCTCGCCCGCACCCTCGAAAATGTGCGCGGCGTGACCATTACCGGCGAACAACTGGCGGAGGAAGTCTATCCTTCGGTGGTGTTTTTCCAGGACACCTACAACCTGAACATCGAGCGAGTGTATGTAGCGGGTCTTCCCGAGACAGGTATCGCCGCGACGGCGCTGAAGAGTCAGTCCGGAGCGGCAGTGGAAGAACTGGTGACCACGTCGCAGATCGGTTCCACCACCGGCACGGTTCCCCGGTGGCGCATGGCAGGAGTAGTGGGAGCGTTAATTTCATAGAGGGCAAGGACCGCTGTTCGTCGTTCGCTTTTCGCTAAAAACCGCGGGGAAAAGCGAACGACGAACAGCGAACGACGAACTTTCACAACTATGCGTTTAGACATCAATCTCGCAACCCACCCCTACGAAGATGCCCGTGAATTCTGGGCGCGATGGGGATTGGGAGTCGGCCTGCTGGCGGCGTTGACGCTGTTCCTGCTGGGCTTGGCGGTCAACGACTGGCGCAACGCCGGAAGAGATCGCCGCGAGATCGCTAGACTGCAGGGACAAATCGCGGAGCGCGACAGCGAACGGGCACAGGCGCAGGCCTTTCTCGATCTGGCCGCCAACCGCAGCACCCGCGACCAGTCTCAGTTCCTGAATGGACTGATTCAACGCAAATCTTTTTCCTGGACGCGAGTCTTCGAGGATCTCGAGCAGGTTATGCCTCCGAACTTGCACGTGGTCTCGCTGCGGCCGGAGTTGAATGAGCAGAATCAGATGGAACTGCAGATGAGAGTGGCGTGCGATACTCGCGCCGCCGCCGTCGAACTGGTTCATCGCATGGAAGGCTCGAAGCATTTTCAGGGAGCCCAACTGGTGCAAGCGAGTGAGGCCTCGCAAGCGGGAGCAGGCGTAGCCGCGTTAGTAATCGCGATCTATGTTCCCGACATGATTGCCGACGCGAAAGATCGTAGCGGGAAAGACAGAAGCGAGCCAGGCAAGAGCGAAAAAGAGAGGAGCCAGAAGTAATGCCCGATCTTGGAAATTCCCGGCGCGGTTTGAAAATTGCGATTGGCGCCATGCTGGCCGCCGATCTAGTGGCCGTGGTCGTTCTGTTCTCGCCGCTCGTGGGGTCGGAGGATTCGCGCCGGCTCCAGATCAACGAACTCAGGGCCGAACTAACCAAGAAAACCCATGCCGTCGAACCGCTGCGCGGCATGGACAAGAAAATCGTACTCGCCAAGAATCAGATTGGAGAGTTCTACAAGGACCGCTTTGCCGCCAAGGATTCCGATCTGGTCAATGAACTGGGAAAGCTGGCCTCCGAAAATAGCATTCATATCCAGCAGGAGCACTACAAGGAAGAGGATGCCGAGAGCTCCGGTATAGTTCCGGTCGAAATCGATGGCAGTTTTTCCGGAGACTACCTGCAACTGGTGCGCTTTATTAATACGCTGGAACGGTCGAAAATGTTTTTTGAGGTGGATAGCGTGGACCTGGCCGGCGAAGGCGAGGGACCGGTCAAGTTGGGAATCACCATCCACAGTTACTTGCGGTCGGGTGCATAAGTGAAACTGGGAGTCGAAAATCGGAAGCAAGTCTATCGCGCTGGCCGTGTTAGGCGGGATTGCCGTGCTGATGATGGCCTATGAATTCTGGCCTTCGTCATCCTCTACGCCCCCACCACGGCGCAGACGGCAACCATAGCAGCCAAACCCGCTACCCGCCGCACCGCTTCCGGAAAAATAATACCCTTCGTGGAGCCACGGCTCGATCCCACCCTCGACCTCAACCTGCTCAGCCAAAGCGAGGAAATCAAGTACGCGGGCAACGGCAGAAATATTTTTGTCGCGGGATCGGTGGCAGTGATCCCAAGCCACATGGAAACGGCACGAGCGATGTTCCCGAAGAGGCAGGCCATTCGCCATCCTCCGCCCATTCCGCCGCCGCCCCCAATCACACTCAAGTTCTTTGGCTTTGCCAATCGTCCCGGAGAAACGAAGAAGGTATTTTTGTCTCAGGGCGAAGACATCTTTATCGCCGCCGAGGGTGACATCGTCGACCGTCGTTATCGCGTACTGCGCATTTCTCCGACCACGGTGGACGTGGAAGATGTGCTCAACAACAATCGCCAAAGCCTCCCCTTGACCCAAGGCTAACCAGGATAAAGGCCGCGGCATTGGATTTTGCAAATTGGTAATTTGTAATTTGTAATTTTGAAAGCGAGCGGCGGTTATGCGACATCGTGGTTTGAGATCGGCCAGATTACAAGTTACAAATCACAAATTACAAATCCCTCCAGCGCGGTTACATGATGATCACGCTGATGCTGGCCCTGGCGATGATCACTCTGGCCATGCTTGCCGTCGCTGCCCGGCATTAAACAGCAGATTATGCGCGACCGCGAAGAGGAAATGATGCATCGCGGCAACTCCTACATGCGCGCGATTCAACATTTCTATAAGAAGTTCGGACGGTATCCAACGCGCGTCGAAGAGTTGGAGAATACCAACAACATTCGTTTTCTACGCAAGCGCTATACCGATCCTATGAATGTCGATCCAGTCACGCACAAGGAAAGACCCTTCAAGTTCCTGCACTCAGGTGGATATCAGCCTTAAACAATGGGCCGGTACTAGGCCAACCGGCGGGGCAAAGCGGGTCCGGCGCGCAAGGTGGACTCGGCAGGACAAAGGCGGATTCGGCGGATCGCACGGTCGGCATGGCCCGCAAAGTGGCCCCGGCAGCTTCGGAGCGCAACCAGGTGGCGCTCAGCAGACGAGCACGACTACGCCGGCTTCGGCGAGCAGCGACTCCGGCAGCTCTTCTTCGAACAGTTCTTCCTCCAGCAGTTCCTCTTCCAGAGTTCGCCGATACGGAAGGGCAGCCTTCGACTGGCCCGGGATCATCGTCTCCGAGTTCAGTTCTGCAGCTCCGGCCCCAATGGGCAGACGTTCGGCGGAGGCCCGATACTCGGGGTCGCCAGCACCAGCAAAGCCAAAACGATTCGCGTGTTCTTCGACAAGAACCATTACAACGATTGGTTCTTCATTTACATGCCGATGGCCGACGTCGGCGGCCTGCTGACCGGGCCGATCAATCCGAATGGAACACGGGCGCAGGTGGGCTCACTCCCGGACAGACGCCTGGCGGTGCTCCGGGGCAAGGCGGAACTAGGACAAAGCGGTTTTGGATCAGGGTCTGGGACAGGGATCAACCCCGAACGGCGGCCAGAGCCCGATTCTTCAGCCGGCTCCGCAGACCAGGCCCCACGCAGGGTCCCAGCAGTAGAGTCGGATTTCGGGCTCAATCTGCTATCCATCAAGAAAAGCCCCGCACGAACAGGCTTTATCGGAGAACCGGAAAATACGCCACGCAAAACCTAAACAGCGAGGCTTGCGCCAAACGTCAGAAATTCGTCGACCGTTGCTCGGTTAAACGTTAAACGAGGAGCCGCAGCCGCAAGTGCTCTTCACGTTCGGGTTCTCGAACTTGAATCCGGCGCCTTCCAGCGTCTCGACGTAATCCACGTGCGCTCCGCCCAGATACATCAGCGAAGTGGCATCGACGTAAACCTTCAATCCGTCAAAGTCGAAAACCTTATCCATCATGCCGGCGCCATTCTCGAAGGCCATGGAATATTGAAAGCCGGAGCAACCGCCGCCGACAACCGACAAGCGCAATCCCGACGGGACCGGCGTCTGCGGGCCATGATCTCCTTGACCTTGGCAATCGCGGATGGGGTCAGGACAGGTGCCGCGGTTTTGGGTTGCGTTTCGGGTACGGTGGTAGTCGCCATCTGAGTGATCTCCTTGTAATTCTGATTATAACAAAGGTCGCGACCGGCTCGGCAAGCCTTTTTCGAGCCAGTATCGCTTTCGCAATCTAATCATTAGATGCTTCGGCCACCAAGAAGTCGCGGCCCCTCTTGCCAATGGGTCTATAATCGTGCGCAGAAGAGTCAGTGCCCGAACGTCGGCGGACGGCCGCATCGTTTCCGCTGCTACCTACAAATGGCAACTTCGGGGAATCGGCTCGATTCTTAGCTCCGAGGTGGCGTATGACTCCGATGTTCATGCTGCTGGTCGCGTGGGGTATTCTGACGGGGATTCTGATTATCCTCTTGATCTATCGCAGCACTCTCACCATGCACGAGGACGATTCCATCTTCCTCAATGATACCGAATCCCAGATGCATAAGGATCAAACTGAAGTTCTGGCCAAGATGAAAAAGATCAGCCCATCGTCAAGGTGCTCGGCGCCTTGTCGGGAGTCATGATCCTGGTCATTGCCGGATTGTTCATTTATCAGGGGCTGACTGCTCGACCACGCTGCAGTAAACGGCATTCGCAAGTTCGCGGGTCATTGCCGGCTTGCCAACCCCGGCTCGGGAAGAACTCGCGCGCAGCGGCGGCGGAATCGTCGCTGCCCGCCGGCGAGTGTTTTCCATGTGCCTACGGCAAAATTCATAACCCGAATATGACCACGCATCACCCCATCGCGATTGTCGGCGGCGGTCCCGCGGGCGCTCTAGCCGCTGCGCGTCCTGGCGAGCGGCAGGCAGAGACATCCTTCTCTTTGAAGAAAAGCTCGCGTGGGAGAAACCCTGCGGCGGCGGCCTTACGCACAAAGCTTTGCAGCAATATCCGTTTCTGGCCGACAGCCGGCGAAATCAATTCCGTCGAAATCATCTGGTTGAACACAATTCAGTTGAACAGTGTGAGTTGATTAGCCCATCGGGTCGGCGGGTGCGCTTCCACTTGCAGCACCCCGTCGCCATCTTCTCTCGACTGGCGTTGAATGGCTTATTGTTGGAGCGCGCGCGACGCGCCGGGGATGGCGCGCGGGTCAACATTCGACAGGAACGCGTCACTCGGATCGCGCGCACCGGCGATGGCAGTGGCGGTGACAACGAAAATCACTGGCAACTGGTTACGCCCCAGCGTGAATACCGCGCGTCCTACCTGATTCTGGCGGCGGGCGCGCGCAATCCGTTGCGCGCGCAATTTCTCCCGCCGATTTCGCCGAGCGATCTGATGGTCACCGCGGGCTACTTCATCCCCGGCCGCGCGTCCTTGATGCAGATTCAGTTTCTGAAGGGAATCACCGGCTACATCTGGGTCTTCCCCCGCGCCGATCATGTTTCTGCCGGAATCGTGGGCAAGATGGGAGAAACCTCGACCGGCAATTTGCGCCGCATCTGGAACGCTGGCTCGAGGAAAACGGCTTCTCAGTTAGATGGCGCCAACTTTTATTCGCACATTCTGCCGTCCTTTCGTGCCCAGACCTTCGACGCGCTCGCAGTCTGCGGGCGAAGGCTGGGCCATGGTGGCGACAGCGCCGGCCTGGTCGACCCGATTACCGGAGAGGGTCTCTACTACGCACTGCGCTCGGCGGAGTTGTGCGCCAACGCGCTGTTGGCCGGACGACCCAACGACTACCGGGCGATGGTAGAAGCAGAAGTGCTACCGGAGTTGAAGCTGGCGGCACACGTCTCCCAGCGCTTCTACAACGGGCAATTTTCGGCGAAAGCGTTCTGGAGCGGATGGTGTCTCTGACCGCGCAAAGCGCGAGCATCCGCGATCTGATGAGCGATCTTTTTGCCGGAACCCAGGGCTATCGCGACTTGCGCGCACAGGCTTGCACAAAATCCTGCCGTCGGCGATGGCCGAGGGCTTGGCAGGAATGCTGCGCCGCCCGTGGAAGCGGCAGCAGTCGAGCCGCCTGGCAAAAGCGACGCGGCAAGCCGCGTCTCTACTCTGATTTCCTATACTCGTGATCTCCTCTATGCCGCCTTTGCCATCATCCCTTTAATGTCGTCGAGCAGCACCTTCTCGTGGCCTTCCGGGTTCACCTTCTCGTACACCTTGCGAATTACGCCCTTCGGATCAATGACAAAAGTGGTTCGCTCCCAGAACTTCATCCCCTTTCCATTCCGCCTGGCCGATGCCGAGCGTCTTCATCAGTGTGGAATCGGTGTCGGAAAGCAAGTCGATGGTGAACGCAAACTTGTGGGAGAAGTTCCGGTGCGAGGTAACGTCGTCGGCAGCTTACGCCCAACGACTTTGATCCCGGCAGCGTCGAAATCGGCCTTGGTCGCGGTAAACGACTTGCCCTGGATGGTGCAGCCCGGCGTGTCGTCTTTCGGATAAAAATAAACGATAAGCCACTGCCCCGCGAAATCGGAGAGCTTCATGGTTTTGCCGTTCTGATTAGGCAGCGAAAAATTCGGAAACGGATTACCAGCAGAAAGCATGGGAGAGTTCCTTTCTAAGGTTGTGAGTTGCAGTGACACGAAGCATGGATGTCATCAAGACCCAAGACTCTCAGCCAACGAGGGTTCTTCCGGTGTTCGCCGTCTGTCTACGTTGGTTGAGAATTGGGTCTTGAAGCCAAGAGCTAAGAGCCAACAGCCAAGAGCCGTCCTCAAGCCGCCGCCATAGCCTTCCGGGCGCGTTCATCGATCTCCTTGGGCGACAAGTCTTCCTTGTGCGTTGCGATGCCCCAAAGATGTCCGAACGGATCCTGGATGAAGCCGGAGCGATCGCCATAGAACTGGTCGGCGACCGGCTTGAGAATCTTTGCGCCCTCCGATGCTGCCTTGGCGACCACTCCGTCGCAGTCAGGGAGGTATACATACAGGCTCACCGGAGACGCCCCGATACTCTCGGCGCTGCGGTATCCCATCTGAGGATTCTCATCCGCCAGCATGATGCGCGAGTCGCCGATTTGCAACTCGGCGTGGCCCACCCGGCCATCGGGACCGTCCATGCGCACGATGACGGTCGCCCCGAAAACCTTCTTGTAATAGTCGATTGCTTTCGCCGCGCCTTTGATCACAAGGTAAGGAGTAACCGTGTTGTATCCCTTGGGAATGTAGTGGACTTTTTTCATGATTGTTCTCCTCTGGTATTCCGCTCAAATTACGAGGTTCGAGTTGAGGTTAGAGCAGCGCAGATGCGGCCCCCACGGGCCGCGTCATCGTCTAATGAGAACACAAGTTGGCAGGGCGTTCAACAACTCGCTTCGCCTCCAGCCTGTCGAAATACAGCGATGTACCATCGTCGAGAGAATTTATCAAGGCCTTTGCCCGTGCCCGAACTGCCTGATATCGTCGTCTACATCGATGCGCTGAAGCCACGCATTCAAGGCCAGCGCCTCGAACGCGTGCGCATCGCCAGCCCATTTCTATTGCGCACTGCAGTTCCGCCGCTGTCGGATGCGGAGGGTAAAGACCGTCGTTCGAATTGCGCCGTCTGGGCAAACGAATTTGCATCGGCCTCGACAATGACCTTTGGCTGGTGCTGCACCTGATGATTGCCGGCCGCCTGCACTGGCGCAAACGCGATGCCAAGGTTTCACCACCGCGCGGCCTGGCGGCCTTCGATTTTCCCAACGGCACTCTGCTCTGGACCGAAGCCGGCTCGCAAAAGCGCGCCTCCCTGCACGTGGTGGCCGGAGAAGAGGGACTCTGCCGCTCTCGATCCCGGAGGCCTCGAAGTTCTGGAGTCGGATCTGGAGCGCTTTACGGCCGCTCTCACCTCGAGAACCACACGCTCAAGCGCGCTCTAACCGATCCACGACCTGCTTCAGCGGCATCGGCAACGCCTACTCCGACGAGATTCTTTTCGAAGCCCGCCTCTCGCCATTTGCGCTGACACAAAAGCTAAAGCCCGAAGAAATCGAGCGTCTGTTTACTGCCGCGCGCAACAGCCTGCTCCAATGGACGGAGCGCTTGCGGCAAGAGACCGGCAACAATTTCCCGAGAAAGTCACCGCCTTTCGCCCAGAAATGGCGGTTCATGGCCGCTACAAAGAACCGTGCCCCCGCTGCCAGGCGAAAATCCAGCGCATCCGCTACGCCTCCAACGAAACCAATTACTGTCCCACCTGCCAGACCGGAGGCAAGCTGCTCGCCGATCGCGCCCTGTCGCGCCTGCTGCGGGAGGACTGGCCGAAAACTCCCGAAGAATTTGAACTACTTACGCGGGACCGCCGCTAATCGACAACCCCAACCAGCTCCCCGGCATCGGAGAGGGGTGCAATTTGTGTTTACACAACTTGACATGGACAGACAGTGTAATTCCATGTCCAGTACGGTCGCTCGGACTTGGCCGACCAAACTTTCGAGGTGATGAAAATGACTTCCCCCCGCTCAGCCCGCTTGCTAGGTTGTCTGCTTTTGACACTCGTCCTGCTCGCTTCCCCCGTCCACTCGTTCGCGCAGGTGGCCGTGTCCATTACGGTCGCACCCCCGGTTCTCCCCGTGTACACGCAGCCCGTCTGTCCGGGTGACGGCTATCTCTGGACCCCCGGCTATTGGGCTTGGGACGACGGCGACTACTACTGGGTGCCTGGTACCTGGGTTCAAGCGCCCGAGCAAGGTTTCTTGTGGACCCCCGGATATTGGGGCTGGGGCGATGGCGTTTACCTCTGGCACGCCGGCTACTGGGGACTCGATGTCGGCTTCTACGGTGGCGTTAATTATGGATTCGGATACGGGGGCACGGGTTTTGCCGGCGGATACTGGCAAGGCGGCAACTTTTTCTATAACACCTCGGTGATGAACGTAAACACCACCATCATTCACAACACGTACACCAAGACGGTGGTTAACAGCTCGAACCACGTCAGCTACAATGGCGGACGCGGCGGCCTCACTGCCAGACCAACGGCCGAACAGGAAAAATATGCCAGCGAACGCCACATCGCGCCCACAGCGGAGCAAACCAGGCACCAGGAAGCTGCCGCAAGCGACCGCAGCCTGCGAGCCTCCGTCAACCACGGTAAGCCTCCCATAGCCGCATCTGCCAAACCGGGAGATTTCAAAACCGGGGTGGTAGCAGCGCGAGGGGCAAGTGCGGCCAGGACTACCGCGGAAAAAACGCCGTCCGCCCGAACGAAACGTGAAAGTACAGCCAGGACTGAATCCAGATCATCGTCATCCAAGCCCGCCGCCGAGCACGCCAGGGCGCCGCGCAAGGAAACCAAACCGGCTGCCACCCATGCCGAGAAGACCGAGAAGACGCCTAAGCCAGAAAAGACGGCTCGCGCCGAATCCAAACCGGCAAAGACCGAGCGCTCAACTGAACCGCGCGCGGAAAGCAAGCCCGCTCCCACGCATGAAAAAACGGCTAGAGCCGAATCCAAACCGGCCAAACCAGCAAAAACCGAACACGCAACCGAGCCGCGTGCGGAAAGCAAACCCGCTCCCGCGCATGAAAAGACAGCCAAGGCCGAACCCAAACCAGCGAAGCCAGCAAAACCAGCAAAGACTGAACACGCAGCCGAGCCGCGCGCGGAAAGCAAGCCCGCTCCCGCGCCCAAGGAGACTGTCGCGCACAACAGCGCGCCAAAACCTGAACATCAAAGCGCCCCTCGCGCCCAAAGCAAGCCCGCACCCGCGCCGAAGGAGGAAAAGAGGCCTCCGCGCTAGACTGCGTGCCGACAAACTGAAATGTGATCTTTAAGCCGTCATCTTAGCTAAGTTGTCATCTTGAGCGGAGCAGAAACTTCACAACGTGAAGTTTCTGCGGAGTCGAAAGACCCCTGCGTCTTCTCCGCACCTCAGGTAATCGCCGGATCGTCTGGTGAGGCGATCCGTGGGCATGCTGAGCACGCTAGTCCATCCCTAGCTCCTTCGCCAGCGCCTTCCACTTCCCATCCACCAGCGCCCGGGTCTTGGCGTCCATCACAATCTCATCCGGCCACGGACGCCCAAATCCCTCAGTCGACCATTTCCGCGTAGCGTCAATCCCCATCTTCGATCCATAGTTCGCGCAGCCGCGACGCGTGGTCGAGCGAATCCACTGGCCCCAATGTGAACTGAATGTCGCGCTCCGGATCGATGTTATTCAGCGCCTTCAACGTAACGTCGCCCAAATCCTGCACGTCCACGTCCTCATCGACCACGATGATGCACTTGGTAAACATCGCTTGCCCCAGCGACCAGATGGCATTCATCACCTTTCGCGCCTGTCCCGGATACGACTTGCGAATCGAAACGATCATCAGATTGTGGAACACGCCTTCAATCGGCAGATTGATGTCCACAAGTTCTGGAATCGTCAGTTTCATCAGCGGCAGAAAAATGCGCTCGACCGCCTTGCCCATCCAGGCATCTTCCTGCGGAGGCTTGCCCACAACGGTCGTCGCATAGATCGGATCTTTTCGGTGCGTCACGCAAGTGACGTGAAACACCGGATACTCATCCTCCAGCGAGTAGAAGCCCGTGTGATCGCCGAACGGCCCTTCGGTGCGAAGCTCATCAAGATTCACGTAGCCTTCGAGAATGATCTCGGCATGAGCCGGAACTTCGAGATCGACCGTTTCGCACTTCACCAACTCCACCGGCTTCTGCCGCAAAAATCCGGCGATGATGAATTCTTCGACATCCGGAGGCGCGGGCACGATGGCAGAAAAAGTAAGCGCAGGTTCGGTCCCGATGGCGACCGCGACCTCCATTCGTCCGGAAGGCCGCTCCCCCGCAGCCAGCATCGACCCACCAGAAGAGCGAGCCATGATATCAACCGCCGCTGATCGAGAGGCCCGCGAATCCGTAGCAACGGCACTCGCACTCCGCATGCGCTCCCGGTAATGTTCCGCCGCAACTTTCTGCCGCTGCCAGTGCATGCCCGTCGTGCGTTCATCATAGATCTGCATGCGATACATGCCGACATTCCGCTTCCCCGTCTTGGGATCGCGCGTAATCACGCAGGGCAGCGTGATGAACCGTCCGCCATCTTTCGGCCAGCATTGCAGAATAGGAAAATCAAGCAGCGAAAAATTATCGCGCTTGATCACCTCTTTACACGGCCCCGTGGGAACGGTCTTCGGAAAAAACTTGCCCATCTCGGCCAGCATCGGCAACATCTTCACTTTGTCGAGAAAGCCTTGCGGAGACTTCACATCCATAAATCCGCGAATCCGCTCGGCAATTTCGTCAAGTGCATCGACTTCCAGCGCAAGCCGCATGCGGCGGGCCGATCCAAACTGGTTGATAAGAAGTTGCGAGCCGGCATAGCCCTTCAAATTCTCAAACAGCAGAGCCTTGCCGCCAACCGTTGCCTGCCCGTCTTTTCCTATGACTCTGCTCTTCGAAACCCGATCGGCAATCTCCGTAATTTCCAAAATTGGGTCCGCTTCCGTGCGGACACGTTTCAGTTCGCCGGCCCGGTCCAGTGCTTTGATCCAGTCCCGCAGATCGTCGTATGCCAAAATTCCTCGCGCTAAATCCAATGCCAGAATGCCAGACGATTATATGACGGCGCGATTGGCGCTGGCCCGGCATCTCTCCGCGTCACTCTTCCACATTTCGCGCTCTGCGACTACGATATGGAAATCAATTTGGGCAACATCGGCAGTTTCGCGAGGGACAGATGATCCGTTTTAAAGTAAACGGCAAAGAGAAGACGTTTGACGGCGATCCCGACATGCCGCTGCTCTGGTATTTGCGCGACGTGGCGCAACTCACGGGAACGAAGTTCGGCTGCGGCATGTCGCTTATGCGGAGCCTGCACGGTGCACCAGAACGGCGCGGCGATCCGTTCCTGCACCACTCCCATGAAAGAAGTGGGCGGCGCCGACATCACGACCATTGAAGGCATCGCGCCCCTGCACCCCGTGCAAAAGGCGTGGATGGAGATTCGGGTTCCGCAATGCGGCTACTGCCAGACCGGCCAGATCATGCAGGCGATCGCGCTGCTCAAAGACAACAAGAATCCCAGCGACCAGGATATCGACACGGCCATGTCCGGCAATCTCTGCCGCTGCGGCACCTACCAGCGCATTCGGGCGGCCATCCATCAGGCTGCGAAGGAGACGGCATGAAGCTCATCGAAAATGTCAGCCGTCACGTAAGCCGCAATTTCAGCCGAAGAGGATTTCTGCAAGGCGCATTAGCCAGCGGTGTTTTCGTGCTGGGTGCGCGTTTCATTCCCGAGCCGCTATGGGCCGCGCAAGGCGAAGCGCCCGCGCGCCCGTTTGAACCAAGTTTATGGATGTCGATCGCCTCCGATGGCACCGTCACCATCGTCGCCCATCGCTCGGAGATGGGATGCGGCAGCCGCACGGCCCTTGCCCCTAGTCGTCGCCGACGAGCTCGACGCCGACTGGTCGAAAGTAAACATCGAGCAGGCGATCGGCGATCCGAAATATGGCGACCAGGATACCGACGGCTCGCACTCCGTCCGCAGCAACTTCGACCTGATGCGCCAGGTGGGCGCCACCGGCCGCGCCATGCTGATCACCGCCGCCGCCGCGCAGTGGAATGTTTCGCCAAAGGATTGCACGACCGAGCCGCATTTTGTCGTGCATCAGCGCAGCTGGACGCAAGCTCGGCTATGGCGAAATTGCCGCCGCTGCCGCCAAACTCCCCGTTCCGAAAAAAGAAGACGTCCCGCTCAAGCCTCGCTCCGAATGGCGTTACATCGGCAAAGAAAGCAATTCGCTCTTCGACCTTCCGGAAATCGTCACCGGCAAAGCCATCTTCGGCATGGACGCGACCATGCCCGGCATGGTCTATGCCTCGGTCGAGCATCCTCCGGTGCTCGGGCAAAAGATCAAATCCTACGATGACAAGGCCGCGCTCAAAGTTCCCGGCGTTCAGAAAACGCTGACCATCGAACCCTTCAAACCGCCGCACCTGTTCCAGCCCTTGGGCGGAGTCGCCGTAATTGCCGACAACACCTAGGCGGCATTCAAAGGACGCAAGAGTCTTAAGATCGAATGGGACGAGTAGCCCGCACGCGGTCTACAACTCTCAGCCGTTTCGCAAGACGCTCGAAGCAACTTCCCGCCAACCGGGCAAAGTCGTGCGCAACGTCGGCGACGTGGATGCCGCATTTGCCCAGACTGCAAAAAACGGCGGAAAGATCATCGAGGCCGAGTACTACACGCCGCACCTGGCGCACGCGTCCATGGAGCCGCCCGTAGCTGTAGCCGAATATCGCAACGGAAAAGTTCTAGCCTGGGCCCCCACGCAGAATCCGCAAGCTGTGCAGGAAACGATTGCCGGCGTGCTCGGCATCAAGAAAGAAGACGTGACGTGCCATGTCACGCTGCTCGGCGGCGGCTTCGGACGCAAGTCCAAGCCCGACCAGGTGGCGGAAGCGGCCGTTCTGTCCAAGCAACTGGGCAAGCCCGTGAAAGTCGTCTGGAGCCGCGAAGACGATATTCACTTCGATTTCTTTCACTCCGTGGCCGCCATGTACATGAAGGCTGCGGTCGGGCCGGATGGCAAGCCCACGGCGTGGTTGCAGCGCACCGTCTATCCGCCCATCGGTTCGACGTTCGACGCCTCCGCCACCTATGCGCTCGACGAGATGGGCCTCGGATGGAACAATCTTCCCTTCGATATTCCGAACCATCGCGCCGAAAACGGCCCCGCCGATTTCCACGTGCGCATCGGATGGCTGCGCAGCGTGGCCAACATCTATCATGCCTTCGCGATTCACTCCTTTGCCGACGAACTGGCGCATAACGCCAACAAAGATTCAGTCGAGTATCTGCTGGATCTGATCGGCCCGCCGCGCATCGTCAAACTCGATCTCACAGGAGACGAGGCGGAAGACGCCAAGCATTATCCGCTCGACACCGCCCGCTTGCGGCGCGTAGTCGAGATCGCAGCCGAGAAATCGGAACTGGGGAAAGAAGCCCATGGGCAAAGGCCGCGGCCTGGGAATCGCAGCTCATCGCAGTTTCCTGACCTACGTAGCGACCGTGGTGGAAGTCGAAGTCGACAGCCGCGGGCAGGTCCACATTCCGAATGTGTGGACCGCGGTCGATGCGGGCACCATCGTCAGCCCCGACAACATTCGCAATCAATTCGAGGGCGCAGCCGTGTTTGGAACAAGCCTGGCGTTGTTCAGCGAGATCACGGCGACCAACGGAGTAATCGACCAGAGCAACTTCAACAATTATCCGATCACGCGCATGAACCGTGCGCCGCGGCACATCGAGGTACACATTGTGGAGAGCGAGGCGCCGCCCGCCGGAGTGGGCGAACCCGGCGTGCCGCCGATTGCTCCGGCGATCTACAACGCGGTCTTTGCGGCCACCGGCAAGCGAGTGCGCGAGCTTCCGTTGTCGAAGACGAAACTGGTGTAGAGCCTTTAACGGAGTCACTCTCGACCGTGTGTATGATCAACTTTACGAATTGTCTTCCCGGTGAAGCGAGATCTTAGGCCGCATGCAGTCTCGCTACGATCGGGATTACTGAAGCTCATGAACTACTCCATCCGTAGCGTTCTGATTCTTTGCGTCGCTTCGCAGCCGCGCAGGAAATTACCGTGGCCGCCGCCGCCGATATGAGTGCCGCTCTTCCGCAACTGGTCGATGCCTACACAAAAAAAACCGGGCAAACGGTGAAGCTGTCGTTCGGCGCGTCCGGCAATCTGACCAATCAGATACGAAACGGCGCGCCCTTCGATGTTTTTTTCTCCGCTGACGAGGACTACCCGCAACAGCTAATCGCCGAGGGACTGGCAGCCAAAGATACGCTCTACCGTTATGCCGTCGGACGCCTGGTGCTATGGGTTCCATCCGACTCGCCGCTCGACTTGTCCAAACTAGGCATCAAAGCTTTGCTCGACCCGTCCGTCAAAAAAATTTCCATCGCGAATCCCGCGACCGCGCCCTACGGCCGAGCCGCCGCCGCCACACTGCGCCACTTCGGAATCTACGATCAGGTCTCCAGCCGCCTGGTAGTGGGCGAGAATATTTCGCAGGCGGCGCAGTTCGTGGAGTCGGGCAACGCCCAGGCCGGACTGATCGCGCTTTCCCACGCACTCGCGCCCGCAATGAAAGATAAAGGCCGCTACTGGACGGTCCCGCTCGATGCCTATCCCACGCTGAATCAGGCAGCCGTAGTGCTTTCAAAATCCAAACAGCAGGATGCGGCCCGCAAGTTCCTCGACTTCCTGCGCAGTCCGGAAGCCACTTCCCTGCTAACCAGTTATGGTTTCAGTCTGCCGATGGAGAAGCACTGACTTTGACCATACTCCAATGGAGAGAACGAATGAGATGAACTGGGAGGCGTTCTGGCTAACGGTGCGTCTAGCGGCCATCGTCTCGACGCTGCTTGTCGCCATCGGAATCCCCATCGCCTACTGGCTGACCTACTCGCGCTGGCGCTGGAAATTTCTGGTCGAAGCCGCGGTCGCGCTCCCCATAGTCCTGCCTCCGACGGTGCTAGGTTTTTATGTTCTGGTAGCGCTAGGTTCGCGCAGCCCGCTAGGCCGCTGGTGGGAATCGCTCACCGGCCACACCCTGGCCTTCACTTTTGAAGGCCTGGTGATCGGCTCTTTGTTATACAGTCTGCCCTTCGCCGTGCAGCCGTTCGCCGCGTCGTTCGGAGCGGTCGACCGCACGCTGCTTCAAGCCTCCGCATCGCTTGGCCACTCGCCCGCGCAGACCTTCCGCCGCATCGTGCTTCCTCTCTCCAAAGCCGGACTGGTCACGGGCTTTGCCCTCAGCTTCGCGCACACGCTAGGCGAGTTTGGAGTTGTGCTCATGGTCGGAGGCAACATTCCCGGCGTGACCCGCACCATCTCGATCGATATTTACGATCAGGTGCAATCCGCAAATTATTCCAGCGCGAACCAGACGGCACTCGTGTTGCTCATCATCTCCTTTGTTGTGTTGTCGATCGTCTACGGAGTAAACCGGCGTCCCTGGGTGGTTGGCCCGTGGCGATAAAATCACAAATCGCCACCGCATCGAGATCCGCAGCTCCATCCTCGCCACCGGCAATTTCCGCCGATCTCGAAGTCCGCATCCGCAAGCGCTTTCCGAATCCCGAAGGCAGCTTCAATCTGAATGTCCACTTTCGCGCGCTCGCCGGTTTCACGATTCTCTTCGGCGCATCGGGCGCCGGGAAAACCACGCTGCTCGATTGCATCGCCGGATTGACCGATCCCGACGAAGGCCGCATTGCCGTAGGCGGCGAAGACCTTTACGACGCAGAGAAGAAGCAAAATGTAGCCGCCTGGAAACGCCGCATCGGATACGTGCATCAGGATCTCGCTCTCTTCCCTCACCTGACCGCCGAGCAGAACGTCGCCTACGGTCTCCGCGCGCTGAGCGCCGCCGAGCGGCAAACGCGCAGCCGCGAAATCCTCGACCTCTTCCGCATCGGTCACGTGCGCGACCGGCGCCCAGCGCAAATCTCCGGAGGCGAACGCCAACGAGTAGCCCTGGCCCGCGCGCTGGTGACCGAACCCCGAGCGCTGCTGCTCGATGAACCCTTGGCCGCTCTCGATCGTCCGACGAAATCGTTGCTGGTAGGCGATCTGCGCCAGTGGAACCAACATCACCGCGTCCCGATTCTCTTCGTCACCCACAACGGTGAAGAAGTATTTGCCTTGGGAGACGAAGTGATCATGCTGGACGCGGGAAGAATCGTAGCGCAAGGCCAGCCGCATGAAGTGATGCGCGCTCCGCGACTCGAAACGGTGGCGCACCTGTCAGGATTTGAAAATATTTTCGACGCCAACGTGCTGGCGCTGCACGAAGCTCGCGGCACCATGACTTGCCATCTGAGAAGCGGCACAGTGGAATTGGAGACTCCGTTGGTTCGAGCCGAAGTCGGATTGCTTCTGCGTGTAGGCGTTCGAGCCGGAGATCTGCTGCTGGCAACGGAAGAGCCGCACGGGCTGAGTGCGCGCAATCTTTTGCCAGGAACGATCCGGCGGCTGGTGCAGAAAGATGTGATCGTTGCAGCCACTGTAGATTGCGGAGGCACGGAGTTCGAAGTGCACGTGACATTGGCCGCGCGCGATGCTCTTCAACTTGAGCGAGGCAAAAGCGTTTGGGTCGTGGTCAAGACGCACTCCTGTCATCTGATGGGAAACTGAGCTCTGTCTCCGCAATCGAATTACGCCCAATTTCCACTATCTCTAATGCTCTACATGTGGGGCTAGCGGTTCGCCCAAGCTGAACGTCATCGCGGAAAAATCAAGCGTGAAGCTCTCGAACCCCGCCACCACATCCTGCCCCAGATTCCCATACAGGTCATCAATGTCCGATCCCATGGTAGAAAGAAGAATCGGCACCATCTTCACAGTAGCCGTCTTGTCGCCGATGCCAAGATTGACCCGCGGCTGCAGATAGACTGTTCGCGTCACCACGCCGCCCGCGCCGCCACTCTTGTTCTTCCCTTTCCTCCATGTGCCGGATTCATTCCGAAACCGTTCATAATAGCGGTTAGATAAAGTGGTCCCAGACGCGCCAGTGTCGAAACTAAAAGGCAGATTCTTGCCTTCAACCACGCACTCAATCACCGGTGTCAGCAACTTCATATACATTCGCGTCCCCGCAGCACTCGAACGACTCTTGTCGCCCGCCTCGAACCCGCCGCCGTGCAGAAATGTAAATGCCCCCAGCGCCTGAAAAACCGGATACCCGATAATTCCGTTGATCTGATATGCCTGTTTGCCCGGGCCAACCTTCAGGTTCGAATCGTCGAGCACGAGCACCACTACATTGTGGAGCGTCGCGCCTCCCATCTTTAACGTGGGAAGCAGCGCCACATGCAGTGGATTTTCAATTCCCGTAACCCCCGCCATCGTCTGCGCAACACCCGGCAGCAGCTTAAGCCCAAGCCGCTCGGCAAAGCTGCGGCTGACCGTCGAAAGATTTGCTCCCGTGTCCAGCAGCCACTGCTCGCGAACTCCATTCACCGTCAGCTCTGCATTCATCGATCCCAAAGGATTTCGTGAGGTCTTCAACTGCACAGGCCCGTCCCAAGCGATCGTCTGTGCTGGCGCTCCGCGCAGAATATGCATCACACCCGAGTCGTCCTTAGTGCCCTGCAACTGCTCCTTGCTCAACTGGCTGGCAAAGTGGTCCAACAAATCGTCATAAGCCAGCGCCGAATTGTCGTACTGAAAACTCTTGTTGTAGTCATCCGCCAGCGCCTCCAGTGCGACCGCGGCCCGATCCGGCCGCGACATCCTGATACCCGGCAAAGCGCCCTTCAGTAGTCGAATCGATTCCTCAATTCGTCCCGCTCGATTGGCCAACACTCCTGCAAAGTAGTCGTGTTCAGGCCCTGGCTGCATGGTGCGCAGTCGCGCTTCCAGTTCGTCAAGCCGGAACGCCTTCACCTCGGCATCAGGACCGTCTGTGATCACCGCGCCAGCGCCCTGTGCCGCAATGAGGCACGTCTGCCAGCCAAGCCCTACGCAAAGGAGAACGCCCGCAACCAGCGGCGCAGAGAAGCCTCGGCTTTTTCCGTTCATCCCACTCCTCCACTCTAATCAAACCGCTCACCGCATCGCGATCACCGCGACCCACTGCCCGTTCACTTCCTTGTGATAGATAACCGTTCCACCCAGTCGCTGGACAATCTCCTCGGGCAGCAAATCAACATGGTAGCCAAAGAATTTTTCCTTGACCCGCTGCCAGGCATCCCAATTCTCCAGCAGCGGATGCGGCGGCTGATACTTCGTCGAAAAAACCAGAGCGAAGTCAAATTGCCCGCGAACCTTTGCCGCCAAATCGATCTGCGAGGCCGAGAAGTCCTCAATGCGCACCACGCGAAAAGGCGAACTGGCGTCAGAACTGGCATGAACATATCCCAGCCACGGCCGAGTGAGTTCGTCCGACGCCGGCCAAGCCGTCAGAATGCTCGCCCCCGCGTATCGCATCGACAAAAAGCGGCTAACCTCCGCATGCATCACGATGTAGTCGCGATACGCCAGATTATCTTCGAGAGAAAATCCATAAGGCGGATTGCTGAACAGCCCCGCCACAAAAGCAATCCCCACCGCTCCCACAATCAATTTCCAATAGCGCGCACGTCGCCACAAAGTCGAAACCAGCAAAAGAATCACCAGCGGGACAACCGGCAACATATAGCGAGCCAGAACCGCGCCCCCCACTACCGACATAAAAGCCAGGTAAGCGACCACCACCGAAAAGAACGCCGCCTGCATCCAGACCCCAATCCGCGGACGAGCCACTCCGTTCTCCTTCAGCGGCGGACGAAGCAGAGCCAGCAATCCCGCCAGCGTAAGCAGATAAAGACCGAAGTATCCAAAGAGCTGCCAGAGTCTTAACCCCAGTGCGAGGGGCACGCGCCAAGGATTCAGAGTTGCGGCGACGTTATAGCGAAAAAACTCCGGGTTACCCAGCAGAAAGCCAGTCTTCAAATAATGGTAGGCATACCAGCCAGCCAGCGGCACGACCGGCAGCGCAAGGCACAGCCAGCGGGTGCCCCGTCCTCTGGAGGACGGGATCTCCAGCCATCGCGGCCGCATCCAATGAGCCAGCACCTCCCAACCCAACAGCGCCATCGGAGCGAGGATCGCAGTTTCTTTCGTCAAAGCCGCGAGCGAGAACCAGAGCGCCACCTTCCACGGACGATCGTCTTTTTTGTAAGCGGCAATATATGCGGCCAGCGCCCAGAACGTAAATCCAGCAGCCGTCATGTCCAGCTGCGCCATCGAACTCTCGGTGAAATACACCGGATAAAGCGCCACCAACACCGTCGTCGTCCAAGCCACGCTCGCATTGGCGGCCGCGAGCGCAAGCCGAAACAGCCCCAGCAGCGAAAATGCGCTCACTGCCAGCATGGCCGAGCGCGTCACCAGCGTGGAGTATCCGAAAACGCGCCAAGCCAGCGCCAGCCATGCCATCACCAGCGGAGGATGCGCGTTCGTTACCGTGGTATGCGGAATGAGCGAGCCGCTCAGAAACAAATCGCGAGCGGCCGGCACGTAATAGCCAGCTTCATCCCAAAAATAAGGTAGTCGGAGAAGCGGCGCATGCAGCAGCATCAAGGCCGCAAAGAACAGCGCAAACAGTAGCAACTGCGGTGCCCATGCGCCTCCCGAAGAAGGTCCCGGCGAAACTTTCTTGTCGGGATCGGGCGGCTGCTCCGATTGCCCTGTCGTCCACGTGGCCATCAGTGCACGGGTCCAACCGGAGCCCGCGGATCAAGTTTGATCTCCCCGAACGCGGCCTCGTAGTTCGACACATTCTGCTGCAGGAGCGCCATCAGCGCTTTAGCCTGTTGCGGGCTGAGATAAATTCCCTGAAAATTGCGCAGTTCCACCTGCGCCTCCGAACTTTGCTGCATGGTCCCAAAAACCAGGAAAAAATCCCACACATTCACGCGAATTTGCACGCTGTTGGCGTAAGTGTCGCGGTAATCGGGGGCTTGAACGAACTTCACATTCGGTTGGTTCGCTGTATTCATAGTCCGAAGTGTAACCCGCTGCCGAGCGCAGGGCAAAGTCCGGTTTGACAACCCGAGACAGGGCGCCCCCGACGCCCAGACTCTTGTAGCGCTTCTCGATCAGATGCTCGGCGCCGGTCAACCTCTTAAGCCGGCGCCTCTTGCCGTTTCAGTCTACCGATCTTGTGTCGGCGGGGACCGCAAGCACGCGCTCCCAATGACCAGACTCCACATGCGCAACCCTGAAATACTCTTACTTCGCTAAAATCAGATTGCACCTTACCGGAGAAAACTTTGAACGACTATCTTTTGTCCGTCCTCCTGGGAATCGTGGAAGGCCTCACCGAGTTCCTGCCTGTGAGTTCGACTGCACATCTCCGCATATCGGAGCTGTTGCTGCACGTGCCGCTTTCGAGCGGCTATTGGAAGATGTATTCGATCGTCATCCAGCTCGGTGCGATTCTGGTTCTGCCCATTTATTTTCGCAGCCACATAGCCAAACTGATCTCCACCTTTCCCGAAGGCGAGAAGGGCGACTGCGACTACCTGACCCATCCTCTGAGCCTGGTCATGATCGCCTTCGTCGTCACCGCAATCCCGTCGTTTCTGCTCACAAAAGTAATTGGCAAGAACCTTGAGAGCCTCTATGTGATGGGCACAGCCCTGCTGCTCGGCGGCATCATCATGTGGGTAATTGACGGCATGAAAGCGAAATGGGAAAAGGCTGGGCCGGGAGCGACCGGTTCACCCATTCATACGTGGAAAATGGACGACATCCACGGCGGCCAAGCCATCTGGATCGGCGCCTGCCAGATTTTCTCTGCCGTCTTTCCCGGGACCTCGCGCTCCATGTCGACGATTTGTGCCGGACAACTGTATGGAATGTCGCGCGCCGCCGCGCTTGAGTTTTCTTTTTTTCTTTCCATACCCACGATGGGAGTGGCCACACTTTACACGCTGTATAAGTCGATCCACGGCGGCAAAGATGAAAACCCCATCGGAGTCGCAGGAATTTCGTCGCACGAATGGGCCATTCTCGCGATCGGCTTCGTCGTCTCATTCATCGTTGCCTACGGAGCGGTTGCCTGGTTCATGGGCTACGTCCGCAAGCGCGGCTTCGCGCCGTTTGCGGCCTATCGCATCCTGCTGGGCATTGCGGTCCTGGCCTGGGCCGCGGGGATGATCGGACGGTAAATGGCGGGCTTCTGAGTGTGAGGGCCTGCCTAGCTTCATCAATCAAGTAACCTGACCAGAGCCCCCTTGCCTAATGCTGTGCAAGCTATGGCACTGAAATCGTTCTACGGTCAGCGGCTGACAATAGACAAGCCCCAGCAGCAAGGTTTCATGCCCAGAGACCATCGCCTCCTCGCGTTAGGTGTTTCGCTTCTAGTCGCAAACCCAGCTCGGGCGTGCGAACCCGTTGTTCCGTTCATGCAAGTAATGGTGCCAGCATTGGCTTTGTCTGGTTCAATCGTTGTGCTGGCGGTAGCTGTGCTCGTAAAATCGGCGCTGTTTGCCGTATTCGAGAGGCGGCTTCCCCGTCTTTGCGCCGCTTGGCGGATGTTCCTCGGCAACGTGCTGACGAGTTTTGTTGGACTGCTCGTTGCCGTAATGATCGCGAGCTCGCCCGGTATTTGGCTCATCGGAGCGCCTGTGGCCTGTTTTCTGTGCTGGCTGCCGTCACGGAGGCTCGTCAAGGCTGCTCCGTTGGCATGGTTAACGCGGATATCACCGGCGGGTCTAGCTGGGATCATGACTGGCGCTTTGCTCGCGAGTTGCATTCTGTTCATGGCAGGTCGCGGCGCGATTGAAACTCACCAAATCGCGCTTTACTGGGTCATCAAGGTCTTAGCCATTTCTCTGGCTCTGTTCGCTAGCGTCACGCTCACCACCGTTTGGGAAGAATGGGTGATTTGGCGGGCAAGCTCGCGCCCCGAGGACACGGAGTATTTCGCATCGGTTCTACGTACAAACCTATACGTTTTACTGCTCGTAATGGCAGTTCCCGCTGTGCTGATTCTTCCCAAGAGACTAAAATCCCCGGATTTCCTCGCGCACAAACACGAAACAGTGGTTAGTCAACAATCTCGGTAAGGCTGATAGTGAGCGCCACAGCAGTGCAAACCAAGTCGGCATTAAATCGCAAGATGGGTATCCAACTCGCCACCCCGTCCTCTTTCCCGCATTGCCGGAACCGCCCCTTCTTGTCATAATTATCAAGCTCTGGCCATGTAACGGTGCTGTCGGGTGAGTCTCGCCCGGGCAACGCCGTCGCTGCCACATGACATTTTTTTCGAAGATTTTTACGCCCACCAAGAACCGGCGACTGAACGAGCTGGTCGGGTTCCTGTTGTGCGTCTCCGCACTCCTCCTTTTCCTTGCGCTGGCGTCTTATTCGCCGCTTGATCCCTCGCTGAACAGCGCCTCCATCCTTACCGGATCGCACGCTGCCCGCAACTGGATCGGCATCTTGGGAGCCTATCTTTCCGACCTCATCCTGCAATTCTGGGGCGTCGGATCGTTTCTGCTGCCCGTGTTTATGGGCATGCTCGGGATGCGCTGGTTCCGCTCGCGAGCGGTGCAGACTCCGATCGCGAAGACTCTAGGCGGAATCTGGCTGCTGATGTTCGTGCCGGCTCTGCTCGCCATTCTGCCAGGCCATCTTCGGTGGATGGGCGCCATCCCGATCGAAGGCTTGGCTGGCCGCATCGTGGGCGATGTCTTGATCCGTTACCTGAACGTTGCCGGCGCATACATTGTCTGCACCACTGTTCTCGCGGTCGCGCTCTATCTCACTACCGCCTTCTCATTTTCGGCGATTGAACTCTGGGCGCCGACGCGCTTTGCTTTCGTTTTGGCGCTGCGAGATCGCTTCAAAGATTGGCAGGACGAGCGCGAGCGCATGCGTCAACAGAAGGAACTTGAAAAACGCCGCGCTGAAAAGCCCACCATTACGGCGCAACTTGTGCCCGCGCGTCCCGCTGTTCGTCCGGAGATGGCCCGTCCCGAGATGGCCCGTCAGGAAGTTGCTGGCCGTAGCGGCGAGAGCGACCGAGAAATCAGACCAGGAAATTCCCGGCGTGCAGTCGGCACCTCCCGCTCCGCGCAATGGCATCGAGCGCATGATGGCCGAGGAAGGCGCAGACGGCGCGGCCGCCATCGCCGCCGCAACCTGTGCACGCTTCCGATATCGAAGTTACCGAACGCGCCGACACCGAGCACAAGGCCGAAAACGATCCTGCCGAAAATTGCGGGCAGTTACAAACTGCCGCCGTCGAGCCTGCTGCACCGTCCCGACGAGCAACAGTCTGTTCACGAAGATGAACTCAAGCTCATTGCGCAGGTTCTAACCGCGAAGTATGCGGAGTTCGAAGTGCTTGGCCAAGTCACGCAGATCAACCCCGGGCCGGTCGTCACGACTTTCGAATTCAAGCCCGAAGCCGGCATCAAGTACAGCCGCATCATCGGGCTCACCGACGATCTTTGTTTAGCGCTGCGCGCGGAAAGCATCCTGGTCGAACGCATGCCCGGCAAGAGCACTGTGGGCATCCAGGTGCCGAACCGCGAGCGCGAAATCATCTGGCTGCGCGAGAACATCGAGTCGCAGGAATTCCTCGGCTCGAAATCGAAGCTCACCGTCGCCATGGGCAAGGACATCAACGGACGCATCGCTGCTGCCGATCTGGCCGGCATGCCTCACCTGCTGATCGCGGGTTCGACCGGAACGGGCAAAAGCGTGGCCATCAACGCCATGATCATGTCGATTCTCTACAAGTCGACACCCGACGAAGTCCGGCTAGTACTCGTGGACCCGAAGCGCCTTGAACTCGGCAACTATGAAGGCGTTCCGCATCTCTACACTCCGATCATCACCGAACCGAAGCTTGCCGCGAACGCTTTGCGCAACGCAGTCCGCGAAATGGAGCGGCGCCTCAAACTGCTTGGCCGCCAAGGGCGTCCGCAACATCGACAGCTACAACCGCCTGTTCGACGACACGCCGAGCTTGTTCAGCGAGCAAGCCACCGGACCCAATGGAGATGAGGGACGCATTCCGAAGATCGTGATCATCATCGACGAATTGGCCGACCTGATGATGCTCGACGGCCACAACGTGGAAGAATCCATTACGCGACTGGCCCAGATGGCGCGCGCCGTTGGCATTCACCTCGTGCTGGCTACGCAGCGGCCTTCGGTCGACGTCATTACCGGACTGATCAAGGCGAACTTCCCTGCTCGCGTGTCATTCCGAGTCGCAACCAAAGTCGACTCGCGCACGATTCTAGACGCCAACGGAGCCGAATCGCTCCTCGGACGCGGCGACATGCTCTATCTGCCTTCCGGTTCAGCGCGAGTGCATCGGCTGCATGCTCCGTATGTCACCGAGAAAGAAATCGCGGGCGTGGTGGAATTCTGGAAGGCGCAGGGACTGGCGCAGTATCAGGAAAAATTCCTCGAGACTCCAAAAGAAGATCGCGCCGCAGCAGGCGATGGCGACGACGACTCTGGAGAAATTTCCGCCGACGACAACGATCCGCTTTTCAACGATGCGGTTCGCCTGGTGATCGAATTCGGCAAAGCCTCCACTTCCCTTCTGCAACGCCGCCTGCGCATCGGCTACGGTCGCGCCGCTCATCTAATCGACCTGATGGAACGCGATGGCATAGTAGGCGCAGCCGATGGACCGAAGCCTCGCGAAGTGCTGAAGCGCCCCGACTGGATCTCGGAGATTGAAGAGTCGATGCGGTGAATTTCCACTTCAATTTTTGCTATCCACAAAATTGTCTTCCTGTGCGAAGCAAACGACCTGCCACCGAATTGTCATCCTGAGCGGAGTAGCCGCTTCGCGAAGCGAAGCAGCCGCAGAGTCGAAGGACCCCTACGTTCCGATAATTGCAGCTCCAGTATCCCCCCTCGGCTTGTCATCCCGAACGAAGTGAGGGATCTGCAGTTGGTCAGTGAGCAATGGCTTGGCCTCCGGGGAAAAGCAATTGACGATTCGTCTCGATGCGGACGTGCTCGATTGGCTCAAAGGCCACGGCAAAGGCTACCAGACGCGAATCAACCGCATTCCGCGCGTGGTGATGGAAAGCCAGCCGCCGCGGTCGACGCGTAGAGTTGCGGTGCGGAAGACCGCCACCCAACCTGGCTGAATCACCCCTTGCAACCCGTATAGTATAACTATACACTATACGCAATGATCAAGAGCTTCCGGCACAAGGGTGTCGAGCAGTTCTTCAAGACCGGATCGAAGGCGAAAATCCAGCCCCAACATGCGGACAAACTGAAACTGCAGTTGGCCGCGCTGGACAACACCAAATCCGCGAAGGAATGAACGCGCCCGGCTGGAGGCTGCATCCCTTGCGCGGAAATCTGCAAGACCACTGGTCGGTGCAGGTCAGCGGCAACTGGCGTCTGACGTTTACTTTTGAACAGGGAGATGCAGTGCTAGTGGACTATCGGGATTACCACTGAGAGGTTTCTATGCGCATGCACAATCCGCCACACCCGGGAAGAGTTCTACGGGAGTATCTGGGGACGAGATCGGTTACAGAAACGGCCAAGCACCTTGGGGTGACACGGGTCGCCCTGTCGCGCATCCTGAATGGCAGCGCGGGAATTTCGGCCGACATGGCGCTGAGGCTGGCCGATGCTTTAGGCACCAACCCTGAGCTCTGGATCGGCATGCAGACTCAGTATGATCTATGGCAAGCATCCCGCCGCCGCCGCAAAAAAGTGACGCCGCTTCTCGTGGGAGCAGGGCGACATGACAGCGCGGTGGAATCCCACTCATCGCAAAATGCGCGATGAGTAGGGCACCCGGCATTGAAGTGAATGGCGTTACTCAAGCCAGCCGGGCGTGAATGCCAAGCCCCTCTGCGGCTTTGCGAAGCCGCCTATCCCGAGTCCACAGAAGCGCAGACGGATTGATAAAGACAGAAGCTATCAACTGGGCGTCGGTTAGGCCGATGCCGCGGCTGTAAAGCCGGCGCGCCTCAATCATTCGCCGCACTTCGCTCTGTTGCGCCACCCGCACCTGCGGCAAAAGGTCCAGCAGCGCTAGCGTTTTGGCGCGCTGCTGCAGCGAGCCAAGGGCAAGCTCGGCAATAACGGCCGGATGAATCACAATTTGACCCTCGTTCAGATGCTTCCGCATTTGTTCGTTTCCGGAGCGAAAGTGGTCGATCCAAATCGAGGTATCGGCGAGAATCAATTCGTCTTCGTCTCTGGCCTGCGGCGAGGAATATTCTTCAGCTTCGGCATGGTGCCCTCAAGGGACGCCAAGCGTCGGGCGCTCTCCCGCTCGATGAGAGCTTTGAGCGCTTCCCGAATCAGCGCCGTTTTTTCTGCCACTCCCGTGAACTCCTGGGCGATTCGTACGAGATCGTCATCCAGCGCAATCGTGGTTCTCATGCACTGATTTTAGCATCATATGATGCCATAACTCGTGCTTTTAAACAGACGGGCGGCATCGACAACGGTCCGTGCCAGGAGGTGGAAAAGGGGGCGAAAGCCGGGTCAATGATAATAGCATGCCGAGTCAAGCCCAGTTTTACCCTCCTGGAAAGCCCGAACCCCTTTCGTTTGTTGTTCCTGGATAGCGTGTATGTACATATCGGTATGCAAAATAATATTTTGTTCGCCCATTATTCGCCAAGCGACGGTGGCTGCGTGGGCATGAATATGTGTAATGTATGTACACATTATGTAACTACAAAATGTTCCACGTGAAACGTTTTGTAGTTACATATTGTGTACATACAAGGAATGGGAGTGGGGATAAGAAGCCAAAATCCCCGCCCCAGTGTCTGCATAAAACGCAGACACAAGGACGGGGCACCTTGACTTGTATTTACTGGCCGCCGGCGGCTGCAGCTTGCTGCTTGGCATCCGCTTCCGCTTGATCGGCCGCTTGTTGCTGGTCTTGCAGCGTTTTTTCGGCGGTTGTATCCGGAGGCGGATTCGGTACACCCGACGCTACAGTAGCGGTGTCTGGCGCATTCGGCATACCGTTCGTACCTTGTTTTTTCGCCAGTTCGCCCATGCCGTTGTTGAGTTGTTCCGCAAAGTGGTTTTGCATTTCCTGTAAATCGTCCACTTTCACGGCTACGGTTTGCCCGGCCGCACAATCGCCCTTCTTAGTCGCCGAGACGCTGGCGTTGACCGTGTTGTCGGCGTCGGGAGTGTCGCTCAGGCGTGTGAGAACATCACCGCCAGTTAGACCGCATTCCTGGCCGTTCGCCACGACGGTGAGGTTGTTGTCGACGACAAAGGTTCTCCGAGCCGGATCAAGCGCGGGAGGAACTTCGTCGGTTGCGGGAGCTGCCGACGCTGGCGCTGCGGCCTGGCCGCCGGAGTTGCTGTCCTGTTGCGCCTGTGCTTGCTGCGCGGCCAACTGGGCGCTCACTTCGTCAGCAATTGCCTGTTTGACCTCAGGAGTCAGTCCTATCGTTGGCCGCAGCCGGAGCCGATCCCGCTGGCGGAGGAGGATATCCACCGTCGTCTCCGTAGCTCGCAGATGCTGCGTCGGCAGCTGCCTCTTGGCGGGCGTTATAGGCCGACTGCAACTCCGCTGCAATCACATAATCGGTGAGCCAGAACGCCGGACCGGCATAGTAAGGATAAGGCGCGAACCAACCGCCGTAGAAGCCATACCACGGCGCTCCACCCCAACCCCATAGCCCCAGGCCCCAGGCGAGGTGAATGCCCCAGGGATGGTAGCCCCAGCCATAGAATCCGGGGTGATACCAGAACCCAGGATGGTAGCCGTAGTACATGTGGCCGTGCCAGTTGTATCCGCGATAGACGCCGGTGTAGTAGTGGCCGCCGGCGAAGTAGGTACGCGAATAATAAGCATGGCCGCCAAAATTGCGGTAGGGGCGCTGCACGTATCCGGCATTCCGGCCCGTGTTCACGACGCGCGCTCCGTTGTGCATACCCACCACCGTGCGCCCGCCGTGCAGACCATTGCTAATGTGCATGCCGCCGCGGTTGATCGATCGAATCTGTCCATTGGAGCGGACGCTGGCCGAACCACCGCCTCGCAGAGCGACGTTCCTGGTTCCTGCTGGCGTACGACCGGCGCCGCCCGCGCGGCCACCTTGGGCTGCACGGCCGCCTTCCGCCCCGCGTCCACCCTGGGCCGCACGGCCGCTTTCCGCCCCGCGTCCACCCTGGGCTCGGCCGCCTTCTGCTCCGCGTCCACCCTGGGCCGCACGGCCGCCTTCCGCCCCGCGTCCACCTTGGGCTGCACGCCCGCCTTCTGCCCCGCGTCCACCCTGGGCTGCACGGCCGCCTTCTGCCCCGCGTCCACCCTGGCCCGCACGGCCGCCTTCTGTCCCGCGTCCACTTTGGGCTGCACGGCCGCCTTCCGCCGCGTGGCCACCTTTGGCTGCGTGGCCGCCTTCCGCCGCGTGGCCACCTTTGGCCTGGTGCCCGCCTGACGCCTGGTGCCCGCCTGCGTGTTGGGCGGGCTTTGAACCGCCGGACTTGTGCTCAGACTGTTTCTCCGGTCCAGCCGCCGACGCAAGGACGGTCAGGCTGAGAATGACCAGCAATATGGGCCACTTCGACAGGACGCATGTTCTCAGATTCGTCAGATTCATCGCCACTCCTCGTGAAGATATGCAGCTCTTCTTAGCAACCCAACAGCGGGGAATAAGTTTCGTCCAGATCGCGGTCTGGAGCGGTGGGAGATTTTTGCCCATGACATTTTTGTCCATGACAAGACCGCCCGTGGTAAATGTGGAAGCATGAAATTTCACACAGAATACCTGACCCTGCACACGAAAACCAAGCGTGCCTATGTTCACCTGACTCCGCAGGTTGAGAGTGCGCTTAAGAAGTCTGGGATCAAAGACGGCATGATCCTGGTGTCCGCCATGCACATTACGGCGGGGGTTTACGTCAACGACAACGAGAGCGGGCTTATCAAGGACATCGACGCTTGGCTGGAAACGCTGGCTCCGTTCCGGCAGAACTACCAGCATCATCAGACCGGCGAAGACAATGGAGACGCGCATCTCAAGTCGCTGATCATTCACCACGAAGTCATCGTTCCGGTTACCAACGGAAAACTGGACTTCGGTCCCTGGCAGCAGATTTTCTACGCGGAGTTCGACGGCCAGCGCGACAAACGCGTCCTCATTAAAGTGATGGGAGAATAGAAAATTTGGGTTATCCTCTTAGGTCGTCGGATCTCGTCTATGAGACGCACCAGCTGGAGCCAGCAGGAGCCGACACATGAGCGATGAACTCAGCGAACTACACGAAAACGCGGAACACGCCCGGGAGCATCCGGATCTCGCACCGGTCACACTGACCATGGCGGTACTGGCCGTGCTGGTGGCAACGGTGTCGCTGCTAGGCCATCGCACGCATACCGAAGAAATTATTTTGCAGAACAAGGTCACCGACCAGTGGGCGTACTACCAGGCCAAGAATATCCGCCGGCACACCGACGAATTGTTCGCGGACTTAACCACCGTGGTCGCCACCAAGGATGCGGAAGCCGTCGCCAAACTGAAGGAGAAATACCGCGCTGAAGCCGATCGCTATAAAGATGAGCAGAAAGAACTCGACGCGAAGGCGCGCGAAACGGAAAAAGAAACCGCTCTTACTCGCCGCAAAGCCGACCGCTTCGATCTTGGCGAAGTGTTTTTGGAGATCGCGCTGGTGGTCACCTCGATCACCTTGCTGTCGGGCCGACGCATCTTCTGGCACCTCGGGCTGCTGATGGCAGTGGCAGGTATCCTCGTCGCCGCATCGACTTGGATGGTGCGCTAGAAAAGTGCACGAGAAAGGCGCGGAGAAACTGGGCGACGCCGACACCTACCTTTTTCCGCAGTATCCTCTGTGCATGCATCGGTGAAACTCACAGCAACGCTTCAGGATCGGCCTGCTCTCCGATGACAAGTGTCCAGCGCCGTGGGTCCATAATCTCGATTCCATTACTCTTACTGTGCAATCTGCTCTGCGACATACCCACTCAATATGTCACTAGCTAAGTCTTTGACTTAGACGTTGAAGCCCATAAGCTCATCTATAAACAACTCGGGTGTGATCCACATCACACCTAAGATGTGCGATAACACTGACGATCATTCGTCGGAGCCGACCACTTACCGTCGACACTCCACAGCCACAGTGTGATCCAGATCACTCCTTCGATATCTAACTCTTTCTAACTACGGATTAATAACTTTTAATATCTAAGCCAGGCGTTCGGCCTCTCGCGTGCAATATCTGCAGCGCTCTCTGGCCGAAACTCTACAGATGAGAAGACTGGATTCCAGCTGATGCTGCAAAAATGCGCCAACCCTACTTGCACGGTTCCCTTCCGCTCCCTGCGTGAAGGCAAACTGTTTCTGGCGGAAACTACGCCTCCAAACCTCAGCGCCACGTTCGACGGCAATCGACGGATGCTCCGGCGGCGGGAACATTTCTGGCTGTGCGACGCCTGCTCGGCTCACTTCACGCTCCGTTTCGACGCGGCTCTGGGGATGCTGACTGTCCCGCTCAGCGAGCGCACGGGTCCCCGCTCGCTGTCCCGCGCCGCAGGCGTGGCCTGTTGACTGGAAGGGATTCCTATGGATTACGCAATCACAAAACGATCGCCTTGCTCGGTTTGCGGTCTCGATACGTTTCGTCGTGCAGGATGGTTTCTGGTGGTAGAGAACCGGTGGCTCGACCGCCTCAAGATTTTGTCCTGGCATTCTTCACTGGCAGGGCAGAAAAACATGAAGAGTGTATGCTGCCGGCAACATCTCAAAACGCTGGTCGGCCACTGGCTTTCAACCGCTAATCTTCGACTTCCTCCAGCCCACTATCCGCCAATGCCCATGGGCAGCGATCCGAATCGAGCCGATTTCGATCTGGGACCGGACTCGGTTGGGCGGCTAGTCGGCGAATTGGCGGTGCATCGCGAGTCTTTTTCCCGCGTATGGTCGGGTTCCGCCGAGGCACTTGAGTCTATCCTTGACGCGCTCATCACCATCGGAAATGAAACCAGATCGCGCGCACCCGACTACCCACTCTTCGACCTTCGCCCGGAGTCCTCGCACGGACTTTCCCTCCAATAAGGCGCTGGCAGAGTCTAGCTCTGCCAGCGCTCCCTCCAGACTCGCCAGTCCTTTTCCATTGCCTCCGCCATCGCCTCCGCGGCTTCGACCAGCCAGCTGCCTTTCCGTCTTCGTTCGCGCAAGTCCTTGAGAATTGCCCGCCGCTTTTCTTCGGTGCCCGCATGGATATTCGCTGTCTCTCTGCCCATGGCGTGCAGCAGCCGGCATTCACCGCGGTTATTCGCCAGCGCGGCCAGTTCGATACGCGAGCAATGAGGCGACAGCCGGCGCACGATCCAGTGCCCGCGCATCTGCACATAGGGATCGGGACAACGCACCGAGCGCCGCAAAATCGCGCCGTATAGGATGTCGGAGGGCACGCGCTTCGGAAACACACACTGCAACGCCGAAGGCAGCAATGCTTTCGCTTCTCGCGCCACACGCCCGCCATTCCAATCCGCGATGCCGACCAGCCGCGTCCGGCCCAGGCTCCCAAGCCCTGCCCTGCGCCGCGCCAGCCGGTAGCGCATGCCCGTCTGCGGCAGCATGTGCTCGATGGCCTCGCGCGCGCTTTCCGGGATTTCTCCCTTCGCCGTCGGGTTCGCATCCATTTTTTTCCAGAACACTACTGGATCGCGCAGCTTGCTCTCGGCAATGGCGCGCAACCAGGCGTGGCCTTCCTCCAATACAAAGGGAAGACCGCCCTGATCCATCACCGTCTCGTATCCCTCGAGAATCGAAGCCGCGGCGTCTTTCGGTTTCATGGCTAGATGCTTGGCTCGAGCCGCCAGCAGAGCGCTGGTCGCCAGCCGCACCAGATCCATGGTGTACGGATACACACATGCCTCATCGAAATCGTTCACTCCCCAGACCAGCCGGCCGTCGGTGTCGATCCAGGTGCCGAAGTTCTCCACGTGCAGATCGCCTACCGACAACGAGTGGGGCGCGCGATCGAGGTCCGGGCACACTTCCGGCCATACTTGCACCCAGCGGTAGAAGGTCGCACGAAAAAACGGAAACACTGCCAATGCCATCTGCTCGTGCTTGAACTGCAAATCCGGCTCCACGATTTGGATGTGTAGCCGCAGCCATTCCTCGTACTTCTTGGTAGCTTTGACAATATTCATAGATTTTTAGCCACGACAGGTTAGCAACAATAAAAAGATAGGCGAGCCCTGTCAAGGAAGATGGAGCGGGAAGAGTTCACAAATGCGGTCCTGGATTCAAACATAAAAAACCGGAGCGCGGATTCCCCACCGCGCTCCGGCACCGCGAACCAGGAGATCAGTTCGCGGTGATTTTGTTTGGTTGCGACACCACTTCGCAATTTCGTCGCGACTTGGCGCCGCTCCTCGACTATGGCACCTGGAAGACTACGTTGCTGGTGAGCGTGGTCCCACCAGCCGTCACCACCTTAACTAGGCCGGTGGTGGCACCCTCGGGTACCGTTGGTCGTGATTTCGGAACTGGACGCTACTTTGAAGATAGCCGGTGTCCCGTTAAAGGTGACGCTGGTTGCCCCGGTCAGATCCGTTCCCAGAATCTTGACCTTCGCCTTCACCTTGCCGGATGTCGGCAGTGTTTTCACAAATGGGCCGAGACCCATGTCGAGGCTGAAGACCACGCCGCCACAGGTGCCCGGACAGTTTGGATAGCCCGCGCCGCCGCCCCTGACTGTGCCGTAGAGGATCCCGTTGGTGTCCTGCATCAGGCTATTGCTCCACTGCTTGGGCCATTTCCGTTCGTGCCGTCAAAGCTGAGGAGCGTGGTCAGGGTCCCGCTAGGAGTGATTTGGAAAATCGTGCCGAGGCCATTGGCCCCGCCGAACAACGCGATCCCGTAGAAATTTCCGTCGGTCGCCAGATAGAGGTTCTGCGGTTGTTCGCCGTCGGCGCAGTTTGGCAGGCTGCAGAAGTTATAGAGGAAGGTCACATCACCGCTGGGTGTCGCCTTGAAAAACGTGCCGCCGAGGGCGCCATACTGGTCAGTGCCGCCGTCCAAGGTGGTGCCGTAGAAATTCCCATCCGCGCCTTCGATCAGCGCCGAACTGGGAGGCGTGCCACCTGGAAAGTTGTAAATCGTGGTGAGAGTACCGTCGAGCGTGATCTTAAACATCGTGCCATAACCATCATTGACGCCGTCGTTTCCGCCCGCGCTTGTGGTGCCGTAGAGGTTGCCGTCGCTGCCTTCAACCAGCGCATAGGAAGGGTACTGGCCATCGATGCAGACGCCACTTTGCTCGTCGGCGCAGAAAGAGTACAGCGTGGTCTCCTTGCCGCTTGTGGTCAGTTTAAAGACTGATCCGCAATAACTATCCCCGCAGTTGGCGTATTGGCCACCGTAGTTTACTCCGTAGAGATCGCCATTGCTGGCTTGAATCAGTGGAGCATGGCCGGGGTTATCGGCCTTGTAGAGAAGCTTCAGCTTGCCGGTCGGGGTGAGTTGCCAGACTTGACCGCCGTTGTCGGTCCCGTAGAAGTCTCCATTGCTGGCAATCGACACAGCCGCCAGAGGGTCGCCGCCCGCCTGGCAGTGTCCAGTGTAGAAAAAGCTGCATAGGTTCGTCAGGTTTCCGCTGGTGCTGATTTTGAAAAATACGCCATCCAGACTGTCTTTTTGCCCTCCTCCCGCCGTTACCCCATATAAAAATCCATTGATGCCCTGCACCAGTCCGTAGGGATTTTGGCCTTCGTTCTCGTTCAGCCCCTCGAAGGAATAGAGCACGTTGAAAGTTTGAGCCTGCGCCCGGACTGCAACTCCGGCAAACACTACGATTGCGATAAACATAGCCAGCAATATTGCCGCCATGCACGAGTGTTTTGCCTGGCGATGATTCGAGTTCATCTGTTTCGTCTCCTGAGAGTAATCAAGTCCTTACCTTGTTTACGGGGTGTCATTTGCAATCAGGAGGGCTTTGTAGTCTGCCCTCCCTGACCGGTTTTGCTTATTTTTGTGCGATGTTTATGTTGCTCTACAACTAAGGCACCTGGAAGACCACATTGCTGGTGAGCGTGGCGCCCCCGGCTGTTACAACCTTCACTACTCCAGTGGTGGCACCCTCAGGCACCGTGGTTGCGATTTCGGAACTGGAAGCTACTGTGAACGTAGCGGCCGTGCCATTGAAGGTAACGCTGGTTGCACCCGTCAGATCAGTCCCCAGAATCTTAACTTTCGCTTTCACCTTGCCTGAGGTCGGCACTGTTTCGACGAAGGCGCCGAGACCCGTGTCGAGACTGAAAATCGTGCCTATGCCGCCACCCAAGCTTTCCTGCATTGTGCCGTAGAAAGTGCCATTGGTGTCCTGCACCAGCGTGCCGCCGCCGTTGGGACCAGATCCGTCCGTGCCGTCGAAGTTGTGCAGCGTCGTCGGCGTTCCGCTGGGAGTGATTTGGAAGATTGTGCCTTGGGCATTGGCTCCGCCTTGCCACGTTATCCCGTAGAAGTTTCCATCGGTAGCGAGAATGATGTTCGTGGGTTCTTCGCCGTCCGCGCAATGATTTAATGTGCAGAAGTTGTAAAGCGTGGTCAGATCGCCGCTTGGGGTGACCGTGAAAAAAGTGCCACCCGCACCGTACGTACCGCTACCGCCAGCAGCCGTTGTGCCATAGAAGTTCCCGTCCGAGCCCTCGACCAGCGCCGAGCTTGGGGGAGTGTAACCCGGAAAGTTATAAATCGTCGTCAGGATACCGGTCGGCGTAATTTTGAAGATCGTGCCATAACCATCGTTGACGCCATCGTTCCCGCCTGAGGATGTCGTGCCGTAGAAGTTGCCATCGCTGCCTTCAACCAGCGCAAAGTTAGGCTGGGCGCCGTCCAAGCAGATGCCGTTTTGGATGACAGAGCAAAAAGAGTAGATGGTGGTCAGCTTGCCGGCTGCGCTCATCTTGAAGACGTTGCCCTGACTGTTGGCCCCGCCATTCAACGTTGTGCCGTAGAAGTCTCCATTGGAGGCCAGAATCAGCGACGCTCTGGGAATGGCGTTGTCGTTGGTGTATAGAACTTTCAACTTGCCCTTTGAGGTGAGTCGGATGATCTCGCCATCAAGAGCTACGCCGTAGAAATCCCCGTTGCTGCCCAGAACCAAATTCGCCGAAGGTGCTTGGGCGCCGGCGCACGTTTTGAAGTAAAAACTGCAGAGTGTGTTCAAGTTGCCGCTTGTGCTGATTTTGAAGAAGACGCCTGAGTCGTCATCCCCGCCGTTCTGCCCGCCTGCTGCGGTAACCCCGTACAAATTTCCATCGGTGCCCTGCACCAAACCCATGGGGTAAGCACCCTGATTCTGGTTCTGCCCTTCGAACGTGTACAGCAAGTTGAAAGTTTGAGCGTGCACCGGGCGGACTGTCCCAGCAAGAACTAGTGCGAGCATGATGAACGCGATTGCGGTCGCGCGAACTTGGTTTGTCGACTGCTGACTGCATTTCATTTGGAACATCTCCTGAGAGTTCGAAGTTCTGGTGTATTTCGGGGAATAGTGCCGGAGCCTGCCTACGCAACCCTTAGCTCAACAAATGTACGGAGTAGCTCGGAACATGGCACCCACCTTCTTCGAAACTTGGCCCGGAGTCAATTGTCGGTGGGTAACCGTTCAACCAAACTCCGGTAACGCGTTAACTCTTTTTTTATGACGATGATATCCTGAACGGTCACGCCGGTTCCTGTTCCATGGAACGGGCGTGTGGTGGGGAACAACGCGGTTCCAGTTTGCCGCCGTGATAAACTGGAGATCCCTCCCTAGTCGCTGAGCTATGCCCGCAGATGTCTCCGCCAATTTCGTAGTTCGCTTCGGAGTATTCGAGGCCGACCTGCGCTCTGGCGAACTGCGCAAGAGTGGGACCAAGGTCAAGATTCAGGAGTTACCGTTTCGGGCGCTGAAGCTGTTACTCAGCCGGCCCAACGAGGTGCTGAGCCGCGAAGATCTTCGTCAGATTCTCTGGCCGGATGGCGTCTATGTGGATTTCGATCGCGGCGTCATCAGCGCCATCAACCGTTTGCGCGATGCGCTAGGCGATTCCGCCGAGAACCCGATCTTCATTGAAACCGTCGGACGGCGTGGGTATCGCTGGATCGCGCCTACGCACATTGAACCACCGGCGGAAGCAGCGATTCGTGCCGAGCGTAAAGATGTGGTTGTCGATGAGGCGGCAGCGCCTGCGGCCGCTCATCATTTGAATTTGAATGGGAACTGGCCCGGAAAATGGAAATTCCTTTTTGTCGTTCCCGCGCTGGCAGTCATTTTTGCGGCCGGGCATTACTGGCCAAGGCATGACGCAGCGAATGCCGGCCCGTCCAGGTCCAACTCCGGCAAAGCAAACACCCCCGCGCCTCCGACATCTTCCACGCCCGGCCTGGCTCATCGTGCCGCCAATCGTGAAGCCGAGGAATTCTACCTGAAGGGGCGCTACTACTGGGAGAAGCGAACTCCGGAAAGTTTGACCAAAGCGGTGGACTTTTTCACGCAAGCCATCGTCCACGATCCGAACTTCGCACAAGCCTATGTAGGACTTGCGGACTGCTATAACCTGCTGCGCGAATACACGGTAATGCCCTCGTCAGAGGCCTACCCACGCGCGCAGGCCGCCGCGAAAAGAGCCGTCGAACTCGACCCTCAGTCTTCCGAAGCGCATGCCTCGCTGGCTTTTGTATCTTTCTTTGGCATGTGGGACGTCGTTACGGCGGATCGTGAATTCCGGCGGGCAATCGAACTGGATCCGAACAACGCCGCGGCTCATCACTGGTACGCAACATATCTCATGTGTCTGCGGCGGCATTCCGAGTCGCTGGCGGAAATCGAGCGCGCCCGCTCGCTGGATCCCGCTTCAAAGTCGGTGCTGGCTGACAAGGGCATGCTTTTGTTCGATGCCGGCCAACAGCAGGAAGGCATAGCTTTGCTGAAGCAGATGGAAGAAAACGAGCCTGACTTTATCTCTCCGCACCGGTTTCTGGGGGAGATCTACTTGCTTACGGCGGACTATCCTCATTACCTGACCGAAGCAAGAAGCGAAGCGACTCTGTTGCACGACAAGTCGGCGATCGCGATCGCCAGCGCCGCCGAAAAAGGTTTTGCCACTGGCGGCGGCAAAGGTCTGCTGCAAGCCCTACTCAGGCAGCAGCAGGAACTCTACGATCATGGGCGATTTTCCCCTTACAACCTGGCCGAGACCTACTCCGTGATGGAGCGAAAACAAGAGGCTCTGCAATATCTAAGAGCGGCCTATGACCTCCACGCCGATAGCGTGTTCTCAATGGAAATCGATCGTGCCTTCGACAAACTCCATGACGAGCCCGCTTTCCGCCGAATGCTTGCCGATATTGGACTGCCTCCGCTCACCTAACCACCGGTTTTGTTATGATTTGCGGCATCCATGCTCTTACATCGGATCCTACATCGCCGCGTTCTGGCGATTGTTGCCGGACTGGCAATTTTCGCCAGTCATAGCGCGCTCGCGTCGGGGTCGCCTGCTCTGCGGCCGGTGCGCATGGTGCAACAATCGATTCCCATGGCTGACGGCGTTCGTCTCTCGGCCACGCTTTATATGCCGGACGATGCCAAGGCCGACGAAAAATTCCCTGCCCTGCTCGAATATCTTCCCTATCGCAAAGACGACGCCACGGCTGCACGCGACTATCCCATTCACAAGTATTTCGCCGCCCATGGATACGTGAGCGTTCGCGTCGATATCCGCGGCTTTGGCACCAGTGAAGGCGCGCCCACCGAGCGCGAATATTCTGAGCAGGAACAACTCGACGGCGAGCAAGTCATCGCGTGGTTGGCCGGTCAACCGTGGTCGAACGGCAAGGTCGGAATGTTCGGCATCTCGTGGGGAGGCTTCAACTCGATTCAGATGGCCATGCGCCATCCGCCCGCGCTCAAAGCGATTCTCGCTGTCGATGCCACCGAACAACTGTTCCACGACGACATCCATTACATCGACGGCATGATGCACTTCGACGAGTTTGAACTCAACATGGACCTTGCACCATCCATGACCGGCGCCCCCGACTACACGCTCGACGAGAAAATCCTTGGGCCGCGCTTCGACTCTGCGCCCTGGTCGCTGCTCTATTTCAAGCATCAGCGCGACGGTCAGTTCTGGAGTGCTCCCGATTCGCCCGCTCAGCGAAATTAAGATTCCCTGTTTTTTGATCGGAGGTCTGCTCGACGGGTATCGCGATTCCATACCGCGCATGTTCGAGCACGTCAAAGCGCCGTTGAAGGCCATCATCGGACCCTGGAATCACACTTTTCCCAACGAGGCCGAGCCGGGGCCGCAAATCGAATGGCGAGATCAGGCGCTGCGCTGGTGGGATTACTGGCTCAAGCGCCACAATACCGGGATCATGGAGGAACCGCGGCTATCCATTTATATGCAGGAGTGGCACGCCCCCGACCCGCATCTCAAGACCGTGCCTGGCAAATGGCGCGGCGAAGTTTCGTGGCCTCCGGCAAACACGCTGAACACGACACTCTATCTCTATGATGGTCACGTTCTCTCGACCACACCCGCGAAAGCTGCAACGAATCAGCTTCGCTACATTCCGAGCGTCGGTGTGGAAGCTGGATTCTGGTGGGGCGAGTTGCTGACCGACCAGCGCCCCGCCGACGCCTTCAGCCTCACTTACGATTCCGCCCCGCTGCCACAAGAAATCACGATTCTCGGGCGACCGCACGCTCTGCTTCGCGCAAGTGCTTCGGCGCCGCTGGCGGACTGGTTCGCTCGGCTCTCCGACGTCGCTCCCGATGGCACTGTCACTCAAGTTACCGGAGCGGGGCTCAACGGCGGGCAGCGAGACTCCGCTTCCGACCCGAAGGATTTGGTGCCCAACCAGACTTACTCGCTGGATATCGAAATGCACCTGGCCACGTGGACTTTTCCCAAAGGACATCGCATCCGGCTTGCCGTTTCGAATGCGCTCTGGCCCATGATATGGCCGACTCCCTATGCCATGACTACCGCGCTTCAGCTTGGCGGCGAGACTGGGTCACGGCTGTCCCTGCCACTCGTCGGGCCCTCCATGTATGCGGTTCCGCAATTCGCGGCCCCGGAGCCTTCTGAAGAACGCAAGGATATGCAGTCGGCAGGATTTCCCTGGCCCGGCGACTGGAAGACCGAGCGCGACGAACTTAACGGGAAAACAAAAGTGACGTGGAACGGAAAATCGGAAGAAACTTATCCTTGGGGAAAAGAAACCGATCTAGAAGGCATCACTTACGTGGCGGACGACAACCATCCCGAAACCAGTTCTGTTCAAGCCGAAGCCGAAATCGTCATGGCCCTGAAGAAACAAACTCTAACCTGGCGTGGCCACCTCACTCTGACTAGCGACGCGCAGAATTTTCACTACAAATATATCCGCCAGCTATTGAAAGACGGGCAAGCCGTGAAAGAAAAGACGTGGGAAGAAACTATCCCGCGGGATCATCAATAAAACAATAAAACAATCCTGAAGGGGTATCGGATTCCGTGGCCCCTGACTCACTCGCGAGTTAGTTCTCCTTCGGTCTTGCCCGCTAGGCTGACGAACCGAATCACACCTTGGGCGTCCTCGAAGATGAGTCCGGTGGCTCCGTTGTTGACTACCGCGGTTACCAGATGACCATAGGATTTGGGGATGCCACCGCGGGTCGGAATGGTGTCATAGCGGGCCAACTCTCCTTCTTTCATGCCGGTAACGCTGACAAAGCGGATCACGCCTTCGGCATCCTCAAAAACCAGGCCGGTGCCGATGTTGTCGGCGATGGCGGCCACCATCCGGCCGTAGGATTTCGGGCACGACGCCTTGGGTGGGAGCATAGGATTTGTCGCCTGCGGATTGAGCGGGCTCTCCGGCGTGAGCCACGGTTGCCGTGCGAGATCCGGCCAGAAACCCGGTGATCAATAAAAGTCCGCTTCCGAAAATTATGAACATTTGTTTGCGCATTGTGGGTGACCTCTCATGGATTTACGGTGAATTATCAGCCGGCTGCCGAGAAGCCGCGTCGAAAGGGCGACCTCAGCGGCTAAAGCCGTGCTCAAAGCAATGTAGTTAACGCAGCGTGAGCGCTGCGCCACCCAAAATCAAGTCGCAACATGAGTCTTGTGCGCACTCGGCTAGGGCTCGACCAGAATTTTGTGCATCATGCCGAGATCCTCGTGCAGCAGGATATGACAGTGAAACACAAACGTGCCGGCGATTGTCGGATCGCGGAAATCCATGCGGACCTTCACGCTGTGATAGGGCGTCCCAGGCCCCGACCAGTACGGAATTTCGATCGTATCTCGCATGTCTTTATCCCCAACCGGTTTTCCATCCACCTCCAGCACCTTAAAGTGGATCTGATGGATGTGGAAAGCGTGGGTTTCGAGCGCGCGGTTTTCGATCGTCCAATCCTCCACCGCTCCGACTTTGGTGGTGATGGCCGGTTTCTCGTCGGCCTCGAAGACTCTCTGTTTCTGTCCGTCCACCGTGATGTAAAACTGGATGGGACCGTTGGTGCCGCCAAATTCCTCGGAGAAGTAAAGCTTGCGCTCGGCCGTTACCGCCTGATTCCCGAGATCCGAAAACTTAAGCGCGGGCGTTGAAGCGGACGCGGATGTGGATGCTGACGTGGAAGCGGACGCGGATTTTAACGCGGATGCCGGTGACGCTGGAGCAGACGCGGGTGGCACCGTTTTTGCAGTATGCGAGGATTGGTTATTGTCAGTGAGTTCGATGTTGGCGAGGTGCTCTGGATATCCGGATTTCCGGTAGGGCCGGTGGAATAGGCCTGGGTGTAGAAGACGGCGCTGCCGCCCGCTGCGGGAGCTTGGACGATAAACTCAGCTCGTCCCGCCGGCGGAATCAAAATTTCCCTCTCGTCTCTGGTATGAGAGAGAGGATAGCCGTCGAGCGCAACGATCTCCAGTTTTATCGGCTTATTATTTTCCACCACTTCCATCTCGAGGAAGTCCTGTATCGAGGCGTTGACCACTCGCCAGAATTGCTTCTCACCCGGCTGCATTTGAATGATGGGTTGGAACTTTTCATTCTCAGATCCACCGCATAGTTGATGGACAACTCGTAGGGTCCGGGAATCCATGGCACAAGGTACTGCTGGCGAATCACGAAAATACGCTCCGTAAGCCCCTGAACCTCGGGCCGATACTTCTCCATGCCCTCGACCACGATGGCTCCGGCGGCGCCGCCGTTCACCTGAAATTCCGTAAAACCGTGCACGTGCGGATGGTACCAATACAACCCGGGAGGCTCGGTCGTCGGAATCTGCATACTGTACTTAAAACCCGGAGAGCCCGGCTGAATCAGGGTATCGATTACATCATCCTGATGACATATCGGAGGAACATTCAGGCCGTGGAAGTGGACGTTGGTGGCATCGAGGCTCGGATTGCCGCCGTCGCCACAGGTTTCACCTTGCGCGGCTGGCATCTTCATGGTCATCTTTTTCGCATTTTGATCGTCACCCTTGATGCGATTGAGGATTTCGAGATTCAGTGTGTCTCCGGGATTGACGCGCAAGGTTGGGGCCTCTTCAATCTGACCGGCCGCGTTGTACTTATAGCAGTAGTGGGTATAACCATCCTGATCGACGGAATGCGCGAGTGTGAATTTGGCGGTAAGAACGCCATTCTGCGAGGAAATGCTGTAAGGATCGTTGACCACGGATCCCTCCGCAGGACGAGGGGGACAATCGGAGGCCGCAAAGCTTAGAACAGAACATCCGCAAACTATGATTGCCAGTATGATTGCCAGCAGCCACCGCGAGCGCATATGGAGCTCCTTCACATTCCTGAGTCAAAATTCCACAGTTAGAAAGAACGCGGGGGAAAGTGCCGATGGACAGCAACCCCGCACTGTTTGCATCCGCGAACGGAGACTGCCGCACTTCCTGCAGAGAACATTTTCCGCCGGACGAGTTGAGCGCCACCATTGCGATTGCGGAGGGGTTGGCGAACTCTGCCACGTACACTCCGCCACCGCTCCCAGTTTGGGTAATCAGGCCGAAGCCCCCGAGATACGACCATATCGCGGACTCGCCCTTGACGCGGGCCGATGTGCATCCGCCTGGAAAGCATGCCCGTGGTGCTTGTCAAAGAACATTGCACTGACGCTGGCCCCCTGCGTGTTCACTATGTAGAGCATGTTTCGTCAGGACTGAGCATGACGTTGCTCGAGTTGATGCCGGCTTTGGAGGTGTAGACCACGGTCGGCGTCAACTTGCCGGAGGAAATGTCCGACACTTCCACCACGATCTGCGTGGAGGTATCTCCGAAAATCGCGATAGTGTCCATCAGCCGTGATGTCGATGGAATTGGGATAGGTGGCATCGTCGGAGCTCAGTGTCGCAGTGGAGTACTGTTCGTCGCCATTCGATACGGGAGTGCCCGTGTGAGATGTCGAAAGATTCGATGGAGCCATCGGTGAACGTGGTGACCATAATGTTGGCATGGATCGCCATGCCGTTGATCAAACCGCCCGCCAGTCCGCTGACAGAGACATCATTGACAAAGGTCAGGCTGCATCCCGGTTGTATCTGGAAAGTCCCGATGGTATTCGATGCCGTAAAGCTGGCGTACAAATACTGGCTGTTCAACGCCAGTCCAATGCCATTGGCCGAACCGTTGTCGGAGGGAGAGCCGCTGGCGCTCCCACCCACGGTCAGGGTGCTGATGGCAATTCCGCTAATCTCTCCCGTGGAAGATACGGAAGCATAGGCGCACTGCTGGCCACCGCTGTTGAGCATGCCGATGCGGTCGGTTCCAAAAAACCCCGCTACGTTGCCAAAACCGCCGATCTGCACTTGTCCCAGCAGGGTCAGCAGACCGTCTGGCGATACCGTATAAAAGCTGACGCCCGGGTCATCATTGGTAATAACATACTGCGCTGACCGAAGGCAAGTCCAGGCGTGAGCGAGAATACCAGCCAGAACGCTGGCCAAGAGCACAGCGACGCGCCGCCACCAGGATTCCTGCAATTCTTCATAATAGATTCCTTCAGGCGGGGGGCCCAGTTCTGGAAGTAGATCACAGCTTCGGGGACGTTTCAACCGGTTCATCTTCTTGTCAAAAGCAGCCATTGGTGCGCAAACAGTTGCTGACAACTGGTAAGCAGATTCCACTTACCTGATGGCCAGGCGGTCTCCTGTGATCCCTTTGGTTTCTGCACTTCCCAGGCATTCCGTAGACTCGGCGGTCTGCTCTTCCATGCCTCATCACAAGCTACAGCAAGCTGGTTTCCTTCCCAGCCATGCCATGCCCGACCAAATCCCGCCTAAAACGGTTTATGAGACACGGATCAGGGCTGGACCAGAATCTTGTGCATCATGCCAAGATCTTCGTGCAGCAGTATATGACAGTGAAATACAAACGTGCCCGCGATTGTCGGGTCGCGGAAATCCATACGGACTTTCACGCTGTGATAGGGTGTCCCCGGGCCCGACCAATAGGGGATTTCGATCGTATCTCGCAGGTCGTTATCGGCAACCGGTTTGCCATCCACCTCTAACATTTGGAAGTGAATTTGGTGGATGTGGAAAGCGTGGGTTTCGAGCGCGCGATTTTCGATCGTCCAATCTTCGACCGCCCCGACCTTCGTGGTGATGGCGGGCTTCTCATCGGCCTCGAAGACTTTCTGCTTTTGTCCATCCACCGTGATGTAAAACTGGATGGGACCGTTGGTGCCACCAAACTCCTCGGAGAAGTAGAGCTTCCGCTGGGCCGTTACCGCTGCATGCGCGAGATCGGAGAACTTGAGTGCGGGAGTTGACTTGGAAGATGAGACGCGGACGCCGGCGACGCTGGAGCAGGCGGGGGCAGGCCGCTTTTGCTGTGTGCGAAGACCCGCCGGGGAACCTGAATGGTTGCAAGAGGCTGGAGGACATCAGGGTTTCCGGTGGGGCCGGTGGAATATGCCTGGGTGTAGAAAATCGCGGTCTCGCCTTGCGGCGGAGCTTGGACGATGAACTCAGCTCGTCCCGCTGGAGGAATCAAAATTTCATTCACGGTTCTGGTTTCCGCCAAAGGATAGCCGTCCAACGCGATCAGCGTGAGATTGTAAGATTGTTCACCTTGCAGCACCTGCAACTCCAGGAAGTCCTGAAGAGATGCATTGACGACTCGCCAGAACTCCTTCTGGCCGGCCTGCATTTGAATAATCGGTTGAGGGCCCTCCTGAGAGGTCACTTGATAATTAAGTGTCAACTGGTAAGCTCCCGGGACCCAGGGGACCAGGAATTGCTGGCGAATTACGAAGATGCGTTCGGGAAGGCCCTGAACCTCGGGGCGATACTTTTCCATGCCTTCGACCACGATGGCGCCGGCCGCGCCGCCGTTCACCTGAAACTCCGTGAAGCCGTGCACATGCGGATGGTACCAATAGAGGCCGGGCGGCTCGTCCGTCGGGAATCTGCATGCTGAACTTAAACCCCGGTGAGCCCGGCTGAATGAGGGTATCGAGAACGTCGTCCTGATGGCATACGGGAGGAACATTCAAACCGTGAAAATGCACGTTGGTCGAGTCGAGCGTCGCGTCGCCGCCATCGCCGCAAGTCTTGCCGGATGCGCTCGACATCTTCATCTTCATTTTCTTTGCGTTTTTATCGTCATCCTGAATGCGGTCGAGGATCTCGAGATTCAGCGTATCTCCGGGATTGAGACGCAAGGTTGGAGCCTCGATAGTTTGAGCGGAGGTTTCGAATTTGTAGCAGTAGTGGGTATAACCGTCCTGATCGACCGAGTGTGCGAGGGTGAAGCTGGCGGAAAGAGCGCCATTCTGCGAGGAAATGGAAAAGGGATTGTTGACGATGGTGCCGGCGGCGGGACGAGCAGGACAGTCGGACGCGGCAAAGCCAAGAACAGAACATCCGCAAAATATGATTGCGAGCGACCAGCGTAATCGAAGCCCCATCTCCACTCCTTCACATGTCCCAAGACTGAATTCCCGGAGATCCCCGATCACGATTATGTTTGTTTTTGCAACGACTGACAACTGCGATTTGTGCCTTGCGCCTTAGCGTGCCACGCTGCTTGGCCCAGCCCGCTCTTCAAATCCGCCGCCAGCAACTGATGAAACAGCTGTTCCCCCGCTTCTCGCCGGGGCGAAAGTCTCCCCGCTTGATACGCGCGAGACTTCAGCCCACGCTGCACCGCCTCACAAATCCCCAGATCCTCATCCTGCACACGATTCCCCACCGCGACACTCTGCTCGTTGTAAGCGCGTGCCGATTCGCTGATATCCGCAAAGTAGAAATCGAAAATCACCCGGCAATGGTCCACATCAACCGGAATCGACGAGGTTCGTATCCAAATAGCCCTCATAACAATTGAACATAAAATTCGGATGCAGCCAGAAATACCACGCCCGATCGCCTCTGCGCGTCGTGCCCGTAGCCGCGTCCTGATCGGAACTCACCATGGGACTGGACTGCAGGCAATATCGATCTTCGTTCTCGATTGTGTATTGCTTGTAATCCAAAACTGAATTCAGTCCCTTGTGTAAATGCGGCACATGATATCCGCCATCCAGATAGTTATCGACAAATACCTTCCAGTTACAATGGATCTCATAACTCCTGCTGGTAAAGTAATGCAGCTTACTCAGGCCCAGAGGAGCTGCGCGCTTCACTAATCCTCCGAGGAACTCTCTTAGCGGAGCAGCCTCGGCATCCAGATTTACGAATACAAATTGTTCCCACGTCTCGACTCTTACCGGGACCAGTCCGTTGTCCTTGCGTTCGAAGTTCTTCACCCCGTCGAACTCCGGCATCCCCTTGAGCGTGCCATCCAGCCCGTAATTCCATCCGTGATACGGACAATGTAAAATCGAAGCGTGTCCGCAGGCTTCCGTGACCACCGCCGCCGCATGATGGCGGCACACGTTATAAAAAGCCCGCAGCACGCCGTCGTTTCCCCGCACGGCTACCAGCGGCTCTCCGGCCACGTTCGCCGTCACAAACTGTCCGGGCTTTTCCACCTGATCGACTCTAGCCATGACCTGCCAGGTTCGCGAAAACACCGTCTGCCGTTCCAGGTCCGCGATCCGCGCATCCACATACCACGGCGCCGGAATCGTCAACGCCTCCGTCAACGGCGCCGCCGTGTCGTAACTCGCAACGATCTCGTCTATGCTCCTGCTCCCGTTAATTCCATTCTTCATGCTTTTTTCCCAGTTATCTGCATTTTCTCCGACCCAACTGCGCGTCGTAACAATTCCACAAATTGCTCGATGCGCGCTTCTTTCTCTTCCGGGACCGGACCTGACTTGCGGAACAATCCTGGATCCAACTCCTCCGTGAGCAGCGCATCCTGAAACCGGTCCATCGTCCACTCCAGGATCGAGCCGATCATGTCCACATCCAGATCCGTCCGCAACTCACCCCGTCTTACCCCGAAAGTCACAAACTCGCGCCATCCGTACGGATCCTCTTGCACTAGGAATCGATTGATCTCCCTGCGCAACGCCAGATCCGTCCCATAATTGCCAATGAGATAAATTCGGTATGAGGACCAGTTATCGCGCACCATATTCTCCGTGCATCCCAGCCAGTAGCGCAATAGTTCGAAGAATCCCCGCTCCTGCGCCACCACGGGAGCCTGCATATACTTTGGAAACGACTGCACTGCCTTCTTGTACGCTTCGAAGAATAAGCCATCCTTGCTCTTGAAGTGCTGAAACACCGATCCCTTGGCAATGCCTAACTGCGCCGCTATATCTTCCACTCGCGCCGCGCTATAACCGCGTTCGGCAAAATGCCGAATCGCAACTTCCACAATCCGCGCCCGTTTCGCTTCCGAACGCGGACGAGGCTTCCCGCCGCGCTTCATCTGCATCGGTTTCGCCAGACTGCTGGTGATTCCGCCCATGGCCCGACTCCTGCCGGATTCTTTGACCTCCGGTCAACGAAAGATACCGTACGGCGAAACGATCTTTCAATGGCTTTTTTAAGGGCCTTGGTTAGTGTCTCTTGCTTGGGGGTCTTGTTGGATTGACCGATAGTCAACCGCTGGAAGAAATTCTCAGCGTGCTAGGTTCCCGGCAGGCGATCTTCCAAGGTTTGACTGATTGACTCGATAGAGGTGGTCTGGCTAAGCTCTCGAATCTCCTGATCCGCCATGATGTTTTGCAGACCCATCTGTCCGCAAATTGCGCGCACCATCTGTAATACCTTCGTGATTTCTTTCTCCGCCAGCAAATCAATTTGCAAATTCAGATGGTCGCGACGCTCGCCTCGACGCATCATGCGGTTTTGACGGATGAGTATGAAACTGGAGAGAACGACGGCTTCGACGGCAACAATGACTCCGAGAAACTGGAACGGGTAGGGGTCAAACGGTCGGACGCCCGGAACTTCACCGCGATTCACCAGCAGCCACGCCGTGCATAGCACCAGGTGGACCACGACGAAAAGTAGGCTGCCCGCGAAACTCCCCACCGCATCGGCAAAACGCTCCGAGCGGGACCTTCGCTCCAAGGCTTCTTCCTCCTGCTTCACAATCGAGTCGATGTGCGATTGGTGTGTGGCGGTCTGGCTCATGCACTTAACCTCTTGGCGATAGCATACGCTGCTCCCTGCTTCGGAAGGGCAACGGAGAACCATGGTTCGATGCTCGCCTAAGAAAAAAGGGACAGGCTGTATGCCCGTCCCTAGTCTCGAACACAGCATTCTGTAGAACTCAAGGTGGAAGGGAACGTACGAAAATACAGCACAACTTAGGACTACTCCTATGGCGTTCGCACCTTGGCTGCGATTTCGGCCCGGAGCATTCGAAAGTGACCAACGTTCCAGGTGTAGATCTTCGTGGCCCGCGCCTTTGCTGCACATTGGCCTAAGAGGGCGTCGTAAATTGTGCCGCCTACGATCCCTCCACTGGCAGCTTCTCGAATTGCGGCCTGATACTCAGGTCCATCCAACGATATCAACTCCAGCCGTTCCGCGACCGAATCGAGAGCTAACAGCGCCTGATCCACACTCAAGCCTAGTTTTCCCGGCAACCGCGTCAGAGTCGCATAGAGTTCAGCCAGGCTATGGGCTGCGCAGCACGCATTTTTGGGGTTGGCATGGGCAAGGACAGTAAAACTGCGGTCATAGTGTTCATGACCGTCGAGAAACGAAGCGACCAGGACCGAGGTGTCGAAAAAAGATTTCACCGTTTCGTGCCCAATATTTGCCGCTCTCGTTCCTTTCGAACCTTGCGCATCGTCTCATCGACAACCGACGCCTTCAACGGGCCGGTCCGAAAAACCCAGATGCCCTGTTTCTTGTAAGCCGTTGCGTTGCCTCGCACCGGACGTAAAACGATGTGATCCTCAAACGACTCCATCTCCAGGGACTCTCCCGGTTCCAGTTGCAATTGTTCCCGGACTGGTTTTGGCAGGACCAGACGTCCCGCCCGATCGATGCTCAGTGTGGCATTCATAATGGTATTTTACCATACCATTTACCATTACCAATACCATTTCAGCGGGCCGTAGCTGGATCCTGCGTCTGCGCGGAAGAACAAGAAAATGAGGGACGAGCGAGACGCTCGTCCCTCTAGATCTTGCGGAATGAAGCACCGAACGGCACCCCGTCCCGACTCTCGCGCTTAGTGAATGTCGAACTGCTCCTGGTGCAGCGCCGGATCGGACTTCACGATGATCGTCTTCTTCGTGAGCTCTTCCATTTCGTTCAGCAGTTTCGCATTGTTCGCCTTCAGCGCTTTCGCTACTTCCGGATTCACTCGCAACATTACATCGCTATGTTCCAGATGAGCTGAAATCTTGCGCATCTCGACATAAACTTCGTTGCAGATGGTATTCACCGATTTCACGAAGCCGGTGGACTGGCAATAGGGACACGGCGACCCGATCGTCCGCTCGAGCGACTGCTTCACGCGTTTGCGAGTGATCGCCACCAGTCCGAAATCATTGAACTGCAGCACCTTGGATGGCGCTCGATCAAGGCGCAAGGCTTCTTCCAGCGCCTGCATTACCTTCTGCCGGTTGCGCCGCTCGTCCATGTCGATGAAGTCGATGATGATGATGCCACCCAGATCGCGAAGCCGTACCTGGCGCACGATTTCCTTGATGGCATCGACATTCGTCTTCACGATCGTATCTTCCAGCCGAGCCGTTTTGCCGACGTACTTGCCGGTGTTCACGTCGATTGCAACCAGCGCCTCCGTCTGATTGATGACGATGTAGCCACCGCTCTTCAGCCAGACTTTCGACTTCAGCGCCTTGCTGATTTCCTCGTTCAGGCCGAACTGGTCGTAGAGCGGCGTCTCCTTGGTGTAGAGCTTAACGCGCTTGACCAGACCGGGCTGGAAACGATTGGCAAAGCGCAAAATGCGCTCGTATTCCTGCTCGGTGTCGACCCAGATGGCGGAAAATTCTGAGCTTACCTGATCGCGCAGCACGCGCTCCACCACATTCAGATCGTGATAGATCAGTGCCGGAGCCTTGCTGTTATCGGAGCGCGATTTGATCTCCGTCCACAGGTTCTTCAGAAAACGGATGTCGGCTCGCAGCTCCTCGTCCGTAGCGCCCGCCGCAGCGGTCCGCACAATAAAACCGCCGCCGCCATTTTCACGCTCGCTCTGGATGATCCGCTTCAGCCGCTGCCGCTCTTCCTCCGATGCGATCTTGCGCGAAACGCCGGTGTGGTTCACCGTCGGCATGAAGACCAGGAAGCGTCCCGGAAGCGCGATGTGGCTGGTGATGCGCGCGCCCTTTTTCGCAATCGGTTCTTTGGCAATCTGGATCAGCACTTCCTGCCCTTCCTTGAGCAGTTCGCTGATCTGCGGCACCACCGTGTTCTCGCGACTGCGGAACCGGCGTCCGCCGCGGCGTCCGCGGCCTCGGTCGAACCCGCGGTCCGGACCGCGACGCTGCGTGCGCTGCAACAACCTTGCCTCTGGAGCGGGACCGCGCACCTCCGCGCTCGCATCCACCGTGCCATCGCCAATCGCCTCGGCCTCCAGCAGCGCTTCTGCTTCGGCTTGCGCCTCTTCGAGTTCCAACTCTTCCGCTTCGCGCTCTTCGGCTTCCAGCACCGCTTCGGGAACCGCTTCGCCATTCGCTGCTGGTTCGCCCGCTACCGCTGGCCCGGGAGCGGCATCTACCACTCCGGATTCCGGCGCTTCTCCACCGGACGCAAGCGTCTCTTCTTCCAGTTCCTCGAAGCCTTCGTCGTCTCCGGGTTCTTCTCCGTAGGAGGCGAGGTCAGCTTCTTCTTCCTCGATCTCCTGTTCCTCGACGGCACCGTGCGCCAGGTTGTCAGAAATTTCGTTGTGAGAAACCTCGTGGATCATATCGCGCGCAAATGGCGGAGCATCTGCAAAGTCCGCTTCCCGCTCCGGCTCTTCAACAATCTCGGGCGTCGCGCGAAGTTCCGCGATGACGCGCTGCTTGTGCGCCGCTTCCGCGATTTCGCCCGCAGCGCTGGCGACCGTCCTGTGCTCCTCTTCCTCAACTTCCACGTGCGGCATATGCTCGTGCTGCTCGTGCAGCGGTTCGGATACCTGCGCCGCGAAGATCGGCTCATCCTCGGGAAAGCTGGCCACGACGGCAGCCGACGGCGGCAACTCCGTTAAGGCTGCGCTCTCCACCGGCGCGGCCGCAATTTCGCTCTGTCTCTTGCTCTCCGCTGCGCCCTGACCCAGGCCCTGCCGCTGGTACTTCGAAATCGATTCGCCGGGAAGCACCATCGGTTGATATCCCGGCGGTGGTCCGTAGTCGTAATCGCCACCGGCGCGCGCAGCGGGGGCAGGCCGCTGGAATCGCGAGTCCGATGAACTACGTCCGGGACGGTCGCCCCGGCCAAAGCGGCCATTTCTTGGCTCGCTTCTAGCTTCGCCGCGGGGCTCGCTGATGGTTTGGTTGCTTGCTTCCGTGCGCGGTTCGTTTCGAATTTCGCTTCGAATCTCGCCCCGCTCCGGACGCTCTCCGCGTCCTCCGGTCTCTCCGCGACGTCCACGGCGGCGGCGGCGTCCGCGAAAATCGCGGTTTGCGCCCGTCCCCGTGGCATTGCCCGGTGCTTCCGTTAATGCCGGTTCTTCTCCCTCGGCGCTCCCAGTTTCGGCGAGTTGCCCTTCTGTGGAAGCATCCCCTTCCAAACCATTGCGCGGACGCGCCTCCGTTACCGGACGGTTTGCCGGGATCGCTTCATCCAAATCCTCGTCCTGCTGCTCCAGATCCATGAAATCGGAAACGTACAGGAAGGCGTCGCGTTCCAATCCAATGTCGACAAAGGCCGATTGCATGCCTGGCAGCACGCGCGTGACACGGCCTTTATAAATTGAGCCTGCTAAGGTGTATTCGTTTTCCCGCTCGAGGTAAATTTCTGCGAGTTGATCGTCTTCCGTGATCCCCACTTTGGTTTCATGGGGCGTGGCCGATACAAACAATTCCTTGTTCATTTCTACTCCGGTTCTTCTTACCGGACCAGAAGCGCAAGGCGGACCAGGTGATCGATAGCGTTCAGCGCCGCTCCGGGTAGGAGCGGGCGCGGTCCCGAAATTCTTCCCGGGGCCTACACTGCAGTGAATTGGTATGGCTCGTCTGCACTGATCGCGTTAAGCCTTCCGCCAGGTCTGTGGCCACTCTCTCGCGTTCTCGCTGAGGGGGCCGTTCCCCGCCTGGCTGGCTTCAATCCTGTCCGGCTTCAACTTCTGCCGGCATTCTGCCCTCCTTTTTCGCGAGGGCCTTCGTAATCTTCGATGCTTAATCTTGTTTCTTGCTTAAATCTTGTTTCCTGGCGCCGGTCTCATGGTCGTTAAGACCAGGTTGATAAAACCAGTTAAGAAGGGCGCCCCAACTTCTGCCGACCGTTTAATTCACGAAACGGCGCATCCTGACGTTCATGACCATCCCCAGCGCCAAAAACATGAAAAGAACGGAAGACCCACCGTAACTCATGAGCGGCAGAGGTATTCCGGTGACGGGCATAAAGCCAACCACCATGCCGACGTTGACCAAAATGTGAAAGCTAAGCACAGCCACCACACCCATGACCAGAAATGCCCCGGCGCGGTCGGGCGCCGTCTGTGCATTCTGGGTCAACCGCATCAGCACTATAAAGTATAACAGGAGAACCCCCAGAGCTCCTACAAACCCATGTTCCTCGGCGAACGCGGCAAAAATAAAGTCGGTCTGGGGCACGGGCAAGAACGCCAGATGGGTTTGCGACCCCTGGCTGCTGCCAAAGATCCCACCCGAACCGACTGCAATCAGCGATTGCGTCACCTGGTAGCCCGAGCCTTTGGGATCGGCGTCCGGTTCGCGGAAGCTGAGCAGGCGCTGCTTCTGGTAGTCCTTCATGTGGTGCCAGGCCAGAGGCATACAGAGCGCCCCTAGAAGAAGCACCACTCCCGCCTGCTTCAACCTCAGTCCTCCCAGAAAGAGTCCCATCACGGCAATCGGCAGATAGGTGAGTGCCGTCCCCAGATCAGGTTGCGCCAACACCATCAGCATGGGAAAGCCGACAATCGCGCCCGCCTTGAGAAAGTCCGGCCACGACAGTTCCCTTTCATGCAAATCGGCAAAGTACTTGGCCACCGCCAGAATCAGGATCAACTTCACCCACTCCGACGGCTGAAAATGACCGCCAGCCGGCATTTTGATCCAGCGGCGCGCTCCCAGATATTTTTGCCCGAAAAGCAACACTGCAATCAAGGAAGCCAGCGAGGCTATGTACATCCAGTGGATTTGTTCGAGCACAGCTTGGTAGTTCAGCAGGCTGACCAGGAACATGGCTCCGACGCCTGCCAGAATCCAGTAGATTTGCTTGATGTGGGCTCCGGCAAATTTCGTGTGCTCAGTGGCGCTGTGAATCTGGAACACGCCCAGCGCGCAGATCACCAGCACAAAACCCAGCAGCACCCAGTCGAAATCGCGGTAGGAAACATAGCGCGACATGAGTTCAGTCGCCCATCTCAGAATTGATTCGGGAGAAGTGACAACAACTACCTGTGCTAAGTCGCAAGAAAATCACGGACATTTGGTCGGGCACGCCGGGCTTACCGGCGATGGCTCCCGCGTCCAGATCCAGATGGCAGCCCCACCAATGGCAGCGAGCCCACCATAAACTACCGGACTCGAACTCATGATTCCGCCAGTCGCCGCGGTTGCGGCCCCCGCCGCCTTGCGGCGCTTCTTCTTCTTCTTCTCGGTGTCGGCCGTGTCATCGCGAGTGGTCTGCTGACCCTGCGCCACCGTCGTCGTTCCCTGAGTATCTTGCACCGTCACGTCGCCCTTGTTCGCAGCGATCTGCACCCGCCCATCGACGTCGGTTACCTGAAAATCGGTCCATGCATCGGCCGCTGGCTTGATGGTAACGTCGCCGGCAACCGCCGCCAGTCCGCGCGACGTGGTCACGCGCACGGAGCCATGTTCAAGTTCGACCGCCGGTCCTTCAAATTTCACCAGCGAGTTCGCCAGCACCATCACGTTGGATCCGTTTGCTTGAATGCTGGCCGTCGAATCGGGGCGCGTCTGTAATAAATCTCCCGAGAACATGGCGACCGATTTCGGCACCTCGCTCCCGTTCAACCAAGCGGAGCCGTTCGTGTACAACATGGCGGACGCGGCCTCTCCTGCCAGCATCATTTGCGCCGGAAACAGGATGGCGAGCATGCAGCACACAGCAGACCGAAATGCTGACTGTGACATGAGTCCGAATCACTCCCGTCGTTCTGGGTTTTGGTTATCGTAAGCCTGCAAAGGGTTGCTGGTCAATGCGTTTATTCACAGGTGTGCACTCCTGAGTCACTGGCACAAAATGGGGAAGCATGCGCCTCGGCGGTCAAGCCGCGACTCTGTGTTGAGTCAGCGAATGGCGTGCCGACCAGCATCTCGCCGTCGATCCCTTCGACGTTCACAACCCGCCAGCGGTTCGGCGCGTGCTGTCCGAAAATTTTCATCTTCAGATAGTTTTCCGTAAGTGCTTCGGAAAATCCCGCTCCGCCCGATTGCAGCGTGATCGCCTGGACTGTTGTTCCCACCAGCGACTGCATGAACGCAGCTTTCTTCCTGGATGCCAGTTCGCGCAACACGCGGTTCCGTTCCCGCGCCACGGCTACCGGAACCTGAGCAGACTCCTCCGCCGCCGGCGTTCCCGGACGCGCCGAATAGGTGAACACGTGCAGGTAAGTGAACGGCAGCTCTTCAATCATGCGCTCGGTTTCTCGAAAATCCGCTTCGGTCTCGCCGGGAAATCCGACCATTACGTCGGCGCCAATCGCAGCGGTGGGCATGGCCGTGCGAATCTTCAGGATCCTCTCGCGGTAATGCCACGGCCGGTATTTGCGATGCATACGTCGCAACACGGCATCGCTCGCCGACTGCATGGGCACATGCGCATGTTTGGCGATCCTCGGGGTAGATGCCACCATCCCGATCAGTTCATCACTCCAATCCATAGGCTCGACCGAACTGATTCGCAATTTTTCCAGGGACGTCTGCGCCAGAATCGTGCGAATCAGGTCGACCAGTCGTTGGTCGTTGGTTGCTCGTCGTGCGCTGTTCGCTATTCGTCGTTCGCTCACTTCCCCGCTAGCCTTGCTCGTCTGCGCAGGCAAAAGTACGTCTGAGATTAAGCCGTTTTCGGTTTGCATTTGGGTTTCGCGAGAAGCGAACGACGAATAGCGAACAGCGGGCAAATCTCTTCCCCACCGCCCCAAATTAATCCCCGAAATCACCACCTCGCGATAGCCCGCTTCGACCAGCGTCCGCACCTCCGCGATGACACGCTCCCTCGGCAACGAGCGGCTCTGTCCTCGAACATACGGAATCACGCAGAACGAGCAGCGATTGTCGCATCCATCTTGTACCTTCAGGTTCGGACGCGTGCGCTCATTGGCCGCTTCAAACACCGGAGCCGCTAACAACTCGGTATGCGCGAAAATATCGCCCACAAAGACGTCAGCTGGGTGCCCCATCCTTGCGCGTTCTTTACGAATGCGGTGTTCCGTCGCCTCACCCGAAAGTTGCGCTAAAGGCACGAAACCCGTCGATGAAACTGAACCCGACGAAGTCGCAATCTCCGCCGCCTGATGCTTGTGCGAATTACCCACGACCCACGTCACACCCGGCAGCGCTGCCAATTCTTCCGGCGCGCGCTGCGCGTAGCAGCCGGTCACCAGAATGCGGCAACCCGGATTCAGCCGCTGCAGCCTCCGTATCGATGCGCGCGCGTCTTTGTCCGCGCCCTCTGTCACCGTACAGGTGTTGAGCACAACAATTCCGGCATCGCGAGCCGCCCCGGCACGCTGCAAACCGCGCTCCAGAAATTGCCGTTCCAGCGCCGCTCCATCGGCTTGCGTCGCGCGGCAACCGAAATTTTCTATGTAGAAGCTGGACACGCTCCTATACTAAATCAGTGGATGCTGTGGCTGAAGCTTCGAGAGAGCTAGCTCGCCGCAGATTGCATCTCCAACTCCAGCGCAAGAGGTGCACATGAAACGCCGCATTCTTCTTGTCGATGACGATCTCGCCGTTCTGCTGACCCTCAAAGCGGTGCTCGAACTCCATGGATTTGAAGTGGAAACCGCCGCCAGTTCCGCCGAGGCCTTTGCCCGCATGGAGTCGGCGTTTACCAGATGGTCATCAGCGACTTGCGCATGGAAACGGAAGAGGCCGGGCTGGAAGTCCTGCGCGCGGCGCGCCGCCAGGCTTACGATCCTGCGACCGCTCTGCTCACCGCCTTTCCACCCTCCGAAGAACATTGGGGCGGCGGAGAGAATCGGGCCGAGAGGAGAACGCGAGGCGAAGAACACGCCGACTCGTTGCTGATCAAGCCGCTCGGCACCGGCGATCTGTTGCGGCAGGTGGAAGCTCTGCTCATCCGCCATGCCGACAAACAACACCACCAGCGCCGTTCCGCCGCTGACAATTGCGGAAGAACTCGCTAGCGGAGCACTCAAGCAGCTAGTGGCTCAATGAAGTAGTATTCCGCTTGTGATTGAGTTGTAAGCGGAACGTAAGCGAGAAACGTACGCGAGCAACCCCGGGCCGCGCGGAAACATCCTCCCGCAGGCCATATCCAGTGAACGATCGAGGGATAACTCAGGCGCTCGCGACCTGCCGCCCCTGCTGAAAGCATTCGCGGCACAGCACCGGACGCCCCTGGGTCGGACGAAACGGAACCGTCGTCTCCTTGCCGCACTGCGAACAGTTCGTCCGCGTCTCCGTCTTCGCGTAGGAATGCGCGCGTGACGCAGCGTGCGAGCGCAGATCCGAGCACTGCCACCCGCTTGCCCTTGCAGTTTTTGCAGCGTTTGGGTTCGTTCTTGAACTGCTTATCGTGGAAGAATAGCTGTTCTCCCGCTGTGAACACGAACTCCGTGCCACAATCCACACATTTCAGCATCTTGTCCTGGTATTCCATTGAAGAGGCGCTCCCATTTCGCGTCCCTGCTGCACGGGAGACCCGAATAGGGAAGGATCCGGTTCACTTCGTGGGCAGGAGATTTACATCCCCCTCATGCTGACCCTTGGACTCGGCCCGCCACACGGTGTGTACCGCATGGTTACTGCTTTTTCGATGCAACGCTTAAGAACTAGCGGGAAGTTGGAATTGCTTTAGAGCCAAATCATCCTTTGGAGCTGGCTGGCCGGATCTCACTTCAATTTTCAAGTGCAAGGTTTTTTAGGAACGGGCCGCTCCACCCCAGAAGTGACCGGCTTTCCTTGAGTCCTGCTCCTTGCGTGCTTTCTTGCGGTCCTTGCTTCCTGCGCGGCTTCAGGCAAAACGAGCCACTCTAGATTTTCCTAGGTTATGTCCTCGGTTTGTCTTTCGCTTGAACCGCCGAAGCACGTTTTCAAAGGGATTCACCCTCTTTGAAGTCGAACTTCCGCCAACGAACCTGCCACCCTCCGAAGCAACCTGACTCGATAGTTATGGCAAGGCTTGCCCACCTAAGTCAAGCGGAATGTGCAGAAATCTTCACACAACCTCAGAAATTCAAGCGCATCGACAGTTGCATCTGGCGCGGCGCAAACGCGCTCGTAGGCTTCATAAGACTCGTAGGTTGCTGATAATAAGCGGGATAATACGCGTTCTCCTACAGTACTGACGTGCACTTTATAAACTGGCCCGCCGTTTTATAGAAGCCGTTGTCGCCTATCTCAAGCCGCTGGTTGTCGCGATTGAAAAGATTGAACGACTCGGCCGTCAACTCAAGATGATAGTGTTCGCCGACATTCATCATCCTTCCTAACTTCAGATCCATGCTCGCGTAGTCGGGACCAGTGAATGCATTGCGCCCATACCCGGACAAACGATCGTTGCTCGTGTTCCCATCCTGATTCGGATCTCCCGAGACCATTGCGTTCGCGGGACGTCCGCTACCGTACATCATGATCCCCGAGATTTTCCAGTGATCGAACATCGTCGCCAGAGCTTTATGCCCCGCCGCAAATGGATGCGGTTCTTCGATGGCGGAAATCGTCAGCCTCTGCCGCTGATCGGTCACACTCGGCCCTCGCTCACTCTTCGTCGAGTATGAGTTCTGTACGATTACAGGCTGCCCCGCCACCAGCGCATCCTGCCCGTTGTCGAGCGCGTGCGCCCAGGTGTAGGCCAGGTTGAAATACATTCCCCCAGACATCCGCTTGCGCAGCGAAACTGTCATGCCGTTGTACAGGCTCGTCGCCGCACTCTCAAACTGGTCGACTGCCCCCAGTTGCGAGATCGGACGTTGCAACGCGTTAATACACGGCGGATACGGACAACTGATGCTGTAACTTGTTTGCCACGTAGCAAACGACTCCACGTTGTAAAGTTCATTTGGCACGACAGCGCCGGCCGCGTTGACGATTGGATAGCTGTAATAAGTGGGTGCGGGTAGATTCACGTCTCGCGCCCGGATCATATCCACTCCATGAACAAAAAGGTAAGAGACGGTGCCCATGAAGCCGTCGCCCATCTCCCGCTCCACGCTCAGACTGGCCTGCTGCACGCGTGGAGTCTTGAAGTTTGGAGCAAACGCCGCCACCTCGCTGGTCGCATACTGCTGCCACGCCGCCGGAATGGTGCATGAAACCGGCCCTCGCGGACAGTTCACCGCGGCACCCGGATAAGCCGGAAATACCTGTTCCTGGGCGGAAACCGTGTTGTCCAGGGAAATGAAGTTATCGCTCAGCCCATTGTCATTGGTGACCGCCGTCTGATAAAGCTGCGGAATGCGGGTATAGAAAATTCCGAATCCGGCCCGCACCATCAGTCGGATGCTGGCTTCCCGAACGAATACCCAATTCCCGCCCGCGGCGCAAAATTCGTCCCATTCAGCGGCATCTTCCCTACCTGCGCCCACAGCGGATTGCTCACTCCCGTCTTCGAAAACGTCTGCAGGTCGTAGCGCGCTCCCATACTCAGGCTGAAGTGCGGCGTGATTCGCATCGTGTCCTGCACGAATCGCCGCATAGTCGTTGCTGTTCGGATGCGAAATCGGGATTGCCGAAATTCTGCTCGTAATACCGCGGCACATTGTGCGCCCAAGCCCGCAGCGGCGTTAACTCCAGCCCCTCATGCATCGGAACAAACGTCCAAGGATTCACCGAAATGTCGTCGTAGAAATACTCGCCTCCAAACAACGACGGAAAATAATCGTAGTCCCAGGTCACCATCCCGTCGGCTCCGAACTTAATCTGGTTTCGCCCGCGCGTCAGACTCAAAGTTTCCGCCATGTGCAATCGATGCTCTCGAGTTATTCGCGGCAAGGTCGACGACTGCCCGAAATCCTCCATCCAATTGTAGATGCTCGTCTGCGTGCCGGTTGTATTGGGCAACTGCTGCTCGAGGTCGCGCGAAAACTGCACCCGCAGATGGCTGGTCAGCCGTGGCGTAATGCCGCTCAGCAGACTAAGCGACCCGCTTTCCGTCGCGATGTTCTCTTGCCCGTTTGCGCTGATCGAATCAAACGTGATCGGACTCCCCGGATCAAAATAAACATTGTTCGCCCCGTAAGAACGGGAGGTGCTCAACCGGGCCGTCAGAAACTGATGCGCCGAGAGCACCCGGTCGAGCTTCACGAAACCCGTTTCTCCCATTAACTTGGCATTGGAACGTTCCACCCATGGTCGAAAGCCCCGCCGCCGAGGCAAACACCAGTGCCTGATCACAGGCTGGCCCACCGATCGCGGGATTGCAGATCTCGTAATCCCCCGGAGTCGGGTAAATCCCCAACTGCGGCACCACGACTGTCTGGCCGTTATCGAACTCCACCACCGCCGGCACATTAAAAATGTGCTGATCGTATCCGGCAAAGAAAAATGTCTTGCTGCGCTCGATCGGCCCGCCGATGCGTCGCGCCAAACTGGTGCTGCTCGTTGCGAGGATTGAAACCCACAAACGGCGGCGCCGCTCCGCCCAGTTCGCTGTCGCGCAAATGATAGAAAGTGCTGCCATGCCAGTGATTCGTGCCCGACTTCGTCACCACATTCACGACCGCGCCCCCGGCCCGTCCCGACTCCGCTCCATAGCCGCTCGATTGCACGCGAAACTCCTGGATCACCTCGTCAGAAAACTGATAAGGCGCGTGATACCGCCCCGTGGCCTGCGCAAAGAAACCGTTATTGTTGTCCCCGCCATCCACCAGGAAGCTGTTGTTGTACCCCCGAATCCCGCCATAGGAGAAATCGCCGTTCGATCCCGAAGTCAGCCCACGCGGATCCTGTGTCACGCCCGGCGACAGCAACAGCAGGTCGGTGAACCTGCGTCCATTTAGCGGCAGATCCTTGATCGCCTGCTCGTCCACCAGCGCCGAAACCGAACTCGGATTCGCATCGACGATCCGCGGCGCCTCCGATACCGTGATCGATTCCACCGGCCCCGCCACCTTCAGCTTGAACGTCAACTGTGCCGCCGCGCCCACCTCCACCCGAATCACCGGAGAAATCTGCGGCGACATTCCTTCCGCCTCCGCCCGCGCCGAATACTGCCCCGGCGGCAGCAAGTCCACCACGAATCTTCCCGCCGAATCCGTGGCCGAGTGATAGCGAATCCCGGTCTCTACCCGAATCGCCACGATATCCGCATTCGTAATCAGCGCTCCCTGTGCATCCAGGACCACGCCTCGTAACGCGCCGGTAGAGGCATCCTGCGCCCAGGCCAAACGCAAGATCAGCAATAAAAAGAATAGAGATGAATGAAAGCATACTCGGAAGAAAACTACCCTGAAAAATTGCGAATCGCACCCAGAAAAGGACCACTGCGGCGGCACATACCAATCCCCTCGTGTCCGAGACTTCGGAATCGGAGGGGATTCCAGAAACCCTGCTCATGGATATATCAAAGTGAGCGGCGCCAGAATGTGACGGGCGCACGGGCAATATGTTCGGTTATTAGGAGTGATGAGTCGTTGGTGGTCAGTCGTTGGTCGTTAGTCGTTGGTCGTTGGCACGCAAGAGCTGTTAGTCCGGGGACCTCGTCCGGCTAACGCCCAGGCGAATCGCGAACGACTAGTGACTAACGACTTGACGACCAACGACCAACTCACTCAATGCGCCGGAGCTGGCGCCGGAGTTGTCGCTGCCGGAGCCGCCGGCTTCGCGCCAAAGTCCACCTTCGGCACCTCGCGCGACGCTTCCGAGCCTGGAAGTATGCCGGGTTCTGCTTGAATCCCGCAAATCCCGCATAGAAGCTGTTCGGGAACTGCAGCACATAAGTGTTGTAGTCCTGCAGCGTGTCGTTGTAGCGCTTGCGCTCGACGGCGATCCGGTTTTCCGTCCCCGCCAGTTCGTCCTGCAGGCGCAGGAAATTTTCATTCGACTTCAGCTGCGGATAATTCTCCACGATCAGCCAGCAGCCGCCCGATCGCGCCATCCAACTGCCCGTTCGCGGCAATCTTGTCCGACGGCGTCTGCGCCGAAAGCAGCGCCGACCGCGCGTTCGCGATGTCTCCAAACACGGTCACTTCCTGCTGCGCGTATCCTTTCACCGTTTCCACCAGGTTCGGAATCAGATCGGCGCGCCGTTGCAGCACGATATCCACCTGCGACCACGCCGCCTTCACCGCCTGATCTTTCGCCACCAGTGTGTTTTTTACTCCGATGTACTGTCCAAACAGCGCCAGCACGATCACCACCAGCACCACCACGTACAATTAATCCCTTACCCATATCGCTCTCCTGATTAGAAAATCACTTATCGTCATCCGACAAAATGAATTGTCCACTGAGCGACGATCGAGGCCTGTTCCGCGAAACGCTGATCCTCGCCGCCGGATCCAGCATCTTATCCACCGCCGCCGTCACCTGCTCCACCAGCTTCAAATAGCGCGCAAACATCTCATCCACCTTTGCCGACTTCCGATCTGCTTTCCGCTCGCGAAGATCGAGCAACTCGCAAACACGCTGGCATCGATCCCCAGCTTAGCCGCCAGCGCCGCTGCCGCTTCCCGCTTCGATCCCGCTCCCGCATCGCCCAGCGCAATCAGCGCATGACGAAACAGCGTGCCAAATGCCGGCAGCGAGCGCAACAACAGCTCCCACTTCGCCTCGTCGTTTCCCGCCGCCATCAGCAACCGCTGCCGCAGCAGGATCGTCTTCTCCCGCAGCTCATACTCGACCTGCGCCCGATGCAAGCGCATCGGAATTTCCAGCGTCTTCAGAACATCTTCTCCCCAAAGCACGCGATAGTGCCGCCGCATGTCCAGAAATTCGATGGAGAACACGTCCGCCGACCGCCGCATCTCTTCCGCGCTCATCAGCAGCGGCTCGCGATGCTTCTGCTTCCCCACCATGCCATCGCCGGAGCCAGCGCTTCAATCGCCGCGAAAGAAGTTTCGCCGAGCACGCACAGCAGATTCACATCGGAGTGATCGGCAACATAATCTCCCGCCGCCGCCGACCCGTACAGAATCACAGCCACAAGATTCGTGCCCGCCGCGCCGCGTATGCGTTCGACAAATTCGTTAATCAGTTTTTCTGGAACCATTCCTTGCCTCACGCTCTCAGGTTAATGGAGCTACGCATGTCTCGCCCGCACTGCAGCATCGCGGCTTGTGCGAGCGGACGCCCGGCGCTCCACTACCAACTGCCACCCGCGCCGCCGCCGCCTGTGCTCCCCCGCCAACCGCCAAAGCCTCCGCCCAAACCACCCCACCACCCCGCCTCCAAATCCGCCGCCACCAAATCCGCCGCCGGACCACCGCCCAGGTTGCTGAACAGCATTCCCCACAGCATTCCCGACCAGAATCCCGATCCACCGCCGCGTCCCGGACCCCCGCCGCGAAATATCGCCCGCAGAATCGGGAGCACAATAAAGAAGACAACGAGGATTAGAACCACGACCGCCCCAGCGCCAATGCGGGGCCGGGTCGCTGGCGAGGCATTCGCGACTCCGGCTGGTTCTCCAAGGTGACGCCCGCATCCTGGGCAATCACTGTGGCGACGCGCGTAGTCATCGAGGTGACCGCTGCCGCATAATTTCCACTCTTCAGCAATGGCACCGCTTCCCGCCCGAAACCGCCCACCTTTCCCATCCGGAAGAATTCCTTCGAGCCCGTATCCGACCGAAGTCCAATACTTGTGATCGTTGGTCGCCAGCAGGATCAGCACGCCGCGATCCTTCCCTTTCGCCCCAATCCCCCATTTCTGATAGAGCGCCACCGCATAACTCACCGCGTCCTGCCCATCCAGCGACTTCACCGTGACCACGGCAATCTGGGCGTGCGCCTTCTGATCCACCTGCTGGCAAAGATCGTTCAAACTGGTTTGGGTAGCGGCATCGAGAACACCCGCAAAATCATTGACGTAATTCGTTGGCTTTAGAGACGCAATCGGCTCGGCTGCAACCCACACCGATGCCACCAACAAAATCCACGCCAACAGAATCCGACGGATCGTTGTTCCATGGATCATCGAATCTTTAGCCAGCCGTTGCATTTCGCGCCAATTGTACAGGAGCACGCTCCGCCAATGTCGCACCCGCCGAACACTTAATGCCGAGCATCCAACCGCTATGGCATGCGCCATTTCCCGCCTGCTACAATTTCGCGATGCTTGCATTGACAAGAACCCGCGCAGCGCTCGTCGTCTCCGCCGCTCTCGCATCTGCCATCGGTCTCCGCGTGGCCGACGCGCAGAAGATACCTCTACCCAAAGTGCCCGTTGCAATCCAGGCACCCTCGAACGAAGGAGTTGTTTTGGTCGCGCATGCCTCCGGATCGCAAATCTATACCTGCCAGTCCGGCGCCGACGGCAAGTTCAGTTGGATTCTTAAGGCGCCTGATGCCGAACTGAAAGACGGAAAAGGCACCATCATCGGAAGCCATTTCGCCGGTCCCGGGTGGAAACTGAAAGATGGCAGCGAAGTTACCGGCAAAGCGTCAGCTCACGTGGATTCCGAAGATTCCAACTCCGTTGCGTGGTTGCTGGTCAAGGCCGTTGGCCATACTGGAGACGGTTTGCTCTCGAGCGTGACGAGCGTCCAGCGCATCAACACCCACGGCGGTAAGCCGCCCGCTGCGGGATGTGACAACGCGCACAGTGGCGCCGAAACCAAAAGCGCCTACACTGCGGATTACTACTTCTACGCACCAAGGATGACCCCGAAACGATAAACATCTTCAGATATGGCGATCAATCTTCGCTCAAGTTGGCGGTTCGCAGGCCGAGGAGCGCGCCCGGCGGCGAATCAATACTTGGTTAAGAACTCCACCACGCTCGGTTCGTTCGCCTCCTTGTTGGCTGCGCACAGGCTGATCGATTCCAGCACCTGCGCCAGAATGCGCGGCGCGCCCACAGCCTTGGTGGCGCGATCTTTAAAGAACGCCTCGGCATCGGCCCGATGCTGGCCGTCGCAAAAGCCAACGGCAGCGTAGGGAAGAAAGGCTCCAAAGTCGGTGGGAAGTTTGGCGATGAGCGCGTCCCAGTTCTGCTTCACAAACTCATAACCGATTTCGCGGGTATCCGGGAAGCTGGTGGTTGCGAAAAAGACATTGATGGATTCGCGGGGTTGGAATTCATCGGTCAGAACGATGGCATAGGCCGCTTTCAGAATTGCCGGGTCGCGGAACGCACCCAGCGCAGCGAGCAACGTTGCACGTACATTTTCGTCGGTTTCCTTTTTCGCTTGCTCGTGCATGCGATCGAACAGCGCCCGGTCGCCATGCCGCGCGGCGGTGAGCAGCACATCCTGCAGCATGTCGGCATCGACCGCCTTTCGGTCATCCAGCCACGCCCATGCCAGTTTTTTAGCCTGCTCGATGAAGGCCGGATCCTCGGCATGGATCGCGACCACTCCCACCACCGCCGGACGCAGCAACCGGTTGTCATCGTCTTCACCCGGCTTGTCTTTCCATCCCAGCTGTTCGGCGCGCGCCTGGAAAAGATCCGAAATGTAGCGCCGGTATTTGGGCATGAGCGCTTCGGGGACGAGATGTTCGTCCAAGGTGCCCACAATCGCAAGGGTCTTGGTCACAACCTCGCGATGAGGATCGTGCGCGAATTTCGGCGCCAGAGCCATGGCCTCTCCCATGGGCATGTATCCATTCGTGAGCGCAGCAATATCGCCGACGAGTCCGACGCGCTCGGGCAACGCCAGCGCCTTCTCATCTTTCAGAATCGAACTCAGCATGTCGCCGTCATACCGCACGCGATAGTAGCCGGCCTGATTGGCGTTGTCATAAGTCCACGCCGGGCAACCTTGCGCATGATTGAGACGGAGTGTCGCGCTTTTGGTGGTGACGAGTGTGCATTGCCGGCCATCCTTATTGTTGTTGCCTGTGGGATAGCGAACGCAAACCGGAATGTCCCACAGTTGGTTCGCTGAACCCGACGAGCCTCGCGGCAGAAAGCGCTGCTGTGCGAGTTGGAGTTCCGCGCTTCCTCCGGTACACGACAAATGGGCGGTTACCAGCGGGACTCCCGGCTGATCGAGGAAAGTGGAAAATGCCTTGGCGATGGCCGGATCGCCGCCGCTGATCGAAGCGAGGAAGTCCGCCGACGTCGCATTCCCCCAGGAATATTTCTTCAGATACGCGCGCACTCCCTCGCGGAATTTCTCCTCGCCCATGTACGACTCAAACATATTCAGCAGCGCCGAACCCTTGCTGTAAGTAATGCCGTCGAACGCATTGGCAATATCGTCGTCGGAGAGAATCTCCTGCCGCACTTTTCTCGAGCTGACTAACGCATCCGTATCCATCGCTTGCTGACCGGCATCCAGCTCGTCAATGTTCATCTTCCATTCCGGGTGATACTGGTTGACGATCTTGTTGGCCATCCATGAAGCGAAGCCTTCGTTCAGCCAGATGTCCTCCCACCAGGCGGTCGTGACCAGGTCTCCAAACCACTGATGAGCGAGTTCGTGGGCCATCACGCTGGTGATGGTGTGTTTCTTATCGAGGGTCTCGTCGTCGGCTGTCATCAGGAAGAATCCCGCACCGTAGGTCACGAGTCCGGGATGCTCCATGGCAAAGCCAGCCGTCGGAATGGCGACTTCGTCGAGCTTCTCGTAGGGATAGGGAATGGCGAAATATTTTTCGAGAAGATTCACAACGTCGGGGGTGGTCGCGGCCACATATTTCGCTTCGGGTCCCCGGCCACGCGGCACAATAATTCGAATCGCCGTGTTTTTGGCGCCAGCATGACCAGCCTCTACGATGTCGAAGGGACCAACCGCAATCGCGACCAGATAGCTGGGCAGCGGCTTGGTTTCGGCAAACCTCACCGTCTTCATGCCGCCGGAACCCCGTGTCTCTGAAAGCTGTGGTGTGTTCGAAAATGCGCCATCGTCGCGGGGAACGTTCAGTGTCACCTGCCAGGGCACTTTGTAGCCAGGTTCGTCAAAGCAAGGCACAGCGCGACGCGCCGAGATGTTTTCGAATTGCGAATAGATATACCAATGGTCGCCGTCCTTGACCTGGAAGATTCCAGCCATGTCCTTGCGGCTGATTTCGCCCCGGTAGTTGACATGTAGCTTTGCCGGCCCTGGACCTACCGCGCGATCAAAAGAGAAACCAACCAAATCCGTCGGCTGCGGTAGCATCTTTGCGGTTAGCGACTGACCACCTACTGTCAGGGTCGCGTCGCTCACCGTAAGCTTCTCCGCGTTCAGCCACAGCACCGAGCTCGCTTCTTTGAAGTTGAGGTCGATATCGACGGCACCCGTGAAAGTGTCTTGGTCGGGAGCTACCGTAAGATTGAGGCTGTAATGCAGCGGGAACACCGTTTTCGGCAAACGGAATGGCGGCGGTTGGGGGCCATTATCGGCGGCTTGCGCCAGTTGGTTCAACGATAGAGTGCAAAAGAATAGAGCAAGAAGTATTCGGAGTATCGACAATGTCGCGCGTCGCATCAGGCGTTTCCCTCTTTCTCAATTCGGTAGAGATACGGAATAGACTCACGCCCGGTTCCTTCGTAATCAAGATCATGCGGAAAATCATCGACTCGCGGTCACAAACAGGCCCGCATTGAAACTAAGGGCAGGACGCTTTTTTCGCTAATCCCGCTTCGGAGAGCGTTTCTTCTTCGCACCTGCATTCTTTTCCACGCGGAGCTTCCATGCCGCACGCAATGCACCAGCGAGCACGTCCTCGCTCGCTTTAGCCAGGCGGATATGGGTCATTCCCATCCGTCCCCATCCGCCATGTATGGGAAGAAAAACCTCCGGCAACTCGCCGACAAAATCCGCCTGCAGTTCCGGCGTCAGCTTCAAGTTGCCGTAGCCCTGTTTCTCTGACGCCAGCGTGGCGAAGATCTTGCCGCCGACGCGGAAGTCGGCCGCTCCCATGTGCGAGCCCTCCTCGGCGCCTTCGAAGCTCAGGGCAATCCGGCGGAAATCTGACGGTTTCATCGCCTGGCACCTCACGTCATCGTCAAGGATTCTACCTAACCGCGCGAAAAAGAAGGTGTCAGGTGTCAGGTCTCAGGTCGCCACGCAGCGGTCAGAGGTCTTCCTGAGACCTGACACCTGAGACCTGACACCTGTAGTATAAAAATCCCATGATCCGCTCCTACAAAGGCGTCACTCCCCAGTTCCCTACTACCGCCTACATCGACGACTCCGCCCAACTGATCGGCGACGTGATTGTCGGTGAACACTCCAGCATCTGGATGAATACCGTCCTCCGCGGCGACGTTCATCAGATCCGCGTCGGCCACTACTCCAACATTCAGGACAACTCGGTCCTTCACGGGATGAAAGAACAATACGGCGTCTATGTTGGCGACTACGTCACCGTGGGCCACAGTGCCATCCTGCATGGCTGCACAATCGAAACCCGCTGCCTCATCGGCATGGGTTGCATTCTCCTTAACGGAGCAGTCATCGGATCCGGCTCCATCATTGCCGCTGGAACACTGATCCCCGAGAAAACCGTCGTCGAGCCCTATTCCCTGTGGATGGGCTCTCCGGGGAAATTTCGCCGGCGCCTCGATGAAAAAGATCAGGAAACGATCCTCCGCTACGCCGAAAATTATCTCGGATACAAGAAATCGTACTTGCTGGAAAGGCAAGCCTTGTAGCTCTTGGCGAAAGCGGTCGGCGCAACCGCAAGTTCGACTCGCCTGAAGACAAGCGCTCCAATGTGCCCGAGGTGGCTCACCTTGGCGATGCGCCCTCAACAGCCTGAACCACGAACGACACCGATCCACGAAGGTCTTATGTTTGTTCTACTGCTTTCCTTTGTGTACCTTCGTGCCCTTTGTGGTGGATGTTTTTGGGGGGGTGGGGGAGGCTCCGGGCCATTCGTAGAAATTGCTGGGTTTAGATTGCCCGGCCCGCCGCTTGGGTAGCGGCTGTGTGGGGTCGTGGGGTGAGGCCGGGCAATTTCCTTAGTTACCAGAATTGCAATTGGATCTTTTATACCGCAGGAGGCGCGATTTCACGTGTGACCGCGATCACCAATCTTCGTGACTGGGACACATAGCGCTGTGACATATATCACCGCGAGGACGGACGTTCCGACATAAGGTAAGAGCGCAATCTACTTTAAGGAACCCAGTCAGGAGAAACACCCATGGCGTATGCAATCACCGACAACTGCATCAAAGACGAGCTCTGCGTCGAAGTTTGTCCCACCGACTGCATCCATCCTAAAAAGGACGAGCCGGAGTTTGAGGCTGCGACCCAGATGTACGTCGATCCTGAAGGTTGCATCGATTGTGGCGCCTGCGTCCCGGCTTGCACCTCCGATTCGATCTTTGTGGCCGAAGAGCTGCCCGAGGACAAAAAAGAGTTTTTGGAGAAGAACGCCGCATTTTATAAGAAGTAGCATTCCTGTCGAAACCTGCCGGCTTGCCACAAGGGCACGACTGCTCTGGCTGTTGCAGCGTGCCCGGATCGCCGGAACGATACAAGAGAAACTGCGTCTGGGACGCAGTAAGGCTGTTTCTTCCGAGGCGGCGCTAACGAAGCTGTCGTATCTCGATCCACGACAAATTGCCGCAGAATCTTTCCCCTACTCCTGCTCTCAAGGTTTCTCTATCCACTCCGCTCAGTAACGTCTTACAACGACTCGAGTCCTGTCTCCTTACCATGTGATATATCTCCTTGGCGCGAACTGGAAATACGTGCTAATTTGCAATGTCCTTAGATATACGGAGGTCTGGCCGGCCATGCGTTCTCCTATCCTGTTTGCTGCCATAGTTCTGCTGGGTTCATTTCTTCCGCTGCATGCCGCCGACAATCCGGCTGCTGCCCCAAACGCTGACCCCACTTACCAGCAACTTCGCAACTCGACGCTGTCAGGGGAGGCCATAAGCGTTACTAACTTCGACCTGAAGCGCGACGCCGGCACCTTCCATTTGCACTCGGGAACGGTGTGCTTTGTGACGCCCGTTCAGGGAAAAGTCACCGGAGCGGTTTTCATTGGCGATGGAAACTTTGTCCTCAACCCTCCGTCGGAATCCGAGCGCCAGAGTTTGAAGCTGTTCACGAAAGAAGAACAGTTCAATGAAAGTTTTTCACACGCGGTCCTCCGCTTCACCGATTCCACATACGACGACATCAAGAAAGGCGGCAGCTTAACCTCTGGCGGATGCGATGCCGGCCCGCTGAAAGACAGCCAGAATGCGACACGTCACAAAATCAAAAGCAACCTGGAGGCCCGTATCCTGGAGGACGTGTTGAGCCCCGAACCCGGAGGGCTGTTCTATGCGTTCATCCACGGCAAGCGCTACAACGATGAAGAAATCTATGAGATTGATCCGAACTGGGGATCGGCTCAGGTCAGCTTCAGGACGTACGATGAGAACAAACGGGGGGAGTGGGCTTTGTTCAATCTTACCGAGAAACACCAGCCCGGCAGCGTGGGCAGGCTGACGCGGATTGAGCATCAGCAACTCGACGTGACCTTCGAAAAAAATGGCTCCATCTCAGGCAAGGCGGCGACAGACATAGTGGCACGGCGCAATGGTGTACGGGTTGTATCCTTCAACCTGTTCCGGCCTTTGCGGGTGCAGAATGTAACCGCGAACGGGCAGCCTCTCTCCTTCATCCAGGAAGACAAAAACGACGACGGTAACTTCGCGGTGATATTGCCTGCACCACTCAGCGAAGGCGAGAAAGTGACGATTACGACCACCTACGGTGGAAAGGAAGCGGTGAGCAACGAGGGCGGGGGGAACTACTTTCCGGTGGCCCGCGAGAACTGGTATCCCAATGATCCGGGTTCAAGTCTTGGAGAATTCGCGCTCTATGATATGACGCTGCGTATTCCCAAAGGAATGAAGATGGCGGCGACCGGCATGCTCGTCTCCGAGAGCAACGATGGCGGGCAGAATATAACCGTGTGGAAAAGTGAAGCCCCGCAAACAGTAGCGGGATTCAGCTTCGGCAGGTTCAAGGAGGTGGAGGACAAACTCACCAAACCTGAATACTTGATCCAATCTTATGCCAACGAGGCATCTCCGGACTGGGTGACGAACATCAAGAACGAGTCCGAAAGTGACTCTCTCACGCAAGGCATGCACAAATCTTTCAATATGAAGGGAGACAAAATCCCGCTGGGCGAAATGAGCACCGTTTCGCTGAACAAGAAATCGCTGGCCGAGGCCGAATTAGCGGTGCAGCTCTACAACGATTACTATGGCCCCTCGCGGTTCAAACACCTTCAAATCACACAACAGGCGGCGTGCAACTTCGGCCAATCATGGCCGGAGCTGGTGTGGATTCCGATCTGCTACTACTTCGACACCACGCTGCGCCATTCCCTTGGCCTGGACTGGGGCGACCGCGGATATTGGAAGGAGGTTGCTCCTCACGAAGTCGCGCACCAATGGTGGGGACACACGGTAGGCTTCGCTTCCGGCCGCGACCAGTGGATGAGCGAAGGCTTCGCCGATATGTCCGCAGCACTCTATATCGGCATGATCGAGAAGGATCCGAAGAAAGTCATCCAATTCTGGAACGATGAGCGCGAAATACTCCTGGAACGGGACGCGCAAGGCTTTCGCGCGATTGACGTGGGCCCGTTAACCATGGGATACCGCGCCAATAATTCGCGGACGGGATCTAACGTGACCCGGCGCCTCATTTACCCCAAGGGCGCTTATGTTCTCCACATGATTCGCATGATGATGTTCGACAACAAGACAGGCGATCAGAATTTCAAAGCCACCATGCAGGATTTTGTGCAGACCTATTCCGGCAAAGCGGCCACCACCGAGGATTTCAAAGCGATGGTGGAAAAACACATGACGGGAGAAATGGATCTCGACGGCAATCATCGCCTGGACTGGTTCTTTAACGAATATGTCTACGGCACCGCGCTACCCAGCTACAAGATCGATTACAAGTTCGACAAAGACGCCAATGGCGATGTGGTTTTTGGCCTCAAGGTCACGCAGTCCGGCGTCGATGACAAATTCCGGATGCTGGTTCCCGTTTACCTGGAGCTGGCCGACGGCCGCGTCATAAACTTCGGACGCGCGCGTCTCTTCGGAACCAAGGTGGTGGATGAGAAAATTCCACTCAAGGGATTGAAAGACGCGCCCAAACGCGCCTTCCTGAATTATTACGACGACGTGTTGGCGTCGAACTAGGAAGAAGCTGATGCCCGCGGATAACCAACCAAATACGTAATGGGCACGAATCGTGTTGGCAACTCGCCGGCTTCCCACTGGTAATTGTTCGCCTTCAGGCCGATCGACAATCTCCAGCATTTCCTGTGGCCGATAGGTCCGCAGGCAAGACACGACTCCATCGAACAGCAGCACAAACGGAATGATCGGAAGCAAATAAGTCCAAAGCAATCGCGACCAGCGAAACGGACGAATCCAAGGCGTGCAGACAAACAGCGTCAGCACAAAGCCGAACGTAACGGCGATTGCCGCACGGAGCGCGCCTGGGTATCTCAAATATGCCGATGCCTTCGCCGGCATCGACCGCATCCTGCAGAATGGCGCGACCCGCGTCCGGCAAGAAATGATGAAACGATGTGAACATGGTTCGCAGTCCCTTCAATTCGCGAGGAACATGGGTCGCGTCCACCGAACCCGGATAGAAACGAATCCGTCCCTCGGAGGCCGCTCTCGACTTTTTCGAATGCCCCGAGGTTCGGGTATTTATCGGTGAGACAAATCTGCAGGGCCGGAGCGTCTCCCGACGATTTACGAGAATCGAGTTCTTCAGAAAGGCGCAACCCATGGCCCGCCGGCCCCCGAACACATGTCGACAATCGATTGCCGTCCCGTGGATTCGGTGACTCGCTGAAGCAGCGGGGCGATCGGCGCGTAGACGTTGAAGAGATGAAAACCAAACTGTAGCGCGTCAGTAACGTAATCTCGCAGAAATGACGGGAACCACGGTTGATCGTGAAATTCGATGAACTGGATGCGACGCATGGATTCGGCCCGGTGAGTAGTATCGCCGCTGTGGCGAATCTCGTCCATTTGCCCGAATCTGCCTGGTTCGACGTTACACTTTCGACGTTACACTAATGAAGCGCGCCCGTAGAGACGGGGCTAGCCCCGTCTCGCTCCGCACGCCGAACAGCCAATAGCGAATAGCGAACGACGAACGACGAAATGATCAAATCACCCCGAGGAACCCGCGACCTTCTCCCGCCCGACACGGCGCTCTGGAACTTTGTCGAAGCCACCGTCCGCGACGTCTTCCGCGCCTACAACTTCCACGAAATCCGCACGCCCATCTTCGAGTCCACCGAACTATTCGCGCGCGGCGTAGGCGAAGAGACCGACATTGTCTCGAAAGAAATGTTCACCTGGGAAGATCGCGGCCGCGCCGAAAGCGATAAAGGACAATCGCTTACCCTCCGCCCCGAAAACACCGCCGGCATCGTCCGCGCCTACATCGAGCACAAACTCTGGGAGCGCGGCCTGAACAAATTCTTCTCCCTCGGCCCCATGTTTCGCCGCGAGCGCCCGCAAAAAGGACGCTACCGCCAGTTCTACCAGATTGACGCCGAGGTCATCGGCCCCGCCTCGTCCGGCAGCCAGTCTCCCGCCCGAGACGCGGAGATTCTCGAACTCGTCGCCACGCTTCTCGACCGCGTCGGCATCACCAACTGGACGCTCGAACTGAACTCCGTAGGCTGTCCCGCCGACCGCGTGAAATTCAACGAAGCTCTTCGCCAGGCGCTCGCGCCCGTGGTCGACAAAATGTGCGCCGACTGCCAGCGCCGCGCCGTAACCAATCCTCTAAGAGTCTTCGACTGCAAAGTTCCCGAAGATCAGCCCTTCATCGACAAACTTCCCACCATCAACCAATTTCTGGACGAAGCTTGCCGAACTCACTACGAAGCGGTGAAAGCTATTCTGAACGCCGTCGGAGTCCCTTACGTCGAAAACCCGCGTTTGGTTCGAGGTCTGGACTACTACACCCGCACCGCCTTTGAATTCACGCACGGGGCTCTCGGGGCGCAGAATGCGATTCTCGGCGGCGGACGATACGACGGTTTGTCGGAGGCCCTCGGCGGCCCCGCCGCTCCGGGAATTGGATTTGCCATCGGAGAGGATCGGCTCGTGCTTTCGCTAATGGAGATCGCGGCGGCGGAATCGGTTGTGCGCAAGCCTGATGTTTACATCGCTCCGCTAGGCGCCCGGCATGAATCGTGAAGCGGCACGTCTGGCGCGCGAACTCCGGCGCCATGATCCTATCGCCGATCTGGTGGTTGAACTCGGCGACGAAACCTTTCGCCTGAAAAAATCTTTTGAGGCTGCCGACAAAATGGGAGCGCGATACATCCTCATCGTCGGCGAGAACGAAGTTGCGGCTGATGCCTTCGCTCTCAAACACCTGGCCTCAGGCGAACAGGTTACGGTTCCGCGCGCGGAATTGGCGCAACGCATTCTGCGAAAGTAGTTCTCAGCTTTCAGTTTTTAATTCCCGGTAGTTCACGGAGTTGCTGGGAACGACAGGTCGCCGGTAACCCTCCGAGCACCAACCGTTTGGACTGCCGAATCTCCATCTGGGGCGACCGCACCCGCGGCCGTGACATTCGTCACCGCGATCCCCCCTTACTGCGGCCGATAATTGCAGCGGAGGAGAATTTATGGCTAACGAGTCCGCAGTTCTCCAGCAACCCACACCGGCAGCACCCGCGCCGTCGCCATCGCCGTCGCCATCCATGCACGAAGAGGATCACGCATTCTTCTATACCGCGATCTTAAATGCGGCGTTCCGGGCCGAAGAACTCGGCGTAACTCCAGAGCAGTTTCTTGATATATGCCAAGCCGCGGTGGCACCCCATCTCAAGTTGGTTGATTCCAACAAAGTGATCATCGAGCCATCGCAGCGACTGCGAAACCTTGGCATCACACCCGAGGAATTTCTGAAAATGTGTGAGACGATCACGAGCGTGATGCGTCAGTTGTTGATGGAAAATCTCGGCTAATTTTTGTTGCCAGGCCGCCGATAGCCATAGCCTCACCCAAGTTGCGCTTTGAAGTTGTGCGCTTAGAAAGCCGGCGCCCCTGATGCGCGGCCGCCAAACATCATTACGATCCCGCTGTCCATTCGAAGCTCATTGACATCGGCGCCGAGTCCTTCTAAGATCGGCAGCCGCAAGCCTCGCGTCGAAAAATCCAATTCAGGAGTTTCTCTATGAAGCGCACATCGACTCTTCTGTTCGGAATGCTTCTCCTCACCGGCGCCGCCTTCGCGCAAATGGAAATGCCCAAGCCCGGCCCCGAGGTGAAGAAACTGGACTACTTTGCCGGCCACTGGAGCTCAGACGCCGACGTTAAACCTGGCCCCATGGGTCCGGGAGGGAAGTATCACGCGGACGATAACATGGAGTGGATGGAGGGCGGCTTCTTTATCGTTCTTCACTCGAAATTCAACGGCGCTGGCTTTCCCCCCGGCAGCAGCACGGCTTACATGGGCTACGATCCGCAAGAGAAGGTCTATACCTACGACGAATTCAACAGCATGGGCGAGGCGACGCACTCCAAGGCCACGGTTGAGGGCGACACCTGGACCTGGATCAACGACTGGAAGATGGGCGCGCAAACGATGAAGGGGCGCTTCACGATGAAGATTCTGTCGCCCACGGAATACAGCTACAAATACGAAGCGTCCTCCGACGGCGGCACGAACTGGAAGCTGTGGATGGACGGCACGGAAACCAAGACGAAGTAAAACGAGCTGCAAACCGCGAGCTGCGAGTCGATAGCCGAGACCCCAGAGCCGATCCCGCCATTTATAATTATCGGTTCTGCATAAAGCGGGTGCCCCACACATCGCGTTGTCTGCGATGTGTGGGTCCGTTCATCCATAAACGACAAGGAAACTCGTGCTCGATTTCTTAGGCGACCTCAAACGAACTCATATGTGCGGAGACCTTCGGCTCTCCGATGCTGGCAAAAAAGTTGTCCTCATGGGGTGGGTCAACCGTCGCCGCGACCTTGGCCAGATTATCTTCGTCGACCTGCGCGACCGTACCGGCGTGACGCAAGTCGTGTTCAGCCACGAACTGAACGCCACGGTACATGAAAAAGCAGAAGCGCTGCGCAACGAATTCGTGATCGCTGCCGTCGGCAAGGTCAAGCGCCGCGACGCCGATACCATCAATCCCAATATCCCGACCGGCGAAGTCGAACTGGTAGTGGAAGAGTTGCGCATTCTGAACGTGTCGAAGCCGCTGCCCTTTTTGCCCTCCGATACAGTGCTCGCGAACGAAGAGATGCGCTTGAAATACCGCTACATCGATCTGCGCCGCGATGCCATGCAGTTCAACATCGAGTTGCGTCATAAGGTAGCGCTCGCCATTCGCACGAACCTGGCTTCGGAAGGTTTCTTTGAAATCGAAACGCCGTTTATGACGCGCTCCACGCCCGAGGGCGCGCGCGACTATCTCGTTCCCAGCCGCGTCCAGCCGGGATCTTTCTACGCCCTGCCCCAGTCGCCACAGCTGTTCAAGCAGATCCTGATGATCTCGGGCTTCGATAAATATTTTCAGATCGTGCGTTGCTTCCGTGACGAAGATCTGCGCGCCGACCGCCAGCCCGAATTTACCCAGATCGATCTTGAGATGTCCTATCCGCAACCCGAGCGCGTTTGGGAAGTGGTCGAGGGTTTTCTGACAGCGGCGTTCAAAGCCGCAGGCCACGAAATCAAAACGCCTTTCCCGCGCATGGATTTCGACGACGCCATCCGTCAATACGGCATCGACAAACCCGACCTGCGCTTGCCCGCCTTCACCGAGGTGAGCGATTGTTTTGCCGCCGCCGATCTGGAAACTCTGGCGATCAACAAAGATCTTCCCGTAATCGCCATCCGCATCCCGCACGTGGGCGAACTTTCCCGCAAAGAGCGCGACGACATCAAGCCGCTGTTTGTCTCGAAAGGCGGAGCGCGCGTCTTCGAAGACTTCAAGCGCATCGAGACGAAGTTTCCGGAAGCTGCCGCCAAAGTGCGAGAAAAAGTGCGCGACAAAACAGGCGGCCTGGCAGCCGAGGATCTGCTGGTGCTGGTTGTGGGTTCGGCGCAGTCGGGCGCAAAAGGAGACGCACATCCCGCGAGCAAGCGCAAAGTGACGCCCGCTGAAATGGCCATCTACGCTTCGGCCGGACTGCTGCGCATAGCGCTGGCGCAAAAATACTCGGACCGGCACAAGCTTTTTCAGAAAGGCGATTACCGCTTTCTGTGGGTCACCAATTTCCCCATGTTCGAGTGGGACGAAGACGAGAAGCGCTGGAACGCCGCTCATCACCCCTTCACCTCGCCCGCACGATGAAGACATGGATAAACTGGAAACGGACCCAGCCATGGTGCGCGCGCTAGCCTACGACGTCGTGCTGAATGGCACGGAGCTGGGCTCGGGCTCGATTCGTATTCACCGTCAGGATGTGCAGAGCAGAATCTTTCACGCGCTCGGCATGACGGAAGAAGAAGCGCGCGCGCGTTTCGGTTTTTTCCTCGAAGCGCTCGAATACGGTACGCCTCCGCACGGCGGCATAGCGCTCGGTCTCGATCGTATCGTGATGATTCTTGCGGGAGCGGATAGTTTGCGCGAAGTAATTCCCTTCCCCAAAACCGCCGCCGCGAAAGACCTGATGATGGAAGCGCCCACGCCGGTCGCAGAGAGCCAACTGCGCGAACTGGGAATTGGCGTTGTCAAGAAATAGTTGGCTTAACCCAGGTTCTACCGGATAGACAAACCTGCCGCCGGGAGGGTTATACTGCTGGTCGCCCACGTTTCCCCAATTCTCAAGGAGAAATCACGATGAAGAAACTATTGGCAGTCTGCTTTGCCATGGCACTTGTCACATCCATAGTCGCTCCGGGAGTTTCCTGGGCCCAGGACGCTATGAAAAATGACAGCATGAAAGACGGTGCCTCCAAGCCAGCGATTGACGTCAAAGGCAAAATCAGTGCTGACGGCAAGATGTTTGTCAGCGATAAGGACAGCAAGAGCTGGACCATTATCAACCCCGAGGCGGTCAAAGGACACGAAGGACACCACGTCATCCTGAACGCACACGTCTATCCGGACAAGATGGAAGTCCACGTTATGTCGCTCAAGATGGCAAAATAATTGTCTGCCGTTCGAGACAACTAGGAGAGATCGTCCGTGCCGGCGCAAGAAACGCCGGCACTTTTCTTGCTCCTGTGGCCGGGTGTCGCACACATCGCGTTCTGTGCGATGTCTGGGTTCACTCCACCGCCGCCAGCACGTAGTCGGTCAAAATCTTGTCCGTCTGCTGGTGCATTCCTTGCGTGTTGTAATTCGTGCTGGTGATCACGACGGTCATATCCAGTGCGGGAATGGCCACCACCTTATTCCCTCCATTGCCCGACATAAAAAACGCCGGATAACTCTTCTCTCCCGCCTTGAATGTCTTGAGCCACCAGAGATAACCATACTCAGTCCACTCGTCGGCCCGCGCATGGGGCTGTGTTGAATTGTGCACCCATGACGCGCTCACGATGCGCTTCCCCTGCCACTCGCCGCTGTTGAGATAAAGTTGGGCGATCTTCAGCAAGTCGCGGCTGGTCATGCGCAACCCGCCGCCCGTCTGCGGAACATTCATCGGCGAATACACCCACTCCAGATTTGTGATGCCGAGCGGCCCGAACAGCTTCTCGCGGGCATAGCGATCCGTGCGCACGCCGGTCGCTTTCTCGAGCACTTCGCTCAGCGTGAAGACTCCTCCCGTGCAATAACTGAAGTAGCGGCCATAGGGAGGCGCTTCCACCTGCTCACCCAAGTGCATGTGTCCGCGAATCGGCAAATCGAGAATGAACTGCGCCCAATCTTCCACCACATACATGCGCTCCTCGTTGCCACGCGACGCGTCGTTCCAGTCGTCGCACTCGAGCGGAGAACTCATGGTCAGAAAATCTTCCACCGTGATCGCCAACTTGCGCGGATCGGGATTCTGAATCTTGCGGGCGCGCTCCGGCAGCAGCGTCAGAATTTTCGCGTCCACTCCGCTGAGTTTGTGCTCGTCGATGCGCAATGCCGATCAGCACATCGGTGATGCTTTTGGTCGCCGAACGCGTGTCGCGCAGAGTGGCGGCGTCGCCGTCAAAGTAGCCTTCATACACCAGTTTGCCGTGACGGGCAACGAGCACGCTGCCAATCTTCTTGAACTCTCCCGAACGAATCGCAGCATCGAGCGCGTGCAGGCGAGCGATTCAGAAAGGCCGCTTGCAGCCGCAGAGGCCGTCGGGCCACGCGCTGACCGCTGGGGAGCGATGGTGACGATGTTTGCGAGTGCGCGGCAAGCGCGGAGAACAACAAGACGGCAATAGCCCAGCGGGCAGCGTTCATAGACAGGCCTCAAGTATTCGACGCAGAATACACCAACGCGTAAGCAACGCCATCTGGGCGACCGAAGAATGTAACTTCCCGCTCAGCTGCGCATCCTAATTACGAATCTGGAGGCATCGAATGCTCAATCGTCGACAATTTCTTGGCAGTTCTTTCTTGGCAATTGCGGGCGGAAGCTTGCTGGCGTGCTCCGAGAGCCCGGATTGCAGGTGGCACAGGCCAACTCCCCGGAGGATAAAGGGCCGGTGACCGTCATCCAGTTCAGCGACTCCGGCGAGCGGATTGGGCCCGCTCAAGTGCAGAAAGTGCACAAGACCGATGCCGAGTGGAAGAAACAGCTCACGGCGCTGCAATTTGACGTTACCCGCCACCAAGGTACGGAGATGGCTTTCAGCGGCGAATACTATAACCTGCATGAAAAGGGACTGTATCGCTGCATCTGTTGCGGGAACGCGCTGTTCAGTTCCGATACGAAGTTTGAGTCGGGCACGGGATGGCCGAGTTTCTGGGCTCCGATTGCGAAGGAAAATGTGCGCAGTTCAACCGACAACAGCCTGGGGATGACGCGTGACGAAGTGTCCTGCACCGAATGCGAAGCCCATCTCGGCCATGTGTTCGACGACGGCCCTCGCCCCACCGGCTTGCGTTATTGCATGAACTCCGCGTCGTTGAAGTTCATCAAGCACGGCTAGACTCACAGCGGCTTAGCGCCGATCGCCGCCAGCCGCTGCTCCACCAACTCTTCGATTCGATCACCACTTCGTCCTCGCTCATGTGCGGCGGAGTCCAGGACCACTGCATCGTCGGCGGCCACCAGCGGAGACGCGGCGCGAGTGCGGTCGCGCCGGTCGCGCTCGCGAAGTTCTTTGGCCATGCTCTCGGCCGAGGGACCCTTACCTTTTGCTGGTCCAGTCGCCGCTGCTCGCGGATCACGGGATCGGCATCGAGAAAAATCTTCAACTCCGCATCGGGGAAAACCTTGGTTCCGATGTCGCGACCTTCCATGACGACGCCGCCGCCGATGCCCATTTCGCGCTGCTTCGCCACCATCCACTCGCGCACCTTGGGATGCACCGAGACGCGAGACGCTCGCTTCGCTCACATCGCGCTCGCGGATGCGCGCGGAAACGTCTTTGCCGTTGACGAGGACGCCGATTGCCGCCGATGGTGGGCTCCAGTGTAATGCGCGACTCCTGCGCCAGCTTCAGTAGCGCCGTCTTCGTCATCAAACGACGCATCCCATTCGATCGCTCGCAACGCCAGGGCGCGGTACATCGCTCCGCTTTCCAGGTTCACGTAGTCGAGTTTGCGTGCCAGGCGGGAGGCGATGGTGCTCTTGCCGGCTCCGGCCGGGCCGTCGATGGCGATGATCAGTTTGCGTTCCGAAGGATTCGTCATCTTCTTTATCTGGATCTTGGCGAAGGAAGAATTGTACACGCAGCCAGGCAGGCGCTTACCCAGTTGCCGCAGTCGAATCCCCGCCTTGCAGCAGGGAAAACGCGCAAAGATGGCGCAAGCCGGCACTTTTTTGCTCAGGCGCTTGAGGAATTGGTCTCGTGCTCGCTGACATAGTCGACGGCGGGCAGGTCCAGAAATTTCGGATCTCGCCCTGGCCTGGCGGCCAGCCGCATGGTGCTCTCATCCGACCTTTTGTGTTCCGGGCTCAGTTTGTTTCTGGGTTGGCCGTTCTTCGGTTGACTGCTTTGGTGAAACGCGGCGGGCATTTCGGGGTTGGGCGACTCGTTTTTCTCCGGTTCGTTGTTCTTCAATTCGTTGCTCTTCGGTTCGTCGCTCTCCAGTTCGTCGTAATCGCGGCCTTCAACCTTCGACCACGCGGTGGCGCCAATGGGACGCTCTTTCATGGACTCGCGATCAATCACCACCAGGGTGGGCTGCGGCTCTAATGTCGTCCGTTTGAGATTGGTCGATGCCGTCTGCAACGCATACAGGATGAGAGCGGCTGTCTTGTGATTAATGTCCCGGTCAATCAGTTGACGAATCACCGCCGCAAGTCCGAGTTGTATGGAGTTGGCGTCTTCGAGAGTGGGCAACATGGCCGATTGGAGTTCGTCGAGATACAAGAGGGCGTCTTTGCCGCGCCGGTGGCAAATGGAGTGGAAGTAACAATATTGTTGATCGCGCATGGACGGCGAACCGCACTGGACGCCGTTGGTCTTGAGGTGCTCACAGCGATGAATAGTTGACGGATATGATGGCATTTGAGGACTCCTGTAGCTTCTATGAAACTTTTAAAGTTTGGTGGTTACTAGTATGATAGTTAACCAGTTAGTATCGGGTACCCCCCCCTCCCCCTCGGTAATGGAATCAATGGTTTAGGTGGTGTTTTTTCTTCAGATCTTTGGTTCTTAAGGAGTTACAGGCATAATCTTGAGGGGTAAGGAGTTAGGTCATCAATTGTCAAAGAACCTGAAAAATGTTGATGGGCACGTGGGAGCGGTCGCTGCTTTGAGCGGGTACGCTCCGAGGTACTGCCCTGATTCAGGTGCAGATTGTGACACGCGGCGGGGGCCTTGTATGTGATGGCTGAACTTTGCGAATGTGATGAAAAAGGAGAGATCTGATTTTTCTGAGTGTCGTGGTGGGATCCCACTCATCGCAAAGTGCGCGATGAGTGGGGCACCCGGCCGCTTCGGCGGGGTTACCATGCAAACCGTTTCACATTGATGCGAACAGCGATTGGGGGGATAATTGGCGCGCTGTGGATGTCCAAGCGAAATCTCGGGTTCATCGGAGCACTGCGATGCTCGGACCTAGCGCCCTGATTCCTGTTCTTTCAGTACTGCTTCTAATTGCCGCTCCCTCGGCACAGGCCCAGACCGAGACTCTGCTGTACAGTTTCAACAGCACGGACGGATCCAGCCCCTACGCTGGAGGTCTGATCTTCGATGGGGCGGGAAACTTGTTCGGCACAACTTGGATGGGCGGCGATTATGGTTACGGTGCGGTCTTTCAGTTGGTGCCGGGAAACGGCGGATGGACGGAAAACGTGTTGCACAGCTTCAACGATAACGGCGAGGACGGCTACCATCCCTACGCTGGTCTGATCCTCGATACAGCCGGGAACCTGTACGGCACGACCGTTGAGGGTGGCGCTTACGGCGCTGGGACGGTTTTCCAACTCACACCCGGCCTAGGCGGCGTGTGGACCGAGACGATGCTCCACAACTTCAACAATAACGGCAAGGACGGAGCAGGTCCCCTGGCCGGTCTGACCCTCGACGCAGATGGGAACCTGTACGGTACGACCGAGAACGGCGGCGCTCACGGCGGCGGCACCGTTTTCCAGTTGGCACTAGGAGCCAGAGGCAAGTGGAAGGAAAAGATACTGCACAACTTCAATGGCACTGACGGGGGCTTCCCCTTTGCTGGCGTAATCTTCGATGCAGAAGGGAACTTGTACGGTACGACCTATGGGGGTGGCGCTTCCGGTAAGACCCCTTTCGGAACCGTCTTTCAGTTGAAACGGGAAGGGAATGGGGGGTGGGCCGAAAAGGTGTTGCACGCCTTCAACGGTACAGACGGTGGCTATCCCGAGGCCAGCCTGATCTTCGACGCAGATGGGAACTTGTACGGCACGGCGAACGGGGGTGGTGCTTCCGGTGAAACCTGCGCCGAGTACGGCTGTGGCACTGTCTTCCAGTTGGCACCGCCGGGTATCAAGGGTAAGTGGACCGAGACCGTACTGCACATCTTCAGCGATGACGGCACGGACGGGTACAACCCAGCATCCGGCCTGATTTTCGACGCAGCCGGGAACGTGTACGGCACGACCAATGGGGGTGGCACTTTTTTTCTTGGGTCGGTGTTCGAATTAACACCCGAGGCGGGCGGGACGACCTGGACCGAGACGGTGCCGTGGAGCTTCGGCAACAGTAACGACGGGTTTGACCCCTATGCGGGCCTAGTCTTCGATACGGCTGGGAACCTCTATGGCACGACCCACCAAGGCGGCGATTTCGGTTACGGAGCCGTCTTTGAGATCAGGCCATAGGCTTTATCGGCATCATCTATCACGCAACCGCCGAGTCCCTCAGCTGACCCGTTCCGGGCGGCGATTCTTGGGTATGTAGACTTGCTTGGGCGGAGTCACTTGCAGCAGCGACTTGCTCCCGACATGCACAAAGCTCAACTCGCGCGCCGCCAGTAAAGCATGGATGGATTCCTTGACTCGCGTGCGCGGAACGAAGTTGGCGAGGAAGTTTTCGACTTCTCCTTCATCGACGGCCACCACGCAGTCCAGATATTTCGAGACCAGCGCCGAGAGCGCTTCCGGCACCGAAATACCCACGCCCTCGCGAACAATGTCGGGCGCCCAGCGCGATAACTCATCCCATACCGAACCTTCCGCCGCCGTGTAGTCGACGCGCGTGATGCGCAGTTTGGCCCACAGCTCGCTGAGCGCGCGATCGAGGCCCGCGTTCGAAACCGACCCGCCCAGCATTTCTCCGAGTTTCAATTTCGAAATCGGGCCGCGGCGGCGGATGATTTCAAATGCGTCACACGCCAGCGGCGAGTAGGGAGAGCGCGGTCCGATCGCGGGCGCGTGCTTCGGGTTGCGCTCGCCGACTAGCGCGTAAAAATAAGGAAACACCGATGCCGCCAGTAAGAAGGCATTGTTCTCGTCAATCAGGGGAGCCTCATAAGCGGCGTGGTCGCGCAGCGCGCGCACCATGAATTCGGTGGCCTCTTTCGCTCGCGGATCGGCATAGGCGTGCTGGCGCATCGGCAGCTTGTCATCTGCGCCCACCCACGCTCCTATGAACGTCGGCACCAGAAGAGCGGGCCGTGTCGGATACATCAGGCAGAATCCCACCGACTCGAGGAAGGCTCGAGCGTCCTCGAGCGTACGCACGGACTGGCCGTCGAGGCGCCATTTTTGAGTGCGCGCATGCAGGAGTTCCGCGTCGGTCATGAGTTTGATTAGAACACAAAGCAGCCATCAGCCATCAGCCATCAGCCATCAGCTCATCAGCCTATCAGCCATCAGCCATCAGCCATCAGACAGAATGTTCATGACAACACTAACCGTCAATAGCCTTTGCGGTACCGAGCGCAGAGCATCTCCTGTCGGCAGGGTTTTCCTGATGGCTGATGGCTGATGGCTGAGAGCTGATGGCTAGATCCTCTTGAACGCTTTCTGAATCTCCTGCATGGAATAGCGCAGCACCACCGGGCGCCCGTGCGGACAGGACATCGGATGCTCGGTCTTTGCTAACTCCGCCAGCAGCCATTCCATTTTGTTTTGTTCCAGCGGCATGTTGACCTTGATGGCGGCGTGACATGCAATGGAGGCCGCGATGCGCGTTCTTACCGCTTCCAGATTGATGACTTGATCTTCGCGCGTAAGCTGCTCGAAAATTTCGTTCAGCATGTGCTCGATCTGTGCCGCATCCACGCCTGCTGGAGCCATTTTCACGGCTACGCTGCGCGTGCCGAAGGGCTCGGCCTCAAACCCGTTGCGCGCCAGTTCTTCGGCAATATCGCTGAAGATGGCTTGCTGCGCGGGCGTCAGTTCGATGACCAGCGGCATGAGCAAGCGCTGGCTCTCGACCTGCTGCGCCGCGCGCTGCCGCAGGATGCGCTCGAACAGCACGCGCTCGTGGGCGACGTGCTGATCGATGATCCAAAGACCGTCTTCGTTGACGGCCAGGATGAACGAGTTTCGAATCTGGCCCAGGGGATGCAGCGTCCGCAGCGACTCCAGAGTGGGCGCGGGTTGCGGCTCTTGGGCGATGGGAGGCGCGCAGCCGTGATCGGGCACGGCTTGGTCGGCGATAGTTGGTTCTGGCGCGCGTGCGAGCGATACCGCCGCATTAGCCTCGACTGCAATGCCTCCCTCAAATTCGAAGCGCGCGGCGATTGCGGGAACCGGTGGCGCTTGCAGCGCGAATCCCCCCTCCGTCGCGGGTTGGTAGAGGTCGCGCCATGGGGCACGCTGCAAGACGTCGTCCGGGTTCGAAGCAGCGGTGTTCGAAGCAGCGTTGAAGTGGGAATTGCCGCGCCCCGGAGTGCTAAGCCCGGGATTCGCCGACGGTTGCGCGCCAATCTCCGTCAAGAACTGCGGCACAGGCCGGGCCTTCACCAGCGCGGCCCGTATCGACTCGCGCACAAAATCGTGAATCACCGTTTGCTGCCGGAATCGCACCTCGGTCTTTGACGGATGCACATTCACATCCACTTCGGCAGTCGGCATTTCAATAAACAGCAGCACCACCGGGAACACCGTGGGCGGCAAAATGTTGCGATAGGCCTCGGTGATGCCGTGCTGGATGAGACGATCGCGAATCAGGCGTCCATTCACAAAAATAAAAATCGAGTTGCGATTGAGCTTCTGGATTTCCGGCTTGGAGACGAAACCATGCAGGCGCACTTCGCCGAAATCGCTTGGCTCGGGAACTTCGGCCGGCGATTCCGCTGCCGTCTGACCGAGCGGCCCTGCATCCGGCAACTTGGAGGACGAGGTGGTTGCGACCCTTCGCCAGGGCGGGGGCTGCGGCAAGCCGATTCGCTCCAGTGGCTGCGCTGCCGCTAGCGGAATCAACTGGTCGAGAATCTCGCGTCCGAACACCTGGTAGACGCGCTCGCGATGATCGGCCACGGGCGGCGCGACCAGCAAGGCATTCGTCGCCGAGTGCAGTTCGAAATGCATCTCGGGATGCGCAAGCGCATAGTGCGTCACGAGCGATGCGATGTGCGAAAGTTCGGTCGCTTCCGCGCGCAGAAATTTCTTGCGCGCTGGAGTATTAAAGAAGAGGTCGCGAATGGTGATCGACGTTCCGAGCGGCAAGCCCGCCTCTTCGACGCGAATGATCTTGCCACCGTTAATCTCGAGCACCGTGCCGGCCGCTTCCTCGTTGGCACGCGTTTCGAGATGTAAGCGGGCAACGGAGGCGATCGAAGGCAGAGCCTCGCCGCGAAATCCCAAGGTTGAGATGCTCAGCAGGTCGTCGGTTTCTTTGATTTTCGAGGTGGCGTGACGCTCGAAGGCCAGCATGGCATCGTCGCGCACCATGCCGCACCCGTTATCAGTGATCTGGATCAGCTTCTTTCCGCCCGCTTCGACCTGAATGCGAATACGCGTGGAACCGGCGTCCAGCGCGTTCTCCAGCAACTCCTTGACCACGGACGCGGGACGCTCGACCACCTCGCCAGCGGCGATCTGGTTGGCAACTCTTTCGGAAAGAACGTGGATCTTGCCCATGGAGATCGGTGGTCACCAGTTAGTGGACAATGGACGGTGGCCAGTGGCCAGTGTGACAGATTCGGCGGCGCACCGTAAAGGCGGGTCGAAAGCAGCAGTGCGTGCATCCAAAACCAACATGTCATTATAGTTTTCGGGGAGTGCTGGCATGAAACACGCAATTCTGGGAGCAGGCGCCATCGGAGGGTTGATCGGCACCGTGCTGGCTTCGCTTGGCGAAGACGTTACAGTGGTTGTCCGACCGGAGAAAGTAGCGAGCTATCCCGCGAACTTGTCGCTCGAGCGGCCGTGGGGATCTCTTACTGCTCTGGCGAGGGCCGTCGGTGCGCTCACAGAACCGGTTGATGTGCTGTGGATCGCAACCAAGACTTATCAACTGCAATCTGCCTTGGAAGCGGTGAAGTCTTCGCCCGGTTGTGTGGTTCCTTTGCTCAATGGGGTGGATCACGTCGCCGTGCTTCGCTCACGGTTTGGCCCCGAGCACGTGGTTCCGGGAACGATTGCGGTGGAAGCGGAGAGAATTGCTCCGGGACGATTCATTCAACGCTCTCCGTTTGTTCGCTTCAACCTTGCTGCCAGCGGAGAGCCCCTGTTAGGAGCGATTGTCGCGCGACTGGGCGAGCTTGGATTTACCTGCAAGTTCATGCCGAACGAGCAAACGTTGCTCTGGAGCAAACTCTGTTTTCTGGGGCCGATCGCGCTCGTGACGTCGGCCTCGGGAATGAATGTGGGAGGAATTCTCGCGGACGCTGGATGGAAGGCGAAGTTGAGTTCCGCGGTTGGCGAGGCCTGCGCGGTTGCGAACGCCAGCGGCGCGGAGGTTGATGCGGCGCAGATTTGGACGCTTTTTGAAAATGCCCCGCCGGGGATGCAGAGTTCGATGCAGAAAGACCTTGCCGCAGGACGGCAGCTTGAGTTGGATGCCATTGGCGGCCCGATTGTGCGCGGCGGCGAACGGTTCGGAATCGGCGTCACGACTACGGTGGAGCTGGTCGCGGCGATTCGCGCGAAGGTCGGCACGCACCGCCCCTGAGGCGCGGGTTGCTTCTTAACCCTTTGGCTCGTGGCGCACGAACCCTGCTACACTCTTTCTCCAATGAACACTCTAAGACTGCTTTTGATCCTGGCATTGCTTGGCGGAGTGCTGACCGCACGCGTCGTTCTTGCTCAAGCGGCGGCTACCCCGAACGCATCGCAACTGGCCATGCCCGAAGAAAAGCATTTGCGGAATGTGCGCCAGCTTACGTTTGGAGGTTCGAACGCCGAGGCTTATTTTTCGGCGGACGGCAAGCGCCTGATTTTTCAATCGACTCGCGACAACCTGCAGTGCGATCAGATCTTCACCATGAATGTCGACGGAACAGATCAGAAGATGGTCTCGACCGGCAAGGGGCGAACGACTTGCAGCTACATCTTCCCGCACAACGACAAGATTCTGTATTCCTCTACCCACCTCGCGAGTGCGGATTGCCCGCCGCGTCCGGATTATTCCAAGGGCTATGTGTGGGCGGTGTACCCGGGGTTTGATATTTTCACGGCGAAGATGGATGGATCGGACTTAAAGCAGCTCACAACGACTCCCGGGCTACGACGCGGAGGCGACGATTTCAGAGGACGGAAAGAAGATTGTTTTCACGTCGATGCGCAATGGCGATCTCGACATCTACTACGATGGATGCGAATGGCACGCATGTCAAGCAGCTTACGCATGAGCTGGGATATGACGGCGGGCCGTTTTTTTCGAAAGACCGGAAGTGGATTGTCTATCGCGCTTACCATCCGAAGACGGAGCAGGAGATTGCGGAATATAAGGAACTGCTGGCGCAGAATACGATCCGTCCGACTACGCTTGAGATCTGGATCATGAAGGCGGATGGGAGCGGAAAGCGTCAGCTCACGAATTTGAATGCGGCGAGTTTTGCGCCCTCGTTTTTCCCAGACGGAAAGCGGATTATTTTCGCGACCAACATGGGTTCCACGGGAGGCATGGGGAACTTCGAGCTGTATACGATCAACGTGGACGGAACCGGCTTGGAGCGCATCACGTATTACGACGGGTTTGATGGGTTCCCGATGTTCAGTCCGGACGGCAAGCAGCTGGTTTGGATTTCGCATCGCAACGGCAAAGCGCCACGAGAGACGAATGTGTTCATCGCGGATTGGGTGGAGTAGGGAAGGTCAGAGTTCGGAGGTCAGATTGCAGAAGTGAAATCCACACTCCCTTGATGGAGCGGAATCATCGCAGGAGCGCCTGGTCCCTATGCGAGCTTTCGCGGATTAGTTGGTCTTTGATCTTTTCTGGGAGACGCGAACTGGCGAGTACTTCTTGCAGCGGCGCGGCGGGGATTTCCCGGCTGAACTCCAGGGCGCGCGCCAACGAAAGATGCTCGGTTCGCAGCAGGGCGGCGCGAATTTCTTTGCGTGGAGACCACTTCGCGTGCCGGGCCACCGCTTGCACCAGCGCGGCGCCGGCGGCGGGGCGGAGCACAGAATTGATGACGAGAGCTTCGGTGAGTCGCGGGTTGTCGAGCGCGACCGGCAGGATTCGAGTTCTGCGGGGCGCGGGCTTTGCATCGGCAGTCTTCGCGCGGGCGATGCTCTTGCGATCGGCTGGCTTTCCGTCAGCGATTTTGCGGCGCCGGCATTTTCCGAATCCAGCAGAAGCGCCGCGGCTACTCTGCCAGAGGCGCGGCGAGCCAGCGTCAGTCGTTCTCCGACGGTGACGGCTTTCAGCCGCGCGAATGCAGGACATCGTCGACGGCAACTTTCACGTCGGCGGGAACGACGGGCGAGAGCGCAACTTTCATCAAATCGAAAGTGTAGAACTGGCGCGCCAGTGGCACGGACACGTGGCGCGGCGTGTGCGGATGGCTCGCCAGCGCGATCTTTACTTTACGGCTCTTGAGTGCGCTGGCGTTCCTGCGCGAGTTGCTCGATGACTTCCGGGGGCAAGTCGGAGCGCTTCAGAAGCGACAGAGCGAAATCCTCGGTGAGCACGGGGTCGGCGACGCTGCGGAGAAGATCGGCGGGCAGATCGGCGGGTGCGACCGAGGGGCGGCTGCCGTTGGGGACGGGCGGTTTCTTCTACGGAAATCTCGTCTGTCAGATCTTGTGTCGTCGGACATTGTGGCGTCGGACATTCTTCGATCGAGCTTGGGTTAGCTGCTTGAGACGGGGCAAGCCCGGTCTCTACCTTCGTCTTGCCATGGCTAGCGCGCCTTCTACGGGATCGACCAGATCCTCTCGCACGTGATGCCGGGAAAGCTTTCCTCGCAGCGTATTGTAAAAAATCTGGCGCACAATGGCGGACTGACGAAAGACACTGCCCGTCATGGCCACCGGAAGCACGCGCGGAGCGGACCTGGGGCACGGCGCTGCTATCGATGTTTGAGGCGCGAGGCGGCGGACTACGATGGCCGCGAGGTTCGCCAACTTCGCGCCGGCGTCGCTCAGAAGATCGCGGGCGATGGCGTCGCCCTCGTCTGCGGCGTGCAGGACGACAGGAAACAAGCGCGGGAAATCAGGTGGCGGAGTGGAGTTGGCTTGCTGCACGAGTTCGTCGATGGTCGCTGAGTTTCCAGGCTTGGAGGATCAGGGCGGTGAGCGCGGTTTCGACGGCCTTGATCGTGGGCGTTCAGGATGCGCGGAGATGGCGCGGCGGCCGATCCAGTGGCCGGAGCCTTCGTCGGAGATGGCAAATCCCCAGCCTCCGGCGCGCGCGATGCGACCGGCAGCGTCGCGGCCATAGACGATGGAACCGGTACCCGCGATCGCGATCACGCCAGGACCCGCGCCGAACGCGGCTTCGAGGGCGATCTCGGCGTCGCCGACTACTTCGATCTTCGCGGAAGTAGCATCGAATTAACTCGGCGATGATGCTGCGAATCTTCGTGGCGATCTCGGGCCGTGCAGCGCCGGCCGCCCCGATGCAGACGGCGCAGATCTGTTCGGGAGCGATCTTGGCTGTGGCGCAGACCTTGTGGACAGCGGTGTGCAAAGCTTCCCTGGCCGGCTGCTCGCCGAGACGAACGATGTTGCTGCCGCCAGCCATGGCGTTGGCGAGCACGGTTGTTTCGTCGGCGAGAAGGCAGCGGGTTTTGGTGCCTCCGCCGTCGATTCCGAGATAGTAGGCCATTGCGCTAGTTCTAACACAGGTTCGGCGTCGGCTCGGGCCTCCGAACATGCTTGTACAATGCAGCCAACCGCTGGCTGCGGGAGACGCGGCGAGCTGCGTCTCTACTTATAAGGAATCGCTTGGGACTGAACCGGATCGATCTGCTGATCATTGCGGCGTACCTGGCGGGGATCACGCTGTTTGGGCTGCGCTTCCGCAAGCGGCAGCGGACGATGCGCGACTATTTTCTCGCCGACCGCGATATCCCCTGGTGGGCGATTTCGCTCTCGATTGTGGCGGCGGAAACGAGCACGCTGACCATCATCAGCATTCCCGGACTGGCCTACGATTCGAATCTTACTTTTCTGCAAGTGGTGATGGGCTATGTGATCGGGCGCGTCATCATCAGTTTTGTGCTGCTGCCGCAATATTTTCGCGGCGAGTTGTATACGGCGTATCAGTTGATCGAGCGGCGGTTTGGCCCGGAGCTGCGCACGTGACGGCGGGGCTGTTTCTGCTGACGCGGGCGGCGGCAGAGGGCGTGCGCGTCTATGCCGTTTCGATTGTGGTCTCGATTGCGCTCGGCACGGGCGAGGTCGCTTCGATTGCCATCATCACGCTGCTGACTTTGATCTATACGTTTGAGGGCGGATTGGCGGCGGTGATCTGGACCGATGTGGTGCAGACTTTTATTTATGTCGGCGGAACGCTGGTGGGCCTGGTGACGATTCTGCATCTGGTGCCGGGGGGATGGGGATCGGTTGAGGCGATTGCCGGAGGGCTGCACAAGTTCCAGGTGTTCGACACTTCCCTTCTCGCGCACTGGCCCTATCTTGATTTTGCGAAGCCTTACACGCTTTGGGCTGGGATTCTCGGCGGCGCCTTTTTGACCACGGCCAGCCATGGCACCGACCAGCTTATCGTGCAGAGATTGCTGGCGGCGCGCAATCAACGGCAGTCGGTGCTGGCGTTGCTGTCGAGCGGCGTGGCTGTCTTTTTTCAGTTCGGGTTATTTCTCTTTGTGGGCGTGATGCTGTTTGCCTACTACCGGGTTCCGTCAGCGGCCTTTGGGCGGGCCGACAGAATTTATCCTACGTTCATTGTGAGCCGGATGCCGCATGGGATTGCCGGGCTGCTGATCGCCGCGATTCTGGCGGCGGCGATGTCGAACTTGAGCGCGGCGCTGAATTCGCTGTCGTCGAGTTCGATCATGGATTTCTATCTTCGCTTTCGTCTCCGAGTCCGGTCCGACGCTCAGCGACGCGGCGCGCTGCGCATGGCGCGACTAGCGACCGTCGTGTGGGCTCTGGTGCTGTTCGGACTGGCGGTGCTGGCGCTGCATCGCGTAGGCCGCGTGGTGGAAGTCGGGCTGCAAATCGCATCGGTCGCTTATGGAGCGTTGCTTGGCGTGTTTCTGCTGGGCGTGCTGACTCGGCGCGCGAATCAGAGCGGGGCGATCGTTGGCATGATCTGCGGATTCGCGACGGAACTGTATTTGTGGGGATGGTCGCACGTGGCCTTTACCTGGTGGGTCGCGATCGGGACTTGTGTGACTTTTGCTGTCGGGTATGCTGCTAGCGGGTTGGTCCGGAATGAATTCAAAGTCTGAAACGCAGGGACCAGCTGAGGAAAGATCGCGGAGCGCGCAGAGGGAATATGAATACGCGCTCTAAAGACAGTCATCTCCGCCCGGAACTGGCGCGCGACTTGGGCTTGTCGCACGCCGGCGCCGTCGTGGTCGGGACGATCATCGGGAGCGGAATCTTTCTGGTTCCCTCCGAGATGATGCAGGCGGTCGGGCTCGGCGCGACTTGTCTATCTCGCCTGGATGGTTGGGGGGCTGCTGTCTTTTTTCGGCGCGCTCACTTATGCCGAACTGGGAGCGATGAAGCCGCAGGCGGGCGGCGAGTATGTTTATGTTCGCGACGCCTACGGGCCGCTGGCGGGGTTTCTGTATTCCTGGACGTGGTTTCTGATCGCCAAGCCGGCTTCGATTGCCACGGTCACCACCGGCCTGGTGCGGATTCTCGGAACTTTTTCCGTCTTTTCTTTTTTCTCGCAGGTTTGCATCTCGCGTCCCTTCACCGTCAACTACGGGCAACTGGTGGCGATCGCAGCCACACTGCTGATTTCGTGGCTGAACTACATCGGCGTCCGCCGGGCGGGAGAATTTCAGTTTCTTTTCACCTTGCTCAAGGTTGCCATCATTCTCGGAATTGTCGCCGTCGGCTTCTCCTATCGCGGAGGCACGTGGGCGAACTTCGCTACCGAATTCGCCGGGGCAAAAGGCGGCGTGGCTGGGTTTTTCGCCGCCTTGGTGGCCGCGCTTTGGGCTTACGACGGATGGAACGATCTGAACATGGTGGCAGGCGAGATCCGGAATCCGCAGCGCAATATTCCACTGGCGCTGATTTGGGGAGTGGCGACGGTGGGCGCGCTCTACATCCTGGTGAACGCGGCGGTGCAATATGTGCTGCCGGCGGCGGCGGTGGCGGCATCGCAACGTCCTGCATCAGACGCGGTGGCGCTGGTGCTCGGCCACGCGGGCGCCAGCCTGGTGTCGGCGGGCATGGCGGTTTCCATGCTCGTAACTTTGAATGGCACCATCATGAGCGGAGCACGCGTGCCGTTCGCCATGGCGCGCGACGGATATTTTTTCAAGGCAATCGCGGAGGTTCATCCCCGCTTCCACACGCCCTCGATGGCGATTGTTGTGCAGTGCGGGCTGGCCATCGTTCTTCTGCTGCTGGGGGGCAGTTTCCGGCAGTTCTTTTCGCTGGCGATTTTTGCGGAGTGGATGTTCTACATGATCGCGGGCAGCACGGTGTTTGTTTTCCGGCGCCGCGAACCGCACGCCTCGCGGCCTTATCGCGTGTGGGGATATCCGGTGGTTCCGGCGCTGTTTGTGCTGGCTTCCGCCGCACTTCTTTATTACACGTTCACCGATAATTTGAAAAGTTCGGCCGGCGGATGCCTGGCGATTCTGGCGGGCGTTCCGGTGTTCTACTTCTTTGCGCGGCGCCGGGCCGCGGTACCAAAGTAATCACCAATCGCCGCCAATCCCCGTAACCTCCCTGAATACCAAGGGTGGTTACCAAAGGACACGCGCAAGCGACACGTTTACCCCCTGCCCAAACTCCCCTAAGGTGAAGACTCCAACCCAAGCGCTTTCTCCCCAGCTTGGGCCCCCTTTTGGAGTCATAGGGATGCCTACGTACGATCGCGGTTTTCAACTCGGCCTGTTGCCTGAAAAGAAGTGGAACTGGCGGACCTTCGCCACCAGCTACGGACTTCTCACGGCACTGATTCTGCTTCTGATGCTCATCGGAGTGATGACATCCGACACGCTGTTGCCGAGCATGAACTATCAGGTGACGGAGTTGGTCCCGCGTCCGGCGTTGAGGCCGGAACAGCTGCCCAAGCCGAAACCGCTGCCGGTTCATGCCAAGTTGCTGCCTCCGGAGCCTGTGTTCGAGGCGCCCAAGCTGGTCGTGCCGCATGAAGTCCACGCACCCAAGCCGCAGCCGCAGGAAGTTGAGCCGCCCAAGGTGGCGATGAATAACTTCGCGCCGGCGGTGCTGACACAGACGAGTGGAGCGCGTCCGGTGCTGATTCATACCGGAGATTTCGCGGGAAGTTCGGTGACGCCGACGGTGAATGCTCCGATTTCAAAAGTGCAGACCGGCGGGTTCGGCGATCCCAACGGACTGAAGCCGAGCGACAACAGCAAGCCGAACGGGAAGCTGATCGCCTCCGCAGCAGGTTCGTTCGACATGCCGGTCGGACCGGGACAAGGCAACGGGTCGGGCGGCGCGAAAGGGATTAAGGGAACAGTGGCGAGCGCCGATTTTGGTAATGGGGTGGCAACCGCCGGACAGGGCGACGGACGCAGAAGTGGCCGCGGGAGCGTGCAGACTTCGGGCTTTGGCTCGCAGGAGGTCGCGCAGAACACGCCGCACATTCAGCGCGTGGATAGCGTACCGCCCACGCCGAGTCGAAATCACCTTCAAGCCGAATCCGGTTTACACGGAGGAAGCGAGAAATCTGAAACTGGAAGGCGAAGTTCTGCTGGAAGTGGAGTTCGCGGCGAACGGACAGCTGCACGTAAATCGCGTGGTCAAGGGGCTTGGGCCATGGACTCGATGAAGCCGCGATCGCCGCGGCCAACAAGATGCGTTTCAAGCCGGCCCAGCGCAACGGGCAGGCGATGGATTCGACAGCAATTGTGCACGTGGTATTTCAACTGGCGTATTGAAACTTTGGAGATGAGAGTCATGCGGAAATTTATGAACAAGTTGGTAAGCAGCAATGAACTGGATGGTTTTGGCTCTGCTGGCTGTGAGCCATGACGGCAGCGGCCCAGCAGCCGGCGTCCGCGCCGCAGAACCCACAGCCGGTTGCGGCAACGCAGCCAGCCCAGTCGCAGCCCGGTCAGGCGCAGTCCGCTCCGGCCCCATCAGATCCGACCGCCAATCTGGCGCCGCCGACCACCATGGATCAGGTGGTCGACCGCGTGATCCTGCGCGAAAAGGAATTGATCAAGTTCTTGTCGCCGCGCACTCCCGTCGTGGAAACCTATCTGCAGAACCTGACGCAGGATCCGCAGCTGGGACCGATTCCGCAGGACGACCATTATTTTCTGGGGCGCATGGACTTGAGCGAATCGATCGACCGCAGCGACTACCTTGACGGCAAAGGCAAAGACACCAAAGACGAAGGCATGGAGAAGCACCTTCTCGGCGAGTTCACCAAGAAGTTCAAGTTCCAGTACCAGCCACTCGGCTTTTCGTGGATGATCTTCGCCGACCGCAACGATTTTGACCGGGAGCACTACGATTTCCACTATGCGCGCCGCGAGTTTCTGGGCGACGTGCGCTGCCTGGTGTTCGATCTGACGCCGAAAAAAGACGCAGGCCGCGGGCGCTTTCTCGGCCGCATCTGGGTCGAGGATCAGGACTTCAATATCGTGCGCCTGAATGGCACGTACGCGCGTCCTCAGCGCAACAACTACTACTTCCACATGGACGCCTGGCGGTTGAACCTGGTTCCGGGATATTGGGTACCGGCGTACATCTACAGCGAGGAAGGCGACTTCACGGCGGGACACGTCAACAAGATCGCATTCAAGGCGCAGACCCGCATGTGGGGATACAACCTGAAGGCGGGCACGGCGAACGACGAACTGACCAACATCCGCGTGGACAGCGTGAAAGACGATACGCCGTCCGCGCAGGATGCGACTCCGCTGGCCGCCGAGCGCGAATGGCAGCAGCAGGCGGAAGACAACGTAGTGGAACGGCTGGAACGCGCCGGACTGCTGGCGCCGGAAGGCGACGTGGACAAGATTCTGCAAACCGTCGTGAACAACCTCGAAATCACCAACAACATCGAACTGCCCCGCCCGGTCCGGACGCGGGTGCTGACGACTTCTCCGCTGGAAACTTTCAGCGTCGGCAACACGATCGTGGTCAGCCGCGGCCTCATCGACGTGCTTCCCGACGAAGGCAGCCTGGCCATGGTGCTCTCGCACGAACTGGCGCACATCGTTCTCGGACATAACCTGGGCAGCCAGTACGCGTTCAATGACCGCATGCTGTTCTCGGACGAGGGAACTTACCAGAACCTCGGCTTCAAACACATTCCGGAAGAGGAAGCGGCCGCCGACAAGAAAGCCATGGAGATGCTGAAGAACTCGCCCTACGCGCAGAAACTGGACTCGGCCGGGCTCTTCATCAAGGCACTCCAGGCGCGCGCTCCACAATTGAGCGCTCTGCTGCAAGCGCACCTCGGCAACAACATCACGGAGAACGGAACCGTGACCCGCATGGCGGGTCTGGCCACCGGGCTCCGGCACTCGATTGGAACAAGCTGGACCAGATCGCCGCGTTACCTCTGGGCGGACGCGTCAAGACTGAATCCGTGGGATGACAAAGTGGAAATCGTGAAGGCGCAACCGGTTGCCATCACTTCGGCGCGCGACAAAATGCCGTTCGAAGTAACGCCGTTCTATCCGCGCCTTTCGCGCTACAACGCGGCCAGCGCAACTGCAGCTACTACCGCGGCAGCGACGGCCCCAACCACGACGACCACAGCAGCCACGGCTGACGCCAGCCCGGCTCCAAGCAACTGAGTCGGCTACCAAGTTGAAAGAAGCACAGGCCGGGACCGGAAGTAATTCCGGGCTCCCGGCTTGTGTCTTTATGGGGTGAACACAAGCTCGAAGATCGACCGGCGTACAAGCCCAAACGCCGTCCCTGACGGCGTTTTTCATTTCCTACCCAATCTCGGCGGCTTTTGCTATCATGGATCGCCCACGCCCACCGCCCCCGGGGAGGGTTTCCAGATGCAAAGTGGTTTAACTCTGTGGAAAAGTTCTGTGCCTGCCGCCTATGGCAGCTCTCAAGAAAGGTCGTGCGTCTTGTCCAAGAAGTTTCTTCTCTCAATCTTTGTGGTACTGCTTGTGTCTGGGAGCGCGCTAGCCCAGTCGCTGACCCCGCTCAAAAATCAACCGCCTGACGGAATCATCTACACCTTCCAACTGACCGACGGAACTGTAATGGCTCAGGGAGGCAACTGCTCCGATTGGTGGCAGCTCACACCCGACAATACCGGCAGCTACGTCAACGGTACCTGGAAGCAACTCGCCAACCTCCCCTCCGGCTATGCGCCCTATGCCACGTCTTCCGCGGTTTTGGCCGATGGACGCCTGCTGCTTGAGGGCGGTGAATACTCCGACTGCGGCGGCGCGTTTACGCTTACCAATCAGGGCGCCATCTACGATCCGGTAGCCAATACCTGGACCACGGTAGCTCCGCCAAAAGGTTGGACCAACATTGGGGATTCGCCCTCGACAGTACTGGCAGATGGCAACTATTTGATCGGAAACAAACTGACCAAGCAAATGCGATTACTGAACCCCACTACCATGAAGTGGAGTACCGTCAGTTCGAAGGGCAAGAAGGACTTCTTCGCCGAGGAAGGCTTGACCCTACTGGCGAGCGGGTCGGTTCTGACAGCGGATGTGAAAGACGCTCCCAACTCGGAGATCTATGACGCTACGGCCGCGAAACCGCAAGTGGGCGACCGCCGGAAGCACGATCGTCGACCTGCATTCGCCGTCGCCGGATGGCTGCCTTCAGTATCCTCCCAAGAACAAGTGCTATTACCCGCCTGGGGAAATTGGGCCAGCGATCCTTCGTCCCGACGGCACCGTTTTCGCCACCGGATCCTATACCAAGAACGGTGGCGCTGGAAATACGGCCATCTACGACAGCCTTAACAACACGTGGACGGTCGGACCGGTTTTCCCGGATGGGGACAACGCCGGCGATTCCTTTGCTGTTCTACTGACGAACGGCGAAGTGCTGGTGGAAGGCGACTCCGGCACTTCCTATCTGTTCAACGGGACGACTCTCACCAAAAGTCTGTTTACCCCGGGCAGCCTGATGATCTTGCCGAACGGCCAAGTATTGGTCGGAGGCGGAACTACGGAGGTCTACACCTCTACGGGCACTTACGAGAGTTCGTGGCAGCCGACAATTTCCACGTTATCCGTCAAGCGTCACTCCTGGATCGACTTACTCGATTTCGGGCACGCAGTTTAACGGATTGTCGCAGGCCGGCACGTTCGGAGACGAGTTCCAATATGCAACCAACTATCCGCTGGTGCAGATCACGAACACCAGCACGAAACATGTTTTCTACGCCAGAACTCATGGCCACAGCAGCATGGGCGTAGCTACTGGCACGGCGATAGTTTCGACGAACTTTGACGTGCCGTCGACGATCGAAACCGGCGCGAGCACGTTGGTCGTCATCGCCAACGGCATTCCGTCCGCGGCTGTTGATATTACGGTTCAGTAAGTAGAAAACTGGTATTGACCTGACTGCCCTTGCCTCTCCTGCGATTGGGAGGTGCGAGGGCAGTTCTTTTTTGTGCTGAATCTCTTGCCGCGGATCGCGCCAGGTTCTCTGCAATGCTAGAAATGGTTTCTGAGATCGGCGAAACGATCGACCACCAACAAGCGCTGTAATCGCGGAGCCGTTGCCAGTTCCTCGTGCTCGAGAATCCAGGTGTTGCCGTGGGGGACGAAGACAGCGTGCAGGCCCGCGGCAAGCGCGGGGTTGATGTCAGACTTCGGACTGTTGCCCACCATCCACGTGGTGTCCGGGGGAAGGGCGTATTTGGCGATGGCCGAGCGGTACGTGGATTCATCCTTCTCGGCGACGATCTCCACGGCAGAAAAGTATTCTTTCAAACCGGAGCGCTCGACTTTTCCTGACTGTTCGGCGGGATTTCCTTTGGTCATGAGGATGAGGTGGTGACGCTCGCCGAGATACTGCAGAGCCTCGGGCACGCCCGGAATAATCTCGATAGGGTGGTCGGCGATCTGGTGGGCAAAACTGCGAATGCGTTCGTGGAGCTCGGGCGTGACCGGGTCCACGGAAAGCTTTTCAAAAGTCTCCACCAGCGCATGCGCGAAGCTGTGCAGACCATAGCCGTGCTTGACGATCGATTCCCGTTCCACCTCGTTGAGTACCAGGCGGACGGCTTCCGGGTGAGTGTTCACGATGGTCGAGAAACGCAATAAACTTGGCGATCGCCCGCTCGAAATAGATATTGTTTTCCCAGAGCGTGTCATCGGCATCAATGAGCAAAGTCTGGGCACCGTTCGATCGGAGCATCTTGCTATGATAACGGGCCGGGCGGATTCACAGCACCGAGCTACGGGCTACGGGCTACCGGCTACGAGCGGGTAGACGTCATTCAAGTTCGCGCAAATTCAACTTTCTAATCAAATCTAGAATTGTCATCCCGAGCGAAGCGAGGATCTGCAGTTCCGCGACGAGAGATGCAGCCGCAGTTGCACGCTCGTAGCCCGAAGCTCGTAGCTCGCAGCGCTCTTACACCCACTCCACGCGCGGCATCTGCGGAATAATCCCCGCCTTGTGCCCCATATCGAGCAGGCGGCGAACGGCTTCCCTGCCGTCGTCTCCGTAGTCGAGGGTGCGCTCGTTGACATACATGCCGACGAACTTGTCGGCGAGTTGGGCGTCAAGATCGCGGGCGAACTGCATGGCATAGGCGAGCGCCTCTTCGCGATGATCGATGGCGTATTGGATGCTCTCGCGCAGCGCTTGCGAGACGCTGGCCATGGTTTCGGCGCCCAGGGAGCGGCGGATGGCATTGCCGCCAAGCGGTAGAGGAAGCCCGGTGACCTTCTGCCACCACCGGCCCAGATCGACCACGCGGTGGAGTCCGGACTTGTCATAGGTAAGCTGGCCTTCGTGGATGATGAGGCCGGCTTCGTGCTTACCTTCCAGAATCTGCGGGATGATCTGATCGAAGGGTACGACTTCCACTTCAATCCCGGGCGCAAACAGTTCGAGCGCCAGGTAGGCAGTGGTGAGTTTGCCCGGCACTGCGATTTTCTTGCCCTTGATATCATCGGGCGTGAAGGGGCGAGTCGACACGAGCATGGGACCATAACCGTCGCCCACGCTGCCGCCACACGACATGAGCGCGTATTTGTCCTGAATGTAAGGATAGGCGTGGAATGAAATTGCAGTTACGTCGTAAACACCTTCCTGCGCCTGGCGGTTCAGCGTCTCGATGTCGCAAAGGGTATGGCTGAACTTCAGTCCGGGCACGCGGACTTTGTTCGTGGCCAAACCGTAAAACATGAATGCATCGTCGGAGTCCGGGCTGTGCGCCACGGTGATTTCATGAACTGGAGAAGATACCGTACTCATAAGATTCCGCAATCCTCTTCTATAAACTTAGTGCTGAAAACATCTACATTTGCCGCGCCCAGCCCCTAAAAGGGGCGGCTGAGTTGGAGCAATGGCGGCATCGCCAAGGCGATGCCCCGATACAAAATTCGAATTTTTCAGATCACCTTATGAAGAAATCCGCTGGTGCCAGCGCGTGGCGACGCCCGCGGCCATCAGCACCTTGATAACTTCCGCAAACACAAACCAGTAAAGGCCAAACTTGAGAGCAAGAGAAATGGAGTGCGTGAGCACGGCGAGCCAGCCCAGTCCGCTGGCAAAAAGCACCAGTTCCGCCGCCACGGCTGACAAAGCGGCCCAGCCGAAACGGCGCGAAGTGTGCTCGTAGAGGTAGCCCGCGACGAACGCCACCAGCGGATAGGCCAGCAGGAAGCCGCCAGTCGGGCCGAGTAGCCGGGCAATTCCAACGCCCAGAACCAGCGAGGGGCTGAAGACTGGCAGTCCGACTGCACCTTCGAGCAGATAGAGCGCGAGCGCGGCAAAACCACGACGCGATCCGAGAAGCAAGCCCACGGCTAGAACTCCGAAGTTTTGCAGCGTCAGCGGCACCGGGGTG
>CAVOTW010000030.1:0-294580 GCA_963699405.1 uncultured Acidobacteriaceae bacterium | reverse complement strand
AGACGTCCCCCAAGACGTCTGATGTCTCATGGAACCCTTTCTGTCGAAGAATATCCTTACGGCTGCCAGTAGCCGGGATGGATTTCTGGGGGGATGCAGGCACAAAGGGCACGCCGTTGCAATTATGCTCCAGCCCCAATGGCTGACCGCAATGTTCGCACTGGTAGTCAGGCAATTGTCCTGAGTTTTCCAGCAACGCACTCTTCAAGACACCCACCTCATCCCGTCTATTGTTGTGGCGTGAGTTGACCGGAGTACATCGTGGAGCCTCCGCTGTTCGTGAACGCGGTTATCGAGTGCGCCGTCCCCGTGATGCTACCCGTCGCGTCGTAATACATCTGGAAGGACGCGGGCTCGCCCTCCACGGTGCCGGACAGCAGCAGGATGTTACCAAGCAGTTGGCCCGTGAGGCTGTACGGGCCGTTCCCGTTCACGGTCATCGTACCTGTGAGCTGGTAGTTTGATCCGCTGCTCGTGGTGAGCACGATGTCGCCGGAGAAGCCTTCGGAGAATGTGCCGGAGTAGGTCCCATTGGGCACGAGGCTGGGCACGGGGCTCGCGGTGAAGGAATTCGTCGCGCCGTTGTTGCTTGTGGTGCCCGTGATGGAGCCGTTTGAATTCAGCGTGCCCGTGAACGTCGTGTCTGTGTTCCAGGTGATGGTCACGCTGGTCCCGCTGATAGAGCCGCTGACGCCACCGCAGGTAGGGGCACCATCCATCACGACGCCCTCCAGCCCGCCGGGGCCGGAATACGGCGGCTGGTTCACGCCGTAGTCGAAGCAGGAGGTAGAACCGACGGCACTGATTTGCGTGCCGCTTTGCGAGAGGTTGAAGTCCAGCAGAGTTCCCTCACTAGACGGCTGAGATTGGTTGAACTGCCATGCCCCTGACGTGAGCGATCCGTTTGGTGGTGGCGTTTGTGTAGATTTCGTCCCACCACCACAGTCTGCACACAACAGCAGCGTGAACAAAATAAAAGCAAGTTTCATCGCTAGCGTTCGGCCCATGTTGGTCTCTCTCTGTTCGACCCGGAAAAGATGATCCTCGCCCTTCAGTGACATGGAGACAAGGTAACCAACGTAATGCTCGGCGACGGCGACATTACCTTGGCCGCCTTTCTGTGCTCGTTTGAGTCTGAGAAGGCTACGGCGTCGGCAGTTCATAGCTTTTGAGCAGCATTTTTCGTGAGAAGCAATGCTTCCTTGGACGGAAACGTTGGCCTGTGTGGCCTTAGAGAGACTGCAATCTGAACACGGGGAATGACGGTATAATCGTGGTATGGCTGACCATGTGATCCACATCTCGGAAGCGGAAGCCGCCAATGACTTCGCTGGGCTGCTCGCGCAGGTGCGTGCGGGCGCGGAAATCGTGATCGAGAGTGGGAAGCTGCCGGTGGCGGTGATCCATGCACCAGTCCCGCCGCGCCGGTCCATCTCGGAGTGCATTGCCTTGCTACCCGAGGACTCGACGGCGACCATCGACCCTGACTTCGCTAGGGATGTGGAAGCGGCTGTCGAAAGTCATCGTGAGCCGCTCGAACCGCCCGCATGGGACTAATCCTCGATTCCAGTGTGCTGATCACAGCCGAGCGCCAGGGGCAAAACGCGCGGCAGATGCTTGCCGCGATCTCGGGTAAGGCAGGGAATACCGATATCGCCGTCTCCGTGGTTACTCTGATCGAACTGGCCCACGGCGCGGCCCGTGCCGATACGTCGCAGCGAAAGGAGAAGCGGCAGCAGTTCATTCAGGAGCTTCTCACGGCCCTACCCATGCATCCGGTAACGGTGTCTCTTGCTCTTCGTGTCGGACAGATCGATGGCGAGAACCAAGCGAAAGGCATTCGTCTTCCGCTCTCCGATCTGTTGATCGGGGTGACGGCCTTGGAACTCGGCTACAGCGTAGCCACGGGCAATCTCCGCCACTTCCAGATGATTCCTGGCTTGTCGGTCGTCCAGTTTTAGTCGCAGGATTCGGCAATCACTTTGCAATCACTAGCGGCGAGGTAGACTGTTGCCACCGAAGCTAGCTGGCCACTTTTAACCGCAAATGTACCCACGCGTCGAGATCGGATGCGCGGAAGCGCCACAATTTTCCGATCCGCATAGCGCGTATCTCGCCTTTGCGGGCGAGACGTTGAAGTGTCTTCGGATGGATTTGCAGCAATGCTGCCGCCTCGCGCGAATCGAGGAACCTCTCGAAATGAGGGAACGGCTGGCTGACTGGAGTTGCTTCGTGCATCTCGCTCATAAAACCCCCTGCAGCGAGAGTCGAGACCGGGCTGAAATCACGGCGTCGTCTGAAGGTCGGCTGTGGCGTCCGACTTCGTCCGACAGATTTCGAGCCCATTCACTACTCGGCTGGCGTTAGTCTTCGCGTCATGGGCGGACGAGAACATTATTCGTATAGAAACCGTACAAGACGCATTTGTTGCTCCCTTCCAAAGAATCTTTTTTCTTCTTGACTTCGAAAAAACCTCTCAACAAGTGCTTAAAGTGCCTAAAGCGCCTAGAAGTGCTTTTAGGTACGTTTAGGGAATCCACGGGAACAGAGCGATGGCCGCACTCAACTCGCCCTTAGCGAGGCGGTTCCATTCCATTGGCGCGAGATTTTCCCCTCTATGTATAAAAGGAACCTGCGGCAGGAAAAATATGTCGAAAATATTTTCGAACGTGATCCGAACGGAACTGCCCACAGTGGAATCGGAAGGAGGAGATGCGATCCCTTGTCCTGCGGAAGAAACTGAACTGTCAATCACTCCTGCTAGAAGTTGTTATTCATATGCGGGATGCCGATTGCTGGTCCGCAATTCCAGTCCGCACTCAACGCGTCTTGCAGCTACTTACAAGTACTTGGCAGTCCCACGTGTCCTTGTAAGTTCTTAAAAACACTGGTTATCCACACTCTGAAAAGGCTGGCGTCGGCGGTTCAACTCCGTCCCTGGCCACCATCATTCTAAAGAACTTAGTGGCAAAGAACGAAAGTTCTCCACCCATGATCCCCACCCAGGGCAATAAGCTGGCAATGAGTACAGATTACCCTGCGCGTTTAGCACTAGACGAGATCATCGCCGTCCCCGACTGACTTCCGAAGCCGTAAAAGCAACTTCTCCGAGGTCATCTCGAACGCCGCGCCGCAACCAGGGCTGCATGCAGTCCCCGAACGTCGTGCTTAGCACCGGCGGGTGGCAAATGAAAAAAGGCGGGACCGAAGTCCCGCCTGGTGGGGAGAGCGGCGAGCCGCATCTCGAGTATTTTACTTGCCGGTTCCCGTCAGAGCGACGCTCTGCGGACTGCCGGGAGCGTTGTCGGTAAACGTCAGGTCGCCGGTGCGCGTGCCGGTCTGGGTTGGGGTGAACGATACCTTCACCTCGCAACTCGCTCCTGCGGCCACCGTGCCTCCGTTGACGCATGGAGTCACTTTCTTGGTCTGTTTCACGGGCACCAACGCGAAGTCGCCTGAAGTGGCGATCGTGCTGATGTTCAGTGTCCCAGTCCCAGTATTACTGAGAACGACTTTCTTGGCGCCTTTGGTCACGCCCACGAGAACCTTGCCCCACTTCAGCGATGTGGGTGCGAGCGAAACCTGTGGGCCACCACCGCCAGCGCAGCCAGCGAAAGTGAACGATCCGATCTGCGTACTCCAATCGAATTGCGCCGTTACCTGGTAGTACTCCGTGCGTGTACCAGAAGGTGCAGCCGTCCTGGTCGATGCGCATCGAGCTGTAGTCGCCCCAGCGGTCGGAGGTGTCAGGCTGCGAACCGGTGCCCGCAACCAACAGGACTTCCGCTTCCAGCGTGCCCGCGGCGTCGCTGGGAGTCCGGCCAGCTACGTAAATCGACGGATACATCGGCGTCCCACCGGGGCAGGTGCTTCCGCAGGACTCGCTGTAACCGACGAGGATGTCCCCCACCTTGTCGCGAGCGACCGAGCCCATCCAGCGCCAGTTGCCGTCGGGAGCGTAGGTACCTTCCTGGAACGACGCTGAGCGCGGTAGGCTGCACGGCGGACTGAGGGCGCGTAATTCCTCCAACGAACGCCACCCTGGCCACCCGAAGCAGCACGTCGAAGTCCACCAGCCAGTGCTGCGTGGCCGGCATGCATCCTTCGTTCCAGTACGCGAAGCGATACATCAGACGATCGCCGAGCGAATCGGCTTTGTCGGTGATTCCCTCTTGCGGAACGCAATCACCACCGTAATCGCCATTGCAGGACGGATTGAAAGTCGCAATGCTGATCAACTGGTCGTTGTCGTCGCCGGTAAAGGTCGCGCCCTGCGTCCAGTCGCCCGGGTCGTTGATGTGTACCGAGTACAGCGATAGGTGCGAGTTGTCGACGTCGCCGACGCTGCCGATGGCGAACTGGTCCTCGCCGACGGCGGCAGGGTCTGCAGAATCGAGGTCGGCCGGCAACAGGCTGTCGTTGTAATTGGGAGAAATACCGTACTGGTGGCAAATCTGCTCGGCAGTTTTGTCGCCCGCCAGCATTTTCGTTCTGTTGTAGGCGCAAAATACCGGGCCCACGAAGTTGCCGGTACCGAAGTTGTTCCAGGTTTCGCCGTAGTTGTTGACCCAGACGCCCCACTTCGGGTAGTCGGGAAAGCCGCCGTTCACAACCGGATACTCGTACAGGTAGTACGTGCCGTTGGCATCGTTGCTGGTGGAAATAGCGACACAAACTCCGTAGCTGCCGGTGAACATGTTCTGGGCCAGCAGCCAGCGATGCGCCTGCATGTCCCACTGCGCGATGATGTCGCCGTCATTGTTGGCTGCGCAAATCCCGCCGAGGTTGCTCCAAAGCGCATTGCCCTCAATGGCTGGGCCACACGTGTAGGGAGATGTCTTCGAGCAAACCGTGTACGAGGTGTTGACCCACTGCACGATCTGAGTGTCGCCGACCGCCATGTTGGTGTCGGGAGGAGCGTCGGGAACGCTGTAGTTGGGGAAGCCGTTGCCGACCCCCAGGAAGTCCGCTTCGATGCTGTAATTAATTTCCGGGCCCGCGATCGAACTCTGTTCCGCCGGATCTATCCTTGTCCGGAGAAATGCTTGGGAATACGGCGAACCGGATTCGCTTCGTGAAAACCATACTGGGGCTTCTGTGGCAGTTTCGCCAGTTCCCCCAGAGGGGCCGAAACAGCAAATGCAACCGGATGGTTCATTGGATCCTGCGCGGCTAGCGGCAGGCTGAGTAATAATAGCGTCCCCAAGGCGACACAGGACGTGACAATGCTTCGGTTTTTACGCATGCTCTTTCGCTCCTCAATTATTTTTTATCCGGGTGTGCTCGTTTACGGGGGAAGTTACGCGCACCGCTTGTCGGATTACAACTACTAGCTCCCGTAGTTGAAACCGTTTGACTATACGTCTTTTTTGCCCGCTCGCATAGTGTGAACCGATTTGCATCTTTAGTGCAGACGGCACGACTCGTCTCCAGATCCAACATTCATCTAAATGCCGCGCGCCAAAGACGACCTAGCGCCGGGGGCGCTTCTGAATGGCCCTGGTCTGCCAAGTGATACACTCCGAGTTTCACTACCTCGAGGGCGGCCGAATGCGACTGCAGTCGGTCTTGTGCACCAAAAAGCCGGCCGCGAAGCCAATCTGGATCGAAGGCTTCCCGCGGTACTCAAACATTGGAGTTTTGCATGCTCGCCGCAAGGGGATGGCACGTGCCGCAAAATCAACACGCTGCGGTTTCGGTTGTTTCGCAGGTACTGGCGCTGGCGGCGCTGCTGGCGTGCAGCACCGCCAGCGGAATGGCCCAGCATACCGTAGTGGAAAAAAACGGAGTGAGCGGAAGAATTGAAACCGACTACAACGCCGCCGGCAAAGCGACGCAAATGCGTACCATGGGCGCCGATGGCAAACTCCAACAGCAGGTGGACTACCAGTACCTCCCCGGAAATTACCTCGCGCAGCAAACCAGCACCACCTATGGGCCCAACGGCCAAGTCCGCCGTTTGGCACGCACTACGTACGATGACAGCGCAAACTTCACCGGTGAATTCATTCAGGTATTCGACGAGTCCGGCAAACAGGTTGCCGGACACAAACTGACGCACGATCCGTGGACCGGAGTGTATCGCTGCTCCGAATGGAACACTGCCGCGCAGGACTACCGATCCGTCGACTGCCCATCCGGCGAGGAAGAAAGAGAGTAAAGCCGACGAGCCGCGGAAATTCACCTACGAGGAAGTGACGAAGAATCTGGACGCGGCGCGCGAAACGGCCCGGCGGGAGCAGAAGATCGGGCGCATGCAGCCCAAGACCCCGGTCCATCCGCCCATCACCACGGCACAGCGAGAACTCGGACTGGTCTTGCCCTCGCAGCTCCAACCCGGGGAGCGGGTGTCGGGAACGTTGGTGGAGAATCCGGATCAATATGCCAAAATGCTTGGAGTCACGGTCACTCGCGTGTCCGTGCCCTTAGAATCCACCGGAGAAGCATCACGGTTGTCAGGCTGGTTGTTCGAGACGGCAGGGGAAGAACCGCGCCGCATGCGATGGCCCGATTACCTTGGTGGTTCCGCGCCGAGGAGTCGGACTGAACATTACCTTTCAGCAAACCGGCAATCCTGCTCATTCCGTTTCTCAAACAGTGAATTTTCCCCAGCTTCTGGAAAAAAAATCACCCCCCGGGAACTCGTTTCAGGCACCAGCGCTTTGCATGAAGGGTGAACTCTGCGCGGTGAGCGGCCCATTCGGAGGCGATAGCGCTAAGACCTTCGCTGCCTTCGAAGATCGGCCGGCGACGATTGTCGCGGAGACCTCCGATACAGCCTACCTCGACATTCCAGAGCTCACCGAGCCGGGGTCACGGCCATTATTCATCTCCGAAGGAATGAACGTCGTCGCCCTTCCCGTAACCGTGGGCAACTTCACCATTAAGAATAACGGACGCGAGTTGCGAGCCGGCGACACCCTCGTCACGTTCCCGACCTTGGATGGTCCGGGCGACATACCCGATTCAGCGTGGCAGATCGGCGACTTTCCTTCCACAAATCTTCAGCGCGCTCAGCAGTTAATACCCGGATTTCATTTGTCTCAGGAAGATTCCGAGAGGAGCGAAAAAAACGAGGCCCACGAAAAGCAAGAGTCCAAAGAGAGTGCAATCGAAGATAAGAAAGAAGATAAGAAGGAAGATAAGAAAAAAGAAGAAGAAGATAAAGAGGCGGAGGGAGAAATTCTCCTCGTCGTCCTGAACCTTGCGCCCGAGCAGATTTCGTTGCGCAGTTCTAAAAACGGAATGCTCGTCTTCCATTTGAGCGACGAAGCCTTCCGCCGCGGCGAGTTCAAATACGATCTCATCGTGGAGGCCAAAAGAGCGGGCAAAGTCCAAGTCAAGGGTTACGTCATCCCTTTTCTGGCGCCCATTGTCGGTCAACAGTTCAGTATGAAGGCGCCTCGCTGACCGTTATTCGCCATCACTGTTTCGTGCCGGCTTCCCGCTCTTTCGTAACGTCGCATGAGTAGGGCCGAAATCTACAAACCACGGTTTGTAAGTTTTTTGGAGTGGTTTTTGTCTGCTGCGATCTCACAGGCTAAGCCATTCTGCCGCAGGAACTTGCCTTTGAGCACGACAAAAACATTTGAGAAATATGTGATATCTCGCCAGATGCCATTTGCGTTAAGCTCCCTCAGTTCGTTTCGTTCCGGAACGATCCAGGTCCACCGAGGAGTCTCAAAGCCATGAAGCGACACCTCACCTGCATTGCATTCCTCGCGTTCGCGATCTCCACTTTCGCGCAGGCCCAAACCGAAACCGTTCTACACTGCTTTGCCAGCCAGCCGAGCGATGGGAACTATGCCGACGCGGGCCTGATCTTCGATAACGCGGGCAACCTCTACGGAACCACGGTGAGCGGCGGCGCTCACTACTCCCTAGCCACGCGATCTTGAATCGTTTCGAAAACAGGCGTGTCTGCCGAAAAACATCCTGCGACGGACGTTATGGCAGTCTGGCGTATTCCTCTTTTGCTTGCTTCAGGATGGGGATGTCGGGGTCGGCGTCTTTCCAGAGGGTGAGGAAATCCTGATAGGCAGCATGAGCCTTGCTCGTTTCTCCTGACAAAACATAAGCCCTGCCGAGCCCCAGGTGCGCCAGTGCACCGATCGGTTCGTTCTGGACAAGGCCCGGGTGGTCGATAACCTTACGAAATTCGCCGACTGCGGCAACGCCCTGTTTCGCTTCCAGATACGCCAGACCCCGGACGTAAACCGGATAGAGCACGAAAGTTGCTTGTTGTGCCGCTTGTCCTAATTCGTGAGGCGTCGAAACGACGAGCGCAGCGATGGCCTTGGCCGGATCCCTACCTTGCAGGGCAATCGCTGCCCGAATTACAGGCAATGAGTTGTAGTGAATCACGGTGTCTTCCGGGAAGCGCTTCTCGAGATCGTCGGCAATGTGAGTCGCGTTGGGCGTATCGCCCGCCAGCGCCAGAGCGATCCCCGCGATCGCCGCGGCGTCTCTTCCTTTCGAGAGCGCCAGCGCACCATTCGCTTGCTGCCTGGCGACAGAAGAATTACCGACCAAGGCTTCGCGCACGGCAGACTCCGCCTCGTACTCTGCGGCTGTCTCTTTCTGTCCGCCGCGCGTTGTGTAGTCGACAGCGCCGGCGGTCCGCTCTCTCGCTTTTCTAAACTCTCCACCACAGGCTGCCGTGTCCGATTCGTAATAGAACATGAGATCGTCGAGACCGGGTTGGGCGCGGGCCAACGCTGCCTCTCGCTGCATCCCTGCGGGATCGTGTCGCAAAAACTTGATCTGATAGAGAGTCTGGTGCAAGAAAGCGGCATCGAGATGACGGTTGCTGGCCTCGCGCGCCACCGCTTCGGCTTCGTCCAGACGGTTCTCATGAAGGCAATCGATCATGAGGTTGGTATAAACTTGCGTACTTCCCGGAGCCAACGCCATAACCTTCTTGCTCATCGCCAGGCTCTCGTCATATTCACCCAGATAGGTATCGAAGACGCCTAGATTCGCGATTGTGGCCCATGCGCGCGGGTAAATCTGAATGGCTGCCTGAGCCGACTTCCGGGCCTCCTCGAAGTTACGCGTGACGAAGGCGTCATAAGACATTTCCATATTGAGCTTCTCGCGCTCGCTCACATGGCCGCGCAAGTCATAAGCCTTGCGACCGTTCTCTTCCGCCTGCGAAACCTCACCCATGTTGAAGTAGTTGACCGCCAGACCCGAATAAGCCTCGGCGAAATTCGGATCGAGGCGGATTGCCTCTCGAAACAACGTCACCGATTCGACCGGCTTATTCGACCCCATGGCGCGAACAGCCAGACTATAGGCCCGCAGCGCCTCCAGCGACGGCGTGGTGACGTCGGATGGCTGGACGTCGTACTTCTGCACCGAAGCGAGCGACTCGCCGAGCTTGCTGCGCATTTGAGACGCGATTTTCCCGAGTGCGTCCAGAACGTGGTTCTTATCAGGGGCGGCGGCCTCTGTCCTGGCGAGCACGTCACCGGTCGAGCAAGCTGTAGCTTTTAAGGTTAGTAAATAGTGCGTGCCAATCTGCGCAATCGATCCATCGAGCACGGCGGCGCTCGCGGTGCGCTGGCACACTTCGCGTGCCAACTCGGGAGTTAATTGCGTGTCTTTCGGACGCCCCATGAGCGCGATCGTCTGCGCCGTCCGCGAGTCCGAGATCAAATTAAGATACGGGGATTGCACCAGTTGTGCAGAAAGCCCCTGGCGCAGCGCGTCATCGAAGACTGGATCCCCGGTGGAGTTGGCGAAATCGGCGAGCACGATTGTGTCCTTGTCGGTGAGCTTCGGCGCCCGGTGAAGGTAAAGGTAGCCTGCCGTCGCGACGAGCACGCAGAATAAGGAACCCGATACCAACCACCACAGGCTTCGGGGCCTGGCCGTCAGAGCCGCCAAACCATCGACCGGCGCTGGCTGTTCCTCCACCACTAAACGGGAGCGCGTGTGGCTCTCAATGACAAGGTTATCCTCTTCTTCTTCGCTAAAAATTTCGCCTTCGTCCACTACCTGCACTTTCTCAGCGAAGCGGTAGCCGCGACCGGGCACCGTGACAATGTAGCGGTTTTCGCCGACTCGATCGCCCAGCGTTTTGCGCAGCACAGAGACGTTTTGTGCCAGGTTCGACTCCTCCACAAACGTTTCCGGCCACACTGCTTTCATCAGATCGTCCTTCGCAACCACCTTTTCCGAGTTCTGCACCAGCACCAGCAGGATATCGAAAGCCTTCGGTTGCAGCGGGACCAGCTTCATTTCGCACAGCAACTGCCGACGATCGGGATCGATCCGGTAGGGGCCGAACTTGTAGAACTGCCTGACTGCATTGGACATAGCCGACCCTTAGAAATTCTGAGAAGTTCTGATTCCCTTTCTAAAGACTTCTGAAGGGCGAGTGGAGCAGGATCGCACCCGTTGGCGAGCTGCCAGGAAAGCCGAGCCCGATGTGGAAAGAAATCTATCACGAGCTCCGGCGTTGGGCAAAGGTCTCAGAGCGCACGGCCGACACCGCTCAAAAACCAGAGGAAGGTGCGCTATGAAGCGAATGCAAATGAAAGTGATGAACGCTGCTCTGATGTTGATGCTATGCAGCGTCAGTGCGCTGACGCAGGTCAAGGGTTCCGGCAAGACGAGCTACGTTCCGGTCTGGACCGCCAGCGGGACGATCGGCGACTCCATCATGTACCAGACGGACAACAGAATCGGCATCGGCACGACCGCGCCAGAGTACGCGCTGGACGTTGACGGCCGCATCAATGCTGCTTCCGGCTACGCGATCGGGGAAACAGTGGCGCTGACTCTTCCCGGGGGCAGCTCGCTTGAAAATCTCGCCCTCGGCTACAGCGCGCTGACCGGCATCAGTACGGGCCAGGAAAACACAGCCTTGGGCTACTTCACGACGCCGGACGCTGACACAGGCTCGGGCAACACGGCCACGGGTTCTGAAGCGCTATTCACGAACGAGAACAATGCGAGCTATAACACCGCCGATGGTACCGCCGCGCTTTTCTTTAGCACAACGGCCAATGGCAACACCGCGATCGGCGCCTTTGCGCTCTACAGCAATAACCCCACGAACGCCAACAACAACACTGCTATCGGCTCCAGCGCCCTTGGAGACGCGGGTGGTGCCAACAGTGTCGCGATTGGGGCTAACGCCGGGCTCAACGTGTCTGGCCAGAACGGCAACGACATCGACATTGCCAATGCAGGATCTTCGAGCGATGCCAGCACGGTCCGAATCGGCACCAGCGGCACCCAAACCTCGTTCTTTGTGGCCGGAGTGCGCGGTGCAGCCACCGGCGACAACAATGCCGTGTCACTCGTGATCGATTCCAATGGCCAACTCGGGACGGTCAGCTCTTCGCGGAGATTCAAAACTGACATTCAGGACATGGAAGACGCGAGCCAGCGTTTGTTGCGGTTGCGGCCCGTGACCTTCCGCTACAAGAAGCCTTTCGCCGACGGATCAACGCCAATGCAATACGGCCTGATTGCTGAAGAGGTAGCCGAGGTCTACCCGGACCTGGTAGCGCGCTCGGCTGACGGCCAGATCGAGACCGTGAAGTACGAGGTGCTGAATACGCTGTTGCTGAACCAGTGGCAGCGGCAGCAGGCACAGCTAGAGAGAATTCGCGAGCAGATCGCCAGGGTAAAAGCGATTCTCTCTGCGCCCAGCAAATAGGCGTGCCGGAGTCGGACATGCAGGGGCGCTGGCAGTTGGCAGAAATGACATTTTCAAAACAACAAAAAGAAATCAAAACAGGGGGATTTATGAAGGAAACGACGACGCAGTTGCGTACCGCAGAAATCCAGGTTCTGTCTCTCCTCGTTCTGTTGTCGGGTTTCTTGCTGTGCACGGCGATGGGTCATGCGCAGGTGAAGGGTTCCGGGACCACTGACTACATTCCCGTCTGGACCGGCAGCGGGACGATCGGCAACTCCATCATGTACCAGACGGATAGCAGAATCGGCATTGGCAGAACCACGCCACAGTATGCCTTGGACGTTGACGGCCACATCAATGCTTCCGGATACGCACTCGGCGAGACGGTTGTGCTGACCGTTCCCGGCGGGGCTAACTCTGCGAATCTCGCCCTCGGAATCTTGGCGCTCGGAAGCAATACTTCGGGTACGTACAACACCGCGCTGGGTTATTACGCCATGCCCAATAACTCCACTGGCTCCTACAACACCGCGACCGGTTATTTTGCGCTCTATGACAACAACGGGAACTACAACACGGCCGACGGTTCCGGTGCTCTTTCGACCAACAGTGTTGGCAACGCCAATACCGCAGTGGGGTATGAGGCGCTTACCAACAGCAACGCGAGCAACAACACCGCCGTCGGTTACCAGGCGCTCAACAATCTCACGACGGGGACCAACAATATCGCGATCGGCGCCAATGCCGGCAGCAGCGTCTCCGGCAGCGACAGCAACAATATTGACATCGGCAGCGCAGGGTCGGCGGGCGACAGCGGGGCAATTCGCATTGGCACGAGCGGGACGCAGACATCCTTCTTCGTCGCGGGGGTGAGAGGCGTCACGACCGGTGAAAATAATGCCGTCCCCGTCATGATCGATTCCAACGGTCAGCTCGGGACGGTCAGCTCTTCGCGGAGATTCAAGACCGACGTTCAGGACATGGGAGACGCCAGCCGCGGCCTGATGCGGCTGCGGCCGGTCACCTTTCGCTACAAGAAGCCCTTTGCCGACGGTTCAACCCCGGTGCAATACGGGCTCATTGCCGAAGAAGTCGCGGAAGTCTATCCCGATCTGGTGGCGCGATCGGCCGACGGCCAGATCGAGACCGTGAAATACCAGGTCCTCGATTCGATGCTCCTCAATGAACTGCAACGTCAGCAATCTGAGATTGGAGAGCTGCAAGATCAACTCGCTCAACTTCTAACGTCGATCTCTACGCCCGAAGTTCGCCAGTCACGCGGTGGTACCACATTGAGCGCGAGCGGAGATCAGATCAGCCTGGTCCGCCAGAGCGGCAAATAGGGAGACGAGAAAGACGAGCCCGATGTGGAGAGCCATTTATTACGAGTTCCGCCGTTGGGCAAGGGTTTCGGAACGGGCTGTGGCTGCTTACAAAAGAACCGAGATCACCGTGGAAACCGACCGGATCTTAATCATTCGCAAGTCGCGCTCCCGACGAGCGTGGTGCGCGGAATGTGGCCGCGAGGTGTACATGGTGGGGTTGAAAGAGGCACAGGCGCTTTGTGAAACCGCCCAACCTCTGACGGCCCAACCGATGCTCCCCGGTTGCGGGGACAACCGGGGTTGGCATTGGTCGGAAGCTGCGGACGGGGCACCGCTGATCTGTCTGGAGTCGGTTCTGAAGTCGCGGTAAGAAGTGTCTCCGGCGCTCATGTCTCCCGGCAAATCCAGAAACAAACCTCTTCTACGCCTGCTCCATAGCTGTGCTAAGCTCTTCCGCATTGCTGCTCGCGCGTTTTCGTCGCGAGGCGAAGACCCTCGCCCAGCTCGACCATCCAAACGTTGTCACTATTTACTCGGTCGAAGAATCGAACGGCATCCACTTCCTGACGATGCAACTGGTCGGAGGTCAGCCGCTTGACCGGCTGTTCTGCGCAGGCGGCCTCCCCTTCGAACAGATCATCGACATCGCCAGTGCTCTAGGGGATGCCTTGGCGGCCGCACACGAAAAAGGCATCGTGCATCGCGACTTAAAGCCCGCCAACGTCATGGTCTCGAATGAAGGCCGCGTCAAGGTGCTCGCCTTCGGTCTGGCAAAGGATGTCCGCGTCTCCAACCTTGGAGACGCAACCCTGACCTCAGCCAGCCGAACGGAAGTGGGCGTGGTGATGGGTACGCCGGCCTACATGTCTCCGGAACAGACATCCGGCCGCCCGCTCGACCCAAATCTTCGTTAACTCCGTTATTCTTTCGGACATGAAATCAACTGCGGCCGACGATTTCGCCATTGAGTTCCGGGACGTGTCCTATACCTCTCCTACCGGTCAGCAGGTGCTTTCGGGGTTGAATCTGGGAGTGCGGCGGGGACAAACTCTCGTGCTGCTCGGCCGCAGCGGTTCGGGAAAAACCACGACCCTGAAGCTGGTGAATCGCCTGCTGTTGCCCACCCGAGGGGAAGTGCGCGTGAATGGCCAGGCGTCCGGAGATGTGGTCCGCTTGCGCCGAAGCATCGGATATGTCATTCAAGATGTTGGTCTATTCCCGCATTTCACGGTGGAGCGAAACATCGCTCTCGTCCCAACGATTGAGGGCTGGGCGGAAGAGCGGATTCGCGCACGAGTGCGAGAGTTGCTGCAGATCGTCGGACTGGAAGCGAGTATGGCTTCGCGATATCCGCGACAGCTCTCCGGCGGGCAGCGGCAACGAGTTGGCGTAGCTCGGGCGCTCGCTGCGGACCCGGCCATTCTTCTGATGGACGAACCGTTTGGCGCGCTCGATCCCCTTACGCGCGACGAACTGCAGCGTGAATTCCTCGCCTTGCAGAGACAACTGCGTAAGACCGTCGTCTTTGTTAGCCATGACCTGCGCGAAGCGTTGCGACTTGCGTCTCGCATCGCACTGATGGAAGCGGGAAGGCTGGTCACCGTTCTTGCTCCCCAGGATTTCTTGCGCTCTGACGATCCGTGGGCGTCCGCATACGCGAGGGCGTACGGAGTTGAACCTGCATCAGCAGAACGTCGCAACCAAGATCGTCCTAATGAAGATCGTCCTAACGAAGATCGTCCTAACGAAGATGGGAACGCGTTATGAATTTTCTTGATTTCATGATGCAGAACCGCGATCAGGTTCTGGAGCTTACGCTGCAGCACCTCTGGCTGGTGGGGGTGTCTACCCTGCTTGCCGTGCTGGTGGGCATACCGTTGGGCATCATGATTGCGCGCTGGCCCAGATGGAACAAGCCGGTGTTGGCGGGTGCGAACATCATTCAGACGATCCCTAGTCTGGCGCTGTTCGGATTTCTGCTGCCCGTGCCCTGGTTGGGGGAACGGGTCGATCGTTTGGCGATCCTGGCATTGACTCTGTATGCGTTGCTGCCTGTGATCCGCAACACCTACACGGGTATCCGCGGCGTTGATCCGGCAGTGGTCGAAGCGGGCCGGGGCATGGGATTGACCGATAACCAGCTTTTGTTCTGGGTCGAATTACCGCTCGCCCTGAGTGTCATTCTTTCCGGAGTGCGGGTCGCGGTTGTGATCTCGGTGGGGCTCGCGACCATTGCAGCAGCCATCGGAGCGGGAGGGTTGGGAGAATTTATCTTCCGGGGGCTGGCCATGGTGAACAACCAGCTCATTCTGGCAGGGGCAGTTCCCGCCGCAATTATGGCTCTCTTAGCGGATTTCAGCCTGGGATGGCTCGAGCGGCGACTGCGGCCACAGTGAAGAAGAATAATACAGGGACGAATAATAATGATGATGCAGAATGACCCGATGAAGAGCGATCGACATCGTCAAAGTCGCCATGCACGGCGTGCTTGGCCGCTTGGCGGGAAGTCGCTCGGCTCCGGGTCGCGAGTGTGGAACTGCTTGCTGATTCTGATTGTGGGAGCCCTGCTCTCCTCTTGTTGGTCGGCACGCTCGGATCACATCGTGGTTGGCTCTAAGAACTTTACCGAATCCTTGATTCTGGGCGAACTCATCGCACAGCAGGTTGAAGCTCAGACAAGTCTCAAGGTGGAGCGGCGTTTTTATCTTGCCGGAACCTATATCTGCCATCAGGCCGTGTTGGCCGGGCGCATCGACATCTATCCGGAATACACCGGCACCGCCCTGAGCGCAATTCTGAAGCAAAACCCTTCAGGAACCGAGGCTGAGGTTTACGAGCGAGTGAAGGACGAATACGAAAAGCGTCTGGGGTTGACGCTGGGGCCGAGCTTCGGATTCAACGATACGTTTGCGATGGAAATTCGAGGCGAGGATGCACGCCGTCTGAATGTCAAGACCCTGTCGCAGGCGGCCGCGTATACGCCAGGATGGCGCCCCGGCTTCGGCTATGAATTCATGGAACGTCCTGACGGATATAAAGGACTGGCCGCGGCCTATGGCCTGCATTTTGCAACGGAGCCACGCGTAATGGATTTGGGGTTGCTAGCGAGAGCGCTTCGCGATCATCAGATCGATCTCGCCGCAGGCAATGCCACCGACGGGCTAATCTCCGCTCTGGATTTTTTTGTTCTCGAAGACGACCGGCACTATTTTCCGCCGTACGAGGCGGTGCCAGTGGTTCGCGAGATGGCATTGCAGCAGCATCCCGAAGTTGCGCGGGCGCTCGCGGGTCTGGCGGGAAGGATTTCGGACCAGGAAATGCGGCAGCTCAATTATGAAGTCGATGGGCTGCATCACGATGTAAAAGAAGTTGTGCGCGATTTCCTACGGAAGATACGGCCGGACAAATGAAAACTCTAGTACAGGAGGGACCAGTTCGCGGCGAATTTGAGTTTCCGCCGCAACCTGACACTTCTCGAATCTCCGGAGCGTGGTAGCTCGCGCTCCGGTGGCGGTGCTAGCAAGTGGCTTTACAATTCTCGTACCTTATCGCCTCATTCGGAAATAAACCTGGCCGCCCCGGAAGAGCGAACCTGCGCCGCCAATTTGGCGAGATGAGGACCACCTTGGCATGACGTGAGGATTCTACTTGTCTCAACCTCGGGGGGAGGAAGACGAAGACGCTGGCATGTGGAGTGTGACCCGGGTGCCCAGTCCCAGTTGGCTTGAAATCTCCACATTGCCGCCGTGCAGCAGCGCAATGCTCTGCACGATTGCGAGCCCCAAGCCCGTGCCGCCGGAATGTTGGGAACGCGACGAGTCGACGCGGAAGAAGCGATCAAATACTCTCGGTAACGCTTCCGCTGGGATGCCGACGCCGGTATCGGAGACTTCGATGCGAATGGTGGAAGAATGAGGACTTGAAAAATCGGTGTTTGAAAATCAGTGTTCGAAGAATCCGTGATCGCTCCCAACACGACGGCTCCGCCCGGGTGGCGTGTGGGCCAAAGCATTCGAGACCAGGTTGCCAACTGCCCTCTGCAGGAGCGTGCGGTCCAATTCGGCAATGACCGGTTCGCCGGCGACCATGGTGGTGAGCGAAACTCCGCCGTCCGCTGCCGAGGCTTCGTAATATTCCCGCACTCCGCCCAGCAATTCGCCCACGTCCACCCGCTCGCGGCGCAAATGGGCCAAGTGGGCTCTCTGCACGCGCCAGAAACAGGAGGTCGCCGATGAGATCCGATAGGCGCACGGCTTCTTCGAGGCAAGACTCGATGACATCGCGATATTCGCCGGCAGCTTCGCGCCCGCGCCAAGGCCACTTCAGCTTCGCCGCGGATGTTATTCACCGGCGTGCGCAGATCGTGCGCAATGTCCGCCGAGAATCTCGAAATGCGCTCGAACGACTCTTCCAGTCGGTCCAGCATCTGGTTGAAGGTGCTGGCCAGCGATGCCAGTTCGAACGGATATCCGTCCGGAAGAATGCGCTCCCGCAGGTTCTTCGAACTGATGTGGCGCGCGGTCGTTGCCATTTCCTCCACGGGACGAATGCCGTGCCGCGCAATCTGGTACCCAACCAAGGGGAAAATGGCGAAGGTCGCCAGCAGAATCGTCCAGAACCAAAACCGATAGCGTGCCAGCAGCTCCTCTTTTTGCGCGACATCAATCGCAATCTGAATGGTGTCAGTTTGAGTTGCGGGGGACCCGACCGGCGCCGACGCGCTGGTCACACGGAAGGCTTGGCCGGACCTGCCTTTCATACGGATGGTGCGATCGGGACGGCTTTGGGTTTGACTGGCTAATTGCGCCAGGTCCAATTGATCCGCCATGCCTGGCGTCATCAGCAAGGGTGTGTTTCGTTCATCCAGCAGGCGAATATAGAATTGCTCGTATCGGCCGCGCGGCCGATTCCAGTTCAATTTCCTCGCGCAGTGCATCCCAGTCGTCGGGTCTCTCCCGCAACATGGTGCGGAGCACGTGCACCTTGTCCGCGAGGAACAGATCGGTGCTTTTCTCCAGTTCGCTTTCCAAGACTAAATAAAGACTGGCGGTGGCGCAGAAAACAAGAAACAAGCCTGCCAGCGCGTAGCCAGCGGTTAGCCGGAAAGCCAAAGTTCCCCACAAGCGCGAGACCGGCAGCGAGGCTACTGGCTGGATTCCAGGACATAGCCGGCGCCCCGGACGGTATGGATCAATTTGAGCGGGAAAGGATCGTCCACCTTGCTGCGCAGCCTGCGCACATTGACGTCCACGACATTGGTGTCGCTGTCAAAGTTCATGTCCCAGACCGATTCGGCGATCAGGGTTCGCGATAACACCTCGCCCGAGCGCCGCGCCAGCAGGGATAAAAGAAGGAACTCTTTGGAAGTCAGTTCCAACCGCTGACCGGCGCGCGTGGCGCGCTGGCGCAACAAGTCGATTTCAAGGTCGGCCAGGCGAAGCGTCTCTTGCGCGCGCGGAGGGCCCCGGCGCAGCAGCGATCGCACGCGCGCCAGCAATTCGGAAAAGGCGAACGGTTTTACCAGATAGTCGTCCGCACCCAGTTCGAAGCCCCGTACCCGCTCGTGTACGGCATCGCGGGCGGTCAGAAAAAGCACCAGAGCGCGCCGGCCTTCCTGGCGCAAGCGACTGAGAACCTGCCAGCCATCCAGTCCCGGGAGCATTACGTCGAGAATGATGAGATCGAACTGCACTTCCTGCGCGAGGTGCAAGCCATCCAATCCATCTCCCGCGACATCGACGACGAAACCTGCCTCCCCCAGTCCCCTTCTTCAGGAACTTGGCGGTTTTGGCTTCATCTTCGATGACCAGAATTCTCACGGTTCGCCACCCTAGAATGTGAATCTCACGGAAAACTGCAATGACCTGGGAAGACCGTTGGGGCTGATTTCCTGAAGCGCTCCGAAATTGCCTGGGCCCGAATTGGGTACCAGAGTAGCAGGTCTGGTTGGGCGTCATACCCGTCGCCGCAAGTTGGCGCCGATGGGGTTGTATTGAATTTGGTTGATCCCGTCGCCATTCTGCACGTAGTAATTGGCATGGTTGAACAGATTGAAGGCTTGCGCCTGGAATTGCAGTTCCTTGCCTTCGCGGATTTCGAAACTGCGGGCCAAGCCAAGGTCAATGCGCTCCAGCCAGGGACCGTAGAAGGAATTCAGGCCGATGCCGGGAGTGGGGCCGGCGCCGTTGATGCCGCCGGCGGTGGCCGCGGTGTCCTGGTTGAAGGCGGTGTCGTTCAGGTTGTCGTCGGCGCCACTGCAACCGTAGTTAGCGAATTGCCCGAACAATTGGAGTGCCAGTGGTACAGGCGGTACTCAACAAACCGGCGTAGGGACGGCCGGAAGAGAACTCCATGACGCTGCTCAGGGTCCAGCCGGCGAGGAATTTGCGTCCTGTGTCGGAAGTGGTCAATTGTTCCAGCCGGGGCCGATAAACACCCGCGAAGGTGATGCGGTGCCGCTGATCCAACAACGACGGCGCATGAGTATTGCTGAAGTCGAACTGATTGTTGAAGTCCATGCCATCGAGCATGATGCTCTTGGCGTAGGTGTAGCCAAATTGCAGCGAAAAGCCTTGAGACAGGCGGTGCTGCACTTGCACGAACAAAGAGTTGTAGTAGTTTTGCGCCGGGCTGATGAGTTCCTGGATCTGGCCGAATTGCGAACTGATGCGGCCGTCGGGAGCAGGCCGTTGTCCATATTCGGCAGGTATCGTCGGGCCGTTGCAGGACGACGGCGAAACTGCGCCGCGTGGGCAGAAGATGTAAGTCGTTGTGCCTTGCAGCGGTTCGAGGTTCGCGTCGTAGGCGGTGCCGGAAATCATGTGCACGCCGTGATTCCACATGGTGCCGATGGTTAAGGTGGTGTTCTCGGAGATCTCGCGCTCAATCTGCAAGCTTGCCTGCTCGATATAGGGCACGCGGAACTGCGGAGAAACCAGGGAAATGTCCGAGGAAGCGGCGAACAGCGGGTCATTGGGCTTGAAGAACCGTTGGGAAACACTGGGTAGGTTTGTTGAGGATTGCCCGGCTCGCTGCCGGAGATTGTAGCTGGAGTTCGCCTCCACTTGCTGTGAAGCCAGCCCGTTCGAGATCACGGCGTTGCGGTAATTCAGGCCGTTCATGTTGGTATAGAACAGGCCGAAGCCTCCGCGGACCACGGTTTTCGACTGCGGCTGCCAGGCAAATCCGAAGCGCGGAGCGAGGCGGCGAAACTGATTGGGATACTGGCCGGTTAGCGGGAACGCGGGATTCTCGGCGGGCTGCGGGTAGACCTGGAAGTCCTCGCGCAAGCCCATTTCCAGCGTCAGCTTCGGCAACGCGCGGAACGTGTCCTGCACGTAGAACCCGTAGTAAGGCACGGAGAAGGAAAAAGTCGGGTTTCCCACAGCCTGATTGAAATTGATGTACTCTCCGAGCGCAAAGGCTTCCAGATTCGGAAATTCGTAGAGGCCGAGCGGCGACCCGAAGTCGATCGCCTCGTTCGGATCGGCGCCGCCATCGTTGGTGTCCGCATCCCGAGTGCGGTTGAAATCAAAACCGAATTGCAAGGTGTGCTTGCCGATCACGTAATCGAAACGGTCGGACAAGGAATACTGTCTTTCGAAGACTCTTCCGATCGAGAAAGGAGCATTGCCCAAGATGAAAGCGGCGGGACTATCGAGAACCACGGTCGGCGTGTTGCCAGCCAGACCGGTTGGAGTCGCGAGTTCGTTATCTTGCGAAGTGCCGGCGTGGAATTCGTTCAGCAGCGTGGAGGAAAATGTGTGGGTCCATCCCACCGTGGCCTGGAAGGTACGGACATAGGCGTTGGCCAGAGTTTGCGTGCCATAGTTGCCGACCGTCGGGTCAAGAATGACGCCTCCGGGAGAGTTGAAGCGGTTGTAATTGAGGGTGAGAAACAGGCCATCCCGGTTCGTGGCCTGATAGTCCAGCCGGGGCGTGATCACCCAATCGTTGCCCTTTCTGGCTTTGAGTTCCGAGATTGGAGTTCAGCGCGTTGATGGTGTTCGAGATTTGCTGGAGGTATACTGGTAGTAGTGATCGCCGGGCAGCTGGGGTTGGGTATCGGTGCTTGGCACCGGCAAAGGACCGTTGGGTGCAGGCAGAGCCGGCGCCTGCGTTAAGGTGTTTGGCGGGAAAAAATTAGCGAGCACGAAGGCACCCAGGTTCGAAGGGTTCGTCTGCAACGCCGGATTGATGACAGGAATCGGATTGTTGTGCAGTTGCTGCTCGTAATCGGCGAAGAACCATAGACGGTTGCGCAGGATGGGACCGCCGACAGCGGCGCCGAATTGCTGCAAATCGTCTTCCGGCTTCGGATTGCCGGCGGCTATGTCGAGGGCGTCGTTGGCCTCGAACACGGAGTTGCGGTTGTAATAAAACGCGCTGCCGTGGAAAGCGTTGCTGCCGGAGCGCGTGATGGCAGTCACGAAGCCGGCTCCGCCGCCGTAGATGGCGGTGTAGGGGCTGACCGTGACTTGAAACTCCTGGATCGAATCTTCGCCAAACAGGTAAGGGATGCGATTGCGGCCGACGATGTCCGCAAAATAGTTGTTGGTGCCATTGGAGCCATCGACGCTGAAGTAGGTGGAACCGTTACCGTTCGCGTATCCCGAATCCTCTCCGCCTTGTTGTCCGGCAATGCTGACCAGGCCGGTGTCGCCGTCATAGCTGGTATTCGGCGTGAGCGCCATGAAATTGGTGTATTTTCGTCCGTTGAGCGGCAAGTCTTCGAATCAGAGAGCGGTCGATGACCGTGCTGGTAGAGGATTCTTCCGGCCGCAGCAGCGGCGTCGTTGCCGACTACCTTGACCGTGTCCGCGCTCGCGCCCACCTGCAGCCGGATGTCCTGCGATGTGGTATTTCCCACCAGCACTCGCACCAAGAGTCTGGACGTCGCGAAAGCCCTTGAGACTTGCTGTGATGGAATACGGCACCCGGCATGACCACCGGAAAGCGGTAAAGTCCGTCGTGGTTGGTCCCGGCCGATTGTTCCACGCCGGTCGCCAGGTTCCGCACAATGACCGACGCTCCCGGCACTACGGCTCCGCTCTGGTCGGTGACGCGGCCGCCGAGCGAGCCCGTCAATACGACATTTTGGGCAGTCAGTGACAAACAGCTAGCCAGCACGAGCAAAACACCGCAGAGCTTCAAGCAACGCGAGGCTGTCATTCTCACACTCAATCGAATAACGTCTTCAACGGTGGGTGGAAGAAGTAGAGCGGGCGGGCATTCCTCTAGCTTCATAAGTTCAATAGTCCTTCGCGCATGGATCCTGTGCGGAGTTTGTCGGAACTCAGCACAATAGTCCCTCATTGTTAACGGTACGTCACACCCGTATGAATCTTCTGAGAAAAGCCCTCGCACGTCGATTCGTGCGTCCGGCATTCCAGCATGCTGCGAGTAATCCGGTATCCACACGTCGCTATGCAATCCACTCACGCGGCACTGTCCAAGTTCCGTTCACTGTCGCGTTGGGCTGCGGTAGTTCAACTCCGTTTTCGTGCTACAAGACCGTGAACTAATACTTCAATGACTGTCCGACGCTTTCGATTTTTCCAAGACGATCTCCCGTTTGACCTCGCATTCGATTGACGGATCGAACACTGCGACACCTGTAAAGTCGTCCTTCGATGCGCGGAACTCCAGCGGAGGTCGCTGTACCTTCACGGGAAGTCCCGCGAATTTTACCTTCCCGTCCGAGTTGGTTCCTGCTTCGAGATCGAGCCTTCGCATTCCACCAAACCCATATTTGACATGGACTTTGACCGTAGAAGCATAAACGGGCTTGCCATCCGCGCCCAAGACCGTTAGTTCGATGGAGCAGGAACCAACGCCGCCTTGAATGACGGGGACTGTTTCTTGCGGCGCTGGCGCTTGAGCCCGAGAAAGCAGAGGGGCTGCGATGAGGGTGGAGCACAGAACACGAAGCATTCCGTTCATATGTTTTAAGATTATATGACCGCACCGAAGAGAGATCGTTCGGTATTGCTGATGGGCGTGTAGACTGGCGCATATTGTGCAATTTTGAACAGACAGCCCCGTGCGTATTCACTATAGTTTTGCCCTTCTTAGGGTGCAAGGAGGGTTCTGCCGGGAACTTTTATCGAAAGGCAACGGCGGGGATACCCTCTGCGGTGCGGCGTGCCCTTCTCCGAGGGCGTTAAGTCGCACCGCTTCTTTTCTAAAGCCGTCACAACGGGCGAGGAGTCAGGCATGAATTCCAGCCAAGCAGCCCGATGCTTCACCGCATCCACGCCTTCTTAATTTTTATGATTTCCCCCAGGCAAGCATAGCCTCCCTAACTTTGCGCAAAGCGGATCACGCCGCCAAGGTAGAACAGTTACACATTGACGCGCACAGGCATAAGGGGGATAATGACAGCCGCTTTTGGGACCAAGGAAATTCGTGCGCTGGGATATAGCGGCAGAAGTGCAAGGTCTTATTAGAGAACTGCGTTAAAGAGAGACTAGCAACCCGCTCCTCCCCAAGTTTTGTGCCGGGCATCACGACGTGCAAGGCAAAGCAGGGAACGCTCCTCCCCCACTCTTAGCTCGTGCTCGACAGACAGTCATATGCGCTAGCTTCGCACCCGCGAAGACAGCAGAACGACCCGGGATCGTGCACTTTTTGGAGGATTTCAATGAATTACGTTCGTGGCAAAGGTAAATCACTGGGCACAGCGCTTGTTCTCGCCATGATCGCGTTGGCTGTTACCGGATCGGCGGTCACGGCCCAGGCCCAAGTGTACAAGGTATTTTATCCATTTGAGCAAAGTGCGACTGAGCCGGGTTCGCCCTCCGGAGTTGTCGCACAAGGAATCGACGGCAATTTGTACGGATATTCTGACTACGGTGGTAGTAACTCATCCTGCCAAGTCAAAAAGGGCTGCGGCACCATCTACCGAATCACGCCCTGCCAGAACTGTACCCCGGCGGCGCCCATCGTGCTCTACAGCTTCGCCAGCTACGATAATTGTGGCTGGGGCTTAACTCTGGGCTCTGATAACAACTTCTATGGCGCTTGCCAGACTGGCGGCGCCGGCTACGGCTATGTGTACCAATTTATCCCCAATGGCACTGACCCTGGTACGTTTACCCCGATCTACACCTTTTGCCAGAACGGGCCGCCCTGCAGCGATGGGGCTATCACGACTGCCCGGCCGATTGAGGGCAGGGACGGGAATTATTATTTGAATACCATCGCGGGTGGAAACCCCAACTGCACCAATGTTATTGCCGCGAACGGTTGCGGCACGGTATTTCAGCTAATCTATACGGCCGAACAGGGTGTTCAATGGCCCGGAAACGTCCTCTATGCGTTTTCCCCCGACGACAACCTCGTCAACCCCTCCGGCGTCTTGACCGTGGGAAGCGACGGCAATCTCTATGGCACCACCCAGGGCGCTACCTTTACCCAACGGATCCTCCCGAGTTGCCCGCCCAACTGCGGCACGGTCTATGAGATCTCAACCGCCGGGGAGTTGACCGTTTTGCACACTTTCCAAGGCCAGGATTACGATGATGGCGCGACTCCGACCCATGGCGTGATCCAGGGCACCGACGGCAACTTCTACGGAACCACCGCGCAGGGGGGCGCCAACGGTCTGGGGTTTGTCTACAAAATGACTCCAAACGGCGAGTTGAAAGGGCTCCCGGCAATTCCGCCACTCCCACCCTCATCCTTCGACTACAGCTTTACAACCACGGACGCGGAATACGGTCTTCCAAGGGCATTAGCGCAAGGGTCGGACGGCAATATCTACGGCGATGCCAGAGATTGCAGCCAAAGCGGGCAAGACAGCTGCCAGTACTACTTGGGCTACGGGGGCGTCTTCGAGATCACCCCGAAAGGGAAGTTCGGACCATGGGTGGTAGGGTTTGATGGCTCGAACGGCCAAAACCCGGACTCCAAGGTCTCACACACGAGCGGAGTCATTTACGGGGTAACCGGACTGGGCGGCGAATTTAACAACGGCGTGATGTACAGCATAACTCTCAATGATGTTGAGCAGCCGCAGTTTTGCCATCCGCAGATCTTGGCCGGACAGGCGGGCGGCACAATCGGAATCCTCGGCCAGGGATTCGTCAGCGGTTCGTCGGTGGTGGAGTTCGGCGGTGTTCCAGCGGCGATCACGTCGATAACATCGACCTACATCACGGCCACGATTCCACCGGGAGCACTGACGGGACTGGTGACAGTCACTACCGGATCAACCACACTCAACAGTCTGCAGACGTTTTACGTGCTGCCGAACATCACCGGCTTTAAGCCGCCGAGCGGCCCGGTGGGAACGGCGGTAACGATCACGGGCTCTGGCTGGTCGCAAAAATACGCGCAGACCATCGAGGTCAGGTTTGGAAGCCTAAATGCGCAATTCACAGTAAATTCCAACACGCAAGTGACCGCGATTGTACCGAAGGGAGCGGTGACGGCACCGATTTACATCACGACACCCGGTGGCACAGCTGTGAGCGCGACCGACTTCACGGTGACTAACTGAGGTACGGCACAACCCCCGGTAGTGGCTGAATCGGTGCGATAAGATTCAGCCACTACCACCCCTCGTTATCGTTGGCTCGCGAAATCGTTGACGCGCGAATGCGGCATCCGTAAGATGAGGCGGTCCGAAAGGCGCGCGTCCTCTCATGATCGGCCAAACCATCTCGCATTACCGCATCGTCGAGAAGCTCGGCGGCGGCGGCATGGGCGTGGTGTACAAGGCTGAGGACGTCAAGCTGCATCGTTTCGTCGCCCTGAAGTTCCTGCCCGACAGGATTGCCCAGGATGCGCAAGCGCTCGCTCGCTTTGAACGAGAGGCGCAGGCTGCTTCTGCCCTGAATCATCCAAACATCTGCACCATTTATGAAATTGACGATCAGGCGGGGCAAGCCTTCATCGCGATGGAGTTTCTGGATGGAGTCACCTTAAAGCATCGCATTGGGGGGCGTCCGCTCGACATGGAAGTTTTTCTTCCTGTTGCCATCGACATCGCCGACGCTCTCGATGCCGCTCACGCGGCTGGCATCCTGCATCGCGACATCAAACCCGCGAACATCTTCCTCACCAAGCGCGGTCATGCCAAAATCCTCGACTTTGGATTGGCGAAGGTCTTGGCTTTGCCCAGTTCGGCCAACCAAATCGCATCCGCAAACACGCAGACCCGTTCGCTCGACGAGCGACACCTGACTGGTCCCGGAACGACGTTCGGGACGGTTGCCTATATGTCTCCGGAGCAAGTGCGAGGAAAGGAACTGGACACGCGCACCGACCTTTTTTCGTTTGGCGCGGTGCTCTACGAAATGGCAACTGCAACTTTGCCATTTCGCGGGGAAACCTCGGCGGTGATTGCCGAAGCGATCATGAACCGTGCTCCAGTGGCTGCGGTGCGCCTGAATCCCGATCTACCGCCGGATCTGGAACGGATTATCAACAAATCTTTGGAGAAAGACCGCAACCTGCGCTTCCAGAGTGCAGCGGAGATTCGAGCCGACCTGCAACGGCTGAAGCGGGACTCGGAATCCGGCCCTCTGGAGCTAACGCCAGCGCGATCACGATCCGGAAGGGAGAGCAGCGCTCAATTCCCTGCAGCGTCCCAACCCGCGCCTCCGGTCAACTCCGTTTCCAATGACTCTGTAGAGGACATACCGCAAAACGTTCACAGGACGACGACGGCGGCAGGGCGGTTTCAGTCGCAGTGGAGAAAACGCTCACTGCAAGTGCTTGTGACGGGAGTGGTTGCGGCCCTTGTGGTGGGTGGTTGGATCTACTATCGGCACTGGCGGCAACAATCCAAGCTCACCGATAGAGACACCATCGTTCTCGCCGATCTCGACAACAACACGGGCGATGCGGTCTTCGACAACGCGCTGAAGACTGCACTCAGCATTTCACTGGGGCAGTCGCCTTTCTTGAATGTGCTGTCTGAAGCTCAAACGGCAAAGACCTTGCAACTGATGGCTCGGCCGGCCGGCACGAAGCTGACGCCGGAAGTGGCGCGAGAGCTTTGTCTGCGGACCGGCAGCAAGGCTTATATTGCGGAGTCGATTGGCAGCCTGGGCAGAGAATATGTGTTGGGATTAAGGGCGGTGAATTGTCAGACCGAAGAGACGCTGGCCGAGGAGCAGGTAACGGCGGCATTCAAGGGAAAGGTTCTCGGCGCGCTTGGCGATGCGGCGTCCAAACTGCGTGGCGAACTGGGTGAATCGCTGGCAACGGTGCAGAAGTTCGATGTTCCACTAGCATTGGCCACCACGCCCTCGCTGGAAGCTCTGAAAACATACAGCCTTGGTAGAAAGGCTGAGCAAGAGAAGGGCCCGGCAGAATCCCTGCCTTACTATCAACGTGCCATTGAACTCGATCCGGATTTTGCCATGGGATATCGGGCATTGGGCAATGAGTACGCCGGTCTCGGAGAGCTAGCGAGGTCCAACGACTACTACACCAAGGCATTTCAGTTGCGGGAACATGCCAGCGAGCGGGAAAAGCTGGAAATTACCGGCAACTACTATTGGGGAGTAACCGGCGAACTGGATAAAGCGGCCGAGACGTATCAGGAGGAGATTGAGAGCTACCCGCGGGAACCTTCAGCTTATAGCAATCTGGCCATGGTATACGGCCAACGTGGGCAGTATGAGAAAGCCGCTGAGATTAATCGGCAAGCCATCGCTCTTGCGCCAGATAATGTGTTGTCGTACGTAAGTCTCGCCAACTTCACTCTCGCCTTGCAGCGCTTTGTCGAAACACAGAAAGTAATCCACGCAGTGCAGGCGCGAAAACTGGATAATTATAGTTTCCACGTCAATTCTTATGTTCTTGCCTTTGTCGGCGGCGACCTCGGCGCGATGGCAGAACAGCAGCAGTGGTTAGAGGGCAAGCCCGAATATGACACGTTTGGATTGGCGCTCGCATCCGACACTGAGGCGTATGGAGGTCATCTTGCCAAAGCGCGGGAACTGACTAAGCGAGCTGTCGACTCCGCCATTCGGGCGGACGACAAGGAAACCGGGGCGATATGGCAGGCGAATGCCGCTGTGCAACAAGCCGCTCTCGGCAAAGCCACGGAAGCACGGCAATCAGCGGCAAAGGCCTTGAAGCTTGCTCCCGCAAGTCGGGGACCGGAGGTTGAAGCAGCGCTTGCGTTTGCCATGGCGGGCGACGCGGCACAGGCGGAGTCACTGGCTGAAGACTTAGGGAAACGCTTTCCGCTCAACACGCAGTTGCAGCCGCTTTGGGTCTCAGCGATTCAAGCGCAATTAGCGCTAAATAAGAAGGACCCGGGACTTGCCCTGAATGATCTGCGAGCTGCCGTTTCCCCTATCGAATTAGGACAGATTGACTTCGCTGCTAATATGTCCTGCCTCTATCCCACGTATATTCGTGGAGAAGCATACCTGGCAGCTGGACAGGGCAGCTCCGCCGCCGCCGAGTTTCAGAAAATTCTCGACCACAGCGGCATCGTCTGGAACTGCTGGACGGGAGCGTTAGCGCATCTGGGTGTGGCCCGCGCGAATGCTTTGCAATCGAAAACCTCGCAGGGAGCCGACGCAGATGCCGCCCGCGTCCGTTCACTCGCGGCTTACAAAGATTTCCTCGCTCTCTGGAAGGAAGCCGATCCAGATATCCCGATCCTGAAGCAGGCCAAGGCGGAGTATGCGAAACTGCAGTAGACCAATCGTCGGGGAGAATCGTTGCCGTTCTAGTGCCGACGTCTGATTGTTGGCTCCTCGATTTACCGCGTCCGAAGGCGATTCTGCGACGGGGCTCGCATGCAACTGCTCTCCATATATCAAGGTTTGCCGACAAACCGGAAACGATCGCATGCTGCTCAATCTAATTGCCGGGGGGAAGCGCTTATCGGGAGCCGAGGGGAGTGCGGAGATGGAGCATCTCATCCACTTTTCTCAGAAGGTCACCTCGTGATAGTGGCTTCTGCAGGAGGATGGCTCCCTCTGCGATGAGTTGTTGAGCCACGGGCACTTCAGCATATCCTGAAACGTATAAGACTTTCGTTTCCGGATGCAACGCCCGTACTTTCGTCGCAACTGAGGGTCCACTCATGTCAGGCAGCACCACATCGCTGACGATCAGAGCGATAGGTCCCTTGTATTGCTCGGCCACGTCGATGGCATGATTTCCGCGACCGGCTTGCAGGACGGTATAGCCGCTCGTGGTGAGACACTCGCACGTCACTTGCCGCAGAGATTCTTCGTCTTCCACCAGGAGAATTGTCTCTGTGCCTCGTGGATACTCGCTTCGCTCTTCCAGGCCGGTAACCAGTGGCGGAGCTTTTTCATCAACCCGCGGCAAATAGATGTCGAAGGTAGCACCGGCTCCTGGCGCGCTCGAAACCCAGATATATCCGTTACTCTGCTTAACGACTCCATAGACCGTGGCCAATCCCAGCCCCGTACCGCGCCCCTCTGCCTTCGTAGTGAAGAACGGCTCAAACACACGGTGCAGTATGGCATCCGTCATCCCCACTCCGGTGTCATTGACCGAGAGGCGAACGTACCGGCCAAGCGGCATACAACAGCTGGTAGTGTCTGAAAAGTGCATTGCATTTCAGACACTACCCAACAGCTCTGGCGCGTAGCAGCCGATTCATACTAAGTAGGAAGCCAGAGATGTGGCATCCTCACACCTTGGCGAGATGTCTGGTAACGGAAAATGTAATGCTAGTGGCATAAAATCGAATTGCGCTTTGACAAAGATGGTCCGGTCTTTACTTCGGCTTCTAAGTTCGCGTCGTGCTGTGCGCTGTGTCGTGCCTGCGATTGACGGCCGCCACGTGCGGCTATGGTCAAAACCCTCGCTGTACATTGGCCGGATGCAATCGCTGAGATGCGCGTCTGCCATTCATTCCTTGCTTGCTTTCGTTAACTGTGGTTAACTACATAGACTAACCCTATGTTAACAGGGAAAGGCGGGGAAGGTTTTCTCGTCTTCAGCGAAATGGGGTGGGGTATTTATGGTGCGGGCGGCGCACTCTGTTTTTCTCGTATTCATGGTGGCCTGTCTTTTTCCAGCAAACGCGCTGGCACAAGGTGAAACCACGAGCGCCATTGTTGGCCAGGTACGAGACGCAACCAATGCCGTGGTCGCTGGCGCCACCGTCACCATCACCGACTCTGAAATCGGACTGAAACGTAGCGCCAAGACCGATGAGGCAGGCCGATTCAACTTCCCGCAGTTAAAGCCGGGCAGCTATTCGGTGAGAGCGGAAGCGCAAGGCTTCGAGCCGCGGCAAAATGACAATGTCATTGCGGGTCTGGGCCAGAAACAAACCGTGGACTTCATGCTCAAGGTGGCCCGGTCCAACGAGGCACTGGAGGTGAGCAGCGAGGCTCCGCTCATCAATCCGGAAAGTGCAAACACATCTACGACCCTCAATGCTCCAGCCCTCGAGAACCTGCCGAATCCAGGCGGCGACCTGACCTACCCGCTGCAGTTTGCCCCCGGAGCCCTCATCAATACGGCGGGGAGCAGTAACGATTTTGTCGGCGGCAGCAACGGATATGGCAACGTGGAATTTAACGGACTCCCCGCCCTCTCTAATGGCTACATTGTGGACGGACTGGAAACGAACGACCCGCTCACCAATCTCAACAGCGGCCTTTCCACCAACCTCGTCCTCGGACTGAATTCGATTTCGGAAGTGACGGTCAATACCCTTTCCTATTCCGTGGACCAGGGACGCTATGGGGCATCACAGGTCAACTACGTCACCAAGTCTGGCACCAACCAGTTTCACGGAAATCTCTACGAACTGTGGAACGGTTCGCGGCTGAACGCAGCGGACTACTTCACCAATGCGGTACCAGGACGTTACAAGCCCAGAGCGACCGTCAACCATTTTGGAGGCAGTGTGGGTGGACCGATTGCGCACGACAAGCTGTTCTTCTTTTTCGACAGCGAATGGGTCCGGATCGCGCTACCGATTGTTACGCCGACCATCGTTCCCACGGCTGCATTCCAACAATATGTCTTGCAGCAGCTTCCTCTGGGCTACATCGATCCGACCAACCCGAAAAACGATCTGCCGGCGGCGCCCCAAGAAGTGCCGTTTTATCAAAAGATGTTCTCCCTCTACACAAATACCAACGGCGCCCCGTATGCGATTGACGGTTGCCCGATCGCTATTTGCGCCAACCAGCAGAGTGTTTCGCACACCAGCGACGACCACGAGCAGGTACAGACGGCCCGCGTCGACTACAACATCAACCAGAACGATTCATCCTGGTTTCGTTTTCAGTCGGACGCCGGTCTGCAAGCCGCGTGGACCGATCCCATCAACCCCGTGTTCAATGCGCTTTCGCCGCAGCCGCTCTATTCGTTCGCGGCAGGATACACGCACGTCTTCTCGCAGAATCTGGTGAACTACTTCAATCCCGCGTTCTCGTGGTACGAAAGCCTGTTCGGACCCAGCAACCTTCAGAAAACGCTTTCGGCGTTCCCGATCGTATTGCAGGGTAGCGGAGCGAACCCGTTCACACCCCTGGGAGGGCTGGACAACACTTGGATTCAAGGCAGACGCGCATCCCGCTTCTTCATCAACGACAACCTTGCCTGGAGCCATGGCGCTCACGAACTGCGCTTCGGAACCAATACCCGCATCTTCCGCCTGAACGACTATGACTTCGGAGAAGGTACCGTTCCCACCGTGACCTACGCCAATCTCCAGCAATATATCTACGGAGCGGCAAGCACCGTGTCCGAGACGTTCCCTTCGCACGCCAACGAGCCCTTCAACTTTCTCAATCTCGATATCTATGCCCAAGACACCTGGAAAATAACTCGCACGCTGACCTGGACCTTCGGTGTGCGCGACACTTACAACTCGAATCCTCTGAATCCGCATGATCAAGTCGCCCGCCTAAGCGGCTCATTCGATTCCATCTCGCACGATGTCAATCAACCGCTGAACGCCGCCATTCAAACTCATCTCGGTAATCTGTTTTCCTCCACGCCGGCTGCCATTCTGCAACCGAGAATGGCGGTTGCCTGGCAGTTCGAGCCGAAATCCGTACTGCGCGCCGGCTTCGGAATTTTCAGCGACATTCTGCCCGGCTCAGTCGCCGACCTCGTCGGGCGCCAACCCTCCCTACAGCAAAACATTTCAGGGAGGACTCCTGGGCACGGTAGGCAAAGCCGGTTCCCCAGGCTGCGACCCGCAATTCGGCTGCACTGCCATCGCCCCCGGCGTCGCCAACAGCGCAGTAAACGCCATCGTGGCAGCGAATCAGACTTTTGCTGCGGGATTTCCCCAGGGCCAGCTCTCCTGCGCCTCTCCACAGGCAAATCCCGCAAGTTGTCTATCGCCGGTGGCGATCACCGCCATTCCCGATGGCAAACTTCACGCGCCCTATTTCATGGAGTGGAGCCTCGGCATCGAACATCAATTGGGAGCGACGGCCAGTTTGAAAGCGCAATACGTAGGCACGCGCGCCGTGAACCAGCCCTACTCAACCCAGGTCAACGGCTACCAAACCGTGTGTCAGGGATGTTTTGCCCCGTTCCCTTACCTGCAATCCACCGACCCGCGATTCGGAGCCGTGACGCAATTTTCAACCGGAGCGAACAGCCACTACAACGGTCTTCAACTGACCGCGATGAAACGCCTCGGCCACGGCCTGCAAGGGCAAATCAACTACACCTGGAGCCATTGTATGGATACGGTCTCAAATGGCGGCTTCCTTCCGTTCTCCGCGGGAGGAATTCTCTCGCCTCTGCCCGGAGACTTAGCTCGTGATTATGGTCCCTGCGACTATGACATCCGGCAAAATCTCAACGCGCAGTATGTGTATCAGTTGCCGGTAAGAGTGCACCATCACGCGCTGGGCTACGCGCTCAACGGCTGGCAAATTTCGGGAACGGCCTTTTGGCACACCGGAGTTCCGTTCTCGGTCTTGAGCACGCCCTATTCCGCAAACGGAGACGGAATCGTGCAAGGGAGCGGACCGCAGTTCGCCAGTGTCGTTCCCGGAGTCCCGCTGTACGATCATCATCCGATTCCGGGTGTCACACAGCCGGGCACGCTGCAATGGCTGAATCCCGACGCCTTTGTATCGGCCGTCGATCCGAGCACAGGGCAGTGCTATGGCGGCGACAGCCCGCAGACCTGCCAATTCGGAACCCTCGGCCGCAATGCCCTGCGTGGTCCGGATTTCCTTTGGAGCGACTTCTACCTGACAAAATGGTTCCCCTTGAGCGAGCGTGTGAAGCTGCGGTTTGAGGCTCAGTGCTTTAATGTCTTCAACCATCCGAACTATGCGCTTCCCAGTGTGGTTCAGGCAGGCATTCCAGGAAATCCTTCCACCCAGAGCAGCTTTGGAGCGCTCACATCCACGACCTCTCCACCGACCGGCTTGCTGGGTGTCGGTTTGGGTGGCGATAGCAGTCCACGCATGATCGCCTTTCAGGCGCGGCTGGAGTTCTGAGCGTGATGCCAATTGGCGAATAGGGCTCTTCGGGGAAATCTTCGCCCGGCAGCACGTCCAGGTCACCCAGGTAATGGGTTTTATTTGGTGAACTGTATGGAGTCTGGCGGAGAGGGAGGGATTCGAACCCTCGATACAGGTGTTAGCCCGTATAACGGTTTAGCAAACCGCCGCCTTCAGCCTCTCGGCCACCTCTCCGGCGCGCGAAACCACAGTTTACCACGGTCAGCATGAGAGAGAGCTTGCCGTTCCAATCGTGATCATTTACATCGCACTGGGTCGCGCATAATGTGATGCAGCGCCGCTTCGAGGACTCGCGCGCTTGCGGCCCTTTGTGATCCTCGGGTGCGTTCCTCTACCAGCAGTTTTTCCCCAGGGATGCTACGATCTCCCGATCGTTGTCCGGAGAGAACAGCTGGACCGGAGCGCAACGGCTTGGGTGCGGATTGGAAAAATATCTTGGTCGGACGTGCGTGTTTAAGTTGGGCCCTGGGGAAACTACCAAGACATTGCAAAAGTTTCCCTGACTGTCTTGCTGCTAATGATGGAATGAAGTTTGCGGTTTGCCTTAAATTGCCGCTCGAAACGCGGATCCCATAGGAGCATTGCTATGCCGCGCACCATCGCCGATGGACCGGAATGTTGGCCTACGCTGTCGCTCGAATCCTGGAAAGACACGTACGCCACGCTGCACATGTGGACCCAGATGGTGGGTAAGGTTCGGATGCGTCTTACGCCGCTCGTCAACCATTGGTGGAATGTCCCGTTGTACGTAACTGCTCGGGGGCTTGACCACATCTCGTATTCCGTATGGACAAAGAGCATTCGAACTCCGGTTTGACTTTATACGACACCAGCTTGTGATTGAGACAACGGACGGAATCGTGAAGGCACTCCCGCTGGCGCCTCGCACCGTGGCCGAGTTCCACGCGGAATTTATGGAAATGCTTCGATCTGCGGGAATCGAAGTCAAAATCTGGCGAATGCCGGTCGAAATTCCCAAACCCGATTCCATTCGACCAAGATCGTATCCATGGCTCCTACGATCGTGCGGCGGTGGAGAAATTTTGGCGGATCCTCTTGTCGGTGAACGCGGTCTTCGGCCAATTCAGGTCGGGATTTATTGGCAAATCCAGCCCAGTGCACTTCTTCTGGGGAAGTTTTGACCTTGCGGTTACGCGGTTTTCGGGACGCCGAGCTCCAGAGCGGCCCGGCGCGGACGCGGTGACGCGAGAAGCGTATTCCCATGAAGCAAGCAGTGTTGGCTTCTGGCCCGGCGGTGGCGATGTCAAAGACGCGGCTTTTTATTCCTACATGGCCCCAGAGCCTGCGGGATTCAAAGACGCGTCCGTCCAGCCAAATGCGGCCCATTATGAGACAAAGCTCGGCGAGTTCCTACTGATGTACGACGACGTGCGCAATGCTGAGTCGCCCACTGCTTCGTTACTCGAATTTTGCCACAGCACATACAAGGCCGGAGCAAACCTTGGCAATTGGGACCGCGATGCGCTGGAAAGGTGATGAAACCCCCAGTAAGCGGATGGACTCGTTATGCTACGGACCATCGTCGCGAGTCACGCAATGGCGATACAATAATTTTGTTGTCGAATCGCAGGGGATTCCGACTCGAATGTTTCAGCGGCTGAGTATCGCGCTGTTTGCAGTAGCACTTACCATCCCTCTCTCCACCGCGCAGATGCGCGGCGCAATGGGGAGGCCGGTTTCCGGGAGCCGTGCTGGCGTTGCGCGAGGCGTCAGGGGTGGAATTGGCCGACATCACGGAATGCGTCCGTTCAACGGGGGAATTCTTGTGAGTTTGCCTCTCCTCGATTCGGATTACGACTACTCAGACTATGACCAGGGTGATCCGTACGCAGTTGGCAGAAATGTTGAGAGCGACGTTGCGGGCGTTCAGCCTCAGGTCGTGGTAGTGCAGCCCGCCTCCGTTCACGATTCCCCACGAAAAACCAAGCCAACACCATTGCTGATCGAATGGCACGGCGACCGCTATGTGCGATTCGGTGGTGCTGACGCGTCCGAGGAACGTGGAACCTCTGCCCACCCCGATTATGCGGAACCGGCCAAGCCACCCGCGTCCACCGCGCAAAAGCACTCCACTGAATCGCAAGCCGGGGCACCTCCTCCAGCGGTGCTGGTCTATCGCGACGGCCGTCGCGAGGAGGTTGCTGACTATACCATCGCCGACGGCATCATCTATCTCCGCGGCAACGACTGGCAAAACGGCTACTGGACAAGGCACATCCCGCTCTCCGCACTCGACTCGCTTGCCACCATGCAAGTCAACCAGAAGCGTGGCGTAAAATTCACGCTGCCATCCGCGCCCAACGTGGTGATCGCCAGTTTCTAGAGCTATCTCGCAATTGGTTTGAGGTGGGACGCGGCGACGGCCGTGCCACTCTCGGCGTTAGTTTCTCGCTTCAACATCTCGTCGATCGTCACGATATCAACTAATCCGGAGCAGCCGTAGATTGCCGGTAGAATGCGACTCGCCGCGTGGATACGCCGCAATTGTGCGACGCGCTCTGTTCCCGCGCGATACGCCGGAAGATACATGCGGCCGAGTAGCGGATGCCGTCCCCATGCGCCAGACAGTTTGTCCGCGCGCTCTTCGGTCACCAGAAAATCCCGGCGCAGTGCCGCCGCCACCTTCTCGCGCTGCACTCCTTCGCCCCAGGTCAGATACGACGACTGATTCTTCGCGTCATCCTGCAGCAGCGCCAGCAGCACGCCGATCTGCAGATCTTCATCCGGCAGTTGCTCCACTTCCGTGACACCGTGGGCGATCAGAATGGCGTTGTTCGCAATCCCTTCAAACAGAGTCGCCGCGCGCGTGTTCATGGTCAGTACCGTCGCCTCGAAACCCGCCTTGCCGCGCACATACAGATCCTGCAGGTAGGCAAAGGTCGTCACGTGCCCAGGCACAACCTCGTGGCTCACCAGTTGCTCAAACTCCGGATACGTAATCTGCAAGCGACGCATTGATCTCGTAAGTGCCTCATACTGCGGACTGCCATCTGCATTCCGCGCCCGGCCAATGTAGTTCATTGAGCCCGAAAACCAGCGTCCCGAATCGGCAGAAATTCAATATTCGCCCGCGGCACCGCGCAAAAGCTCTTGCGGAAGATACGGCATCAAGTTCTTCGCGCTCAGCTGATCAAAATGCGCAATCACCGCCGCTCCCAGGCGCACGGACCGATGCCATCGGAACCACGCGCTCTTGCCGCCAGGCGTCGACCGCCTCGAGAAGCGTCCGCCGGAACTCGATGTCAGTGTACCCCGCGCGGCCCAGCAACTCGGCCACGCGATCACGCTTCTCTCTCCGGCTTGCGAGGCTTCGGGTGGCCTTCCCGTCGAGGCCTCCACGCAGCGCGCATACGGAACCTGCTCGCCCTTGCCGAGCACCTCTATAGCCAGGTCCCACATCGTTTCCAGGCACAAGGCGAGCCCTTCAAGATAGCTGCCGCGCAGGCCGCCGATTTTGCGGGCTTCATCGCGAACTCCTGCGATCGCTCGCGGCAGATCCACCGCGCGCAGATACTCCTCGATCGCCGACCGATCGACGTTCTTGCCGGCAACCCCGCCCGTTTCCCGCACGCGCGCCGCCGCCGGCATGCGTGTAAGCCGCAGGCAACGGCTCATCCGAGAACCACGAGTCGGCAATAAATCGTCCCGTGCCCGAGGCGCACATCACATCGCCGCCCCAAAGCGTGTCGATTCCGAGCACCGCATCCGCAACATATCGTCCTAGTGTGTCCATCATGGTTTCCTCCTTACCGCTCTGCCGGCGACTTTCTTCACTGAACCGAACCAAACGATACACACACAGGCCAACAAACATCAGCGCAGAAACCGACTTGCGACACCGGCATCGTTGTTATAAAACGGCGTCTTGACCAAATCCTCGCGGAAATCCGGGAATCAGCCGCAAAGCCGCGCCGAGAACGCCGCCCAGCGCGCCGCCTGCCATCAGTCCCGAAGCAATTATCACGCCGCGCTCGCGAATCGCTTCGGCCGCGTCCGCCGCCGGTCTTCTCAGAGCGTTTGTTCAAGAAGTGGCAAAGGAATCCGCCGACCAGCGCCGGGAGTATTCAGCTCCAGCGGCAGATACATTCCGAGCGCAAAAATCAGCGACGGCTGCCCCAGCATCTCCATGCACCAACGCAATCATGGCGCCCACGCCGAACAGCAAATACGCAATCGGCTGATGGCTCATGAATCCTTCCACCAGCGCCTTCATAATCGAGGCCTGCGGCGATGCCAGCACCGGCCGCATATCGCCCGGCAAGCGCTTCGCCAAACTGGAAGGTGCGAGCCAGCATCACAATCGTCAGCCCCAGCCGCAATCGCAGCGGCGATGACGCCCAGAAACTTCACCTTCTCCTGCGCGGATGGCGTCGACCCCAGCCAGTATCCCGCCTTGAGGTCGGTGATCGTCTGGCCAGACACGGATAATGCGGTGCACACCATGCCGGCAATCGCCATGACAAAAAACATTCCGGTCGTTCCCGACAGCCCGAATCGCAGCAGCACCCGCAGGAAATAATAATGGTCAGCATCGTCATCCCAGAGACGGGATTACGCGCCGTCGTAGCAATGGCGTTCGCCGCCACCGACGTAAAGAAAAAAGAGAAGACGCAGCGTCAAGCCCGAGCCCAATCGCAACCACAGTCCAGGAAGCCGCCAAATGCCCAAGAAGCATGGCCACTCCGATCGCCCCGAGCACCACTCCCAAAAAAATGGAAATCATCGGCATGTCGCGGTCGGTCCGCTCCGGAGCCGCCGTTTCGCTCTTGCGAAATACGCGGAGCGCAATTCCAAACGAACCCGCCACAATCCGCAATGACTTGACGATGCCGAATATTCCCGCCGTCGCAATCGCTCCCACGCCAACAAAGCGCACGTAGCTGCGGTAAATCTGCACCGCGGTCATGTGCGAAATCGGAATCGCGGCCGGATAAACAGCGCTGTCCAAATGACTGCCGATGAACCATATCATCGGCACCAGTACGAAATTGGAAAGAACACCGCCGGCGCAAAGGATCAGCGAACTGCGCAAGCCGATCACATAACCTAGTCCCAGAATGAAACCGATGGCGTCGAAACTGAAAACCATGCGCGCCCGGTCCGATAAGGTTCGAAACAACGGCAGGAACTGAAAATTGATGAACTCCTTCCAGACCTGAAAGGTAGTCACGAACAAGTCATAAATACCCGCGATCAACGTCGCCTGCAGCAGCAGCTTCGCCTGTGATCCACCCTTCTCGCCAGTGACCAGCACTTCGGCGATGGCCGTAGCTTCCGGATAGGGAAGCAAACCGTGCATATCCCGGACAAAATAGCGCCGTAAAGGGATCAGGAAAAGAACACCAAGACATCCGCCAGCCAGGCAGATGAAAATCGTCTCTACGGGGTGAGGGTTGAGATTCAGAATGTACAGCGCGGGAACGGTGAACACCGCGCCGGCAACCACCGACCCGGCAACTCCGCCGATGCCGGTCATAATCACGTTCTCCAGCAGGCTCGACCGGCGGGGATAAAGACGGGCCAGGCCAATTGCGAGAATCGAAATCGGAATCGCCGATTCCATCACCTGCCCGACTTTCAGCCCCGAATAAGCGGAAGCCACCGTGAAGATAATGCAGAGTCCGATGCCCCAGCCGATCGATCGTGGCGTGAGCTCCGGCAAATGCTTTGCCGCGGGCACAATGGGGGGATAGGATTCGCCCGGCTTCAGCGGTTGATACGCGTTTTCGGGAAGAGACTTGGTTTCGACTTCGGCCATGAATGAACGAGCCTCCTGACCGGGCGAACATTCCGGCCGTAAACGCGACCGTCATCGCCCCGTCGCGATCCCTCCAGTAAAAAAGGGGACGCCATGAGCCACTAGAGAGTGGAACACGATGAGCGAAGAAACGGCAAGGACAGGAACAGACACTGCGAAGATGGCTTCGATTTCCACCCGGCGACTCGTTGCACAAAAGCCCAAGGCCTACGAATAAATCCCAGGCGCCTCATGTCCAAGCTTCTGCACGTACTCAACGTACGACCCAGGATAAACAGTAGGAGTGCGCTCCGTGCCGCTCTCCCCGCCCAGTTCCAGCACACGTGAGCCGAGCCCACGAAGGAACATGCGGTCATGCGATACGAAGATCATGGTGCCTTCAAAATCCTTCAGCGCCTCCACCAGCATCTCCTTGGTCGCAAGATCCAGGTGATTTGTCGGTTCGTCGAGCACCAGGAAGTTCGGCGGGTTGTGGAGCATGCGTGCGATTGCCAGCCGCGATTTTTCTCCGCCGGAAAGTGCGCGGATCTTCTTATCCACGTCTTCGCCGGAGAACTGGAAGGCTCCCGCCAGGCTCCGCAACGACCCGATGCTGTCCTGCGGAAAATCCTGTTGCAACTGTTCGCTGACCGTAAGATCGGAATTGAGAACATCCAAAGACTGTTGCGCGAAGTAGCCCATATACAGGCTGGCGCCGAGCCGCACCGTTCCCGCATCCGGAGCACTCGCCCCCGCAATCATCTTCAGCAGCGTAGTCTTACCCGCGCCGTTTCTTCCCATGACGGCCCAGCGTTCTCCGCGGCGGATGGTCAAACTGAACCCGTCGTAAATCACCCGTGAGCCATAACTCTTGTGCAGGTTCTCCAGGACGGCCACCTGTTCGCCCGATCGCGGCGGAACTCGAAAATCAAACTTCACGACCTGCCGTTTCTTCGGCAGTTCGATCTTCTCGATCTTGTCCAAGGCCTTAATTCGGCTCTGCACCTGCGCCGCTTTGGCCGCGTGCGTCCTGAAACGGTCAATGAAGCGCTGCTCCTTCGCCAGCATGGACTGCTGCCGCGCGAACGCCGCCTGCTGGTTGCTCTCTCGCACCGCCCTTTCACGCTCGTAGAAGTCGTAGTCACCCGAGTACGTGATGATCTCCCCGCCATCGATCTCCGCAATCTTTGAGACCAGACGATTCATGAACTCGCGGTCGTGCGAGGTCATCAGCAACGCGCCAGGAAATGACTTGAGAAACTGCTCCAGCCAGATAATGGACTCAATGTCGAGGTGGTTCGTCGGTTCGTCCATCAGCAATACATCCGGCATCCCGAGCAGGACGCGCGCCAGCGCCACCCGCATCTTCCATCCGCCCGAGAGAGCGCCCACGTCGCCGTCAATCTGATCGTCTTTGAATCCCAACCCGTGCAACACTTCACGCGCCTGCGATTCGAGCGCGTAACCGCCCAAATGCTCGTACTCCTCCTGCACATGACCGAACCGATCAAGGATGCGGTCCATCTCATCAGCCTTATCAGGGTCGGACATCTCGTGCTGCAAGGCTTCGAGCTCGTGGTGCAGATCGCCGACGCGCCCGCTCCCCGCAATCGCTTCATCCAGAACCGAACGGCCCTGCATCTCCTCAACGTCCTGGCGAAAGTAGCCGATCGTCATCTTCTTCGGGACAGACACCGTGCCATCGTCGGGAGTTTCCTCTCCGACCACCATCCGGAATAGTGTTGTCTTGCCCGCCCCATTCGGACCGACCAACCCGACCTTCTCGCCAGGATTCAACTGAAACGAAGCATCCACAAAGAGCAACTGCTTGCCATACTGCTTATTGATGTTTGAGAAAGAGATCATTTTGAGAGGTCAATTTAAAAGAGCTTGGTGCCCCAGGTTCCGCGTAGCCGAAGGCGAGCTAACCTGGGATTCCCGCAACTCGCGGCACGAGTTTACGACCGTGCCCTTCCAGTGTAGCCCGGCCTGAAAGTTGCCGACCAATGCTGGCGCTGGATTATTGAAGGTTGTGCCCCTGATCCGCCCAGAATCGTGGGAATGTGACGAGATCACTCTCTACTAGCCGACCATTCGGTAGCGATCTGCTGACTTCTACGGAGAGCCCGTTACAAAACAAGTCTTCCAGTTCGTGACGCCAGTAAGAGCCATCATTCGTTGACTCGCCGATGCTCCATCTCTAAGATGAAGCGACTAGAATTCCGGTCTGGTGTCTTCCGAATGATCGGCCAAACCATCTCTCACTACCGCATTATCGAGAAGCTTGGTGGGGGTGGCATGGGCGTGGTTTATAAGGCGGAGGACATGCGGTTGTACCGCTTTGTCGCCCTCAAGTTCCTGCCCGACGACGGTGCTCGTGATCCGCAGACGATTGCCCGTTTTCGGCGCGAGGCTGAGGCGGCTTCTTCTTTGAACCATCCGAATATTTGCACGATCTATGACGTGGGAGAGCAGGATGGGCAATGTTTTATTGCCATGGAGTTGCTTGAAGGCCGGACGCTGGAAACGGTGATTGGTGGACGGCCGCTTCCGTTGCCGACGTTTCTCGATTTGGCTCTGCCGATTGCCGATGCGCTGGAAGCCATGCACAAGAGTGCGATTGTCCACCGCGACCTCAAGCCCTCGAATATTTTTGTGACCAGCCGCGGAGACCCGAAGCTTCTGGATTTTGGCTTGGCCAAACGTTTGCGTCTGCAGGGCGGAAGCGCAACCGATGCTCCGACTTTGTCAGGCTCGATTACTGCCCGGGGCCAGTTGCTCGGGACCCTTGCCTACATGTCTCCAGAGCAGGCGCAAGATAAGGATATTGATGCGCGAAGCGACATCTTTTCCTTTGGCGCAGTCTTGTACGAGATGTGTACCGGACGCCGTGCATTTACTGGAGAGTCCGCCGCCAGTGTGATTGCCGACATCTTGCGGGGCGAGCCTAAGTCGGCTCAGCTCGTCAATTCGGAGCTTCCGCCCGAGTTACACCACATCATCGCCAAGACTCTGGAAAAAGATCCGGGCGACCGTTACCAGATGGCCAATGATTTGATGGTGGATCTCCGGCGGCTCAAACGGCAACAACTGGGAGATTCGTCAGCGGTAAAGAAGACAGATTCCTTTCCACTGGGTCCTGGTTGGCTGCGCGCGAGTTCGCGTTGGACCATTGCAATCGCCGCTCTCCTTCTGCTTCTGATGAGCTCGTTCGTGCTCGTCCTTGCAACAACCCCTTCCCCGACTTCGGGCACGCTGAATTCAGCGCAAATTACCTTTTCCTCCGAACTCAAAGACCCCCCGCTGGTCACGGATGGAACCCGTCTCTATTTCCAGAGTCAGGGGGTTCCCGTGGAAATGTCCGTTAAGGGCGGCCCCATCGCTCCGCTGCGAGCATCCGCTTCCGGCATGCAGATGTTGGACATTTCTCCGGATGCGTCGGAAATGCTGGCGCTGAAACTAGATCTGAACGACGAGGTCGCGCGAGGTTCTATTTGGACCGTTCCGGTTCTGGGGGGATATCCGAGGAGGCTGGGGAATCAGATCGTCCAGGATGCACACTGGTCACCCGATGGGCATTCGATTGTCTATTCCGATATGAACTCCATTTATGTGAGTGACAGCGAGGGCGCGAACCTCAGAAAGATATGGGATGCGCCTTCTTACGCGCAAGCGCCGTATTTTTCGCCCGACTCGCGTCGCATTCGCGTGACCGTGAACGGAGTGAAGCAAGACAGTCCGCCCAATATTTGGGAGTTGAATGTCGATGGTAGCCATCCACACCGGCTGGCGTTGGATTGGCCGGAGAATGCCGATCAAACCCGAGGACAGTGGACGCGGGATGGAAAACATTTTATTTTCATGTCGAGCCGTGAAGGCGTGAATAACATCTACGAACTCATTCAGCCCCCCTGGTTCGAGTTCTGGAAAAAAGCGACCGCTGTGCGGATTACGGGTGGGCAGATCGATGTCCTGGGAGCGACACCGGACCGGGACAACGATGGGCTGTTTATGATCGGGAAAATCGCCCAAGGCGCGATGCAGGTCTACGATCCGAAATTCAACCGGTTCGTACCGTTTCTGGATGGTCTCGCGGCAGCAGATTTCGTCATCTCTCCGGACAAAAAATGGATGGCTTATAAGGACTATCCCCAGCGTCGTCTTTGGCGCAGCAGGCTGGATGGAAGTGAGAAGCTGCAGTTGACGGATTCGTTCGCCTGGATGCCTAAATGGTCGCCAGATAGTAAGTGGATCGCGTTTTCTGATTCTAAGGAGATCTACCGGGTTTCCGTCGATGGGGGCACTCCGGAAAAGCTGACCGCCGAGGGTAAGACCGAGCTTGCTCCCGACTGGTGGCCCGACGGCAAATCGATCGCCTTCAACGACTATCCACTGCCCGGGCAAACTCTGGGAATCAAAGTTCTCGATTTGGAAACGCGAAAGGTTTCAGTTATGCCAGGCGCGGAGGCCTTTTACGTGCCCTCTTGGTCGCCGGACGGAAAATATATGGTTGCAATTGCCCAGAATCCATCGCGCATGGTGCTCTACACGGCCGCGTCTGGCACTTGGAGGGATCTGAAAATATTTCGAGCTCTGTGGCAATACTGGGTCTGGGCCAACGACAGCAAATCCGTTTACTTTGCCATGAAAGATCCCGAGCCCGGAGAACAACCGGGAATGTATCGGTTGACGATTGCGGATGGAAAGTGGGAGCAGGCGGCAAAATTCAATGGAATGACCGTCAACCGCGATGGGACGGAGGGCTTCCCCAGCATGACCGCCGATGGCCGCGTCGCTATGATGCGCGACACGAGCGTGGTGCAGATTTACTGGGCGAATTGGGCCGCGGGCGCTCGGTTGGAATAACAGGTGGCCGAAACCACTTACGGTTCGCGCCAGAGTCTCGGGCAAACCGGTCGGTTCGTCTGTCGGATCAGTATCGAGAACGCGCATGTGTCGCACTAATCGTGCGAGCTTCCCAACTGTCGGCGACTCGAAAGTAATCCGCAAACAGACTCCCGGAAATCGCTCCGATGGTATCCGCTCATGCCTGAAGCGTTCTGCCTCCTCCAGACTCGTCGCGATTGGGTTAGCGGGCCGACTGGGATCCGTGAACAGAACCCAGGCATCCCAAAATTCACACTTGACATTGCCGGATAATCCACTACCATATGGTTGTGGATAGATTAGGTACAACGTTTGCCGCTTTGTCGGATCCAACCCGCCGGGCAATGATCGAACGGCTCTCCCACGGGCCTGCCTCCGTGCATGGATTGACGGAACCGTTTGCACTCTCGCAGCAGATGATTTCAAAACATATTGCCTACCTGGTGCGGGCGCGGATTGTGATCAAGACGAAGCGTGGACGAGAGAGTGTGTGCACGCTCAGGCCAGGGGCCATCAAGACAGTCAGCGACTGGGCGATTAGCTATCGCCGGTTCTGGGAAGAGAGTTTCGACAAACTGGATGCAGTTGTAAATCAAATGAAGAAAGAGGAGGCCAGAGATGACAAAAAACACGGTGAGCGAAATTGAGCGGATGGTCGTTACCAGAGTTTTTGATGCCCCACGCGAACTGGTTTGGAAGGCGTGGACAGACCCGAAGTACGTGATGCAGTGGTGGGGACCGAAGGGTTTTACTGCGCCGGTTTGCAAGATGGATTTTCGCGTGGGAGGAAAATCTCTTTTCTGCATGAGAACGCCCGATGGGCAGGAGTGCTGGAATGGGGTTGAATACCACGAGATTGTTCCCCTGGAGAAGATCGTTTCCTCCATGTACTTTTCCGACTCGAAGGGAAACAAGATTGAGCCTGCGGAATTAGGAATAGAACATGAGGCGATCGATGGTGCGTACGACGTGACCATCTTCGAGGATCTCGGAAACGGCCAGACGAAACTCACCCACATTGGAAATGAACCCATGGAGAGCGCAAAAAATAGCGGTCAATTGGAGGGCTGGAACCAGATACTCGATAAAGTTGCCGCAGTTGTTAAGCAGCTAGCGCAAGCGAAATAAGAAGTTCGAGTTTTGATGATTGTCATGCGGCGGGTGGCCCACTTCTCGGAACCGATGATAAGTCTTGATTGTCGACTGAATATAAGGCGGGTTGCCCCCTTCTGCGGTTTTGAGTACGCCCCGGCTCCGATCTTGACATTAAACAGAACTGGGGGTGCCCCACTTCTCGCGCTTTTCGAGAAGTGGGCCTTCACACTGCCGACAGCGATGGCCTTCCCTTCAGCACGGGGCCCCGAACCCACTACTGCGATCAGAATCCCCACGGCAAAGCTGCCTCAAGATTGATTTGTCCTCCGGTGACAGGGTGTTGGAAATTCAGAAATTGGGCGTGGCGGGTGGCCCACTTCTCGGAACCGATGATAAGTCTTGATTGTCGACTGAATATAAGGCGGGTTGCCCCCTTCTGCGGTTTTGAGTACGCCCCGGCTCCGATCTTGACATTAAACAGAACTGGGGGTGCCCCACTTCTCGCGCTTTTCGAGAAGTGGGCCTTCACACTGCCGACAGCGATGGCCTTCCCTTCAGCACGGAGCCCCGAACCTACTACTGCGATCAGAATCCCCACGGCAAAGCTGCCTCCAGATTGATTTGTTCTCCGGTGATGGCGTGGTGGAAATTCAGAAATTGGGCGTGCAGGAAATATCCTCCATCGCCCGGGAGGCCGGGGCGATTTTCAAGTGGCTGGCCGGATAAACAGTACAGAGGATCGGCGGGTGGCGCACTTCTCCGCGAGTATAGTGCCTACCATTTGAAGGCCTGTAGAAAAACAACCGGGGGGCGCCCCACTTCTCGCGCTTTTCGAGAAAGCCTGCCCTGAGCGAAGTCGAAGGGTCGGCATGTCAGCCGCCGACACCAGAAGACTTACACCGCCGCCGGTCGAATCTTTCCTCAACCATCGGACCGTGCGGAGCGCGGACGCCGCACGTTGTGAGAAGGCCATACAAAGGGGTACGTACAAATACATACCGACGTGCCGGCAGCCATGATCTACTGACGACTCTGCTCCGAAGGTCTGCCCACCCCGGGAGGCGTCCAGCGCACTCCCCAATTCACCCAGGGCTCAGCAAAGTAGTGACCACAAGTCAACATTGCCAGGCCACTAGGCTCCGCGGAACGCCCAACGGCACATCTCTCCGCAGCCTGCCTTTGTCAAGCCCATTTCGCCTTCAAAAATACCCCATCCCCTTTCCTTTGTTTACCATGCAACGAATGTAGTACACGAAAAAATCGACCAGACGGGACGGACTCTGATTTCTCTCCCGCGCAGTCGCATTTCATCGACTGTTGAGATGTTCTCGGCGGGTCCAGCCCAGCTTCCGCACGCTATGCTATTCAGAACAAGCAGCCAACAAATCAGAACTAATAACTCAAGAATAATATTCCCACCGCCTCGCTGTTAACCATAAAGGCACTTGACCACCCATGATACTCTTAGTGTGCCCTGTACCTCTGTGCTTCGCCCAGCAACTCCTTCCCAGACAATCACATAATTTTCGAGATCACGCGATTCCTGGCCGAAATGCTCAGCTCGCTACAAAATGACCAAAAATATTTTTGGAGAACAGAAAGAGAATAAATCACCCTCTAACGAAAATCTCAGGCCCACAAGTCCCACTTTTCAAAATTTTCCGCGATAGACTAGCTGGGAAAAATATGGGGACAGACGGGACTGACCCGAATTTCCGCCTGAAACCTACCGCTGCAATGAGTATCCGCCCGGCAAAGCTGCCTCAAGATTGATTTGTTCTCCCGTGATGGGATGTTGGAAATTCAAAAATTGGGCGTGCAGGAAATATCCTCCATCGCCCGGAAGGCCGGGGAGATTTTCAAGAGGTTGGCCGGATAAGCCGTACAGAGGATCGCCTACCAGAGGATGGCCGATGGATGCCAGGTGGATTCTGATTTGATGAGGGCGTCCCGAATTTAGCCTTACCTCGAATGTTGTGGCGCGTGCAGCCCGTGAGATCACCTTCGCCAATGATTTTGACGGTTTGCCACTCGGGTTGGCGGCCCACACGGAACCGATGCGCGGGTGCGGTACAAGGCCGATGGGTGTAAGAATCTCGTAGGCGTCTTGCTGCGCAATGCCTTGCGCCAGCGCCCGGTAGATTTTTTGAATTCTGGATGTGTTCCAGTTCGCGGATAGTTGAGCGGCCACCTGTGCTGTTTTAGCGAAGAGGACGATGCCGGAAGTGGCGCGGCCCAACCGGTGGACAGGGTTTGCGTTCGGGGTTTGCTTCTGCACCAGCCGCAGGAGGGTGTTTTCCATGAAGCCGCCGCCGGGGAGAGTGGGCAACCCGCCAGGTTTGTTGACGGCCAACAGATGGGGATCTTCAAACAGGACTTCGAAGTGCTGAGGGGAGTCTGGTTCGATCCAGGGCGGACGGTTCCAGACAAGGGTTTGGCCCAAAGTGACCGATTCGCTTCCGGAGGCGGTGACGCCGTTGAGGGCAACTTCGCCGTTGTTCAGATTTTGTTGCCACGCTTGTGCGGTGGAGTGGGGGTAAAAGCTTGCCAAGTGGGAGAGCAGGGTTTGCCCATGATCTTTGCTGCTGATGATGGTGGTGTAAGCATAGCCCCGGTTCAGCATGTAGTTTGAGTGTAAGCGATGGCCGGGTGCCCCACGTTTCGCGCTTTTCGAAACCTGGGATTCCACGATCTTGAACATCGAATACTGGCTTCAGTGCTCCGTCAACAAAACCCTTGACTTAACGGACGAAACACTCGCAAACTAAATCAAGCGCACTAAGCGCAAAACAAGAACGTCCTTTGACAATCTGCCATGGCGCCGGGAGACTTCAGGGCTTTGCCCGTGCTTCTTGTAGTGATAAGGTGGTAAAAGGCTTCGCCAGCACACCCGCCGGATGGGTTGGGGGACTTGACATTTTCATTGCCACGAAACAGCGTCGCACTGGATCGAAATTTCTAAGTCCTTATTCCGGAATACTTTGATATAAGTCCTTACTTTTCAAAGACCCAACCAAAAACCCCCTCTAACTCAATGATTCTTAAAGACCAGGGGGAGGGGGGTACCAGTTACCAAACAGTAATCATCCCGCCAAAAGTCACCCTTTACCGATTTTCGCGTGACACAGTTTTCAACTTTATTTTGATTCAACCTGGAAAAGACTCCGAGATGCGAAAAGGCTTCACGAGAAGACCACAACCGGACGATCCCGCGCCACAAGTCAAGAACTACATCACGCCAAGCGGGTTGCAGCGCCTCAAAGATGAGCACCGGTTTCTGCTAACCAGGGAACGCCCTGCCGTGGTGGAAGTGGTGACATGGGCTGCCAGCAACGGCGATCGCAGTGAAAACGCCGACTATCAGTACGGCAAGCGGCGGCTGCGGCAGATCGATGGGCGGATTCGTTTTCTCACAAAGCGAATCGAAGCCGCGGAAGTGGTGGACCCGGAAACTCCGAGAGCGGGGCAGGCAGGGGCGAGGTCGAGGGCATTCTTCGGAGCGACCGTCCGCTATGCCAATGCCGCGGGAGCCGAGCGCGTGGTGAGCATCGTGGGCACCGACGAGGTCGATCTCGACCGCAACCACATCAGTTGGGTGTCACCTCTGGGGCGCGCGCTGATGAAGTCGGCAGCGGGAGACAGCGTAGTCCTTCAATTGCCGGGCGGTACAGAAAACCTGACCGTGCTGGAAGTGCGTTACGAGCGCATCTCTGTGGAACCGTTCCGTGAACCACCCGGATCCGAGGCCTCGGCAAAGAGACTCTCGCGCGAAATCAAAAGATAGCAGCTCTAATGAGTGGTAGAATTTCGAACGGATGCTATCTTATGACTTGGCAATGGGCTGATGGCAACGAAGTAGAACGAGAACTTAGCTGTTGAATCAATCACTTCCACGAGTAGCCGGGATGGCGGAACTGGCAGACGCAGCGGACTCAAAATCCGCCGGACTTCGGTCCTTGGGGGTTCGACTCCCCCTCCCGGCACCAGTACTTGTAAGGCACTGATTCTACACACGATAGTAACCTCACTTCTACGTTTGACCGTTATTTTACCGTTTTGCCTAAGACATAATTAGGCATGCCCAACCGCAGAGTGCGTGTAGTCCGCTCGGTAAAGCTCGACGGCAAGTGGAAATTCATGAATCCGCAGGCCGCTCAACGGCAGCGGATACCCAACGATCAAGGTCGCTGGTATATCACTTGGCGCGACGGCAATAAGAAGGAGTGGGAGCGGTGCGATTCCTGGACCCACGCCCTCGCCCAGAAACTCAAGAAGGAAGGTGAACTCCACGCCCGGTCTGCAGGAGTGGAACTCGCCGCTCCCAAGATAGGACGGATCACTTTCGACATGCGGTGGAGCAGTTCAACGAGGATCTTCGATTGCGCAATCGGAGGAACGGAAACATCGAAGCCTATCGGCTCGTGTTCGAAAACTTCAAAGTCATCTTTCACGAAGAAAGTACCTGGATCAGATTGACAGGCACGCCATGCTCAGCTTCGCTCAATCGCTGCGCAAGGTTAAGCTAGCACGCGCGCACTGTCAGCAATCGCTATCTGGCCTTCTCCGCGTTCCTGAAGTTTCACGGATCAAGCCGGGGATGAAGAAGCGTGACACTCCCAGTTTGTTGAGGACGAGGCAGACGCTTATTCGCGTGAGGACATTGCGGCATTCATCGCCGCCTGTAACGCCGAGCAGCATCTTCTGTTCAATTTCTTCCTGTGACCGGCTTCAGAATGGCCGAAGTCATGTCTCTACAGTATTCCGACATTGACTTCAAGCATCGCACCGTGAGTGTCAGGCCGAAGCCCGAGTTCGATTTCAGACCGAAGGGATGGGAGTGCCGCACTGTGCCGCTCACAGAAGCGTTAGTCTTGGCGTTAGAGGCTCGCCTACGCGGGCGCAAGGCGTAGTACCCTTGTCTTCCCCACGCGGAACGGGAAGCAGAATAACAAGATGCTGCAAGCCTGAAACGAATCGCGAAGCGAGTGAAGCTGGACGACAGCCAGTTCTGGCTGCATAAGTTTCGCGCCACGTTTGCCACTTGGCATCTTCAGGCAGGGATTGACATTCGGACGGTGCAATCGTGGCTTGGGCACAAGTCAGTGGAAACAACGCTTCGATATTTGCAGCCTGCACGGGGAGCCGCGATCCAGGCGAAGTTCAACGCGACATTCGCGGGAGTGACTTCCTAACCGAGCGTCGAGCCGCAGACGACTACTGTGAAGGGTTGCCCAAACCGCTACGTACTAGCAAACCCAGCATCGTGGAAGGCTGTTAAACACGTGCTAGTACGCACAAAGCGCATTAACTTGGCCAGAAACTTGCCCACTTCCAGCTTTGGCCGACTCTCGTAGCCGAAAACATACGCCTTGGGCATGAAGGTCCTCGATTTCTTGGGACAAGCCTCAGTGATCACTTCAAAAGCGGCCAACGGGTATCAGTTCAAAACCGGCCAACGGAGGTACCCGGGACTTAGATGTTCTACCCCGTTATGCCTGTTCAGGCAAGTCCAATCAAAGTATTTAATTCTTCGCCTTGAGTTCTAAGATTCTTTCGTCAAGCTTGCGCACAACCGCCCTTTGGCTAGGCGTCAAATTCTCGGCGGAGAAGTCCTTGCGGGGCGCATACCAAAGCTGCTCGGCAGCGAACGCCCTAACCGTGGAGTCCTGGGGTTCCTCGCCATAAGTCGCGAGCAACAACTGCCTAATCCTCTCTAGTTCAACTGCCCTGTCTCGCTTTCCTACCTCTCTCAACGCCTGCTCAAGAAAGGGACCGACCTCCTCCGGGCGGATCGGCAATTGGGTCATGTAGTAGCGAATCTCGATAGGATCTTTCGGCTTAAAGTCTCTGTATTGCCACTGCACCCCACCCTTTACCTCATTCCAACCCGCGGGTGTAATCTGCCTAAACCACCATGGATGTTGCACCGGAAAAGACGACTTGAATCGCTCCGCTTCCTCGGTGGGGAGGTCAGCGGTGTTTTCCTCGGTTATTCCACGGCGCTCGAAGTAACGCTCAAATGGCTTGGTGTAGACCGTGAAAGTCGCGCTTTCAACATTTCCCGACCAGGATGATCCGGTTGATGTGATGTATCCGACCATCTCCATCTGAGCCAAGACTACTAGCTCTTGTGCCAACACTCCGGTCGGTCGAGAAGACTTCGTTGCCTGCTCGTCGCGCTCAGTGCTCACAAGGCCCATAGACATCGGAATGTGGTAGCTGACTTTCAGAGTCCTGCTCTCTCTAGGAGCAAAGTTCATCTTCCACACGAAGACCGCCCCGAACTCACCGGCATCCTTGCTGGGTTTGCGACTAACGAACTCGACTTTATATGTGGTCGTGTCGTCTAGTGCGATGAATCCGTAATTTAAGACCCAATCGTGTGCGGACTCCTTTGACGATTCTGGCTCGGATTCCTTCGCAAACTGCGAGTCAACAGGAAACCCAACTTGAACTTCCTCAGGCTTGTCTGTCAGATTGCGAAGAACAAACGCGCACTCATAGTGAACCTCGTCCATACCCGGTACCGTGCCGTCGAAAAGAAACGGTCCTCTTCCAGGAATGATGCTTACGTCGATGCTCACGAGCTGGATGGATTTTGATGAGATCTGTCGCAGGTTCTGGCCGTTACCTGTAAACACGCCGGCATCAGCGGCTGCTGGTGAAGACGTCCCCAAGATCAGAAATGATAAGACCAGCACAATCGGCAGAACTGCCGTATTAGCTTTCATCGTCGTCTCACTCCGAGTTTGCTCTCTCAGTATAGTCAGCCTGTCCACTTGATCACCTCAGCGATCCGGTCCGAGGTGAAGCTCTCGGAAACACGTCACTACCTATTGCCCCGGCACCTCTAGTTTGGTTCTCCAGCTCCGCGGACCGCACTTGAGCACGTGGCCGTGGTGCAGGAGGCGGTCGAGCATGGCGCTGACGGCGGCCGCGTCACCCAGCAGTTTGCCCCAGTCTTCCACCGGGCGGTTCGAGGTCAGCATGGTGCTGGCGCGCTCATAGCGGCGCATGATGATCTCCAGCAATTCTTCGGCGGCGGTGAGCGGCAGCTTGCGCATGCCCAGATCGTCGATGATCAGCAGGGGCACGGTAACCAGGAACTCCATCTGCTCTTTGCGTGTGCCGTCGAGGGTCGCTTCGGCGAGTTCATCGAGCAAGGTGTGGGTCTCGCGATAAAGCACACGGTAACCCTGTTGGATGGCGGCTTGGCCGATGGCTTGCGCCAGGTGGCTCTTGCCGGTGCCGGGTGGACCGAGAAACAAGGCGTCTTCGTGGCGCGCGATGAAGGCGCCAGTGGCCAGATCGAAGACCAGGCTGCGATTCATCTTCTTGTTGAAAGCGAAGTCGAAGTTGTCGAGGGTCTTCTGCGAGTCGCGGAACTGGGCCTGCTTTTTCCGCCGCTCCAGCAGGCGCTCGCCACGCAGGGCGAGTTCGTCGGAGACCAGGCAGGAGAGCAGGTCGATGGGGGCGAGCGGTTCGGCTTGGGCCTGGCGCAGACGGGTCTCCAGCACGGCGGCCATTCCGCCCAGGCGAAGTTGTTTGAGCGCACGATCGAGTTCGATCAGATTCATTCTTCTATCTCCTTGGTTCTGTAGTTGATGAAGTCGCGGTACTGCACCAGCTCGCGGATCAGGGGATCGACTTGCTGCAAACTCAGTGGAGCTTGCGGGCAGCGTTCCAGATAGCGGCGGACGAAGCGGTATTCCTGCACTCCCATGTCGAGCGCGGCGGCGCAGGCGTCATCGACCGCCGCGGTGCCGTACTTCTTGGCCAGGGAGAGAACGCCCAGGATGCGGCGCACGCCGACCTCGCCTTGCTGGCGATGGATGGCGTCGCAGAGCGCACCGATGTGCGATCCAGCGCGACCGGCGCGCCACAGCAGTTGCGAGGTGCGCAGTGGCGTCCGCTTGGGATGGTCCTCTTCTTTAATGCGATACCATCCGCGCTTCTGGCGCACGTGTTCGCGCAGCAGTTGCCCGGTCTTGGGATCGAGCAGGCGAACATACAGCTCATCCCATTGCACTCGAAGCACGCGCCCGATCCAGCCCGGCGGCGCGCCGTAGTAAGCGGCTTCGACCTCGACGCAGCCATCCAGATGCACGATGCGCTCGCCGTACTGGTAATAGCGGAACGGCTCCAGCGGCAGCGGCAGCAACGTGGGCTTCTCTTCGGCAAACATGGCGGCCACTTGCCGCTTGGTGGTGCCGTGGATGCGCGTGTCGGCCCAGCGTTGCTCCCAGCGATCCAAGTAGGCTTGGGCTTCTTCCAGACTCTCGAAGCGCAAGCCTTTCAGCGGTGTTTTCTGCGCATGACCGACGCCGGATTCGACTTTGCCTTTGCGGTCGGGATCTTGAATGCGGCAAGGCATGGCCACCGCGCCGTAGTGCGCCAGCACGTCGCGATAGAGGGGATTGAGAGCGGGATCGTAAATGTCGGGGACGAGCACGCCCTCGCGCAGATTGTCGAGCACGACGATGCGCGTGGCGCCGCCCAGCCGGCGAAAGGCTCGTTCATGCAGCTCGGCCCAGATGCGCGAACTGGAGCGGAAGGTTAGCAGACGAACCGACTTGCGGCTGCAGCCCAGCGTCATCACGAACAGCCGGGTGCGCCGGTACTTGCGGCTCTCGGGATCGCGCACCATGGGGCCGGTGCCGTAATCGACTTGCGCCTCCTGGCCGGACGCGGTGACGATCACGACGCGGGCTTCGGGGCGTTTGCGTTCCGCGCCGCTTGCGCACGAAGCGCTGCACGCTTTGATAGCTGCTGGCGAAGCCGTACTCGGAGACCAGGTCCTGCCAGATGGCCATGGCATTGCGGCCGCGGCTGAGCCCCAAGTCGATGGCTTCCCGGTACGGCTCGCAGGCGCTGGGGCTGGAGACCACGGCAGAGTCGGTGATCACCTCGTTCTCGTTGGCCGGTTTTGAAGTTGTTTTTGCTTTTCCCTTATTGGAAAGGTTTTCGGGGTTGGGGTTGCAGTTAGGGTCGAGCGGATCGGGAATCACCGGGATGGCTGGTTTTGCTGCACCGGAGTCGGTGATCACTTCGTTGGCCGGTTTTGGTTCGCATCGCCCCCAGCCGCTGGGCGGACGCACCGCAATCCCCGCCGCTTTCAGGTACGCGCTGGCGGTTTCGCGACGGACGTGGGTCGCTTGCTGGATGCGCCGCAGCGACCAGCCCAGCCGTCCCAGAGCTAAGACTTGTTGTTTCTTTTCTTCGTTCAAGACATTGGCCATGCCCACGGAGCCTACAAGCCTCCGCGGGAATCAATGTCCCGGACGCTACTCTCGTTGGCCGGTTTTCAGGTGATAATCAGTGGCCGGTTTTGGGTGATCGCTGAGGCTCCCGTGCTCGACGAGGCGGGAAACCTCTATGGGACAACGGAGTTTGGTGGCGCCAGTGGCGTCGGCACGGTCTACGAGCTGAGTCCTGGACAGAACGGATGGACAGAGAAGATTCTCCACTCCTTTAAGAAGAGCACAGAAGATGGCAGCGTTCCTGCGGCTGGTGTTGTGCTAGATGCAGGCGGGAACATTTATGGCACAACGGAAACCGGCGGCAAGTACGGCCACCGCTATGGTGGCTACGGAACTGTTTTCGAACTGGTGGCCCCGGTTCGCGGCGGCAGCTACAAAAAGAAGATTCTCTGGAACTTCAGTATCTCGGATGGAATATATCCTTACGGAGAATACCCTTATGGAAGCCTGATTCTGGATAGCGCAGGCAACCTCTATGGCACGACTGGCGCGGGCGGGCCGGACTTTGACCTCGGCGTTGTGTTCGAAGTGACTCCGTAGACGGTCGCCGACTTCTCGCGTTGGATCGGAGTTCCGCGCGGGGGAAACGGAATGCGTCGATTCTCAATTTGGACTTGATGGTGAAAGGGCTGAAGGTTCCCTGTCGCAGTTGTTCTCGCGGCTCTGATGCAGTGAGTTTTTAGACCAACCCAGCGACAAATACAGCTCCCGCCTTTGTACTCTCGCACCGGCAAAGTTTGATCGTTTGATCTTACGGGCGCAAGAAAGAAGGGTCAAAGCAATAACGGGGTACTATGACCTGAGGGGATTTTGCTACACCCTACCCCAGGGGGGTATGCGAGTGGGGCGTGCGCGTATGGGTAGGTCCCACTCGCCACAACGAATAGAAGTCGCTCAGGCCGGACGAAACTCACCTGAAACATCGTCAGCGTCAGAGCGAAGCAATCAAGCGTTGGCACGCCCAACGCAAACTGGCAAAACTTAAGCGCTAGCGAATGTTTTGGTTGAGCCTCGCCTGGATCGCGGCTACAGTTACACGCTGGCGACGGCCTGGTCGTGCACAACTTCTTGACGAGCTAAGCTGGTAGAGTTCGGTCTCACACAAAGCACACGGCGAAGGCCGTCCGTAAAATGGTGAAGGCAGCGAGGAAACATCTGCCGTGCTAAAGCATACTCGGAGGGTCGGTCGCAGGATCGCGCAAAGCCCAGGGCAGATTGGATCGGGACAATGGGCCTGTTCACGCTGGGATGTTCTGCAACCCCGCCATTTCAGTTCAGCTTCAGCGGGGGCCTCGGCCCGCTCACGTAATCGTCGAACGCCTTGAAAAGCCCTCGCCCACATTCCGCGGCAGCGCCAACATTACACAAAGCCGACTTTATAGAGTTCCCGTCAACTGTTCCACGACAATCTCTGCTGCTGTAACAATGGGCCCACCCGTAATTCGTCGCGACGGCGACAACGTCACTGCGCTCCGCGCAGCTCATGTATATGGTCAGCACTTTGTCCTTCCGGCCATTGTCATCCAAGGTGGGAACTAATTGGTATCTTGTTGAGGTACGAACTTCTTCTTTGAAAGAAGAAAGCACCACAGAAGAAATTTTGCCATCACACGCCGCCCGGATAAACAGCGGCGTTGGGTTTTCCACTGCGTTAGCGGCAAGCGAGGCAAATGTAAGCACCAAAATCGTGACCAAGGACAGAATTCGCATTTTCCCCCAAACTATGTTCCGTAGCGAGATTTCGTTAGGCATCTCCGATCACCCGCAGATTGTAACTTCTGGAAATTATTCAACAACGAGAACTCTGCCGGCCATTTTTTGGAGATATTGAAACCGGAAACGAACAACGCGATTTTTCTTGCCAGTTTGCTGGCAATTTTCATAATACCAGACGCCGGGGAAGGTCTTTAGAACGCGGTCTAGCGCCTCGGCGACTGTTACGTTATCCATCGATCCCGAAATGTGCGGAAATTGGGGCGGCCAGGGTCCGGCGCTGCCCGGTACCGAGCTGCTCCCCTTGAGCGTTTCGATTCCACGAGTCTTCATAAACCCGACCACCTCGGGTGCCAACAAAATTGTGCTCAAAGCATCATTTGGAGTATATACACCGTTCTGCGTCGGCCCATACGCCGTGCGCCCCCCGTGGCCCTCAAATGAAATGTGGCTGATCCTGACGTTTAGGAGGTCCGTCGGAGTGCCGATTTCCTTCATTCTAATCGTCCCGTCAGGATCCTGCGTCACCCGCATGGCGCTGTCGGCCCCGAACATTTCACGTAAGACTTGAAGTGGAGTATCTCCGCTCGTCGCCGCAGCATGGAATTGCGGCAAGTCTGGAGGGTATGCCGGCTCACATCTCCCTGAAAATTCGAGAGAGGCAGAAAGTTTCGCATTATCCAGAACCTCGAGAATAGGCTGAAGCGTTCCACCGGCCGCCTGTGCTTCCTGAGGCGGTGCGCCCACCGACATGCCAACAATGAAAATTAGCCGAAGCGCATAACGCAACATAGAATCATCTTCCGTTAAAGTCTAAACGGAGGGAGTCCGGCCACGGATGGCAAACCCAAATCCGCGGCTCTGACGGCAACAGTCTCCACCCGTTCGCTTGCCGCCCTTATCAGGGCGCCCGTTGCGGGAACGCATATACCAGACCGCCATTTTGATAAAGAGTAGACTGAATGAAAACTGTTGGCAAATAGTACGATGTACCATTGGAAAGCGTTACGGAAAAGTTCTGTTGCACAATGTTGAGGAACGTTCCACCGGGGTCCGTCACTCCTATGTTATCTACGAAATTGCCGCCAAACATGTTGAGATTCTGAACCCACGGGGGACCATCTAGGGTTGGGGACGTCAACCCTGACCAAGCCACTTCTGTCATGTGCTCAAACAGTGTGAAATCTCCCTGAGCTGGAAGTCCATCCCCACCAATCACTGTTTCCAGCCAACCATTTATAGCAAGCTGGGTGTCGGGGGCTAGCCCTTGCAAAATGAAGTTCCCCGAGTCGTCGCCATCAGGTCCAGAATACGAAGCGAGGAACATTGTTATTTGGACACTGGCGGGGTCGCCTGGTCCGAGAACACCAGGATCTAGACTTGCTGCGAGAGCCGTAAATGCGGCAACCTGCGAGGGGTCGCTCGCGAGGCCACTTATGTCGGGCGCTGGCGGCACATTTGACCCAGAGTCGGCGCCTACTGTGCCCGAGGGGGGCGGAGGATTGTACAGAGGAACCGAATTCACATAGGCCACGTATGCGGCTTCGGAGCTTTGCAGGGCGGCGACCATGCTCGGAATAGAACTGAGAATACCGACGCCACAGCCGCAGTCCCCGAAACCATCGCCATACACAACGGGGCCTGCGCCGCCAGCACCACCGCCGCCAGGACCATTACATAGAACATTGTAATAATTGTCTGGACTAGAGCAGTCAATCGTTCCTGTCGGGTCGATAAAACTGTTCGCGTTGGTCGCGTAAGCATATTGGTTCCACCCCTCCCCCGCCGGATCGGGAGAAATCCAGCGGCCTTGGTTGGGATTTAGTTCACGGTTTGGCGTTTCGTACGTCCCGGTAACGATGTCCTGAGTGTCCCCGGTAAAGTTCAACTCATTTGCACTCGTAGATCCGAAGTTTTGGTACATCTCCCCGTAGGGAGCAAACGCACGGTCGTCGATTATTCCATTGTTCAGATTGGAGGAGATGCGAGCACTTCCGAGCCAGTCCTTATGTTGGAAATAATAGTCATACCCTGGGGTTTGCAGAAGTGTCCCGCCACCCGGCGTAGGCCAATATGCATAGGAAAACGTGCTTCCATTGAGGTAGGCCGTCTTGCCAAGTTGTGTATACCAAATCTCGGTATAGGCCGTGCCATTGCTTATCTCCACGGCATGCCCGAGGGCATCGTAGGTAACGCATTCGCCATTCGTTCCGCAAGCGCTGGAATCAACCGTCTTCAGTTTGCTGAACTCATTCCACATGTACTGATGATAGGTGTCGTTCAGCAGATTTCCGTTCGAGTCGTAGCTGGTGCCCCCCAGAGTGTATTGATTGTTGGCCGAGTTGTATCCGGGGGTCCAGCTAATGCTGCCATACTTGGTGATGTTGTCATACTGGTCGTAGCTGAATGTCTGCGCCCAGATGGAGCCGCTTGGTCCGCAACTGACACCGATCAACCGACCTATGTCGTCATAGCCTGTGCCAGAAACCAAAGACGGGTTGTAAGAACAAGTCTGAGTACCTCCAGAATTGAACCCGTCCGTAATCGCCAGTTGCTGCAACGTCCCGTTGGGGTTCCACGTTAAAGTTGCTGCTTCGTTCTTGGTCCCTACGTCAAAGGTCCAGTTCGTCATCCTTCCAGTATTCGGATCATACTGATACTGATCTTCATCCGTGCCCGTGCCAATATCGATGTCCAAAGGTTGGCTTGCCGCATTAAACGTAGTGCCTGCGACAATCGTTTGGTTATACGTTATAAGAGTGCTGGGGCGACCCTCGCCATCGAGTCCGTACGTGGATGTTTCGGTGGGCGTTACGTTGGCAAACTTCAGAGATGTCAGAACTCCGTTTCCAGCAAATGTAGCGACCGAATGGTAATACATTCCAGAGTGCGGCGTGCTTTCCCACATATCGGTTGCGTGGCCATCTTTGTCGTAACTGAACCATTCGTCGGTGATGAGCGTTCCAGCGGAACAGGCATCGGTCGCCGCCTCGACCATGCGCCCATAGGGATTAGTGGGAGTGGAGACTCCACTGGGAATGCTTCCCGAGTATCCTGTGGAGTTGTCGTAATAGAAGTGTCGGCAGGTCGTGCCATTTGCGTTGACACCGGTTACTCGGCCCAGCGAATCGTGAGCGTAGCAGAGCAAATTTCCGTTCGGGTCTTTCACCGCTGCCAACTGGCCCGACGCTCCCTGGTACCCTGTCGGACACGAACTGTAGGAATCGTAGTAGTAATTCCAAGTCCCGCCTTCAGGAGTCATCTTCTGCGTCACGCGACCCAGTCCGTCCACTGTTTTGCTCCGGGTTTGGGAACCGCGTGTCGTAGATACTGTCTGGCTACCGGTGGCGGAACTATACATCGTGGTCGTTACGACGCCGGAGGCCGATCCCGTTTTCTGGCCGCAGGAAGTGCCGCCGCTGCTTTCGATCTTGCAAGAGGCAGTCAATCTCCCCAAGCCGTCATATTGTTTCTGCACCTGCTTCGGGTTTTCGCCGGATGGGGCTGGCGTGAGGGCGGAAAGAACGTCATTTTGCGTATAGGTGTTGGTGAGCGTTTCATTGCTAGTTGTTGTTTCTTTGTAGAGTCTTCCAAGCGGGTCCAAGTAGTTCGTGTGCGCGAGCGTGCAGCTACCGGCTGCAGTTGCCGAACAAGGCTGCGAGGTCGCAACAGTTCGGTAGTTGGTCGACCACCCATAGGCTGTGGTTAAGGTGTCGTATGTCGTTGCCAGTGGTCCTTGCTGCTGTTGGACGTTGATTTTCCGTCCGTAACCATCCGCAGTTGTCGTAGTGTTTTGAACCGAGTTGCCGGAATTGAAGGAAGAGCTACTGCTGATGGTGACCGGCGAGGATCCGGAAGGGTACGTTTTGCACGCTTCATTGCCCAAAGGATCAGTAACCGACATCAGGCGCCAGAGCGGGTCCGCCGTATTGCCTGAACAGCTCGCGTAGCCATATGTCGTACTGTCGTTGTTGGCATCTATGTCCGTCAGCTTCACGCCTCCGGTGCCGTTCCAAGTGCTATACGTCGTCAGTCCTCCCTTGGAAACGGAGGTTGGGAACGGGAAATTGGTGCAACTCCCGCAGGATGTGTAACTACCGCTGCTGTAGGTATAGGTAGTTATGTTGCCCGCCAAGTCATAAGACGTGGCAATCGTTCCATTCGAGTTGTAGGAATTCTGCGTCGAGTTGCTCAAGAAAGATGAACCGTTCCATACGTAGGTTGTGAGTAAATTCCCATACGAGTCGTATGTAAACCGAGACTCCGCAACGGTATTTCCGTTTTGCGTTGTCAGCACCTGACATGGCCTGTTGTTAATCGTGCTCGAAAAACTATAGCAATGGTTTGAACCGTTCCAACTCCCGTAGGTCGTTGTCGTTGCGACGGTTGGACTCGACGCCCCAAAATCGTACTGCGCCGAGTACGTTACATTACCGTACTTGTCGTACTTGGTCTGTGTGCGCGAGCTCGTGCTCATGCCGTAGATCGTGTGGTATACATCCACCTCCGTGATCGGAAGGGACACTACGGCGGTCCCGCAATTGCCCGGTTGGCCACTAGCCGCGTTGTAGCAGTAAATGTCAGTGGTCAGGAGAGTGCTCGACCCTTGATAATGGTAAACCTGCGTCAGAGCCTGGGTCACCGGAGGAGCAGCATCGCCGGTTGCGGTGAGGCCGGTGAACACGTAGATGCTCTTATTCCCGCCATTGTCCACTACGGTCGTCGTGCTGGCATAGTTGCTGCCGACGGTGTTTGTTGCCATCCAGGAGTATGTCGTTACCCCGTCGCTTGTCGTGCGGGTAATCTGGTTGGGTATGAGATAAGTGCAGTTCAAGCCATAGTTTGCCCCCGATGATGGATTGTAGTTGTAGGCAATCGTGCTCGACCCATTCCGCATCGTGATTGTGGCGAGACGTCCCGTGTAGTCGGCGCTCGTCACCTCATTCGGCTCCCAAGCCAGACCTAGACTGGTGCCGTCTGGGAAAGCAATCGCCGTCGTCAGATACGCCCCGTCCGTCGCAGGATAATCGGGTTTTCCCGAGCAACCAAAGGATGTTTTTAGGGTCGAGTCTGTAAGCGTCTGGCTTTCTGTTGGATACCCTCCATTCACATCGTACCAGCCAAGCGTTCCGTCGGTGTTTGCATTAACCGTTAACACATCAGTGCCAAGCGTGTCTGTGTACGTTTGCTGAGAAACGTTGTAGCTGATTTTGTTAGGCGTCGGTTGCGTATCTTGGACCGAGGTCGAATTCTCACCGCTCGATATGATCGCCCCAGCGCTCGAAACGATTGTGACTCCCGCTTGGGACGAACTGTAGAACAGGCCGCCGTTGATCGTGAGCGTCCACCCGGACCCGTCAATCACCTGATCGGTAAGGGTAGTGCTGCAGCTTGCCCCGCCGTAAACAATGTCGGTCGCAGGCAGGCTGTGCACAGTTCCGTCAGGAAATTGTAGATACCAGCTTTTGTATTCATAGGCAGAACCGTCGCCGTCGCCGCTGGGACAAGTAACGGTTGTTGTCGCGGCTGGAAGAACTTGTGCATACCCAAACGGCGAGAGCACTCCGTTAATGCTCGGTGTCAACGGCGTAGCCAAAATGCCCGGCTGAAGAGTGCCGCCCTTGAATGAGATATAGGAGTCGCCTCCTGTTAGAGCAGCATTGAATGGGAATGCTCCGTTCTTCGACATCACTGGTATGTTTAAAGAAACGCTCAGGTTCTGCAAATTGACAGTATCGTATTGGTGGCTGTCGTAAGCCGAGAACGACGGCGTGCCGGGATTGACCTGTGCTCCCGCAAGACCTGTAGCGAAGAGGGCCAATATTGCGAAAAGTGAGGAACCAGCCAAGAACCGTGCCATGATTCTTCCTCCTGACAAAATGAACACACGAAACTGACACCGACGTTGCGACGGGTGCCCGGTGCTCGAAACCTTTGGGTCGTGCAGGGAAGAATCCCGGCAAGAATGTCTCAAAATGACAGCTTGAGATCAAAATCTTTCCGCAAGGATCACGATGGCAGACTAAGAAGGTTACAGATCAGTGTCAAGAAAAAAGAATGGGATCACACTGATGCGTGACGGAACTCACTTTGGTAGACGGAGTTCGCAGTGTTCATAGGGTGCATGTAGGTACAGGCTATGAATATCCTACGAGATCAGCCAGTGCCAACCAGTGCCTCGGATGCGGGCGGTAGCCCTCGCGAATCCGACCCGCGTACCAGCGGGAAACTCCAATCCATGACCGAATGTCGGATGTGGAGACCCCCCGAGCAGCGTTTGGATTTGCTGCAAGAACACTTCGCTCGTTCTCCAATGTGGAGCTAACCCCGTTCTTTGCGAGGAGGAGAAATCGGGCTAGGCTCCTAGCGTCGTGATCTCGATTTTCCGCCAACGATCTCCTTGGGCCACCCAGCCCCACACCTTCCATTGACCTGCACGTTTTGCCCAAGTAATATTCGCCACAAATGATTGGCCAGACCATCTCGCACTATCGGATCGTCGAGAAGCTGGGCGGTGGCGGGATGGGCGTGGTCTACAAGGCTGAGGATATGAAGCTCGGCCGCTTTGTTGCGCTCAAGTTCCTGCCCCCGACCTGGCACAAGACCCGCAGGCGCTTGCCCGATTTCAGCGCGAAGCCAAGGCTGCATCGGCGCTGAATCATCCGAACATCTGCACTATCCATGAGATTGGCAGGCATGAGGGACAGTCCTTCATCGTCATGGAGTATCTGGACGGGATGACGCTGAAGCATCGCATTGCCGGGCGTCCGATGGACATAGATTTGATTCTCTCGCTTGCTATCGAGATCGCCGACGCCCTCGACTCCGCGCATGCCGAGGGGATCGTCCACCGCGACATCAAACCTGCGAACATCTTCGTCACGAAACGCGGTCACGCCAAGATTCTCGATTTCGGGTTGGCGAAGGTCACGCCCACGGGCAGTTCTTCTAGCCAGATGGCATCGGCCAACTCGATGACCGCCACCGGCTCTACGCTTGGAACCGTCTCTTACATGTCGCCAGAGCAGGTCAGAGCCAAGGAACTGGACCCACGTACGGACTTGTTTTCATTTGGCGTCGTTTTGTACGAGATGGCAACCGGTGCGTTGCCTTTTCGCGGTGAGAGTACGGGAATGATCCTCGACGGGATCATGAACCACGCCCCTGCGCCTGCTTTGCGGCTGAACACCGACCTTCCGCCGAAGCTGGAAGACACAATTAACAAGGCTCTGGAGAAAGACCGCACACTGCGCTATCAGCACGCCTCAGAGATGCGCGCCGACCTGCAACGGCTGAAGCGGGAAACAGAAACGGGCTACACGATGTTGCTTTCGCCGTCTCTAGAGGAGGCCAATCGAGTGGACCCCAGAGAGAAGGCTACCGGCTTGCGCCCGACGACACTAATAAGGCTTGGGAATCTTCTTAGAAAATTGCGCCCAAAACGCTCAATCGACGAGAGCGCCAGCGGAACGAGCCACCGCGATGTTCAGGTTATTAGAATCCTTTATGCCACTGACAGGCAACGATCAGGGCGGCCTGAGCCAAAGAGCTTCTTCACGAATGAGCGTGCCGAGAACGGGAAGCTTTCCTTAGGAGTGTGCGAGGTGAGTATCCCCGATTCTGATCGGCACAAAGTCGGGAGGCTGGAAAAACCCTCTATTTATAAGCTGGAATTTGCGGAAGACCCCAACAAGCACGTGATCCTAGTCAACGTGGAGACGAAAGGGGAACAGGACTTCTTCGCTGAACTGGAGCGGCGCGTTGCCACGTCCGAGCGAAAGGAGGCATTCGTTTTTGTTCACGGATACAACGTTACCTTCGAGGACGCCGCGCGCCGCACAGCCCAGTTCGCCTTTGATCTTGAGTTCGACGGTGCGCCGGTTTTGTACAGCTGGCCATCTCGCGGCAAGTGGTGGCAGTATGCTGTCGACGAGACCAACGTGGCTTGGTCTGTTCCGCATCTTGAGTCCTTTCTAAAGACCATCGCGGTAACGTCGGGCGCTCGCACTGTTCATCTCATCGCGCACAGTATGGGCAACCGGGTCCTCACTTCGGCGCTGGAATTGTTGGTTGCGAAGCGGGCGCTGCCGTGCGGACTCTTCAGACACATTGTGCTTACGGCTCCAGATATCGACAGTCAAACCTTCGATCATTTGGCCGCGGCTATCGCTCCAGCTGGGGAAAGATTGACGATGTATTCGAACTACAAGGATCGTGCCTTGCTGCTGTCGAAGCTGTTTCACCTCTATCGTCGGGCAGGCTCAACCATCGTGATCGTGCAAGGTATGGACACGATTGACGCTTCTAAAGTGGACACAAGCCTCACCGGCCATTCCTATTTCGGGAGCAATCGGACAGTACTAGCGGATCTATCCGCCCTTCTGTTAGACGGCAGACCCCCCAAGAAGAGGTTTGGAATGCGAGAGCGGCAAACTGAAAAAGGTCCTTATTATGTATTCAGACCATGAATCTTGGGGTGTGGCGTTCCCGTTCAAATTTCTAAAAGTTTTGTTCTCGCGGCTCCATCCTCCAATCGAAAGCCACCCCCGAGCGATAAGTCTAAAGTCGAGGAAACAGCGTTTGCCGGAACCCCCTCAGCCCAGGGAATGATCGGTGAAGTGCGGGCGATGCGCTACAATTGAGGCTTGGGATTTTCGAATTTGGTCCGAGGACCTTTTGGGGATAGCGACCTGGCGGATACTCAAAAAGGAGAGACAAAATGCCTTTGAGCGGTGATTGGTTCAACGAGCTTGGCTCCAAAATGAGCCTCAAGGTAGACGGACAAGACATCACCGGCGAGTATCAAACAGCGGTCGGTAATGCAGAGGGGATTTATGAGCTCTCAGGTCGAACCAACGAAAGCAATTCGGTTCTAGGCTTTTCGGTCGCGTGGCAAAACGCTTACGGCGACAGCGAGTCGGCCACCGCCTGGTCTGGCCAATATCATAGCGATGAGGACGTAATTGTCTCCACCTGGCTTCTTACCGATCAGACAGACGAGGCGGACGATTGGAAATCGACCCTCGTAGGCAAGGATGTCTTTCAGAGACAGGCACCGAAGGAAGAAGCAGCTCGGCAAGCCAGATTATTTCGTGCACCATCGCATCCAGCAAGCTTGAGCCGATCCAAGTAGCAGGCGTGCGAACCCCGTTCTTTGCGAGGAGGAGAACTGAGGCCAGGCTCCATTGGATTGTCACGGAGAGAAGGGCGATTGACCTGCTTCCGACGGGCTGCAAGCCAGAGGGTTGACCGGTGAAATGAGTGTAATTGAGATGTTACGCCAGTCCGTTCAACGTTCCAGAGGCAACATGTATGTGGGGTTGCTCTCGAACGCGCTGCCAAAGACTTGCCTATCTGCTTCGCGCATATCCCAAGCGATGACCGAGGTCGGTGTGATCTGGATTGTCATATCATCCCACGATGCGAACACTGGACCAACTCGGAGGTCCGCGAGTGCGGCGTCGCTCAGATATTTGGCATGAACCCGCCTATTCCATTTCCGTGACGGTTCGCCCGTCAAGATCTGTGCAGTGCCTACGATGTTTATGCCGCGTGCTGCTGCGGGGTCGCGAGAGTCGATCATTAACGAGACTTTGGGCGTGGATTGCAGATTTCGAGCTTTGCGGCTGCGCATGGACGTGGCTATATAAATATGCGCACCATCAAACCAGTACCACACCGCAACCATGTGGGTGGAGCCGTCTGGGTTCTTCGTTGCGAGCGACGCGATGTAACGGCCTTCCATCAAGTGCCGAACCAGAGAATCCGAAAGAGAAGCCATAGCAAGAGCCCTCACTAAACCCGCGCCACGTCAATGTCCTTTCCAGAGTGTGAATCCACAGAAGCATTGATCGTCGCAAGCCGAAATCTTATCTCCACGGGCAATTTTGAAAATGGCGAATTACACTCATCGACGCGGTTGTGAGTGAAATTGCGATGTTACGCCAACTACCGTCTTGAATCTGTGCGATACGAGCAAGCTGCGTCCGTGGGATGTGGCCGGGGTCAGGTCATCACCTTATACAAGAAATATCCGATGAAAAGAACACCACCGACATAACCTATTGCGACCGTCCACCAGAACTGACTTGGTTCCTTGGCGCGGGATGCCCAACCACCAGCCCGTCCCCCATACGTTTTTCCGGCGCACATCGAAACCACAGCCCAAGAAAATGAAATAACCCCAAGAACCAAGTAATAATACGGCGAGCTTATCTGGGTATGCCACCAATCCATGAATAACGTCTTCCTTGCTTGCAGTCTACTCTGACCCGAGATGGGTGTCGAAATCAGGCCATTACACTCAGAATCCCGGTCAATGAGTGAAATCGGGATGTTACGCCAACTACGGCTCTACACTCGGGGAAAATCGCTCACTTAGGGCGTTCGCATAGTCCCGTGGAGTCCAATCTTTCCGTTCACTCTCTAGCCCGAGAAGAGTGTAGGCTGCTTCCACTACACGCACGGATATCTGGCGATAATTGGATCGAGATGAGTATTTTGGACGATTGACTTCGGTTGAATGTGCGAAATCGTTTTGTATCGGAAATTTCCTGCCACTCCTGCGCCATCATCCCGCAGATTGTAGAAATCATATTTCGATGTCAATAGTCGCTGTCGCGCAATCGCGATCGAAACTCGGCTTGTATCTACTGTGATCCAGCGTCTCCCCCACTGCTCGGCAACGTATGCCGTCGTGCCGCTGCCGCAGGTAGGGTCGAGTACGAGGTCACCAGGGTCCGTAGTCATAAGCACGCAACGCTCAATCACCTTTGGGTTCGTCTGCACTACGTACCTTTTGTCAGGAGTCCCAGCAAGATCAGTCCAGACGTTACTGAGTACCACGGCGGAAAAGTCATCGGCGTAGCGCTTGAAACGCACACGATTGTCTGAGAACAGCAAACGATTAACGTCTTCAAGAGTAGGCACTCGAGAAGTGGCGTATTTCCACGAATTCCCACCCGACGGGTACGACTTTCCCCGCAAGACGATCGGGTCATTCGGTCCTGGTTTCTGGCTGAATAGCGCGTTCGAGCTGAAGAGGCGATAGTCGGGCGATTTAAGACCACGAGCCTCTGCATCTGATAACGCGATGGTTTCGCCGTTTTGGAGCTCACAGTATGGAAATCCTTCCGCGTCGGAAGGATCTCTGTATCGATAGAGAGGGCGGAATCTTGATAGAGCAGTCTGCTCATCACGCACGTACCAAATCACGTACTCGTTGATTGGTGGGACAAAATCGCCGGATTGGCTGCCTTTCTTTGTGAACGTAAACATCACAATAAAGTTGGATTTGCCAAACACTTCATCGAGGAGATTACGGACGCCGTGCAGATTCTCGTCACTGATCTGGATGAAAATACTTCCGGAGTCGCTCAGCAGCTCTTTAGCGAGGAAAAGACGGTCGCGCAGATAGCTGAGATAGGAATGAATTCCCAGGCGCCAAGTATCGCGATACGCCTTTACCATTTCCAGCTCGCGCGTCAAATCGCGCTCTTGGTCGGCAACAACGGTCTTCCCAATCTCCGGTTGGAAGTTACTCCGGAAGTTGATGCCGTAAGGTGGATCCATGTAAATCATCTGGACCTTGCCCGCGAGGTCTTCACGTCGCGCCAATGAAGTCATCACCTGCAGGCTGTCTCCTAGGATGAGCCGATTGGCCCACGGAATCTCGTGGCGGTAGAACTGGACGGCTTCGTGATACTGCTGTTGCGGATCGGCAAATAGAGAAGGCTCCACATCTTGGCGTGCGGCCACTCGCAAGATCGCCTGAGGGCTTACTCGCTCGTGGATGTGTAAAGCCACTGGATCTACTTCGAAAGACTTCTTTTCACGCTTATTTGCCCATTCCAGCCACGGCTCCTGCCGGCGCAATGCATCCGCGACCATCCTTGCCTCATCCTTGGTCAGCGGACGGCGGAGTGCTTGCTGTATAAGATCCGGAAGTTTGTCTGGCGCCCCGGTCGAATCAAAGCGGAGAACAGGAGCCAAGCGCGGACTGTATTCATACTGGATCTTCGGCAGCAGTGGAACGGTTCCCTCCGCCGCGATTTTCGCTGGGGGAATGTTCTTGCGCTTCGCGTCATCGAATCTATAGTCGGTGACATTATTCAGCGTGCCTCTGGCATTCCCGTTCCGCGGTTTTGCAGTCTTCTTTCCCTTCGCCATAACCCCTCGAATCCGTTTCAGTGCCGAGCTAAGGTGCTGTAAGATAACGATGTAGTTTAGTGCATCTGGCCTCCTTCCCCCGACGTTTTTAGCATGGCATCCCTCATGCGGAATCAGAATCGTTCATACCGTGATATCTTGCGGAGAGAGACAAGGATCTGTCCACGTACATGAATAATCCAGATTTCTACGCCACTGTTGCCGCTCAACGCGATGACTCGCCCGAACTTCGTGCATGCATCGCCAGGACGATAGACCAGTTGATGGTTAACAGCACGTCGACAATGCGCCCAGGGGTTCTCCTGGGGAAGATCCAAAGCGGTAAGACACGTGCTTTCCTGGGCATTATCGCGCTGGCATTTGATCGCGGATACGAGATCGCCATCATCCTCACCAAAGGCACCGTTTCCCTAGCGAAGCAGACCCTTAATCGGGTCCAGCAGGACTTCAAGGTGGCTATCGAGGCCGACGCAGTACAAGTCTTTGACATCATGGCCCTGCCAGCCCTCACTGGTTATGAGCTGAGTCAGAAGCTCATCTTTGTGGTGAAGAAAGAGGATGACAACCTTAAGCGGCTCCTGGCTGCATTCGAAGAACAGTATCCAATGCTGCAGTCGAGAAAAGTACTGATCATCGACGACGAGGCCGATTTCGCGTCATTGAGCTATCGCCGCAAGAACGGAAAGACTGGGGTGGGAGTGATCGCGGCGCAGATTGAAAAACTGAGAAGCCTCGTGAAGTCATCCAGCTTTCTCCAAGTAACGGCTACGCCGTATTCGCTCTACTTGCAACCAGAGAACGAAGTGATTCGGGATGGAAATGCTCTTTTTCGTCCCAAGAAACCTGCGTTCACAGAAATCCTGCCCATTCATCCAGGCTACGTTGGGGGCGAATCTTATTTCGAGAGGAGTTTAGATCTAGATTCCACTGCCTACTACTTTTATGAAGACGTTCCCTTGGCGGAACGTGATGCGCTGAAGAAAGCAGACGGTCGACGGCTCCGACTCGAAGACGTCCTTTCAGACAAGAATGTTGCCGTATTGCGTCAGGCCATCGTGAACTTCGTGATGGGCGCAACCATTCGGCGCATTCAACAGCAAAAGGCCGGAGAGTGGCCCAAGAAATACAGCTTTCTATTCCACACCGAGCAATCGCGTGAATCCCATGCATGGCAGGAACAGGTAGCCTCGGCCATTCATGAGGCTTTGGTCAAGGCCGCTCAAGATGACGACCCCATCCTCGATTCGATGCTCCACACTTCTTACGAGGACCTGAAGCGGTCTGTCGTGCTTGGTGGACTCGCCGTACCGAGCTTCGAAGAATGTGCTAAGCAGGTTCGCAAGGCGCTCCTCGAAGGCTATCTGATGATCACCAAAGTCAACTCGGACAAGGAAGTCGATGAACTGCTGGACAACCAGGGGCAGCTGAAGCTGCGCACGCCTATGAATCTCTTTATAGGTGACCTCGACTGATCGCACTAGAACGGATTCTGGCGAAGGCTGCAAAAGGCAGGCAAATAACATGGACGAAAAGAATCTTTCAATCAGCGACCAAGTGATGCTTGGGATGTTCAAGGCGCAAGCGGGGAACCGGATGGACGGCGAGCTGGCGTTCCTGGCCGCGAAGTCTCCTTTCGGCAACTGGGCACCGAAAACGAGAGCGGAGATTCAAGCGGAGCACGTAGAGCACGAACGGTGGATGGCCGAGCGCGAAGCGGAACGGCTCGAAGACGAGCGCGTAAACGGACGTATTGTCGTTCGCTACGAGCAGCATTCAATCGTCGGACGCACTTGGAATATTTTCTATTGTGGCCTTTGGTATGCGATTTGGTACACGGTACCAATCGCAGCCGTCGTGGTTTACTGGATTTTCGGAGTCAACGATGACGAGCGTATGCTTGTAATCAGTCTCCCGATCGCTGCGTCGATAGGAATCGTACGCGGATTCTTTCGGCGTAAGACAATTTACGAACGGCTTCCTGTCGGCGAATAGCAATACTGGCGTCGAGTTTTCATGAGCGCAGTTTTTCGATTCTAGATAGGCAGACTTGGTTAGCACCCCAACACTGATTGTCTTGACACGTGGTGGCGCAGTCGTGAGGTTAATAGCCGACAGGGTCGCAGTGGCTACCATTGGCATAGTGGACGCCACGTAGCATTCATATTGCAGCTCGGCATCCTTGCTCGTCTTCCCGCTCGATGCAGTCTCTGTTCTCGTACTGACGGCATGGCGGCACCAGAACTTGTAGGCTCACTCGTACGGGATCTCCTCTTCAGCTTGACTCTCCTGCAAGAACGGAGCGGGAATTGGACGACATGACGTCTTCTTCCCTCCCCGAATCCAATAGACCATGTCCATACCGCAGACTATACAGCTACATGTCCCAAACTCTTTACCGGATTTCCAGGTATGCTCCATCGGTGCGGGTTCTGGTTTTGGTGCTGGTGTTGGTTTTGCTTCTGCCTGCAGCAGCACCTGTAGAGCAATGTTGTCGTGAGCGGGTTTGTCCGTTAACCTCCGGCTAACCTTTTGTAAACCTTGATAACCCTCTCGCCACGTTTCGCGTTGTGATGAAGCCTCGCTTCGCGTTGTTGATGATGCCCCGTTCCACGTTGTGGATGATGCCTCGTTTTGCGTGGCCACATACTGACCTAGACGTGACGTAGGCCTGACAAGCGAATTATTGGCAGGATCTACAGGGACTTGTTCTGGTTGCCTACACGACTGCTGTTCATCTTCTATTCCCGAGACATCTGGGACATCCTCCACGGAAAAGGTGGCTTCATCCGCACTTGTCACGCTTTCCGTGACCTCCAGGCGTTTGTGGGCGAGGAGCCAATTCAGATTGATTGCAGTGATGGTACTCCGACGTGGGCGGCGTCTCCGCGTGATCACACCGGCCCTGAGCAACTCGTTCAGGCAGTCGGTGATAGTCTGGCGGCGATCCGTGTCCAAGCACTCCATCATCCAGACCTCGTCGCGATAGAGTTCGCCGACCTGCATCCCATTGCCGTACTTGGCGACGTCCTCTTCGCTATAGGCGGCATCGGCGAGCCAACTGAGAAGATGGCGGGTGTAGATGCCTTTGAAGGGGTACGTGCAATCCCGTACCGCGTTTTTGTATGCGATAGCCATGCTTAGCTCGCTTTCGCCTTGCGTGGGCGTCCGACCTTCAGTTGGACTCCGGCTCGATAGCAAGCGATGGTGATTTCCCACCGAGTGCGACCGAGGAGCTTGCACGCCGCGGCGATAGTCATACCTGGATAGCTGGTAAAGAGATCGGCCACGTTCGAATCTAATTCCGTTTGCTCTTGCACTGTCATCTCAAACCTCCACCCTTGAACAGGAAGACACAAATTCCCGTTCATTGTCGAAACTGCTATCAATTTGCGAAGTTTCCTACGGGCAGGTTCTGGTGGGACTCGCAGCTATGGGCACCGGCCAAGCGTCGCTGCTACTTACTAAGATGCCTTAGTCAACCGCTAGTTGCAAGGATGAACACTGCGCATGAATAACTAGCGTGTTTGCAATGGGTTGTCTAATTCTGCTGATGCCGATAGTTCGCCAGCAGCCGGGGATGCGCCAGCACCTTTTTGAAGTAGGCGACCACACTGTATTTCTCTCCGACAACGGGCGTAAGGTTGGCGTGCCAATCCTTCGGAGTGCTGGCTATAAGAAGATCTCCCGGCTTGACCGCGATCTGGACGCCATACTCGACGAAACAGAATGCTCCGCCCGAGTACGGCGCTGCGGGATCTTCGATCGAAGTCATACAGGCAAAGTTGTTGCCATTGCGAGCGTCGGTATGGACCGCGCTGGGCGCACTTTTCAGGATCGCGACGCTTGAGAACGGCGTGAATCCAGCCATGCGGAATTCTTCTGGGACACCTACGTTCTGCTCCATGAACTTTCGAGGCAGCCGATTGGCGAACACCTTGCACATCTGGTCTAGAAGTGGGAAGACCTTTGCAAATTGATCGCGCTGGTTCCGTGTGGGTATAAATGTGCCAATCTTATGGCGGGCGTAGAAGCCATAGTTGAGTTCCCCAGCGGGGTTATTGCAATTGAATGCGTTCGCCCCCTTCAGCTCCTTGCGATTCGATTTATCGCAGCTCTTGAACTTCATCGCCTTCAGACCCACCAGAGCATCATTCTGTAGGGATTGCGGGATCACATCCTTTAAGAACAGGAACATGAGACTGCCGTCTGAATGGAAGCCGATGGCACTCTTCGTTATCTTGTGCGGCGGATCATACCTGGGGTCAACGTCTCGTACGTACTGGCCTCTCCAGCCCTTTACCAGTTGTGCGGGGCGATAGACCTTCAAACGACGGCGATACAGCTTAAGCTTCAACTTCTTGATCATCCATCGCCAGGTGATGCGAGTGCTGACAGTTCTGAAATGCGGCTTTAGCGGCAGGGTGCCCATACCTCATTCTGCCAGCTGCCGGTGGGTCAATGCACTGGTACAAAAGTAATCGACAATGCGGCCCGACTCCTCTCGTCTTGTCCTGGTCTTCTCCGCGATCCGTAGTATCAACTCGACTCTGGGCCGTTTGGGTCCTGCTTCGCAGTGCGAAAGTCTCAAACCGAAGGATAGCCAAATGTTGATCCGAAATAATGCCGGCCAAGTCATCGGCGAAATGAACACCGTGATCACGCAGGATCACACTGTGATTCGCACGAACACGGTCCACAGCAGTGGATGCCCCGTCGTTCAGAACGTAACCGTTCGCGACACACAGGGCAATGTTCACACGACGAACGTTATCGGTGGGAAAATTCTTCCCTAGCTGAGTTCGAAAGACCGGGTTCCCAAAAGAAGCACAATCGCGGTGAGACGGTTGTGACTTTTTCAAATCACCACAGGGGTCGGGGATGATCCGTTTATCTGCTCGTCCACCATTCCGAAATCGGCAACCAGCTGATCACTCAGATTCTCCATAATTTCTAGGTGCTTGAATGCTTTTCGAGCCGGTCCGGTTGGAACATAGGAACTGGCTGCCTCAAAGGGGCGACCCAACTTCCGGTCCGCCCGGATACGATCTTCCAATATGTCACTGAGTGCGTGATCGCTCAGTGCTGCCAGAGACCGTTCAAGTGTTGACACGCTCATGCTCACGAGGGGTGTGACTACATATCGCTTGCATTTCTTTCGATTTATTTTTTGGGCAAAGCGCGCATTCAAATACGTATTCGTCACCCAACTGGAACCTATTTCATCCTTGGTTATGATGAGCGGCACGAACTTCCTCATTGCACGCAGCCAGGGCGGTAGGGCTGCAGGCGGCAAAGTGGTGAGGTTTTGTACGGCAGTGAGTAGCTGAGATACGCCGATTGGCCTGTCTGTGCCAGCAACTAACCTATCCTCCAGATACTGCTTAAACTTCTGATAATCGCCCGAATATCGAACCTGAACAGGGCATGTCGCGAGTTTGGCCTCAATGAGAACCGCGGTGGAACCGCAAGTTACAATGGCGTCACATATAGGTTGGTCCTTTTCATGCTCATACAGTGGCGAAGCATAAAACCTATTCAGACTCTTGCTCGCGTACGTACTGAAAAGCCACCCCACATAGTTTTCGAAAACGTTCCCCCAAAAGCCGAGGTAGGACAGACGCTTCCCGGAGTCCAGCTCTCTCAGCACCCTCCACAGCGCCCCGCTCTCTAGCTTCGCGACCGCGTACTCGTAGTCGAGACAATACATTGCGCCGTCGTGCCTAAAGTAGGGATGATCGCGCAGAAACTCAAAGTCGCCATAGCCGAGCGTCACCCTTGTATCCGGAAGGTTGTCCAATGAGAAGCAAACGGTATCGAACATTTTGCTGACTTGATCCTGCGGTATCGTGGTTTTTTGAAACCACGAAGTCCTCAGCGCACCGTCTATCGGAGTGCCCGTTGGCTTCTCATTGCGTTCGGTCATCGCGTGTATGATGAACGAGAAAATAAATTGATAGTAGCGCTTGAGCGGAAAGCCGAATTGCTGCTCGAAGAGAGCCTCGACATCAAAGGTCTTTAGATGAGCGGGAAGCTGAGGAATGATGATGGTCAAGAAGATGTAAAACCGCAGAAACAGCATGATTGGGTCTGTTATCGAACCGATCTCGTATGTGGGGAGGAACTCTGCAACCAGGTTCGCCATGACATCTAGATCATCGGACGGCTTAACGTGCGGCTTGTAAAGCAACTCTGCGGCTGCCAGAAGTAAACCGCCGAGGGCTGCATCTGGAACGACCGTCGAGTCCTCTTCGTGACCCTGCTCCAGCCGCGTAACTTCCGCAGCCAAGTAGCGTAGTTGCCCCTGAAAGAATATGACTCGACCTTGGGAGGCGAAGGTTTTGACTCGCGTCACCAGACTGGGAGGAAACAGTGTCGGAATCCACTTTGCAGTTGTCTCTTCATTGGCCGCTGTCTCAGCATCAGGGCCGTAGTTAAAAATCATACTGAGACGAGCGCAAGCGATCAGAAGAGCGCTGCGCGGGTATTGGCATAAAACGCTTCGGAATTCGTTAAGTGTCAGTCGCGGCGTTCTCGCCAGCTCGGACCAGGGCAGCCAAGTTTTCAGTTGGGGCGGGGCAGCCAAAGCGAACCTCCGATATCAAGAGGACGGATGCCGGGGATATGCTCGGCTTCGTCCTTACTCACTTTATTGCAACCTTCGAATAGTCGGCAAACCGGCTCGGCAGCCTTATTTCAAAAACGGGGGCCAGATCCCTGTAATCGGCCCCGGCAAAATCAACACCTTAGCGCTGGCCGCTTCCTGCTTCAAAAACGGACGATTTTGCGACGCCGGTGGTAGTCCATTGCTATGGACATCGCGATTTATTCCCGCATCTCTACCGATAAGCAGGACAACCAAAACCAACTGGACCAACTCCGCGGATTCGCGGCTACCCAGGGCTGGCACATTAAGAAGGAGTACGTTGACGTTGCAACCGGCAAGAACGGCGACCGTGAGCAGTTCAAAGCCTTGTTCAAGGCGGCGTCGCGCCGGGAGTTTGCGCTGGTGCTGTTCTGGAGCCTCGACCGATTCAGCCGCGAGGGGGTGCTTGAAACGTTGACCTACCTGCAGAACCTCACGCAATACGGTGTCGGCTACCGCTCCTTCACCGAGCAGTATTTGGATTCGTGTGGCATGTTTCGGGAGGCGGTGATCTCAATCCTCGCCGTCATTGCAAAGCAGGAGCGTGTCCGGTTGAGTGAACGCACGATTGCCGGACTGCAACGTGCGCGGGCGCGTGGCCGGATCGGGGGCCGACCGCACGCAGCCTGCGACCTGAGCCAAGTCAGACAACTCAAAGCCGAAGGCAAAACCATTGCCGAAATTGCCCTCAAGTTGAAAGTAAGCAAGTCCACGGTTTATCGGATTCTTCAACAGAACGAACATAAGTAGGTAGGGGCCTCGGCTCCGGTCGCACCTGCGCCTACTCGCCCATTCAGATCTTTATTGGCAGTCCTTACATAGGCTCATCACAGGAGGGTTATGATTTCATCGAAACCACGCATGCCAATCGCCGTGCGGATTTGCGGAATAGAAGTGTCCACCGTCACAACCAGACTTGTAATTAGGTCGGACGGGCGTCCACCGTGCCACGAAATTGTGTTCGAAGATCCGATCCTTGGAGTCCTCCCGTTGGACGACACATTGACTATTGAGATTTGGCGATTCAGAGGGCAAGTCGCTCGCCAGCGGTGGGAGCCCACAGACGTCCGACGCCTTTACTCCGAGCTGATACTGAGCGGCGCTATAGACGTTGTCGGGGCTCGCGAAGGCGAGAAAATGGCGGGTTAGCGGCTTCGCGGTCATGAAATCATGACGGTTTTCCGCGACGACAAGACCGCTCTGGCAGCAGCATCGCCGTGGTCAACCCTCAGGCAGTACTGTAAACCAGACACCCTTCAGCGGGGTTTTCCTTCCACGGCGTCATGAAAAAAGGGGATCATGACTGTTTTCTAGCGCGACGAAAAGACTGCGCTTTCCCGCTGTCTACGCGTTTTCCCGTGCTTCTGAGAACTAAAGATGCTTCGTTTGACCGATTTGACCGTTTTCCAGGCTAAATCCGTCAGGCAGGACAAACATTCTGCTTTCCGCACTTCGTCACAAGCACAAATTTCAGGCTGTAGATTTCAGGCAGGACTGTCGCCCAGACACCTTAGCATTGTTGAATCCCCCTCCCGGCACCAATCAGCATCCTTACATGCAGTTCATGTGTGCCAGATAATTTTGGACGGCAGTTTTACCGTTGCCAGCCTCCGCCGAGCGCTTTATACAGTTGAACGAGGCTTCGGTATTCGTCGCCCCGCGCGGCTGCGAGCGTCAGTTCTGCGCCGTAAAGCGACCGCTGTCCATCGAGGACTTCGAGATAGGTCGTTGTGCCGCCTTTATAGCGAAGGGTGGAAATGCGGACGGTTTCTTCCAGATCGGCGACACTATCCTGCTGGCGTATTCGCACCTGATGAAGTTTTTCGTACCCGATGAGCGCGTCGGAAACATCTCCAAAGGCTCGCTGGATCGCTTGTCGGTATGCGATGAGATCCTGCTTGTGTTCCGACTCGGCGAGATGCAGATTGCCCTTCAGCGCACCTCCCGTGAAGATGGGCTGGCTTACCTGCGCGCCATAGGACCAGATGCCCAGCTGCGTAGTCATGAGGCTTGAGAAGGCGGAGCTTCGACCGAATGAACCGCCGCCGCCGCCGGTCAGCGAGATTTGCGGGAAGAACTGGGCTTTGGCGACTCCGATGTCGGCATTCGCGGCGATCAAGATTTGTTCCGCTTCGCGAATGTCGGGCCGGCGCTCGATAATCGAGGATGGAACGCCGGCTGGAACTTCAGGCGGAAGCGTTTGCTCGACGAGCGGAAGCCCACGGGCGATGTCTTGCGGATAATTGCCGAGTAGGATGCTGATGGCATCTTCTTCCTGAGCAATTTGTCGCTCCAAGTCCGGAATCTGCGCATTGGCAGTATCGAGGACCTGCTGGGCCTGGAGCACATCCAGCTTCGTTGCCACGCCGTGGTCCAGCCGCAGCGTGGTGAGTTTGACTGAATCGGTCTGCGTGTTAACGGTGTCCCGCGTGATCTGGAGTTGCAGATCGAGTTGCAGCAGCGTGAAGTAATCGCTCGCGACGTCGCTGACCAGTGTCAGTACGACTACCTGTCGCGCATCTTCGGTTGCCAGCAGTTGGGCGCGGGCCGCCTCCGTGGCGCGACGCAACTTGCCGAAAAAATCCAATTGGAAAGCCGCGTCGGCAGTGAGCGTCAGAAAGTTGTACTTGGATTGCTCGATATTTTCCTTGCCCCCGTTGAAGTTGCCGTTGCTGGAAACCTGAGGAAACAGACTGGAACGGGTGACCGCAAGCTGAGCGCGGGCGGCACTGATGCGTTCGGCCGCGAGTTGGAGATCGTAGTTTTGTTTGAGCGCCGTGCGAATGAGTTCCTGCAACTTCGGATCCTGAAATACCTGCCACCAGGGGAGATCCGCATACGAGGCAGTCTGGGACTGAAGCTGAGGATTCTCCGACAGATCACGATATGCAGCGGGAGTCTGAACGGCGGGACGATGGTAGTTGGGGCCGACCATGCAGCCCACCAACATGGTGAACAGCAACATTACGCCGAGCAATTTCGCGATTTTCATGATCGCACGGACTCCGCTTGATTCCCAAACTGTTGAATGTACTGCGAGCTCATCTCAGTCTCCCGGCGCCGGTGAAGGCGCAACTGGCAATCTGCCGGACGCAGGTTCCTTGCCCGCCCCCGACCATTTCTCGACCATGTAAAAGATGCCGGGCACGAAGAAAATTCCGATCGCGCTGGCGGCGAGCATTCCGCCGATCACTGCCGTCCCCATGATCTGGCGGGCCACCGAACCGGCGCCGCTCGCCGTCCACAGCGGAACGCAGCCGAGGATAAACGCGAACGATGTCATCAAAATCGGCCGCAGCCGCAGCCTGCGCCCCTTCCAGCGCAGCGTCCGCCAGAGGCTTTCCGTTTTCGTATTGATCCTTGGCGAACTCGACGATCAGGATCGCGTTCTTCGCCGCCAGGCCGATCAGCATGACCAGCCCGATCTGCGAGTAGACGTCGCTCTCGATCTGCACCATGTAGGGCGGCAGGAAAACGCCAAGCAGAGTGCGGCGCAGCCAAAGAATCGAAAAAGGCCCCAAAGACCGCCACCGGCGTGCTCAGCAGTACGCTGAAAGGCAGCGACCAGCTTTCGTACAGCGCCGCGAGAATCAGAAAGACGAACAGCAGCGACAGTCCGAAGATCACCGCGGGTGGCACGCCCTGGCGCGCCTTCTGCTCCTGAAACGACATGCCGGAGTAGTCGAAGCCCATCTCTCGCGGCATGGTCTGTTTGAAAACTTCTTCGAGGGCTGCGGTGGCCTGGTCGGCGCTGTAGCCCGGCGCGGCGCTGCCGTTGATTTGCGCGGAACGATACTCGTTGAAGCGCAGAGTAAATTCGGGGCCGAGGCGCGGCTTGACCGTGGTCAGCGTAGAGAGCGGAACGTTCTCTCCCTTGTTGTTGCGGACATAGAACCGCCCGACGTTTTCGGCCCTGGCGCGGTCTTCGCCTTCGGCTTCGATGTAGACCTGCCACTGGCGGCCAAAGCGATTGAAGTAATTGATGAAATATCCGCCCATGAAGGCCTGGATGGTGCGGTAGACATCGCTGAGGTTCACGCCCTGCTTCAGTACTTTGTCGCGATCCACGTCGACAAATTTCTGCGGAACGCTCGGCAGAAAAGTGGTGCTCAGGCTGGCGATCTCCGGCCGCTTTCGTGCCGCGTCAAGAAACGTGTTCAGGTTCTTGCGCGAGGAATTGAATGTCGCCGCCGGAACGGTCTTCGAGAATGAAGGTGAATCCGCCGGCAGTACCGACGCCCGGAATGGCCGGCGGCGAAAAACCGAAGGCGATTCCTGCCGGCAACTTGCGCAAGCTGCTGGTTGAGATGCGCCTTGATGCGCCTGAAATTGCTCGGCTCTGGTCTTGCGTTCGTCCCAGGGCTTGAGAGTGACGACAAAGAACGCGTTGTAGCTAGTGCGAACAAAACTCAGCAAGCTGAAGCCGACAAAGCTGGTCGTGTATTGCACGCCCGGAGTGTTCGTCAGGATGTTTTCGACTCTGGGCTGCGGCCGCGATGTCCGCTCCAGCGATGCGCCGTTGGGCAATTGCAGGTTGACGTAGGCATAACCCTGATCTTCGTCGGGAAGGAAACTCGACGGCACGCGATTGGCAAAGAAGCCGGCCGCGACGCAAAAGGCCACCAGCAGCACAACCACCACAGCGGTCTTCTTGAGCAGCACGCCGCTCCAGCGGACGTAGCCGTCGGTGGCTCGCTCAAAAACGCGGTTAAACCAGTCGAAGAATCTCCGCAGCAGTCCGTGGCTCTCTTCGCGCGGGCGAAGCAGCAGTGCTGCCAGCGCAGGGCTGAGCGTGAGCGCATTGAACGCCGAGAGAATCACCGAAATGGCGATGGTGACTGCGAACTGCTGATAGAGCCTGCCGGTGATTCCGGGAATGAAAGCGGTGGGCACGAATACGGCGGAGAGAACCAGCGCGATGCCCACGACCGGACCCGAGAGTTCCTCCATGGCTTTTAACGCCGCATCCTTCGGAGTCATGCCCTCTTCGATGTGGCGCTCCACGCCTTCCACCACGACGATGGCGTCATCCACCACCAGACCGATCGCCAGCACCAGCCCGAAGAGAGAGAGCGTGTTGATGGAAAAACCGAACAGCGGGAAAGAAGACGAAGGTTCCGACCAGCGAAACCGGCACGGCCAGCAGCGGAATCAGCGTGGAGCGCCAGCCCTGCAGGAAGAGAAAAACAACAATGATGACCAGGACGAGCGCGATCAGAAGAGTTTCAACGATCTCCTTGATGCCTTGCGTCACGGAAAGCGTCGTGTCGAGCGAAACGACGAAATCCATATCCTCCGGGAAAGCGCTGCTTTCATTTGCGCCATCAATTTCTTGACGCCGGCGGCGGCATCGACCGCGTTCGATCCGGGCAATTGATAGGCGGCAATGATGGCGCCGGGCTTGCCGTTAAACCGTCCGGCGACGCTGTAGTCTTGCGCACCCAGCTCGATTCGAGCGACGTCGCGGACGCGAACGGTCCCGCCGTCGGGTGTCTCGCGGACGACGATCTTGCCGAATTCCTCCGGCGAAACCAGGCGGCCCTTGCGCGAGAACCGTGTAGGTAAATTCCTGGCCTTTGGGAGCAGGCTCGCCTCCCGCTTTGCCTGCGGGGTTCACGGTGTTTTGTGCCTGAATGGCGCTGACGATCTCCGGAACGGTGATGCCGAGTTTCGCCAACGTGTCCGGCTTTACCCACAAGCCGCATCGCATATTGACCGGCGCCGAATACCTGAACGTTGCCGATGCCGTGGCGAGCGAAGAATCGGATCGACGAGATTGATGTAGGCGTAGTTGGCCAGAAACTTGGCGTCGTAGGTTCCGTGCGGCGAGTAAAGAGCAACCAACATCAGCGGAGCGGTGACCGATTTTCGAACCGTGACGCCGTAATTGTTGACGTCCACGGGAAGCTGAGAAGCGGCCTGGGTTTCGCGCGATTGCGTGAGAATGAAATCGGTGTTCGGATCGGTCTTTACGTCGAAGTCGACGATCAGGCTGGTGGTGTGAGTTGCCCGGTGGCGTTCAGCGAATACATGTAATTCATGTTGTCCACGCCGTTCATCTGCTGCTCGATGGGAGTGGCCACCGCCTGCTCCAGAGTCTGCGCGTCCGCGCCGACGTAGGTGGCCGAGGACTTGAATTTCGGGCGGAGCAATGTTGGGAAACTGCGCGACCGGCAAGCTCAGAACCGTGAGCGCACCAACCAACACCATGACGATGGAAATCACCATGGCGACGATGGGGCGGTTGATGAAGAATTTCGACATGGGCATCCGTCCTTATCGATTCCGTCCCTGATTTGCTGCCCTTGATTCCGCGCAAATGGCTTGGGGTTCACGCGCACACCGGTGCGCACTCTTCTGAACTCCCTCGGCGACGACTCGTGTCGCCTGGCATTCAGTCCGCTCGCAATGATCCACTCGGTTATCGACGCGGTCGCCCACTGTGACCGTTCGAACGTCAACTTTGTTGTCGGCGTCCACGACCGCAACCTGGTAGCCGCCCTGCAGTTCCGAGACCGCGCGTTGCGGAACAAGCAGCGCACCTGGCTGGATCCGGATTACGGCGCGGACTTTGCCGTAGCCGCCGGGTCGCAAAATATTGTCGGGATTGGGAAATAGCCCGGCGATTCGAATCGCTCCCGTGCTCTCATTCACCTGGCGGTCGGCAAAATAAAACTTTCCCTCGTGCGGATAGGTCGAGCCGTCCGCCAAGATCAGTTGCAGGCGCAGATTCTTGTCGGCCTGCAAGCGGCTCTCCTCGGTCGGGAAACGCTGTCGCCATGCCAGATACTGTGGCTCGCCCACGGTGAAGTAAACCTTGATTGGGTCGACGGTAGAAACCGAAGTCACGACTCCGCTGCCGGGATGTGACCAGCGCGCCGACCTGAAGTTGAGCCTGGCCGGCGATGCCATCGATGGGCGCAACGAGGCGAGTAAAGTCGAGATTGATCTTCGCGGTTTCAACCGCTGCCTCATAGGTCTTGATTTGCGCCTTGGCGGTTTCCACAGTGGCGTTCGCGGCGAGGTTGTTCTGCACTGCATTGTCGAGATCCTGCTGGCTGGCCGCCTGCTCCTTTGCCAGCGGCGTGTAGCGCTGGACGTCAAGCTCGGTCCTGCGTTGAACCGCTTCGGCGTTAGCGAGCGCGGCCTTGCGCCTGCGCAAGCTGGCCTTGAGCCTGATCGAGCGCCGCCTGAAAAGGCCGCGGGTCGATCTGGAAAAGAAGTTGGCCCTTCTTGACGAACGCGCCTTCCTGGTAGCCCTGCTTCAGCAGATAGCCGGTGACCTGCGCCCTCACGTCGGCGTTCACCAGGCCATCGAGCGTGCCAATCCATTCCGCATAAATCGGAACATCTTCCTTCTGGACCTGCACCACCTCGACATCCGGGGTGCTGGGCGGCGCACCCATAGCTCGCTTGTACGGCCGAACAGCTCCAACAATCAGCGCGACCACAATCAAACCCAGGACCCCGCCGATCAATAGATAGCGTTTCTGAGCCTTGCTCATGTTGCCTCCGCGATGTTCCTCGCGCCCGGGCTGCAATCGGACCCCATAGTTCGACGCTACCCGGGTCGGAATAGGCTATCGGCTGTCGATTGCGAAGTAGAGTGTCAGGCAGGCGCTGCGCAATCGATTAAGGTATGGATGCGTTTTCACCCCACAGGTCGTATAAAATCTACAAAGTTTTATCACACTTGATCAGGTTAAGGCGACTGCCCCGTTGGATTGATTACCAGCAGCCGAATTGGTCTGCCTTAGTTTTTGACTCCCGACAAAAAGGCCTGCTGGACGCGGTTAAAGCTGCGCCCGCGCAGAACGGCAGCGACGATGGTGCGCGTTGCGCGCGCATCACTGAGGCGCACATAGCGACACCCGGCGTTCCTGTCCATCGCCATTTCGGGGACGAGCGAGATGCCGACGCCGGCGGCGACCATTCCAAAGAGACTGCTGAACTGGCCGCTCTCGAACGCGATGTGCGGCGTGACGCGCGCGTGTGTGCAGGCGGCAATGCTAAGGTCCCGAAAGCAATGGCCGTCGCGAAGCATGACGAAGGACTCTCCGCGGAGATCCTTCAGGGTGAGCGATCGGGTCGCGGCAAGGGGATGATTCCTGGGCAGCACGGCAAAGAGTGGTTCAGTACGAAGCGGGAACAGCTCCAGATCTTTGTGCCGCAGAGGGAGGGCGAGAATCGCAAGATCGATCGATAGGTCGCGCAGGCTTTCGACAAGGATCGGCGTCGTTTCTTCCACGATGCGCAGTTTCGCTTCAGGATACTTCTTCGTAAAGGCCGTTGTGTAGCGCGGCATCAGGTAGGGGGCAATGGTCGGGATAACGCCAACGGCTACGCTGCCGCGAACGTCTGCGCACTTATCGGCTACGCTCGATCGCGCCATCTCCATCTGGCTTAGAACGGAGCGGGCGTGGGGCAGAAATGCGCGACCAGCCTCGGTGAGGCGAATGCTGCGGCCCAAGCGGTCGAAGAGCTTTGTGCCCAAATCTTCCTCGAGTTTGAGAATCTGCTGCGAGAGCGAGGGCTGGGCAACGTGGCAGCGCTCCGCGGCGCGACTGAAACTGCCTGTATCCGCAATCGCACAGACGTAACGTAGCTGGTGAAATTCCATAGGCGATACCTATACACAGGATGGGAACTATATATTGGAGCTGTTCCTCTCTATAATGTACATTCATTGGGTCGAGACAAACGAAAACGTGGTTCCAGTTCTGCGCATATTCATTCCATGCCAGTGATAAGGACGAACACGCACGGATCAATGCGTGGGCTCCGGGCCCAATAGTTTGGAATCAACCAACACAGGAGAGAAATCATGGCAACCGAAACGAAGTGCCCGTTCCATCACGCCGCAGGTGAAGGCACATCGAACCGTGACTGGTGGCCGAACCAGTTGAAGGTGAAGATCCTGCGCCAGCACTCATCCCTGTCCGATCCTATGGACAAAAACTTTAACTATACCGAAGCGTTCAAGAGCCTCGATCTGGCAGCCGTGAAGAAGGACCTTCTGGCGGTGATGACGACCTCGCAGGACTGGTGGCCGGCGGACTTCGGCCACTACGGACCTTTGTTCATTCGCATGGCTTGGCATAGCGCCGGAACGTACCGCATCGGCGACGGTCGCGGCGGTGCCGGATCGGGCCAACAGCGCTTCGCTCCTCTCAATAGCTGGCCCGACAACGTCAGCCTTGACAAGGCGCGTCGGCTGATCTGGCCCGTCAAGCAGAAGTATGGAAACAAAATTTCATGGGCCGACCTGATCATCCTCGCCGGAAACGTCGCCCTGGAATCGATGGGCTTTAAGACCTTCGGTTTCGGCGGCGGACGCGAGGACGTTTGGGAGCCAGACGAGGACGTCTACTGGGGAACCGAGACCAAATGGCTGGGCGGCGACGTTCGCTATGGCAAGGGACAGCCCGGCGAAGGCGTGATCGTAGCCGACGAGGAACTGCATGGCAGCGAGAAAGATCGTACTCGTTCTGGCACGAATGAGCGTAATCTGGAAAACCCGCTGGCCGCAGTGCAGATGGGTCTGATCTACGTGAACCCGGAAGGCCCCGATGGCTACCCGGACCCGATCGCCGCGGCCCACGATATCCGTGAGACCTTCGCGCGCATGGCCATGAACGACGAAGAAACCGTCGCGCTGATCGCGGGCGGCCACACCTTCGGCAAGACTCACGGAGCCGGCCCCTCGTCCCATGTTGGACCTGAGCCCGAAGCCGCTGGCATCGAGGAGCAGGGCTTCGGCTGGAAGAGCAGCTTTGGCACTGGCAAGGGCGGCGACGCGATTACAAGCGGCCTGGAAGTTATCTGGACGACCAAGCCGACAAAATGGAGCAACGAGTTCTTTGAACACCTGTTTCGCTACGAATGGGAACTGACCAAGAGTCCGGCCGGGGCGAATCAGTGGAAGCCGAAGGGGGGCGCAGGGAACGGTACCGTGCCGGATCCGCACGACCCGTCAAAGCGTCGCTCGCCCTCCATGCTGACCACAGATCTCTCCCTGCGCCTCGATCCCGCTTACGAAAAGATTTCGAGGCGGTTCTACGAGAATCCGGACCAGTTCGCCGATGCCTTCGCCCGTGCGTGGTTCAAGCTGACGCACCGTGACATGGGTCCGCGGGCGCGCTATCTCGGCCCGGAAGTCCCTGCCGAAGAGCTTCTCTGGCAAGACCCCGTGCCCGCGGTCGATCACCCACTGATTGATGAGCGGGATATTGCCACCCTTAAGGACAAGATTCTTGCTTCGGGCTTGTCGGTCTCTCAGCTGGTTTCGACCGCATGGGCGTCGGCGTCCACCTTCCGCGGCTCCGACAAGCGTGGCGGCGCGAATGGCGCTCGTATTCGCCTGACCCCGCAGAAGGACTGGAAAGTCAACCAGCCGGAGCAGCTGGCGAAGGTGCTGAAGACGCTCGAAAGTATCCAGAGCGAATTCAACGGCGCGCAGTCGGACGGCAAGAAGTCCCGCGGCAAAAAGGTTTCGCTCGCCGACCTGATCGTCTTAGCCGGTTGCGCAGGTGTCGAACGCGCGGCGAAAAATGCTGGCCACCATGTGACCGTCCCCTTTAGACCCGGGCGCACGGATGCCTCTCAGAAGCAGACTGATGTGGACTCCTTCGCCGTGCTCGAGCCGGTCGCGGACGGCTTCCGCAACTACATCAAGGGCAAATACAGTGTATCGTCCGAGACGTTGCTGATCGACAAAGCCCAATTACTGACGCTGACCGCGCCCGAGCTGACGGTACTCATTGGCGGCCTGCGTGTTCTGAATACAAACGTCGGACAGACAAAGCATGGCGTCTTCACCAAGCGGCCGGAGGCACTGACCAATGACTTCTTCCTCAACCTGCTCGATATGGGTACGGAGTGGAAGGCCGTCTCGGACGCCCAAGATGTATTCGAAGGACGCGATCGTAAAACAGGTGCAGTCAAGTGGACAGGCACGCGTGTCGATCTTATTTTCGGTTCAAATTCCCAGCTTCGGGCACTTGCCGAAGTCTACGGAAGTTCGGACGCGCAGGAGAAATTTGTCCATGATTTTGCAGCGGCATGGAACAAGGTGATGAACCTTGATCGTTTCGACCTTCAGTGATCTCCGAAGGTTGGCGTTAGAGACTTACCACGCTCAACCTCGACCTAATATGGGGTGATCCCAGATCAGGTCGAGGTGTGAGCGGTTCCATGCGGCGATTCCAAACTCGTCGCACATGCAATTGCCCGGGCCGACCTAGCGCTCGCCAAGTTACAATCCGCAGCCAATTCCGGTCCGGCCCTACGAAATAACCGCCAACGCGAAAACCAATCCGTACCATCGTCACGCCGTGGAATCGCGAAGGCTAGAGTCGGGTGTTATTCAGAGTCTTTATGTGCTCTTTACGAATTTTTTATGCCAGCCTTACGGATTTTCGGATGTGATATCGGTTTGACAACCACGACCGTAGCTTGTCCACCTCAGAGTGGATGCCCCATTTCGATGAATAACACCGGACCTCGGACCGGAAAGGATGCGAACTTGAAAATTACAAAGGCTGTCGTGCGCAAGGCGGTAGCGCTTTCAATTCCTTCGATGCTTATTTTGAGTTTCGTGATCGGCCAGACTTCACAGTGCTATGCGCAGACTCAGGAGCAATCCGAGGCTCCGGCGAAAGTAGCCGCCCTCCATGACACCTCGGCTGCAGCAGATGTATCACCGGTTCGTCCCGCAGTCGCTCCAGACCCGGTAGGCTCGGCGGATATCGCAAAAGAGCTGGCAGCGATGAAGGCTCGGATCGAACAGCTCGAGGCGGAACTGAAGAGCCGGGCAGGGACGACTAACGCATCACTGGCGCCTGTAATCCCAGCAACAACCGCACCCTTGTCGGTAGTAGCTCCGGCTGCGGCGATGACGACGCTGGCGTCGAGCGACACTTCGACCACGCCTGCAAAAAAAGAAAAGATCGCACCGTTCTCGGACTGGGACTGGACTTGGCTCAATGGCAATCCGCGTAACAAAGACACGGCCTTCGACACGAAATTCTTCACCCCCGAAATCCGCGCCGATGTTACCTACAACTATGACTTCAACAAACCGGTAGACAACTCGATGGGCGGATCCAGCGAGCTGTTTCGCTCCAATGAAATTCAATTGGAACAACTCGGCATCGGTGGCGATTTCCATTACGACAACGTGCGCGCCCGGGTCATGACCCAGTTCGGCATGTATTCCACAGCAACCGTCCGCAATGACCCCAGCTATGCCAAAGGACAATGGAACCTCGCCGATGCGGATCGCTACCTCGCCGAGGCCTACGGCGGTTACCACCTCAACGCGTTGAACGGCATCAACATCGATGCGGGAATCTTCATGTCCTACATCGGCCTGTTCAGCTACTACAACTTCGATAACTGGGCCTACCAGCCCTCGTACGTTTCGTCCAACACACCGTGGTTTTTCGAAGGCGTCCGCATCCAAATCTTCCCCAACCCGCACTTGAAGATCGAGCCCTGGATCATCAACGGATGGCAATCCTACGCTTCATCCAATTCGAGAAAAGGTCTGGGTGGACAGATCAAGTGGACTCCAAGACCGTGGGTGAATGTCATATCGAACAATTATGGTCTGGGTCATGATGACCTCTACATCCCGAACCGCGGACGCATTCACACCGACGATAGTATCGAGATCAAGTATTTCGACCGGCCGGGACAGACCCTGGACAAGATGGCCTTCTCTTTCACTGGCGATATGGGATGCGAATTTGGTGGTGGCGTGAGCTGTTATGGCGATAAGACGGGCGGCCCGAAGCAGAGCTTTATTGGCTTCATGCTCTACGATCGCACCTGGTTCAAAAAAGATACGCACGGATTAACCATCGGTGGCGGCGTGATCAACAACCCCGGACGCTATCTGGTTCTGCTTCCGCCTATCAATGGCGAAACCGCTTCGTCCGCGGCGATTAACGCTCCTTACTTTACCGGCAATCCTGGCAACCCGTTCAAGGCCTGGGATACGTCGATCACCTACGATTACATGCCGAAGCAGTGGCTCACCTTCCGCTGGGAATACGATTACCGCCATGCCAACGTGCCGTACTGGTCTGGCAGAGGCGGAGTTACGCCGCCGGGTTCAGGCGGAGTGCCTTATACCAACAACGGGTATCCCCAATACTATGCCTGCTTGGATGGAAACCCAGCGCAGACCTCGGGAGCTCCCTTGAGTCTGAGCGGCGCTACGACGGCCTGCGGTGCACAAGGCAGCAGCGTGTGGTTCCCGGATCTGCGCAAAGACGAGAATCTGATCGACATCGACATCATGGTCAAGTTCTAGTGTAGAAAGCAGGATTCACCGACAGGAAGCTCATGTGCACGAGTGAGCCTTGCCGAAGCCACCGACGCAGCCAAAAAACTGTTGCTCCTGATGGATACCGACAAAAGTGGCAAGGTTTCCAAGCAGGAATGGATGAGGTTCATGCGCAAGCGGAGTTCAACAGTTTGCGACACGAACCACGATGGACAGCTGGACGTGAAGGAACTAACCCAATCGCAAATGCGCAGCGCAAATCCTTTGTCGCTTCATCCTGTGACCTCGCGGACCCTGACTCAAGTTTCCTCTTGTCATTTGCCGAGGAATCAGCCCGCCGCTCATCAGTAGGGGCTTCTTGCTTCCGGCTTCCAGGTTCCGTCGTCTCATGAGCCGCAATCTCTCCTGGGAATGAGAGCGAACCTATGGCCGAAAAATCCTACCCACGCCTGGAGGAGATACTTGCTAGCCACCAATTCGAACTGGATCGACTGAAGGAAGCTTTCGGATTGCTCGGCCTTAGTGCCTGTTCCTGGTGCAAGAAGTTCTTTCGCCGCACCGATCCCGGCTGCAAGAATTGAATGTTGTTGCCAGTTGCCTGGAATGCCGCGGAACGGGGAAATCGATGGGTCAGGACCGCTGCCGCTACTGCGCGGGCCGCGGCACAGTCTGGGTCGTCGTTTCCAGGAAGCAACCCTGAGGTTTTGCGGTTGGCGAGCAAGCGAGGAAATTCCGAGAACTCCGTGACTTGAAAACAGGAAGCTGATTTTTGCCAGCACGCCGAATAACCAGAAGGAAGGCTTTTTAATCTTTATGACTTCCTTACGAACCCCTTACCCCCTTTTTATGGTACCCCGCATTTAATCGAAAGGGCGCGGAAGTCGCCTCCGCAGGACCGCAATCTTCATTTCTTGCCTGGTTGTTCGCATTCGCGGAGGGGAGGAATTTTAGTATGCAAGACGTGATCTTTGTCGTAGTCACGATAGCGTTTTTCTTGCTATCGCTCGGTTATGTGCGGTTCTGCGATCGAATTCGCTGAGGACAAATTGTTATGAGTGCTGAAGCGATCATCATGCTGATCATTAGTGCGGGTTTGATGGTCTACCTGCTCTATGCCCTGTTGCGACCGGAGAAATTCTGAAATGACAACCAATGGCTGGATACAGATCTTCGTATTCCTGGCTCTGATTCTGGCGATCACCAAGCCTCTCGGCGTGTTTATGGCGAAGGTCTTTAGCCGCGAGCGCACTTTTCTCGATCCCGTACTTCGACCGATCGAGCGCCTGCTATATCGCGTCACCGGAGTGGACGAAGAGCATGAGATGCGCTGGACAGAATACGCCTTCGCCATGCTGCTGTTCAGCGGCGCCACCATGCTGCTGCTGTACCTGATCGAGCGCGTGCAGCAGTGGCTGCCTTGGAATCCGCAGAAGTTCGGCGCGGTTGGGCAGGCACTCGCTTTTAACACCGCCTCCTCCTTCACCACGAATACGAATTGGCAGAACTATTCGGGCGAATCCACCATGAGCTATCTCACGCAGATGGCTGGCTTGGCCTACCACAACTTCGCTTCGGCGGCGGTGGGAATCGCGCTGGCGATCGCATTCGTTCGCGGCATCGCGCGCAAGGAAAAAGAGACAATCGGCAATTTCTGGGTCGACATGACCCGCTCCACTCTGTGGGTACTCTTGCCCGCCTGCATCATCTATGCCCTGCTCCTGGTTTCGCAGGGAGTCGTGCAAAACCTCAAGCCGTATGACACTGCAAAACTGGTCGAGCCGCAACAAGTCCAGAAGACGGGAACCGACGGCAAGCCGATGGTTGGGCCCGATGGCAAAGCGGTGATGGGTACTGTGACCGATCAGACCATCGCGCAAGGGCCGGTTGCTTCTCAAGAAGCGATCAAGATGCTGGGCACGAACGGCGGCGGGTTCTTCGGCGCCAACAGCTCCCATCCTTTCGAGAATCCCACACCACTCAGTAACTTGCTGCAGATGCTTTCGATTTTTGCCATTCCGGCAGGACTGACTTACACGCTGGGTCGAATGACAGGATCGCCACGTCACGGCTGGGCGGTCTGGGGGGCGATGGCAGTTCTGTTCCTGTGCGGAGTTACGACGGCTTACTGGGCCGAGGCCCAAGGTAATCCACTGCTTCACGGCGTTGAGCAACGCGTCACCGCGCAGCAACCGGGCGGCAACATGGAAGGCAAGGAAGTGCGCTTCGGCATCGCCAATTCCGCGCTCTTCGCCACCGTCACCACCGACGCGAGTTGCGGGGCCATCAACGGCCAACACGATTCGTTTACGCCGTTGGGCGGAATGGTGCCGTTAGTCAACATCATGCTTAGCGAGACGGTTTTTGGAGGAGTCGGTGCGGGCCTGTACGGCATCCTGATTTACGTGGTGCTGTCAGTGTTCATTGCAGGACTCATGGTGGGGCGCACGCCGGAGTATCTGGGCAAGAAGATTGAAGCCTACGACGTGAAGATGGCGATGCTGGTCACGCTGGTTTTCCCGCTGATCATTCTGGTGCTCACCGGCATTTCATCGGTCGAGGGATTCGGCACCTCCAGCATCAGCAATGCCGGCCCACACGGCCTGACTCAAATCCTCTACGCCTTCACATCCATGGCCGGAAATAACGGGTCCGCGTTGCGGCGGCTTGAACGGGAATACGCTCTGGTACAACACTGCGGGCGCGATGACCATGCTGGTAGGACGATTCTTCATGATTATTCCCATGCTGGCGATTGCCGGCAACCTGGCGAAGAAGAAATCGATCCCCGCTTCGGCAGGTACGTTCCCCGTGACTACGCCCCTGTTTTCCCTTCTGCTGGTCTCGGTGATTGTGATCGTCGGAGCTCTGACATTTTTCCCGGCGCTCAGTCTGGGACCCGTACTTGAACACCTGCAGATGCTGGCAGGGAAAACTTTCTAAGACGCAACTAACGCGGATGTGACTTTCTGAGGCAAAGATGGCAGAAAAGAAAAGCAAGAGTTTGTGGGACGCAAAAATCATCCGGCGCGCGCTGGTCGATGCCTTGGTGAAGCTCGATCCACGCACCATGATGAAGAATCCGGTCATGTTTGTGGTCGAAGTGGGCAGCGTCGTGACTACGTTGCTGCTGTTCCGCAAGACCGACGAGCTTCGCCTTCAATCTACAGATCACGCTGTGGCTTTGGTTCACAGTGCTATTCGCGAATTTCGCGGAAGCTATGGCGGAAGGGCGCGGCAAGGCGCAAGCCGACACGCTGCGTAAAGCCCGTTCCGAAACCGAGGCTAAGCGCCTTCTGCCGGACGGACAGACAGAAATCGTGGCGAGCGCGAAGCTGCGGTCAGGAGATGTCGTGGTGGTTGTCGCCGGCGAACTCATCCCCGGCGATGGTGAAGTCATCGAAGGCGTCGCCTCGGTGGACGAGTCTGCGATAACCGGCGAATCCGCGCCGGTGATTCGCGAAGCCGGAGGCGACCGCTCGGCAGTCACTGGCGGCACGCGTGTGCTTTCCGATGTGATCAAAGTTCGTATCACTTCGAATCCAGGCGAAACCTTCCTCGACAGAATGATCGCCTTGGTCGAAGGTGCGGAGCGGCAGAAGACTCCGAACGAGATTGCGCTCAATATTCTGCTGGCGGGTCTGACCATCATCTTTCTACTGGCTGTGGTTACCCTGCAACCTTTCGCGATTTACTCGGGATCGCCGCAGACAGTATTTGTGCTCGTCTCCCTGCTCGTCTGCCTGATTCCAACTACCATTGGCGGCCTGCTTTCCGCGATCGGCATTGCCGGTATGGATCGCCTGGTGCAGCACAACGTGCTCGCCATGTCCGGACGCGCCGTGGAAGCAGCAGGCGACGTCAACACGTTGCTGCTCGATAAGACAGGAACGATCACGCTCGGCAACCGCCAGGCAGCGGAATTCATTCCTGCGCCAGGCATCACCGCAGCCGAAATGGCCGATGCCGCTCAACTCTCTTCGCTCGCTGACGAAACGCCGGAAGGCCGGTCGATCGTTGTGCTAGCGAAAGAAAAATACGCTCTTCGCGGACGCGAACTCGCGTCGCACGAGGCCGTGTTTGTCCCGTTCACCGCGCAAACGCGCATGTCAGGAGTGAACCTGGACGGCCGCGAGATTCGCAAAGGAGCGGTCGACGCCATCACCAAATACTTGCATCAGTTCGGCACCTCGCTGCCACGCGAGATTCAGGCGAGCGTCGAGCAGATCGCACGCTCCGGGGGAACTCCTCTGGTGGTGGCGGAAAATCAGCGGGCGCTCGGCGTGATCTACCTGAAGGACATTGTCAAAGGTGGGATGCGCGAGCGCTTCAATCAACTGCGCGCCATGGGGATCAAAACCGTGATGATCACCGGCGACAACCCGCTGACCGCGGCGGCAATTGCGCGCGAGGCGGGCGTAGACGATTTTCTGGCGGAAGCAACTCCGAAAGACAAGATGGATCTGATTCGCCGCGAGCAGGCAGACGGCAAACTGGTGGCCATGACCGGCGACGGTACCAACGATGCTCCGGCACTGGCGCAAGCCGATGTGGGTGTTGCGATGAACACGGGCACCCAAGCCGCGAAAGAAGCGGGAAACATGGTGGATCTGGATTCGAATCCCACCAAGCTGATCGAAGTCGTGGCAATCGGCAAGCAGTTGCTGATGACGCGTGGAGCGCTCACCACATTCTCGATTGCGAACGACGTGGCCAAGTATTTTGCCATCATCCCAGCAATGTTCGCTGGCACCTTTCCGGTGCTGAATGCGCTGAACATCATGCGCCTGCAGACTCCGCAGTCGGCCATTCTTTCTGCTGTGATTTTTAACGCACTCATCATCGTCGCCCTCATTCCGTTGGCGTTGCGAGGCGTCGCGTACAAGGCGATGAGCGCCGAATCTCTGCTGCGGCAGAATCTGCTGGTGTATGGACTTGGCGGACTGGTAGTCCCTTTCATCGGGATCAAGCTGATTGACATGCTCATCACCGGCATCAAGCTCGTATAGAGGATGAGCGGTATCGAGAATTGAATAGAGAAGTTTGAATCGAGAAGAGCAATGAAAAAGAATCTGATCACAGCGGTACTCATGACCATCGCAACGACAGTGCTGTTAGGAGTCCTGTATCCCCTGCTGGTGACCGGACTCGCGCAATTGATCTTTCCCAAACAGGCCAACGGCGAACTCATCCAAGGAAAAGACGGAGGGCTGATGGGATCGCGGCTGATCGGGCAACCATTTTCAGGGCGCGGCTACTTCCATTCGCGGCCATCCGCTGCTGGCACCGGCTACGATGCCACTGCCTCCGGCGGCTCGAACTTGGGTCCGACGAATGCGCAGCTGATTACTCGCGTGAATGGGGATGTTGCCAAACTGCAGGCCGAAAACCCCGGTACTCCGATCCCGGTTGATCTGGTAACTACATCGGCTTCAGGACTGGATCCGGACATCTCGCCGGCGGCTGCGGACTTCCAGATTCGACGTGTGGCGGCGGAGCGCAAGATTCCAGAGACGGAAGTCGCTCGCCTAGTCGCTGAGAACACCGAGAATCGACAATGGGGATTTCTAGGCGAACCGCGAGTGAATGTCCTCGAACTGAATCTTGCTCTTGATTCCCGCTACGGGCGAAATCACTAGCGTGTTTTGAAGTCGCGTCCGAAGACTCGCACGAGTGACATTTTCCAGGAAGGACCAGAATCGGATGGCAAACTAGCGGTCACCTCCCCACGTTAGTTCACCCGGGCACCCGATGGATAGTTGTCCACCGCGGTGTGTCCAGCCCCCAGTAAAACACTGAGCTTTGCACTTTCTCGCACGTCCGCTATGGCCGGTGTGCGGCATACCATCAGCGAGTCGTTCCATGGCCGTCACTGCATTGGGCGGTTGATTCGACGTGAAGGTATTCGATGCTGCCATAGGTTTATGATGTGTACTGCCAAGCGAGGAGACTGCTATGGCCGACCGAAGTGCGGGACGCAGGCCGAACCCTCCGAAACTGAAAAAGGAACAGAGTGCCGCTTTGCCGCTAAGTTCACGGGAGACGACACCACCAAGGACTGGGAATCCGAATGTTCGCTCACACTTAGAAAAGGGTATATCGGAGCTTCAGGGGCTACATGCCTTATTGCTCTCCAACGAGGTAGACCTGGATGTTCTGGCGGATTTCCGGGACGCTTTAAATCGAGTCAGAAACACAGCATGGGCTGCCCAGCAATATATTGTCCGCCAGGAGACCAATCAGGAGTCGACAAGTTTGCTCTCGCTTATCGCCGGAGAACGCATTCGTGCCGCATTCCAGCTTTGCCAAGCTCTCTCCGATGACTTACAGAGAACCGACGTTGAATTTCAACGAGGCAGTCTGGTTCAACTTCGCCAGGTCACAAAGACTTTAACGGAGCAACTGAAAGATGCCATCAACAAGCTGTGATGTCCACATTCCGGATGGAAGAAAAACGGGCGACCTCGCAGCGTGTTTTTACACTTTGCTAGGGCTATTTTTACTCTTCGCCAGCGCTAAAAGACGCTACCTCTGAGGTGCGTCCGGACGTGACATCGTCGGTCAAGCCGTCTTGGTATTGCCCCGCGTGTAGAATGAGTCCGCTAATGTCCGGATTCTATACACATGTTCAATACCAATGCAGTACAGCGCAAGTCCACATCGCTTACGCACCCAAATAACATGCAAACACTAAAGTACTGTCGCTCACATGTTAGAAGGCTCGCGGATTGCATCGTAAGTCTCATGAGAATCTCGACAACCAATAACCGCAAACTTCGTATCGCTCTCGTCGAGAGCGATCCTCTGCGCCTAGTAGGTTTCCACGCCGTTTTGGAATCAGAATCAGACTTAGAACTGATTACTACTTCAATCCCGGAAATCGCGGATCAGGTGGACATTGACCTTGTCCTGTTGGGCGATCGACCCGATCGTAACTTGTTCGACACAATGGTGAACCTGAAAGTGACGAGCCCTAATTTACCCGTCATCGTGATTGGGCCCAGCGCAAATGAAGAGGTCATTCTCAACGCCATTGTTGCCGGAGCAAAAGGCTATGTATTTGAGGGATCATCTCCCAGCGAATTTGCCCAGGCGATTCGCGTGGTGAATGAAGGTTCGGTTTGGGCTCCGCGTCGCGTTCTTTCGAGATTCGTTGAACTTGCCGTCACACAACGGAAAAGAATGCGGTCCGGATCTGACGGCGCTCTCACCGATCGCGAAAAACAGGTTCTAAAAATGTTGGTAACAGGGCTTTCCAACAAGGAAATCGGTGCGCCGCTCGGAATTGTAGAACGCACAGTCAAAGCCCACATTGCGAAGATGATGCGCAAAATAGGGGTGCACAATCGGATCGAACTGTCGGTACACGCGGTTGCCAATTCGCTTGTCAGTTTGCCCTCGAATTGATTTGCCACCAAGAGAGCCTAGTCCCATGGAACCCAAATTTATGACTTACCTGATGACCAAACCTTGCCCGGTCTGCAAACAGCAACTGACGAAACCACATCCTACCGATACCGTGCGCTGCACCTGCGGTAAGCACGTTTGGCAGGGCTAGCACCTCCTACGCGCTCCGAATCCGTCCGACTCTTCTAAGGCCGGAAGCGATGGCGGCCATGGTGAAGACAAGGAAGATGACCTGCCCACGCGGGTTACGGCTATGTTCCGCCAGCCATTAAACTTCAGCGCCTACCTTGAATCCAAATATCAGGAGAAGATCGGGAGGAACATACTTGAAAGTCTTGTTTCGTCTGACCCAGGCTCTTAGTTCGGCGGACGCGGGGTATTGTTCTGGGATCAAGTGCAAGGACTGTACGACCTGCTCGAAGGAACTCTGAGTTGGTTGCTGGGGTCCGATTCGGTTTGGATTCGTAAAATATGTACTCGGTTTTCGATTCGACACTTTGTCCTCATTTGCGGTCATCCTTACTATAGCGCTACGCTCATGGCCAGAAAGTATTCCTCGATACTGATCCTGGTGATGGCGATCACCTGTGTTGTTAGAGGTTTAATTACCGCAACCCGGCGTTGGAGCTAGTCAATGTGGCAGAAGTTTGCCTCAGTGCATGTGTTTGCGCTCGATCGAGAGTTGCCGCAGCAGGTTCATCATCGGGCGAGTGGAAGAGTCGAGTGATCAATGGCGACGGTTGAGCGCTTGTACGGAATCACTCCAACAAGAAAGTGGTCTTACGTTCCCGTCAAGAAGCGATAATCACCTGGCCGCGATCTAAGAGCGTCCACGGAGGAGTTCCGCTGCCGTTCCCGATCCAACGTATCCCGCACGACCTGACTTAAAGTGTGCGGTGCGTAAGGTTTTGAAAGGAACGTCGCCCCCGCCTCCATTCTCGCATTCAAAGCGGCGACCTCTTGAGCATGTCCAGTTGTGAAAATAACTGGGACACCCGGCCTGATGGCACTCATTTTGTCATAGGCATCAGGCCCGGTGAGGAGCGGCATAGTGACATCCAGGATCACAAGCTTGACTTGCTCAACATTCTCCCTGAAGAGTCGGAGCGCATGTTCGCCATTGTCGGCGACGATGGTCTTGTATCCGTGATCGTTCAACACTGTTTCAATTAATTCACGCAATCCCTCGTGATCCTCAGCTACGAGAATGGTCTCACTTCCGGCCACAGACATTTGAGGCTTACGAGCCCTCCGCCCGGCGGGGACTCCGGTGGCCGCTGGAAAATAGACCTGAAACAGGCTGCCCTTGCCTGGTTGGCTGCGCACCTCCATGAATCCGTTGTGCTGCTTAACAACCCCGTATACGATCGCTAAGCCCAGGCCCGTTCCCTCCCCTGGTCCCTTGGTCGTAAAGAAGGGCTCGAAAATGTGGTCCAGGGTTGCCGTGTCCATTCCGATTCCGGTATCGCAGATCTCAAGTACTACATATTCGCCCGGCCTTCCCCGAGAGTGGCGGCCGCAGAACTCTTCATCAAGTTCAACATTCCTGGTGCGAATGGTTAAACGCCCACCCCGTGGCATCGCGTCCCTGGCGTTGATGCACAGATTCATGATCACTTGCCCGATCTGAGTCAGGTCGGCCTGTATCACGTGAAGCTTCGGGTCTAGAGCGCTCTCCAACTCAATGGCCGCGCCGACCCCGCTGCGTAGCAAAGCAAGAATTTCTACGATCGAGCTGTTGAGATCGATCTTTTCAGGTTGCAGGACTTCGCTCCGCGCAAATGCCAGCAACTGCCCGGTAAGACGCGCTCCCCGGTCTGCTTCCGCATGAATCCTGCGAAAATGATCTTGCAATTGGCTGCCATCGGGTGCTTCTTCCTCTCCCAATTGTGACCAGCCGAGGATGACCCCTATAACATTGTTGAAGTCGTGGGAAATCCCTCCCGCGAGCCTCCCGATGCCTTCAAATCGTTCGAGTAATCGCAGTTGCCGTTCGAGCTGTACCTTTTCGCGCCGCTGTTCGGTATCTTTCAACTCCCGCTCAACTGCTGACAGCAGCCGTCTCAGGTTGCCCTTCATGACATAATCCTGGGCGCCTTGCTTAAGGGCAGCGATGGCAATCTCTTCTCCGATGGTGCCCGAAACGTAGATGAACGGCGTATCCAGATTCTTCGCCCGCAACAACTGGAGCGCCGCTGCGCCGCTGAAATGAGGGAGCGAATAGTCGCAAATCACAATGTCCCAATGTTGACTTTCGATGGCCTGGAGCATCGCTTCCGGCCTATCAACGCGTTCGTAACTGACATCGTAGCCGCCGCGGCGCAACTCACGAACAACCATGGCGGCGTCATCTTCCAAATCTTCGACGAGAAGGACCCGCAGAGGAGTTGTCACGCAACTCTCCTCATTGGCATCGGAACGGGTTCATTCAGGATCAACCAATAAAGACCTAGTTGCCGGACAGCCTCAATAAATTGCGCAAAATCGACTGGCTTACGGACATAACTGTTTGCCCCCAAGCCATATCCGGCAATGCGATCCTCTTCCTGCGTCGAGGAAGTGAGAATGACCACCGGTAACAAACGGGTTCTGGCATCTGACCGCAGCCTGCGCAGGACCTCCAGACCATCGACCTTAGGCAACTTCAGATCCAGCAGAACGACCTGCGGCATTACGCCGAGATCCCGGTCCGCGTGAATTCCAGTTCCAAAGAGATAGTCGAGCGCCTCCACGCCGTCATGCGCCACCACAACCTCGTTGTGAATGTTGTTTTTCCTCAGTGCTCGGAGGGTAAGAGCTTCATCGTCGGGACTGTCTTCTACTAACAGGATCGGCGCTGCGAACATAAGTTGGCTCCTAAACGTTTGCGAAAGATGCCTGGGATTGCAGAACAAAGTAAAAGGTAGCGCCACGGTCAACTGCTCCCTCGGCCCAGATTCGACCTCCGTGTTTGTTCACAACGCGCTGCGTCGCCGCCAGGCCTACACCAGTACCGGAGAACTCTTCATCCGAATGTAGGCGCTGAAAGACGCCAAACAACTTGTCTGCGTATTGCTCATCGAAGCCGGCGCCGTTGTCCCGCACGAAATAGGTCAACCCTGAACCGCGGTCTATGACTCCGAACTCGATGTGCGCGTCGCTCCGCTTCGAAGTGAACTTCCAGGCGTTCCCGAGCAGATTCTCCAACATGGCTCGGAGTAGCTGCCGGTCACCGCTAACCGTCAGGTTCGGAGCAATGTCGATGTCGACCTGCCGAGTTGGCTCCGAGCTTCTGAGCTGCGCGACGATCTCTCGCGCTAGGCGGCTGATGTCTATGTCGTCGCGAACGATCTCGGACCGGGCAATGCGCGCGAGTCTCAACATGTCGTCAATCAAACGACCCATCCGGCCGGTAGCCACTCGAATCCTCGACAATTGGGCCTTCCCATCATCCGGGAGCTTGTCCCCGTGATCTTCGACCAGGGCAAGGCTGAAACCGTCAATCGCTCTCAAGGGAGCGCGCAGGTCATGGGAAACGCAATAACTGAAGCTTTCCAGTTCCTTGTTGATGGTCGTGAGTTCCGTGTTGCGCAATTCGAGGACCTGGTTCAATTGTCGAATACTGTCTTGCGCCTTTTTGCGTTCAGTGATGTCACGAATGGCACTGGAGATCAGCGTCCCTTCCTCTGTCTCTAGCGGACTCAGACTGATCTCCACCGGAAACTCTGACCCGTCCTTGCGCAAACCGTACAGCTCCAGACCCGCTCCCATCTCCCGTAATCGCGGATGCGCGGAAAAAGCCACCCTGTGTCCCGGATGTTTCCCGCGGAAGCGTTCCGGCACCAGGATCTCAATATTCTGCTCCAAGAGTTCCTCTCGGCTGTAACCAAACATCTTCTCGACCTGGGCGTTGACCAACACGATGCTGCCCCGCTGGTTCACCACCACCATGGCATCGGGTGCCGCTTCCAAAAGACCGCGAAACTTTGCTTCCGCCCGCATGCGGTCAGTCATATCGCGGGTAATTTTACAAAAACCGCGAAGGTGACCTTGTTCGTCGCGCAAGGCGGTAATCACGACGTTCGCCCAGAAGCGTGAGCCATCCTTACGCACCCGCCAGCCTTCGTCTTCGACCCGGCCTTCAGTTGCGGCGGTTGCGAGTTCGTTTTCCGGTTTGCCACTGAGGATATCCTCGGACGGATAGAAGCATGAGAAATGCTGGCCAACGATCTCTTCGGCACCATAGCCCTTGATTCGTTCGGCACCTGGATTCCAGCTGGTGATGTGCCCCTTCGGATCGAGAATCAGAATGGCGTAGTCCTTGACACAAGAGACCATTAGGCGGAAGCGCTCCTCACGCTGCCATAGAGTTTCATCAAGATGCTCGTCTTTCATTATTTCCCGACCAGTCAGATTCCTCTGCCTCGAGAGGGCTCGAGAGTCGAGGACCTTTAGTAGATCGTGCAGATCGGGAAGCCCGGAGGGGGAAACCGGACGTCCTAATTTTGTCCGCAGCGAGGGAGGACCCTCATCCTCTCCTCAGACAGTCACAGTTTCCTTACCCTCCGCTGGCGCGATGACGCCGCGCCGAGGCCATTGCGTCCTATCCAAGCGCCCCGGCCCGGAGGCGAATCGAACGTGCCGGGGCAATTAGGCTGCCCCTCAAGCGGCTATGTCCGCCGCGATGCGATGCGCCGTTGATAGATCTACCGCAAAGGTCTCCAGGGTCGGAGGAGACTCCAAGACTGACCTCAACGCGGCGTTGATCGTGTCATAGTGTTGCCGGTGGTATTTGTCGGCATCCTCTTGCGAGGTCCAGAAACTGATACACACCAGCCGTTCGGTGTCTGTCCTGTCGGTAAGCGTTAGAAAGTCAACAAAACCCGGCTGCTTTTGCAGAATCGGCAGCACGTCATTTTTTAGCTTGTTGCCGGCCTGTGCACTTTGGCCAGCTTTGGATTGGCATTCCACAACCCGAGCAAACATAGAACCTCCTTCAAACAGCGTTTCGAGATATGCTTCATAGAGCGCTTCGAGATAAGGCGCAACTTTATTTGCGGCGGCGTCGACTTCCCCTTCCAACGTCCGGCAATCTGTCTCCTGGAGGAGTACAGACAGATCACCAGATGCTCGAAGAGTTCCCAAGGAGATAGCGTCAGGATCCGACAACCCGTCTTGAACGTTAGGGGAGGGCGTCGCCCGGATCGGCTGAAATGTGTACGACGAGTTTGCCTCAAGGCGCGTCAAGAGTCGGCCAGTCACTCCTTAGCTTGTTGCTGCCTGAGCATTGCATGTACGTATCCATCTCGGGAAAGCCTAAGCCATAGAAAACACGACTTGAAATCCAAGACTCAAAGTGTCAAGACTGTCGAGAACAGACGAAAACGGAGGTTCGACACTTCCGGTTTTCGCTGAGATGGAATCCGACTAACTTCTAATGCCCTAGGAGGGCTCGCTTTCCCGAGGAAAGACGCTCTTCACAGCCACGCTCGGACCGAATGCCGCGCCGTCAGCGAAATTTCGACGGCCGGTTCATCGTTCGTATCAAGCTGATCTTCCGGCGGAAACACCGTTCCCGCGAATGAGATTCCTTCGGAGTGAGGCTCCCATACTCCGTGCCTCAGCGATGCCTGCAAATGGCTCTCTGTTGATGTCGAAGCTAGGAAGGTGCGTTTAGTGTGCAGCGGTCCGGGTGAGTAGCCTTCTGAGTGGCATTCAATGACTGTCAACCCTGGCTATCAGCGCAAAAGGGACACCCCATGTTCGACACTGTTGACAGCTAGTTCCGACGTTCAACGGGACTAATATTCAGCTTTTTCATTTTCGAGTAAAGGGTTGGACGCTTCATTCCCAGTCTATGCGCTGCTCCCGCATCCCCGCCAATCACTCCACCCGCCTCTTCCAGGGCCTGAAGGATCATCTCGCGCTCGACCTCTGGCGACATCCTTCCCGAGAATGGTCTCGTGCTCCTTTTCAGTTGGTCAAAGGGGACCCGCAGGGCTGATGAGTTCGTCAAAATCACACAGCGTTGAATCTGGTTTTGCAGTTCCCTGATGTTCCCTGGCCAACTCCAATTCAGAAAAGCATCCATCGCGTCGGCAGGAATCGTCGTAATCGTCTTCTTCGCCTCCCTTGCGTATTTGGACACGAAGTAACGTACAAGGGCGGGAATGTCGCCTTTTCTCTCCCGTAGAGGAGGAACGTAAATGGGAAAGACATTGACTCGATAAAACAGGTCCTCGCGGAAACGACCTTCGGCGACACTCCGATGCAAGTCCTGATTGGTGGCAGCAATCACACGAACATCGACCTTGATCGTCCGGTTACTGCCGAGTCTTTCAAATTCCTGATCTTGGAGGATCCGTAATAACTTCGGCTGAATTGCGCTCGGAACATCCCCCACCTCATCCAATAGCAAAGTTCCTCTGTTGGCCAGTTCCAAGCGCCCCACGTGGCTATTGATCGCCCCGGTGAATGCCCCCTTTTCGTGTCCAAATAGTTCGCTCTCCAGGAGCTCTGTCGGAATGGCGGTACAGTTGACGGTAATAAATCTGCTACCAGCCCGCGGGCTAAGTCGATGAATAGCACGTGCCACCAGTTCCTTGCCGGTGCCCGTCTCCCCCAGCAGCAGTACCGTGGCATTAGTGGCGGCTACCGTCGTAACCTGTCTTAGCAATTCTTGAAGAGGGACGCTATTCCCCACGAATTCGGGGAACGCCTCGTCCGGGATCGTCTGGTCGGCCAGATCGACATCCCGGAGTGACGGTTCATGCTCCCGCGTCTCGACTGAAATAACTTGGACGCATTCCGATTGCCCCATCCGCTCATCTGACGGAAGAATGGTATCCATGAACTGGGCGATCATTGCACCAGTACTTCGCAGCAACTCGAGCGTAGCCTTGGTCTTGGGAATGACCTGCGAACTCCCAAATCCAACTGCTCCCAACTGGTGACGACTTGTGGTCAAGGGAAAAACATAATAAGTGTGAACGCCGAGTTGCCGAAGCGACTGTAAGAAAACGGGCAACATGGGTTCGGTGTCCAAGTCTTGGACCAGTACGGATCTTTGAGTCTTCCAAACCCGGCCGCTCCCGCAAACCTGAACAGGAATGGATTCACATTTCTTCTGTGCGTCGCCAGCCTTCCAAGTTTCCCGCCGGATGCTTCCCGTACTTGCGTCGTAAAGATCTAATGTGACAATGTCAAAATTCAAGAAATGCTGGAGACGCAGCGCTAAGGCAGACAAAAGAACGTCTGTTGTCGGATGGCTGACTGCTAACTGGGCCAGATCAAGCAGGTTGCGATACTGACCAATTGTCAGATCGGAGAGATACCCGGAATCAAACGCAAGTCCTTGCTCCGCCATATTTTTGCACCCTAGCTCTTGACCCCGGTCCCGTTCGAATCGCGTTCTGACTGAAAACCGCAAGGACAGTCAACTTAGAGATACCTGGGCGTTACCCCCAAGAGACTCCCGGTATCAGTCTTGAATTAACTTGACAACAATTCCCGTTAGCGTTATGACCAAGATAGTACTCCAGCGTACAATGGTCTATGGCTATTAGGTGGGGGCCACGAAATGCTTGGAGATTTGCATTGGAAGTACGCGCATTGTAAGTGCGTCTCCAAGTGTCCAGTATACTAGCGACGGACAGTGCGTGCCTGATTCCAAAGTGCGGTCTATTGCTTTCAGAGGGTGCGCCACTAAATATTCTACGATCGTATCTGGCGGTTTTGAGGGGGATCGCCTCCGACGATTGGTTGGGAGTCTCAGTGCAAACTCCGCAACCACAACACGAAAGCTCCCGTCTCGATAGCCTTCGCAGCTATCGAATCCTCGAAACATCCAGCGAGCAAGTCTACGACGATATTGCTCATCTGGCCGGCCTTATCTGCGACACTCCAGTCGCCGTCATCGCTTTTATCGATGAGCAAAGGGTATGGTTCAAGGCGAAAATTGGCCTTGAGCTGAATGAGATTCCGAGAGCGGGATCGTTCTGTGCCTATGCAATCTTGCAATCCGACGTCTTGATCGTCCCCGATCCGTCTTCCGACGAGAGGTTCTTGAACACTCTGCTGGTGAACCAGGTCGGGATTCAATTCTACGCAGCCATATCGTTAATGACCGACGACGGCCTCGCCCTGGGTACGCTGGCGGTAATGGACCGAGTGCCGCACCTCATGACGATGGAACAGAGCGATTCCCTGCGCATCCTCGCTCGCCGGGTGATGCGTGAACTGGAACTACGACGCACCGCAGAAGGTCAATCCTTCGACTCCGGACTCCACCTGACGCCCACGCGCCAGCGTTCCGCCACGATTCTGTTGGTCGAAGACAACGCCAGCCTTCGAGATCTTCTGCAACGAACGCTTGAAGGGGTTGGGTTTTCTGTCTTTTCTGCCGCCGATGGCGCGGAAGCCCTGCAGTTGTACCGGCAGGAGCATCACGCAGTCGATCTGGTGGTAAGTGATATTGTCATGCCTGGACTCAACGGAATTGAACTCGCGGACCGAATTCTTGCGGATCGTCCCGAGATGAAGTTTCTGTTTATAACGGGTTTTGGTAATGAGTTTTCATTGCATGAACTGATGAAATATGGGGCAACCGTTCTGGAAAAGCCCTTCTTGCCTTCGGACCTCGTGCGCAAGGTGGAAGACACGCTCCACATAGGGCAGGAATCCACAGGCACTCAAGGTTAAGCCTTCAGATCGCCGTCGAACAACGCCACGAGCCCGACCAATAGAGCCTCAAGAACTGATACTGCGCCCGATTCTTCCGTCCGATCGATTGTCCCACGCTGCCTGAACATTCAGGCACTTTCCTTCGCCGGCCGGCATCTCCGCATTCTCCAACTTGGCCAATTCCGTCGCCAGCCAATTTTCCAGTAGGCCGAGATCTTCCTCGGGAATAAAAGCAAACCGAACCCCGGCCCGTCCTGTCGCATTCCCGTTCACGATTTTGCCTGTCACGCGAACCAAGCTGCTGGTGCCCGGTAGCGAGAACATCAGGGAAATGTAGCGATCGACCTGCAACGGTTGTCCACACTGTAGAGCGATTCCCCCAACGCTGAGATCACTGATTCGGGCCTCAAGTGTCCCAATTTCTGAGACTCTCACAATCACCGGAATGTCGACCGAGATGCGAGCGGCTCGTCGACGCTCTTGAAGCATGGTTCCGTACGCCGCTCGTAGGCACCGGCTAGCGCTGTCGAGGTCCACAGGCTTGTAAATCATGAAATTGGCTCCAACCAGAAGAGCGTGCGTATCCGAGCCCGGGTCGACCATCGCGACGATCGTCGAGTTACGATTAGGTGAAGACTTCCGGGCACTACGCACGATGCGCGTGGGATCGTTGGCAAGGTTCCAATCCACAATTAACGTGTCCAGTCTTCGGTGAGTTACCGCCTCAACAGCTAATTCAATTTCCGTGCAAACCTCGGTATGGATGGCGAAGTTGTTCAGTATCTGATTCATGACCTCCAGAACCAGCCCATCGCTGCTGAACAACAGACCGTCGAGTTGAACTTGCTCTTTCACAAGGTACCTCTGACAGGTTATGGCACGTCGTAGTCCAAACTCGGTTAAGGTCTCCAACCTTAGATCTGTGCAGCACTTGGCGGAAATTGGTGCGTTCACGCGGACTCAAGGAGCCGTACGATTTCTGGACTTTTGTCTGCCGGGAGCACACTCCTCGCCTGCCGTCTGGATTTTGTACACATTTCCAGCAGTTGTTCAATAACCTCCTGACCGCCCGTCCGAGTTGGGGACGATAAGCACTTAGTTTTGATGGAGATCAACAAGTCGTACGGGTAAGGCGCGGTAGTTGCTGTAGTTACTTTATTCGCTTCAATTGTTCTTGTTTTTAGGTGTGCCGATAAGGGCTCAGCAGATTACTCGAAAGTCTGCGGCCTCACATTGAGTACACAACGCCGGCGCGAGGAGAAAGATGAAAACAACAGCTTCTGTGGGTGCATCACTTTTGTTGCTTGTACTTGGCTCAATTCAGGCGCTTGTCGGACAGACACCGTCGCCGGGGCAAACCTCTTCCTCAAAGTCCTCCCAGCAGGTTGACGAACTGTCGCGGAGCCGAAGCGTGCGATCCTCGAAACGCGCCAGAAACTCGAACAACCGGCGCCCTCATCCTGATTTTGCGCTGCCGCCGCCGGCAGCCACGTTCCTTTCCGCTACGCAGATCGAATCGATCGGCGGTGCCATCTATCCCGTGGTCAGCGGCAACTTTAACGGCGATGCGTTGCCCGACATTGTTACTCTATTCCAAGATACCGGATCGCCGACAGGCACTTATCTCGCTGTTTTGCTTAATGTGTCGAACGGATCCTTTAGCGGGCCGGTCTTGACTCCCGTCACATTCGGGACGGGAAATTTCATTCTGGTTGCGGACGTAAACAACGACGGGAAAGATGACGTCGTCCTGGTACACCCGAACTCGATCGATGTGCTGATCTCGACCGGAGGTGGAAATTTTACTGCGCCACAGACCTACGCGACCGGAATCAATTCTCCGGTTGCAGCGAGCCTCTGGACCGTTGCCCGTAACAAGATATTGGACGTCGTAGTTGTTGACAGTCAGTCAGAGCAGGCTGCTTACCTCGTGGGGAATGGACAAGGTGGATTTGGATCTCCACAAATGACCCCCTTTCCTGGGAAGGCGTCGATCGCCATACTGGCCGACGTGGACGAAGACGGTAATCTCGATTTGGTTACGAACAACACACTCTATCCTGGGAACGGTACCGGCGGATTTCTGGCTGGCATTGCTTTTCAGAGTACTGATGGGCAAAATGCGGGGGCAACGACTTCCAACTCCGTCGCCGTGGGCGACGTTAACGGCGATGGCTTCCTCGATGTGATAACTGCGAACGGGAACTGGAATACCGTTAGTGTCTTCCTCAACCAGGGCGGTAGAAAGCTCATTCAAAATGGTGCTTCACTCTGGAGCGGCAACGATCCGATCTCGCTTGCGATAGCGGACGTGAACTGGGATGGCAAACTGGATTTGGTAGTCACGAACGCAGCGGAATCGGACTTCTCCGTGTTTCTTGGGTAAGGGCAACGGCACGTTCGTTGCGCCGACCACGGAGTATGCCGTTGGTGGATCGCCAACCGCCAGGCCGGTACTGGCGGACTTCATCGGCGACGGTGACATTGATGTTGTCCTTCCCGACAACCAGTCATCGGTAGTCTTGGCACAGGGCAACGGAGATGGCACTTTCCAGGCAGCGCCCGTGACGAACATGGTTGTGCCTCCAGGGTCCAGCAATTCAGCGGGCGCGCTGAGTATCGCTTCGGCTGATTTTAACGGCGACGGCGTTCCCGACTTCGTGGTTGGGCAAAGCTCCACTTCGCCCGGCTTAGGACTTCTCGTGTACTTGACGCAGAGTAACGGGAGTCTCGGCAAGCCGATCGTTTACGCTCCAAATGATGCGCTCAGCTATGTCGCTGTGGGAGACCTATACCAGGACGGTAAAGCTGATATCGTGGCCTCCAATTGGGCTACCGGCGCCGTGGAAGTTTTGCGCGGCAATGGTGATGGAACATTTCAAACGCCCCTGTCCATAACTCTGCCTAGTATTACCAACGGCCTCGTCGTAGCTGATCTGAACGGAGACGGATGGCCCGATGTCGCTGTGCTCGGAAATGCCGCAGTCTATATCCTGCTCAACAATGGCAAGGGCTCGCTGGCCCTCGCGGGAACCTACCCGATCTCAGCGACCGGCTACGAACTTGTAGCCGCTGATGTAAATAACGACAGAAATCTCGATCTCTGTATCACGATGACCAGCACCTCCCGGGTTGCCATGCTTCTGGGTAACGGGAAGGGAGCATTCACGGCGGCAGTCGATTACGAAACAACCATGCCCGGAGTCTACGGGATCGCGGCCGGTGACCTCAATAGCGACGGGAATGCTGATCTCGCCATCACTTCTCCCAGCGCCGGCAGCATCGCGATTGCGATCGGCAATGGAGACGGCACCTTCAACTCGCCGAGCATTTATCATGCGAGTTCGTTGCCGTCGCCATTGGATCCGTCTCCTGGAGAAGTAGCCCTATCCGATGTGAACGAGGATGGCTATTTAGATATTGTTTATGCTAATTCAGGCTACAGTTCACTCGGAGTTTTGCTGGGTAGCAGCGCGGGACTTTTTACGGACCTACGGAATTCCCGGCAGGCGGCGGCGCGTTGGCAGTGGCGATCGCTGACCTTAAGAACAACGGTTGGCCCGATGTTGTCACCGCCGATGCACATTTCAGTGGAGTTTCAGTTCTTGTATAACACTACCGCCTCGCAACCAACGCCCGGCTTTACGGTGGCAGCGAACCCCGAGGCGTGCAGGTAAACCAGGGTGGAACGGTCACGGCTGCGATCTCGTTGTCGTCGATCAATAGCTTTATAGGTTCCGTTCAGCTCCAGTGCCAGAACCTGCCGGCAGGCTTGTCCTGTGTCTTTACGCCAAGCGTTCTGCACGTGGTACAGGGAGCAGCGGTCTCTTCGCAACTGACGATCACCGCTTCCCAATCGAATGCCAAGGTGTTCAGTCCCGGGCAAGAGATCATGGCTCTGGCAATGATTCCAATGCTGGGTGGGATGTTCTTTTGGCGACGCCCGCGATCCATAAATAAGGCAGCACTGCTCACTCTTTTTGCGAGCCTGATTCTATTGATCGGATGTCAGGGCCTTGCGCCGGCGACGACGAAGAAATCTCAGCCAGACTTACCCCATTACGATTACAGCGACCGCGTGGAATGGTCTATCTCATTCGGTTCAGATGCAGGTCACGGTACAGCAGTAAAGAATTCTGTTAGGAGTCACTTATATGACGGGATGCGACGCGGACACAAGCCTCGAGTTCCGGGTCGCTTTCCTCAGGAAACAAGATTGTATGACGAGAACCGTTTCGCCGCGCTGGTACACCGTTGATGAACCTGCTTTCGTAACGCTAGCAATGTTCCTCCGGGGATTAGGATCTGTAGAGATTACGAGAGAGTAGCCGGGTGGCATGAATCAGCAATCATTCAAAACAGTTAGCCAGAACAGCCCCGATGTGCGTCCGATTTCGCTGAATCGCATCGAGGGTCGTGAGTGGTGGTTATGGGGGTTCGCCGTTGCCGTCACTCTCGCACTGACCTTGGGAATCGTCTCGTTCACATTCCCCTGGTTTCATCGCGAGTCTGAAGCGTCCTACTGGTTTGATCTCAGGGAATGGGTGCGTGGACTGGCCGCCCTGGTATTACTGTTCGACTTTTACGTAATTTATCAAAACCTGCTGCTTCACCGCATTCGGCGCCAACTGGCGGAACGCGATCAGCTGTTTCAACTTATCAGTGAAAACGCCGCTGACATGATTGCGCTGGTCGATGGCGATGGCCGCCGACTGTACAACAGCCCCTCTTATCAGAAGATCCTTGGATATTCTCCCGAGGAACTGGGAGCCACCTCGTCGATGGAACAAATTCATCCCGACGATCGCACACGAGTATTGCAAGCAGCAGAAAAGGCCCGCCTTAGTGGCCAGGGAGAGCGGGTGGAATACCGGATCCGTCACAAAGACGGATCCTGGCGGACACTGGAGTCGACCGCTTGCGCGATTCGAAACGCCAAAGGAGAGACCGACAAACTGGTAATCGTGAACCGCGACATCACCGAACGGAAGAAGGCCGAGGAGATGCTGATACATAATGCGTTTCACGACGGGCTCACGAACCTGCCGAACCGCGCCTTATTTCTGGACCGGTTGCAACATGCGTTGACTCTGTCCAAAAAACACTCGAACTATAAATTTGCGGTATTACTCATTGACGTAGACGAATTCAAAATCGTCAATGACAGCCTGGGGCACACGGCGGGCGACGAGCTCTTAATTCAAATTGGCCAGAGATTGAAGCACTCCGTACGTCGAGTCGACACGGTCTCGCGCCCGCGTGTGGGCGAAGCGCCTGAAAGGCCAACCAACGATGCTACCTTGGCCAGACTCGGCGGCGACGAATTCATAATCCTCCTGGACGACATCCGAGACCCCATCGAAGCCGTGCGCGTTGCGGAACGAGTGCAAGCGGAACTGACGATCCCCTTTGTGGTAAACAAGCAGGAAATTGTAGTTTCGGCAAGCATAGGGATAGCATCTAGCGTCAGTCACTCACACCCAAGCCGAAGATCTGGTGCGCGACGCGGATATCGCCATGTACCGCGCCAAGCGGTCGGGGAAAGCCCGCTGTGAGGTATCGGACACCGCCATGCATGCAAACGCAGTGAAGCGCCTGCGCCTGGAAACGGACCTGCGGAAGGCCCTCGACCAGGGAGAATTCTGGGTTCACTATCAGCCCATTGTGTTGTTGCAGACCGGCCAAATCGTGGGTTTTGAGGCCCTGACAAGGTGGCAACGTCCGGAGGGCTTTCTTCCGCCGATCGAGTTCATCGGAGTTGCTGAGGAGATCGGCCTGATCATCCCCATGAATCAGCAACTGCGGCGTGAAGCCTGCCAACATCTCCGAAGGTGGCAGTCCGAATTTCCCTCCGACCCCCCACTGACCATGAGCGTGAACATTACGCCCAAGGAGTTCGCCCACCCCGACTTAGCGAAGGAAATCGGCAAATGCCTGACGCAGACCGGAGTGGACCCGAGCTGCCTGCAACTCGAAATCATTGAAACAATCGCCATGGGAGACGCGGAAAAATCTGGCCACGTTCTGGAACACCTGAAGGCGCTGGGGGTTCGCTTAAGTATCGATGATTTTGGCACCGGCTACTCGTCACTCAGCCGTTTGCGGCGAATTCCGGTGGACACCTTGAAAATCGATCGTGCCTTTATTTCGCACATGGACAGCGACCCAGAAAGCCGCGAGATCGTGCGCATCATCATCATGCTTGCCCACAATCTCGGTCTGAAGGTCGTCGCCGAGGGAGTCGAGACACAAGAACAAGTCGATTTGCTCAAACGGCTCAATTGCGAAATGGCGCAGGGATACTTTTACTCCCGACCCGCTGACGACCAAGCTATGTTGAAACTATTGGCGAACAACTCCCGCACCCGTGTCGCGTCCATGGGCGGTTAAGCCAGGCAGTCATCTTCTCTCTCGCAGACATCGTTCGCCGACGCACTTCTACCAAATTGCCTGGCCAATGCTCTCGCTTTGCTATTCAATTTCTAGACAATCGTCCAATGACAACACATGACCACGTCCTGGTCATGCTTCAATTATGTGAGCAGCCAGTAACTTACCCCGCTGACAACATGGAATACAGAGTGCATGCAGGAAAGAGAGAGCTGGCTTAGGATGGTTCCCTTAATCGGACGACCATAAAACAAGCATGCCATTCGTATGTTAACCATGCGAAGGGCTACGGATTATGAGCGAAATCGAAGTAAATTGCCGTCGCAAATACCTTCGCATAAAAGTAAGCGTGCCAGTAGAAATCGAGACTGATATGGGTGGCAGCCCGATTCGTGGCGCCACTGCCGATATAAGTTTGAGCGGCTGCTATATCGAGACGATTTTCCCATTTCCAATTGGGACTAATTTGGGGCTGCAGCTTTCCCTGGAAACCACTGTCTTGGCCGCTGCCACCGTGGTCACCTGTGATCCACAAGTCGGAAACGGAATAAGGTTCCTCAAGATGCTCCCCGAGGATCGGAAAACACTTGAAGCCTTCCTGGACACCGCTCAGCAAACCGAAAACTCAGGCTCCCAGGGAGTCGGAGCGGTTGCCAGCGCGAGTTGGCACCACTTGCACACATTCCCGGGCGATCCCGATTGGTAGCGTGTGCAGGTGTGGGACTTACTCTCCTCGATCCAACACTACTATGGGTCGCTGCACCAGGATGTCAACTCAACGTGTGATGACCGGGAGACCCGATGGCTTTACCTTATCGGGTCTGACGTGGACGGGAGGAAAACAGACCTCCCAGCAAGCAGTATCTTACGTTCGCCGGGCGGCAACTCATAAATGGTTGGCAAGTCAAGCATTTCACCAACCCTGACCCGCCTGCCTGCGAGTCAAACCCAGTTTCCCTTCTACCGCATCGCGAAGCACCATCTTGGAGATGGACATATCCTGACCCAGCCTGCCATAGGGCACTTTGACGGAAGTGATCGTTTCCTGAATCAGTGAGCTAACATACTGGCGTAGAAATATCTTGCTGAGTGGTGAATCGGATGGCGGCGAGGAGGAGGATCGCCTCATCTTCTGTTTATCCCTCTCAGTCCTGTTTTCCATCGGACAAGTTCGTCGTGAAAGAGATCTCTTCTTTCTGAAATTGTCGTGCAACCAACTCCGGCAACGTCTCCTCGAGTCTTCGTGATAGCCAGCTCTGGAGCTCGGATTTATGCTCTTGTGAAAGTGTGGCGAAACGAATTCCGAGGTGACCGGTTCTCCACCAGCAGATCGTCGATTCTGCTAAATATGGAGCGTCATGCCCCGGCAAGGTGAACTGAACGCGAACCTTCTCTCCGGGGCTGAGGGGAACGGAGGTACTCACGGCCATGCCCCCCTCGCTGATATTTACGCTGTGGCAGCGAACCTCGGGCTGGGCTTGCCTTGAGATGACAACGGGGATCGAGACGGGACATCGGAAATAGCGTCGTCGTTCTCTCAGAATCAGCCCGTAAGCAGGCTTGAGCGTGTTGCGGATTGACTGATCCGAAAGTGGCCTCTCAAAGACGAACTCTGACCTCTTGCGAAAGGCGGCGCCTTCCACGTCACAGCCGCTGATGGCGAACGTGACGGCCGTGCGGTTCGATGGGGAGAGATGCACCTCATCCAGAATCCTTCCGGACTGTTCTCCGAGCAGGAGATCCACGATCACAGCATCGAACTTCCGACGATTCAATAGACCAACCGCGGCTGGCACCTCCTGGCAGACATCGGACGTAATAGACAATTCCTGCAGGGCGTGGCTGAACTGTTGAATGGTGACGGGATCAGCGGATACTAAAAGCGCCAGTGCGGTTTCCATAATGCACTCCTTATAAGATCCTCAATCATGCTTGTCCCCCGCTTGCTTGTGCTTGGACGTGTCCCAAATGGTGGCTTCGCAACTTGTCGGCAACTTGGTCAACGGCCAAAGGCTTGCTGAAATAGTAGCCTTGGATTTCGTCACAGTGATGAGCCCGCAGGAATGACATTTGCGCCTCGTCTTCGACGCCTTCTGCGATCACCTTAAGACTCAAGCTTTTGGCCATGCTGATGATAGCGGTGGTGATCGCCGCGTCATCAGGATTCACGGCGACCTCGCGTATAAACGCGCGATCGATCTTCAGTTTGCTGACGGGAAAGTGTTTTAGGTAGCTCAGGCTGGAATAGCCGGTTCCAAAGTCATCAATCGCCAGCTTCAACCCCATGGCTCTTAATTCTCGAAGCACCGAGAATGTCACGTGAGCATTCGATAGCAGCAGGCTCTCGGTGAGTTCCAGTTCCAGGTACTGCGCAGCGAGACCGGTCTCACGGAGCACGCGGCCGATGAGATCGCAGAAGCCTTCCTGGCGAAACTGCACTGCGGACACATTGACAGCCACCGGCACCGCGACCAGCCCTTCGTCTTGCCATTTCCGAGCTTGAGAACAGGCTGTCCTCAGCACCCATTCCCCGATGGGCATGATCAGGCCGCTGTTCTCGGCAATTCCTATGAACTTGTCGGGCGGCACCAGACCCAATCCCGGATGTTGCCAACGCAGCAGTGCCTCCAACCCGGTGATCCTACCCGTACCAATATCCATCTGCGGTTGATACACAAGAGAGAACTCTTCCTTTTCGAGTGCCAGTCGCAAGCTGCTTTCTAAAGTCAACCGCTCTATCGCCAGAGCGTTCATGTCCGCCGTAAAAAACTGAAAGTTGTTGCGACCAATGTCCTTGGCGCTATACATGGCCGCATCGGCATTTTTGATCAGGGTTTCACCGTCCGCACCGTGTTCCGGAAAAATGCTGATGCCGAGACTGCAACTAGCGCTGAGGGAATGACCTTGAACGACGAATTCAGCGGTCATTGCGTCCATAAGCCGCTCAGCGGCGACGGCTGCGTCGCCGACCTCTTTGACCCCCGTCAACACGATTAGAAATTCATCGCCGCCTACACGGGCCACCGTGTCCTGGTCCCGCGCCCATGTCTTTAGCCGCACGGCAACTTCTTGCAAGAGAAGATCGCCAACCGAATGCCCGAGTGAGTCGTTGACGTTTTTGAACCGGTCCAGGTCGAAGAACAAAATCGCAACTTTGTCCTTCCGCCGACGAGCGCTGGCCAGTGCCTTCGCCAGTCGATCCTTTAGAAGAGTGCGATTGGGCAGCCCCGTCAGGGCATCATAGTACGCTAGGTACTGGACCTGTTCTTCGGCAACTTTACGGCTTGTAATGTCCTCGATCGTGCCTTCGTGAAGCACGATGTTGCCGCCTGCGTCATGTACGGCCCGCAGATTCACCATCACCCACTTTTTCGTTCCATTCTTACAGTAGACTTCCACTTCCGCTCCGCGCACTATGCCATTCTTGGCCAACGCCTGTCCCAACTCAGACAAGCGGCCAGGATCGGCAAATAATTGAAGCGCCACGTTCGAGACCGACGCAAGAAGCTGTTCCGGAGAATCGTAGCCATGCATTTCGGCCAAGGCGCGGTTGACGCTCAGGGGACGACCGTCTGGAGTTGTCTGAAAAATTCCCACGACAGCATCTTCGAAGATAGCCCGGTATTTTTCCTCTGCTTGCCGAAGGGCTTCCTGAATCTGCTTCCGTTCGGTTATGTCTTGCTTGATGGCAATGAAATACCCATTCGCCGGATCGCCAGCATTTCGTACCGGAGTGATCGTCATCTCTTCGGTGTACGTCGTTCCGTCCTTCCGCCGGTTAACGATCTCCCCGTTCCAGACCTTGCCCGATGTAATCGTTGACCAAAGATCGTTGTAATGGTTTTTGGACTGCTCGCCGGATTTCAACAGGCGCGGGTTCTTACCCAGGACTTCTTCTTGACTGTAGCCAGTCATGGTCGTGAACGCAGGATTCACCCACAGGATCGTGCCGTGGGAATCTGTGATCACAATGGCATTGGCAGCAGCTTCCAAGGCTGCAGCCTGCAGATGCAGACGTTCCTCTGCACGTTTACGCACGTCGATGTCCATGGCGATCCCGGCCACACGAGTCGCGCGCCCAGTTTCATCGTAGAAGGCCTGCCCTTTGGCGGATTGCCAGTGCACGCTGCCATCCGGCCAAACCACGCGGAATTCCGAGCTGTAATCTTTCTTTTCCTCAACGGCCGCCTTGATCCGTTCCTCCATCATTTTTCGGTCGTCAGGATGTATGCTGTTCATCAATACCTGAAAGTTCGCGATGCTCTCTGGTCCCAGCCCCAACAATGATTTGCAGGTGTCTGACCATACCTGTTCGTCCCTGAGAATATCCCAGTCCCAGCAACCGATCTTCGCCCCTTCCATTGCCCTGCGCATGCGTTCTTCGCTTCGCTCCAATTCAAGTTCGACGCCCTCCCGCGCCACAATCTGCTGCCGGTAGCTTGTTTGCGCCTGACTGGTTGTGACTACTGCGATCCCGAGAGCGAGAAGCACTGCTAGCAAAATCAATAAGTAGGCGAGATGATGAGTCTTCACGTAATCAAGTTGGGCTTGCGTGATCGCTACATCCACTTCATTTTTCTGAAGGTTCAGGAACTCGTACCACGCCGCGTGGTATCTCACGAGCAATGGCAGTGTTTCATTCACCATGATTGCCGAAGCCGCGTCGCGGTCCTTTTTGTCGACCAGCAGATGCAAAGCACGGACATAGCTGTCGATGTATGGTTTTCTCGTCTCCCTTACTGCAGACAGGCGCAGCTTCTCCTGCACTGACTCGCAGCGTCCTTCGATCTCCGCCATTACTTCCGCAATTTTCTTGCTATTCTCAGCCCTCGCGGCCAAAAGAGTATCGGTAAGTGCCCCATCCTTCACGAGGAATATTTCCATCGTGATTCGGCTGTTGCGATTCGATAAGTCCAACGCTCTTTCTGCCAGTTGCAACTTGGCTGTCTGCCTGCCAGTAATGTCGCTAAGGCTCTGGTTGATTTCGTGCATCCGACGAAGACCGAACTGCCCGATAGCCACCAAAATGACAATCAAGGCGGCAAACGCCGTGCCTAATCTCAGCCCTATGTATTTGTTTTTCATCGCGAATGCGTGAGAGCTCCCGCCACGAGAGGCGGCGCAACGACTATCTGGCGAAATGCGCGTATGACGCTGCATTGCATGGACATACTCAAAAACCGCTAGTGCTGATGAGAACGTTTCTTGACGTTTACTGTGTTCAAACTATGAATTGGGTGTCTAAACGCTGGACAAAGACCGCAGTCTCGCAAGCGAACCAGCCGGACCTCCAATTGAGTCTACGAACTGCGGCTAAATATCTTGTCTTCAATGATGTGGCCAGAGATTCTTTAACTTGCTTAGTCTCTATCTCGGACGACCTCAAGTCAGATGATTGCAAGAGGAGGGCCACCACCCAACACGAAGAGGCATGTTTCCTCTTCGACCGGCAGGCCTTACGACCTACCGTTGTCAGACAATGGAAAGTTTGCTACCGCCATGCGGCGATAGAAACCAAGGCCGCAGGAGGAGCACAATAGAATGCGACTCGCCCGAATTACTAACGAACCGATGTCGATGCGACACTTCTTCGACAGTTTCGACACCCCTGCGAGATCGATCGTAATGAAAATACCTCTGGACAACTGTTTTATTTGCAATACAGCGCTATCATATGACGATGGAATCTCCCATGCCTTAGGTTGGGATGGAATTCCTTGCTCCAAGGAATGGCAAACGTCCAATGAAGACCGATGCCGAAACCGGCCTAAAGTTGCTAGTGATCGACGACGAGTCGCAGAATCTGGAACTAATTGAGGCAGCTCTCGCGCAACAGGGCCTCGAGATCCTTACAACTACCGATCCCGAGGCAGGTCTCGCCCTCTTTCAGGAAGAGCATCCGGAGATCATTCTCTTGGATTTGGTGATGCCGAAGCTAAGCGGGATGAATCTTCTAGAACAAATTATCGCCAGCGATCCGGGAGCAGAAGTGATTCTCATGACGGGGCATTACTCCGCCGAATCAGCGGTGGAAGCGATTCGCAAGGGAGCGGCTGACTACCTAACCAAACCTCTTGACATCGTAGCCCTGCGGGCCCGAGTCCTCGCGCTGGTCAAAGAACGCCAGTCCCGAAGCTTTGTGAAACAGCTCGACCAGCAAATGGTCGACACCTTCCAGCTCGAGGGCATCGTCGGTCGCAGTCCGCTCATCATGGATGTGTTCTCCGCGATACGACGCATCGCTCCCCATTTCAGAACCGCACTCATCACCGGTGACACGGGAACCGGAAAAGAACTCGTCGCCCACGCCCTGCATCGGCTGAGCCCCGTCGCGGATAAGACATTCGCTATGTGTAATTGTTCGGCATTAGTTGAAACTCTGTTTGAGAGTGAACTATTTGGCCACGTTCGTGGAGCGTTTACGGGAGCCACGCAGGATAAAGTCGGACTTTTTGAGTATGCCCATCAAGGGACGGTGTTCTTGGACGAAATCGGCGATATGCCGCTCGCCGGCCAGGCCAAACTCCTGCGAGTGCTCCAAAATCAGGAGGTGCAAAGAGTGGGCTCGCCCGCGCTCCGTAAGGTGGACGTGCGCTTCATTGCCGCTACCAACAAGGACCTGTTTACGATGATGCGCGAGCACAGGTTCCGTGACGATCTCTATTATCGTCTTTCGATGGTCGAGATCACGCTGCCCGAGCTGGCTGACCGCAAAGAAGACCTCCCTTTACTCGAGCGGTATTTCATACAAAAATTTGCCACGCAGTACAACAAGCCCATCCGTGGCATGACTCGGCGGGCGCAGGCTCTTCTGGCTCGTCATGCTTGGCCCGGAAATGTGCGCGAACTGGAAAACGTGATTGGAAAGGCCTGCATGATGGCAGAAGGGAACGTTATCGATATAAAAGACCTCCCACTGCATCTCCGGCAGGTAACTCCGTTACGTCGTGGCGATGATGACAAGCTGCTGTCAATGGAAGAAATTCAGGAACGGCATCTTGTTCAGGTATTGCAACGAGTGGGCGGAGATAAGAGTCGTGCCGCGGAAGTGCTCGGCATTTCCAGGGGAACTCTTTACAACATGCTGGCCAGGATCGAAGCACCTCGAAAGGCCAACTGACCGCGTCGGTGTCACCCCTCCGGTAGCAAGACCGAGCGCTACCTCCGAGACCAGCGTCTTTTGACGCCGGATTCTGACTGAGCTCGTGTCGCCCCCTCCCGGCGTCGACTGTCTTCCACCGCAATGACAGGCCCCCGATTGCTCCTCCCCTCAGCCTAATCGTGCGACTACCCGACGCAACTCGTCATCTAAATAGAACTTAAGTGGCAAAGCCGCGAGTACGGCTTGCCTGCATCGGGGTCATTCGTCCAAATGCACGACCAGAGCGCGAACGCCGAATCTCGCTTTGGGCACTAAAGATTTGCGCATTAAAGAACGGAGAAATCAATGTCAGAGGAATGCACGCACCTTGATCAGATCAAAATACGCACAACGAACAAGCATGTGTGTGAAGAGTGCATTAAGATGGGCGATACGTGGGTTCACCTCCGCATGTGCCTTATTTGTGGGCAAGTCGGCTGTTGCGATTCGTCGAAGAACAAGCACGCGACCAAGCACTTTCACAAAACGAAACATCCTCTCATGCGCTCGATTGAGCCCGGAGAGGCTTGGATCTGGTGTTATATAGACGAGATCGAGGCAGGTGAGCTTGCAGCTTGAGCGCACCGGTGGTATTCAGGTTAAACAACTGGCAAACTGGTGCGACAACGTTTCGTCGCAGGGGATGCTTTTGGACATGCCGCTAGCCCTCTTATGAATGCGACTTGAGACGCTGATACTCAATCGCGGGCTGATAGGCTGAGATCGAAATCATGCCGAAACCGATTCTGCTGAGCGTCGATGATGACTCCGATGTTTTGCGGGCGATCGAACGCGACTTGCGTTCGCAGTACGGCGCGGAGTATCGCGTCATTGGCAGCGATTCTCCCGAGGCAGCGCTGGATCTCTTGAAACAGCTAAAGGTGCGCAATGACAGCGTCGCCTTGCTTCTGGCGGATCAGCGCATGCCCAAGATGGATGGGGTCGCCTTTTTGCAGGAAGCGAAGCACGTCTTTCCAGATGCGAAGCGTGCTTTGCTCACCGCTTATGCCGACACCAACGCTGCGATCAGCGCCATCAATCAGGCCAGCATCAACTACTTCTTCTTGAAACCGTGGGATCCACCGGCAGAGCACCTATATCCGCAACTGAACGACCTGCTCGATGATTGGCAGGCCTCCTACCGGCCCGCGTTTCAGGGAATACGGGTTCTTGGCACGAGGTGGTCGCCCCGATCGTATGAGTTGCGCGACTTCCTGGCGCGCAATCACGTTCCCTACCAGTGGATCGACGTGGAAACTTCCGCGAACGACCCCGAAACCAAGCGCATTCTAGAAGCTCTCGGCGAGGAGGCCGCGAGTCTGCCCGTTGTGCTCTTCCCCGACGGAACCAAGCTACTCGAGAGCCTTCCGGCGGATGTTGCGCAAAAAGTGGGCTTGCGCACCCGCGCGCAAACGGATTTTTACGATTTAGCGATTGTGGGCGGAGGTCCCGCCGGTCTGGCCGCTGCCGTTTATGGCGCATCGGAGGGGCTGCACACAGTAATGATTGAGCGCGAAGCGCCGGGTGGCCAGGCCGGCATGAGTTCCCGCATTGAAAACTATCTTGGCTTCCCATCGGGGCTGAGCGGCAACGATCTGGCGCGCCGCGCAGTCGTGCAGGCGCAGCGCTTCGGTGTGGAAATTCTGTCCCCCCAGGAAGCTGTCGGCGTGCGCACGGAGGGATCGTATCGCATCCTCAAGTTGGCCGACGGGAGTGAAATTTCCTGCCACGCGCTGATGATCGCAACCGGAGTGCAGTGGCGGCGACTGGATGCTCCAGGCATCGATAAGCTGCAGGGTGCCGGTGTCTACTATGGCGGTGGCGCCACGGAAGCGCTGGCGTGCAAAGGGGAAATCATCTACGTTATCGGCGGGGCAAACTCGGCGGGACAGGCCGCCATGAACTTCGCCCGCTATGCGGATCGCGTGATCATGCTGGTGCGTGGCAGTTCGCTCGCCAGCACCATGTCGCAGTATCTGATTGATCAGATTAAGGAGACGCCCAATATTCAAGTCTGGGCGCAGGCCAGCGTGGCCGAGGCGCATGGCGAAACGCGGTTAGAAGAGATTTCCGTCCTTTGTTCGGATACAAATAAGGTGGAGCGGGTGCCAGCCAGTTCGATGTTCATCTTTATCGGAGCACTGCCGCGAACCGACTGGCTAGGAGATCTGGTCGAACGAGACGAGCGCGGCTTCCTTTTGACTGGCCCCGATCTCATCCGTGACGGACAACGCCCCAAGGGCTGGACGCTCGAACGAGATCCATTTCTGCTCGAGACAAATATTCCCGGCATTTTTGCCGTGGGTGATGTGCGACATGGTTCGGTGAAACGGGTCGCATCCGGTGTTGGCGAAGGTTCAGTCGCTGTGCAATTCATTCATCAGTACTTAAGCAAGGTATAAATGGTCGAACATTCAGAACTACTTCGCGTTCCGGCGTTCGCGGATTTGCCGGACGATCAGATTTCATGGTTCCTCAGCCAGGCGGAAGAGCTCCGCTACAAGGCGGGCGATACATATTTGCGTCAGGGAACACCCGCCGATTCAATGTTTGTGATTCTTGAAGGGCAACTTGAGATTCACGGCGAGTTGAGCGGCGAAATCGTTACATTTTCCATGGAAGCAGGTGATGTCACCGGCGTGCTTCCGTTTTCCAGGATGACACAGTTTAAGGTTAACGGGCGGGCGGTCACCGACAGCCGTGTTCTACGATTCCCCGCGGCGTTGTTTCCGGATTTGGTGCAGAAAATGCCGGAATTGGCCAAGCGTCTCGTGGGACTGATGTCCGACCGCATCCGTGAAACCACTCGGATCGAGCAACAGCGCGACCGTTTAGCCGGTTTAGGCAAGCTTTCCGCCGGTCTGGCTCATGAACTCAATAACCCTGCTTCCGCCGCGAAACGTGCCACCAGCCAATTGCGTGACGTCCTGAAGAAAATCAAGAACGCCAGCCTCGAACTGGGCCGGCGCGATCTCACTTCCGCACAAAGAGCAGAAATCGAAAAGTTGGAAACGTCGTTCACCCAGAGCGACGAACCTCCCGCCGATGCGCTCACCGTCAGCGACCTGGAAGACCAGGTGGATTCTTTGTTGCGCAGTCATGGGCAGAGCGACCTGTGGCAACTGGCAGCCGATCTGGCTAAGAGGAACATCAGGCCGGAAGCGCTGGAATCATTGTTTGCGGCCCTCGATGCCGGTACTGCGCGAGCCGCTCTGGTGCGGATTGCAGCCTCGGTCGAGATCGCCGGTCTGCTGAACGAAATCGAGAGCAGTGTATCGCGAATCTCCGATCTGGTCGGTGCGATCAAGGAATACACCTACATGGATCAGGCGCCGGTGCAAAATATCGACATCGTGAAGAGCCTGGAAACCACGCTTACCATCCTGCACCACAAGCTCAAACGGGGAGTGGCGGTGCAGCGCGACTACCAGCGGATTCCGCTGCTCGTGAATTCATTCGGAAGCGAACTCAATCAGGTCTGGACCAACATCATCGATAATGCCATCGACGCCATGGGCGGAAAGGGCGAACTCCGAGTCCGAACCTATCGCGATGAGGATTGCGTCGTAGTCGAAATCGGCGATAACGGCCCCGGAATTTCGCCTGAGGTCAAGCCGCACATCTTTGAACCATTCTTCACTACCAAAGGAGTAGGAGAGGGAACGGGTCTGGGCCTCGACACGGTTCAGCGTATCGTGAAGAAACATCGGGGCAACATTCACGTGACTTCGAAGCCTGGTGACACGCGTTTTCAAGTGTGGCTTCCGCTAGCGGAAGGCCCGGCGATTGCAGAGAACAACAAAAACTGAGAACTGAACCACGCCCGCTCCGACAACTTCCGCGGGTGGTGCTACCGCAGCTTCGCATATTGTTATCACAAATCGAGCCTGCGGCAGGTATGCTTTCTTTCTGGTGATTATGGCGCCTACCCAAGCACCCATCGTGTCCCCATCGAGCGTTGTGCTGAACCCGAATGCCGCCAGCACGATTGAGCTGCACGGTATTTGCAAAAGCTACGATAAATTCGTCGCGGTCGATAACCTCTCTCTTGCCATCATCCCCGGAAAAATCTACGGCCTGCTCGGGCCAAACGGAGCCGGGAAGACAAGCACCCTGCGCATGATGATTGGTGTGATCGTGCCCGACTCCGGACGGATATCCATTTTTGGGGAACCCCTGGAACGCGCGCACATGGATCGTGTTGGTTATCTGCCCGAAGAACGCGGCCTATATAAGAAAATGAAGGTATTGGAGCACCTGGTATTTCTTGCCCAATTAAAAGGGTTGAGCAGTCATCAGGCCTCAACGCGCGCTCAATCCTGGTGCGAGCGTTTCGAATTGAGCTCCTGGACGGGAAAGAAGGTGGAAGAACTTTCCAAGGGCATGCAACAGAAGGTGCAGTTTATCGGCGCGATCCTTCATGATCCGGAATTGATCATCATGGACGAACCGTTTTCCGGCCTCGATCCGGCAAATGCGGTCGCCCTGAAAGACGCGCTGCTGGAGTTGGCCAAGAACGGAAAGACGATTCTGTTATCGACGCACCGCATGGACCAAGCGGAGCGGTTGTGCCAGTCAATCTGCCTGATCAATCACGGACGCGCCGTCCTTCAGGGCGACTTGAACCAGATCAAGGCAAGCTATGGCTGTTGCAATGTCCAGATCAAGTACGACGGGGACGCCCGGTTTCTGCAAGAGCCGAGGCTCGTGCAGTCGTTCAACGACTACGGAAACTATGTTGAGGCGCGCCTTGCGCCGGGCGCCGATGCGCAGGAACTTCTCAAGCTAGCGTCCGCGGGGGCGCGCATCTCCAAGTTCGAATTGATGGAGCCGTCGCTCGAAGAAATCTTCATGGAGGCGGTCAGTAAAACCAATGCGTAACACCTGGCTGATTATCAGGCGCGAATACTTGGAGCGCGTACGCACGCGGTCATTCGTGGTGCTGACTTTGCTCTTGCCCGCCATCATGACCGGAGTGATGATACTACCCGCCAAGCTTGCCAACATCGGGGAAAAGAGCGAACACATCGTCGTGGTTACGTCAACGCCGCAATTCGGTGAGACGGTCCGACAGGGGTTGATGTTCGCGGGCCGAGATACCGGCGACAGCGATGATGACGAGTCTAGCTCCGAAACGAAGGCGGCCAAGACGTCCGACCAGCAGTACATCATTGATGTGGATACCAATCCCACCGAAGCGGAACGCGCAATCTTGCGCGATAAGATCGTCTCGCAGGCTATCGACGGCTACGTGTGGATGAGCGACGATGCGATTGCCACTGGAAAAATCACGTGGGCCAGCCGCAACCTGTCCGCCTCCGGAGAAAAGTCGCGTCTCAGCGAGAGAGTGAACCGAATCATTCAGCACGTGCGGCTTTCCAAAAGTGGTTTCACAGGCGACCAAGTGGACCAGTTGCTTAAACCCCTCAAAGTCGAGGCGATCCGGATTGAAGGCGGGAAGGAAGCCAAGGATAGCACCGGGAAAAAATTCCTCGAAGTCGTGGTCATGGTCATGCTGATTTACGGGGCAGTGCTCTTGTACGGAATTTCCGTGATGCGCTCTGTAGTTGAAGAAAAAAATTCCCGCATTCTAGAAGTATTACTTTCTTCCGCAAGTTCGACCGAGTTAATGACTGGCAAACTTCTTGGCGTGGGTGCGGTCGGCCTGACGCAAATCCTGGTCTGGGTGGTGATGGCCGGTGCATTCGCGATACCTTCGATGGCGATGCAGATGGACCTTAGCGAACTCAAAGTTTCCCCGGGAGTCCTCGCGGCATTTGCAGTCTTCTTTTTTCTCGGGTACCTGCTGTACAGCACGATTTATGCGGCGATAGGAGCGATCAGCACGACGGAGCAGGAAGGCCAGCAACTCCAGTTCTTTGTTGTGATCCCGCTAGTGCTGTCGGTGTTCATGCTGTCGGCAGTCGTGCGCACACCCGATGCGCCAACGGTCGTCTGGATGTCGATGATTCCGTTTTTCGCGCCGCTGTTGATGTATGCGCGCATCGTGATTCAAACTCCACCCTTGTGGCAGATCGCTCTGTCTCTGTTCTTGTTGGTCGCGACCATTATCGGGATTCTGATCCTCTGCGCAAGGATCTACCGCATCGGCATCCTCATTTATGGGAAGCGTCCAACATTGCCTGAAATCCTGAAGTGGCTGAAATACGCGAAAGCATAGCGGCTTAGTTTGGATTGAGCGCTACCTTTACACGGTACAAATTAGAGTGCGCTTTTTCCTCGGACTTCAGCCTTGGATGACCTAGTGATTCGACATACATGGGCTGAGAGCCAACGTTTGCCGGAATGCCCCGCCGCCGTTAGAATTGAACGACAGTCGTTTTGAAGGCCCGTAGCTCAGTCTGGTTAGAGCGCTTCCTTGACACGGAAGAGGTCGATGGTTCGAGTCCATTCGGGCCTACCATACATCGGAATTCTCTAGTCAGTGATTCCGGCAATTGGTGGGCATTTGTACCCGCGCAGATCACGTCAGAGGCAAAGTCCAGGCCATCAAGACCGAACCGGTATCATTTAGTTTCCACAGGTGTCGGGCGACGACACATCTGCCTGTGAAGATCGTGACCCCACGACCCATCCGCCACTGCAAAGGTCAAAGCACTCTCGGCACTGACCGCATTGGTCGTGAGCCCCATCGATGAGTTCAGGGTGTCGGTCGATACCCCTTCCTTTGAAGAAGAGCGCATTCTCCTTCTTCACCTCGGCGCAATAGCGGACGCACATTCCGCAGAGACTGCAATCCGTCATCCCAGGATGGAAGCGTGATTTGGTGACGCCGTACTCCTGGGCAAATTGCTGAAACGACGGCCAGAGGAGTTCGATAATCATCTTGCGGATGCGCGTCACTTTGGCGGATTCCGTCTGAACGCTCAGGCCCTCTTGCACCGGAAAAAGGCAGGAAGCGACCAGTCGAGGACGCCCATGCTTCACGATCTCCACCATGCACATGCGGCAGGCTCCGTAGGGTTCAAGTCTGTCATCGTCGCAAAGAGTGGGGATCTTGATCCCGGCTGCTTTCGCGGCTTGCAGAATGGTGGCGCCTTTTGCCGCCTGCACCGACTTGCCATTGATTTCCAGCGTTATCTGTTCCATGACGATCTCCCTTTATGCCCTGGTTTCGACCTGCAGTTGCGGAATTAGAATTGGCCGTGACACCGCCGCAGCTGGCAGTTTCAGCACGGCGCGGAACTTGTCGGGACACGCCGTGTAGCAGGAACCGCATTTGATGCACTTTTCCTGCACGATCATGTACGTGTTATCGACCTTCTGAATCGCATCGACCGCGCACGCACGCGCGCACGCCCCGCAAGCACTGGTACATTTCTCCTGGTCAATTTCGTACGCGATCAGCGCCGCACAGACTCCCGCGGGACACCGTTTCTCATGAATGTGGGCTTCGTACTCGTCGCGAAAATACCGGATCGTGCTGCGAACCGGATTGGGTGCGCTCTTTCCGAGCGCGCAGAGCGACGCCATCTCCATGAACTCTGACAGTTCTTCCAGCAGTTCAATGTCGCCTTCCTGCCCCTCGCCAGCCGTAATGCGATCAAGAATCCTCAGCATCTGGCGCAGGCCTTCCCTGCAAGGAACGCACTTTCCGCAGGATTCATGCGCCAGAAAGTTCACGTAGTAACGGGCGGTATCGACCATGCAGGTGTCTTCGTCCATGACGATCATTCCGCCGGAACCCATCATGGAACCAGCATCGTCGAGTTTGTCGAAATCCACGGGGAGATCCAATAGCGATTCGGGCAGAACGCCGCCCGATGGGCCGCCGGTCTGCACCGCTTTGAATTTCTTTCCGTTCGGAACGCCACCGCCAATTTTGACCACGATGTCCCGGAGGGTAATTCCCATGGGGACTTCGACAAGTCCGGTGCTCTTAACCCTGCCCACCAGAGAAAAAATCTTTGTCCCTTTGCTGCCCTCGGTTCCCATGCTGCGGAACCATTCCGCGCCGCGGTTGACGATAAAGGGAACATTGGCCCAGGTTTCGACATTATTCAGACACGTCGGTTTTCCCCAGAGACCTTTCTCCGAAGTGTGAATGTATTTCGGCCTCGGCTCGCCCACATGCCCTTCGATCGCATTCATCAGAGCCGTGGATTCTCCAGAAACGAATGCGCCGGCGCCGCGATGAATTTTCACGTCGAACGAGAATCCGGAACCGAGAATGTCTTTGCCCAGTAGCCCATACTCCCGAGCTTGTGCAATCGCTCGCTCCGTATGCTTGCGTGCCAGCGGATATTCCTGGCGCACGTAGATGTATCCCTCGGAAGCGCCGATGGCATAAGCTCCGAGGATCAGGCCTTCGAGAACGCTGTGCGGATTGCCTTCGAGCAGGCTTCGATCCATGTACGCTCCCGGATCTCCTTCATCGCCATTCACGACCACATACTTCGGGCTCGCCGGGGGCCTTCGCGAGTTGTCTCCCACTTCACGCCGGTGGAAAATCCGGCGCCGCCACGACCGCGCAAATCCGCTCTCTTGATCTCATCCAGCACAGCTTCGGGACGCATTTCCGTCAGCGCCTTTGCCAGCGCCGAGTAACCACCCACCGCAATGTAATCGAGAATGCTGGTGGCTTCGATGAGCACATTGTTTTCCAGCAGGATGCGTTTCTGATGCTTGTAGAACGGGATGTCCTCGACTCGCCTTACGCGCTTCCCAGTTTCTTCGTCAAGGTAAAGAAGAGAGTCGATCACGGTGTTGCCCAGCACAGTTTTGTCCACAATGAGCGGTACATCTTTTGCCTTGGCGCCCAGATAGCAGACTCCCTTCGGTTGGACTACGACCAGCGGTCCGCGCTCGCAAAAACCGTGACAGCCCGTACGCCGCACTCCAACCGAGCTTCCAATGCCGCGATCTTCGATTTCTTTCTCGAAACTGTCGGCAAGTCCCTCTGCCCCGTACGCGCAGCAACCGGTTCCGGTGCACACCGTGACCCAAACGGGCTTGGCGCGCCGTTCAAGCAGAACTTCTTTTCTTAGCGCTGCAATCTCTGCCGGAGTGCTCAGTCGTGGCATGGAATAGCCTCCTCTTTTTTATCCAGCGATTTCACGATCCTCGCCAACCGGTTCTTCGACGGTTGGTGGTAGTAGTCCTTGTCAATCTGCACCACCGGCGCCAGCGCACAGCAGCCCAGGCAATGCACCGTCTCCAGCGTGAACTGCTGCTCGCTATCGGTCTCTCCCGGCTTGAGGCCCAGCACGGCGGATGCCCGCAGCAACATTTCTGGCGCCCCGCGCACATGGCACGCCGTTCCGGTGCAGACCTGCACACAGTGGCGGCCTCGCGGCTCCAGACTGAAGGCTTCGTAGAAGTTCACGATCGTGTGAATCTCCGCGGGAGCCACGTTCAGCCGGACCGCAATCCAGTGAATGATGTGACGCGGAATCCAGTTCAACTTTTCCTGCACATCCAGAAGCACCTGGATCAGCGCTCCCTTCTGGAAGTCATACTTTTCCATGATGGAATCGGCTTCCAGCAACTCGTTTCGGATGTCGAGGATGGCTCGTTCCTTTTTCTTGATCTGCCCCAGGCTCCCGGCGTGGTACTTAGCCTCGGACTCCAGATAAGAGATCTCGTCAAGAAACTCACGCTTGTTGAGTCCAAGAGAGTAGGCTTCGCTCAAAACACCCAGCCCCTCGAGCACGACATCGTTCTTGTTGTGATGCGCGACCATCACGGCTTCCGCCGGCTTTTCGGGCTCCTTCGCCGCCTGTCGCAGAACGCTGAGGCTCATGCCGCGACGGACCGACTCCAGAAGTTTTTCAGGTTCGAAGGGCTTGGTAAGAAAATCGAACGCCCCGACTTTCATCGCTTCCACCGCTGAATCGACGGTGCCGTGGCCAGTCACGATGATTGGCACTGCGGAAGGCGCGGTCACAGCCAAATGCGCGAGAACTTCCAGGCCATTCATGCCCGGCATCTTCAGATCGACCAGCACAACGCTCGGATGCGCCGTCTTGTACAAGATCAAGACCCTGCATCCCGTTCCGAGCCACTGCCGCCCGGTATCCGCCCATCTCGAGTGTCTGTCGGCACCCCTCGGTGAACATTTCCTCATCATCGATCATGACCACATCAATGGGATCAGGAATAGGTTGCGCCGTCTTCGTGGTGTTCATGGTCTCCATAAATCTCCTCGTCGCAACAACTTTGACAATCGTAGTAAGGGCAAGCTGTATGCCAACTCGCAACGGGAAGTTACTTATGGGTATGGCTGCAACGAGTCGCCGCACAGTGTGGTGACTACAGGAGTTGCAGCGCCGCAAAGAGGAGAAAGCCGTGGCGGACCGTCGGGCGCCGCTGAGTCGTCAGCACATCAGCGGTACTTTTTGTGGCGTCCCGACCTCAGCCGGTACGAAAAGTACCACCCGAAAGGTGGATTGATGGTTCGTGTGGTGGCGGGGCTTCGCCCCGCTAGAACGGGGCGAAGCTCAATCCCCTAAGTGCTGCATAGAAGAAAATGGAATCGCTGGAGGACTACTGGGACTCGGCCGCCGTTCCTCGTTCCTCGCTGGTGCGACCTTCGATCTTGCGGAGTTTTTCGCGAAGCGTTTTTCGATTGATTCCCAGGTATTCCGCGGTTTTGGTCTTGTTACCGCGGAATTGTGCAAGTGCTTTGAGGATCTCGTTCGTTTCCTGCCGTGCCAACTGTCCTTCCTCGACCGTGCTGCCCGCCAGCAGAGCCCGGCTCTCGGGATGGTTTGCGCCGTAAGGTAAATCGGAAGGCCCAATCGCGCTTCCTTCACAGGTAACGACAGCATATTCCAAGGCGTTGATCAGTTCGCGCACATTGCCCGGCCACTCGTGCCTTTTCAGAAAACGCATGGCCTCGTCTGTAACTGTGGGCACTGGCCGCTGCTTCTCAGTGGCCAGTTTCTTAAGGTAGTACGTTACCAGCGAGGGAATGTCCTCCAATCGATCGCGGAGTGCCGGCACGGCGATATGGATTACATTTAACCGATAGTACAGATCCTCACGGAATTTCCCCTCCTGTACCGCTTTCATCAGATTGCGGTTCGTGGCGGAGAGAAGGCGGACGTCCACCTTCTTCTTCTGTGTGCTTCCCACGCGGCAGATCTCGCGCTCCTGGACGACCCGAAGCAGACTCGCCTGCATTTGCGGGTTGATGTTGGCAATCTCGTCCAGCAAGAGTGTGCCGCCATGCGCCAGTTCGATCTTGCCCACCGTCGACTCGACGGCTCCCGAGAACGCACCCTTCACATGCCCAAATAGTTCGCTTTCGAACAGGCTTTCCACCAACGCGCCACAATCCACAGTGACAAACGGCCTTGCAGATCTGCGGCTTAGCCGGTGGATTGCCCGGGCAACGACTTCCTTGCCCACGCCCGTTTCGCCCGTGATCAATACCGTGGAATCACCGGGAGCAGCCTTGCGGATGAGACGCGTGACATTTCTCATCACCTCCGAGGATCCAATCATTTCTTCCGAAAACATCTTGCGCTCGAGTTCCTGACTGATACACGCATACTCCAGAACTCTCCTCCGCGCCGTCACCGCCTTGCTGACAATCGCGATGAGCGCCTCGGGCGTAAAGGGTTTGGACAGATAGTTGTAGGCTCCCGACTTGATCGCTTCGACTGCCGAATCGATCGTCGCATAGCCGGTGATGATGATCACCATCAGATTCGGCGAATCCTGCTTAAGCCTGCGCAGCACTTCCATCCCCGGCGTCCCGGGCATCCGAAGATCCAGCAGAGCAACGTCGAACGATTCGCGAAACGCGATTTCCAGGGCTTGTTCCCCGTCCGCTGCCGGGGCGACGCTGAATCCGATTTGTTCAAGCGCCTGCGTACAAGCGATGCGCATGGACTCGTCATCGTCGATGACTAAAACCTTGCCGCGAGTCGCCATCAATGGCTCCCCTGAGAGGTCGGCAAGGTCACAGCAAACGTCGTTCCGACACCGACCGTACTGAACACGTTGATATCCCCGTTGTGGTTCTGCACTATGCCGTAACTGACGGAGAGTCCCAGTCCAGTGCCGTGCCCCACACCTTTGGTGGTGAAGAACGGATCGAATATGCGCTCAATGTTCTCGGGTGGAATGCCACAACCAGTATCGGAAATACTGATCTTGATATGGCCGTCGCCGTCCTCTGTCGCGAGCGTGAGGCGTCCGCTGCCGTTCATTGCATCGGCGGCGTTCAGAATGATGTTCATGAACACCTGTTGCAGTTGGGACTCATCGGCCTGGAGGTGCGGCAGCTTTGGATTGTAGTCCCGGACCACTTGGATGTTGTGAAAGAGAAATTGCCCTTCGAACAGCTTGAGGGTTGCATCCAGCAGTTGATTCACATCGAGAGATTCCACCAGCGGTTCGCGCTGACGGGCGAAGTCGAGTAGGTTTCTCACGATGGCGTGGCAACGCTGGGTTTCTTTTTCGATTCGCTCCAGGTTTTCCCGGATTCGGCCTTCCGGCGGTACCTGCTGCATGATCAAACGGCTGAAAAGGAGAATGCTGCCGAGGGGGTTATTGATCTCGTGTGCCACTCCGGCGGCCAACTGGCCGACCATCGCCAAGCGATCTGAGCGCATCAGCTTTTCGGAGGTCTGGCGATGAAGTAGCGCGTCGCGCTCCCGGATCGCTGCGGTCATCTCGTTGAACGATGTCCGCAGGGCCTCGATCTCGATTGGGGCATGCGGGTCGGATTCAAGAGCGTGCGGAGATCCCCCTGCGGCTAAGTGATTGGTTGCAGCAATCAGTGAATTCAGTGGTTTCAAGATGGAATTCGACAAACCGTAGCTGATGAAGATCGCGAGCAACACCGCGACCAGGGCAACACCGAACAAAATCTCCTCGATCAGGCGCTCCGTCTCATTGAATTTGCGCTGGAGAAGTCCCAACCCGACCGCGCCAATCACAGCACCCTGCGGGTCGCGAAGGGGTTCGTAGGCGCTCAGGTACCAATCATCGACAATGTAGCCAGGGCGGTTCCAACGCTCACCTCCGAGAAGTACGTGCTTGTATACCTCCTCGGACATGAGCGTACCGAGGGCTCTTCGTCCAGAGGGCGTTGTGGCACTGGTTGCGATTCGTTTGTCGCCGAGAAAAATGGAAACGACGGCGACGTCATGCCCGTCGTATTGTTCTGCCCGGTAAAGATTGGTTCGGATGCGATCTGTAATCGCGTTGCGTCCGTTGAGCAGTTGAGCTCCGCAGAGCACCCCGAGAAGTCTCCCATCTTCTCCCACGACCGGTACCGCCGCAGCGGCGAACAACCCATCGGAGATGTTGCCGGGGCGTTCCGAGCCAGCGTGGGAGGTTGATACCACGTCGATCCGTGCACGTTCGATGAGGGATGGATTCTCCTCGGCCAGTTGACTGGCGGAAACAACGACGGTCGACGCGACCTCGTTACGCTCGCGGAGAACTTGCTCCACCATCGTTGCCAGACCGGCAACCTCAACTTTGTGGCCCTGGTTTCTCACCGGAAGCAGAGTCTGGCCCTGCGCATCGGTCAGAACCAAGACGTCCAACTCTTCGCTCGGGTGAATTGCCTGAAACCGTTCGGCCAAGCTCTCAACATCGCCGCGTTCGATCGCTTGCCGCGCGCTCGATTGCTGTGCGACCAGCCGAACAGCGTCCGTGATGCGGGAGATGTCTTCACGATAGATCTCGGCCGCGGCGTTCAAGTCTAAGGCAAGCACATCCTGCACCTGAGGCAGGCTTCGATGAATCAGGCCCACTCCCAGCAAGGACCAGACAATACCGGAAAGAAGAATTACCCCGATGAAGGACAACAGAAGTCTGGCATGCAGGTTCAGCTTGGCAGACAGGACCTCAAGGCCACGTCTCAGGGCAGGGTGGTCAAGATCCCCTGGCATCCTGAGCGATTTCACCGAGCGTCCTGGTGCGGTGAACAAGAACAATAATGGTGAAGGATCACAGAAAAAGTCTACGTCAGCAGGCATGTCGAGACAAGCGCCTGCGATTCGGCGAGCGGCGATTCTATCTCTTGCTGGTTGACTGCGAGCACAGTTGGGCATAAAAACCTGTTCCGATTCGGATCAAGTACGTCCATTTGTTTCGCGAATTGTCCCTAAGAACAATATCTTCTTCCAGCCGCCGACTCTATTCTGTTGATCTCAGGGCATTGCTTGAGTGCTAGAAAAACGAGCCCGGTGAAAGGTCACGATGAAGCCCATTCGTACGTTCCAAGTCCGCCCCTCCTTGCCGTCGTCACTGATGCCACTATTGGAAATTGCGCACAACCTGCGGTGGAGTTGGGATCACGCCGCCATTGAGCTGTTTCGAAGGCTCGACCGCGACCTTTGGGAAACGTCCGGCCACAACCCCGTCATGATGTTGGGAACGGTCGATCAAGGCGCACTGGAGACGGCCGCAGCCGATGATTCTTTTCTGGCGCATATGAAGGGAGTTGCGGAGACCCTGAAGTTTTACGTTTCGGGAGAGGGCAATTGGTACGGCCGCGACCATGGGAACAGACGACCTGTTAGTCGCATATTTCTCGGCTGAATTCGGGATCACCGAATGCTTGTCCATCTTTGCCGGCGGGCTTGGGCGTACTAGCCGGCGATCACCTTAAAGCAGCCAGTGATTTGGGATTGCCGCTGATCGGCGTGGGATTGCTCTATCAACAAGGGTACTTCCGGCAATACCTCAACGGCGCAGGCTGGCAGCAGGAAGCGTATGAAGACAACGACTTCCACACTTTACCGATCAGGCCAGTGCCAGGCGTGAAGGTGCATGTGGAGTTGCCGCACGGGTCCGGTAGCGGCGCAAGTCTGGTCGGCAAATGTGGGACGCCTTCAGCTATATCTTCTGGACACGAATACGGCGGAGAACACGCTCGAAGACCGGAAGATTACCTACCAGCTTTACGGTGGGGATCTCGAAATGCGGCTCAAGCAGGAAATCGTTCTCGGATTGGGGGTTATCGCGCGCTCGAAGCAATCGGACTGAAACCAACGGTCTATCACATGAATGAAGGCCATTCCGCATTTCTCAGCCTGGAACGAGTGGTGCGATTGATGGAGACGCAGAGCCTCTCATTCAAGGAAGCAAAGACCCTGGCCTCCGCTAGTCTTATTTTCACCACCCACACTCCGGTCGCAGCCGGACACGATTATTTCTCCCCCGGTTTGATCGAACGCTACTTCGAAAAATACATGCAGCGTCTCGGAATCTCTCCGGTCGACTTCCTGGCACTCGGCCGCCAGAATCCAGCCAACCACTCCGAGGATTTCTGCATGACCGTCCTGGCGCTCCGTCTGGCCTGCTTCAGCAACGGCGTCAGTAAGCTGCACGGCGAAGTTTCAAGGCGCATGTGGAACAGCATATGGGAAGGCGTTCCCGAGTCGGAGGTTCCCATCGGACACGTAACCAATGGCGTGCACTTCCGGAGTTGGGTTTCCTTCGAAATGAATCAGCTTTACGACCGCTATCTGGGGCCAAAATGGCGCGAGGAACCGGCGGATTCGAAGTTGTGGGAACGCGCCGAATCCATTCCTGCGGGCGAACTCTGGAGAACGCACGAGAGACGCAGAGAAAGGCTCGTCGCGTACGCCCGTCAACGGTTGCGTGCCCAGCTCTTAAGTCGTGGAGCGCCGCAAGCGGCCGTCGACGACGCGGAAGAAGTGCTCAGCCCGGATGTTCTCACAATTGGCTTTGGGCGTCGATTTGCCTCGTACAAACGCGCCAATTTGCTGATTCGCAACCCCGAACGTCTGGTCCGCATTTTGAACGATGCGGCCAGGCCGGTCCAGATCATCTATGCCGGTAAAGCTCATCCTCACGACGACAACGGAAAACAACTGGTCCAGTCGATCGTCGAATTGGCCAGGCGACCGGAGTTCCGCAGAAAGATCGTTTTCCTCGAGAACTACGACATGGCCTCGGCGCGATACATGTTGCAGGGTTCGGACGTGTGGCTGAACACGCCGCTCCGGCCGCTCGAAGCGAGCGGCACCAGCGGAATGAAGGCTCAGGCGAACGGTGTACTCAATCTCAGCACGCTCGACGGGTGGTGGGACGAGGCATGGGAGATCGGCGTCCGGCGCGGCGTCGATATTGGTTGGGCTATTGGCCGGGGCGAAACCTATAGCGACCCGGCGCGGCAAGACGAGGTGGAGGCCGAAGCTCTTTATGACCTTCTGGAAGGTGAGATTATTCCAGCGTTTTACGAACGCCGTGCGGACGGTTTACCCCGCAAATGGATTGCCCGCATGAAGGCGTCGATCGCGATGCTGTGCCCCGAGTTCAACATGCATCGCATGGTCAAACAATACACCAACGAATACTATCTGGTGGCGAACAACCGCGTTCGCGACCTGCAGGCGGAAAATGGGTCGAAAGCAATGCAACTCGCGGCTTGGCTCAGCAAGGTGGAAAAGGCTTGGCCTCTACTGCGAATTGACTCCGTGGACGAAAGTGACTCTGAACTCGAACTGGGTGGACGTCTTGAAGTGTCGGCCAGCGTATTTCTTGAGACTCTTACGCCCGAGGACGTCACGGTCGAGTGTGTAGTGGGGCGAGTCAGTGCGAACGGCGAGATCACAGACTTTGTTTCGACCTCGATGCAGTCGCGCGAACCAGATTCTTCCGGCAGCTACGTCTTCCACACGGTGATTCAACCCACTACGCGGAGTGGCATGTACGGATATGCCATACGAGTTTTGCCCAGACACGCGCACTCGCTAAGCCCATTTCTGCCGGGGTTGATTCTGTGGGCGGGAAACGGCCTTTCGCAGCCAGCCAATCGTTTGGCGGCCAAATCGGGAGTTGGTGTTTAAAGCTGATCCCAGGTCTCGAAGAGGCTCGAAAACCGAGACCTGGAAGTAGCCTTAGACGTGGTTAGCGAATGATTACATCTTCATTCCTTCCACCGACGAGGAGAAGAACAGGAAGAAGTTAGACGGTGCTTCGACGGCATCGCCAGCCTTCTCTGCGCTCCGGATTCCCTCGATTGAAGTAATGCCGCTACCGCCGTTCTGAGTCGGCCAATCCTTCTGATCCAACACCAGAACCGGAATCACTTGCCACCAGATTGCCTTGATATTGATGTCCTTGTTGATAAGCACGTGACTGTGATTCGGAGTTGGAAGAAACACGTTGGAAGTCGGAGGCGGAATGTATCCGAGAGCCGCTAGAACCGGACCAAATCAAGCGCGAAGCGTGCATGGTACACGTTCCTGCAGGCGATCCTGGATCGGGACACTGCGTGTACACCAGCGGATTCTGCTTGAACGCTTCCGGAATCGCCCCGAACAGTTGAATCAACGTATTCCCCAGCGTCGTGCCGCAGATCGTTCCCTGCACCACTCCGTTGCACGAGATGGCATCGTTCGGATTCTGGTCGTTATTGACCGAGAACATCGGAACTAATACAAAGAGCGGTTCGGTCGTTCCTGCTGGATTCCCGACCTTTCCGGGAGGGTTAATCGACGGTTGTGTTCCTACCTGGCAGATGGGGGTTTGCATTTCGCCTGGGTCCGATTCCGCGGGAATGCCGTTGTAGTTCAAGTCATCCTGAGGCTGGTCGACGCAATCGAAATTCTGGGTGTAGGTGAATTTCAGCACCTGGTTGTCGCCATATCCCTGAGTCTGATTCGGTTGCAGCGCTGCCTGTTGTTGCGCGAACAATGGTTGCGTAAACAATGTGCCCGCAAATAAGGCTGATCCCACCATCAGCCCAAAGAGTGCAGTCTTCATTTGCATTGTGAATTCTCCACGGCCTGGAAGGCCTTGTGCATGGAGTACGAACCAAGGTGAGGATTGGATTGATTGAGCCGATTGCGATTGAGGGTCGATCAGTCACCACTTCAGTTCACCACTAAGGACACGAAGTCTCACGAAGGAGACCCATTCGTAAAATAAAATTGAGCGAACTCGAGCTTTCTCCTACCCCTCCTGTGGCGGTCTTTTGTAATCAAAGACTTAGCGACTCATTTTTCCTAGATCTTTGAAGAATAAGGACTTACTTGTAAAGTCTTTATTCGTCAAAGACTTAGGTAGTTTGATCGGTAAGTAACTGACATATTCACTAACACTAGTTCCCACGTTTCCAGGATAACTTTTCGTCTCTTTTCTCGGGTTTCTTCGGGCTTCTTTGACGCGATTACTCGGCACCGAGTTTCTTCAACGCGGCCACCCCGTTTTCGTTCGTCGGCTTTAGTTCTACCGACTTGCGGTAGTTTTTTATAGCGAGATCCTTGTCGCCATGATTCATGTAGGCCTCGCCGAGGCTGTCGTAAGCGTTCCACGAGTCCGGATGCAGATCGACATTTTTCTGAAAGACCAGAATCGCATCGGCGACCTTCTTGCGGTTCATGAGGCTGTATGCCGCGCTATTGACGGTTGATTCTGAAATCGCCCCGTTCGAAAGCGGAGCGGAAAATTCCGCGACCGCCGCAGCCGCGCCTTGAGTTAAAGCGGCACGCGTGAATAACAATCCCGGCGAATCGTAGTTGTCGTACTTCAGCCAGTCGAAGGCGGGTTGCTCGCCGCCAAGGGCTTGCGCCAGGATCTGCCGCGAGATGGCGAGACCATTCTCGCTGTTGGTCATGTAGACCACACCAGATTTGGTGGCCGGGCGCACCACGAAGAATGCTTTGAATGCTCCGTTGTCACCCCAGTGCCATAGCGACTCGCCCTCGGCGGTTTTTTCGATACCGAATCCTAGTCCCCAGAAGATCGACGTCGAGAGCTTGCCTGAGGGCGTTCCCTCGATGCAGTTGGAGCAGGCAGGATCTACAGCGATCTGCGGAGTTTCCAGGTCGCGCAGCGTGGCCGGCTGCAAACCTTTTCGCTGGAGAACGGCATCGAGGAATTTCGCATAGTCCTCGGCGGTGGTCATAAGGCTGGCGGCCGCATTGGCCTGGCCCATCTTGTGCAGATCCACGGCAGCACCGCCGATGTCGTATCCTACGGCAACTTCATTCTCGAATGCCGGCTTCCATACATAGCTGCTGTGCGCCATACCGAGCGGAGTGAAGACTGCCTCCTGCATGTAGTCGTTGAGAGGCTTGCCCGTGATCTGCTCGACAGCTTTCTGCAAAAGGACCATTCCGGCGCCGGAATAGCTGAATTTTTCTCCAGGAGTGAAATGGATGGCGAGCGGCTGGCCATCTCCGGGCCAATTGGGAAATCCGGTGCGATGACTGAGCACGATGCGTGCCGTGATCTTTTGAAAGCGCGGGTCGCTGAGGATAAATTCTTTTGGAAGGTGCGGAGCAAGGGGCTCATCGAGGGTCAGTTTGCCCGCGTCCACGAGTTTGAGCACACCGTAGGCGAATACCGGCTTGCTCAGTGACCCGACGTTAAAGAGAGTGTCTTTGGTGACGAGCGGTTTCGTCTGTTCATTGTCGTTGGTATTGCGAACGCCGAAATTGCCGGTCCACACGGTCTTGCCGCCACGGATGACGGCAATGGAAAGTCCGGGGATGCCGGCTTTTTCCATCAGTGCGGGAATATGTTTTTCCAGGCTGGCTTCGGTGGCGGAGTTCATCGAGACGGGCTGAGCGGAATCATGGGCGGCGGATAACGTTGCGAACAATCCGCACCATGCCACGGATATTAGAATCGATGTTGTGAACCGCTGCGTGCGAGCCATGAAGTGGCCTCCGAGGAAAGATCAGTTCGCTGTCTTAGACTCGAACGGAAGCGGTTGGTGAGCTTTACGCGGAGCCGCACAAAGACGCTGAAAAGCTGATCTAGCGCCGCCACTTCCAAAGCTGCTTCCAAACCTGCACCAGCGTCTGCATCTTCCGCGGGGTTGGGATCCGCGTGTAAATCAAGCGGCACTCTTCGAAGGCGCGTTCGTAGAATTGGCGGACACCGTCGGGGCTCAAGTGGGCGAGATTCTGACGAAGCGCTTTGAGTTCCTCCGCGCTGAGAATGTCGGGAGGGTGGTCGGGATCGCGCCGCCGGGACATAGGGGCGATTCTAGCATTTTCGCCTTATGTTCGCCTGCGAGAATGTTCGTATTCGCTGCTTAGCTCGCTGCTAGCGGATAGACCTCAGCGGCTAAAGCCATCGGCCGCTGACAAACGTGTCGCAGCGGTAACCCACTGCGCCACCCAAAATCGTCAACTTTAGCGTAGCGGGAGACCCGTTCACGACCACGGTCAGGTGCCTGGGTCCTTCGCTTCGCTCAGGATGACAGCTCGAGTTTAGGCTGTGATACTGGAGTCGTGCTTTGGAAATCAGACTGACCAATCGCCCTGAAACAGCCAACCAGCAAGAGCGTTAGAACCTTGCGGGCTATGCCTGAGACCTGCTATTGTTTTTCGCCGCCCGTCTTGCAATCCGGCAAGGGTTGGTGTGCGTACCTTCAATAGGGAAGAGATTTGGGATTGCCGAGTCCTGAAAGGCACGGGGTTGCGCCTGATCTGGCTGCGGTGCTGGCCATGAAGTCGGGCGATCAGAGCGCCGTGGCGGAGCTCTATGACCGCTATTCTCCCGTGGTGTATGCGGTCGCGTTACGCGTATTGGGCGACACGGGAGCAGCCGAAGACGTGCTGCAAGAAGTCTTTTTACAACTCTGGCGAAATCCCGCCGGCTTCGATGCAGCTCGCGGCAGCTTGGGCGCATGGCTGGCCGTGATCAGCCGCAACCGCGCCATCGACTTTCTTCGACGGCGGCGTCCAGACACGGACATTGAAGACGTCGTTTTATCGGTGGCGCCGGATCTGGCCGCCGAAGCCGACCGCTCGCGGGCGGCGGAGAAAATTCGCGGTGTGCTGGGCACGATGCCGGTGCCGCAGCGCAGCGCGCTAGAAATGGCATACTTCGAAGGCATGAGCCATTCGGAGATTGCCAGCAAGACCGGCGAGCCGCTAGGTACGATCAAGACCAGGATTCGCGCCGGATTGATGGCGTTGCGAAAAGCGTTTCAGACATGACAGTTCGAAATTTGCTTCAAACATGAGTAGCCACGAACAATTCGCCGACGACCTCGCACTTTACGCGCTTGACGTGCTGGAGGGGCAGGAGCGCGCTAACCTCGAACAGCATCTCGCGACCTGTGCGGCGTGCAAACGGGAACTGGAGGAACTGCGCGGAGATACAGCTCTACTGGCGCTGTCAACGCTGGGGCCGAAGCCTCCGCAACGAGCCCGGCAGCGGTTGCTGGATGCGGTGGCGAAGGAAGTGCCGATGACTTCGCGGCCGCGGTTGCAAAAAGTACCAAAGAATGATGTCCGAGCGCGATCATGGTGGGGCTGGCTGGGATGGGCGGCGGCCGCGGCTGTAGCTTTATTTGCCGTTTCCCTTGGGAAAGAAAATTACGAGTTGAAGCGCGACTTGCGCTCGGCGAGTTCAATTCTCAGCCAGCGCACTCAGGATTTGGAACAAGCGCGGAATCTTGCCAACGCTCTGACCAGCCCGGAGGGTCAGCATTTCACGCTGGTGGCAATGAAAACTCCGCCCCAGCCTCAGGGGAAGGCAATTTACCTGCGCAATCGCTCCAGCCTGATTTTCATGGCCAACAATATGCCTTCGCTACCCTCGCAAAAGACCTACGAACTTTGGCTGATTCCTGTGGACGGCGCACCGATTCCCGCTGGCCTGTTCAAGCCCGATGCGCACGGTAGCGCAACCCTGATTAACCCCCCTCTGCCGCCGGGTATGCAAGCAAAGGCGTTCGCGATTACGGTCGAGAACGAAGCGGGAGCCACAACCCCGACCATGCCGATTGTGATGATGGGCGCGGGCGAGTAGCGGCTACGCTACGCGCCGGGTGCCTTACACCTTCGCGCGTTTTGCGAATGTGTGGGTATGCGCAGGCAGTAAGTGTACTAACTCGAATGCGACCTTACGGACAGGGCTGGAGAGACTCTACGTATCGGGCGCTGACCGATGTCTGATTGTGGATTTTGACTCGTAATTCCGATGTTACACGAACCGCCCACGGCAGATACCTCCTTATGATGAAAATTGTTTCACGTTGACGCTGACAAGAATTGGCCGGACGAATGGCGGCGCTGGATAGGAGGCGGTCGTGAAAAGGACCTCTGTTTCGCGCATGCCTTCTTGACGTTCTTCTCCCTGACTGCGTTCGCTCAGGCCGGACAGACTCTAGGTTGTCCATACTAAGGAAAAGTCTGCGGTCCACGTGCCGCCGCAGGAAGCCCCGGCGGGTTTGAAACGGTCTACAGCAACCTGGGTAAGTCGAAGACCGACCTTTATGACTGCTGTTTCAGCCGCCGGGCTTGGATGGAAGGTCTCAAGATTATTCCGAGGCCATCGAATACCCTTTACCCCGAAATCGATCCCATGTTTTGCAGGTGCGAGTTGCTGTGCACTACGCCACCGGAGATGACCAGCCGAATCTCAGCATTGAAGGGATACGGGCGCGAGCCCCGGGAACGCTTCATGCGGGCCCGGTGACGGTGACGAATGCACGATGCGGGAAGTTGCTTACCCTTGCCATCGTCAATTGGACCCCGCGACTGCAGTTACAGGTGGGACCCAATATTCGGTGGTCACGGATACGCCGCCGCAGTTTTACCGACAGCGACTTCGAGGGCGGATGGAACATGGTCGCCATGATCGTGCCGATTGCACTTGATATCGGGTTAGCAACGGTCCTGGGCTACGAACATCCGCCAATGACCTACCCGCCGGCGAATGTGCTCCGGCACTATCCCATAGGCGCAGTCAAACGGATGCTCGAGCTTTCATTGACGTCGGTAGAGCCATAGCACAACTTTGCGCCATTTGTTCGCCCGCTTTTTGTCGCTACGCTCAAAATTCGCCTGTCTCCATCCGCCGCAAGCGGCCGTGCTGGGGACGCAACAATACGCCACACAAAAACATATGCAAAAACTAGCTCGACGCTTCCGTGGAATCCCACCCCTTGGGCTTCGCTCGGGGCAGGCTCTTGCGCAAAAAACGCGCAAAGATGGGGCATCCACCGTCCCGAATAGGACTTGATTGACTTTTTCTGCAGCTTGCTAGGGTGCGGGATTTTTCCCATGAGATATTGATCGAACCAGGCGATCGTGCGGCGGATGGAGTCGATCTGGTTCTCGCGTTTCACGAAGCCGTGACCTTCATTCGCGTAATAGTGAACATCCACGACCCGGCCCTCTTTCTTTAGTATCTCGACGACCTGTTGCGCCTCCTCCTTCGGAACGCGCGGATCATTGTCGCCCTGCAGCACGAGTAAAGGAGCCTTCTCGCTGCGAATGTAAGTGATCGGCGAGTCCTCCTCATAGACCTTGCGGCTGTTTTCAGGATTGCCCAAAAGCGCCTTCAGATACTCATCCAACTCTGGGTCCGAGCTCTTCAGCATCGAGGACCAGTTGATGATCCCGTACTGATCTACCGCCGCCGCCCAGATATCGGGCGTCTTTCCGATAGCCATCAGCGTCATGAAGCCGCCGTAAGAGCCGCCGTAGATACCGATTTTTTTCGGATCGACGTATCCGGTAGCTTTGACGAAATCGACGCCGGCAATCTCGTCTTTGAGATCGCCTCCGCCCAAATCCTGGAAGTTAGCCTTTTGAAAGTCGAGACCATAACCAGTGGAACCGCGCGGGTTGGGAGCGATGCAGATGTATCCGCGGGAGGTCAGCGCGGCTACGTCGCGTGTTCCAATAATCGACCATCTGACCTGTGGGGCCGCCATGCGGCAATACAATCGCGGGATTGCTGCCGTCGCGCTTGAGATTGAACGGCACCCAGAGCAACGCGGTAATGATTTTTCCGTCGAAACTTTTGTAGTGGACAATCTGGGATGGAGGAAGCGGAGTAGCACGCAAACTGGCAATCGCAGAGAAAGTCAGTTGTTCGGCATGGCGACTCTTGAGATTGTAGACCCAAAGGTCGCCGGGCTGATTGGAGGCCTCGTGGGAAACGATCACGCGGTCGCTCTGCGGCGCGAACTCGGTGGGATTACCCGAGAAAGCAATTCAGGCCGTGTGGCAGGTCTACCTTTTCTGCCTGGTTGGTTGCGCGATCGACGATATAGGCGTCGATCACCCCGTCCTCATTCACGGTATAGGAGTAGCGCTTGCCGTCGGGCGAAAAATTGCCGGCGTAGGCTTCCCATTTCAAATCGGTGACCCAGGTGATTTTCCTGGTGGCGACGTCGAGCGAGGCGACGTTGATATAGCCGCCCTTGGCATCCGCGCTCAGCAACAGCGTCTTGTCGTCGGGCGAAAGCGACGCGGCGAGATAGCGAATCGTGCCCTGATGGGAGGTGAGATTCTCTGTCTTTCCCGTCGCCACATCGATGCGGTAGATGTCCGCGTCGGTGTAAGGAGGGTTCCTGCGGTTGGCGTAGATGGTTTTGTCGTCGCTACTCCAAGCCACCACGCTCCAGGAGTAGCCGGGTTGCTGTTCATGGGTCAGCACCTGCACCTTGCGGGTTCTCCAGTCGAGCAGGGCAACGTCATACTGCGAACCATCCTTAGGCTTGTAGTCGAAAGCAATGGTGCGGCCATCGTGCGACCAAACCGGATCCTGCTCGCGAATGGCAGGCGTGTTGGTCAGGTTGATGATTTCTCCGCCATCGCTCGGGACCGCGTAGAGATCCCAGAGTTCATCGCCCGCGTGGTCCTGCTCGTAGACGATCCATTTGCCGTCGGGAGACCAGACGGGGCTGTATTGCCGATCGTCGGACTGGGTTAGTTGGATCGGCCATCCGCCTGAGGCGTTCACTTTCCACAGATTGGTGCGACCGGCAAGGTCGCTGACGAATGCGATTTGCTGCCCGTCGGGCGACCAGGCGGGAGCAAACACACTTTTCGTGTAATAGAGGTCGTCGATAGGAGCAGGCCGTGCGGCCGAGTTTGACGTCGAAACCACCGACTTCGGATCGGTGAGCGGGCGGTCATCGGGCCCGGTAGAGGCGGCCAAGGCCGTGCACAGACCGCAGCAAATCACAACCAATAACGCCAACGATTCGCGGATTCGCATACCAACCTCTTTCCGACAGGGTCTGACCCGACGCATTAGCGTGCTCGCGCACGGTTCGATTCTGGAGGGTCTTGGCGCTTGATATATCACGGATCATCTGAATCTGGGAAGCTGCAAGCTCCCGTTTCAGCGTCGTCCGGTTGTTACTCAGCCTCGAAACGTGGTAAAACCGAGCCACTGATTAGCTCCGCGCCCGTCGCTAACCTTGATCTGGCGAGCCAACTCGATACCGTCTGCAAAAACCTGAGGGTGACTGCGCACGCCATAGCTTAGCCTGTCGGAACAGAAAGGTAGCTCTGATGATCGAAACAAATACGCTAACGCCGGCGGACAAAACCGCAGCCGCGGGCTTGACGACTGAGAAGCAATCCGCACCACGAATTCTGGCGAACTTCATTGGTGGGCATTGGGTCGCGGCGTCGGCCTCCGGTCTTCTCGACGTGACCAACCCAGCCAACGGCGAGGTATTGGCACGCGTTCCGCTCTCGGGCGGTGGCGAGGTCGAAGCGGCGGTCGCTGCCGCCAACGCCGCGTTGCCGGACTGGCGCTCCCGTTCGGTGGGCGAGCGTACGGAGTTTATTTACGCGTTGCGTGAGAAGTTTCGGCAGCGGATTGACGAACTTGCGGCGTCGATTACGCGCGAAGGTGGCAAAGTGCTGTCCGATTCACGCGCGGAAATCTCCCGCAGCATTGAAGTGCTCGAAGTTGCCTGCGCCGCTCCTATGACCATGCAGGGACGCATTCTTGAGGGCGTGGCACGCGGCATCAACACGGAAACCATTCGCCAGCCTGTCGGAGTCTGCGCCGCCATCACACCTTTCAACTTTCCAGCTATGGTGCCCATGTGGTTTCTGCCTTTCGCCATCGTGTACGGAAACACGTTCGTGTTGAAGCCATCAGAGCAGGTTCCGCTAACGTCCGAACTGATCTTCCACATTTTCGAAGAAATCGGCTTGCCGCCCGGGGTGGTGAATCTGGTGCATGGTGCGCACGATGTCGTCAACGCCATTCTCGATAGCCCTGGTATCCGGGCGGTTTCCTTTGTCGGTTCAGTGAACACGGCGAAGTATATTTACCGGCGCGCGGCGGAAAATGGAAAGCGCGTGCAGGCCCTGGGTGGCGCGAAAAATTACATGGTCGTGATGCCGGATGCCGTTGTCGATAAGACGGTGACAAACGTGCTCGGCAGCGCGTTCGGCAACGCCGGTCAGCGTTGCATGGCGGGATCGGTGCTGGTAACGGTTGGGTCGGCGCAAGCAGCGATCATGGGCCGATTGAAAGCGGATGCCGAGAAGTTGATTGCGGGAGATGGCAGAGATCCGAAGGCGAGCCTGGGGCCGGTGATTTCGCAGGCGGCCTGTGAGCGCATTCATGAGGCGATCGAAAGCGGATTGAAAGAAGGCGCAGAGTTACTCGTGGATGGACGGCATCCAGCGGAAGTTCCCGCAGGAGGAAATTTTGTGGGCCCGACCATTCTGAACAACGTAAAGCCGGAGATGCGTGTGGCCCGCGAAGAAATTTTTGGTCCGGTGCTGTCCGTGATGCATGTGGACACGCTCGATGAGGCGATTGCGCTGGTAAATAACGATCCACGGGGCAATGGCACTTCGATCTTTACCGAAAATGGCGCGGCCGTGCGCGAATACAGCCGCCGCATCGAAGTGGGAATGGTGGGCGTAAATATCGGCGTGGCGGCATCGCCGGCGTATTTCCCGTTTTCCGGCTGGAAGGATTCATTCTTTGGCGACTTGCACGTCCACGGCTGGGATGCAGTCGAATTCTTTACCCGCAAGAAAACTGTGACCTCACGCTATTTTTCGGCAGGCGAAACGGGCAAATTCTTTGTGGAGCAGGGGGACAAATAACCCTGGGTGGCTAAACAGATTGTTGAAAACTCGGCTGCTCGCGCCGGTCGTCCGTCAGCGGCTAAAGCCGCCCAAAAACGACGGAAATCGCAGCGGTAAACCGCTGCAACTCCTGACATCGTAATGAGAAATGACGATGCGCTTGTACCGAATCGGTGGCATGAGGGATCTCTCTTCAGCACCAAATTGCTTCGCATCGGTGCGGCGACACCACTGCTGCACTTACGACGTTCTTGGAAATGGCTCGATCAGGCGGTCGCGTCCAACGCGATCGAAGATTTTTGCTTCGTCGCGTTTACTTTGTCGAGAACAATCGCGGTCAATCGCCACGGGCGTTCGTCACCGGAGATGAAGTTGGAATAGCCCTCCGAGGCTGTGTCCCGACCGTCGATCGCCGGTTTTTCCGTTTCGGTTTCTTCGAAGACCGAGACGCTGCGGAAATTCCCGTTCTCTTCAATGCGGAACGCCTCTTTTTTCAGCCCTGAAACGTGTTTGCCGGATTTATCCGTCACGATGACGGGAACCAGGACCAAATCGGTGCGGGCGGTGAGCTTGGACCATGGCTGCGGTGGTCGGGCGGCAGGATTCTCAGCAAGGGATGGCGCGGTTTTGCCGCTGGATTGAGATTGTGAGGACGGCCGTCCCCGTCTTGTTGCCCGAACACGGGAAACCAAATGAACAGAAGTGTAACGAGTAAGGAGGCGGTTCGGAGCATGGAATAATCCCCGGTCCGGACAAGAACCGGACACCGAACGTTAGCACGGTAAACAGGCTGCAGTTACACCCGCGCTACCAATGTCAGAAAATTGAAACTCTAATTGCCTCGTGCCGCCTTTGCTGCCGGCGCCGAAATTGTGATCGAATCAGGTTCCGTCCACATACGGGTGCCGCTTTTCAACTCCAGACGGTGCATGGTGATCTTCAGGCTGCCGCGATCGACATCTACCTCCAGGTAGTGGTAGTTCACTTCTTTACTCTGGAACGGATCATCTTTGGCGCGTTCAATGGGATATGCGTGCGCGCCGGCGCCGCCAGTCACGAAATAAGTCACGCCGCCGTGCTCATGACGTTCATAGTTATGCACATGTCCAGAAAAAACGACCATGCGGGCGCGGAGATTCTGCTGCCGCGCCTCCAGCATCCGGGCTAGGTCTTTCTCCTGGGAGCGGGCCGAGTGTCCGCCGCCGAACATTTTCATATCCGAGGAACTGGTGTAGGGAGGGTGGTGGAGAACCAGGAACACAAAATCCACATCGCCCGGAAGATTGTCCAGCTTTTGCTTGAGCCATTGCCCTTGAGGACCGGAGATTTCGTCCTGAGAGCTATCCAGCACCAACACCAGCGTGTTAGCGGCGCGGACGGAATAATAGCGGCTGTTCTTCAGATCGGGAAAGCGCTCGAAATAATTACCCAAGGCAACCTTTTCGTCGCCGTGGAGATCGTGGTTGCCGAGCGCAGGGTAAACTGGAATCTTTTTCTCGCGCCACACCGCGGTTTCGCTATCCCACACCTTCCAGTCGTCCTTGTCATAACCGTTATAGACGATATCGCCTCCGAAGGAGATAAACGCAGGATTGCTCTCGGCAATCGCTCGTACCAGGGCTTGGCGCACCGGCGGATTCGCCGCCTCGGTGTCTTTCGGATCGTGAAAGCGCGAGTCTCCGTAGGCGACGAAGTGAAAGGGCGTCTTCACATCCAGTTGCAGTTCCACGGGCTGGGCCTTTGGCGCTGGCTGCGAGTGTGAGCGCGAGCACGCAACGCAGCCGAGAAAAAGAATAACAATCGGCAATTTTCGCAAAAGCTTCATTTATTTACCTAACCAGCTATTTACCCACCACCAGCACTTCAAACTGTCCCGCCTCTGCCGTGGAAAGAAATAGGCGGTGCGTCTTTGGATCGAGCGCCATGGTCTTCGCCTTGGGCAACGTCTTCACGGTTTCGACGCTTGAATATTTGTCCGGGCTATCCTCGCGAATTACCGTTATGGTGCCCTCTCCATTGGAGTTGAAAATAAGACGGGAGTCGGCGTCGAACGCGGTCGCATCCACATGGTCGCCGATCGGGAGCGTGGTGATGACCTTTCCGGTGTCCGCATTTACAACCGCCATAACCTTGCTGCGGCAACCGATAAACAGCCGGCGATTGAGCCGGTCCATCGCGATGCTCGACGGCGACGAACAAGGCGCCGTTGGCCAGCGCTGCTCAACTTTCAGCGAGCGCGCGTTGATTTTCAGGACCAGCCCCGCGTCTTCCACATTATCGTAAACATACCCTGAACCGTCGGCCACGGCAAACTCCGGGCCGCCGCCGAGCTCAACCGTTCCCGCCACTTTTCCGTCCGCCGCCTGAATCGCGGTGGCGCTGTTGCTGTCACCATTAAACGCAAATACTCGTGACGTGGCCGGATCGTAAATGATTGCGTCAGGCTTCTTGCCCACCGGAACTTCCGCGATCGTCTTCAGAGTTTTCAAGTCGAAAATCGTGACGGTGGACGATTGTCCGTTGCTCACGAATCCTCGTCCCAGTTCCGGAGCGATGGCAATCCCGTGCACTCCGGGAGTGTTCTCAATCTTGCCGACGATCGCACCCGAATCGACATCGAGCACCTCGACCTGGGTTCCGTGGGAAACGTACCTTCTCCGTGGAGCTGCCTTTGCAACCGGGATCGGCAGTCTTGGATCGATCGCATGCAGTCCTAGACGCAACCCTATAATCGAGAGCGCTCCTCTCGGATTTCTCCGACACAATTGCTGTCATTACAGTCGCCCGTGGACTCGACGTGCTCCAGAAGTCGGCTTTTAGATGCTTCACCAGATCTGTACTGGGGAACGCGCTTTTGTCCACGAATGACGCGTTTCCCGGTGGGTCGGCTAAACGGACTTTACAGACGTGGGCCGGGACATGCTGCTTGGTGTCCGACAATGGTGGTCGCCTGAGGTGGGATGTGGTGAGGCAACTCAAGGCACCCATCGGCCAAAAAAGCAGAACCACGCCGTCACTCCGCGAGCATTGCTGGTTCGCGGCCGGTCTAGTGCGTGAAAGCGAAATTCAGGCCGGTCGAGAACTGCACGTCATTTCTTTCAATTCTTGGCAACGCCGCCGGAGGATTGGTGTCGAAGACATCCCCGAACGCATTCTGCCAACCTAGCCATTTATTGATCTTGGTGACGGTTCCAATATTGAAGGTGCCGCGGTACTGGCCCGTATTGCTAAGGTCCGGGTAAAGCAAGAAACTCTGCGTAATCACTGTGCTCTTCCCCAGCTTGTGAGTGAAGGCGTCGCCCAGAGTGACAGCCGCCAAGCTCTGGGAGTAGGAGTAGACGGGCGGCGGCGGAACCGGACTGGGAACACCCGTGAAGCTCTCATGGGTGTAGTTCGCTCCGGCGAGCAGGTCGAAGGTAGTCGCAGCATTCTTGATGAGATGCACGCCAAAGCCGCCGCCTAAAATGTAGCGAAGATCCAGGTCCTGCAGGGCATTGGTGAAGAAATCAGCGCTCCCGAATCCGAACGTGTGCGGGGCAAAATCGTGGTCGTAGCGAGCTCCGCCGCCGGTCGAGTTGGCGGTGGTTTGTGATGTGGGCTTGGAGGTCGTGGCGTAGATCGAGTTGGTATACAGGATCAGTTTGTCGTGGAGGCCCTTGCGCACGGCATTAAAGCCGAAATTCAGGCTCTTGGTTTCGCTATTACCGCCGGTGATGGCAAAGCCCAAATTGACGCCACCCGCCCAGCCCTCATCCCAGCTCGGATGCTAGCGTCTTCTCGTAGGCTGCCTGCTCGGCCGGACTGCGCAGCACACGTGACAGAAGACTTCGGCCCTTCCACGGGTCCCGCAGTTTTTGTGGTCACGACTACGTTGTCGCCGCTGGTGTCACCGGGCCCACGACGGTCTTGCCGCCCACGGTTACATTCAAGTCGCCGGTGGACGTCAGGCTCTGAATCGCGTCGAACTTCACGGTTATGTCGCCAGCATAATCGGTCTTAATCACCAGGGTCTTCCCGTCAGACTTGGTGATCGAACCGGTTAGGCGATCGCCATTCTTCAGGACAACCTGGTCGGCAAACGCCAGAACGGTCAGTAATGAAGACAAGAAAAGACCTGTCACAACTTTCTTATACACAACATCCTCCTGGGATATTCAAAGATTGAATGGAATTTTTCACGGCAAACAAAGCACCCTTCCACGGGGCCAGACCGCGAATGACAGAACTTTCCCGATGTTTACAGATTAGGCATTTGGATTTTCGGATTATATCGAACTTTGGATCGAGCTTTATACCGAACTTGCTTCGACTTTATATTGAACTATCGACGATTCGGTCTAACCTGAGGATCAGGATCGTGGGGCACGGTTACGCTTTATTCTCAGGGTTCTCAGGCTTGGTTTCCACTTTGACTTCAGGTTTGGGTTCCGCCTTGATTTCAGGCTTAGCTTCGGGCTTGGTCTGATCCTTCATACCCTCTTTCAGCGCGCGAATGCCGTCGCCCAGTCCCTTGCCCAACTCCGGCAATTTTTTGGGACCAAACACCAGCAGCGCGATGAAAAAGATCACCAGCAGATGCATGGGTTGAAACAAACCTTCAAACATAACGCCTCCGAATCGGACGAACGGACCCGTATAGCGGGCACAAAACCCAATCTATAGTGTACTCCCAGTTGTCCTCGCAGTCTCGCCGATTCGGTGGATTTCGGCCGCAATCGCAGACCCTTCTCCGCATCACGAGTGCATGTCCTTGAAAATTACTTCCGTGACCTATCGGCGATGCCGCTGGCGGACTATTTTGGCCATAGGGCAATTCTCGCGCGCCAAAATCCGCTGGAGGCTTCGTGAAACGCTGTATTCTGAGATCACTCTTGTTGCTGCTTGGCGGCAGGTTCCCTGCAGGCTGAACAAGCTCCGACCACTCCCGCCGACGCATTTTCCTGTGGCTGGCGGGCGGGATATCGAGCGCACGGATCCAGCGTTTGGCGCAAACGGCCGATGAAACATGGCTGCTTTCCTGCCCGGCCACGATGCAATGCACTCGGCAATGCACCCGCGCCCTGCAAAAGGCTGGAGCGGACGCGGCCTTGATTCAGAGCCTGGTGCATCAGAGTGCGGCCGGCAGAGTATCGATCGTCGGAGTTCCGATGCGAAAGCCGGAACGGAGCCAGGCGCCGAAAACTAGCCGCCTGCACCCCTCCTGCAACTGCTCCACGTGCCGCCGCCCAGATCGCCGCTCTGGTCCACGACAAAAACTTCGCCGCCGCCGAAAACAAGCTCCGCGCCCTGCTGCGCGATCGCTGCGGATACTTCGTTGCCGAATGATCGCTCTGCTGCATTTTGTTCTCGGAACCGTCCTGCGCCGCGAGGAGCGGTTCGAAGAAGCGCTCGACGAATTTACGGAATCGTCGCGCCTGATGCCCGGTTTTCCCGGAAACACACAGCCAGCTTTCTTACCTGTTCTACCGGACCGACGATGCCGGTGACGCACTGGCCGAGGCTCGCACCGCGCTCAGCATGGATCCGGCGAATGCCGAGGCCTATCGCTATCTCGGACTGGCGCTCTACGCCGATGGCCATTATGATGCTGCGCTGCACGCGTTCGACGAAGCGCTGGCGCGCGAACCGGAGGGCTCGCTTGCGAACGCCGACGTCTACTTCGACATGGGAATCACGCATCGCGATCAGGGAGATCTGCGCCGCGCCGCCATCGCCTATCGCCACGCTCTCGGCCTGCGGCCCGATTTCTGGGAGGCGCATAGCAATCTGGGCGTCGTGCTGCACGATCAAGGCAAACTCGATGAGGCCATCGCGGAGTATCGGTCGGCCAAGCGCCTGAACCCTGACGAAGCGAGCGTGCGCAACAACCTCGGAAATACGCTTTGCGACAAGGAAGACTTCGATAGCGCCATCGCGGAATTCAAAGATCTCTATCGTCAAAGTCCAGAGTGGGAACGGCGGTCATAACTGCCTGGCCCGCGCCTACATGTCGAAACGTGACTACCCTTCTGCGATTCGCGAGTTGCACGCCGCCATCGCCGACAACCCGACCGGAGCGGCCGAACATCGGGTTTTGGGACAAGCCCTCCTGCTTACCGGAAAGGACCAGGAAGCCGTAGAGGTGTTGCGCAAAGCGGTTACGCTCAATCCTGAATCGGGCTTAGGCCACCACTATCTTGGCACTGCGCTGGTGAACACCCACCAACTGGCGGAGGCGGAAAAAGAATTTCGCGAAGCCCTTCGGCTGGAGCCGAACGCCCAGAATCACTATTCTCTCGCCGCCTGCCTGATGGCTCTTGATCAATACGAAGACGCTCTTGGAGAACTCGAAATCGCTTCCCGCATGGATCCCAGCCAGAACCTATACCGGGCTCGCATGCAGGAGGTCGTCCGGCTGCTCAGCAGTTCGAAGTAAGCGCCAGGGGCTGCCAGCCTCTAACCCGTTACCTTTGCCATGCACTGACGTGCATCGCCTCCTGTTCGCCGTCACCCTAGAATATGAGCACAGCACGCGGACGACGTTCATAGCCAAAGTTAGAGCGCCGCTGGCACGATCGCACGAGGGAATCATCACGAGGGAACCATCGATATGGAAAGCACTGGCGCCAAGCAAGCCCGGGAAAAGTCCGTCAATCCTGCTGTACGATCCACGTCAGAGCAGCATATGCCGGAGGGATCCGTACCCAGAGGCACCTCGGCGCCGAAAGCTGGAACCTTCGGCTATGGCCTGCCTTGCTCGCGATGCCACGCTTACTATCCCGCGGATATGCGCGTCTGTCCCATCTGTAAGTCACCGGAACGTGTCTCGCCCACCGCATCGGTGGCAATTTCCGTGGCTTCCAGCGCGCCGGTGCCCGCCACCGGCGCATCAATCGACAGCGAACGCGAACGTCTGCTGAAAGAGCTCAAGTCACAAGCTTTCGCTTCCCACACCCAGATCAACGCTGCTGCCACATTCCGCTGCGTGCTCGAACACCAACACAGCGGCGCCTCCGAACCGGCTGCGGTTTGCCATAGCTGCTACGGCGAAGTCCGCCAGCAAGCCGACCGCATGGAAGCCGCCCTCCACATGGACGCGAAAGAGGCGGCCAAGATTGTCTATGAAGCGGTCTGGGCGGATACCTCCGATCCAAACACAACCTACCTGAATGCCGCCACGGCGCTACTCTCGGAGTTGCGCAAACGTGCCGGCATCGGGCTCCTGCTCGGCGCAAATCAACCCTTTACCCACTAGCCGCAGAATCCAGAATTGCTGTACTCTCTTGGGCGATCGTGTGGAAGCGGGGCTCCGCCCCGCTTGGAAGGGCCAAAGCACCGTCCCCGCACAAGACGATTCGGTCGCCACGAGCGGCCGCTTGCAACTTTCGCGCTTTTTTTTCATCTTATTTCTGGAGACGTGACATGACCGAAAAACTCAGCGACAAGATGGCCGAGGACAGGATCACCGCGGATAAGATCACCAAAACCGAAGCCGAATGGCGGCAGCAGCTTACTCCTGAGCAGTATCAGGTGGCCCGCGCCTGCGGCACAGAGCGCGCTTTCACCGGCCAGTATTGGAACAAGCATGAAGACGGGACGTACCACTGCGTTTGCTGTGGCGCGCTGCTGTTTGGCTCCGACACGAAATTTGATTCGGGGACCGGATGGCCGAGTTTCTACGCTGCCGCCGACCGCAAGAACATCAGCGAACATACCGACAGCAGTTACGGCATGACTCGCACCGAAGCACGCTGCGCCAGCTGCGATGCGCATTTGGGCCATGTGTTTCCCGATGGTCCCGGCCCGACCGGACTACGGTACTGCATGAACTCGGCATCGCTCGACTTCAAACCGAAGAAATAAGTCGCGCAGAAACAGACAACGACAACAGAAAACGATGGAGCGCCGGGCATTCGCCCAGCTGGACGGGCAAGCGCCCGTCCCTCCATCGTTATTCTTGAATTCCAACCTCGAATTCAGACTTCGTGAGATTACGCGGTGCCGGCAGTCGCGGCCATCGCCTTAGGCGGCTCCGGCTTGTTCTGCGCTTGCACCTGCGGTTTCTGATCTTTCTTTTCGGGGTTGCGCACTTCGACGCCGCCCTTGAGGATCGCGCCTTCTTCGATGCTGATGCGATGCGTGATCACGTCACCCGAGAGCATGCCTTCGCTGCGGATGTCCAGCCGGTCCGCGCATTCGACGTTGCCCTGCACCTTGCCCATAATCACAACTTCTTTGGCGGTGATGTTCGCCGCGACGTTCCCGTTGCGGCCGACAGTAACGCGATTCTCGGGAAAGCTGATCGAGCCTTCGACGCGTCCGTCAATGAACAGCGATTCCGCGCCCGACACGTCACCCTTGATGACGAGCGTGCGTCCGATGTTGGCCTGATCCATGGGTGAGGTGGCCGGCTTCACCGGAGTGTAGCTATTCGGGGCTGGGACTGCGTTTGGAGAGTACTTCGATTCCGGAGACTGCAACATGAATAACCTCACTTGAGTTCCGCACCGCAATGGAAATTGTCCTGCGGTTACGGTCGATAGGCTGTCGAACGGCAAGAAGAGAATGGCACGAAAAGACGTATTACGACAGGTTACCGAAGTGTGCTGTCGGATCGCGCGCTTTCCTGTCTTCGCCATGCAATTTTCGCCCCGCGGAGTCAGGACGGAATCTCCCAACCTTCGTCCTTCATTTTCCGATTCGTCCAGTGTTGCAGTTGCTCGAAAAGCGCAGGTTCAATCACGACAAACCGCAGGCCCGCCCTGCCCCCAGCTTCGGCCCATACCAAGCGGCCTTTCGCCAGGATCACGGTTTCGCTCTCGGGCAACAGAAAGCTGACGTCGACTAATCCGGCAAAACCGGTGGGATCGCTCACCACATCGAGCCCCATGCCTCCCGTGCTCAGGTTGACCGCCTGCACCTGCAATTCTTTGCCATGAGCATTTTTCAGCGTCACCGAAACATTGACTTTGGCGCGAAAGAACTTCTGCTGTTCTTCGCTGATGACGCCAAGCCTGGCCGAAGCCGTCGCCCGAAGGCACGTCGATCTCATATTCGCGCAGTTTGCGGCTTAGCGTGCGGCGAGAAATTCCCAGTTGCTCGGCGGCCTGGGCACGATGCCCACCGGTTTGCTCCAGCGCGCGAATGATCATCTGCTCTTCCATGTTTTCGAGGTTGCCGAGCGGCACGGCGCCGCGTGCCGTCGAGGTCGCCCGGGAATTCGCCGCGCAATTCGGCGGTAACTTCGGCGCCAGTAATCTGCCGGTCCTCCGTTGCCATCGCGAGTTTTGCGACCAGGTTTCTGAGTTCGCGGATATTGCCCGGCCACGGATGGGCTTGCAGGATAACCAGTGCGTCTCGCTGTAAAGTCTTTATCCGCAGCTTTCAGCGACAGGAAATGACGCGCCAGCGCGGCAATATCTTCGGGACGCTCGCGCAATGGCGGAACGCGCAACTGGAACTGGCTGAGACGGTGAAATAAGATCCTTGCGGAATCGCCCTTCTTTCACGGCCAGCTCAAGATCCTGATTGGTGGCGGCAACCACGCGCACATCGACGGTGATTTTCCGATTTCCACCCAATCGGTAATAGGGCGCGCCGTCCAGAACGCGCAGCAGCTTCACCTGGATTTGCGGCTGCAATTCGCCGATTTCGTCGAGAAAAATCGTGCTCTTGTCGGCCAGTTCAAACAAACCCGGCTTGGAGGAATCGGCGCCGCTGAACGCTCCCTTTTCGTAGCCGAACAGTTCGCTTTCCACCAGATGTTCGGGCAAGGCGGCGCAGTTGATATCGACCAGAGTCTGTTTGTGGCGATAAGAGGAGCCGTGAATCGTGCGCGCCACTAACTCCTTGCCGGTGCCGGTTTCGCCAGTTACCAGCACGGTCTCGGTGTGTCCGGCTACGCGGTCCACCATGCCCATGAACTTGTGCATGATCGGGCTGGCAATCAGAAATTGTGTGCCGTCGATTTCCCGCCGCGCCAGTGGGACGCGGACCGGACGCGCTTCGCGGCCAGTGGCGTGCAAAAGTTCGTTGCCGGCAATTTCTCCACCGTGATTGCCAGGGCGCTCTCGATGGCCCATCCCAGCATCGCGCAACACTGCTTTCAAACAGAGCTAAAGCACCAAGCACGCTGACTGTCTTTAACGCGGCAGCGACTTCGTGCGCCCTCGGAATCGGCCCTTTTCGAGAACGTCGCCATCGCTTGCGATGGGAAAACTATCGGCTGTACCCAGAATCATAAAGGTCGGCGACATTCCGGCCGACCAAATCCGCCGGCGCAAATCCATATCGTTCCTGGCCCGTGCTGATCTTCACGCTGGTTGCAGCCAGTGATAATTCCATGCAGGTCAACGGTAAAAATAAAGATCGCGTCCTGCAACGGGTCGAGGATGCCCGAAGGCTGACCGGTTTCGGATTGAAGACCGGCGTTCGTCCGCCGGGATGGCCATGGCTAAGCTTGCGTTTCCCGCGCAGGTTTCTGGGTGCTTTTCGTTGGCACAGTCTTCGATGAGGTTGACATTTTTTGCGTCGTTAGCAGCAGGGGAACGTCACTTTGCACGCCGTGACCGCTGGCGCCACTAATTTCAGCTATCAGCTACAGGCAGAATGCAAACACTCGCCCCTTAGATGCTGCCATAATCCCGATCACTTCGTGGGATTGCTTCCGCCTTACGCTCACACCGAAGTAACTACTCGACGCTTCTGCTTCTTAACTAGTCAAGCCGTGGCATCCGCCTTTACACCGAATGCTGAACGCTCACGATCACTAGTTACTTGGGTAAGTACCTCCTCTTTAACGCTGAATTACCATCGCATACAACGGGAGAACCAGAATTTCGGCCGCGTTTGGAACGGGGTGTGACGGGTAAAAGCACCGCCGTCGCGATCGTCTGACCATCGCGCGGGGAACATCGCGAGATTCGTACGCAAGTAGTTAGCGAGCGAATGGGTTAAAGCAATGCAAGTCTCCAGCGTGGATGTGCAGTTGACACGCGATTTGAGCAGGGGTTGCGGTTCGGCCTAATGTCCATTCGCGCAAGACTGTTTATCGGAGCCACAGCAGCGCTCGGCATGTGGGCGCTGGCTGATGCCCTTTGGCACTGGCAGAGTGTCGACCTCAGCCGATTTTTCTGCTACCTGCTGGTCGCGGTTCTCGCTTCCAGTCTCAAAATTCAACTGCCCGGCATCGACGGCACCATGTCCGTCAACTTCCTGTTCATTTTGCTGGGTGTGCTCGAACTGAACCTTCCCGAGACGCTGGTTCTGGGCTGCACCGCAACCCTGGCACAATGCCTGCTCGGAACGCGGCAGAAGCCGGTTCCGATCAAAGATCGTTTTCAACGTCTTCAGCATGATGGCAAATGCCATCGTCCTGTCGTACTTCGCCTATCACGATTTGCAGCGAGTGCTCGGCGCGGGCACGTTGCCGCTGCTGCTCATCACTGCCCTGGTTTTTTTCCTGGCGAACACCATTCCCGTCGCCGTCATCATCTCGGTAACCGAAGGCAAGCCGGCGCACAAGGTCTGGGGAGAATGCCACTTCTGGTCGTTCCCCTTCTACATGGTCGGTGCGGCAGTGGTGTTTGCGGTGGGCTTCCTGAGCAAGCACGTAGGATGGCAGACCTCGCTTCTTACTCTCTCGCTCGTCTACTGGGTCTATCGCTCGTATCATCTCTATCTCGCGAAGCTGGCGGCGGAAAAGAAGCAGGTCGAAATCGAAAAACGGCATGCCGAAGAAGTGGCTGCGCTCCACCTGCGCACCATTGAGAGCCTGGCGCTGGCCATCGAAGCCAAGGACCACACCTCGCACCAGCACCTGCAGCGCGTGCGCGTGTTCACGGTTGAGGTCGCGAAGGAACTGGGTTTTTCCGAAAGCGAAATCGAAGCACTGCGCGCGGCTGCCCTGCTGCACGACATCGGCAAACTGGCGATTCCGGAACACATCATCAACAAGCCCGGACGGCTGACTCCGGAAGAATTCGAGAAGATGAAGATCCACACGCGTGGTGGGCGCCGAAATTCTGCAGCGCGTGGCGTTTCCCTATCCGGTCGCGCCCATCGTTCGCTCGCATCACGAGCATTGGGACGGAACGGGCTATCCCGACGGGCTGAAAGGCGAGCAGATTCCAGCGGGGGCGCGCGTACTGGCCGCCGTCGATTGTCTGGATGCCCTGTCATCGCATCGCCAGTATCGCAACGCCATGTCGCTCGATGCCGCCATGGAAAAGGTCGCCTCCTTATCCGGCACGGCGTTCGAGCCCAGAGTTGTGGAAGTCCTCAAACGCCGTTACCGGGAACTGGAAGCCATGGTCGCAATCCGATTCAGAGCTGACTCCACGGCCAAGCGATCGAAGCGAGCGTCTTCGTCAGGACGCTTGGCGTTGAAGCCAACATGGAACCAGCCGCTGGATTCGAGCAGTCGGCGCCGATTGCCGCGCCGCCGAACGATGCGGATTTTCTCTCCTCGATCGCCTCGGCCCGCCAGGAAGCGCAAACCATGTTCGAACTCAGCCAGGATCTGGGCAACTCGCTGAGCCTGGGCGAAACGCTTTCCGTGCTTTCCATGCGTCTGCGCAAAATGGTTCCTTACGATTCGATGGCCGTGTTTCTTCTGAAAGACGGCAGACTGGTGCCGGAACTGGTGAGCGGCGACAACTTCCGCCTGCTCTCGTCGCTGAACATCGGCATGGGAGAAGGCCTGTGCGGCTGGGTCGCCGAAAAACGCAAGCCGATCATCAACGGCAATCCCGAGGTTGAAGCCGGATATGTGAGCGATCCCGCGAAATTCACCACTCTGCGTTCGATTCTCGCCGTGCCGCTCGAAGGACTCAACGGTGTCGTCGGCGTGCTGGCCATGTATCGCGCCGACCGCGATGCTTTCTCGGCCGATCATCTGCGCATCCTGCTCGCCGTCAGCTCGAAGATCGCGCTCTCGGTCGAAAATGCGCTCAAGTATCAGCAAGCCGAAGACTCGGCCACCACCGACTACTTAACCGGACTGCCCAACGCTCGCTCGCTGTTCGTTCATCTGTCGCGCGAACTGGCGCGCTGCCGCCGCACCGGCACGTCGCTCGCGGTGATGGTCTGCGACCTCGACAATTTCAAGCAGATTAACGATCTCTATGGCCACCTCGAAGGCGACAACCTGCTGAAGGATTTTGCCGGCCATCTCAAAGAAATCTGCCGCGGCTACGATTATGTTGCCCGCATGGGCGGAGATGAATTCGTCATCGTCGCTCCCGGCCTCGGCCCGGAAGCATCCGACGAAAAGGCCAGCCGTCTGAATCTTCTGGCCGTCGAAGCGGGCCGAAAAATTGCCGGCCGCGATCTGGTTGGCATGAGCGTGGGAACGGCGTTCTGTCCGCAGGACGGTTTCGACGTCGAACGTCTGCTTGCCGAAGCCGACCGCCGCATGTACTCGATGAAGCAGGTTCACCACTCCGAACCGCAATCGCGACGCCAAGCCTTCCGGCCAACCGCAGCGCGCGGCGCAACGGTGAACTAGGACGCTCGCCATGTCGGCTCAATGCAGAAAATGCGTCGCAGAAAACGTGGCATCGAAAATCGCACACAAGCCTCGCGCGAAAACTGGGAGCCATCGCCGCGCTCGTCCTGCTCGGCGGACTGCTTTCGGCGACGCTGGTCCGCCTGGCTCCCGGCTTCGATGCCGACGAACGTGAACTCGATCCCAGCCTGAATGCCGAAAGCGTGCGCGCCCTGCGCCAGGCGCGCGCCGGAGAACACAACATCCTCAGCTTTTACGCCGGCTACCTGCGCGGCGCCATGCACGGCGATCTCGGCACGTCTCACGCCCTCGGCCAACCCGTACAAACTCTTCTGCGCGAGCGCTGGCCCGTCACCCTGCGCGTGGCTGGCATCGGCCTTTTGCTGGCATGGCTGCTCGCCTCGGCTCTCGCCTTCACCGCCTGCCTCTGGCGGCGTCCCGCTTATGAAATTCTGGGCACCACGCGTCAGCGGCGCTTTCCTCTGCATTCCGGCGGCGGTGCTAGCCTTGCTTTCGGTCATCCTCAACGCGCCCGGATATCTCGCCATCGCTCTGATCGTCTTCCCCAAGATCTATCGCTATTCCCGCAACCTGCTCGCCAAGGCCTACGTCTTGCCGCACATCACCGCCGCCCGCGCCCGCGGACTCGGCGAACTTCGCATCCTGGCCTGGCATGTGCTTCCCGTCGCCGGTCCGCAGATGATCGCGCTCGCCGGCATCACCGTCAGCATCGCTCTCGGCGCCTGCATTCCCGTCGAAGCCTTTGCGGACTCCCGGGTATTGGCCAGCTCGCATGGCAAGCCGCGCTCTCCCGCGACCTTCCCTTGCTGGTGAACCTCACCGTGCTGGTTACGCTGGTAACCTTGCTGGCCAACTCCGGGGCCGATGTAATGATCTACATGTTGAGCGCCTCGAGAGGCCTGAACGCCGCATGAATGCAGCCCGCAAGTTGGCGTGTGTCGTCGTGCTCGCCGTGTGCGCGGTGTCGCTCGCCGCGAATTGGCTGGCGCCCGCCGGATACGCCAAACAATTTCGCGAGGCTCCCAGTGCGCCTCCTTCGCATCAGCATTGGCTCGGCACCGATGAAGTTGGCCGCGATCGTTTCTCGCGCGTGCTTTACGGCACGCGCATCTCGCTGCTGCTCGCTCCCGCCGCCGCCCTGGTCTCGACCGCATTGGCCGCGCTGGTCGGCGGACTCGCAGGATACCTCGGCGGAATCTGGCTGCGCCTGGCCCGCGGATTCACCGACCTGTTTCTTTCCTTGCCCTGGCTTTTTCTGCTGATCACGGTTCGCGCGCTTTTGCCGCTTGAACGTTTCTCCGCTGATTTCGGTTCTGATTACGTTTCTCATTCTCGGACTGCTCGGCTGGGCCGCTTCGGCGCGCGTGCTTTCGACCAGTGCCGATGCTTTGCGCAACTCCGATTTCGTTCTGCAGGCGCGCGCCTCGGGCCTGCACGGTCCGCGGCTTTTCCTGGTTCATGTTCTGCCCAACCTGAAGCCGGTTCTCTACGCGCAATTCTGGATTTCGATTCCGGTTTTCATTCTGAGCGAAGCGAATCTCGGCATTCTCGGCTTGGGCGTTGCCGAACCGCTGCCTTCCTGGGGAAGTCTTCTGCGCGAACTGGAAGGCTTGATTTCGTTCCGCGAAGAACCGTGGCGCCTGGCGCCGCTGCTGTTGCTGATCGTTGTGATGACGTCGTTCCAACTGCTCTTATCGAACGAGGAGGTGACCGCATGAATACGCACCGAATACGACCGCGCATTTCGCCGCAGATCTTCTACGATTTCTGTCTTGTGCTTGCTTGCGTGCTTCTCTGTTGCGCGCTTCTGTCCAGTTCCGCCTTCGCCCAAACCGGCGGCGAGTTGCGCTTCTGCCTGCGCTCCGAGCCGAAGACTTTCGACCCGCTTCTGGTCGATGACGACTGCTTCCCTTTCGATCCGTTATCTGACCGGAGGAGTGCTGGCGCGCGTCAACCGTCACACCCAGGAACTCGAACCCGAACTGGCCGAATCGTGGAAAGTTTCGAAAGACGGCAAGCAAATCACTTTCAAGCTTCGCCACGGCGTCACGTTTTCCGATGGCACTCCATTTTCCGCCGAGGACGTTGCCTTCACCATGCAGCGGCTGATGGATCCCGCTCTGCACTCTTCCACCGGAGACGCTTTCCGCTCCGGCAGCGGCGCGGTCACCACCAAGATCATCGCTCCCGACCAGGTCTCCATTACCTTTCCCGCGCCCATTGCCGGCCTCGATCGCCTTTTCGATCAAGTCGCGATCATGTCCGCGCATTCGCCCAAGAAAGAAGCGGCCGTGCTCGGTCCTTTCATGGTCGCCGAATACAAGGCCGGATCGAGCGTGCTCCTGCACCGCAACCCCAACTACTGGAAAAAAGATTCCCAGGGACGCCGCCTGCCGTATCTCGATTCCATCCGCCTCGACATTCAACCGAATCGCGACGTCGAGATGCTGCGCTTCAAGCGCGGCGAACTCGACCTGATCAACGTTCTCGACAGCGACTACTTCGACCGTCTGGCGGCCAGTTCGCCGGGACTCGCGCACGATGCCGGCGCCTTCGCTCGATTCCGATTTCATGTGGTTCAATCAGGTGGCGAGCGCTCCGATTCCCGAATACAAGCGCGCCTGGTTCCGCTCCGCCAATTTCCGGCGCGCGATTTCTCAGAGCCATCAACCGCGACGATCTCAGCCGCGTGGTCTTCAACGGCCACGCCCAGCCCGCCGTCGGCCCGGTTTCGCCCGCCAACAAATTCTGGTTCAACAGCAAGCTCAAAGCCGAGCCCTATCGTCCCGACGCCGCCCTGCAACGTTTGCAAGCCGACGGTTTCCATCTGCAAAACGGAGCGCTTATTCGACAAGGCCGGCAACCCGGTCGAGTTCTCCATCGTCACCAACGCCAGCAGCAAAGCAAGAGAACGCATGGCGGTCATGGTGCAAGAGGATCTCGGGAAGCTCGGCATCAAGGTCAACGTGGTCACGCTCGATTTCCCTTCGCTTATCGAGCGTATTTCGCAGAAATTCAATTACGAAGCCGCCATGCTGGGCTTCCGCAATGTCGATCTCGATCCCAACGGCCAGATGAATATCTGGCTGAGTTCGGCCGAAGATCATGCCTGGAATCCGCAGCAGAAGTCTCCGGAAACCGCGTGGGAAGCCGAGATTGACCGCTTGATGCGAGCGCAAGCCTCGACTGCCGATCCGAAGAAGCGCAAAGAAAGTTTCGATCGCGTGCAGGAAATCGTAGCCGAGCAGACGCCGTTTATTTACCTGGTCAATCAGAATGCGCTGTCCGCGGTTTCCAGCTGCGGTCGAAGGCGCGAACCCCGGAATCCTTTCCCCGCAGACGTTCTGGAACGCCGAGCGCCTGACCCTGAACGCAACCACGCGGGCAAGCCGATAACTGAGTTGGTTCTGATGACGCCGCCACTACCGAACGCTTCCGCAACGCTGCTCTCCGCGCAGGTAACCGTGCGCTATCCCGGCAAAGCTCCGGTGCTCCGCGGAATCTCGCTCGAAATCGCGCGCGGCGAAGTGGTCGGACTAGTCGGCCAGAGCGGCTCGGGCAAAAGCACGCTGGCGCTGGCCATCCTCGGATTACTCGGCCGCCAGCGCGCCATCGTCGAAGGCAGCATCATTTTTCAGGGCACCGATCTGCTGGCCATGCGCGAGCGCGAATTGCGCAGCCTCCGCGGACGCTCCCTGAGCCTCGTGCTTCAGAGTCCGCTGGCCTCGCTCAATCCCGCGCTGCAAATCCGCACGCAACTCAGGGAAGCATGGCGCGCGCATAGCGACCGCGCGCCACAACCGAAGACTGCGATCAAGCGATCCAGTCGGCTCTGAAAAGTGTGAGCCTGCCCAGCGGCGAGGACGGCAACGACAAAGATTTTCTGAACAAGCGCGCCGTCGCAACTCAGCGTCGGACAGGCGCAACGCGTGCTGATCGCGATGGCCATCCTGCACCGCCCCGCGCTCCTGATCGCCGATGAAGCGACCAGCGCGCTCGACGTGATCACGCAATCTGAAATTCTGGAATTGTTCGCGCGGCTGAATCGCGAGATCGGCATGTCGATCCTCTACATCTCGCACGATCTGCCTTCGGTCGCCGGAATCTGCCAGCGCATCGCCATCCTGCACGAAGGCCAGATCGTCGAGTGCGGCCAACCGAACAGATCTTCACCGCGCCGTCCACGCCTACACCCGCCGCCTGATGTCGGCGCTGCCGCAAGTTCCCGTCCGCCGTGAAGTCCTCCTAGCGAGAGCGCACGCCGCCACCCTGGACTAAGGACTGACAGATTCAGTGATCCTCGTGCGCGGACGTGTTTGTATGCGAGGGCACAGCCCCGTCCACATGGCTAGTACTACGTCAGATCAGACCTTGGCCAGTTGTTCGGCAACTTCTGGAAGCCCCGCCGCATGCCAGGCGTCGAAGCCTCCCGCCACGTTGATCACGTTGCGATGGCCGGCGCGCTCCAGCAAGCTGCAAGCAATCATGCTGCGATATCCGCTCTTGCAGTGAACGGCCACCGGACGCTCACGGTCCATTGCCGGCAGTCCTTGCGGAAACGTATCGAGCGCCCGCCATTGCACCTGCGGGATGTGCCCGGCCTGCCATTCGCCTTCGCGGCGCACATCGAGGACATCGACCGCGCGCAAGCTGCCGTCGCGCAGTTTCTGGTTCAGTTCCTGCGGAGAAATCTGCGGCGTCTTCGCCAACGGCAGTCCCGCCTTCTGCCAGCCGCCGAGCCGCCGCTCAGATATCCACGCAAATCTTCGATGCCCACACGAGCCAGCCGCAGCCGAGCTTCCTCAATCTGCGCGTCGTTCTCGCCGATCAGAACCGGCTGGCGAGTGGATACCCAGAATTCCGCCTGCCCATGAAGCAAATTGTCCCGAGAGCGCGATGTTGATCGACCCCGGCACGTGTCCGGCGGCGAACTCGTCACCGGGACGAACGTCCAGCACATTGGCATTGGCATTCTGCCGCAGCAACGCCTGCACTTCAGCCGGAGAAAGCGCCGGCAGCGGCGGCAAGTCCGTCAATGCGGGCGCGCCGGAACGATTGATCTCGGCATCCTCGAGAAAATACTCAGGACGAGCCGGCAGATTCGTGGTCAACTGCGCGATGAATTCTTCCCGGCGTCGCGATCTGCAGCGCGTAGTTCGTAAGGCGCTCGGTCCCGATGGTCGAGGAGCGCTCTGCCCGCATGGCGCGCCCGCAAAGCGAACCCGCACCGTGCGCGGGATAGACCATCACCGCATCGGGCAGCGCCAGCAATTTCTGGTGCAGGCTGTCGTAGAGCAGTCCCGCAAGTTGCTGCGGCGTGTGCGTGGGCGAAAGATCGGGACGCCCGACATCGCCGATAAACAGTGTATCGCCGGTCAGAACCGCGCAGGGCTGCGGCGATTCTTCTTCGTCGGTGACCACCAGGCAGACGCTCTCGGGCGTATGCCCGGGCGTCTCCAGCGCGCGAATTCGCACCGCTCCCATCCTCACTTCCGAAGCCGTCGGTCAGCGGCACATGCGGGAACTCGGCCTTGGCTTGCGCTCCGATATAAATTTTCGCGCCAGTGCGCGCCGCCAGTTCTTTGTGTCCGGAAACAAAGTCGGCGTGCAGATGGGTTTCGAATATGTGGCGGATCTTGAGATTCTGCTCCTCGGCGGCCTTCAGATAAATTTCCACGTCGCGTTGCGGATCGACGACCGCCGCTTCGCCCTCCGATCCGATCATGTACGAAGCATGGGCCAGACAGGTTAGGTAAAACTGCTCAAAATACATATCGCGACTCCGGGCCGGATGCGCTTCCGGCGTTTGTCAGATTATCCCATGTCAAAAACAGTTCCAGAGCACACGACCACCAGAAGTTTTTGCATGCGAGCGACTACAAACGGAAGTAGTATCCATGAAGATTTTTGCACGAGAACCCGCGCAAAATGAGGGGAAACAAGTATCCAGAGCGAATCCGATTCAGCCAACCGATGTCGGTCCATTCGAATCTCCAAGCTATTGATCTGGCCTATGGTTAAACGGACACCGTCTGCGTACTCCTTTTGTAACTTGGACTTGCACCCGACGTCAGCCTACAGTCATTGAAATCGCAGTCCTCAGGTCTTCGGCCCCCGGCGTGCATCGAATGATTTGAAGGTTCCGATGATTCACGGGTTGTGGGCTTACGGGCCGACGCAGCGAATGGCGCAAAAGATTGAGGCGACGCGGGAAATGCGGGATGGCGGCCAATTCGAATTAGCGGCTCGGGTTCGTCACTGTGCTTGCGCTCGCTCGCGGTTCTGCTGGCATGCTCCGGTCCCGGACGCGCACAAACCAGTCCTCTACGTCGTTGCCGCTTCCAGCTGTTCCGGTCGGCTCTTCCAGCTCGGCTGACGCAGCCAGCGACGAAGTCGGACCGAGAGCCGATCCTGACCATCAGGAAGCGCGTCGATGAAGTCAATGTGCTTTTCATCGCCACCGATCGCCATGGCAAATTCGTCCGCAATTTGAACCAGAGCGATTTCTCGATTTTTGACGATCACAAGCCGGTCGAGTCGATCCTCAATTTCCGCCGCGAAACCGACCTGCCCATCGAACTCGGCTTGCTCATGGACGTGAGCGGCTCGGTGCGAAGGCCGCTTCGGATTTGAAAAGGAAGCCGCCACGGGATTTCTGCAGCACATCATCCGGCCGGGATATGACCGGGCGTTCGTTGTCGGGTTCAACAAAGAGAGCCACCTCACCCAGGATTTCACCGACCAGGTGCCGTTGCTTGCCGCGGGAGTGCAACGCCTGAGCAATGGCGGCGGCACCGCGCTCTACGACGCCATCTACAAAGCGTGCAAGGAAAAACTGCTGCGCGAACATTCCGATCATCCCATCCGCAAGGCGATCGTTATCCTCAGCGACGGCGAAGACAACCAGAGCGAACACACGCGCGCCCAGGCGATTGAAATGGCGCAGCGCGCCGAAGTTCTCGTTTACGCCATCTCGACCGACGACAGCGGCCTGATTCTGCGCGGCGACAAAGTTCTCGAAGATCTGGCGTCCGCTACCGGCGGCCGCGCCTTCTTCCCCTACAAGATGAAAGACATTACGCGCTCGTTCGCCGCCATCGAAGACGAACTGCGCAGCCAGTATGACGTCTCCTACAAGCCCTCTGACTTCGACGCCGACGGGCGCTACCGCTCGATCGAAATCACGGCCCTGAAGAAAGACCTGCAAGTCCGCGCCCGGCGCGGATACTACGCTCCCCGGCAATAAAATCAGCTTCCAGGTTTTGCAACTTTTCCGGGCGCTGGAACCATACTCGGAAACCTTGAAACTCTGGAACCTTGAAACTTTGCAAGTTTGCTGCTACCGTCCCCTTAAATCCGCATCCAGGAGAATCCACATGGTTTTAGCGGTCCTTGCAGTCATCGTTCTGTTGGGCGTCTTCCTGATCGCGATGTACAACAGCCTGGTGCAGCTGCGCGTGCGCTCCGATTCCGCGTGGTCCGACATCGATGTTCAGCTCAAACGCCGCCACGACCTGATTCCCAACCTCGTCGAAACCGTGAAGGGCTATGCCACCCACGAAAAAAGCACGTTCGAGGACATCGCCAAATTCCGCTCCATGGCCATGCAGGCCACCGGCCCGGCCGACAAAGCTGCCGCCGAAAATCAACTGACGGGCGCGCTCAAGAGCCTGTTCGCGGTGGCCGAAAATTATCCGCAATTGCAGGCCTCGCAGGAATTCACGCAGTTGCAGAATTCTCTCAGCGAAATCGAAGATGCCATTCAAAACGCCCGCCGCTACTACAACGCCGTGGTGCGCGACCTGAACACCAAGATTCAATCGTTCCCGACCAACATTCTGGCCGGCATGTTCGGCTTCCAGCAAAAGCAGTTCTTCGAAGCCGGCTGCCGCCGACCGCGAACCAGTCGCAGTGAAGTTCTAGGAAATGGCGCATCAACCGATCGTGCCATCGCCAACTGTCGAGCGAGTCTGGTCCTGGCTACTTCGCCCACATCGTCCGCCCTGCGCTGCGCGTATGGCATTTTACTCTTGCTGCTAGCGCCGCTGATAATCACAGGATCAGCGCCAGCCCAGTCTCACAACTGGCGCGTTGCCGATTTCAAAGACACCATCTCCATCGCCGCCGACGGCACGGCCCTGGTCAGCGAAAAAATCACGCTCACTTTCGTCGGCAGTGGCACGGCATTCACCGCACCATTCCGGTCGAGTATCCCGGACCGCAGGGAACGCAACTACACGCTCTTCCTCGATGTCCTGAGCGTCACCGACGAAAACGGCAACTAAGCTGAAGTACGATTCCAGCAAGTCCGGAGCCTACCGCGATCTCAAAATCTACATTCCCGGACGCGGTCGATGCCACGCGCATAGTCAACATCGATTATTCCGTGCGCAACGGCATCCGCTTCTTCGATAATTCGAGAGAGCTATGCCGAGTTCTACTGGAACGTAACCGGCAACGACTGGCCGGTTCCCATTGACCACGCCTCGGCTTTCGTGACCCTTCCCGAAAATGCCGCCGGAGGTTTGCGCGCGCAGGCCTTCACCGGCGCTTACGGCTCCAAACAAAGCGAAGCGACTGCCGAAGTCAAAGGCGCCGACGTCATTTCCGAAACCACTCGACCGCTGCCCATGCGCGGCGGCCTCACCATCGACATTTATATTCCCCAGGGAGTGCTCAAACCTCCGTCCGCACTCACGAAACTCGGCTGGTTTCTGGGCAGCAATCCCATCCTTTTTCTGCCGCTGTTCACGCTGGCTCGTGATGTTTACACTCTGGTATTCCGTGGGACGCGATCCCGACCCTGGCGTCTCCGTGGCCCCGCAGTACGAGCCGCCGAAAGGCATGTGTCCCGCCGAAGCCGGAACCTTACTCGACGACACCATCCATCCCCGCGACATCACCAGCACGATCATTGATCTCGCGGTGCGTGGCTATATCAAGATCGAAGAAAAGGTCGACACCTTTCTGGTCTTTCACCACAAAGATTATCTTTTCACCTTGTTGAAGCCGCATGAACAGTGGGGCTCCGACCTGACCGCGCATGAACGCGTGATGCTCGAAAACATTTTTCTGGCCGGAACCGGAACGCGTCTCTCCGATCTCAAGAACCGCTTCTACACCGTGATTCCCATCGTGCGCCAGGACATCATGGCGTCACTGAAGAGCAAAGGCATCTACACGCTCGATCCGGAATCAGCAAACGGCTATAGCATCGTAGCCGGCGTCGTGATTGCAATCCTCGTGGTGGCAGTACAAGTTTTGGGCTGGATGAACCTGTTTTATTCCATTCCGCTAGTGATTGGGAGCGTGCTCGTTTCCGCGCTGATCTGGTGGCTTTTCGCTCGCCAGATGACGGCGAAAACGGTCGCGGGCGCGCGCACCAGAATCGCCGTCCTCGGATTCCAGGAATTCATGAACCGGGTAGACGCCGACCGCATCAGGCACATGCCGCCCGACACCTTCGAAAAATTTCTCCCCTACGCCATGGCGCTCGGAGTAGAACACCACTGGGCCCAAGCCTTCGACGGAATCATCAAAGACCCGCCCAGTTGGTATGTTTCGCCGAACGGCTACGTCGGCTTCAGTCCACTTTTCTTTTCCAGTTCCATGCACAGCATGGCGTCAGATATGCACCAGGTCTTCACCTCCGCGCCCAGAGCCAGTTCTGGCGGATCGGGCTTTGGCGGAGGCGGTGGCTTCGGAGGTGGAGGCTTCTCCGGAGGCGGATTCGGCGGTGGCGGGGGCGGAGCGTTTTAGCTTGCGTATATCGTAATCCCCGCAGGTATCCAATATGTTGTGTCGGTCGCCGTTCGTCGTCAGTCCTGAAAACCCCGTCGCCAGATCAGAGCATTTCTCCGCTCTTCTTCTAATCCCCTCGTTCTGATCTCCTAGGACCGGAACTACTACACGGCGCCAATCACCCGACAACCAGCCCCATCGCACCAGCATCAGAACTCAAGCAGGTTACGAAGGAGGGTGCGTGAATCACAACGGGTTGTTGATCGTTCTGGTGATTGCGATCGTCACCGTCATCGCATTGGGATTCTGGCTCATCCGAAAACGGCGCAGCCAAAAGTTGCAGGAACGCTTCGGTCCTGAATACGACCGTGTAGTGAAGCGCGAAGGCGACGTTCGGAAAGCGGAGGACGTGCTGACGTTTCGCGAAAAGCGGAGAGAAAAGTTCAAGCTCTACCCGTTGTCTCCAGAAGACAAGTCCAGCTACGAATTGATGTGGGATGAAATTCAAAATCGGTTCGTCGACGATCCCAAGGAAGCGGTTACACAAGCTGACCGTCTGGTAGAGCGCGTCATGCACGCCCGGGGATACCCCATGGGCGAGTTCGACCAGCGGGCTGCTGACATTTCGGTCGATTATCCGGTGGTCGTCGAGAATTATCGTGCCGCACACGAGATTGCGTTGCGTCACAGTCGAGGTCAAGCCAGCACTGAAGATCTGCGAAAAGCAATGGTGCATTACCGGACGCTCTTCCGGCAACTGCTCGACAAACAGACTTTATTAAGAAAGGAAGCATAACCATGGCATTACCGCTCAGAAATGATCTACCCGAAGAAGAGGAACTCACGACCGCCGATCTCGCGAACCCTCAGCGCCTCGCAGAGAGGAAGGGACCTGAGGCGATTACAATTCCACGCGATTCTCAAGAAGTTACGTCACGAGGGGATGCCACCCCGCTATTCCCGGAGGGCGAATTAGATGGCCTGCGTGATCGCTGGCGCGAAATCCAGACCGGATTTGTCGACGAGCCACGTAAGGCGGTTGAGCAAGCCGACGGCTTGGTTGCATCGGCAATGAAAAGACTGGCCGAAGTGTTCGCGCAAGAAAGATCTCAACTCGAACAGCAATGGGACCGTGGTGATAGCGTCTCGACTGAGGACCTTCGCGTTGCCCTGCAGCGATATCGCACTTTCTTTCATCGGCTGCTGTCCGTTTGAATGCGCATTTGGGGGGGCGCGCCGGAAAGCAAACCATGGACGGATCTCTCATTCGTGAATTCCCGGCGGCCCAACCAAAGACGCTTTTTCTTACCCAGCCATCCCTAGGGGCCGAGGTTGTTCTGAATCCCGGCTAGCTGACGACCGCTTCTTCCAGCCGGCACTCGTCCGCCGACTTATCCGCTCGAAGCCCCATAAACACAGGCGCACGCAGCTTCATACCGCCTTCCGCGGTTTCGTGAGTCCACTCCGCAAACTTGATCTCCGCAACAAGCTGCGGACGCACAAATTGAACTTTTCGCAATCCGCCAATCTCGCCATAAAACGGATTCTGTTTCGTCTCGAGCGGCTGCAGAAGAGCAAACATTTCTTTCAGCGTCTTGTGATCGAACCCAGTCCCCACCTGCCCAACGTGAACCAGACGTTTTTGCCGGTCGTACAATCCCAGCACCAGGGCGCCGAAATACTCGCGGCTGCCCTCGGGATCGGTATAGCCTCCGATGACGCACTCCTGGCGCTGCGTGATTTTGATCTTAAGCCAATCGGTGGAGCGCTTTTCCTGGTACGCACTGTTGCGCTTCTTGGCAACGATGCCTTCCAGCCCGCGCTGCCTGGCCGCTTCGAGCAAATCAAGACCTTTCTCGGGATAGTGATCGGAAAAATGAACGACCTCGCCGTTTTCAATCCGCTCCTGCAGTAATTGCTTGCGCTGTTCGAGCGCGACGCGCCGCAGGTCGAGGCCATCGAGATACAGAAGATCGAACGCATAATAGAGGACCGGCACACCTTCGCGCCGCGGCAGACGGCGTTTACCCGGTTGGAATCCCGTACGCTGCTGCATCAGGCTGAACGAAGGCCGCCCTTCGTCATCGAGCGCAACGATTTCGCCATCAAGGATCGCGCGCTGAGCTTTCACAAATTGCGGCGAGCTCGCGAGTTCAGAAAACTGTGCCGTAAGGTCATTCTGACTGCGTGAAACCAGCCGAACCCGCCCGTCTTCAATGAACGCAACGGCGCGGTAGCCGTCCCATTTAATTTCGAACAGCCAGTCCGGGTCATCGAACGCCTTGCTGGCGGGAGTAGCCAGCATCGGATGAATACTTGCGGGCATGGCTCTTTCGACAGCGCCAGCTGGAGCTTTAGCCGTAGAGGATGCCGAACCCGCGGAGAATTTCTTGCGTATCGGCTTGGCAGCGGCAACCTTGGGCGCAGTTTCCTCGGGAGAGGTTCGAGCATGAACACCACGTCGCGCAGCTTGTCGAGGGCTCTTACTTTTTTTTTTCTCAGCGCCCTCTGCGTTTGGTTTGCTTTTCTCTGCGCCCTCTGCGTTCAAGGTTTTCCGTTTTTTGTCGACGCGTGCGATAGCGTCCGCCAGCCACGCGGCCTTTACCTTCCCTCGTGATGCGGGACGGCTGCTTTTCCATTCCGCCGACCCTTCATCGCCGGCGATCTGCGCCATGGTTCGACGAGTGAGAATCGAGGTGTCGTACGCATCTTCACTGATGTCGAACCCAGCGACCACCTGATCGTCTTTCTTCTTGATCAGCAGCCATTCATTCCCTTTGCTTCCGGGCCGGCGGCCCTTGATGTGCACGAGCGCAAAATCCCCCTTCAGCCGCTTCCCTTTCAACCGAAACTTAAGGTCGCCTTTCGCGAGCATGGTGACAGCTTCTTTTTCCGTGCCCGGAACGTATTGGCCATTCACTGGCTCCGGCGACAGCGGTTCCCATGTGCCTTCATCCCAAACCATCACGGTCCCAGCGCCATAGTTTCCTTCAGGGATAGTGCCTTCAAAATCGAAGTACGATACGGGATGATCTTCGACCTGCATGGCCAGGCGCTTGTCGGCGGGATCGAGCGATGGACCCTTCGGAACTGCCCATGATTTGAGCACACCCTCCATCTCCAACCGAAAATCGTAATGCAGACGGGTTGCAGCGTGGCGCTGCACCACAAAGCGGCGCTGTGATTTTTTCTCAACCTTAGGCGGTGGCTCGGGCGTTTCCTCAAAGCGTCGTTTGCGCTTGTATTCGTCCAGTGACATGGTGGCTATTGTAATTCCAAGGGGCTGGTGTGGGACGGGCGTCTCGCTGATCCGGCGGAACAAAAACCCCGCAAGTCGGTAACGCGGCGCACGGTCAGCCCATGACCATATACTGTTCCCATGAAACGTGAATACCCCGACTCGCCCCTGGTCGGCGTGGGCGCAGTGATCATTGATCGCCGTAGGGACGATCGTCATGGCGACGAAAGCCGTGTCCTGCTAATTCGCCGAGGAACCGCGCCGCTGCTGGGCGAATGGTCGTTGCCCGGTGGGGTTCTCGAATGCGGTGAAACTCTGCGGGAAGCGGCCGTCCGTGAGGCCCGTGAAGAAACAGGACTGGCGGTAGAGCCAAGTGAGATGCTGGGCGTGTATGAGCGTGTGATCCGAGGCGACGAGGGGCGAGTGCGTTATCACTATGTGCTGATTGACTTCTTGTGTCGTCCGGTCAGCGGTGATTTGAAAGCGGGCAGCGACGCAGCGGATGTTCGCTGGTTTACGCGTGATGAATTGCCGGCGCTCAACCTGGCATATGACGCAAATGATGTTGTGCGAAGGGATTGGCGCGGACCTAGTGAGTTCGACGTGAGTCGACGACGGACGAGGCGCCGTCCGCACACGAGCGATCTAGTCTGCCATTTTGGCAACATGCACGGCAAAGCCCGTCTTCGGCAACAACGATCTTAATTCGAACACCTTGAAACCGTCCCCGGTAATTTCTGACTGACGGTAGATGCCCGGTTCGGTTTCGGCGGTTTCGTGACGCCCTTGCAGATCGTCGAGAAACTTCTGCGCGTCCCTGATACTCGTCTCGCCGGCCTTCGCACGCGTCACCACAGCCTCGGTAGCATAGGAGCGGACAAGTTTCGGCCAATATTTTTGCAGCAGTTGCGTGCTCGCGAAAATATCCGCCCACACGATTTCTCCATTGACGGCCACCACGACGCCAACCGCATTCCTGTCGCGGAGCTGCCGGATCACGCTTTCGTAGCTGCGCTCAACGGGCACGGCAACAGCATCGACCTTCTGTTGTACTTCCTTGTTATCCATTACGCGAGCATAAGAAGTGGTCGAATTCAGTTCCGCGGCCGCCGTGACTTCGACAGTCCTAGCCATTGCCTGCTTCGATTTTGCTACGTTGTCCCAAACCTGCTGCTGATTCTTGAGCGCCCATCGCGCTCGCGCGCACGCCGACAGACGCGAAAGTGTTAAGGTTACCCCTTCCGCTGCTAAATTCGTCTTTGCCGCTCGCTGCCACCCAGCGTCCGGGCTCGACGCAAAAAACACTTAGATCAACGGGATCGCTCTCGGCCGGCACGATGCGGTCTTTCCCGATCACGCGATCTTGCTTGCCTCCAGTAACAATCTCGCCGGCGAGGAGTAACAATGGCCGTTTCGAATTATTAACCAGCACTAGCTGATTTACTTCAGCTCCGCGCCCGGGGTGAATTACTATGGGTTCGCCCGAGCGCCGCCGGATGAGGCCACGTGCCTGTCCGGCTTCCGTCACCACTACGTCGCCGCTGCGCAGGCCCTCATCCAGCGTGAGAAACTCTCCCGTGTCATACGACTTACTGCCAACCACGGGAAAAACAGTCAGGTTGCCGCTACGAATCGGGCTTAGCAGCGAGTAACCGGCCGCTGGTGTTACTTCGCCCGCGTGCACCCCGCATGGAACCACAACCGCCGACACGATCAGAACAATTCCAACGATCGCAAAGCTCGACCTCGCAAAGCTCGACGCAATGACCACCCGCATAGTTAGGCCTCCCCCGGCGCTACCTATACCGTAAACACACTAATCCTTAGGCGTACACGCGATGTCCTTCGAGCCGCCCACTTCTCCGTCTCCCCGGCACACCACAGATGGAGCGTGCCGGGGGACCGATCCGCGAGTCTTCCAGGAGGTCTTTTTCCGCTCGCTGATCACAGAACGTACGATTTATTCTTCCTTGCGTCTAAATAATTGCTAGCATCAGACTGGACAGCCTCTCTGCAAATGACAAAGCCCGCCCAACCTGGCCATGGGACTGACGACGCCGCTCTCTATGAGCGCAGTGGTGCGGCGGCTTACGGCATGAGCGCCGAACGATTCGCGGCCATCCTCGATGAAATTGTGCACAAGTATTTCCTTTCAGCTTCAGCACAATACTCGGCCCAACGTTTGCCCCACGCTTCGGCGGAGCAAAAGGCCGACTTTTGCTCCGGATTGCGCCTGGAAGAACTGGCTCTGGCGCGCGCCTGCGCCGCGGGGAACGAGCGGGCCTGGCAGGACTTCATCAGCCGCTACCGTCAAAAGCTCCACGGCATGGCACTGCACATCACGCGCGACGGTGCCCATGCCGCGGACCTGGCTGATTCCCTGTTTGCCGATCTCTACGGCATGAACGCGCGCGAGCAGGCCCGCAAGTCAAAGCTTTTGTCCTACACCGGCCGGGGTTCGCTCGAGGGCTGGCTGCGCACTGTAATGGCGCAGGAGTTCATCAATCGCTATCGCAAGCAAAAGCGCACGGTCAGTCTGGAAGAGCAGACAGAAGAGGGCGTGCAGTTTGCAGCCGCGATTCCAGAGCCGGCGTGCACCTCAGACCCCCGGCTGGAAGCGGCAACCGACGAGGCACTCGCCGAGCTTTCGTCAGAGGACCGGTTTACATTGGCCTCTTATTACTTGGATGGACGTACCCTGTCCGAGATTGCAGCCACCCTCGGGCTGCACGAATCGAGCGTGAGTCGACGGCTTGACCGGCTTGCCACCGGACTCCGGAAGCGGATTCTGGCGGCCCTGCGAATGCGGGGAATGAGCCATGCCCAGGCTGTGGAAGCAATGGAAGCCGACGTGCGCGATTTGCGGTTGAATTTGCGTACCCGTTTGACGCAAGATTCCGGCGCGACTACGTTCCCTGGTAGTAGTAAGATCCCCGCACCGGACGCTGGCGAGGGCAGCACGGATTGACAGCGAAATGAATTGACCGCAAAGTTGATGGAAAATGACTGAAGTACCCAAAATAGTATTCGAACGGCTGCGATCGGCTGGGAAGGATCGAACCTCGCCCGACACAGGTTTGTCTGCGGCAGGTTTATCTGAGAAAGAGCATCCGAATGCGGACCTGCTGACGGCTTTTGTCGAGCAGACTCTTTCCGCGACCGAGCGCGACAACATGCTGGATCACTTGGCCCTCTGTGGGAACTGCCGCGAGGTGATCACTCTGACGCTTCCGATTGCGGACAGCGCCTCCACGCCCTCTACAGCCGAGACCGAAGCGGACCGAGCGACACCGGTTCTGGCGAGGCCGGCCAGAAGCTGGCTGAAGTTTGCCTGGCCAGATCTGCGCTGGGCCGCACTGGCAGCGGGCATTGTTGTGGTTGCCTCTCTGCTTATGGTGCACCCGGGAAGGCTGAATCAGGCCGTTCTGCCAGCCGCAAACCGGCAAGTCGCGAATCCTGCGCCTCCAATCTCCGACGCTCAGATTGCATCGTCATCGATTCCCTCATCAGCCGTGTCCCGACCCGCTGCGCCGCGATCGGAGCAGTTACCAATCTTAGCGAAAAGCAACAAGGCGCGGCCAAATTCGGAATTGGGATTGCCCAAGAAACTCAAAGCTGCAGAGATCGCCGCGCCACATCCGGCGAACTCTGACATGATGCTGGCTAGCAACAGAGCTAACAACGGAAAAGATCCAGTCCAGGCAGGCACGGCCCCCAGAACCCCGTCAACTGGAGACGACGCGCTCTCTGCAAACACACAGACAGGCACAACCGTCGAGGTGTCAGCGGCTGCACCCGTGTTAATAGAGGAATCCCAAGCCGACGGATCCCTGATGACGCAGAACGCCGCACCCCCGGTTTTAAAGGCAAAGCCGCCCCTCAGTGTCACTTTGACGATTACCGCCGGTGTCCTGCAGCGGTCAGTGGATAGCGGCCAGAACTGGCAAGACGCATTGCGGCCGAGCCACCCATTGCTGTGCTACGCAACCCACGATGAAGAAATATGGACTGGCGGGCAGGCGGGCACGCTCTTCCATTCCACGGATGGCGGCGTAACCTGGGTGCAAGTACAACCTTCCATCAACGGCCGGCAGCTTGGTTCCGATATAACTCACATTGACCTTATAACTCACGTTGATCTGCCCGGCCCGGCGCAAATTCTCGTTTCCACCGATAACGAAATCTGGAGCAGCACGGACGGCGGAAAGATCTGGGAGAAGCACTGATCCGGTATCGCTGGAGTAGTCTGCGATCCGCTTATTTGACGGAGGCCAATGTGGCCGCGGCTAGACCGCTTAGTCCGGCCGGTTGAGGTCCTTGGAGGAGGTCCTTGGAGCCGGACCGGTTGGGATTGGGACCCATGCCTCGACGCCTATAGGCACCGGCCAGCAATAATTCGTGCACGGCGAACCCGAATGGCGGTAAAATTAATCTAGTTTTGGTGGGGTGCATAGATGTCGCTTATCCGGTTCCTCCGGAAAAGCACCCGCAGCTTAGCTTCATATCATGCCGCACTTGTGTGTATTGCCGCGTTGAGCGTCTTGTTGGCGCGCAGCGCGCCGCCAAGTCTCCCACATCTTTACTTTGACCGAACCATAAACTCTGCTCTCGCGGATCGCGATCATAGACAATGTTTTGATCACCAGGATTTCCAGTGGAGGACTTCTCCTAGTATTACGCAAACTGCACCACCCCCGCTTGCGGAGCCTCACCTGCTCCCCACTATTGCGGCTTCTGTCGAAAGCGTAATGGATGGCTGGCATTACAACCGTCCCCCTCCGATCAGCTAACCCTTACGGTTCTGCCTTAGCGCCACATCTGGTTTACGGTTTTCCTGCTGCAGCGAATGTCGTTGCAGTTTCACGCGACCGCGAACGGCGATTTCCCTACAGAAGCCCAAATCTCGGAGGAAATACATGATGGCTCAAGGAGACAGCAATAATTGGAGAGCGTTGTGCAACACCGCGCTGGAAGCAAAAGATCCCGACGAGTTACCGCAGATCGTTCAGGAAGTCAACAAGGTCTTAAAACGTGAAGAGCAAGTCCGTCGCGATTTTAGGGAGGCTGCTAGAGCTAACAAGTCTTCCGGAGAGCTCCGATGTCCATGACTCGATCTCGCACACAGACACTCCCCCAGTCCACGGACCGCCCCCGGCTATCGTCTGATCGCGGAAGGTCGCGGAGAGAGCCGAACCCGCGACTCCTTGTGGTGGGAGTCGCGCTTGGAGTTGGTCTCGTGTCCTTTCTCGCCACCGAGCTCATGCATTATTGGCTGGTGCCGGATCTTGGACGTCATCAGGAAAGGTTGCTGGCGGAAGTCTTGTCGGCTTTGGTCGTGAGCTGCCTGGTTGCGAAGCTGGCCAGCGTCAGCCTACTGCGACACCGGCTAACCGTTGCCAGGCTGCAGGTGGTTGACGAGATGAATCATCACATCCGGAACGCTTTAGCTCCCATCTCCCTTTCAGCCGACGTAACCGAAAATCATCAACTTATTCGTGCGATCTCCGAAGGCGTTGAACGCATTGACTGGGCTCTGCGGGAAATACTGCCCCGCGAAATGCCGCTGCGAGAAGAGCAGCGTGATAGGCTCAGGTATTTTCAACAAGGACGCGGAGGAGCGGATACCAATAAGCGTCATCGGAGTTCTGTGCGTTGAGAAATATCCCGCGTACATTGGCGCATAGGCAGATCAGATGGCAACTCCTTTGAATACACAGGCTCCTGCAGGACCAAAACCACCCTCGTTCGGAATGGGACAGTTCGTGTTTGTGGTTGTCTTGGTGGTTATTCTTTTTCTGCTTGGCCAAAGCATGGTGCAGCACCGCTTCTTTAGGGGCGGCCGGGTTCACCGGAACGGCTCCATCGGACAATAAGCGATTGGGCAAACTGATCTGGTCGATGACCTTGCTCATCTTCGTGATGGCGAAGACGGGGCTCCCTTCCCCGCCCGCACGTCACCAGTCACGTTACGGAAGTGACATTTACACCCTGGCCGACCGGACATAGGATGAGCGTGTGGTTTGGCAGTTCTGGGGGAGGGCTGCCAGAGACGTCCTGAGCTTAATCGCTCAGGACGTTTTTTATTGCCGGCACAATTCGGCGAACAGAAGCCTTCTGCGTGAATGCTGTCCCCTTACGTCAGCGCAGGAGCGGCAGTTTCTCTTGACTCCAAAAACGGAGTCGACCGCGGCTACGATCTTCGTCCATGGCTCCATCGATGTCAAGCGTAAAACAAACGAGGTCCATACTTGCAAGCGCAGGATAACTGGTAACCAGGATTTGCCACGCTGCATCACCGCCGAAATCAACACCCTGATCTCGTCATAGCCGTAACCCAAGTAGCTCACCCGGCACAGAAGATCGCTGAGGTGAACCAGGCAGGCCACCGGTCCGGCGGCCGCCAGCAGGCTCGTGTTGTGATGACAGCCAGCGGCGTCCACCAAATCCTTGGGCAGACCCCAATGCTCCGAGAGCATCTGCCCACTGTCGCAATGAGTAAACCCGAGAACCTGCTCTTCGATAACGTGCAGGGGCGCATGCTGCTCGGCCGCGCGGCGAAGGCATTCGCGAAAGTCCTCGGTATAAAGAACCGAGTTCACCAGGAACCCGATGTCATGCAGCAGTCCCGCCAGATAGGCTTTTTCGGGCTCGGATATTCGATTCTCTTTGCCATTCTTTGCGTAACCAACGCGCAGCCGAGCGAGTGCCGCCAAAATGCATTGGGAGCAATCACCCACTTATCTTGCGGGATCACTCGATTCACGCATAAACCGAACAGTATCGAACGGACTCGCTCCAGTCCGAGCGCCATGACCGCGGCCCGCACGGTTTCAGTTTCGCGCCTGCCGAACAGAGGAGAATTTGCCAGGCGCAGGCATTGCGCCGCAATCGCTCCGTCGTAAGACACTAACTCCACCACTTTTTCCATGCTGATCTTCTCGGAAGGCAATCGCATGCATTTCGAGGAGCGGCTTCAGAATTGCCGGAGCGGTCGAGATCGAATCCAGTTTTTTGATTTGAGCGTGCGATTGTGCTTCCAGTTTGGCGTTCACTTCTTGCCTCCACCGGCCAGCGGGTCGCCGGTTTGCAGTACGCCGTCGTTCCCGGAAAATGAACCAGCCGGAATGAATCGTCCACCTGGAACAGAGATTCGGCATGTCCCAGCAAAAGGTAGCCGCCCGGCAACAGATTGGAATAAAAATGCTGCACCACGCGGCGCTTCGATGCCAGGTCGAAGTAGATCAGCACATTGCAGCAGAAAATGACGTCCATCCCTTTCTGGAACAGCATTTTGCTGTCGTCGCGGAGGTTGATGCGCTCAAAACGGATCTGCGATTTCAGCAGATCGTTGGCCTGGAGTTTTTTTTCGCCAGCGTCCCTGAAGTATTTCCGGCGCAGCGCGTCGCTGGTCTTGCGCAGGGCATACTCTCCGTAAATGCCGGCGCGTGCGGTTTCGAGTGAGTTATCGTTCAAATCGGTAGCAAGAATGTCGAAGCTCCAACCGGCCAGCAGCTTCTCTTTTTCTTCGAGCAGAAACATGGCCAAGCGTGTGCGGCTCTTCTCCCGTCGAGCAACCGGCGCACCAGAAGCGCAGGCGTTTGAGGCCGCCGAAGCCTTTGCTCTCGAGAATCTGGGGAAGAATCACGTTGCGGAGCGCTTCCAGTTGGGCGGGGTGGCGGAACATGTAGGTCTCGCCAATGGTGATTTCGTTCAGTAGCAGGCGCAATTCCGCGTCGCGGTTTCCGCGCGTAGTGAGGTGTTCGAAATACTCCGCGGGGCTGCTCACGCGGAGCGCAATCATCCGCCGCGCGCAACGTGAGACCAGAAGATAAAGCTTTCCCTCGGAGTGATAGATTCCGGAGATCCGGTAAATCAAATCGCGGATCTTCAAATAAGCCGGATTGCCCGGGTTGGAGTCCGGAGTCACCCGAGGCTTCGCGTTTACGATCTCGATGGGCATTCGTCAACAAATCCCGCTTATCAAATTCCGCCTGGTATAATTCTTGAATCGTTCACCGGCGGGCAGCGCTCGCGAAAGCCCTTCTGCATCGACACTCTGCGCACAACTTCCGGCCCGATGTCGCCCAGAGAACAGATGCGATGCGCCAGGCTGGCGGCAACCACGCTTCCGGGCATGCCCCAAACTACCGACGACGCTTCGTCCTGCACGATGACCTCCCCGCCCGCCTCCCGTATGGCCGCCGCTCCCCGCGTGCCGTCCGCCCCCATGCCGGTAAGCACCACTCGCCAGCACATTCGCACCGTAGGTCTGAGCCACCGAACGGAACAATACATCCACCGCCGGACGGCAGGAATTTTCCTGAGCCTCGTGGTTGATGCCCAGCACAAATTCATTCCCCTGGCGACACACCGTCATGTGATAGTCCCCAGGCGCAATCCAGACTTGGCCGCGCTGCAATCTCTCGCCTTCCTTGCCCTCCCGCACCTGCAGCTGGGCCAGACCATGGAGACGCTCGGCCAGCAGCCGCGTAAACAGTGGCGGCATGTGCTGCACGATCACGATGGGCACGGGAAAATCCGCCGGCAGTTGGGGAATGAGCGCGCTCAGCGCGTTTGGGCCTCCTGTCGATGTGCCGATGGCAACCACGTCGATCCGCGCCTGCGGACGCGCCGAAAGCCGAGGCGGCAGAGCAGCGACCGGGCCGCGGCACGCGCACTGCGCACAAGCGACTTGATCTTTCGAATCAATTCTTCCCGCACCCGTTCGCGCATCCGCGGTGTCCGCGCTTTTCGCGGTCTGCCGCTGTAAGGGTTTGGTGACATAGTCGCTGGCGCCTCGTGCCAGCGCATCCAGAGTTGCAGTCGCACCACGCTCGGTCAGGGTACTGAACATAATCACCGGCAGTCTTGGATAGAGTTTGCGAATCTCGACCAGGGTTTCCAGCCCATCCATGCCGGGCATTTCGATGTCGAGCGTCACCAGATCGGGCTTGATCTCGGGAATCCGGGCCAGCGCCTGATGGCCGTTTCCCGCCGTACCGGCCACCACGATCTCAGAATCGGACGCCAGCAGGTTGCTCAGCACCTTGCGAACCACCGCCGAATCGTCGACGATCAAAATGCGGACTGGCTTCATGTCTGCTGTCCTAATGCTTTGCTCTCGATCGCCTGCTCAGCGCCCGGCGGCAGCATGCCTTGCCAGCTTCAGCGGGGGCTCTTCACGCGTTGCTTCGCGATCTCGGCACCCACCTTGAAGCGGCCCACCTGATCCCGCAACTGGTTCGCCATCCGCGCCAGATGCTCGGTCGCCGTCTGCGCTTCGCCCACGTTCGTCGATGTGTTCTGCGCCGCTTCCGCCACCCCTTGGATGTTGCTCGAGATCGTCGCCGCTCCCCGCGCCGCTTCCGTCACACTGCGCGACATCTCACTCGTCGTCGCACTCTGTTCCTCCACCGCGGTCGCGATCACCGTCGATATATGGCTGATCTTGTCGATCACTCCCTTGATCCCCCCAATTGCCTCCACCGCACCGCCCGTGTTCTCCCGGATCACGGTGATCTTCTGCTTGATCTCTTCCGTCGCTTTCGCCGTCTGCTTCGCCAGTTCCTTCACTTCATTCGCCACCACCGCAAACCCCTTGCCCGCTTCGCCCGCCCGCGCCGCTTCGATGGTCGCGTTCAACGCCAGCAGGTTCGTCTGCTGCGCAATCGACGTGATCACCTCGATCACCTTTCCGATCTCGACGCTCGATTCCCCCAGCCGCGACACCGTCTGATTCGCCGATTCCGCCGCTTCGACCGCCTCGCCCGCCACCCGCGCCGCCTCGGTTGCGTTCTTCGCAATCTCGCCAATGGTGGCAGTCATTTCCTCCGCCCCTGAGGCCACGTCTGCAGGTTGGTGTTAACCTGTCCCCCGGCTTCGGATACCACCTTCGCCTGTGCCGTCGTCTCTTCGGAATTGGCCGTGATCTGCTGGCTGGTCGCCGAGAGCTCTTCGCTCGACGCCGCCACCTGTTCGGCGGTTCCTGCGATCGACTGGATCAGACTTTGCAAGTTGTTCTTCATGCCGTTGAGCGCGGACCCAGCCTGCCCAAACTCATCTTCAGAGGTAATTTCTATGTCCTTGACCGCCAGATTATTGGCCGCGATTTCCTGAATCAGGCCCAGCATCCGCGCGATCGCTTTGGAGATGGAGCGAGTCAGGAAAACCGCCACGAACAATCCGATTCCCATGCCCGCCAAGGCGAGCGCCACTACAATGAAGCGCACCCGCGATTCAACTCCTGTCTGCTCTTTCAAGGTGTCCTCTTTGATTTTGTTTTCCAGATCAACCAGGTCGGAGACCTGCTTGCGTAACCGGGTTCGGACTTCTCCCGTCTGCGGGCTGAAGGCGAGTTCTTCTGCTTCTTTTGTTTTCCCCGAGCGCCGCAATTCGATCTCGCGGTCGGCAATGGCGCGAAACTCGTCATAGCTGCTGCGGATTCCAGCATGCAACCTCTTGCCTTCTTCGGTTACCAAAAGCTTTCCCAGCTCGTTCATGTTTTCGGCAAATTCCTGCTTTCCCTCATCATCGTGCTTCAGCGTGTCTTCTCTTGCAGACAGCAGGAAGCCGCGGATTCCGGTGGTCTGCTTTTCAATCGACGCTTCAATCTGCGAAGACATGTCCTTCTTGGTCATAATCTGATCGACCCGCTCGGAGATCTGCCGCGAGTTGGCCAACCGCGTTGTAAGCCACCAATCCCATGGCTGTGAGGATGATCAAAAGGCTGCCAAAACCCACGCCCAACTTCGTCTTTAAGCTCAATTTGTTCATAGTTTGTCCTTCCGCGTGCTACACTCCGCTCTGCGCCTTACCTTAACCCTGCACTTCGCATGCCTGGTCGGTATCGAGCACGTGCATCAACTCGTGTTCGAGCTTGTGCACTCCCAGAATCGCCGATCGCAACCGCGGAGACAGCGTCTCGGGCGAAGGTTCGAAAGTCTCTTCTTCCACGTCCACTACGTTGCCCACTTCGTCGGCGAGCAGACACACCGCCCCTCCGGCCGCATGCACCACCAGGCAAACCGGCGGCAGGTCAGCGGGACGATCGGGCAGTTCCAGTTGGCGGCGCAGTTCGAGCGCCACCACCACCTGTCCGCGCAGGTTCATCAGGCCGCTCACCACCGGCGGAGCCAGAGGAACCGGCCGCAGCTCGCGGTAAGTAACCACTTCCTGAATCTTTTGCGACTCCACCCCGAAGAGCAGGTGATTCAGGTAAAACGTGCAGAATTGACGGGCGCTGGTCATAAGTTTTCAGGTCTCGGTTTTCCGCTCTTAGTCTCCGCTTTCAGGCTCTCTCAGGTCTCTGGTCCTAGCTCTCGGCCTTCGTCCCCGGTCTCGAATCGGCGCCATTGCCGGTTCGTACCGCTCACCGCGGCGAGCAGCGCAGGAACATCCAGCAACTCGGTCACCCGCTCCGCGATCACCGAGGAATGCAGCACGCCGGCCCGCGTCGCGGGCGATCGCGGCTCGAGCGTGCTTTCGACGATGTCGAGAATCTGGTTCACCACCAGTCCGAAGGATTGCTGTTCGCTTTCGAGCACCAGCACCTGCAGCATCGCTGTCGTCGGCAACGACAGCGCATCGCCCACCGGCCGGCACATGCCGCCGCTCCTCGAGCGCATGGCTCACGCGGATGAGAGGAAGAATCTGCCCCCGGTACTGCGTCACCCATTGATTGCCGGCGCGCTCGACCTGCGACCCCGGAATGTTTTCGAGACGGGCCAGCAGTTCGAGCGGCACCGCCATGCGCGCCCCGCCCGGGCCCGTGAACAGCACCAGTTTTTGCTTCCCGTCGCGCAGCTTCCGCCGTGGCTTGTGCTCGCTCCGGCCTGGGTATGCGCGCGTCCCTCGGCCACAATGCGCGAGCCCTGCGCCAGACCGAGCACGTCCAGAATCAGCGCCACTTTGCCGTCTCCCATGATCGTGGCTCCGGCATAAACGCTGATGTTTTTCAAGTGCTTGCTCAGCGGTTTGACCACGATTTCTTCGGTGTCGTTGATTTCGTCCACCACCAGTCCGAACTGCCGGCCATCGGCTTCGAGCACGACAATGTTCACCGCTCGGCTTGTTCGCGGCTCGCTTTTCGCAGCTGCTCGTTCCCGCTCGATCCTCGTCGACGTCCTCTTGCCGCTCCACCGCCGTCGCTGGCTCCGCTTCCACGTGCCACTTGCAGTTCCCGGTTCAAATAGACGAGCGGCAGCAGGCGGCCGCGCAGCCGGTAAACCGGCGCGCCGTGGATCATCTCGATTCCCTTGCGCTCTCGCTCCCGGTTCCACGCGAACCAGTTCCAGCAGGCTCACCTGCGGAACCGCATAGCGTTCGCCCGCGCTGGTCACAATCAGCGCCGGAATGATGGCCAGGGTTAGCGGAATCTTCATGCGCACCATCACGCCCTCGCCCCGCTTGGACTGCAGGTCGACGGTGCCGCCGATCTTTTCGATGTGGGTCTTGACCACGTCCATGCCCACGCCGCGGCCGCGAGACGTTGGTCACTTTCTCCGCTGTCGAAAACCCCGGCAGAAAAACCAGATTCACGATCTCGCGATCCGTCAGACGCCCCGCCTGGTCGGCCGAGATCAGCCCTTTCTGCACCGCCTTGTTGCGAATCCGCTCCTGATCGAGCCCCGCCCCGTCATCCGAGATCTCGATGTTGACCTGTCCGCCCTCGTGAAACGCGCGCAGCGCCAGCCGCCCTTCCGGATTCTTGCCCGCCGCCTGGCGCACCTCCGGCGCTTCGATGCCATGATCGACCGAATTCCTCACCAAATGCGTCAGCGGATCCTTGATTGCCTCGATCAGCGTCTTGTCCAGTTCGGTCTCCTGCCCCTCCATTTCCACCCGTACCTGCTTGCCGCACCCCAGTGCCAGATCGCGCACCGTTCGCGGAAACTTGCTCCAGATGTTGCCGATGGGCTGCATCCGCGTCTTCATCACTCCTTCCTGCAACTCGGTGGTGATCAGGTTGAGCCTCTGGCTGGTGACCAGAAGGCCGCTTTCTTCGGTGCTGTTGGCGAATTGCAGAATTTGGTTGCGCGCCAGCACCAGTTCTCCCACCAGGTTCATCAACTGGTCGAGCAGGCCCACGTCCAACCGGATGGTGCGGTCGGCGGCGCTCTGCCCGGACGCAGCCTGCGCACCCGCTGCGCATCCGTCGCCTCGGCCGGCGGAGCCGCCGCCAGAACCGGCGTCGCAACCGATGCTCGCTCCGCCACATTGCGGCCGGCGCGCAGATGCCCGCGGGCTTCGCTTCTTCCACCGTGATCGGGTTGTTGACTACGGGCGTGCTGACCACTTGGCTGCTAATCACGACATCGCTGGCGATGGCCTGGTCTGCGGGACCGCCCATCTCCGGCGACGCGCCCGCCGCTGCTGCCGCCGCCTTCACTTCGCTCGGCGCTCCCATCTGCCCCGCTGCTTCCGCCGGCCCTTGCAAGCGCGTCAACCTCGCAATCAGCGCGCTGTCGTTGCGCTCCCCCTCCACGCCGGTCGCTTCGATGCTCGCCAACATCTGACGCACCGCATCCACCATCGCCAGCAGTGCGTTTGTGATTTCCCGGTCCAGCGCCTTCTGGCCATCGCGCAGCAGCCCCAGCAGGCTTTCGCCGACATGCGCGACCGCTCCCAGTTTGTTGAAATCCAGAAAGCCGGACGTGCCTTTAATGGTATGAATCGTGCGGAAAACGCTGGCCAGAATCTCGCGGTCGTTGGGATTCTTCTCCAACTGCAATCAAGTCCCGGTCCAAGCGGTCGAGATTTTCGTAGCTCTCGACCAGAAACTCTTTGACAATGTCGTCGGAATCGTTCATAGCGATATCTTGCTCCATCGGCGCGCCTGTCCTTCTCTTGACCTCACCTCTATGGCGCCGGCGCAATCTCCGATCCTCCCGCTCGACCGAAGGCTTGAGCCGATTAAGAGTCTGGACCAGAAACCCTAAAACGGTTTGGTAATCCTGGGGAAACGGAGAGTTAAGGACCTAAACGACAAGCACCCGTACTTCCGTCAGGCGCCGATGGTCAGAGCGGCCACCGCGCCCCAGCAATCGCTTCTGTTGAGCCCGCATCCTTGCGCGCCTTTAGACAGAGAGGATTCCACGGAAGCGTCCAGCAAGATTTTGCAGGAGCATAGCTTGGAGCTTGCGGAAGTAGTCGATCTTACACTGTTTGGGTGCGCTGCGGTTCACCGCGGGATATCTGCTTGTTCAAGATGGCTTACCGCTGAGTCGGACACGCGGCGGCAAATGGTATTTTTTCCGCAGCCTATTCAGCCGCGTCGTAAATCTCGCAAAACCAACGGCGGCTCTCTCTGCCGCCGCGCCGACTCACTCTCACACGGAGTAGGAAACTCCGTCATTGGCCGCATCCTGTGGCGCGTTTTCCGCCGTCGGCGGCGCCCGCCGACTTGCTGCCCCGTCGCATGGCCACGATGCCTGTGCGCACCATCTCCAGCACGCCGTATGGACGCAGCAATTCGAGCAGTCCGTCGATCTTGTCTTCCGCGCCTGTGATTTCAAGGGTCAACGATTCGGGAGCAACATCGACCACGCGCGCGCGAAACACATTGGCGAGTTCCAACACATGCGAGCGCGCTTCATGCGTGGCCGCCACCCGGATCATGGCCAGGTCGCGCACAATCGCCGGTTGATTGGTGATGTTTTCAACCAGCAGCACGTTCACCAGCTTGTACAGATTCGCTTCGATGCGCCGGGCCTGGTCGTGGTCGGCGTCGACGGTGATGGTCATGCGCGACACTTCCGGTTTCTCCGTGCGCCCCACCGTAAGCGAATCGATATTGAAGGCGCGGCGGCGAAACAGCGAAGCCACGCGAGTAAGCACACCCGGCTTATTTTCGACATACACCATGAATGTATTCAGCATAATTTTTGACAGCCGACAGCGATCTGGCTGTCAGCCCTCAGGCAACCCTTCTGTTCCCGCCGGGCAGCTGCCCTTAGCTAAGAATGCCAGCTTGAAGAGCCAATACCTGATGGCTAACGAGCTGATGGCTGCCCTACTCATCCTCCGCCGTCTCCACAATCGGGCTCGGGCGGCGAATCATTTCGTGCAACGCCGCCCCAGCCGCCACCATCGGATAGACCGTGTCTTCCTGCTCCACCTTGAAATCAATCAGCATCGGTCCCTCGTGCCGCCGCGCCGATTCAACCGCGGGCACCACTTCGCGACCGCTCCGAGACCGTCATGCTCCGAATGCCATAAGCTTCCGCCAACTTGGCAAAATCCGGATTCAGCAACGGCGTAGCCGCATAGTTGCGGTCGTAGAAAAATTCCTGCCACTGCCGCACCATGCCCAGAAATCCGTTGTTGATGATCGCAATGTGGATCTTCAGATTCTCCTGCACCAGCGTCGCCAGTTCGCACATCGTCATCTGGAATCCGCCGTCGCCGACCACCACCCAAACCTCCGCCTCCGGGACACGCGACCTTGGCGCCAATCGCGGCAGGCAAAGCAAATCCCATCGTCCCCAATCCGCCGGAAGTAATCAGCGTGCGCGGATGCTCGTGCTTGTAGTACTGCGCCTCCCACATCTGGTGCTGCCCGACGTCGGTCACGACGATGGTGTTGCCGTCGCGCGTCTGCCGCCACAAATCATTGATCACGTGCGCGGCATAAAGATGGCCGCTGTCGGGCAGGTTCTGAATGTCGCGCACCGCCGAATCGCCTTTCAGTTTGTCGATCGAATCCAGCCACTCGCTGCGATCAATCGATTCGACATGCGGCATCAACTCCAGCAAGACTTCCCGCAAATCGCCGACCAGCGGAACATCGACCTTTACGTTCTTGTTAATCTCCGCCGGATCAATCTCGATGTGAATCTTCTTAGCGTTGGGGCGCGTAAGTTTTCAGTGTCGCCCGTGACCCGGTCGTCGAAGCGCATGCCGAAAGCCAGCAGCAGATCCGCTTCCTGAATCGTGTGGTTGACCCACGCTTCTCCGTGCATGCCCATCATGCCGAGATTCAGCGGGTGCGATGCCGGAAACGCCCCCAGGCCGAGCAACGTCATCGCAACCGGAATCCCGGCGCGCTCGGCAAAATCGCGCACTTCGCGCATGGCTCCGGAAACGATGATGCCATGGCCCGCGAGAATCACCGGCCGCTTCGAATTGTGAATCAACTCCAGCGCCTGCTCATACTCCTCGGGAGCGGGCGAAAGTCGGGCCGGTAACCCGGCAATTGCGGCTTGGCCGCTTCCCAGTCGAACTCGCACAGTACTCTGCTGCGCATCTTTTGTGATATCAACCAGCACGGGGCCGGGACGTCCCGACCGCGCCACATAAAAGGCTTCGCGGATCGTGCGCGCGACTTCGTTCGCGTGGGTCACTAGATAGTTGTGTTTGGTGATCGGGAGAGTTACACCGGTGATGTCGGTTTCCTGAAATGCATCCGACCCGATCAGTTTGCTGCCCACCTGCCCGGTGATACACACGATCGGAATGGAATCAAGCATGGCGGTGGCGATTCCGGTAACCATATTGGTCGCTCCCGGCCCCGAGGTCGCGACCGCAACGCCTACCTCTCCGCTGGCGCGCGCGTAACCGTCGGCCATGTGGGTCGCGCCTTGTTCATGACGCACGAGTACATGATGGATTTTGCTGTGCTTCAGCGCATCGTAGACTGGGAGAATGGCCCCGCCGGGATAGCCGAAAACATGCTTCACGCCCTCCCGTTCCAGGCATTCCCATAGAATGCTGGCTCCGGTCATCACCTTTGTGCCGGTCCTGGTCTCGGCCTTGTTCTCGATCTTCACTTTGGCTGCGATCGCCGTGTTCTTAGGATGTGTCATCAAATCTTCCTGCGCTCCTCCCGGAGCAATGGTTCTGGAAAAACAAACCCACCCTGCCGGCGTTTTGGCGGGTGGGATTCGGGAGCACTTACGATTTCGAATTTCTCAGCTCACCCTCTCCCCCGCCGGCGGAGGCTCAGACATACTCGTACTCCCGGAATTTTGAAATTCGTTCGCCGAATTCTCCGTCCATTCGTCACGGTTCATCAGAAGTTGACAGTGATCATAACAAACCGACCGGTCGGTTGGCAAGCAAAACGATTCGCATTCTTTGCACTGCATTATCGAAGCGCCTACGAAAGGGCCCGCGTCAGGTCGTCGTACGAGCGAACGCCGCAATCCGAAGCGAGCGGCGCCCGTCCCGAAGCGAAGCTCAGCCTCGGACTACAGCCCCGGCCCCTCCGGATAAGCCGGCAAATCCGGAGGCCGCGACCGGCAGCTTCTTGGGATTAGCTTTGATCTGCTCCATCAGCATCTCCACCGCTTTTTCCAGTTGTGGATCCTGCCCCTTCACAACCAGGTCCGGAGGATTGTCCACCACCACGTCGGGCTGCACGCCGCGATTCTCGACCAGCCACTTGCTGTCGATGCTGTACAGAGAGAACTCCGGACGCGTGATGTAACCGCCATCCATCAGCGGCATTTCGCCGCGAATGCCGCGCACCCCACCCCAGGTCCGCTCGCCGATGAGCGGCCCCAGCTTGTAATACTTGAAGAAGTAGCTGAAGAAATCGCCATCGGAAGCGGCATAATGATTGGTCACGCACGCCATGTATCCGTGAAAGACGTTGCTCGGAATCGTGCCCGGTTCCCAGTTGCGCGCCGACTCCATCCCTCCCAGCACCCGCCGCAGCCGCTCGAAAATCAACTGGTCGACGAAGCCGCCGCCGTTATAGCGGACGTCGAAAATAATCCCTTCCTTGCGAATCTGCGGAAAGTACTGCTTGACGAATTCGTTGAGCCCATCGTCGCCCATGTCCGGCAGATAGACGTAGCCGATGCGCCCGCCGCTGGCCGCATCCACCTTCTTGCGATTGGTCTCAACCATGTTCAACTCGCGCAAAGCTTGAATTCGTCGCCAATCGGCTTGACCACCACTTTGCGCGCGCCATCCGCAGTCGGCTTGGAATTCACCGTAAGCGTGACCACCTCATTGGCCGTGTTGGTAAGCAATTCGTCCGGAGTCTGCGGAGCGCGCAACGCGCGCCCGTTGATCGCAACCAGGTAGTCGCCTTCTTTGACGTTGACTCCCGGCTCGGTCAAGGGCGAGCGCGTGTGCGCATCCCAGTTTTCGCCGGCAAAGATCTTCTTGATCCGATACATGCCGCTGGCCGAGTCGACTTCATAGTCCGCGCCCAGCAATCCAACGTTCACCGGATGCAGTTCCGGAAAATCGCCGCCGCCAACATAAGTGTGCGAGTTCGATAACTCTCCGATCATCTCACCCATGATGTAAGTGAGCGAATAACGATCGGCCACGGACGGAAGCAACTGCGCGTACTTGTCGTGCACCTTCTGCCAATCCACTCCATTCATCGCAGCCTCAAAGAAATAATCGCGCTCCTGCCGCCAGACCTCGTTGAACATTTCCTTCCATTCCTGCGGAGGATCGACCTCTACGCGCATGCCGTCCAGTTTGAGCGCGCCCTCCCCGACTTTATGCGGCGCGTCCGGAGGCTTCGCGTCGATGATCCCGACCGGCCCATCGGCATCGACCCGATACAGCAGTTTCGAACCGTCGCGCGACAGTGCGAAATGGTCCGCGCCCTCCAGCAGCACTTTGTCTTTGCGTTCCTTCAAATCGTAGGCGTGAATCGCCGGACTTTCCCCCGCCAGCGGCCCCGACAGCCCCTGAACCGGCGATGTCGAGTAGTAGATCGCATCCTTCGAAGCGTCGAACACGCGAATCACCGCGGGCGGCACGGCCAGCGCGACGATCCGGTTCTGGATGCCGTCCAGATCGATCTTGAAAACTTTCGGCGGCTCCTTGGTCTCGGTTTCCGCCGCTTTCTCTTCCGGCTTCTTTTCCTCTTCCTTTTTGTTTGGCGGCTGCTTCGCGTTCTTCTTATTCCCCGGCTCGGGTACGGGCGTCGACGCCGCAGGCTCTTCGGTCTTCACCTTGACTTCGTCGCTCAGCGCCGGAAAGGGCGAAGGCTCGTCCGCCGTCAGCGTGACCACATAAACCCGCGTCGTTTTCGGATTGGCAAATTCAGAAGTCAATATTGCCCAGCACTTCGTTGTAATCGCGGTCAGAAAGAAAATAGAAATATCGCTTGTCGGGATCGAACAAGGCTCCATAGCTGTTGTTGAGAGTTGAAGTGACGGCCGTGATCTTGCTATCGACCAGTCCGTACAGATACACCACCGAATAACCAGTCTCCAGATTCTTGTCATAGGCCAACCACTTACTATCCGGCGACCAGTCAGTAGTTCTGAATCTCACCATACTTCCGCGATCCACTTCAACTGGCTTCTTCTCTTTGATGTCGACATACCAGAGCTTCAAGTCCTTGTCGGCCCACGCGATCTTCGAACTATCCGGCGACCATGCCGGCTGGAAACATGAATCCCTTATGGCCGCTCGTGATCTGCTCTTCGGCCGCCAGCCCGTCTTGCGGAGCGATGATAGATCTCATCTTCGCCGGTGCGGTCGGAAACGTAGGCGATCCATTGCCCGTTCGGCGACCACGCTACCTTCTGCTCGCGAACGCCGGGAGAATGCGTCAAATTGCGGATGCTCCCCTCCTTCGCCGGAACGGTGAAAACCTCTCCGCGCGCCGCAAACACAGCGCGCTTGCCATCGGGAGCAATGTCGAAATCGGTGATGCGCTGGCTCGCGTTTACCCAGCGCTTCATGGCCTGATCGCGCTCGCCGTTCGACATAGATGCTCAGCTTCTTCGGCTGCCGCGCCTGCAAATCGAATGTGTAAAGATAGCCCGCCATTCTCAAAAATAATGGCATCCGGGCCCAGGCTCGGCCACATGACATCGAATTCATCGAACTTAGTAAGTTGCTCGACCTGCTTGCTGCTCTAGATCGTAACTGTAGAGATTGAGCCGGTGTTCGGGCCCGCGATCGGAAGTGAAGTAAATCGTATTGCCATGCCACATCGGAAACGTGTCGGTGTATTCCGTGTGCGGGATCACCTGCGTCCACAACATTATTCTTGATGTCGTAAATCGTGATGTCCTGCGCCAGGCCGCCCGTGTAGCGCTTCCACTGCCGGAAATTGCGGAAGATCCGGTTGTAAGCGATCTTGGTCCCATCGGCGGAGAACGAAAGCAGGCCGCCTTCATCGGGAGCCATCGGCTGCGGCAATCCACCATCGACGCTCACCGTGTAGGGACGCTTCGTCCAGCCGTTCGAAGCATCGCGGCGCGAAAGAAAAACGATGCTCTTGCCATCCGGCGTCCAGCCAATCACTTGGTTGAGAATGCCCATGCGATCGCTAAGCGGCTGCGCCTCGCCCTGGTAGAACGTCAGCTGCTTCGGTTGCCCGCCCTCGGCACGGCATGACATAGACATTAAAATTGCCGTCATACTGGCCGGTGAACGCCAGCCACTTTCCATCCGGCGAAAACTTCGGAAACAGTTCGCGGCCAGGATGCGAAGTGATGCGGCGCGCCGTGCCTCCCGAGCTCGATGCCAGCCAGAGATCGCCGCCATACATGAATGCAATCTTGTCTTTATAAATGTCGGGAAAGCGCAGCAGACGGCCTTCTTGCAGTTTCCTGTGCGGCCACAAGACAGGCAAGCCGATCACGCAGCCGAGCACGATGAACACGAAAAACACGTCGAATAGAAATCATCGGAGATCCTCATTGGAAAACTGTTTGCGGGACTGAACAGTCGAGGGCGAACCATTTTCAACAAGCGAAATTGTACCAGCTTGCACGCTGCTACTTGGCAAGCCTTTTGTGTTTCAGCGCCTGTATTCGCGGCCGCCGGCGAGTTGGCCGCCGCTCGCACCGCCTCCTGGCAAGCGCCCGCGGCGGTCAACACTTTGTCAAACGCTGTATCTGTGCGGAGTTTCGCAAGCAGCGGATCGGAAAGCAGATTCTCGTGCGCGCAATAGTTTTGTTCAACCGCGCTCTGCAGCAAATGCAGAGCGGCCTGTTTCTTGCCGCAGTAGGCGAAAATCGATGCCTGGTAATACCACGTCTCCGCATCGGGCTCGGAGGGCAAGTTGGTTTCCGCTTCCTGCGCCATCCGGTCCAGATCGGCAGCCGGCCGCAACCCGAGACAAGCCTCCAGCAGATCGCGGTGGTAGCGCGGAGCGCTCGGCATGTGCTTCACCGCCTCGCGCGCTTCCGCAATCTTCCCCTCGCGCAGAAGAACGGATGGCATGATATAAGCGGCCCACTCCGATCCCGCATCCAGACGGACAAAATCCGCAGCCCGGTCCGTTTTGCCCAATTCCATGAACGCCCAGGCGCAGGAACGAAAAACATAGTTGCCGGGATCGATAGCCAGCGCCGCGTTGCATTCACTCGTCGACTGCTCCAGCATCCCCGCGTAGCGATAGACATAAGCCATCGCGAAATGGGCCTCCGCACTATCCGGACGCCGCTTCACCAGTGCCTGCGCCGCCTGGTATGCCTTGCCCAGTTCGCCGCGCTCCACGCGGTTGGCGATCAGCTGTCCGGCCGCGGCGATCCGGTTCGGATCAAGCTCGACGGCGCGTTCGCAAGCTTGGTTCGAGCGCTGGAACATCGGCTCGCCGCCGTCGGAATAGTCCGCGTCATAGTAGCAACGCTCGCCCAGTTGCGCCCATGCCGGCGCGTAAGTCGGATCCACTTCCACCACATGCTCCAGCACCGCGATCGCATCCTTATTCGGTCCGGCGTCATGCGGCAGCGCCAGACTATGCAGGTAAAGATCGTAGGCCTCGGCGTTTTTCGGCCGTGTGCCGGTCTCGATATAACCGCCCCCCGCCCCGAGCGCCGGCAGCAACTCTTGACGGATCCGCGCCGCCATCTGCGCCTGCAATGCGATCAAATCCTGCGCCGGCGCGGTCACGTTGGTCTGCCACAAAAGCTTGTTCCCTTTCACCTGGATCGCCTCCAGCGTAATCAGCAGCCGGTCGCCCTGCTTCAGGAAGTGTCCGGTAAGAATGTTGGCGACGTGCACTTCCCGGCCCGCCTTGCTGCGGATCCACGTCGTTGCCCACAAACTTCCGCGTGATCGCCGAAGGACGAACGTCAAGCGTCCGCGTGTAAGTCAAGCGTGTTGGCAATTTCATCGGCCAGCGCGAAGCGCAGAAACTCCACGCTGATGTCACCATTCATGTTCTGCAGCGGCAGCACGGCAATCGTGTTCTTGGCGCGCCCGCGTCCGCCATCTGCCGCTGTTTGAACCACCACGCCCCATCGCGATCAGAACCGTGAGCAGCACCGCGCTGACTCCCAGCAGCAGATAAGTGGAAAATTTGCTCGAGGTTTGAAACGTGGTCGTGGCCATGCGATAGGGCAAGGCCGGCCGCCGCATTCCGCTCTTGGTCAACCCCGATTCCGTTTCCCTCCGCAACGACTGCAGATCGCCCTTCATCGCCAGCGCGTTCGGGTAGCGGTGGCCCCGGTCCTTTCTCCATCGCGCGGCCAATGATGCCTTCCAGATCCGGCGGCAGCGATGGGTTGTAGACTGAGCGGAGAAACCGGCTTCTGGTTCAGCACCGCATCCAGCGTGGTGATCACATTGCCGGTGGCAAAAGGCTTCTTGCCGGTCGCCATTTCATAAAGCACGACTCCAAGCGAGAACAGATCGCTCCGCGGATCCAGTTCCTCGCCGCGCGCCTGCTCCGGAGACATATAAACCGCTGTGCCCGGAATTACGCCCGACCGCCGTCAGCGAATCTTCCAGCGCCGCCTCGCTCGATCCCGCCTCGCGCGCCGACTTGGCCAATCCGAAATCGAGGATCTTCGTCTGTCCGCTTTGCGACACAAAAATATTGGCTGGCTTGATGTCGCGATGAATGATGCCCTTTGGCATGCGAAGCCGCCAATGCGTCCGCCACCTGGATGCCGATGTCGAGAATCTTCGTCCACCTCCATCGGCTTGCCGCGAATCCTCTCCTTCAGGCTCACTCCCTCCAGCTTCTCCATGACAATGAAGGGATGTCCGCTGTTGTCGTTGATGTCGTGAATCGTGCAGATGCCGGGATGGTTTAACTGGGAGGCGGCGCGCGCTTCGCGCAGAAAGCGTTCCAGTGATTTCTGGTCGTGGACCATCTCCTCGGGAATGAACTTGAGCGCGACGTGACGGGCCAGGCGCGTATCTTCCGCCTCATACACCACGCCCATGCCACCACCACCAAGCTTTCCCAAAATGTGATAGTGGGAGACAGTTTCGCCGATCATTTTTCGCCGATCATTCCGGAGGCCTCAGTGCCGCCGCGGTAATGTTAGGCCGCTGGCGAAGCCCCGGTCAACCCGTCGGGACCATACGGCCAAGCATGAAAGCGTCCGGCGCCAGCCTAAAGCCTCCAGATCCCTTTGCCGATTCTTCAAAAGGTGTCGCCGCATGGACCGCCAGCTAGATTGCCAACTCATAAACACGCCCTCGGCCTTATGATCGTTAGGTCATGTTTGTTAAAGTGACGATTCGCCGGGGGGTGAGGATGAGCGGCCATTCGTTGTTTAGCGCGGGGGAGTTTGGCGCACCGAAGGTCGGAGGCGCAAAACTCATGCAGGCCCTCGTGGTCGATGATTCCGCTGTCTATCGCAAGTTGATCGGCGACCATTTGCGCAGCTGGGGTTTTGGCGTCACCCTCGCCGAGACCGGCTCCGAGGCTTGGGAAATCCTGCAACAACCAGACTCGCCCAAACTCGTTCTACTCGATTGGGTGCTGCCCGATCTGGATGGCATCGAACTTTGCCGGCGCATCCGCCAAGCTGGAGCTTCCGGTCCTTATGTCTACGTCATCCTGCTCACCAGCAATGAGGGTCGCCAGAACATGCTCGACGGCATGCAAGCTGGCGCCGACGACTATCTCGTCAAGCCCTTTGATGAATTGGAATTAAAGGCGCGACTGCTGGTAGGCAAGCGCATTCTCGACTTGCAGGAGGAACTGGTTTCCGCGCGCGAGTCCATGCGCCATGCCGCCACTCACGACAGTCTGACCGGACTGATGAATCGCGGAGAGATTCTGGCCATGCTCGAACGGGAATTGGAGCGAGGCCGCCGGAACAAGGAGTCGTTGGGAGTGATTCTTGGCGACATCGACCATTTCAAGAGCGTCAACGACACCCTCGGCCATCTTTTTGGCGATGAAGCGCTCCGCGAAGTCGGCCGTCGCCTGCGAGCGCAACTCCGCATCTACGACGGCGTTGGCCGATATGGCGGCGAAGAATTTCTCATGATTCTGCCTAACTGTGATTTGCCCAACGCTCTCCTCCGCGCCAATGCCCTGCGCGAAATCATTGCCAGTACACCTGTGAACTATTCCGGAAAAGATCGACTCATCACTATGAGTATGGGCGTTAGCGTCTCCGCTTGCGAGGGAAAGGCCGAAGTGGAAGCATTGTTGAATCAGGCCGACGACGGCTTATACCGGGCTAAGGAAAACGGCCGCAACCGGATCGAACACTTTACCCCTGTCGCCAAAAAAACAACGGCGGCCCGCGCGCGCAAAAACTAGAACATCGCCATCACTGCATGGCGCAAGTTCAGGGCTCACCGCTTTCCTGGCGCGGAGTGAAACGGATCCTCCCCGGGATCATCCTGCGAAGCGTCCTCCGGACTCGGAATGTCCAGATTCACCACCACCGGCTCCTGGCCACTGCGCACGATCACTGCCTCTACCGGCTGGTCTTTGCGCGCGTTCAGTTCCTGATGAGGAACGTAGGGAGGAACGTAGACGAAGTCTCCCGGCCCTGCCTCATCGACAAACTCCAACCGATCTCCCCAGCGAAAACGGGCCCGGCCCCGCACTACGTAGATCACGGTTTCCAGTTCCCCGTGATGATGAGGACCGGTCTTGGCATTGGGTTGAACCACTACCGTCCCCGCCCAAAGCTTTTGCGCCCCGGCACTGGCGCGCGAGATGGCCTCGGCACGAGTCATACCGGGCGTTTGAGGTGTGTTGGAATCTAACTCTCCGCTGCGAATAATACGCAAGCCATGGTTTTTCCAGTCAGATTTTTCGCGGGACTGCGCATCGGTTGTCATAGTCCGCCCTCATTCCCCATGCCGCTACAGAACATCGTCCAACTATATCGCCCCTTGGCAAGATCAACAAAAGATCAAACTAAGGGGGGGTGGCTGATTTCGGCAAAACGTGCACCACCAAGGGCACGAAGGTGCACAAAAAAACAGCAGAGTTCAAGCCTTCGTGGCACTTTGTGTCCTTCGTGGTTCAGTTTTTTGGGGCATCGTCAAAGGGGGAAGTCTCCCAGCCAGATTCACCGCCGCGAAAGTGGTAGCCTCTTGAAGGATGTGAATGCATCCCCGCAGGAACCGCGAGCAACGGCCCACTTGCTGTCCGATCTTCCAACCCGCATCAAGCAGTACGCGCGCGACGCCGGATTCGATCTCTGCGGCATTGCGCCAGTCCGCGACTTCGCCGAACTCCAAGTCTTTCCCCCCTGGATTGCCGATGGAAAGCACGGCGACATGAAGTACATGGAATCTCGCGATGAGACCGCAGAACTCAAGCGCGCATCGCTCGCTCGCGTCGCTCCCTGGGCCCGCAGTGTGGTCGTCTGCGCCATCAACTACAACACCGCACATCCTTATTCCACCGAGGAACTGAGGCCAGAAGCGCACAAGCAAGAGCCGAGCCCCGGCTGGATTTCGCGCTACGCCTGGTCCCTAGAGGATTACCACGAGGCCGTACTGCGCCGCCTGCGGCAAGTCGAAGATAAGTTGCGCGAACTCGTTGCTACGACTGGGCACTCGGTAGCGAGTACCGCGGACTCGCATTTCCGTTCCTATGTCGACACCGGCCCGCTCATCGAGCGCGTGTACGCCAAGTACGCGGGCGTTGGATGGATCGGCAAGAATACCTGCATCATCAACCAACAGCTCGGGTCGTGGCTGTTTTTGGGTGTCATCCTAACCTCGCTCGATTTCAAAAGCGACGGCGTCACCTCCGACTTGCCTGCACCGGATCGTTGCGGGACTTGCACACGCTGCATCACCGCCTGTCCGACCCAGGCGATCGTTGCGCCCGGCCAATTGGATTCCCGCCTCTGCATTTCCTATCTGACCATTGAAAAGCGCGGCAACATTCCCGAAGATCTGCGCCCGGCCATGGGACGCCACGTCTTCGGTTGCGACATCTGCCAGGATGTTTGCCCATGGAACCGCAAGGCGCCCGCAACGACTGCAGCAGAGTTCACGCCGCGCTCGGGGTTGGTCAACCCAGCGCTCGATTGGCTAGCCGAAATGCAGCCGGAAGAATTCCGCCGGGTGTTTCGCGGATCCCCCGTGCGGCGGGCAAAGCTTTCCGGATTGCGGAGAAATGCCGTGATTGCCATGGGAAACAGCGGTGACAGGAAATTTCTGCCGACGCTCAAGCGGCTTAGCGAGGATTCGGACCCGGTGGTTGCGGAACACGCGCGCTGGGCATTGGCGACACTTGAAAGAGCTTTCCCGTAGAGACGCGGCTTGCCGCATCTACTTCAACTGCGGCGGCCAGCCTGTCCATTTACAATCGTCGGTTCACTCCATGGAGGATTCATGTTCCAGAAAGATCTACTTCAAGCGAAGCGCATTCTCATCACTGGCGGCGGCACCGGATTGGGCAAGGCTACCGCACAACGGTTTGTGGAACTGGGCGCCGAAGTGTATATCTGCGGCCGCCGCCAGGATGTTCTTGCCGCAACCGAGCAGGAGATACGCGAGTGCACCGGCGGCAAGATCCACTCCCGTCCCTGCGACGTACGCGATGCAGCGTCTGTAGAAGAAATGATCAGCATCATCTGGGCTGAAGGCCCGCTGGATGTGCTCATGAATAATGCTGCGGGAAATTTTCTGGCGCGCACGGAAGAACTTTCGCTGGGCGCGTTTCAGTCGGTGCTGGGCATTGTCCTGCTGGGCACGTTGCACACGACCATGGCTTGCGGGCGCCGTTGGCTGGCAGCGCGGCGCGGAGGTGTGGTGTTGAACATCACCACCACCTATACAACAACGGGTTCGGCGTACGTTGTGCCCTCAGCGGTGGCGAAGGCGGGCGTGCAGGCGCTTACGCGAAGTCTGGCCGTCGAGTGGGGAGATCGCGGGATTCGGATGAACGCCATCGCGCCTGGACCCATCCCGACTCAAGGCGCGTTCTCGCGTCTGTTGCCGCGCCCCGAACTGGCGGAGGCAGCAATGAAACGAAACCCGCTGGGACGTTTCGGCACCACAGAAGAGTTTGCCAATCTTGCCGCATTCCTGGTCAGTGATGGCGCTGGCTACGTAAACGGAGAAGTCGTGACCATGGATGGCGGAGAGTGGCTGCAGGGAGCAGGCGAGTTCACGGCGCTGGGACGGGAACTGACCGAAAAAGAGTGGGAGACGATGAGGCCAAAAAAAATGCCGCCGAAGGCTTAGCTCGCGATCCTAGCGCTCCCGAGCACAGTCAATTCCGCCACAAAAAACGAAAGCGCCCGGACTCTGTTCGAGTCATCGGACGCCCGTTTGAACAGCCCTCCCCCGAAGTCTGCTCACCAATAACTCTACCCTGAGATCGCCGCCAGGGGGATGGCACGAATGGGGGATTCCTATAGGACAATCTGGTAGGTGTCAGCAGAAATTGGCCGAAAATCGACCATTTTGCTGCCTTCGCAGCCCGGTCGCACACAAAAAACGACGCTGGGGAAGGTCACCCTTGCGGTCGACCGACCCCAGCGCCGTTGGTTAAACTCCCGCCTCGCGAGCTATTGGCAACTCGCGAATTTGAAGGAAACCACGTGCGACTGCCAATTGTACCCGCCGTCGCTGTACTCTTGCGTATACCAGAGGGTGCAATCGTCCGTGGGATCCACGCTCATCGAGCTGTAATCGCCCCAACGATTGACGTTCCCCTGCACGGTGGTTCCGGCATGAACGATCACGTATTTTTCCAGCTTATTCAACTTGTCGGTGGACAGACGGCCGGTTAGCCAAATGCTGGGATCCAGAGTCGTGCTGTTATCAGCGCTGAAGCCCAACGCCATGTTGCCGCTATGGTCCAGGGCAACGCTGCCCATCCAGTAGTTGTCCTTGCTGTTCTTGTAAGTTGCCGCCTGATATACCGAGAAACTGCCGCCCGGAGGAGTAGAGCGCAGCTCATACCAACGCTCGGCCGCGACAGCCTTGCCAGTCGAAGCCACCGCATGCGAGAACACCATCGCTTCGTGGTCTCCAAAGTTCCGGTACGCGTTGCGGAACATCATGCGGTCGCCCAGCGCGTCCAGCAACCCTCCGCCCTTCGGCTCGGGAATGCAGGCTCCGCCGCCACCGCCGCAGAGTTGGTTGTACAACGGCACCGTAAGGGTGTTCGGCCCCGTGAACGTGGAATTCTTGGGCACGCTAAAGTCTACGTGGAAGTCGTATTCCTTCAGCGTGGTATTCGAGTTTCCCAGTTCGATGTAGTGGTTGGGAGCGCCGCTCGGAGGCAGCGTGCTGCCGTCCAAATCGGAAGGCAGGAATCCCATATCCGAACTGTTGGGGCTGAAGCAGATCATGGCTGGGTTCTTGCCGCCAGCCTGCATGGTCGCGCTATCCACAGCGCAGGGTTCTCCGTCGCCCGGGCCAAAGAAATTAAACGCCAGGTAATATGCGTCCGGCCAGATCGCGAGTTTCGGATAGTCGGTTAAGCCGTTGAACGTGTACGAGTAAAGGTTGTACGCGCCCGTCGCGTCGTCGGTTTGCGAAACCGCAAAGCAGATTTGGTAGCTGCTCGTATACTCCAGTTGTTCCAACAGCCAGCGGTTCGCGATATGGTCGTAGAGAACCACCGGATCGCCACCGTTGTCGGACTGGCACTGGCCGCCAAAGTTTTTCCAGATGCTGTTAATGAGCAGCGGTCCCACCTCGATAGCCCCCGTGCTCTTGTTGTAAATACTAAAAGCGAAATTGGTGATCAGGAAGAACTGCTTGTCTCCCACCGCTCCGTTGGTGTCCGGCGGAATCACTCCGCCCGCCTGGGTGCCGTCCACGCCATCGAAATTGAAACCGATGCTGATGGGCAGTTTGGCCTCGGTCTCCGCGCTGTCTTGCATGACCGGATCCTGACCATCAAAGATCGTCGTCATATGGTTCGGTGTTTCGTGCTCCTTGCGAATGATCCAGCCGTGGAACACCGGTGGTCCCGTAGTCTTGGCAATCTCACTGACCGGCTCCGAGACCGCGACCTTGTCTGGTTTAATCACAATGGGTTCGAGTTTGTTCCCGGCAAAGGCTGGGACAACTAGCAGTACTAGTAATAGCAGGCACACATAGCCCGCGGCGCGTCGACTCTTCATGCATCCCTCCTCAGGACTGAAAGAAACTACCGAAAGAAATTACAGTGCAACGTAACTTCCTTGCAGGTTAAACGCCATTGAAAATTCCCTGGGGAACCAGTCTTGTTCCACCCCCAAGGTTCGCTTCGCTCCCCCAGTTCACCGTGCAAAAAAGTTGCATCCACTCAGCAAGGCGCCAGAAGTCAGTTCCTGATTCGTGGAGATTTAACGCGGCGTACCGCGTCCACACGAGCGCAGCAGTCGAGAGAGGAGAATTATCCTCCGGTTCCGGATAGCGGTCAAGCGCCATTTTAATTGCTGCGGCAGCGACTTCGCGCCCAGCTACGGAGCGGAAGAGCAGCCAAACGGTGAAGTCGGTTCACGATTCCGTCGCAGCCGTCGTGCAGCCGTCGTGCAAAGTTATGTGCAAGATTATGCGCACTTTTTTCGCGGATCCGTCCTGATTTCCGGCGGCGCGAGCACGAAAAAAGGCGGGACCGAAGCCCCGCCCACAGTTGCAGTTTACTTGGTTACTCTTTGCCGGTTCCAGACAGCGATACCTGCTGCGTACTCGGGCTAGCGTTGTCAGTAAACGTTACGTCACCGGTATACGACTGGACTGCGGTCGGACTGAAGGTGACCTTGATCTCGCAAGTCGCGCCCGGCGCCACCGTGCCACCGTTTACGCAAGGAGTTATTTTCTTGGTCGCCTTGACCGTCGCGAGCGCGAAAGGCGCGCTGGTGGCGATCGAGGTGATGTTCAGCGTCGCGCTTCCGGTGTTGGTAAGAACCACTTTCTTCGCTGCGCTGGTGGTGCCCACGACTTTCTTGCCAAACGATAACGACGTCGGTGACAGGCTTACGACCGGTCCGCCGCCCCCGCCGCCTCCGGCCAGTGCGTTGATCAGGTTGGCCCCGTTCGGGCTGCCCCATCCGGTCGCCAGATCGTAGCCCGTCGTGGCCGCATAGCCATTGTTCCCACTCGTGATGTCGTGGAAGTCGGTGTCGTAGCTCGAGCTTAGCCCGATCGTATAAAGGGCCGGGTTGATAAAGCCGAGCGTCGTTTTACTCCCGTTGGCAATCAACTGTTGATTAGCGAGAGCCAGATAGCCCGCCCACATGGGCGCGGCAAAACTGGTGCCACCGTATTCATTGGCCGTGCAAGCTCTCTGGTCGGCACACACGTAGAAGGTGAAGTTCGAGTTTGCCGAAACGTCTGGGCCGTTGCGCAAGGTTTTCGAGCACGCATCGATGCATTGATCGGCCGTCGCCACCTGCCACGATGGAATTGGAATACTGTTCGGCGAAACACCGCCGCCGCTGTCGGACCACGCCGTCTCCGAAGACCACGGACCGCCCGCGCTCTTCGTTTCCAAGTCCGTCCCACCAACCGACACGAGATACGCATCATCCGCAGGCCAGATGGAGCCGCCTATCTGCCAGCTTTTATTATCGCCCGCCGCATCAAACAAGTTCTGGCCCTGCGCGGCGAACTCCTGGAAGATCGGGTCGAGTGTCTTTGGGTCCGCCGGGCTCCAATACCACGAGCTGCTCAATTGCGCATTCAGCGGTTTAGCTGTCGCCATGGCATTGAAGATGGCAGAGTCCGTAGACCCGACGTACATCACCAGGCTCGACATGCCCGGAGCCATCCCGAGTGCCTGCGTCATGTCGATGGTCTGTTCCGTGTCGTCACAATTCGGCTCGGTGCAGCTCACAGGAGTCCCGTCCACAGACGTGAGGGTGATTGGGACAGTTAGCGTTTGGCCAACGTTTTTGTAGTAAGTGTTCAGATCGGCCAGGTCCGTGCCGGCATACTCCAGCAAGCCGAGCGACTGGCCCGTGCCCGTGAGCGCCGATCCACCGTAGTAGGCCGCCCGCATGTCGCTGCCAAGGAAAGATTGGTTCGGGCCGGAACCAATCGTAGCGTTGGAGTGCAGTTTCGCATTCCGATGCACCAGCGCAGGACGCGGAATTGAATAGTTGTCTAAGCCTGAGATGTGCCACAGCTGGAACGGCAGTTCCACGCTGGGCTCACGGTCGGGAGAATAGAACGTGCGGTTCTCCGTCGGGTGCTGGTAGACGCCCATGGTCACATGGAACGCCTTCTCTACGCTCGAAACCGGCGCACTCAGAACTACGTCGATGCGATTGCGAGAGCCGTTCACCACCGTAAACCCGTTCGCTTTTGCGAAAGCCAGCAGTCCGTCATAGTCTTCCTGGCTCGGACCGAATCTCGCGGCAAACTCTTCCACCGTGACAAACTGCCGGTAAGAAGGACTCGATGGGTCGTACACTTCTTTCAGAAAGTTTTCCAGCTCTGGTTGATGTCGCAGCGCCAACATGACGTCGAAGTGCATGGTTTGGGTTGCAGGAAGCTGCCCAACTAGTTTTGCTCCCCCAGTGCTTACCTCTTCACGCACATGGCGCGTTAAAAGGGTCCGCGGCTCTGCCTGACAAACAACAGTCATTGCCGACACAATCGCGACGAGCGCAAGCAAGGATGTGCTTAATTTTCGAATCACAATTTCTCCTTTGAGGTACAAAATGGAAGATCCTGAAGATCCTTATGGTCGTAGCATGGCGCCAGAGCCCCACAGCGAATCTGGTCATCGTGCCTGATTGAACACCCGGAACCCTCGTCCGGGGCGGCGAGGGAGCTTCTGATGGCGAGAAGTATACATCTGGGCTGGCGCGCCGACAACCATCAAAATGTGCAGTTTTTTGCAGCTACTTGGGGCAAGTCGTCAGCATCCAATACCCAATTTTGTCGGTGAGCTAGGACACACCGGACGGTGATAATTGAAGGGGGGATTTCCCAACTCGAGGAGGCAACATGGCGCAACAAATCAATTCTTTCGGTTCTATCATTAAGCGGCCAAGCGCCTTTCTTCCACTCGCAATGTCGCTCACCGCGCTGACGCTCGTGCTCGTTCACATTGCAGTTTTCGGCGCTGCCCGCGAGGCCGATGAGGGAACCACTGCCCATCTTTGGCAGATTCTCATGGCTGGACAAATGCCCGTACTGCTGTTCTTCGCGGTCAAGTCGCTGCCCCGAGCTCCAAAACAGACGCTGTGTGTCCTTGCACTGCAAGCCGGAGCTGTACTCGCATCCGTAGCCCCTGTCTTCTATTTCAATTTGTGAATCGGGAGGCGACCGGCCTACTCCGCCTGTTTTGTGATGTTGAGTAACACGCCGACGCACATCAGCGTCACGAACAGCGACGATCCCCCGTAGGAAACGAACGGCAGCGGAATCCCTTTCGTCGGCATCATGCCCAGCACTACGCTGATGTTAATGAAAGCCTGCAGCACGATCATGCTGGTAATTCCGACCGCCAGAAAGCGCCCGAAGTTATCCTGCGTGCGCAACGCCGCCCGCGTGCCGCGCCACAGAAAAATCGCAAAAAGAATGATGACCGTCAGCGCTCCCACCAGGCCCAACTCTTCGGCGGTAACGGCAAAAATGAAATCCGTGTGCGGTTCGGGAAGATAAAACAATTTCTGCTTCCCTTCCATCAGCCCAAGTCCGGTCACGCCCCCGGTAGAAACCGCGATCAGCGACTGAATGATGTGAAAACCAAACCCCTTCGGATCGGCGTACGGATTCCAGAAGGCAAGAATCCGGTCCTTTCGATACGAAACGTGAAAGATCAGAAAGTAAAGCGGCAAGAGCGCTGCGGCGAAGGCGTATCCAAAGTAGCGCAGCCGGATACCGGCGATAAACAGCACGCAAGCCGTGATGCCAGCGCACGCAATGGCGGTTCCCAGGTCCGGCTGAAAAACAATCAGCCCAAGAAAAACCATCGTCGGTGTCACTGCGGGAATGAGCGTATTACGCCAGTCGTCCATCGCCTGCGTTTTATTCTCCAAAAACCAGGCGAGAAACAGGATCAGCGCGGGCTTGGCCAGTTCCGAAGGCTGCAACGAAACCGGGCCCACATGAAACCAGCGATGAGTGCCGTGGGCGCGATCCAGAAAAAAAACCGAGATGAGCAGAAGCGTCGTAAAGCCCAAAAACGAAAAAACCAGTGCCGGATGTTGCAGCCGTTTGTAGTCCACCTTCATGGCTACGATCATCACGACGAGTCCCGCAACGGCCCAGACCAGTTGCTTAAACAAAAATTCGTACGCCGAGCCAAACCGTTCCTTCGCCATCACGGCCGACGCGCTGAAGATCATGACCAGTCCAATGAACACCAGGATCGCGGTCACGGTGAACATCCAGCGATCGACACTGACCCGCTTAGCCATGAGAGTTCATTTCACCACGACCCAAAGAAACATGGAGCAATTTCAGCCGCGTATTTTGCGAAGAGGGATAACTGAGTTGGTTCCACCGCAGGCTTCGTATGGCGCGCAGCCTATCGCACGCAAGCCCCATATCGCGCGCAGGCTTCGTATCGGCCGCAGGCTTCGTATCGGCCGTAGGCTTCGTATCGGCCGCAGGCTTCGTATCAGGGTATCGCTTCAGCGATACCACACATTCTAGAAATCAACCGCCCCTTTAGGGGCTGCGCTGGCGTCGTCGCTACGTGGTGCGAGCCATGGCCAGGGAATGTACGATCTCTTTAAACATTCGGCCACGGTGCTCGTAGCTCTGGAACTGGTCGAAACTGGCGCACGCTGGAGCCAGAATAATAACGTCGCCAGCCACAGCCGATTCGCTGGCGCGCCGGACAGCATTTTCCAGACTCTCCGCATGTTCGATTTCGGCAGCGCCCTGAATCTGCGATTCGATCTTCTCGGCCGCGGCTCCTATGGTGTAAACGCGCTTCACGCGCTCTCGCAGCAACTCACGGAGCACCGTGTAGTCACTCCCCTTATCCTTGCCGCCGAGAATCAGGTGAATATTCGCCGGAAAAGATTCCAGCGCTTTGATCGTGGCGTCCACGTTTGTCGCTTTGGAGTCGTTGTAGTAATCCACGCCCGCAACCCTGGCGACGAACTCCAGTCGATGTTCGACGGCTTTGAAATTCTGCACAGCCTCGCGAATCTCTTCGGGCTGACAACCTGCAAGCATGCCGATGGAAACTCCAGCCAGCACATTCTCCAGGTTGTGCGCGCCTTTCAGCGGCACTTCCGCCAGAGGCATGATCTCGTTTTCGCGGTTACCGTCGCGGAAATAGATGTGCGCGCCGCGGGTAAAAGCGCCTTTTTCAACCTCCTTCTTTCGGCTGAACCAGAACAACTGCGCGCGCGTGCGGTCCGACAATCCAGCGGTGGTGGCGTCATCGGCATTGAGAATGGAAAAGTCGTCGCCACGTTGGTTCTCAAAGACGCGCGCTTTGGCATTGCGGTAGTTGGCAAAAGTCTTGTGGCGATCAAGATGGTCGGGCGTAATATTCAGAATCACTGCGATTCGCGGACGAAATTCGACAATCGTTTCCAGCTGAAAGCTCGACACTTCCAGCACCGTCCAAGTCGAGGGCCCAGCCTGATCGACCAGGCTGATCGCGGGCGTGCCGATATTGCCGCCCACAAGTGTAGGGAACTTTCCGGCCGCAATAATCTCGCCTGCCAGTGAGGTGCAAGTCGTCTTGCCGTTGGCTCCGGTAATAGCGACGATCGGACCAGACAGAAATTGCGCAGCGAGTTCGATTTCGCCGATGACCGGTTCTCCCAGCGTGCGCGCCTGCACCAGTTGCGGCGCATCGACCGGCACGCCCGGACTGACGACGATTAAATCCTGCCCACGGAAGGTGCGCTCGCCGTGGCCGCCGGTTTCCACCGTGATCCCATGTTCCAGAAGCAGCAGGATTTCATCCCGAAGCTCGGATTCTGGCTTGGCATCCGAAACGGTGACACGCGCACCGCGCGACTTCAGAAAAAGTGCCGAGGCCACGCCCGATTTACCGAGTCCGACAACCAGCACGCGCTTGTTGTTGAGATCCATGAAGTCCAATTGGTTGTGTAATTTGTAATTTGGTAATTTAGAATCAACACTATCCCGAGTCCGTGGTTTTCAAATTACGAAATTACCCGATTACAAAATTACAAAATCCCTCTACCTCAGTTTCAAAGTGGTCAGCGCAAACAGCGCGAACACCAGTGATGCGATCCAGAAACGCACGATCACTTTCGACTCCGACCAGCCCAGCAGTTCGAAGTGATGGTGAATCGGCGCCATCTTGAAAATCCGCTTCTTGCGCAGTTTGTAGGAACCAACCTGCAGGATCACCGAAAGCGCTTCGATCACGAAAACGCCTCCAATGAATGGCAGCAGCAGCTCCTGTTTGATCATAACGGCTACCGTGCCGATTGCGCCGCCCAGCGCCAGCGACCCGACATCCCCCATGAATATTTCCGCCGGGTGCGCGTTGTACCACAGAAATCCTATGGAGGAGCCGACCATCGCTCCACAAAAGATCGTGAGCTCGCCGATCTGCGGCATGCGTGGCAATTCGAGGTAGGTGGCAAACGTTGCATGACCGCTGAGGTACGTAAGAACCGCGAGCGCTCCGGCCGCGATCACCGTACACCCAATGGCCAGCCCATCGAGGCCGTCGGTAAGATTCACCGCGTTGCTCGATCCCACAATCACCAGCACCACGAATGCGACGAACGGCAAAAAGGCCAGCGGCCACAGTTGCGGATGAGCCGCCCATCGCTGGATCACGAGGTCAGGATGGAATTGCTTCAAGAATGGGACCAGCAGCACCGTGGAGTATTTTCCGCGGTGCTGCAATACGATCAACGCAATCGCAATCAGGATGCTGGCGCCGATCTGGTAGCCCAGCTTGGCGCGTGCGGTGAGGCCGAGATTGCGGTGATGAACGACCTTAAGATAGTCGTCGGCAAAACCGATCGCACCGAAGGCCAGCGTCGCAAGCACGGCGATCCAAACGAACGGATTGCTCAGGTCCGCCCAGAGCAATGTAGGTACCAGAATCGCGATCGCGATCAGCAAGCCGCCCATGGTCGGCGTACCTGCTTTTTTCTGATGCGCCTGCGGCCCTTCCTCGCGAATGTACTGCCCGATCTGGAAATCACGCAGCCGCTGAATCACGATCGGCCCCACGATCAGCCCCGTGAAAAGCGCGGTGAGGCTGGCAAACGCGGTGCGGAACGTAAGGTAACGAAAAATACGGAATGGCGGAATGTAATGGTAGAGCTTCAGGTAGAGCAGCCAGTAGAGCAATCCGCCTCCGACACCAGCTGCCAGCGGTCAGCTGTCAGCTCTCAATTATGAATTCCCTGCGCCTAAGCCTTGGGAAGATCGTTGGGAATTCCGTTTCTTTCTTTCCACGTCTCCAGCGCTTTCTCCAGCTTCACCCCGCGCGACGCCTTGAGCAGCACAACATCGCCGTCGCGGGTTTCGCGCGCCAGCCATTCGCCGGCCTCTTCGGGCGTTGCGACGAACTCCGCTTTTATGCCCGCTTCGCGAGCCGCGTCCACCATCGGCTTCGCTAATCCTCTCACGCCTAGAAGAAAGTCAACTTTACTTCCTGCCATATTTCCTGCCATGTAACGTCCGCACTCGCGATGCAGTTTCTCGCCGCTCGGGCCCAGTTCCAGCATCTCTCCGGCAACGACAATCCGGCGCTTGCCAGGCATGGCGGCCAGAGTATCCACAGCAGCCATCAGCGCCTTAGGACTTGAATTGTAGCAATCGTAGAGCACCGTGATGTTACCCACTTGGACCGCCTGTCCGCGTTTGTCGGCGGCCTGCAGAGACGGCAGCGCCGCTGCGATCTCGGAAGGGGTAATGCCGTGCTCCAGCGCAATCGCGGCCGCGGCGAGCACGTTCGAAACGTTGTGTTTCCCAATTAGCGGACTGTGCATCGATTGCCGCACTTCGCTGCTCACCAGCCGGCTGACCAGATCGAAGCGTGTGCCCTCCGGTCCCAGCACTTCGATGTTTTCCGCCCGTACATCTGCAGGAACAACCGGAGTCGGCTTCAATCCGAACAGCACAACCTTGCCCTTGAAGTCGCGGCCGAACTGGCTCACATATTCATCGTCGGCATTCAACACCGCTGTCCCGCCGTGAGGAAGAGCTTCGATCAGTTCATATTTCGCGCGCGCGATTCCGGCGATGGATTCGAAACTTTCCAAGTGTACGGGCGCAACATTCGTAACCACCGCCTGATTTGGCAGTGCAATCCGAGCCAATGCAGCGATCTCACCCGCGTGCGACATCCCCATCTCGACCACCGCGATATCGAATTCCGGCTCCAGCGTCAACAGCCCGAGCGGAAGGCCAAAGTGATTATTGAAGTTCCCCTTGGTGCGATGCACGCGGTACTTGATCGCGAGCAAATGAGCTATTGCTTCTTTGGTGGTGGTCTTGCCCATCGAACCGGTGATGCCGATGGCCGTCTTGCCCCAAATTTTTCGTACCGCCGTCGCCAGCGTCTGCAGCGCCACCAGAGTGTCGTCGACCGCGATCAGGCCGGCGGCGTCGGCATATCGCGCCAACTGATCTTTCCGTACCACCGCAGCAATCGCCCCCCGGCCCAGTGCTTGCTCCACGAAGTCGTGTCCGTCGAAACGTTCACCCTTGACCGCAAAGAATAGTTCGCCGGGCAGCACGGTGCGTGAATCAATGGAATATCCCTGGGACAGCTCGCGACCATCGTGTTGGCCGATCGCAGCATGCCCGGTCGCAGCGTCGCCACTCGGAGCCTGACCCGTCGAAGCAATGAATTCAGCGATGCGGGAAAGCGGGAGTTTCATATGCTCTTCCCCGCCGTACCAGCTTTGGCGGCGCTTTTGCAGTCGTAGCCCAGGGCCTGCAGGGTTTCGCGCGCAACCTCTATATCGTCGAACGGAACCGTTCCCTCCCGCGTGATCTGAACTTTTTCATGTCCCTTACCCGCCAGCAGCACGATGTCGCCGGGGGTCGCGTGTTGCAGAGCAAACGCAATGGCCTTGCGGCGATCAGGCTCCATGGAATATTTTGCGCCCGACTTCTGCAATCCAACGACCGCATCGTTGATGATGGCCAGTGGGTCTTCCGAGCGCGGATTGTCGGAAGTGAGAATCACCAAGTCGCTGCCTTTGCCCGCCGCCTCGCCCATCAGCGGACGCTTAGCCCGATCGCGATCGCCGCCGCAGCCAAATAGCGTGATGACCTTGCCTTTAAGTCCGGCGCGCGTGACAAAGTCGCGAGCCAGTGCGGTGAGGTTGCGGAGCGCGTCGTCCGTGTGCGCGTAGTCCACCACCACCGTGAAAGGCTGCCCGCAATCGACGCGCTCAAAGCGACCGGGAACGCTGCTGAGGTCAAAGATTCCCTTTGCGATCGCATCGGCCGAACAATCGCGCGCATAACCCGCGGCAGACGCCGCCAGCACGTTGTACACATTCACATTGCCGATCAGCGGAGACCACATGGCAATCTTGCCCGCGGGCGTCACCATTTGGAACCGCGTTCCTCGCGGCGTGATTTCAACGGATTCGGCATGAAAATCGCCCGCCGTCAGGCCATAAGAAAGCACCACAGGGCTCTTCTTCTGGCTAAGCTTCCATAGCTGGCGTCCGTATTCGTCATCCAGGTTAAGAACGGCCGCCCGTGGAGGTTCCGTCCCGCAGCCTTCGAACAAGACTTGTTTCGCCAGAAAGTAATTTTCCATCGTGCCGTGGTAATCGAGATGGTCGCGCGTGAGATTGGTAAAGACGGCCACGTCAAAAGGAATTCCGAATACGCGCTGCTGTTCCAGCGCATGCGAGGACACTTCCATCACCGCTTCGGTGACCCCAAGTCCCAGTCCCTCCGACAACAGGCGGTTCAACTCTAACGCTTCTGGAGTGGTGTGCGGCGCCGGTAGAATCTTTCCTGCGACGTGATATTCGATGGTCCCAATCAGCGCGGTCTTGCGTCCGGCCGCTTGCAATATAGATTCGATGAGGAAGGCAGTCGTGCTTTTTCCGTTCGTGCCCGTAATTCCAATATTCGCCAATCGCTCGGCAGGACGTTTATAGAAATTCGCGCTCAAGCGGGCAAGCGCCCGCCGTCCGTGCACAACTCGCGCCCAGGCAACCTCCGGAACTGGCGTTTCCGCGGCTGAGTCGGTGACCACGGCAACCGCCCCAGCGGCAATCGCCCGATCAATGAAGCGATAGCCGTCGCTGGTCTCACCTTTCACCGCGACAAAAACACTTCCAGGACGCACCCGCCGCGAGTCGTATTCCACGCCAGCAACGGCCGGGTTCCCACTCTGGGAGAGGACCTCGGCACCTTGCAGGAGCTGTTGGAAAGTCATTGGAGTGATTATAAATAGTCCACTACGGCTCCCCTCAGTTTGTCATCCTGAGCGGAGTGGCTGCTGTGCGAAGCGCAGCAGTCGCGCAGTCGAAGGATCCCTACCGCCCGAAACGCACCGTAATGCGCGATCCGACCGCGACGCGCGCTCCGGGCTGAGGCGTTTGTTCGCGGGCAACACCGCTGCCGATAGCATCGAGGTCGAGTCCGGCATCCTGCGCCGCTTCAATCGCCACACGCAGGTTCTTGCCGAGGAATGACGGCACCGCGATCCCTCCCTCTTCCACGTCGAGAACCACCGTTCCGCTGCTGGGCAATTTCTGCGAGGGCGTCGAGGATGGTGCGCCAGGTTGTGCAACTGCCGCGCTCGCTGACCCTGCTGTCGTTGCGCTTTGCGATGCGCTTTGCGGCCCGCCTTGCGATGGATGACCCGCGTTTCCTGTCTCTCTTACGGTCAAAGCCGCAGAAACGACTTGGGCCCCAATCGGGCCGGATTTAGCTGCTGCCGGCATAGCAGGGGCTTCATTATTATTAGCTTCCGCCATGTCCAGGCTGGCACCGAGGTGATCGGGCGAACTTTCTTCCAGACTTGCGTCGGGGACGTCGCGCCGCGCCAGCAACACCTGGCGGCTGGGTGGAAGCTGCACATCATGCGGCACGTGGAGATACTCGAGCACCTGCTGTGTGATCCGTTGAAAGATCGGCGCCGAAACCTGCCCCCCCTGGTGCAGGCCCACAGCAGAATCGAGGATCACCACAACCGCAATTTGCGGATCATTGATCGGAGCAAACCCGGCAAAAGACGCTACATATTTCGTTTTCGAATACGCTCCCGTGGCTGGATCTACTTTCTGAGCCGTCCCGGTCTTGCCCGCGGAACTGTAGCCCTCAAGAAGGGCTTTGCGTCCCGTGCCATGGAGCACCACGCCCTGCAGCATCTGCCGCATCTCAGCCGCGGTCAGCGATGAAATCACCCGCGTCCCCTCGGCCGGCTGGAACACAATCGTTTGCGGAGTATTCTGCGGCGCAATCGTCCCCGCCACTATGCGCGGCGGAACGTGTACGCCATCGTTAGCAATGGTCGAGATCAACGAAGTCAGTTGCAGCGGCGAAATGCCAATCTCCTGGCCCATGGAGATCGCTCCAATCGAAACCTTCGACCAGCGTTCTACCGGCTTCGTCAAGCCGCGCGTTTCACCGGGAAGCTCGATCCCAGTTTGCTGGCCGAATCCAAATGCGCGAATGTATTTGTAAAACCGATCCTCGCCCAGCCGCAACGCAACTTTAATCGCGCCCACGTCGCTCGACTCCGCAATAATGTCGGCGACCGAGAGCATGCCGTGCGGACGGCTGTCTCGTATGCGCATCCCATTGATGACAATCGAGCCCATCTGGCAGTCGAACATTTCGTCGGGCCGCGTCACCTTCTCTTCCAGACCGGCGGAGATCGTCACCATCTTGAAAGTCGAGCCCGGCTCGTACACATCGCTCACGGCGCGGTCTTTCAGCGCCTCATTCTTAATTTCCTTCCGAATGTTGGGATTGAACGTGGGTCGGTTGGTGAGAGCCAGAATCTCGCCAGTATGCGGATTCTCCACGATTGCCGTCCCCGCGATGGCGTGGGTCTCTTCCATCCCGCGCTCCAGTTCGCGTTCGGCAATGTACTGGATGTTTTGATCAACCGTGAGGACGACGCTGTTCCCGGCTTCGGGTTCTTTTTCAACGCTGGCAAACCAGCGTTTGCGCGCGTCCACAGAAATCATTAGCTTGCCGGGCTTGCCCTGCAGTTGCTCGTTGAATTGACGCTCCAGTCCGCTTAAACCCTGGTCGTCCGTGCCAACGTAGCCCAGAATCTGGGCCGCCAGTTCGCGCTTGGGATAAAAGCGCTTCGGTTCCTTCTGATAGTGGATGCCCTGCAGGTTCAGCGCCCGTATGCGGTCAATCACTTCCGCATCGGCCTTCCGCGCTACCCAGCAGAAAGTTTTGTGAGCGCTGCAGTCGGCCAGCACAACCCGCGGATCCTCTTGCGTGATGCGGGTAATCAGGCTGATCGTGTTGGCAAGGTCAGGAGTTTCCGACGGCACCACGAAAGCCGAATCCACCTGGATCGACATTGCCAGTTCCCGTCCCGCGCGATCGTAGATGACGCCGCGTTTCGCCGAAAGGTCGAAGCTGCGCTGCTGTTGGCGCACGGCCCGCCGCTCGAAATCTCCGTAGCAAAAAACCTGCAGGTAAACGAGCCGCAGACAGATCGCCAGCAGCCAGAAGCAAAGCAATCCAGACAGGATGTAGAGCCTGGTTCTTGCGCCGTTCGAAGAGGTGCTCGCAGCCACTTCCAGCCCTCAGAAACTTTCGGCGGCTCCCGAGAGCCGCCGCGAAAAATGTGGCGCGGACATTCCTGTCCGCGTAATTCGAGTGATAATGGCCTATCGCAACGAAACTACCGCGACTGGGGTCACGCTGGCCATAACCGGCGTTGCCGCATCGCTGCCGGAGTCCATGCGCATCACCTGCCCAGGCTGCGGCGGTTGCATTCCCAGTTGACGCGCTTTCAAATCGATTCGTTCCGGATCGCGCAGCGACGCCTCTTCCAGCCGCAGAGCCCGGTTCATCTCCGTAAGGCCATCGCGCTCCGACCGCAGCGTCTCGATCTTGTACCCGTATTCGATCGCCCGGAAATGCTGCAACGCATATCCCATGACCAGCAGAAACAGGCAGCACAACGCAAGCCCGAAATATTTCATCTCGCGTTCGCGGCGCGGATCTTCGACCTTCACCAGGCGCGAGTTGTCGATGGTTTTGCGAAAGTAAATTTCCGGAGTCCCCAGCCAGCAAGACTTGCGCCGGATCAAAGGAATTTCGCTCTGCATGGCCGCGGCGCTCATAATTTATGCCACTCCAAGAAGTTTCGAATCGTACTCGATGCTTTGCTCCACGGAAGCGAACCAGCTCTCGACGAGCATCGGTTCCACGAGCAGGGGCTCACTAACCACTGCTCCACTAAACAATGCTCCGTCCGTTTGCGCCCTCTGCTCCGCGCGCTCCACGGTTGCCATCAGATCCTCAATCAGCGTGCCGGTATATGTCATTTTTCGAATGTTCCCGTTTCTCTTCTTCGGACTCGGCCTTGTTCTTTTTTCGCTTGGCCGCTCCGCGAAAACTCCACCACAGAGTTGCGGCTGCTCCTGCGGAACGGCCGCGCTTTCCTGACCTCTTACCCCGGCGCGCCTTACCACCTCGCACCGGGCGCCCGGCAGTTTCTCCGGGACAAACTCAAACTCGTTCCGCGGCCCGCATCTTCGCGCTGCGCGACCGCGGATTCCGCTCAATCTCTTCTTCACTCGCCGTCACCGGCTTTTTCGTCAGCAACCGGTACCAGCCCTGCTTCGCGCCTTCCCGCGTCGCATCCTTCACGATCCTGTCTTCCAGCGAATGAAAGCTGATGACCACCAGCCGGCCGCCAGGCTTCAGCACGCGAGGCGCCGCCTCCAGCAGTGCTTTCAGATCGTCCAGTTCACGGTTTACGAAGATTCGGAGAGCCTGAAAGGTTCGGGTCGCCGGATGAATGCGCTCATATTTCATTGACCGGGCCGCGGCCGCTACCACCTCGACAAGTTGCGTCGTCGTGCGTATCGGCCGCGACCGGACAATGGCTCTGGCGATTCTCCGCGACCTCCTTTCCTCACCGAATTCGTAAATCACATCGGCTAGCTCGCGCTCGTCGATGTGGTTTACCACTTGTTCGGCGGTCTCGCCCGACATCGGATTCATCCGCATGTCGAGCGGTCCTTCCGCCTGAAAACTAAATCCTCGAGCCGGATCACCCAGCTGCAAGCTGCTAACTCCCAGGTCCGCCAGGATGCCGTCATACGTCGTTCGCTGTTCGCCGTTCGCTAGTTCCGCAAACGACCCGTGAATCAGCGTGACCGTAGGCCAATCCAAGTTCTTCTGCTGCTCACCCGCCGCCAATCCCTCAACAGCGCCTTTACTGACGGCTGATGGCTGAAGGCTGACGGCTGCCCTCGCTAGCGCCGCCGGATCCTTATCGAAGCCAATCAAATGTCCCGGTGCGCCGAGGCGTTTTGCGATTTCGTAACTGTGCCCGCCCAGCCCCACCGTGGCATCCAGATAAGTTCCGCCACGCTTTACGGCTAGAAAATCGATCGCTTCTTTTAAAAGAACTGGGACATGGCCAACTGTTCCATGCCCACCCCGCTCGGGAGTGTCTCTTGCTTCCGTTTCCACTAGATGCCCAATTTATCGAGCGTACTGGTGTCGTCATCCGTGAACGCCTGCTCGTCGATCTCCTTTTGCAGCGCTTCCAGGTTCCTGACTTCGAGGTAGGTCAGGTTGCCGAGCACGGCTACTTCTCCGCGAATCTGCGCCGACTCACGCAGAATCTGCGGGATCAGCAAACGCCCCTGCCCGTCCATCTCCACCACCTGCCCGTAATAATTGGCGCGCGTCAAGAATTTCTTCTTCGTCGGGTTGTACGTCGAGAGCGCCGCCAGTTTCTGCTCGATCCGCTCCCACTCCTCGAAGGGATACACTTGAGCAATAGTTCCATCCAGACTTGTGATGTAGAATTTCTGCGCATATTTCTCGTCGATCACGCGCTTGAATTCCGCTGGGACTTTTAACCGTCCCTTTTCGTCGACGCGCGTTGGATGATTTCCGCGAAACATGTGGTCGGCTCGTCGCTTTAGTTAAAAATGACGGGCTCCGTTTATTGATGGCTGCCGCTATCGCAGCCACTACCAAGAGGGAGGTCGAAGCGGTCACAAAAGCAGTGGACTCGGGTTCGTTGGGTCTATTTTTGTCGGTGTCAGTCTCGGAAACCACTGGCGCCTCGAAAGTTAGCGTTCTTACCCACGACCTCTAATATTTATTCCACTTTCAACCACTTTTGTCCACATCCTACGCCTAAATCGTTTGTTGTCAATAAGAAAGTTTCAGGTTGAGACACCGCCATCAGACGCCTTCCGCAAACCGCAGCATCTTGCGGTTAACCAGAAAGATGACCACTGTCCCTTGTGTTAACGAAAGATGATTCCCAAAATCGACTTTCGCTAATTTTTCGCTTGCAGTTTTTCCAGACTTCCTTCGTGTCCTCTGTGGCAAATGCCCTTTGTCAGCTATGGCGAGCAAATTTGCCGCGCAGGAGTACACTTGCCGCACTTAAGCAAGGCGCACAGGAGGCACAATGAAGCTGAACAAGACCCGGGTGTGGCTGGGAGGCATTGCCGGCGGCGTGGTGTGGCTCGCATGGGGCTTCTTCATTGGCATGCGAATCGCCCCGCTCTACGCAGCCATGCAGAAACAAGGATTGTTCCTAACGCAGCCGCGCTATTCGCTTTTCACACCGCTTTGGATTGCGCTGATCTTCGTGATGTCGATTCTCATCGCACATCTTTACGCATGGGCTCGCGCCACCGCTGGCCCTGGGATCAAGACGGCTCTCAGAATCGGCATGATCGTTGGGTTCTGCGCCGGCGTGCCCAGCAACTTTGCGCAAGCAGCCTGGTCGCCCGTTCCCCGCGCCCTGCCTCTCGGATGGATGTTGGACCTCTGGGGCGGCGCGATTCTGGCGGCGGTGGTCGCGGGATTCTTGTACAAGGAGTAGGCCGGCGAGGATGCTCGGCGCTCCACTTATTTTGAAGGTTCCACGTACACCGCCGTCCCATACGCAAGAACTTCGGTGACGCCCTGCATCACTTCCGTGGCGTCGTAACGGGCGCCCACTACGGCGTTGCCTCCCATGTCGGCTGCATGTTGCAACATCAGGTCGAACGCTTCGGCGCGGGTCCGCTCGCAAAGATTGGTCAGCAGAGTGATGTTGCCGCCGACCAGCGTCTGCAGTCCAGCTCCAATCGTTCCAAAAATTGACCGGGAACGAACCGTGATTCCCCGCACCACTCCCAGTGTGCGTACCACGCGAAAGCCATCCAGTTCGAACTGCGTGGTCACCATGTTATGCGCGACCATCCGTCCTGCGGTTACGGCATAGTTGCCCATCGCTCCTCCATAGACCTTCCGGAAACATCTAGCTATCGGAACTCATTTATTCTAATTCAGCGTCGATCACAAATTCCGCAGCGCCGGCATCCCAACTGACGCGCAGCAAATTCGGCTTGCAGCAAACCTGGCAATCTTCAACATAGCGCTGGCGGCTGCCGACGGATTCATCCACCGTAGTCTCGTTCCATTCTCCGCATCCGCCACAAACGTAGCCGCTCACCATGCCGCTATTCTAAAGGACGACGACCCCACCTCCGATAGTTCGCGCGCAGCGCCCGCACTTCACAAAACGATAGTTATCCACAGGCCTTGGTGCGCGGAGCATCGACTAGGCATATACTTCGCCACGCGCAGAAGAACGCGCAAGGAGACCTCCCCCAATGAACAAGTCAATTGAAGTCCTGCTAACCGTTGTGGCACTGGCTGGGTTGTATTGCGCAATCTCGACGAGTGTCCCGCCGCCTGGCAATTCTGCCATTCGAGCAGAACAGGCGGTGGTAGTTGCTGATGGTAGCGATCCGATGCCTTTGTGTCGCTCCCCGCACTGCCAAGAGTAATTAATAAGGAAGCTGAATTCATAAAACTGACGTAGGGCCGCCCAAAATAATGTTGCGGAGCGGTCGGTGGACAGGTATGCTTCCGAGAATTAGGTATACGCAACGCGATGAAGTGGCTGATAGATTTGAACTGGATCGCCGGTCCGCTTTTGCAGATCACCCTTCTGATCTTCATGATCCGGCGCAGAGTCCACGGAGTCTTTCCCCGGTTCTTTTCCTACATTCTGTTTCAGACCCTCAAATCCGCCTGTTTGTTTTTCGTGTACCGGTATTCTCCTGACAACTACTTCGCCGCTTATTGGACCGGAAACGCCCTCAGCGTGATCTTTGCGGTCGTGGTGATGGATGAAATATTGCGCAGTCTCTTTCGGGAGTATGGAGGAGTTCAGATTTTAGGAACCACCATATTCCGATGGTCGTGCGGCTTGCTCATTTTGCTGGCGATTGTGGGCGCACTGTCTACTACCGAAGCGGGTGGAGACAGGATCGTAACGGCGGTGCTTGCCTTTGATCGCAGCGTACGACTGTTCCAAGTTGGCCTCTTCGTGCTCTTGATGCTGCTTTGCCGTATTTTCAGAAATTATTGGCGCCAGCAGACATTCGGCATAGCCCTCGGATTCGGAGTCTTTGCCAGCGTTGAGCTGATCCTGGTGAGTTTTGTGATGTGGTATGGCAACGGTCAAGCCACCCTGATCAGTCTGCTGAAGAGCACGGCGTACAACGTCGTCACTCTTGTCTGGATCGGCTATCTGAGACAGCAGCCGCACCTGGTGCCAAGGGTCGAGGCAACTGCGAACGCGAATACCCTGGGTATGGCATTGTCCGCGACCGCAGCAGCGTCGGATCCTGACGCGGGCTTAATGTGGAGGGTCGAGCAGGCCGTTGACCGGGTTTTGTCTCGCAGCGAGTGGCCGAGACCGATTGCTCGTCGACCTCACATTGTTGGCCGCAAACCCCATCCGGAAGATAAAAATTGAATCTGATTCCCACGCGGTGTGCGAATGATGAAGTCCACGGCGAAGCAACTAGGGACTGCAGCGAACTGGCCTCCGGAAAAAGGCCAGATCATTTCGTTTAAATCTTCCACCGCATCCGAAACGGCGATTGTCAAAGAAGTGCATTGGGGTCTGGTCTGGCGAGATTTCATTCTTGAGGACGGACGAGTGATACCCGAGCACAGGATCTCCGGCTGTCCTCAGCCACAGGCGCGGCGTAAAATCAGCGAGGTCACCGACCAGGAACGAGAGGAATGCGAGGAGCGGCTCCTTTCCATGGCCGGGGCCGGAATGGATCCTCGCGAACGGGACCAGTCTTTCTGGGCCGAACTGAACCAGTATCTGGCATACACATACCTCAGGTTTAAGCCGGAAGAGTCCAAAGTGCAAGACACAGACTGATGAGTGAGGTTGGAAACTGTGAGCCATTCCGAGGACGAACCCGACCAGTTGCAGGTATGGAGAGTGCTCTCCGAAGCTGGTCTGGTAGAAATACGGCTCGACGAATTTGCAGAAAGAATCAGAGACGTCAAACGTGTCGTCACGCGGCGCCTTCGTGATTTGCTGGATTTCAACACCGGCGTTGAAGAACTCGAATCTGCGGCGTACTCGCTGGGTACGCTAAAGGGATTAGAGCTGAAGGTACAGGCGAATACTCCAAAGCCGCCCGACCCATCGGAGATATGAGCTTGTGCAGGAGATCACTATGGTCAGCGACGGCCCGAAGAAGCAACTGGAGAAAACCTGGGACGAGCTAGTCGCCGCGGCCTCCGTGGAAACCGACTCCGAAAAGCTCGGAACCATGATGGAACAGATCTTTGCTGCTCTCGAAGCGCGAGAACGTAGCGTGTCCCTGCGACAAAATTCATCTGGCTTCTAAGCGCGCCGCGCAGACAGTTGACGACCCGGCCCAGATTTTGAATTCGATGCCGGTGTTCAGGTCAGAGTATTCCCAAATTCAAAGTACGACGGGAAAGCCTGTTCTGCCTTCATCGGATCCGCGCTTGGAGGCTTGAGATCAAATGGTCGGAATTCTGGTGCATTGAAATAACCACTTCATTTTGACCGGGCCCTCACCTGACGAGACCACTGCACTGGCGTTGGTGCGGCGCTGGTCAATCATCCAGATCGGCGAGGCAAAATCGTCGTCTTTCGGCCAGTGGGAGATTAAGTCAAAAGAGTTTCGAGAGAACCTGGAATAGGCGGTAATCGTCCCGGGCGAGCGTGAAGTTTCTCCGGGAGTGGCTCAATTGCTCGGAGAACTCTCCGCTCGCGGCGTCGCCATCCGGAGGTTGCCTACCGGTTGAAGGTGGATCTGAGCACGTCTCCCAGCTGACGAAACCAGGGTGTTTGCACGAATTGACCCGGACAGGGCCATCGTTGGTGCAAACGCGCTGTTACGCCAGTCTGGTTGAAGGACAGTCGTGGAAGTTCTTTTCGCTGAGCGAGTTGCCCCATCTTTCTGCTTGAGGAGCTATCCCTAGCGACGCACGGCTGCTTCCTGATTTGTCGGCCCCCGCCTGGCACCTACAAAGAATCTTGCCTGAAGTGTCGTTTTTTACCCGCCGTTTCCGATTTCCTCTGTAGAAACCCTCTCGATCGTGGAGGGAAACCGAGGAGGATCTATGAACCGCGCTCACCTTGTCCTGAAAGCCCAGAAACTGCAGTTCTTGCCAGCGCTCTTGCTGTTCCTGGCTCTGTTTGTGTCGGCGGCCCACGCCCAGATCACACCGCTCGGCGATTCGTACATCAACACTGCCGATGCCACCACGAACTACGGCTCAAAGACTCTGCTCGATGTGGATGGGGCTTCGCAGACCACCTATATCCAATTCAATCTGGCCTCGATACCCTCCACGGCCAGCGTCAGCCTGGCCACGCTGAAGCTCTATGTCAATTCCGTTACCACGGCGGGCAGCTTCAACGTTGATTACGTGAACGGTGCGTGGTCGGAGAGCAAGATTGACGCCAGCAATGCGCCGCCACTCGGAGCAGCAATCGCCTCGAACGTCAGTGTCACCACGGCGGATAAGAACCAGTACATCCTGGTCAATGTCACTTCGGCAGTGCAGGCGTGGTTGAACGGGAGCGAGACCAATAACGGCCTCGCGCTGGTGGCCAACAGCACGTTCAATGCGACGTTCGATAGCAAAGAGAACACGACGACGAGCCATGCGGCGGAGCTGGATATTGCATTTGCAGGAGGCGATGGGACGATCACCGGCGTCGAAACCAGCTCGAGCAGCGGCCTCACCGGCGGCGGAACGAGCGGCACGCTGAACTTGAGCTTGCTGAGCAGTTGCACGAGCAATCAGGTCCTGCAATGGAATGGCAGCGCGTGGAAGTGCAGCAACGCAGGGACGGGCACGATCACCGGGGTAACGGCGGGATCGGACCTTACCGGAGGCGGCACGAGCGGCAACGTCACATTGAACCTGAACACGGCGAATGTGCCGCTGCTTGGCGCCAACAACGTATTCACCGGCAACAACACCTTCGGCACGGTCGCTATAGGTGGAACCCGCTCGCTCGAAGTAAACGTTCCGGGCACAAGCGTCGCGGAGATCGTCAATGCGACCAGCGGCACTGATGCGGCCCTTTCGCTGTACAACACCGGCAGCGGCGGACACGAATACTGGATCGATTCTGGCAGCGTGGGCTCCGGAGTGGGTGCAGGCAATTTTGCCGTGTGGGACAACACGGACTTCGCTGCGAGGCTCGTGGTCGGCCCAACCGGCAACGTCGGCATTGGAACCACGGTCCCGGGGGCAGGTCTCAGTATGTCCGGGGGACTGACGATCAACGGCCAGGGTGAGACCCTGTTTTCGACGCAATTCCAGGGTGTTAACTCTTTTGCTCTGAATGCCGCCTCAGCCTCTAACGGCAATGGCTGGACACTCTACGACTATGCGTCCGGCAGTTGGACGCCGGGCCTTATACAAGAGGGAGGATTAGTCGGCATCGGCACCGCTCCTGGTAAAACCGCCTTGAACATATACGATGACAACTCAGACAACACTCCATTCGCCGCTGGCGGCCGGGGCACCTGCATCATTGATTTCAACGGCGATCTGATCTGCACGGGAACCAAAAACGCAGCCGTCCCCGTCGACGGCGACTCACGATGGGTGGCGATGTCGGCCATCGAGTCGCCGGTTAACTGGTTTGAAGATGCCGGCTCGGCCAGACTGGCAAATGGGGTGGCCGTGGTTGAACTGGACCCAACCTTCTTCCAGACCGTCAATACCACCATGGACTACAAGGTTTTCCCTGTGCCGAACGGAGATTGCAAAGGCCTGTATGTGACCAATAAGACTCCGTCGTCATTTGAAGTGCGCGAGCTCGGTGGGGGAACATCAAGCGTGGCCTTCGATTACCGCATCATGGCGGTACGCAAGAACTATGAGGCGGTCCGCTTCGCCGATCATACGCGCGAAAAGGATCTATTCAAGTTCCCGCGTGAACGGATGAAGACAAGGGCAATGAAGCCGCAGCCGCCCACTCCAACGGACGGAACGCAAGCCGCGCCCCAGGTAACCCTGCCAGCTCGGGCCTTGAACAATAAGGTTCGGGCGACGGCGCCAGCGATCCATCAACATCAATAAAAGATCACGGGCGGGCCGCAGGGCCCGCCTGCGGCTCTTCTCGTAGCCGGTTGCTTTCAGCGCGCCAACCCAGGAGGATCTATGAAAAGTACGCAATTTTTGGTAGTGGGCTACTTTGAATTTTGATAGATTGACGGTATCCGTTCTATGGCATACTGGTTCCATGCCAAAGCGTATTAGCAGGCCGCGCGACGTGAATCAGGCTGCTTTTGAGATGGTACGCCGTTCTACTTCGGAACGGATGGAAACACCTGAAGTTGTTCCCGAGACGCCTAAGCCATCGAAATATGACATATCAGCGGTTATGTCTGAGATGGGACGGCGGGGCGGTCGGATCGGCGGCAAGCGCCGACTCCAGACCATGACGAAAGCGGAACGTTCCAAAGCCGCTTCAAAGGCCGCTACGGCACGCTGGAGGAAGTCTAATAAGCCAAAGTAAAAAGATTGGCCGTTCCATTGTATGCAAAGAGGCAACGCGACAGAATATCCCGTCCGATCAAAGCATGAAATCCTTGAGCCGCTAAAAGCTCTGCACACATTACAGCAAGATTTTGCACGACCAATGCTGGTTGCGTAGTCGTTCCGCTGGGTATCATCAGACTAACGTCATACTGATCGGCTGTGTGCGGCGAACTCCCAGTGGAAGGCGTATTTACGGTCACACTTCCAGTTGGCGTCAAGCCAAGCGTCGTTAACACTGACGGGTCAACGCAGGTTCCGCTTGCGCCCGTATCAATTAGACCGCGAATCGGCATGAATGGCGGAATAGGTTGCGCGGCTGCTGCAAGCGCCGTCCGCCTAGCTTGGCTCACCCCAATGAATCCGATCAGTATCGGACCACCAATCGTCATTTGCAGAGTTAAATGCGGCAAAATAGCCTACGCACGTGGAGGCACGCTGCACGGGTCCACGAAACGAGAAACGAACTGTACCTGCTCTATCGCGTGAATTTGCTTTACCAGAAACGGATCGAGCTTGAAACGGGCATAGCCCTCTTTGATCGCATCTTCATAGCTTGTATACGTGTCCACGACTTCATCGCCATGAATCAAGACGAACTTGCCCTCGCTGTCTTTCAATTCCGGGAGTTTGCTCTTGTACGTCGCGAGTTCTTTTTCCAAGGCCATAACGTTCTCCCGCCTGAAGTAGCGGAATTATCTCTCCGTAGCAAGTATAGAGCAACCCCTGAATTTGAGGGGTATTCGGTGGGGGCTGTACGGCCTTCCCTTGGCAGGTGTACTTTAGTGTTGACATGCTAAAGCGGTTTAGTATAATGAGTACATTATGAATCGCCTTGATTCTGAAAGCCGCGCCAGAGTGATTAGCTGCCTGATCGAAGGATGCTCAATTCGTGCCACGGTCCGCAGGAAGGATTCGAACGACGATCATTCGCCTCTCTATATAATGGTGCTCTTTCTCGGAGGCTTCATGCTCTCGCGCCGCCGTTTCCTCAAAACCAGTTCGCTCGCCGCCGGTGTTAGCGCCGCTTTTCCCATGTTGGTTGAGGCCCGCGCAAGTGATCAAACTCTTCCGCCACCCATCGCCACTCTCCGGACACTGCGCGAAGAAGCCAAGCCCATAACCGTGGAAGAGCGCGACGCACGCCAGGGACAAGCTCGCCGCTTGATGCGCGAAAATAATCTGTCTGCCATCCTGCTCGGTCAGGGCACATCGCTCACCTACTTCACCGGCATACGCTGGCAGGGAGGCGAGCGCCTGTTTGCCATGGTGCTGCCCGCCAAGGGCAAAGCATTTTACGTTTCTCCCGCGTTCGAGGAAGGGCGGGCGCGCGAGCAAATCGCAGAAGCCCCGAGCGGCAGCAACCCTGATGTCCGCGTCTGGCAGGAAGACGAAAGCCCCTACGCCCGCGTCGCGCAAGGCCTCGCGGACCGCGGAATCGCCAGCGGCACGGTCGGCGTCGAAGAGACGGTCAAGTTTGTCTTCAGCGACAACCTGCGGAAAGCCGCGGCCAGCGCCACCTTTACGAGTGCAACTCCAGTCACCGCCGGATGCCGCATGATCAAGAGCCCCCACGAAATCGACCTGATGCGGCTAGCGGCCAAGGTGACGCTCGCGGCTTACGAGGCTACGTATCGTTCGATGAAGGTGGGCATGACCCAGCACGATGTCGAAGAGATGATCGAATCAGCGCATCAACAACTGGGATTCGACGGCGGCGCCGATGTACAGGTGGGCGAGTTTTCTTCGTTTCCGCACGGCTCAATCAAGCCGCAAGAGATTCGAGAAGGCACGATCGTGATGATCGACGGAGGCTGCTCGGTGGAAGGATATCAATCCGACATTACGCGCACCTTTGTCCTGGGCAAGGCCCCCGACAAAACCAAAGCGGTCTTCGACATCGTCCATCGAGCCCAAAGCGCCGCGTTGGCTGCCGCGAAGCCCGGAGTCGAAGCCGGCTCCGTGGACGCGGCCGCGCGCCAGGTCATCACCGATGCGGGTTACGGCCCGGATTACAAATATTTCACCCATCGCCTCGGACACGGCATGGGCATGGACGGCCACGAGTGGCCCTATCTAGTCCGCGGCAACCCGACGAAGCTACAGCCGGAAATGACCTTCAGCGATGAACCCGGCATTTATATTCACGGAGAATTCGGCATCCGCCTGGAGGACGACATGCACGTTATGGAAAGCGGAGCAGAGTTGTTCACTCCCCAAAGCCCATCGCTGGAGAACCCGTTCGGGAAGGCGTAGTTCTGAAACGCAAGCCCGGCCGTATTTTTTTATTCCGTATTCTTTGGAATCATAGAGTTAGACAGGAAATCGCGCTAGATCTTTCAATTTAAAGGGCTTGTATGTAAAATCTTCCGGAATAAGGACTTAGCCGCGTCCAAACTCGACGCATTCGGGAGGCGCATAGGTCCTTCGCTTCGCTCACGATGACAATATTGTGAAATGGAAAAGGTGCGGGAGTGATCCGCACCTTTTATTTTATTTACCTATACTTCTATTCTATCAATTTGAACGTACTATTCGGACAGGTTTCCCAACTTTATATTCGCCGAGAATTCATGGAGTTAGCCAGGAAATCGTAGAAATTGGGCCTTGACAGAATTCAGCAAGCATCTCAACTCAGCAACCTTTTTGTTTTAGCAAGATCCTCACTCCACCACCCACTCCCGCATGCGGCGCAACAGCGAAGCGGGCGCTTCTGCTTCCAGCACCACCAAACCGTCCTGATACTGACGCGAATAAATGCGAGCTCCGGCTTGCAGCAGGGCTAGGGCTTTGCCCTCTTTCTGCGGGATGCGCAAGTGAACATGCTCGGGGCGGTCGCCTTCGAGGACGGCATCGATGCGATCGAGCAGAGTGGTTAGTCCGATGCCTTTGGCCGCCGAGACGTGGATGGTCCGATCGTCGTCACGCAACGACTCACGCTGTTTGGGCAGCAACAAATCGATCTTGTTCATCACTCGGAGGCGGGGCTTCTTGTCGGCTTCGAGCTCCTTCAGAACGCTTTCGACTTGCGCGTCCTGCTCAGCCGAGACCGGGCTGCTGGCATCCGAGACCTGGAGAATGAGGGTGGCACGCTGTACCTCCTCGAGCGTGGCGCGGAACGCCGAAACCAGGGTGTGCGGAAGGTGGCGGATGAAACCTACCGTGTCGGAGAAGAGAACTTTTCGTTTGGAGGGGAGTTCCGCGCCTCGAATCGTCGGATCGAGTGTGGCAAACATGCGCGACGAGGCCACCACGTTCGCTTGGGTAAGGGCATTGAACAATGTTGACTTTCCAGCATTCGTATATCCGACCAGCGCTACCATAGCGACTGGGATTGATTCACGACGCTGGCGCTGCTGGGCGCGGATGCGGCGCACATTTTCGATCTGCTGCTTCACGTGGCGGACGCGGCGGAAAATCTTTCGGCGGTCGGTCTCGAGCTGGGTTTCGCCCGGCCCTCGCGTACCGATGCCGCCGCCGAGCTGCGACATTTCCACGCCACGCCCGGCCAGCCGTGGAAGCATGTATTCGAGCTGTGCCAGTTCTACTTGCAACTGACCTTCACGAGTGCGAGCGTGGCGGGCAAAAATGTCGAGGATAAGCTGCGTGCGGTCGATGACGCGCGTGTCGACGACGCGTTCAATGTTGCGTTGCTGCGAGGGTGACAGGTCGTGATCGAACAGAATCACATCCGCGGAGACCGAGGCGGCGGCGCCGGCAATTTCTTCCAGCTTGCCCTTGCCGATCAGCGTGGCAGGGTCTGGCCGGTCCTTGCGCTGGGTAAATTCGCCGGCGATCTCGGCGCCGGCGCTGATGGCTAGAGTCCGCAGTTCGTCGAGCGAATCTTTCGATGTGAACTCGGAGGTGACGTCCGGTGCTTCCGCCGACAGGGATGATGACGACCCTGACGAGACGGCCACGCTCGCGGCGTGATCTCGCGCCGCTTGGGCAGCCGGCGGAATGGCCGCAGAACTTTTCTTTCCACCGCCTGCGCCGCCTGCGCGGCCTCGAGTTCGAAACTCGACCCCCACCAGGAACGCGCGTTCCTGCTGCTCGGATGGGTTCAGCACCGCCTTGAGCTCATTTCGCGAACTCTTTCGCGAGCCAAGGCGGCTGCTCAGTCTGGAATCATCTCGGCGCAAGCGAACTCACTTCATGCCTCAGTTCCGGAAGCGGAGCTTGGGATCGACGCTTCCCCAGAGGACACTACCCCTGCCGGTTTCGGCTCCGCGTGGATATGCGCGCCGCGCGAGATGACAACTGTCGAAATCGCGTGTTTGAAAATGAGCTGCTCCTGGTTGCTGGTTTCAAGGACGACGGAATACTTATCAAACGATCGGATCCGGCCGGTCAGCTTAACCCCGCTGACCAGATAGATTGTAATGTTGTGCCGTTCCTTTCGTGCGGTGTTGAGGAAAGAATCCTGAATGTTCTGCTGTGCCGGCTTGGCTTCCATTTGCCGATCTCCTTTTGAGGGTTCGAGGCTGCGCCGTGGGCATTGGGAAGGGCAATCGGCTGCGGCTCTCTTCCTGTCGGCTCCTACAATACGGCCTTGTCTCACTCTTTTCAACTTCTCAGCACACAATATTCTCAGAAGTGTCGCTGTGGCGGACGTGCCCATCGGTTTGTTTCCGGCTTTCGTAAACGCCGATTCGGTTTCATTTTCGGAGGCTGACCATCTACAATCGTCATCTTCGGAAACAGAGTCTCGAAAAACAGGAGCTCCAGCGTGCCCGACATCAATTTCCCCAGCGGCTTTGACACTAACCTCTTGATGCTGTTTCGTTGGCTGCATTTTGTCGGCGGCATAACCTGGCTCGGGCTTCTGTATTTCTTTAACCTCGTTAATGTTCCCTTCATGAAGGAATTAGATCCCGCGACTAAAGGCAAAGTTCTGCCCAGCCTCATGACGCGCGCGCTGTGGTGGTTTCGCTGGGCATCGGTGCTCACTGTGTTGATGGGGTTGGCGTATTGGGGCAAGATCGTGGCCGTCGACGCGGTCAATGGCGGCGCAACGTCTGGGGTTCCCATGGCGAGTTTCTTTATTATTTGGACCGTCGCGTGGGCGCTGATGTATGCCTGCACGATTCCTGGTAAGGGCGCACTCGACAAAGGCCCGGTGCTCGCTGGGATCTATACTGTCATCGTCATCGCCGCCGCTTGGCTGTTCTTGCACTTCAACGATCATGGGTGGGAGAGCAGCCAGTTGCTCGCCATCGGCATAGGCGGGGGGATGGGCTGGGTGATGTTGCTGAACGTGTGGGGCGTAATCTGGCGCGCGCAGAAGAAAATCATCCGGTGGACGGCCGACAATGCGGCCAAGGGCACGGCGATTCCTGACAAGGCAAAATATCTGGCGCGACAGAGCTTTTTGATCTCACGCGCGAACTTCGTGCTGTCATTCCCTTTGCTTTTTCTGATGGGGGCTGCGAGCCACTATCCGATGTTTGGCAGATAGACCTGCGGCGTTTGGATAATCCCTGCGACGCTGCTTGATTGCCGGCGGGACGCCGGCGCTACAGAGAGCTGTATCCTGAACGCCGCAGGGGTCATTCCCGTCGCCCTGCGGAACGCGCGCGTAAAGTGGCTTTGGTCGGCGAATCCGGCGGCCAGGCTGATTTCAGCCATGGAAATCTCAGGCATAAGCATCCGTTCGCAGGCCGCGCGGATGCGCAGACGATGAACGTGTTCGCCAATGCCCACGCCAAGGCATTTGCGGAAGACGCGCGACAGGTGCACGGGATGCACTCCTGCCTCGCGACTTAGATCGTCCAAGGTCAGGCGCTGGGAATACTCGGCTGTTAGTTTTTCAATGATCCGCCTCAACCACGCAGGCGGATGAATCACACGATTTTCCCGCCGCATGCGTGCTACGCAGGACAGCATTTCCGCCAGCAGGCTCTCTACAATCAAATCGTCGACCGCATCAGTTTCCTGGAACTCGCGATACATTTTCATTCCGAGCCAGAGCAACGGACCACCTTGACAGTCATCATGGGCGAGATCGAGCGCGGCCGAGCAATCCGACAATCGCTGCCGCCAACTCGGCCGGATTTCAATCTCGAAGAAGCGAACGCCGTGCGGACCGACCTCATCCTGATGTGGAATTCCAGCCGGCCGGAAATGTACGGTGAACGGACGAAACTGCCGTTCTTGTCGTTGGTAACGCTCTCCGTATTCCCCCTCCAGCAACAGTGCGAAAAAAGCGAGTTCGTGAGCATGCGAAGGAAGTTTTTTCGGAACTGCGTGCCTGAGATTCGTGAAGATTGCGCCGCACTGCTCACGCTTGGCTTCGACCGCGCCATAGAAGCTGCCAGCCCCCAGTGCCTCCTCTCGCCCGGATTCGGAACCTGCACTTGCCATGCCCGCTCCCCGCTTAAGGTTGTCTTTGTTCTAGACGCATCCTGCTCAACTTCGTTAGCCTTGCCACACGATGGACGCGTCGGAGGAAAATTTATGATTCGTTATTGCGCTTTGCTTTGCCTATCCGCTTTGCTATTGGCCCAGGACGCTGCCAAGGCTGGCCCGAACAACTCCACCACACCTGTCTATACGGCGGACGGACGGCTCGTGTTCCCGGCAAACTATCGCGAATGGATCTATCTGACTACCGGCATGGATATGGATTACAACCCGGACCCGGCAATGGCGGGACATTCCATGTTCGATAATGTGTTCGTCAATCCGGAAGCCTACAAAGTTTTTGTTGCGACCGGCACCTGGCCCAACGGAACCATGCTGGTGCTCGAAGGCCGCATGGCTGCCAACAAGGGGTCGATCAACAAGGCGGGACACTACCAGACGAACGATGTGATGATGCGGTCGGTACATGTGAAAGACGCGCGTTTCGCCGGCGGATGGGCATTCTTTGGTGAAGGCGATGGCAAACCTTCCAAGCAGATCCCAAAGGAAGCGGTGTGTTATTCGTGTCACGAGCAGCACGCGGCAGTCGATTCCACCTTTGTCCAGTTCTATCCCACGCTGCTTGAGATTGCGAAGAAAAAAGGAACGCTCTCGCCAAACTATATAAAGGAAGAAGCTGCGATGGCCGCTCAGAACTCCGGCAAGAAGTAAGCCAATCACACTACACGCGTGCGGCTGTCATGCACGGGGGTAATCTCGCGTCGAGTGGCGACGCTGCCTACAATGGAGTGCAGTATGCGGGAGTACGTGCACTCATTCGTAGAATGGTTCGTGGAATGGTCCGGCGCCCGCGAGCAGTGGCGCCCGATCTCACGCTGGTCGGTCGCGGCGTGGTTGACGTTTTATGTGGTCTTCCTGATCTATGCCTTCAACATGCACGGCGGTTATCTGTTTATTGACTCCGCCAACCTTGTAGTTCACGAAGGCGGCCACTTGCTCTTCAGGTGGTTCGGTGCGACGCTCTGCCTTTGGGGAGGAACGATTCTGCAGTGGCTGGTGCCGTTGCTGCTGGCGTGCTATTTCTTCCACGAACGGCAAACTGCCGCGTTTGCATTTTGCATGTTTTTCTTTTTTGAGAACTGGCTCTACACCGCGACCTACATGGCCGACGCCCGCGCAATGGTTCTGCCCCTCGTAACCACCGGAGATCCCGATTACGTCGAACACGACTGGAATGCAATCTTCACGAGCTTAGGGGTCCTGCAATACGACACGACCATTGGCGCAACCGTGCGGACGCTGGGCTGGTGTGGAATGCTGGCCTCTGTCGGATGGCTCGCGGCGCGTCTGAGGGCAGCAAAGCCGTAGGGGGAGGCGAACGCTGTGAGCGATGTGCGGTCGGCACCTTGTTCCGGTGTAAACTAATCCGTTTCGAGAGCCAGACAAAATCTCATGCCTAGATCCCGCCTTCAACGGTTACAAACTGCAAGTGGAACGGAACTCCACATTTTGGCGAAAAAGGATTGGGGCTCTCTGATCTTCATACCGGTGTGGCTTGCGTTTTGGACTTACGGGGGCATTACGGCGATCAAGTGGGTCATTCATCCAGGACCATCAACGCCGCGTGCGTTCATCACTTTTTGGTTAGCCGGTTGGATGTTGGGCGAGATGTGGGCTATCTATTGGTGGCTATGGAGTGGCTTTGGTAAGGAAATTGTCACTATCAGAGAAGGTATGTTGAGCATCAGACGAGATATTCTCGGCTATGGGCGCACTAGAAGTTTTCCTATTGGAATTGTGAAAAATTTGCGCCCCAGCGGCTTTTTTCCATCTGACTCTTACTGGGAAAATTACCTAGTTCAACTGAAGTTAGCGGGTGGCACTGTCGGTATTGATGTCCAAGGTCAGGTTAAGAAATTCGGTGTCCAGTTGACGGAGCCCGAAGCGCAAGAAGTTGTGCAGGAACTCAAGCCGTATCTACCTGGCTGACGTCTACACTGAGACCCTCGTCACTGGGCTTTCGCCGCCAGCGTCCAAGGCTTGCCGTCAAAATGCGAGGGCAGCGCCAAGCCAAACAACTTCAGGATCGTCGGCGCCACATCCACAATCGCAGGCTTCTCTTCGATGAACTTGTGGCTCGAAAACAGAACTCCCGGGACGAGCCGCGGATCGATACAGTGGTCGCCGCTCCAAGCTTTGATGTTGTCCTCGAAAATTTGGCAAGTCACTTTGCCCATCACCGAATCCCAAGAGGCACGATAGCCCGCGCCATAGCCGACGAGCAGATCGGGCGAATTCTCGGTATACGGCCCGCGATACACATTGTCGGCAATAAACACGCCTGTGATTCCGACCGCGCCGGAAGCGGGATCGACCAAACCACTCAGCTTTTTCTGCAGTTCGGCTTTCAACGCTTCGGCTTCGGAGGGATCGACAATTCCCTGCTTCTCGCGGCCTTTGATATTCAGATAAAGTCCGTTGAGGCCCATGGTGTAGGCGCGGGTACGCGACCAATCCACGTCTTCGAACCAGTCTCCGCTCTCGGTCTTGCCCTCTTTGAGCGTTAGATATCCGTTCTGATGCAGCCATGCATTCAGGTTCATGCAGCGCGCGAACGACTTGAATCCGTGATCGGAGATCACCATCAGCAGCGTGTCGTCGTCGATCTTCTCCATCACGCGGCCGATGAGGCGATCCATGCGCTGGTACAGATCCTGAATCACCTGCGGATGCTGGCTGTGCGGCACATCACGCGCCGCCGGATGATCTTCTTCCAGATAACGCCAGAACATGTGCTGGATGCGGTCGGTGGTATCGAAAACGCAGGTGCAAAGTCCCTGCTTCGTTTTATCGAGCGCATCGAACAGCATGCGCTCGCGATCTTCGTGATTGCCGTAAGCCTGCGCGAGAAACGCATCGTCATCGAGCACATGCTCGTTCAGCGCCCACGTATCTTCCGCCAGGCCGAGCGTCGCATACGGTCCGAAAAGTTTGGCCAAATAAATGGAATAGGTCACCGGGTGCGAGATCGGCAGATCGGGATGACCGGGATCGATGTTCACGGGCGTGACGTAAACTTCAACTTCCGGCGAAAGTTCTTTGAGATAGAAACGGCAGATACCATGCGCCGTGAACCCCATGCCCAGCCTTGAATTCGGCCGGAATCCACTCGGAGTATTCGCCGACCTTCAACGTGAATTTTTCCGAACCCACCACGAAGCGCGCCGATTTTGATCCCGGCTCCGGCCGGATTTCATAATCCACCCGCAGTTCGTGCCAGCTTCCTCGGCCAACGGACTGTCCGGCCCCGGGAATATACGAACGGCAGACACCGTTCTTGCGTTCGATCGGCACGCGCACTCCGCCTTCGCGAAACTTGTCGCTCGACATGCGAGTCGTGCACAGGCAAAACGTGCCCTGGCTGCCCTTCAGATCCGGAACGCACATTCCCGAGAGCAGCACGCCCTGAAATTTCTCCGGAGGAAAAGTTACCGGAACGCGAATCACGGAACTGAAAATCCCCGCGTTGCCCAGCCAGTGCCAGAAAGGCGTCCCTTTGCGCATGGCCTTGATTTCCGTCTTGCCGAACGGAATGGAATACTTGCCGATCTTGATATGCCGCTTCGGCCCCTTGATTTCAGCCGACGAAAGAAACGGCAGATAGTTGCTGGTATCACGCGCCAGAAAATCGTAGATGTTGTGTTTGCCCGGATTCACTCCGGTCATGAACGTCGACCATGCCACCGGAGAAATCGCCGGAAACGTCGTGCGCAGCTTGCTGAAGGTTCCCTTGTCGCGCAACTTCGCCAAGATTCGGCAGCCGGCCTTCTTTCATGAAGCGATCGGCGAGTTCCGGATCCATGCCGTCGAATCCCAAAATTACGGCCCGCTCAAACGTTGCTTTTCCATAGGCGTTTCGCCGGCGGATGAAACGAAACAATTGGCGGAAGGGCCACGTCATCAGCGCGTAGAACGAATAGAGGAACGCAACGAAGATCGCCCAGAACGACGACAGGACGGCAAATCCCGCGCCCGGTCCAGCGTAGGCATGAGCAAGAGTGGGGAACAGGACCATCGCTAGCAGCAGGAAGGCACAGGCATTCCTGCTTGCGAAGACGCGTGCGCCACCAGCGTCTTGATCTCCGCTGCACGCAGGCGGGCGAGGGCGCCCGCCCCACACAATCTCTTCATATTTGAATCCCCAGCAATTCCTTGAAAATAAATCCCGCCACCATCGACAGGATGAAGAACAGCCAAATCCAGTTCATGCCGTAGCCTGCGATCTCGATATTGCGATCGGGGTAATTGATCGAGATCGAATCGATCGGACTATTGTCTGGCAGCGCCGGCTCGGCCGACGAGAACAAACGTTCCCAAAAATGTCCACGCAAGCGGACCGTCGAAATTCGCGGGAGGTCATTCCCGACGCAAACTGTCTTCGTCGACGCTCTGGCCGCCGGCGGCGATTTTCACTTCATATTTTCCTTCTTTTGAACCCACCAGCCGCCACACAATCTCGTTGTCCGCCGCAACGTGCACGGGAGGCGCGGTCATGGTGATCTCGGGTGGAAGATCGAGCGTCGCATCGATTCAGGTTACATCGCTTGCGGCGGTTCGTATGCGGCAAGGCGAACAGTCAGTAGAAACGGCGCATTCGTGGCAATCGGCGTCTGCCCCGAGATAGCGATCGATCTGCACCATCAGCAACGTGATCGGAATGATGACATACAGTAGCGGCTTGAACGCCAGCTTCAAGTAACGGCCTGTACCGCGCAGAATCTTGCCGTACGAGCCCATCACGACTGGGATCTGATCGCGATACAGGCGCACGGCCAGCAGATGCGCCTTCAATTGATCTTTCGCAATGCCGATTGCTTTCTGATCGGAGGTGTAGCCGAACAGGACTACCATCAACAACCCCACTACCACCGACACGACGATTACAATTGCCAACGGACTCGTCAGCAGAGAGGACTGGAACAGCGCGATTGCCAGTTCATGCCCGGGGCTCGACATCGAGTTTTGAGAAAACGGTCAAGCTACTCGATGTACCCCAAGCCCGCGCAGCCGTTTCTGGATCTCTTCTTTCGAGGTGCTGCTCTCGTCCGGCAGGATTTTCTTGGTTTCCTTTTCCAGCATGTGAATCACGAATTCGTCGATCGATTCGTAGCCCGCAGCGTCGGAACACTGCTTCACCTTTTCCAGCAGCTCGCCTTCGATCTTTACCTTGTGTGAACCAAACATGAGTTCTCCTGTTTATTAGCGCAGCGTCCTGGCGCCACAGAAAATCATCTCTTTAGATTTTGTCATCCCGAACGAAGTGAAGGATCTGCATTTTGCTTTGCTGCGAACTTCAGATCCCTCGCTCCGCTCGGGATGACAATTCTCAAAGGAATCTTTAACAAGCACTAGCGCGACTGAAACACCGACTGCCCCAGCATTTCTTTCGTTTTCGCGATTCCGAATTCGGACAAAATCGTGGGCGCGATGTCGGTCAGCGCCGGAGTTTGCGCCTCGATCTTGCGGTTGCTTAACAGCACTCCGGGGACCTTGGTGAAGTCCATGCAATGATCGCCGCTCCACGCATTCGTGTTGTCCTCCAGCACGTCCGCCGGAAACGCGCCCAGAATCGTTTTCCATCCCGCACGATAACCGCGGTTGTAACCGACGAGCGCATCCGGACCGGTGCGCGCGTATGGACCCTGATAGACTTCGCTGGCAAGATCGATGCGCGTGATCACCTGCGAGCCATCTTTCGGATCGCGGACCTCCAAGAGCTTCTGCCGGATCTCGTTGAGCAGCGCATCGGCCTGCGCTCCCGGTTCGACTATTCCCTCGCGCTCGCGTCCGCGAATATTCAGGTAAAGTCCGTTCAAACCCAACCCGTAAGCGCGGGTGCGGCTCCAATCGACGTCCGCGAAAGGCTCGCTCGCATCGCCGCTGGCGACTGCCTTCCGCGTGATGTAGCCGTTGTTCAGGAGCCACGTGTTCAGATTGAACGAATGCCGGTAGGGAGCGAATCCATGGTCGGAAAGCACGAGCAGCGTCGTATTGCTATCGACCTTCGGCAGCACCTCGCCGAGCACCTGATCGATCTGCTCATAAAATTCCTCCAGTGCCGTCCCGTACTGCGCGGCCTGGCGGCATCGTAAGCGGGACTCTGCGGATCCGTCAGCCGCCACATCATGTGCGCATTCAAATCGAGACTGGAAAAATAAAAGAAGAACAGTCCATCGTGAAATTTCGGGAACTCGGCATCGAATGCGCGCCGATGCTCGGCCAGCACGGTGTGCGACTGCTCCAGAAATTCTTTATCGTCGAGCACGCCGGCGGTCAGCGCCTTGGTGTCTTCGGCAATGCCCTGCGTGTGGAATTCGCCGATTTGCTTTGGCCAGGTCCTTCGAATAACTCGTCGGCGTCGAGATGGGCAGAGCGGGATTTTCCGGATCAATATTGATGGGCGAAACGTAGAGTTGAAAACGCGGATGCGTCTGCTTGAGATAAAAGCGGCAGATGCCCTTCACATTGCCGATGAACGGCATGAGCTGAAATTCCACCGGAACCCATCCGCTCCACTCGCCTTCTTTCAGAACGAACTGCTGATCCTGCAACCCGATGCGCGCGACCGATTCCAGCGGATCCACATCCACCGTGAACGGCTCGGTAGAGGGCGGCGAATTCTTGCGAAAAGTGTTGTCGGGTCCAATCAAGTTGGTCGCGACCCGATTGTTCTTCACTTCGACCTGCACGACTTCCCCGCCCTCGACGGCTCCGACTGCCGCAGTCGGGTCATCGGTATAGAACGTGAACGTACCGTAGGTGCCGCGCAGATCGGGCGTTCCCATGCCGGAAAGAGTCTTTCCTTTGGCGGTGATCGGCGGGAAATTTGCCGGGATGCGATAGACGTAATTGGGCACGCTGTGTTCGTCCAGAATCTCCCAGAACGCCTTGCCGTGCCGCAACTGTTCGGCCGAGCCGCTGCCCAGCGGAATCACCCAGCTTCCGATATGAAAGCTATGCTTCGGGCCTTCGACCTTTGACGTGGAAAAATAAAGCTGAAAAGTTTTCGGGTCGCGGTGGATGAAATCAAAGATTCCATGGCCGCCGGCATTCATTCCTGTGATCAGGTTCGACCAGGCGACCGGACTTTGCGGCGGAATACTGGTCGTCAGACGCCGGAACGATCCCTGCTCGGCCAAGCGGGCGAAGTTCGGCATCTTGCCTTCCGCCATGAACTTGGTGAGCAGGTCGGGATCGAGGCCGTCGACGCCCAGAATAATCATCTTCCTGGAGGCAAAGGCTCCGCCTCTCGCGTGCTCGCAGGAGAGCAACAGGCTCAAGCCAGCGGCGCACAGGGCCAGCAGGCACACGGACCAAAGACGTTTTCTGATGGGCGCGGTCACTTTAATATCTGCAATTATGGTCTGCAAATGTTGGTCCGGCTTCCTGGCTAGCTTCCTGGCTAATGGACTATGGGTGATCACGGACTCACCACTGGAGGAGATCCCGAGGAGCAGGTACATAGATTGTACAAGGAGTTGCCCGGACGTCAAGACGGTGGCGGGTTAGCGAGGGCGACGTGTTGAGCCCTTGGCCTCGGCCATGTTGATCTTCGACATTTTGATCAATGGTGACGCAGCCTTTACACTTACTGTCATGATACGAAAAGTGTTCGCCGGCGTGAGTCTGATCTTTCTTTGTTTTTCTTTCGCCGCAGCCGCTTCCAAACCCAACCTGGTATTGATCACCATCGACTCCGCTCGCGCTGACCGCATGGGCTTTCTCGGCACCAAGGGGGCGCTTACGCCCAACCTTGATCGTCTGGGTGGGGAAAGCATCGTCTTCGAGCATGCCTACTCCCAAGCACCAGCGAGCGTTGTTTCGCACGCCACCATCCTTTCCGGAGCCTACCCTCAGAGCACTGGCATGAGCGAGATTGGCGGCACGCTATCGCCGGCTTTGCCTTATCTGCCTGAATTGCTGAAGACGCAGGGTTACCGGACGGCCGCTTTCGTTGGCTCTATCGATCTGGACCCCTGGAATGGGCTGGCGCAGGGCATGGATCGCGGCTTCCAGACTTACGACGCCGGTTTTCGGCCTGCCATCCCGGGAGATTCGCGTCCTGCGGTCACCGAACGCCGCGGAACCGAGGTGGTGGCTCGCGCCGTCGCCTGGCTGGATCACAACTCTCAGGGACAAGGACCGTTCTTTCTCTGGGTTCACATCAGCGATGCGCGCGCTGCCGGCAGCTCTTACAATTCCGCCATTGCCGCGAGCGATGGTGCAGTCGGAAAGCTAATCAGCGGCTTGCAACAGCATAAAGTCTACGGAGATACCGCGGTGATTGTCGTGGCCGCCACGGAGAGAGCCTTGGGCGCCCATGGCGAAGACGCAAACGGCATTTTTCTCTATGACGAGACGGTTCATGTCCCGCTGCTCATCAAATTGCCGCAGAGCCAGCTTCCACAGGGTCAGCCTGCGGCTAAACCGGCGAGCACGCGGGTGGCTGGCAAAGTACGGCTGGTGGATATCGCTCCTACCGTGCTTGAAATCGCTGCGATTCCGGTGCCTTCGCAAATGCCCGGACAGTCCCTGTTGCGCATCGCGAAAGCGGGCGGTGGTGGCAGTGATCAGCCCGTGTATTCCCGCAGCGATCTGCCTCAACGCGGATTCGGCTGGAGCCCGCTTGAATCATGGCGCGCGGGCAAGTATCTCTACATTCGCGCTCCGAAGCCCGAGCTCTACGACTTAACCGCGGATCCGGGCGCGGCGCACAACCTGGCGCAGAGTTCGAAGGCTACGCTCGACACGATGGCGGCGCAGCTGGATAACTTCGACCGCCGTTTCAGCGGCGAGTCGGGCAAGTCGTGCGCGGAGTTGAGTTCGTCTGAAATGCAGAAACTGGCTTCGCTGGGATACGCTGGACTCCAGAAATCGACCTGCGCGGCGGCTGCGGTTGCGGGAACGGACCCTAAAGACAAGATTGCGATTGCCAACAAGGTGATCGCTTCGGCTCGCGACCGGTCGAAGCCGGATCGCACCATTGCGGCGCTTACGCCGGTTGTGGCGGCTGATCCCAACCTTTACCTGGCGCAGTTCACGCTGGGAGCGGCGCTCGCGGGGAAGGCGAAATACTCCGAGGCGGCCAATCACCTGCGCAAGGCGATTGAACTTCAGCCCGACTCGGCATGGGCGCACTATTGGATCGGCGCGACTCTGGTGAAGAGCGGCGACTTCAAAACCGCGATCGTGCATCTGGAGATTGCCACTGGGCGCTTGCCTGCCTTTGGGCCTGCACATCTCTCACTCGCCGAGGCCTACGAACATGTGGGACGAAGCGACGACGCGAAGCGGGAACGCAGCAAGGCAAAATGAGAATCGGCTCGGAAAGCTTCACCACCAAGGACACGAAGTAGCACGAAGGAAAACCGATCGCAGGTTCATCCGTTGCGCTTCGGTTCCCCCCCTGCGACGGTCTTTTGGAATCAAAGACTTAGCGGATGTTTGTTTCCAGGTCTTTGATAAATAAGGACTTACTTGTAAGGTCTTTATAAATCAGCGAGTTATCTCACGATGGTCGCTTCGACTCCTCTCTTTGCCGTCGAGTTCTCGATCTGCAAACCGGTACCTTTCCCAGCTACGGTCTTTTGGAATCAAAGACTTAACGACAATTCCTTTCAAACCGATCTGCAACCGGTAAGGTATTTATAAATCAATCACTTAGCTGAACAAACTGCGCTGCTCGGCCCCTAAAGGGGCGTATGGATTTAAGAGGGGTTGTGGCATCGCTAAAGCGATGCCCTGATACGAGTCTTTCATCAACTGATACGAGACGCGAGTCTTTCATCAACCTGTGAGTCCGCACCGATTCGCGCGGATTCAACAGAGCACAAAAAAAATGCGGTCCCGGTATTCCGGGACCGCAGGTGGAAGACTCGTTAAGTTAGAAGATGATCTTGGCCTGGAACTGACCTTCGCGGCCAGCCGGCAGACCTTGGAAGAACGAACCGTACGGTCCGGTCGGCGGAGCTGCCTGGCCGTTGATATTTCCGCAGGTGATTGGAGCTGTCGAACACCCGGGGGCCCAGCCGGTGTGCGGGTTTTGGAAGTTCGGGTGGTTCAATACGTTGTAGATGTTCGCACCCACCGTGAAGGTCATCCGCTCCCGGATTTTGAAGTTCTTATTCACGGAGAAATCCGTGTCAAAGAATCCCGGTCCACGGTACTGGTTGCGGACTTGCGTCGGGAAGAAGCCCAAGTTCTGCGCGCTCTCGAATGCCGCAGAATTTATGCATGCGCTGAGTCCGCTCGAGCAGCTTCCCTGTCCCTGTCCGATTACCTGAGTTACCGGAGCGGTGCCGCCGTTGCTGGTAGACACGGAACCATCGGTGACGGTGTAAGGAATGCCGCTGCGGACGATGAAGTTCTCCGACTGCATCCAGCCGCCCAGAATGGCATTCAGGATCGGGTTGCCGAAGTGGAACGGCTCGGTCCAGACCCAGTTCGCGTTAAAGCTATGCCGGATATCGTAGTCGGCATTGCCGTAGTTGTTGCACCTAAAGCAAGCAGGATTGATTTGCGTCTGGATATCCGTGTTTGCACCATAGTTCAGAAGCCCACCGTTCGAGATTTCGTCGAGAGTGTGCGACCAGCTGTAGTTGGCATTGATCACGAATCCAGCCGTCATGCGGCGGCTATAGGTTGCGGTCAGACCGTTGTAGTTTGATACCGCGCCCGACTGCCATTGGGTAACGGCACCGAATCGGCCCGAGGGAGAAGTGCCTGGGACACCGGTAATCGCCGAAGCCACTGGACGCATTGCCCCAGGAGTTCGGATAGGCCTCAAAGATGCCATGGTTACCGACGTAGGCCACGGTGAGCCTGCTCTTGCTGTCGAGTTCCCGTTGAATCTGGAAGTTCCATTCCTGATAGAGCGGGGTGCGAAGCTTGCTGGTGAACCCGGTGACATTTGGCGGCGCACCTCCGCAGGCCTCAAGTTGCGCAACTGTCAAACCGTTGGCGAGGGAATGGGACACGGCGACGAAGGTCCGCCGCCGTTTCGAATGGCATTCGCTGTCGCGGCAGTAACGGCCGCTGCACCTGCCTGATCGCCCCAGACCAGTGCCGGTCGACCCTCCAAAAAGTGGACCGTACTGGTTCACGCCAACGGTGTACGGGAGGTTGACGAAACTGTCGGTGATGAAGGCCGGGAAGGCGTCATAGAAAATAGCCGAACCCGCCGCTGACCACGGTCTTGCTGTCCGCCATAGGCGACCAGGTGAAACCGAAGCGGGGAGCGATGTTTACAGCGTCGGTAGAGTTGAACGCATCCTTTCGCCCGAAGTTAAGCGCCTGATTATAGGGAGTGGAATCGGTCTGCGTTGCCAAGATCGAGGACCATGGAGCCGATGAGGTTGGTGAAGCAGTTGGTATCGCAGGTCGGGTTGAAGTTATGCTCGAAGCGCACCCCGAAGGTCAGCTTCAGTCTGGAAGTGACCGCCCATTCGTCCTGGCCGTAGATCCCGAAACCGCCGGTATTCTCGGGCAAACTCGCATGCAGAGGGGCGGACTGGCTGTAGTAATCGGCAGTGCCGTTATAGAACTCATTCAAGTCCGAGTCTATCAGCGGGGTTACATACTCAGAAGCGTCGTAGTTGGTGATGTCGTAGCGCCGGTAGGAGATGCCGGCCTTCAGGTTGTGCCGACCGAGAATTTTGGAGAAGTCGTCCACAAACATGGTCTGCGTGACATTGCGGCCCTGCGGAAATACGAAGTTAAGACCGTTCAGACCGGTGATGCCCTGTAGACCAAACAGGTTGAAATTCGCGACGTTGGCGTCAACGTACATGGAGTACGGGAAAGGAGAGTCACCGCCGTTAGCCGGGTTTCCGTTCGTGTTCTCATCAAGAATTGCGCCTGGTACCAGAGGAGCGAGGCGCTAAACTGATTGGTCGCGGTGCCGCTAAAAGTGTGGTTCCAGGTAATGCCACCGTTGTATGCCGGCTGGAAGCTTTCAGCGGAGAAAGCCGCGGGATCAATCGGGTCCGCGTTGGTGGCCTGAATGCCGCGGTCAATCGAAAAGCGGAAGAAGACGCGGTCTTTGTTTCCGACGTTCTGGTCAACGCGGCCGATCAGCAACCATTCGTGCGCGGGCACAGCTGGGCTGGAAAAGTACGACTGGAAGCAGCCGTTGGTGACGTTTGCACTCCGCGTCGACGAGGTTCCCAAAGTAGGGATCGTAACAGCTGCCTGGGCTTGATGCGGTACCTGCAGGAATCGGCAACGCCTCGGGAAAAGCCGGGAGCTGCTTCCCAAATCGCGGCGGCGTGCTGGTATGTCAGAGCCGTCGGCGAAGTGGCTCCGAAGAGGCCATTGTACGTTGTTGACCAAGTCGGTTAGAAACCCTGAGGTCGGCGTGAAGACCTGTACAGTCGAGGGCACAACGTAGCGAATGCCTTCGGTGTCGAGGAAGAAGAATGTCTTGTCCTTCTTGATCGGGCCGCCCAAAGAAGCCGCCCACTGGTTGTTGTTGGCAAACGGACGAGGCACGATCGGTGTGGTTTCGGTGTTGAACCAGTCATTGGCGTCAAGGGTGCGCCCGGTCCACTGGTATTGCAGGTTGCCGTGGCAATTGTTGGTGCCGCCCTTGCTCACGAAACTGACCTGGGCTCCAGCCTGTTGTCCATACTGGCCACCGTAGGCGTTGGTGACTACGGTCGCTTCCTCAATGCTGTTCTTACCCAGCATCAGGTTGGTCGGACCCGAGTTGTTCAGGTTCAGGAACGGGTCCATGTCATTCATGCCGTCAATGGTGAACATGTTCGAGGTCGCGGGCAATCCATTGACGTTGAAGTTGCCGTAACCGCCCGCGTTGTTCTGAATCACGCCTGGCGCCGTATAAGCGATCGCAGTCAAGTCGTTGCCGCCATTGGGCAGGTTCTCGACGAGATTTTTGTCGAAGGTGGTGGTCATGTCAGCGGCTTCGGTCTGCAGAATATCTGCCGCGGCACTGACTTCAACCGTGGTTCCGGACGCCGTGCCAACTTCAAGCTTCGCATTCACGACGGTCGTTTGCCCTACGTTAACTTCGCCCTTCGCTGAGAATGTCTTGAACCCGGCGGCAGAGACTTCAATCGAGTAGGGGCCGGCGTCAGCCAGACCGTACGTATAAACGCCCTGCGCGTTGGTTTTGAATTCGTGCGAGTAGCCTTTGGCCAAGTTGGTGATCTTGACGGTCACGTTGGCGACAACCGCGCCAGTTGGGTCGGTGATCGTGCCGCTGAGGGCGCCTTGCGTCAAGCTCTGCCCCATCAGCAGGCCCGGTAGCAAAAGGGCTACTACTGCCAGTCAGTGCCAGAATCCTGATCGATGTCGTAAATCGCATTTTCTTATCTCCGTTTTTTTGAAATTCTCTGTCTAACCCCGGGAAGGTCGCAATTCCCGGAAAGTTAGCGCCAACCACAAAGCCCAAAACCTGAACCCGTCGGACTTGCCAAACACATTGCCCAAAACAGACTAGGCTACGAATCCGGTTACCGAAGTGCAATCAGCATTCCAAAACGTAACGGAATAATGATCATATTTATCAATGACATAACATTCTTCCTTCATAGGCTCTACAGTTTTCTGGATGCGAGCGGCGTGATGACCTATGGGAATACGTATTATCGGGACCAGGCGACACGATCACGGGACGAGTGACACAATTGGTGGAAAGATGCCCGCTCTCACCATGCCGCTGAGCAATGACGACTCCCGGCGCGGCCTCGATCTGGGGCTCGATCTGTTCCTCGATCTGTTCAACCGTGCCCGTTTTTTCGATGCTCATGAGGTGCTGGAAGACTTGTGGCGCCCGCTGCCTCGGGACCGGCCGGCGCGCCGGCATCTTCGTCTGCACGTACAAGGCATGATTCAGTTGGCAGTCGCTTTTCACCACCAGTCCACCAGCAACTACACGGGTGCGCTTTCGGTGCTGAAGCGCGCCGTGCGGAATCTCAAGGGAGCTGAGCGCTCGTTTCCGGATCTCGATTTCGGGAGGCTGCGCGCTGAACTCGCAGATTGGGAGAAGCATCTTGCCGGCGCCGGACCACGGCCTCAGCCGCCGCACGTCTTCAAACTCGCAGCAACTCCCTCAATCAAAAGCGAAATCAAAACCTCTACCACCAAGGACACGAAGGCCCACTAAGGAAAAGCAGTAGAATTCAGGAGCGCCGTGCCGCTTTGTGTCCTGCATAGTTCAGGCTGTTTCTGGGGACGCATCGTCAAAGTGAGCCACTGCCTGACACTGAGAACACGGAGCAACCTGCTAGAATTTCGTTCTAGTGAAATCCAATTCAACAGCACCACGGCGCAACGGCCGACTCCGTTCCGCTGCTTGACCTGCGGCGGCAGTATGACGGCATCCGCGAAGAAGTGCTGGCCGCGATCGCGCGCGTATGCGATTCGCAGAGCTTTATTCTTGGTCCGGAGGTCGAGGCGCTGGAGCGTGAAATTGCTGCGCTGACGGGAGCGGCCGACGCCGTTGGTTGCGCGTCGGGAACGGAAGCCCTGTGGCTGGCGCTGGTCGCGGCGGGGGTAAAGCCGGGAGACTCGGTCATCACGACGGCATTCAGTTTTTTTGCCTCGGCCAGCGCAATTGTGCGGGCGGGCGCAACTCCGGTGTTCGTGGACGTCGATCCTGGCAGCTGAACCTCGATGCGGCGCTGGTGGATCGTCAACTGCGCGATCGGCGGCTTCGGCGGCCAACAGGACGCGACTCTGCGGGCGATTCTTCCGGTACATCTTTATGGACAGTGCGCCGACATGGACGCATTCGGCCGCATCTCGGAGGAATTCCGGGTCGCCATCGTTGAGGATGCCGCGCAGGCGATTGGCGCCGAGTGGGACGGGCGCGGAGCGGGATCTCTTGGCGTGACTGCTGCATTCAGTTTTTATCCCACGAAGAATCTGAGCGCCTACGGAGACGCAGGGATCGTCACCACGAAAAGCCGCGAGATGGGCGAACATATGCGGCAACTGCGCAACCATGGCAGTCCTCGCCGCTATTACCACCATGAGTTTGGCTGGAACGGGCGCATGGACGCGATTCAAGCGGCGGTGCTTCGGGTGAAACTCCGATACATAGGGGAGTGGAACCGCAGGCGGCAACAGCATGCCGCGACCTACGACCAGCTGTTTGGCGAGTCGGGACTAATTCTCACCCGGGATTCGGAACAGACTTTGGATCAAACTTCGAACCACCCTGGCGCGCCCGTGCGCCTGCTGGCGCGGAGTGCGAAGGCCAAGCACGTGTTTCATCAGTATGTGATTCGCGCCGAGCGCCGGGACGAGTTGCGTAAATTTCTTGCGGAACGAAAGATCGGGTCGGAAATTTACTATCCGCTGCCGCTGCACTTGCAGCCCGTGTTTTCCTACCTTGGGCTGAAGGCTGGAGACTTGCCGGTTTCCGAACAGGCCGCCCGGGACGTGCTGGCTTTGCCCATGTTTCCGGAGTTGACTGAGGGCGAAATTCGGGTCGTGGTCGAGAGTATTGCCGAGTTCTATAGCTGATTTAACGCTGAGGTCGCGGAGCAGAACTCGCAGAGGTCGCGGAGAAGATTATTCCCAAGGACTCTGCGCACTCGGCGTCGCTGCTCAGCGTTCTCTGCGTTAAAGATTTTGCTCTTACCGTTTCCGCTTTGCTTTCCTGGACGCAGATCTCCTGCTGACTACTTTCTGCGGTTCTTCTCCGGGAGCGAGCACGCGACGCACGATGGGCGTGTTGAGTTTGTATTTGCGCTCGATAACGTTGCCGCTATCGTCTTTCTCTCGAATTACGAAGACGGGCAACACGCCTTCCTTGTCGAAATTTTCCTGGGTCACAGTCACGGGCAGGACGCCTTCCATGCGCTCGCGATAAGCCGTTTCGTAGCGATGGCGCTTCACGTTCCAAGTAAAGACGCGAATCTGGTTGAAGTCGAAGGGCATGCCATCCTTGGGCTCGCTGAGGACGGTCAGGTATTGCGCGACTTTCTTGTCTCCATCCTGCACCTGGTCGAGGACGAAGAACGCGACGATGCGCTGGCCTTCCGCGTATTGGGCGACGTCGAGCGGGACGTCGAGATCGATCATGCGTCCGAGGACCCAACCGACTCGGTTGTGGGAGTCGCGTACCAGCCACCAATCTTCGATCACGGGAGGAGGCTGTTTCCTTTCGTTTTCGGGGCTCTTGGTGTTTTCGGGGTTTTTGTTGTTTGCAGGGCTCTGGCTCGGAGGATTATTTTTCTGGGCTGAATTTTGCTGTGCAGCGTTTTTCTGCTGATTATTCTTCTGCGCATTTGCGGACGGAATGGAGCGCGCTGGGGGTGTCGCCGTGGCTGACTTGTCGGCTGTGGCTCGCTTCAGGAGCGATAGTTTTTCGCCGAGCGAAATCTGGTAGAGATGTTCGCTTTCGCGTCCTGGTTCAACGTGCAGGTTGGTGTCGTTGCGCGTCGTTCCTTGCGCCTGCACGGGATCTTTCTGGTTGTCGGCGGTCAACTTCTGGATGCGGTCGTAGACATCCTGGCCTATGAGGTTGCGCTGTTCGACCCATCCGATGACGCCGGTTGCGGTGCGCACTTTGACGAAATGGCGGTCGTGGTCGAGGACTTCGACGCGGTCTCCGTTTTTTACGACTCCGGTTTTTTCGTAGACGGCGGCTACGCGGTCGCGGAGGATGGCCTGGACTCCGGAAACGTAGGCGACCTCAAGAACGCGTCCGCCGTTGCGATGGCACGCCGACAGAAGGACGACGCAGAGGAGCGGGATTGACGGCAGGAATCGCTGGCGGAAATATCTCACGGGCTTGCTATTCAATATAGCGCGTGGGCGAGTTTCAAGCGCGGCCATCGTCGAACAAGAATCCCAAGATTGACGGGACCGTGGAATCCCACTTCTCGAAAAACGCGAGAAGTGGGGCGCCCGGCCGTCGTCGACCAAGAATCCCAGATTGACGGGACCGTGGAATCCCACTTCTCGAAAAGCGCGAGAAGTGGGGCACCACGGCAAACCCAGACTCACTGGGTGACGTTTAGTGTGCGCTGTTGGGGTCGACGTGATGGTGTCGCCGTTTGCGTTGACGTAGGTCATCACGAGAGAGTATTGGGATGTCGAGCCGCCGCCCCGTGACCGTGCACGTACTCGGTCGGATTGCCGCTGCCGTCGGTGGAAGATTGTGCACGTCGACCAATCCGTCGTCAGGCGTGATCGTCAGAGTGCCGCCGTTACCAGTCGTAATGTAGGTCGGCGGTCCCGGGCTGGCCGGAAAGGTGAAATCGACCCCGGGATTGCCTACAGTGTAACTCTGGGAGGTAGGAGTGACTGTGATCGAGGTGACATTACCGGCGACGGTTATGGACGCGGTCCCGGTGATCGCCTGCGCACTCGCCGTGGCAGTCGTAGTACCAGCGGCTACGCCGGTCACGTTCCCGCTGCCGCTGCCGGTGACGGTCGCGATTCCAGTTGGATCGACGGACCAGCTTACCCCGGATGTGACCTCACTCCGCGTGCCATCGCTATAAGTTCCGAATACCTGCAGGGTCGTCGTTGAACCAATTCCAAGGTCTACACTGGCTGGGCTGATGGCTATGGTACTCAGCGTCGGATTCACGAAGAAGCCGCGGCAGCCGGCTCCGAAGGCTACGAGAAGGAGTGCAGCAAAAGCAAGCGACAACGCCAGCTTGCGCCCAGTCAACATATAGGATCGCCTCAGTCAGAGTAATTTTAGCAGAACGCTGGGGGCTGCTTCGATTCCCGATAGTGCATGCTGGGGTCACACCTTGGCCAATTCACCGGGGGCTCGAAGCGCTCTCCGGTAAAGGAACGGGGGGCGCGGCGGAACTTGCGTTGGCTTTTGTCGCCGTCCCGCGATCTTGGGCGAGCGGAGTAGTTCGTGGCAATCGCTTCGCTGACGGCAACAAACTCACCGACGGGGTCGCGAAATTACGGTTACGTCTCAATTCCAAGATTGACCGCCGGAAACCCAAGGGGCCGAGTAAAACGAGCCACAAAAACGCGAGCATCACGAAGCTCTGCAGTCCACGCATTTGTCAGTTACTTACCGATCAAATATCCCAAGTCTTTGAGGAGTAAAGACTTTACGCGTAACTCCTTATTCCTCAAAGACCTGGGAAAAATCGACCGCTAAGTCTTTGGTTTCAAAAGACCGTCATGGAGGGGGGAACGATTAGGAGTCAGCGGCTGACTTTAGGAATTGGGTTCCTTCGTGACTGGCGTCGTCTGTGATCGGTGGTTTCGCGATCAAAGGCCGCTTTTATTTCGGCCGCTTTTTCCCGGCGTTCGCAATCCGCTGGTCGATGGGCTTGCGGCTGGTGAAGCCTTCGCTGGTTCCGTGCCAGTTTGCGATTTTGGATTCGCCAAGTTTCCAGCACAGCAGGAGAATCTCGCCTTCGACTTTGCAGGGAAAATCGAGCAATCCTATATCGAGGTCTTTCACCTGCACTCCAGTAGCGTCGATTTCGGCGAGAGCGTCTTTGATGCGGCGAATTGCCCTTTCGCGCTCGGCTTTGCGCCGTGCCAGGTGAACCACATTCAGCATTGTGCCGCCATTGAGAAAAACGCGATGGGCAGTTTCCTGCAATTCGGCGTCCACGTCTTCAATCAGTTTTTTGCCGTGAATGGCCTGCCGGAGAAGCGATTCCAGAATCGGCAGGAGCATCTGCGCTTCATCGAGGGTAAAAGTGCGCTCGGACATGGGTTTCCATTCTACCGGACGGGGCTGGCAAAGGGGGATCAGCCATCAGCTCACAGCTCTCAGCTTGCTGGCCTCGCGAAGACGCTCTGCGCTCCCACACTTGACCGTGCTATTTTTTGGGAACGGACATGGACTTACTCTCCCCAGCGCCTTCCCATCTACATCTCCCAGCGGAATGTCTATGTATTCGGCCTGACTTCGTTTCTCAACGACACGGCCAGCGAGATGGCTTATTGGGTGTTGCCGGCGTTTCTTGCATCACTCGGCGCAGGACCGGCGCAGCTTGGGATTATCGAAGGCATGGCCGAGAGTGTGGCTTCGTTTGCCAAGCTTTTCTCGGGATACCTGGCCGACAAGGTTTCGCGGCGCAAGCCTCTTGTGGTCGGGCGGATACGTTGTGGCGAACGCGGTGAAGCCGCTGCTGGCGCTGGTTTCCTCGTGGTGGCAGATTCTGGGAATCCGCTTTTGCGATCGCTTTGCGAAAGGCGTGCGCGGAACCGCCCGCGATGTGATGGTGGCGGAGTCGGTCGACGCGTCGGCGATCGGCTCGGCCTACGGGCTGATTCAGGCTATGGATTCTGCCGGCGCGATTGCCGGGCCGTTGCTGGCGTTGGCGGTGATTGGACGCTTCGGCATGCGCGGCGTGTTTGCGTCGGCGGCGATTCCGGGGGCGCTGTGCGTGTTGGTCGCGTGGGTTGGGATTCGCGAGGTGCATCGCGGCGCGCTTTCGAAGGACGAGTGCCGGCGAGATGCTGCGACCAGTGGTGGCTGCCGAGCCGCGCTCGGCTTGGTCGGGCGAGGGCGCCCGTCCCTACCCGAGCAGTGGCACGATCCTCGTGGCTCCCTAAATTGCCATTTGGGTTTTACTACGTGCTGGCGGTGGTCACACTTTTTTCTCTGGGAAATTCGAGTGATATGTTTCTGGTTTTGCGCGCGGGAAGTATCGGCATTCCGGCTTCCCGGGCGCCGCTGCTGGGGCTGGTGTTCAACATTACGTTCACGCTGCGTGTCGTGGCCGGCGGGCAAGTTCAGCGACCGCTTCTCGCGCTCGGCGATCGCCGCTGCTGGATACTTCGTTTTCGCCATCGTCTATTTTGTTTTCGCGCTCGCGCCTTCGCAACTGGCGATCTGGCTGACCATGGCGTTCTATGGACTGTTTTATGCGCTGACCAATCCGGTGCTCAAGGCGCTGGTGGTAGAAAGCGTTGGCGGCGATGTTCGTGGACGGGCGCTGGGAATTTATTTTTTTCTCACCAGCGTGACTACGCTGCTCTCGAGCGTGATCACTGGGGCGCTATGGAAAATCTATGGGCCGGCGGTGCCGTTTTATTTTTCGGCGGGGATTGCGGCGGTCGGGGCGATGGCGCTGCTTGCGCACCGTTCGCCAGCGCGACCAGCTGAGTTGGCTTCAGCCCCTGAAGGGGCATTTGATTTACAAGCTGGCGGTATCGCTAAAGCGATCCCCTGATACGCAACCTTGCCTCCCGTCGGGGAGACGCGGCTAGCCGCGTCTCTACGGGGGATTGACCTGCATTTCATTTTGTCGTCGCAACCAGAAATAGGCGACCACCAGAAAGGCGACACCGGCTACCGAGTCGAGAGCGACATCCCAAATCGTGCCGGTGCGCGAGGGAATGTAGCTTTGGTGCCATTCATCCATCGCGGCCACGAAGGCGGTCCCTAGCCAGGACAGGAGCACAGCGCGCAGCAATAAGGAGGGAACTCGACGGAACGTCGCCCGCCAACCCCGCAGCAGCAGCAGGCTCAACATGCCGTAGCCGATGACGTGTCCGGTCTTGCGCAGATAGTGATGGAAGACGAGGAACTTGTAGAAATCGATTTGGCCGAACAGGCGCGTCAACAGGCCGTACAACATGCTGCCGGTGTGCTCGGAAGAGAAAAAATCGGTGGACTCGAAGGCAATGAGACAAATCCAGACGGCGGCCGGCCACCAAGCGCGCAGAAGATTGGGACGGGACGCGGCCATCGAATTCAGACTCGCGCGTCATTCGGCGGCGTAGTTCGGGGCTTCGCGGGTGATCATGACGTCGTGGACGTGGCTTTCGCGCAGGCCAGCGGCGCTGATGCGCACGAAGCGCGCCTTCTGCTGCAGTTCGGCGATGGTCTGGCAGCCGCAATAACCCATGCCCGACTTCAGGCCGCCGACCATCTGATGCACGATCATCGCTACCGAGCCACGATAGGGCACGCGTCCTTCAATTCCCTCGGGCACAAGCTTGCGCAGGCGGTTCGAGTCTTCGCCCATCGGTCATGGCCGTGGAGGAATCTCCGTCCAAGTTCTGGAAATAGCGCTCGCTCGAACCAGCCGCCATCGCTCCGAGCGAACCCATGCCGCGATACGCCTTGAAGGTGCGGCCCTGATAGAGAATCAATTCCCCGGGGCTTTCGTCGGTTCCGGCGAACATCGATCCGATCATGACGGCGGACGCGCCCGCCGCCAGAGCCTTGCTGATATCGCCGGAATACTTGATGCCGCCGTCGGCAATGATGGGCACGCCCGAATCGCGGGTGGCGCGCGCGGCTTCGGCAATCGCCGTAATCTGCGGAACACCCACGCCGGTCACGACGCGGGTGGTGCAGATGGAGCCCGGTCCGATACCGACTTTGACGCCGTCGACGCCAGCGCGGACGAGGTCGCAGGCGCCGTCGAATGTCGCTACGTTGCCGGCAATCAGTTCCACTTCCGGCAGCGCCGCTTTTACCTTTTTGACCGCTGCGATCACCAGCGCGGAATGACCATGGGCGCTGTCAATGGCCAGCACGTCGACTTTCGCCTTCGCCAGTTCCTGGGCGCGCTCCAGGAAATCGCCGGTCGCGCCGATCGCCGCACTTACGCGCAAGCGGCCTTTATCGTCCTTGGCGGCGCCGGGATATTTCAGTTTCTTCTGGATGTCTTTGACCGTGATCAAACCCTTCAGGATGTACTTGTCGTCGACGACGAGAAGCTTTTCCACGCGATGCTCGTGGAGGATTTCTTCGGCTTGCTCCAGTGTCGTTCCCACTGGGACGGTGATCAGGTTCTTCTGCGTCATTACCTTGCTGATCGGAATATCGAAGCGGGTTTCGAAGCGAAGATCGCGGTTGGTGAGGATGCCAACCAATTTTCCATCTCTTTGGGTGATGGGGACGCCGGAAATCTTGTATTTCTGCATGACTTCGAGAGCATCGGAAACCTTGGCGTCGGGCGACATGGTGACGGGATCGACGATCATGCCGCTCTCGGACCGCTTCACCTTGTCGACTTCATTGGCCTGCTGCTCGATGTTCAGGTTGCGATGAATGATACCGAGGCCTCCCTGCTGCGCCATAGCGATGGCCATGTGCGACTCGGTGACCGTATCCATGGCAGCGCTGATGATGGGAATGTTCAGCCGGATGTTGCGCGAGAGTTGAGTCTGGGTATTGGCGTTGGCGGGCACGACTCCGGAATGCGCCGGGAGAAGCAATACGTCGTCAAATGTGAGGGCTTCGGGTACTGGGAAGTGGATCATAACTTTTGGATGAAACTTCTATTGTAGGGAGGGGTGCGCGATGAAGCAAATGCCGGCATTTTCGTGATTGCCGGCATGCCAGACTTGACGGCAAGGAAATCGCTCGTGGAGACTTGTTCCGGATTGGTGACAACGCGGGTGGATGTTTGCCTTTGTTATGCTCTCTTGCTTCTTGAGAACACCAAACCCACAGGAGAAGTCGACCGCAATGCATATTGACCTGAAGTCCGCACTCTCCATTCTGCCTTTGCCGGCCACCGAACCGTGGCCGGAGGGTGTTTGGGATAAAACGGTGCTTGAGCACGGCACCATGTCTGTTCTAGTGTTCGCTCCGCGCGGCCGCGACTATCAAAGCAGTCACAAGCAGGATGAGCTCTACATCGTGATGAAAGGATCGGGAGTTCTCACGATTGAGGACAAACCCTATCCATTCATGGAAGGAGATGTGCTGTTCGTTCCAGCCGAAAAGAAGCACCGATTCGCGGAGTTCTCTCAAGACTTGGTCACGTGGGCAGTCTTCTGGGGGCCTCCAGGCGGCGAAAAGGAATGACTACTATGCGGTGACTTCGAGGAAATTGGCGGTATGAGCCCGTCCCGCGGCGGCCGCAATCTCGTCGAGCATGCCCCTGAAAATCCAGCGATGCACAGGGTAAAGCGCGTACCAATAGAGAAGTCCCGCCAATCCCGCAGGATCAAAAATAGCGGTTTGGCGAATGAGGGAGCCTTGACTATTTGGTTCCACCTCAAAACGGAGCCACGCACGACCCGGCACTTTCATTTCCGCGACCAACCCTAGTTCGCGATCCGGCACAAAGGTTTCGACGCGCCAGAAATCCAGAGCGTCGCCCGGGGATAGCGTGTGCGGATCGCGACGGCCCCGGCGCAGTCCCACGCCACCAACCAGGAGGTCCGCTGCGCCTCGAAGCCACCAAAGGAAATTGGCGAAGTACCAGCCATTCAAACCTCCGATGCGCTGAATCGGAGCAAAAGCCAAAGCGGGGGAAACCGATACTTGCACGGTTCGAGAATCGACCAGCCTGGTGCCAAACTTGATACCGCCCCATGACTGGGGCTCCCCGCCTGAGGAGAGAGCGCCGCACCAGCTCGTCAGGGCGAATTCCCGGTCTTCATGATCAAGAGCTCGCTCGATTGCCTCCCGCAAACCTTTCGGCTTGATGTCAAAGGCTGTCAACGCGGAATTGTCGTGCACGAGAGTGGGGTTGCGCATACTCTCGACCAGCTTGCGGCCAATCCGCGCATAAACTGGCGTGACCAGGCCCAGCCACAGACTTGAGAGGCGAGGCGTCAGGATGGGAACCGGGATCATCCATCGACGGAGACCGCATTGCCGGGCGTATTCGTGCATGATTTCGCCGAAGCTGACCTGGTCGGCGCCGCCAATCTCGAAAACGCGACTTGGTTCCGCCGGCAGCATGAGAGCGGCCATCAGGTAGGCGACCACATCCTCGATCGCTATCGGCTGGGCTTTAACGGCAACCCAGCGCGGGCAGATCATGACGGGCAACCGTTGTACCAGCGCGCGAATGATTTCAAAAGAAAGACTGCCGGAACCGATCACGATGGAGGCGCGGAATTCGATGGTTGGAACCTCTGAGCTTCGCAGGATGTCTGCGACCTCGTGACGACTTCGCAGATGAGCGGATAGAGCCTGGTCGTGATTGGCTTGGTCGTGGTCCCCCAGGCCGCCCAGATAGACAATGCGTCGGACTCCGGAATCGCGTGCTGCATCGGCGAAATTCTGAGCGGCCTCGCGGTCCTCTTGTTCGAACTTACCCGCGGACCCCATGGAGTGGACGAGGTAATACGCCGTGTGCACTCCTGCCATCGCCGGCGCCAGTGAACTCCGGTCGAGACAGTCCGCTTGAACGACCTCGGTAGAGGCAGCAACTCTGGGTCTGAGAAAATCGGGACGTCGAGCCAGGCAGCGAACGGGCCAACTTGCTTTCTCCAAGTCTTTTAGGAGTCGACCTCCGATGTAGCCTGACACGCCCGTTAACAGCACGAGCGGGCGATGATCTGCGCACATGGAGATCTCCCTCATTCGGCCGATTGAGTCAGGCTAGCCTGATCGTAGCATCTCCTGGATTTCTGGTTTTTCACGAAGGGCCAGTGGCCAAGCGCTTGGCCATGTGGTTTCTGTCGGCGGCGTCTATCCAAGGACCTTGACGCAGAAAAAGGGCGTCCGCGCGGGACGCCCCTTGTTCATGTCGGTCGGTTCGGTGAGGAGAGACGCGACAAGCCGCGTCTCTACAGCTGAATTACTCTTTCTTGTCGCTGCCTTCCGTCTTACCCTCAGCTTCGTTTGCGGCCATATTCGCCTGCGCCTGCGCTTCTTCGTCGGCGTGCTCCATTGCCTTGCGGTTTTCCTCGGCACGTTTCGCTCGAATTTCGGCTCGCTTCTGGCGCTTCTCGTCAATGACCTGCTCGCTGCCGAGCAGTTCGATGAACGCTTTTTCGGCGCCGTCGCCTTTGCGCCAGGCGGTGCGAATGATGCGCGTATAGCCGCCTTTCCGATCGCCGAAGCGCGGGGCCACGGTGTCGAAAAGCTTGGTGACCGCTTCGTTGGTCATAAGGTAAGACGCAGCCTGACGGCGCGCGGCCAGATCTCCCTTTTTGCCGAGAGTGATCATCTTCTCGACCGATGGACGCACGGCTTTCGCCTTGATCACGGTCGTCTCAATGCGTTCTTCCATAATGATCGACGTGACCATATTGCGCAGCATGGCGCGGCGATGCGAAGTGGTTCGTCCGAGTTTGTATCCTGCTACTTTGTGACGCATGTCTAAAACCCCAGTTGTCAGTTGCCAGTGGCCAGTTGCCAGTGGGTTGTTCGTCAGCGGGCAGTGGCCTCAGCGGCTAAAGCCCGCATCTCATTTGGCTGGGCGGCACGGCTGAAGCCGTGCCCTACCCAAAACCTTGCCGGCGAGACGCCGGCGCTACTCTACAGATCGTTGTCGCCGTATGCTGACGCGGGCAGGACCTGATTGGAAGTCGGTCCGGGAACGGCATTGCCGTGCTCGTCGATCTTCATGCCCAGGCTCAAACCCATCGAGTTGAGAATCTCCTTGATTTCGTTCAGCGACTTGCGGCCAAAATTCTTCGTTTTCAACATCTCGGCTTCGGTCTTCTGCACCAGTTCGCCGATGGACTGAATATTGGCGTTCTTCAGGCAGTTATAGCTGCGGACCGAGAGTTCGAGTTCCTCGACCGAACGGTTGAGGTTCTCGTTCTTGATCTCGGGGCGGCGCTCTTCACTGGCCGACGCGGTTTCGATTTCTTCCTCGAAGTTGATGAAGATATTCATGTGATCCTTCAGCAGCTTCGCGGAGAGTCCGAGGGCATCGCCGGGAGTGATGGAACCGTTGGTCCAGACTTCGAGCGTCAGTTTGTCGTAATCGGTGATCTGTCCCAAACGCGCGGCTTCGACGGTGTAGTTGCACTTGCGCACCGGCGTGTGGACGGAATCGATGGGGATGAATCCGATGCCGAGGTCGTCCTCGAAGTTTTTGTCGGCGGAAACATAGCCGCGACCGCGCTTGAGGCGCATTTCCATGTCGAGTTTGCCGCCCTCGCTTACGGTCGCGATGTAAACTTCCTTGTCGAGCACTTCGACATCGCCATCGGCTTCAATCATGCCGCTGGTGACGACTCCGGGCTGCTCGGCGCGCAGGTAAATCGCCTTGGGACCATCTCCCGCAAGTTTGAAGGGGATCTGCTTCATGTTGAGGATGATGTCGGTCGCATCTTCGACCACACCGGGGATGGACTGGAACTCATGCAGCACGCCTTCGATCTTGACGGCGGTAACAGCCGCGCCTTCGATCGAACTGAGCAACACGCGCCGCAGGGCGTTGCCGATGGTGGTGCCGAATCCGCGCTCAAACGGCTGCGCCCAGAACATTCCGTATTTATCGGTGAGCGAAGTGGTATCGCTCGCCAGTCGTTTCGGTTTTTGAAAGCCTCTCCAAAGCATTTGTGTTTCTCCTCTCGGCCATGTGGCTCGATCCTGCTCGGCATTAGCCAAAACCCGAGCGGCCCGGCTCAGGTCACAGCAGGAAAGGCTGATCTGGCACGAAAATAAGGGCCAAACAGTCGTTGGCCGTTAGTCGTTCGTCGTTCGCGGGTCGTCTTTGAGTGCCGAACGACTAATGACCAACGACTATCGACTTACTTGCTGTACAACTCAACGATCAGCTGCTCATTTACCGGCAGCTGGATATCTTCGCGTTTCGGCAGCGCCAGGACTCGGCCCTTGTAGTTCTCGCGATCGATTTCCAACCACGCTGGCGCCGGCTGATGACTGGCAAAATCTCTGGCGGTTTCTAGAATCGGAACCTTGCGGCTGCTCTCGCGAATCTGAATTTCTTCGCCCACCGTGACTTCGTACGAGGGAATATTGACTTTCTTGCCATTCACCTGCACGTGTCCGTGACGCACCAACTGGCGCGCCTGACGGCGGGAAATGCCGAAACCGAGACGGTAGACTACGTTGTCGAGACGGCGCTCGAGTTGTTCGAGCAGCTTCGCACCCGTCACACCCTTGAAGCGGACAGCCTTTTCGAAATAATTCCGGAACTGGCCTTCCTGGGTGAAGTAGATGCGTTTGGCTTTCTGTTTTTCGCGCAACTGCAGACCGTAGCCTACGACCTTGGTCTTCTTGTCTTTCCCGTGTTGTCCGGGAGCGAAGTTGCGCTTCTCAATGGGACACTTGTCGCTGAAGCACTTGGTGCCTTTCAGGAAAAGCTTGATGCCTTCCCGGCGACAAAGACGACACACTGCATCGGTATATCTTGCCAAGTTGTTCTCCTTTTAGATGACCGGTTTACGGGTTTTGGGCTTCACCCTTCGTCCCGGACGAATTAGCCGTCAGCTCTCAGCCATCAGCCATCAGGAAAACCTCTATCCAGGTGCTTACTGAGAACCGAGAACTGGGAACTGAGAACTTTCTCGCTACACTCTACGGCGTTTCGGCGGCCTACAGCCGTTATGCGGAATCGGGGTCGTATCTTTGATCGAACGGACTTCGATTCCGGCCGAGGCTAACGCTCGGACGGCCGATTCACGGCCTGATCCTGGACCACTGACCCTTACATCCACACTGCGCACGCCGTGATCACGGGCCATGCTGGCGGCGTTTGACGCTGCCTGCTGGGCGGCAAACGGAGTTCCTTTGCGGGAACCGCGGAAACCGAGCGAGCCAGAACTTTTCCACGACAGCACGTTTCCGGACATATCCGTAATCGTGACGATGGTGTTGTTGAAAGAAGCTTGCACATGCACAAGCCCGTGGGGGACGTGCTTGCGCTCTTTCTTCTTGAACGTCTTCTTCTTGCCTTTTTTCTCGGGCGCGGCTGCGGCGCCGCCTGCTGCTGCTGGTTTTGCCATAATTTAGGTCTCAGGTCTTAGGTGTCAGGTCTCAGGAAGGTCTCGATTTTTCTGAGACCTGACACCTGCGACCTGAAACCTGATTCTTTACGCTTTTGCCGTCTTCTTCTTCTGCGCTACCGTGCCCTTGCGCGGACCTTTTCTTGTGCGAGCATTGGTGTGCGTGCGCTGGCCCCGTACCGGGAGGTTCCGGCGATGGCGGAATCCGCGATAGGACCCGATTTCGATGAGGCGCTTGATGTTCATCGAAACGTCCTTGCGCAGATCGCCTTCTACAGCGCCTTCCGCCTCGATCACCTGGCGGATGCGATTGACCTCATCTTCCGCGAGGTCCTGCACTTTTTTCATGGGGTCCACTTTCGCGGCGTCGAGAATGCTTGCCGCGCGTGAATTGCCGATGCCGTAAATGTAAGTGAGCGCGATATTCGCGTGCTTGTTGCGCGGAAGATCGACGCCTGCGATACGAGCCATGATCCCTCTCTTGTTAGCTCTCAGCTGTCAGCTATCAGCTTTCAGTGAGAGCAGAACCTTTTGTTAACCTTGACGCTGTTTGTGTTTCGAGTTCTCGCAGATCACCCGCACTACTCCCTTGCGGTGGATGACCTTGCACTTGTCACAAATTTTCTTTACCGATGCTCTTACTTTCATAAACCAGTTCCCAGTTCCCAGTTGCCAGTTACTGCAACTGCAGATCCCTCGCTTCGCTCGGGATGACAAACTTAAAAAAGCAGACGAAAGTCATTTATAGCGGTACACAATTCTTCCGCGATTCAGGTCGTAGGGAGAAAGTTCGACTGCGACTTTGTCTCCTGGCAAGATTCGGATGAAGTTCTTCCGCATTTTGCCGGAAACGTGCGCCAGTACCTGGTGTTTGTTTTCGAGCTCCACCTTGAACATGGCATTGGGCAGGGGTTCGACCACCACTGCCATCACTTCAATCGCGTCCTCTTTACTCATTACCCTCCCAGATTTCTCTCACCACAGATCCTTCGCTTCGCTCAGGATTTCGGCAGCGGGCTCCCGCTTCGCTCACGCCCGCTAGACGCCTCAACTTCAATCGCGTCTTCTTTACTCATTACCCTCCTGAAACCAGCCGTCAGCTCTCAGCCTCAGCCATCAGCTAAAACCTTCACCCCCAGAACTCTACCTGATGGCTGTCGGCTGAAAGCTGCTACTGCGTCAAAATCACTGGACCTTTTCTGGTGACGGCTACGCAATGCTCGAAGTGCGCGCTGTAACTGCCGTCTACCGTTACCGCCGTCCACTTGTCGCTCAACACCTTGGCCTCCGGACCGCCCGAGTTCACCATCGGCTCGATCGCCAGCACCATGCCTTCGGTCAACTCCGCGCCCTGGCCCTTCTTGCCGAAGTTCGGAATCTGCGGCGCTTCATGCAGCTTGGTTCCGATGCCATGGCCTACAAAATCCCGGACCACGCTGAACCCGTTCGCTTCCACGTGCTTCTGGATCGCCGAACCAACGTGTCCAATGGTGTTGCCGATCTTTACCTGCTCGATGCCCTTGTACAGCGACGCCTCGGTGACTTCGAGCAGTTTTTTCAATTCCGCAGTGAGCGACTCGCCCACCGGCACGGTGATTGCGGCGTCTCCGAAATACCCGTCGTAGACGACTCCGCAATCGATGGAAACGATGTCTCCGGTTTTCAGTACCCGCTTTTCCGACGGGATACCGTGCACGATCTCTTCATTGATCGAAGTGCATAGCACACACGGATAACCGTAGTATCCCTTAAACGCCGGCGTAGCTCCGAGTTCCGCGATCAGTTTCTCGGCAGCCTTCTCCAGATCCATGGTCGTAACGCCGGGCGCCACGATCGTTTTCAAGTGGTTCAGGATCTGGCGGACCATGTTTCCGCTCCGCCTCATCTTTTCGATTTCTTCCGGCGACTTGCGGATGATACGGTCTTCTCCAAAACTCATCGTTCACTCGAAAAACCACACTCGAAAACCAAGCTCGAAACTAAACTTGCAATTCTTCAATGACTCTAAATCTTGGGTCGCAGCGATTTCGACTTCCCAGATTCCACTTTCGGCGTTACCGATCCCAGTAGGCCGTGCTCGTGATGCCGCTCCTGGTGATACCTTTCGATCACGCTGAAAATCTGCGCCGTAACCTCTTCCACCGGCCGATCCGCATTCAGCGCCACCAGGCGTCGTTGCCTCCGGTAATAATCCGCCACCGGCCGGGTCTGCTTCTCATAGGCTGCCAATCGCTCGGAAATCACTTCTGGGCGATCATCCTCGCGGATCACCAGCTTGGATCCATCCACATCACACAACTCGTCAACGAGAGGTGGCTGAAAGTGGATGTTATAGAGCCGTCCACAGGTGGGACACGAACGCCGCCCGGTAAGCCGTAGCAGTAATTGATTATAGTCTACGAGCAACTGGATCACAATCGGCGGCGAGCAGGGCTTCGATTTTTCCGAGTTGTCAAAGACCTCTTTTTCCAGGAAGGCATCGAGCCATCCTGCCTGGGCGGCTGTCCTGGGAAAGCCATCCAGCACGAATCCGCGCTGGCAATCGGTTTCGCGCAGCCGGTGGGCCACGATGCCGTACATCAATTCGTCCGGAACCAGCTCGCCTCGGGCCATGATCGCCTTGGCTTCGAGGCCGAGTTCGGTGCCACGCGCGACGTGATCCCGTAACAGATCACCGGTCGATATCTGCGGAATACCGTAATGCTCGACGATCTGTTTGGACTGAGTGCCCTTGCCCGCCCCGGGGGGGCCGAGAAGAATCACCGGTCCAATCTTTCGCGCGGTGCCGCTTCCCGACTCGTTGGCCATTAAAAGGGATCACCAGGTCCGGCGTCCGCGCAGCCGTCCGCTCTTCGGCGTAAAGCCATCGTAGTGGCGCATGATCAACTGCGCCTCGATCTGCGTGACCGTGTCCATCGCGACCCCGACCACGATCAGCAGCGAGGTTCCGCCAAAATAGAAATTCACTCCCAAGCCGTTCGTGACCCATGTAGGCAAGTTCTCAAAAACCCGTCCGAGCAGCGGGAGGTGGTTCAGCTTGATGCCGGCAATCATCCACTCCGGAATCAGCGAAATCAGAATCAAGTAGAGCGCACCCACCAGCGTGATGCGGGTCAGAACATCGTTAATGAAATCCGATGTCCGCTTGCCCGGGCCGGATGCCGGGAATAAAACCGCCCCACTTCCGCATGTTGTCGGCAACCTCGTTCGGGTTGAACACGATCGAGATATAGAAGTAGGCGAAGAAAATGATCCCGAGGCAATAGAGCAAGGTGTAAAGAGGCTCGCCCCACTTCATCGCGTCGAGAATCGGGCCGACGACTTTGTTGTTATGGAACGCCGCGCCCAGCATTTGCGGCAAAGCCAAAATCGACGACGCGAAAATTACCGGCATGACGCCGCCGGCATTCACGCGGAGCGGCAGGTGGGTGGATTGTCCGCCCATCACCTTGCGACCGACCACGCGCTTGGCGTACTGCACCGGAATCCGGCGCTCGCTGCGTTCGACAAAGACGATGAACGCCACCACGGCGATCATCAGCACCAGGAGCATGAGGATGGCCGGAGCGGTGAATACTCCCCAAGCCGAGGTGCTGGCTTTCTGATACAGATCGGCTACGCCACGCGGCAGGCCGACCACGATGCCGGCGAAGATCAGGAGCGACATGCCGTTGCCGATGCCGCGCTCGGTAATCTGTTCGCCCAGCCACATGATGAAAGCGCTGCCCGTGGTCAGCGTCAGCATGGTCATCAGGACGAAGCCGGGCCCAGGAGCATTGACGAAATCGCCTGCTTTTTCGAGGCTGATGGCGATGCCGAACGACTGCACCGCGCTCAAAATCACGGTGAGATAACGCGTCCACTGGGTGATTTTCTTGCGGCCCATCTCGCCTTCTTTTTGCAGCTTGGCGAGAGGCTCATAGACCACGGTCAGCAACTGCAGAATGATGGATGCCGTGATGTACGGCATGATGCCGAGAGCGAAAATCGTGAGGCGGCGGAGGTTGCCGCCGCTGAACAGGTCGACAAAACCCAGCACGGAGCCGCGGTTCTGCTCGAAGAACTGCGCCAGACCGGTCGCCGTTGATGCCGGGCGTCGGAATGTGGCCGCCGATGCGATACACCGCCAGCAGTCCGAGCGTGAATAACACGCGCTTGCGGAGATCAGGAACCCGGAAGATGTTCGCCAGCTTTTCGAGCATTACTGCAAGACCTCAAACTTGCCGCCAGCCTTGGTGATTTTTTCCTGCGCCGACTTGGAAAACTTGTGCGCGTGCACGGTAATCGCGGTTTTCAATTCGCCGTTGCCCAGAATCTTAACCGGCGCTTGCCATTGACCACGCCGGCTTTCTTCAGCACTTCGGGGGTGATTTCGGTTTCGCCGAGCGTGGCCAGGCGGTCGAGGTTCACGACATCGTATTCCTCGCGGAAAATGTTGGTGAAGCCGCGCTTCGGGACACGCCGATGCAACGGCATCTGGCCGCCTTCAAATCCGCGGATCAGCCGCGCGCCCGAGCGCGACCATTGCCCCTTGTGACCGCGCGTGGAAGTCTTGCCCATGCCCGAGCCCATGCCGCGTCCGACGCGCTTCTTCTTTTCCGTTGCCTTCTTCGGTGCCCGTATTGTCGATAGATTCATAATCAAATCCTGGGTGTCAGGTGTCGGGTGTCAGGTGTCAGGAAAATCCAAGCTGGTTATTGATTTTCCTGAGACCTGACACCTGAGACCTGAGACCTAACTTACGATCTCCACCAGGTGCGGAATCTTCTTCACCATGCCGCGAATCGCAGCCGTATCCGGCCGCTCAATCACCTGGTTCAGCCGGGTGAAGCCCAGACCTTTCACGACTTTTTTGTGCTTCACGGGAGTGCAGATCGCCGACCGCACCCACTTCAACTGAATCTTGCCGCTCGCCGCCGTTTCGATGTCTTGGTCGTCATCATGATTACAACTCCTCTACCGACTTGCCGCGCAGTTCCGCGACGTGTTCGCGGTTCTTCAGCTTCTTCAGCGCCGCGAATGTCGCTTTGATCACGTTGTGCGGATTGTTCGTGCCAATCGATTTCGTCAGCACGTTCTGCACTCCCGCCGAGGTCATCACCGCGCGCACCGCTCCGCCGGCAATCACGCCCGTGCCTTCGGGAGCCGGCTTCAGCAGCACCATGCCCGAGCCAAAGCGGCCGAGCACCGTGTGCGGCACGGATGTCTGCGTCAGGTTGATGCGCATCAGGTTCTTCTTCGCCGACTCAATTCCCTTGCGGATGGCCTGCGGAACTTCCTTCGCTTTGCCCGATCCGTAACCAACCACGGCCGCCGACGGATCGCCCACGACCACGAGCGCCGCAAACGACATGTTCTTGCCGCCCTTCACCACTTTCGTCACCCGGTTAATCGAGACTACCTGGTCTTTCAACTGGAACGAACCTGCATCGAGTTTTTTTGTAACTCTTGGCATTCGAATATCCATTTCTAATTTGTAATTGGCAATTTGTAATTGGAAATCAAAACCCCAGGTTTTGAAATTACAAATTACAAATCACCAATTACAAATTCCTAGAACTGCAATCCTGCTTCGCGCGCCGCATCGGCCACGGCTTTGACCCGGCCGTGGTAGATGTAGCCGCCACGATCGAAGACCACTTTCGTGAAACCCTTCTGCTTGGCCAGTTCGGCAATCTTCTTCCCAACCATTTTCGCCGAGGCCACGTTGCCGCCTGTGACGCGTGCTCCCTTGCGGTCGTCGGCCGTCGAAGCCGCCGCCAGCGTGACGCCCTTCAGGTCGTCAATCAACTGGACGTAGATGTGGTTCAGCGAACGGTACACGTTGAGCCGTGGACGCTCCGGCGTGCCCATCACTTTCTTGCGGATACGGTCGTGCACCCGCTGCCGCGTCTGATTTTTTGAATTGATTCTTAACATAAGCCCTCAGCTATCAGCCATCAGCCATCGCTAAACCCTTCAGTCGTCAGACCTCGTTAGAAGCAACTGACGGCTGAGAGCTGATGGCGAGCAGCTATTTTGCTCCCGTCTTACCAACCTTCTTCTTCAAGCGCTCGCCGGCGTAACGCACGCCCTTGTTCTTGTACGGGTCGGGCGGACGCAACGACCGCATTTCTGCCGCCACCTGGCCGACTTTCTGGCGGTCGATTCCATTCAGCGTCAGCTTGGTCTGTTTCGCATCGACCGCGCAATCCACGCCGCTGGGCAGCGGATACTCGATGGGATGCGAATATCCCAGACTGAACACCACCGTTCCCTTGCCCTTCATCTCCGCGCGGTAGCCGATGCCGACAATTTCCAGATCCCTCGTCCAGCCTTTGGTCACGCCTTCGACCGCGTTGTTGACCAGCGCGCGCGCCAGTCCGTGTACCGCCGAGTGAGCATCGTCCGGGCGGACCGCGACCAGGTTGCCGTCCTTTTGCTCCATCGTGATGCCGGACGGAAGAGATGTATCCAGCTTGCCTTTTGGCCCCTGGACCATCACCGTGTTGCCTTCGATTTTGACCGTGACGCCCTTCGGGATCGCGATCGGCTTTTTTCCAATTCGTGACATAGTAGCTCTCAGCCCTCAGCCCTCAGCCTTCAGGTCGGCGGCACCAGGGTTTACCTGATGGCTGACGGCTGATGGCTGGTAGCTCATCACCAAATCTCGCACAACAACTCGCCGCCGAGGCCTTCGCGACGCGCCTGGCGTCCGGTCATCACGCCTTTCGGAGTGGTCAGGATGTTGATGCCCATGCCGCCGAGCACGCGCGGAATCTCGGTGCGGCGCACATAGACGCGGCAGCCCGGACGCGACACGCGCGCCAGGTTCGTGATCACCGCCTCGTTGTTGTTGCCGTACTTCAGATATACGCGCAGGACCTTGTGACCCTCTTCTTCCGCCGGCTTGAAGTTCGCGATATAGCCCTCTTCTTTCAGAATGCGGGCAATCTCCGTCTTCAGCTTGGAAGCTGGTATATCCACTTTCTGGTGCCGGGCGCGAATCGCATTGCGGATGCGCGCCAGCATGTCTGCGACCGGATCGGTCAACCTCATCGTTTGTTTCTCCTCGAGCCGCCCGTTCGCTCCGCGTTCAAGCGGAGAACCTGTCAGCAGCTTGCTTTCGGTCGTTAGTCGTTGGTCGCTAGTCGTTAGCAAACAATTTCCAATGGCCGATCTTTCTTCTCACTTAGCGGTGAATCCACGCCGTTTTCGCTCCCCGTGATCGCGAACGACCAACGACTAACGACTGACGACTTTCTACCAGGACGACTTCGAAACCCCGGGGATCTCGCCGCGCAACGCCAACTGCCGGAAACACAAACGGCAAATGCCGAACTTCCGCAGATAAGCTCGCGGACGTCCGCAAATCTTGCAGCGGTTATGCTTGCGCGTCGAGAACTTCGGTTTCCTCGCGTCCTTCACTCGTTTTGCTGTCGTCGCCAAATTCGCTCCTCAACTCAGCTGTCAGCTCTCAGCCGTCAGCTCTCAGTCAAACCTTCAGTTCGGGCTTTGCGACCACCCGATTCCATCAAGCCCTAAATGGCATGCCCAGGTGCTTCAACAGCGACCTTGCCTGATCGTCCGACCTGGCCGTCGTCACAATGGTTACGTTCATGCCTTTCAGCTTGTCGACCTTGGCGTAGTCGATCTCCGGGAAGATCAACTGATCGTGCAGACCCAGCGTGTAATTGCCGCGTCCATCGAACGACTTGGTCGAGACTGCCTCGGAATCGCGCACGCGCGGGAGCACGATGCTCACCAGGCGATCGAAAAATTCGTACATGCGGTCGCCACGCAGCGTGACCATCGCGCCAATCGGCATGCCTTCGCGCACTTTGAACGCCGCAATCGATTTCTTCGCCCGCGTGATGACCGGCTTCTGTCCCGCAATCTGTCCCAGTTCATTCACCGCCGGGTCGATCAGCTTTGCGTTCTGCGTCGCTTCGCCGACGCCCATGTTTACGACGATCTTGTTCAGTCGCGGGACCGCCATCGGGTTCTTGAGTTCGAGTTCCTTCGTCAGGGACGCTGCTACTTCCTTCTCAAACCGTGACCGCAGCCGCGGCCGCTCTTTCGCCGCGTGCCGTGGAGCCTCGGGACCCGCTTTCGCCTCGACCGGAGCGTGTCCCTTCTGCTCGCCCTTCGGTGGCTTTGCCTTCTTTTGCTGCTGCTCGCCTTTTTTCTGCTCGTCTGCCATTTTCGTTGCTGCCTTCTCCATCACGGTTTCGGAGTGGGTACCGGTTCGTGAGGAATTTGTAATTTCGTAATCGGGTAAATTTGTAATCTGAAAACTTAAGTTCTTAAATTACAAAATTACCCGATTACGCAACTACCAAATTTATTTGTCCAGCGTCGTCCCACACTTCTTACAAACCCTGACCTTGCGGTCTCCGCGCATTTCGTGCCCGATCCGCACCGGGCCGCACGTCGCGCATACCAGGGCCACGTTCGATAGAGGAATCGCCCGCTCCTGCTCGGCAATTCCACCCTTGATGTTGCGCTGCGGATTCGGCCGCACGTGCTTCTTCACCATCATCACGTGCTCGACCAGCACCCTACCCTTATCGGGAAGCACGCGCAACACGCGGCCTTCTTTTCCCGTATCCCGCCCGGTCATCACCTTCACGGTGTCGTTCCGGCGGATATCCACTCGCTTATGTTCGGTCGTCGTTGCTGTTCCCATAGCTAAACCCTTCCAAATCTTTTCGTCTAGAAACGGGGCTTGCCGCGTCGCTACGCCAGCGCTACAGTACTTCGGGCGCCAGCGACACAATCTTCAAAAACTTCTTCTCGCGCAGTTCGCGCGCCACCGGACCGAACACGCGGGTGCCCACCGGTTCGCCGGTTTCATTGATCAACACAGCTGCATTCTGATCGAAGCGGATGTAGGTTCCGTCGCGCCTCCGATGCTCTTTCCGCGTTCGCACGATGACTGCCTTCACCACTTTGCCCTTCTGCACCTGACCGTCGGGCGCGGCTTCTTTTACGCTTGCCGTGATCACGTCGCCGATGCCCGCGTGCAGACCGGTCGAACCGCCGAGCGGCATGATCATCTGCAGCTTGCGCGCGCCGGAATTATCGGCGACCTCGATCATCGATCTCATCATTAGGGCCATGATCGTCTCCTTCTTTCCGCTTCCTAATTCTTCGCGGGACGCCGATACCGGCGTCAATATCCACTTCCGGCACCAGCGCCGTCTTGCGCACAATTTCCTTCAGCGTCCAGCGCTTCAGTTTCGACAGCGGCCGCGACTCTTCGATCTTCACCACGTCGCCGGTATGAGTTTCGTTCTTCTCATCGTGCGCATAGAACTTCTTGCGGATCGAGATCACCCGCTTGTACATCGGGTGCGCCTTCTTGCGCGTGACTTCGACGACAATCGTTTTCTGCATCTTGTTCGAGACGACCGTGCCGATCAGGACTTTGCGGTGCGACTGTTTTTCGGCTTGGCCGGTTGCGGCTTGGCCACTTTCAGTTTGATCCGTGGTTTCCGCCATTATTTTTTCTCCGTCTTGTTCTGCGTCTGATGGTCTCGTTCTTGTCCGCGGCCAGTTCCTGCTCGCGCAGCACCGTCTGGACGCGCGCAATATCCCGGCGCAGCCCGCGAATCTTTTTCAGGCTCTCCGTCTGTCCCATATTCATCTGGAACTTCAGCTTGAAGAGCTGGTCCGCCAAATCGCGCTCCTGGTGCTTGAGCTCGTCGTCGGTCAAGTTGCGTATCTTTTCAGCTTTCATAAATCAGGTCTCAGGTGTCAGGTCTCAGGAAAAGCTCTCGTCGCTCACGAACTTTGCTTTTCAATTCTGCAACCTGACTTCTCACTTCTACGATTTCTACAGCACTTCTCGTTTCACGAATGTCGTTCGCAGCGGAAGCTTGTGGGACGCGAGACGCATGGCTTCTTTCGCGTCCGTGATCGTCACGCCTTCCATTTCGAACAGAATCTTTCCTGGCTTGCACCACCGCTACCCAGTGATCGGGCGCGCCTTTGCCTTTGCCCATACGGGTTTCGGCGGGCTTCTTGGTTACGGGCTTATCCGGAAACAGACGGATCCAGATCTTGCCGCCGCGCTTCACAAAACGCGTCATGGCCACGCGGCTTGCTTCAATCTGACGGTCGGTGATCCATCCCGGCTCGAGCACCTTCAGTCCATACTGACCGAAAGCCAGCGTGCCACCGCGCCAGGCCTTCCCCGTCATGCGCCCGCGCTGCTGCTTGCGGTACTTAACTTTTTTCGGCATCAACATAAAATCAGTTCTCAGTTCTCAGGTCATCTCGGAAAATCTTTCCCGCTTTTTAGTCCGCTTCCCAACCTTCCGCAATCTGACCTCTGACCTCTGTAATCAAACTTCTTCAATCTGACTTCTTACTTCTTCAATTTCTAGAACGCTCCGGTCGTGCTCACTTCGCGCGCCGGGGTCGCTTCGCGCTTCTTTGCCGGCAGAATCTCGCCTTTATAAACCCAGCACTTCACGCCAATCACGCCGTAGGTGGTGCGCGCCTCGGTGAATCCGTAATCGATATCGGCGCGCAACGTGTGCAGCGGCAAACGGCCCTGCAAGTACCACTCCGAGCGCGCGATTTCGTTGCCATTCAAGCGCCCGCTCACGCGCACTTTGATGCCTTTGCAACCGAAGCGCAGCGCCGAATCCACCGACTTGCGCATCGCCCGCCGGAAGCCCACGCGCTTTTCGAGTTGCAGTGCGATCGATTCCGAGACGAGTTGGGCGTCGAGCTCCGGCTTGTGCACTTCCTGGATATCGACATGCACTTCGCGCGTCGTCTTCTTCTGCAGATCCTGCTTCAGCTTGTCGATTTCCGCGCCCTTGCGTCCGATGATGATGCCCGGCCGCGCTGTCTTAATAATGATGCGCAGCTTGTTGCCTGGACGCTCGATCTCCACCGAGCTCACGCCCGCCGACTTGAGCTTTTCTTTCAGCTCGGTCTTGAGCTTATAGTCTTCGAGCAGCAGCTTGTCGTAATCCTTCTCGACAAACCAGCGCGACTTCCACGGCTTGGTGTAGCCGAGCCGGAATCCGTAAGGGTGAACTTTTTGTCCCATCGTTGCTCCTAAACTTCTCGCAGTTCGCTATTCGCTGATCGCTATTCGCTGCTTCGCTCTTTGCGAGCGACGAGCAGCGAACGACGATACCTTATTTCTTTCGCCGTCGCCTTCTTGCCTACCGCTTTCTTCTTCGCTGGCGCTTTCGCCTTGGCTTTCGCTTTCGGCCTTGGAGGAGCAGCTTTCGCCGCTTTCTCGCCTGCCGCCGGCGTCGTTCCTGTTCCTACCGGAGCGCCGTTGCGGTTTTTCTCCGCCAGCACAATTTCAAGATGGGCAATGCGGCGCACGTAGTGATATGCGCGTCCCATCGGCGCGGGACGAATCCGCTTCATGCGCGGCCCGTCGCCCGCCACCGCCGACTTGACATAGAGGTTGTCGAGATCGACATCCAGGCCCTTTTCGGTGCTCAGGAAGTTCGCATTGTCGATCGCCGACTGCAACAGCTTGCCGACCGTTGCCGCCACGCGCTTTTTTGTGAAGGCCAGCGTGTTCCTCGCCTCTTCCACGCGCCGTCCCTTGATCAGGTTCAGCACCAGCCGCGCCTTCTGCGGCGAGACGCGCATGTATCGGGCTTGAGCTCGAAATTCCATCGTGTCTCCTCTACGCCTTCGGCGCCGACGGCGCGGATGGCGTTATGGCTCCAGGTCCGCCGGGAACGCCGGCTGGTTTCGCCGCAACCTCGGTCGCCGCTTTCATGGAGTGGCCTTTGAACTGGCGGGTAAAGCTGAATTCGCCCAGCTTGTGCCCCACCATGTTTTCGGTCACGTATACCGGAATGAATTTCCGCCCGTTGTGGACGGCAATCGTGTGTCCCACCATTTCCGGAATAATCGTCGAGCGCCGCGACCAGGTCCGCAGCACCTTCTTCTCGTTACGCGCATTCATGCCTTCGACTTTCGTCGCCAGGTGCGCATCCACGAATGGTCCTTTTTTTGTTGAACGTGCCATAAAGTCAGCTCTCAGTCCTAGCTCTCAGCCATCAGCTTTCAGCCATCAGGTAAACCGTTCTTCCTGACGGTTGATGCTGACTGCTTGCTTCTAACCTTTCTTTCTCCGGTTCACAATGAACGCATCGGTCCGCTTATTGTTCCGCGTCTTGTATCCGCGCGTCGGCTGGCCCCATGGGGTCACCGGATGCCGTCCGCCGGAAGTCTTGCCTTCACCGCCGCCGTGCGGATGGTCGACTGGGTTCATCGAAACGCCGCGGTTATGCGGACGCTTCCCTACCCAGCGCGTGCGTCCCGCTTTGCCCCAGGTTACGTTTTCGTGGTCGGTGTTGCCCACCTGCCCGATCGTCGCCAAACAATCGAGGAGCACTTTGCGAGTTTCTCCCGAAGGCAGCTTCACTAGTCCGTAATCGCCTTCTTTGGCAACCAACTGCGCCGATCCGCCCGCCGAACGCACCATTTGCGCGCCTTTTCCAGGCTTCAGTTCCACATTGTGAATCGTGGTGCCGGGCGGAATATTTCGCAGCGGCAACGCGTTCCCGACCAGAATGTCGGCTTCGGGACCGCTCAAAATCTTCTGCCCAACCTTCAGACCATCGGGCTGCACGATGTAACGCTTCTCGCCATCGGCATAGCTCAGGAGCGCAATGCGCGCCGAGCGGCCGGGATCGTATTCGATGGTCACGACCGTCGCCGGAATCCCGTGCTTATCGCGCTTGAAATCAATCGTGCGCAGCTTGCGCTTGTTGCCGCCGCCGCGGAAGCGCATGGTCATATCGCCGGAATTGCGCCGTCCGCCGGAACGAATCTTGCCCTCGACCAGCGCTTTGTGCGGCTTCGACGACGTAATGTCGTCCGTGGTCACGCTGGTGCGATAGCGCAGCGTCTGGGTTGTCGGTCTGTAGGTTTTAATAGCCATATTAGCTCTCAGCCTTCAGCCATCAGCCATCAGTAAACCCTACTGCTCGTCGGCCCGATTTAGCTGAGGGCTGACGGCTGATGGCTGACCGCTGTAGTTACAAATTCTGTGCGTACTCCGGCATTTTCTCGCCGCTCTTCAGGCGCACGAATGCTTTTTTCCAATCCGGACGATAGCCGGTAAACTTGCCTCGCCGCCGCTCTTTCCCGGGATAATTGGCCGTGCGCACCGAAGCTACCTTCACCTTGAAGATCGACTGCACCGCTTCCTTGATCTCGGTCTTCGTCGCCTTCGGAGCTACCTGAAACACCAGCGTGTTCTGGGTCTCTTTAATGCCGAGACCTTTTTCGGTAATCACCGGCTTCTGAATAATCTGGTATGCGGATTTCATCAGGCCACCTCCGGCTGCGCCTTACGCGAACGCCCGGCCGGCTTCTTTTTTGCCTTTTTTTCTTCGGCTGGCTCGGCCTCGTGCTGACGCCGCGATGCCGATTTTTTCAGCGAATCCTGCAGCTTTTCGAGCGCCGACTGTGCAAACACCACATGCGTATAGCGCATGATGTGATAGGGATGCACTTCGTTCGCCCGCACCAGTTCGAGCCCGTCGATATTGCGCGAACTCAGCTCCAGGTTCTTGTTCTCGACCGTCGAGATGTCGACGAGGAGCGTGGTGCCTTCGATCTTCAGCTTGTCGAGCGTTTCGCGAAACAGCTTTGTTTTCGGCTCTTTCACTTCGAACGACTTGACGACCATCAATTTGCCGTCGGCAAACTTCGAAGCGAGCGCCGAGCGCAACGCACCGAGGAGCTTTTTCTTCGGGAAGGCATAATCATAGGATCGGGGCTGCGGCCCGTGCACCGTGCCGCCGTGGCGCCAGAGCGGCGAGCGGATGGAGCCGATACGCGCTCGCCCCGTGCCCTTCTGCTTCCAGAGCTTCTTGCCCGATCCGGAAACGCGCCAGCGGTTCTTGGTGGCATGCGTGCCCGCGCGCGCGGCGGCACGATAGTGCGTGATCGCTTCCCAGAGCAAGTCTTCGTTGACTGCGCCGAAAACTTCCTCGGCCAGTTCCATCGTTCCGGCCTTGGCCCCGCTCAGATTGTAGATATCAATAGTTGCCATAATCTTTCTCGCATTACTGGGTGCTGGCTACTGCCATTACCCCTTCTTGGCAGCGCGTTTCGCGGCCTTCAACGGATCGACCGTCGCCGAGCCAGCAAATCCACGGCGCTCTCGGGGCGGCTTCTTCGCTTTGTTGATCACGATATATCCGCCGTTCGCGCCTGGCACGCTGCCTTCAACCACCAGCAAGTTTTCTTCTTTATCGACACCCAGGATGCGCAGATTGCGCGTCGTGACCCGGGCATCGCCCATGTGACCCGACATCCGCATGCCCTTGAACACACGTGAGGGAAACGCCGACGAACCAATCGAACCTGTAATCTGAAACATCGACCCGTGCGACTTCGCGCCGCCCGCGAAATGATGACGCTTGACTACGCCTTGAAAACCGTGGCCTTTGCTCACACCAATGATGTCGACGAAGCGCTCGTTTTCGAAAATATCCACCAGCACCCGGTCGCCGACTTTGATCACGCCTTCGGTCTTCTCGCCCGGAGCATCGATTTCAATGCTCACTTCACGCAGAAATTTCACCGGCGGCAGGTTGTGCTTGGCAAAGTGTCCACGCATGGGCTTGGTCAGCTTCTTTTCTTTCACAAACTCGACCAGGCCAATCTGCGCCGACTCGTAACCGTCTCTGGTGCTGGTCTTGTGCTGAGTAATCACGCACGGTCCCGCCTTCAACACCGTCGCCGGCCGCACATCGCCCTTCGAATCGAAGAGCTGCGTCATGCCGACCTTTTTGCCCAGAATCCCTGCTACTCTCGCCATTTCCTTCTCCGTTCCCAGCTTGGCTATCCGCTATTGGCTGGGTGCTCAAGCCCTTGCGGGCTCGCAATCGTTGTCGTCTTTCAACTGCGCCGCGAACGACTAGCGACGAACGACCGACGACTATTTATGTTCCTTGCCGAACGCCTTGATCTCCACATCCACGCCCGCCGGCAGATCGAGCTTCATCAGCGCGTCGACTGTCTGCTGCGTCGGCTCGAGAATATCGAGCAGACGCTTGTGCGTGCGGATTTCAAACGCTTCCCGCGATTTCTTATCCACGTGCGGCGAACGCAGCACGCAATATTTGTTCTTCATCGTGGGCAACGGAATCGGACCCGCGATTTGCGCGCCAGTGCGTTTGGCCGTCTCCACAATCTCGCCCGTCGACTGATCCAGAATGCGGTAGTCGTAAGCCTTTAACCGGATGCGAATTCTCTCTTTGCCAGTCACTGTTTTTCTCTCTTTGCCCCTCCCGGCTTATAATCCGGGAGGAAAGATCTGGCGGCAAGCTGCAAGCCGCGAATTAACTTCCACTACTAAAATCTTTGCTTACTTGATAATCTCCGCGATCGTGCCGGCGCCCACCGTGTGGCCGCCTTCCCGAATCGCGAACCGTAATCCTTTTTCCATCGCCACCGGCGTGATCAGCTCGATCACCAGGCTCACGTTGTCTCCCGGCATCACCATCTCGGTGCCTTCCGGCAACTCCGCAATCCCCGTCACGTCCGTCGTGCGCAAATAAAACTGCGGACGATATCCCTTGAAGAACGGCGTGTGCCGTCCGCCTTCTTCTTTTGTCAGGATGTAAACTTCCGCCTTGAACTTCGTGTGCGGAGTGATCGATCCCGGCTTCGCCAGCACCATCCCGCGCTCCACATCTTCTTTCGCGATGCCGCGCAGCAACAGGCCAGCGTTGTCGCCCGCCATGCCTTCGTCCAACTGCTTCTTGAACATCTCGACGCCCGTGACGACCGTCTTGCGCGTCTCGCGGAAGCCGACAATCTCCGCTTCTTCGCCGACTTTCACCTTGCCACGCTCGATTCGTCCCGTCACCACCGTGCCGCGGCCTTGAATCGAAAAAATATCTTCAATCGGCATCAGGAACGGCTTATCCAGTTCGCGCGCCGGCTGCGGCACGCTCTTGTCCACCGCCTCCATCAGCGCGTCAATCTGCTTTTCCCACTTTTCTTCGCCGTTTAAAGCCCCTAAAGCAGATAACCGAATCACCGGCACATCGTCGCCCGGAAACTGATAGGTCTTGAGCAATTCGCGCACTTCCAGTTCGACCAGATCCAGTAACTCCGGATCATCGACCGCATCGCACTTGTTCAATGCCACGACAATGTACGGCACGCCCACTTGCCGCGCCAGGAGCACGTGCTCGCGCGTCTGCGGCATCGGACCGTCCGTCGCCGCGACAACCAGGATCGCGCCATCCATTTGCGCCGCGCCCGTGATCATGTTCTTGATGTAGTCGGCGTGGCCGGGGCAATCGACGTGCGCGTAATGCCGGTTCGGCGTTTCATACTCCACGTGCGCCGTGGCAATGGTGATGCCGCGCGCCTTTTCTTCCGGAGCGTTGTCGATCGAATCAAACGACCGGAACACAATCTTCGGGTTGTGCTTCTGCAGAACTTTCGTGATCGCCGCCGTCAACGTCGTCTTGCCGTGGTCAATGTGACCAATCGTCCCTACGTTGCAGTGCGGCTTTGTCCGTTCAAATTTTTCCTTCGCCATTTGCCGTTTTCCTTTGTAGCGCCGGCGTCTCGCCGGACTCTTTCGCAAATCAATCAATCCGCGTTGTAACCGCGTGGCTCAAGCCACGCCCTGAGCACAAGATGCCGGCGCTACCTCGACGCCGTCTTGCCTTGCGTCTTGGCGATAATCTCGTCCGCCACGTGACGCGGGGCTTCTTCATACCGTGCGAAATGCATCGAATACTCGGCGCGTCCCTGCGTACTGGAACGCATGTGGGTTGCGTAGCCAAACATTTCGGCCAGCGGAACGATGGCCTTGATTACCTGCGAACCGGCGCGGTGCTCCATGCCTTCGATGCGTCCGCGACGCGAACTCAGGTCGCCCATGATCGTTCCGGCATAATCTTCCGGCGTAACCACTTCGACCGCCATCACCGGCTCGAGAATCACCGGGCTCGCTTTACGGGCAGCTTCTTTGAACGCCATCGAACCGGCAATCTTAAATGCCATTTCGTTCGAATCGACATCGTGATAGCTGCCGTCGTATAGCGTGGCCTTGATGTCGACCATCGGATAGCCGGCAAGAACGCCGCCTTCCATGGCCTCCTGCATACCCTGGTCGATCGGCTTGATGAACTCTTTCGGCACCGTGCCGCCCACGATATCGTTGATGAACTCGTAGCCCTTGCCGGGCTCGTTCGGATCGAGATAAATCTTGGCGTGTCCGTACTGGCCGCGTCCGCCGGTTTGCCGGATGTACTTGCCTTCGGCTTCGGCATGCTTGCGAATGGTTTCGCGATACGCTACCTGCGGCTTGCCGACGTTGGCCTCGACTTTGTACTCGCGCATCATGCGGTCAACGATGATTTCGAGATGCAATTCGCCCATGCCGCTGATGATGGTCTGGCCGCTGTCCGGATCGGTGTGAACTTTGAAAGTAGGATCTTCCTGCGCCAGTCGCGCCAGAGCCATACCCATCTTTTCCTGATCGGCCTTCGTCTTCGGCTCGACGGCTACCGAAATTACCGGCACCGCAAACACAATCGACTCGAGCGTGATCGGATGTCTTTCTTCGCAGATGGTGTCGCCCGTGCTGACGTTCCTGAGGCCGACTACGGCGCAGATGTCGCCGGCCAGAATCTCCTGGATATCTTCGCGCTTGTTGGCGTGCATCTTGAGCAGACGGCCAATGCGCTCATGCTTCTGCGTGCGCGAGTTCATCACCGACTCGCCTGACTTCAACTGTCCGGAATACACGCGGATAAACGTCAACTGGCCGACGAACGGGTCAGCCATGATCTTGAACGCCAGCGCCGAAAATGGATCTTTGTCGTCAGCTTTGCGCGTGATTGTCTTCCCGGTGTCGGGATCGAGGCCATGCGTTTCTTTCGTGTCGAGCGGCGACGGCAGATAATCGACCACCGCATCGAGCAGCGGCTGGACGCCTTTATTCTTGAATGCCGTTCCGACGACCACCGGGAACAACTTCAGCCCGATGGTCGACTTGCGCAGCGATGCTTTGAGTTCGTCGGCCGAAATCGGTTCGCCTTCCAGAAACTTGTGCAGAATTTCGTCGTCGTTCTCGGCGACAGTTTCGACCAGCTGGGTATGGAACGCCTCCGCCTTTTTCTGCAGATCGCGCGGGAATGTCGGTAGTCTTATACTCCGCGCCGATCGTCTCGTCTTCCCAGATGATGGCCTTCATCGCGACCAGATCCACCACGCCCTCTGAACTTATCTTCTTGTCCGATGGGAATCTGAATGGCGACCGGCTTGGCATTGAGGCGCTTGCGGAGGGTATCGACGGCATGCTCGAAATCGGCACCCATCTTGTCGATCTTGTTGATGAAACAAATTCGCGGGACGCCGTATTTATCGGCCTGACGCCAGACTTTTTCCGACTGCGGCTGCACGCCATGCACGGCGTCAAACACCGCGACCGCGCCGTCAAGCACGCGCAGCGAGCGTTCGACTTCGGCCGTAAAATCGACGTGGCCGGGGGTATCAATAATATTGATGCGAATGTCGCGCCAGGTACAGGTCGTAGCGGCGGAGGTAATCGTGATGCCGCGCTCCTGCTCCTGCTCCATCCAGTCCATGATGGCCGTGCCTTCGTGGACCTCGCCGATACGGTGCGTCTTTCCCGTATAAAACAGGATGCGCTCCGTCGTCGTGGTCTTCCCGGCATCGATGTGGGCCATGATGCCGATGTTCCTGCAGCGTTCTAATGGGACTGTTCTGGGCACGGCTTTAACTCTTTCTGGGGCTCTAACTGCTAAATTTTGTAATCTTGCAATCGGGTAATTTGGTAATTTAACGGCAACTGCCGGCGGGGATTTAGATTGCAAAATTCCCCGATTACCAAATTACAAAATCCCTACCACCGATAATGGGCGAACGCCTTGTTTGCTTCCGCCATTCTGTGAACATCTTCTTTCTTCTTGATGGCGGCGCCTTTGCCGTTCGAGGCATCGAGCAACTCGTTCGTCAACTTTTCGATCATTCCTTTTTCGCCGCGGCCGCGCGCATAGCTCACAATCCAGCGGATTGCCAGCGACGTTCTGCGGTCGGGAGCGACTTCGATCGGCACTTGATAGTTTGCACCGCCCACGCGCCGCGTCTTCACTTCCAGCAACGGCTTGGCGTTCTCGACCGCCTTGGTGAACAGCTTCAAGGGTTCGTCGCCGCCTTTTTCCTTCAGTTTTTCTAGCGACTTATAAAAAATGCCCTCGGCAGTCGATTTCTTTCCCTGCCACATCATGGAGTTGATGAACTTCGTCACCAGATCCGATCCGTATATCGGATCGGCTTCGGTCTTCCGCTTTGGGGTGTGTCCTTTTCTTGGCATTCCGCTTCGAGCTCCTGGCTGCCAGCTTTTGCTACAGCCGCAGACGCGGCAAGCCGCGTCTCTACCAAACTTTCTCTACTAAGCTTTCTTAGCGCGCTTCGTACCGTATTTCGAGCGGCCCTGATTACGGCCGGCTACGCCGGTCGCGTCAAGCGTCCCACGCACCACGTGATAACGCACGCCTGGCAGATCTTTTACGCGCCCCCCGCGGATCAGCACAATCGAGTGCTCCTGCAGGTTATGGCCGACGCCGGGAATGTAGGTCGTCACTTCAATTCCGTTGGTCAGGCGAACGCGCGCTACTTTGCGCAGCGCCGAGTTCGGCTTTTTCGGCGTCTGCGTATATACGCGCGTGCACACGCCGCGCTTCTGCGGACACGATTGCAGAGCCGGACTCGCGGTCTTGTATTTGGTCCGCTCGCGGCCGAATTTCACAAGCTGATTAAAAGTAGGCACTCTTTAAACTCCTCAAAGTCCTGGGTCGATAGTCGTTGGTCGTTTGTCGTTGGCAAAACCTGCTCGCGAACGACTGACGACCAGCGACGAAAGACGCTCTGCCGCTGAAAGACAGGACTACCCCGTCTCAGTTCTGGCTTGGGCCTGTTGCGCCCAGCCATACTCTCCCGCGCAAATGCTGACGGCGGCAAGAATTCGTTCAGTTTCCCGCTCAGACTAATCGCCGACGACGGTGACGCCACGCCTTACCCTTATATTTCAGGGTCGGAGGCGTTCCGTTTCGTCTGCTTCTCCTGCATAGCCCCGCGTGATTCCCAGTGCTTCAACTTCAAATCCTGGGCGCAAAGGTTTTCGCAGGATGTTTCAGCGAGGGCGTTCCCGGCTGACCTGCAGCCGGACACGTAGATCTTCAAAGCTCTCAAACTCGCGGAACTGTTCGATAATAACAACTAGCTTGCACATCGTCAACCATTGTTCGAAGCATCTTAAAAGGGCAAGGTTTCGGAGTTTCAAGTTTTCAAGCTTTCAGGTTCAAGCCTTCAAACTCGCTGGCGGCCGTTCCCTGTCCTCGTCTTTGAAAGCTGGCAACCTTGAAACTTCGCAACCTTGCATCTACACTGACAGTTTTCCGCTCAACAGCTGATTTATGCTCGCGCCTGGCAAAATGGACGCGAGGAGGGTTCATGCATCGTTGCAGTTCCGGTTTTGTGGCTACACGGGCCATCACTTGTGTCTTCATACTTGCGCTCACTGGATGTCTCGGCAAGAGCAGTGGCAACTCCAATGGCGGAGGCGTATCGAGCGTTACGCTGAGCCCTGGGGGAACCCTCTCCATGGATGTGGGTGGCACGCAGGTTTTCAGCGCGGCCGCCAGGAATGCGCAAGGCAAACCGATCCTCGGCCTCGATATTCAATATATCGTTACGAGCGGCACTCCAAACGCGCCCGCCCCATTTACGGTCGCCAGCAATGGATACGGCTGCGCGGGCACGTGGGACGCCAGCGTCTCGCAGTGCAATCCCGGCACCACCGGAATCGCCTACGTACAAGCTGTGTCAAACGGTGTGTTCAGCCCGCAAACTACGATTTACATACATCAGCACGTCGATAATATTCAGATTAACCAAATCCAGAACCCGCCCCCGCAGTATGATTGTTTTTTTCAGGGACAGACTTGGGATTTCGAAGCGATTGCTTACAGCGGCGATCCGCCGGTGGATATCAGTAACACCGTTGGCCCGGTCACCTGGTCGTCGACCAATGCAGGAGTGGTCACTACGGCTCTAAACCCTAACAATCCAACTGCCCTCAACCAGATTCAGACAACCGCCGCGTCCCCCGGCCTCACGGAGATATTTGCCAGCGTTTCCGGGACCACGAGCGCCGCATATCCGTACACGACGTGCCTGGTCAAAGCTATTTATCTCCAAGTCGCGAGCCAGGGGCAGCAAGGGAACTCGATTATCGTAGACAACGGCACCAGCATACCGGTTAATGCCACCGTGATCGACACCCTGTACAACATCGCGCCCGGCGACAACTTCCCGTTGGCGAATCCGCCCCTTACCTGGAGCACCACCGTTCCAGAAGTTGCAGCCTTCAGCACTACTACCAACACCACAGCAAGCAACAACGCTACCGCCCGCAACAATCTCGGCGGCACTACTCTGACCGCATCCTGCACGCCGCCAAGTTGCAATATCGGAGTTTTCCCCAGTCTCCCCATCTACGCCAGCAAAGGAACCCTGCCAAACGGGACGGCGGGATATGGCGAGATCTCGGTGCAGGTGACTTCAACCACCGCGGTACCAACCTACACGGCGTTGGCCGCAACCACCGACTGCCAGAACCAGACGGGCTGCCAGAGTGCGCTGTTCTCGGTGACGCCGACGATCGGTTCAGGAAAGAACCCCATCGGCGCGATCGGCAGCGTGCCGCGCACTCCCAATTCCATGATGTTCGATCACCAGGCATCCCCGAAACTGTATATCGGCACCGATCAGGGACTGGTGTACGCGGAGGTGACTTCCAAGACGATCGCCGTAATCCCAGTCTCCGGCTCCCCGACGCCTTGCAATGTCTCCTTGTGCGGCAAGGTGCTCGCCATTTCGAACGATGGCAAACTGGTGGTGGTTTCGGACAATGTTTCGACGACTCCCCAGGTCTACATCTACAACTCGACCAGCGGCGTTGCCCCGATTGATCTCATTCTGTCAAACCCCGGCGAGATTGCCACGGCTGCGGCATTTTCTCCAGATCAGTTAAAGATCTTCCTCCTTACTAATCTGGGCAACATGTATATCTACTCGACCGTCGACCCGCTGACCTCGGTTCCAATCGCGAATACGGCAACCAGTGTGGTTTTCGCGGCGGATGGCAGCTTCGCGTACGTAGGGGGAACGCCAGCTCCGGGAACGGCAATTTCTGCGTTCGCGACATGCAACGCACAACTTCCCAAAGGCGATCTGGGCTCAGTACCCACGCCCGGCCTACCGTTTCAGATCTTCCCATCGCCGGACGCTCTGCATGTTTTGGCGCTCGATCCCGCGAATGACAGCGTTGACGTCTTCACAACGACCGACGTGCAGAGCCCGCTTCTGAATGGCCAGACCGCCTGCAACGATCCGAGCGTGGACTTCGGCACGGTGACCCCGCTCGGCCTCGGCCAGGAAAAGAATTTCACTCCGATCTACGCGCAGTTGGTTAACGATGGCGCCAATATGATCGTGGTCGCGCAAAATATACCGGCTGTGCTCATCGTCAACGTAAGCAACGGCAGCACGAGTTCCATTCCGATTACAGGATCGCCGGCAACGGGCTGCCCGCAATGTTCCGGCAGCAGCTTTCCGCTGTCCGCGTCCGCCTCGACCGACGGCAGCCAGGTTTTCGTCGCCGCGTGCGACCAGTACAACGGAACCACCTGCACCGCCGGCTCCATACACATCATTGGCACATGCGCCCAGCTATCTTGCAACGTACCTCCCGCGATCGGGTTTGGCGATTTTCAGCAGGTTCCGTACGTCAATATCAACCAAGACAACAACCCCAACATGTGCAATGGGCAGGGCGCAGGCGCGCCGATTTGCCTGCCCAACCTGATTGCCATCGCACCACAGTGACGAAATGAGCCGGGGCGGAAAATCACGCAGCGTGCGCCCGTCTTCATCCACGATGGTTCTGCTATGATCGCGGCAGAGCCGGCACAACCGGCGGACTTCACCCGTTACTTCACGCTTTACGAGGAGTTTTTGATCATGGATATGGCCGCTCTTCCTCTAGGCTCCCGCCGCAACGAAGACATCGCACTTGATCTCATGAAATTCATCGCCATGACCACTGGATACGGCAAGACAGCCGGCGACCGGCGTTGGATTTCAAGGCAGCAGTTCGGCCGACAAGCCCGAAGATTATGCGGCCCATCTGTTGGAACTTTACAGCCGCTGCCTGAAGTCGGTGGACGGGAAGTAAGCCGGTTTCACGTTGCAACGCCACAAACCTGAACCACCAAGGGCACGAAGTTATCACGAAGGATTTTGCTACGTAGCCATTTCCCTTCGTGTATACTTCCTGGCCTTTGTGGTTAACGCCTTGCAAATTTGCCAGCCGCCGTCGCGAATTGGGTTTGCGCCAATCCTTCCATCTTCTATAGAATTATCGGTTTGCTGCCACGTTGTCTGAAGCCGCAAGCAGAGTCCCCTCGGTGAAAAGCAAGACGGTTGTCGCAGTTGTTGATTGCGAACGACCAACGACTACACCGACGACCAAAGACTAACGACCGATTTGGAATCATTATGAAAATTCATGAGTATCAAGGAAAAGCAATTCTTAAAAAATATGGCGTCGCCGTGCCGCGCGGCACCATGGCAACAACTCGCGAAGAAGCCGAGGCCGCAGCGAAAGATTTGCTGAGCGCAGGCGCGACGGGAATTGTGGTGAAGGCGCAGATCCACGCCGGCGGACGCGGCAAGGGCGGCGGCGTGAAACTCGCCAAGTCGGTGGATGAGGCGGGCGAACTCGCCAGCAAGATTCTAGGCATGAAGCTGGTCACGCATCAGACGGGCCCGGAAGGGCGCATCGTGCGCCGGTTGCTGATTGAAGAGACGCTGCCGATCGAGAAAGGAGCTTTATCTCGGCATTCTGGTCGATCGTGGCGAGGGCAAAGCCGGTGTTCATGGCATCGGCCGCGGGCGGCATGGATATTGAGCAAGTGGCCGCCGAGACGCCCGAAAAAATTCTCAAGCAGTACATCGATCCGGGCATGGGGCTGGAGGCGTTCCAGGCGCGCAAGATCGCGTTCGCGCTGGGATTGAAGCCGGCGCAGATCAATCCCGCGGTCCAATTTTTGACCGCTCTTTACCGCGCGTTTCTGGAGTCGGATGCATCGCTCGTCGAGATCAATCCCTTCATTAGTTGTACGGACGGACGGTTGTTCGCGCTCGACGCCAAAATGACGTTTGACGATAACGCGATCTTCCGGCATGCGGATATCCGTGAACTGCGCGACATCACCGAAGAAGATCCGCTGGAAGTCGAGGCGTCGAAGTACAACCTCAACTACATCAAGCTCGACGGCAGCGTGGGCTGCATGGTGAATGGCGCCGGGCTGGCCATGGCCACGATGGACATCATCAAATATGCGGGCGGCATGCCAGCTAATTTTCTGGATGTGGGCGGCGGCGCCAACGCGGAGCAGGTGGCGCACGCGTTTGAAATCCTGCTGAGCGATAAGAGCGTACGCGCCGTGCTGATCAATATTTTTGGCGGAATTTTGCGCGTAGACACGCTGGCGTCCGGAGTGGTCGAAGCGGCGAAGAAAACGAATCTTCAACTGCCGGTCGTGCTACGACTGGAAGGCACCAACGTCGTGGAAGGCAAGAAAATCCTGATGGAATCGGGGCTGAACTTCACGGTCGCTGAGACCATGAAAGATGCGGCCGACAAAGTGGTCGCTGCGGCGAGAAGCGTAAGGGCCGCGATGCAAAGTGGTCACGCGAGACTGACGAATCGACGAACGCAGCACGTTTTTGAAAGTGAGCAATTATGGCAATCCTGGCTGATAAAAGAACTCGATTGATTGTGCAAGGTCTGACGGGCCGCGAAGGCACTTTCCACGCGAAGGCTTGCGCGGCTTATGGCACGCAGATTGTGGGCGGCGTCACTCCGGGCAAGGGCGGAACAACGCACGAGGGCTGGCCGATCTTCAATACCGTGCAGGAAGCGGCGGACAAGACCGGCGCGAACGCCACGGTGATTTTTGTGCCGCCGCCGTATGCGGCCGACGCAATTATGGAAGCGGCAGACGCCGAGATCGAACTCATCGTCTGCATCACCGAGGGCATTCCGACGCTCGATATGGTGCGCGCCTGGGAATTTCTGCAGAACCGGCGCTCGCGGCTGATCGGGCCGAACTGCCCGGGCATCATCTCGCCGGGCAAATGCAAGATCGGCATCATGCCGGCATCGATCCACAAAGAGGGCAATGTTGGAATCGTCTCGCGCTCCGGCACGCTGACTTACGAAGCGGTGCATCAGCTCACGCAGCGCGGCATCGGGCAATCGACGGCGATTGGCATTGGCGGCGACCCGATTATCGGCACGAATTTTGTCGACGCGCTCGATCTGTTTAATCGCGATCCGCAGACCGAGGCCGTGATCATGATTGGCGAAATTGGCGGCAACGCAGAAGAAACCGCCGCAGAATTCATCCGCACCCACATGAAGAAGCCGGTCGTGGGCTTCATCGCGGGACAGACTGCGCCTCCGGGACGCCGCATGGGCCACGCCGGAGCGATCATCTCCGGCGGCAAGGGCACGGCGAAAGAAAAAATTGCCGCAATGGAAGCGGCGGGCCTCAAGGTCGCGAAATCGCCCGCCGATATTGGCGAAACGCTCGCGGCCGTGCTGGGAGTGAAAGTGTAGAGACGGCGCTTGCCCAGCCGTCTGCCTTCTAGTCGCCGGAAGCGATAAGTGCTACTAGAGTTGACGTTCGTGGAGACCTGATACCTGACTTATGAAAACGCTGCAACGCACTCTGACCATCATCAAGCCCGACGCGGTGAAGAAGAACGCGATCGGAGACATCATTGAGCAGTTCGAGAAGAATGGCTTCCGCATTCTGGCCATGAAGATGCTGGAAATTTCCCAGCACCAAGCGGAGCAGTTCTATGCCGTCCATGCCAGCCGGCCGTTTTATCATTCGCTGACCAAGTTCATGTCGAGCGGACCGATCGTGGCGCTGGCGCTGGAAAAGGAAAACGCCATCGCCGATTTGCGCAAGCTGATGGGCGCGACCAACCCGGCCAGTGCCGAAGAGGGCACGATCCGCAAGAAATGGGCCAGCGACATTGAGCACAACGCGATTCACGGCTCGGATGCGGATGAAACCGCGCGCTTCGAGTTGAGCTTCTTTTTCGCGGGATACGAACTCGCGCAATAGGCTACAGCTCTCAGCCGTCAGTGATCTTTGCGAACCTGCGGACTTTTACTGAGAGCTGAAAGCTGACGGCTGAAAGCTAAGGTCCCATGCCACTAGTTCAAATCACAATGCTGCAAGGCCGAACGGCCGATCAGAAGCGCAAGATCGCGCAGCGCATTACCGACACGATGGTGGAAGAGGCAGGCGCGAAGCGCGAAGCGATCGTCGTCACTTTTCTGGAAGTTTCGAAGGAAAATTATGCTTCTGGCGGCGTGCTGATGGCGGACAAACAGCCGACGTAGGCGGTCAAAATAGACCGCGGATGCAGAGTGGCATGAGATCCTTCCGACGCCCGGGATGACAATTTAGCTCGGATGACAATTGATTGATATTTATCCCAGCGGTTCGAACAAATGCCCTTCGGTGCGGTCGGCGATTTTGGGCAGCTCTTTTTTCCCGAACTGCAGAAAATGGGGGCCGGCGCGATGCGCCTCCAGGGCAGCATCGTCCTTGTACTGTTCGTAGATAAAGAATCGCCGCGGATCGGTCTTGTGCTTGTGCACCTGATACATGACGCAGCCCGGTTCCTTGCGTGATTCGGCTGTGAGTTTTTCGAAGATTGCGGCCACTTCGGACTCGCGTCCAATTTTTGCCATCCAGGTTACAGCCAGCACCACCATCCGTCGCTCCGTTCTGTTGCTGTCAGTTGAATTATTTTTGCGCCGCGGGGCCCTTTAAACCGAGTTCGCTGATGAATTCCGGAACCAGGATCGTCTGCTCACGATCGGGGCCGGTTGAAACCATGGCTACCCGCGCTCCGGTTTCCTGTTCGATGAAGGCCAGGTATTCGCGAGCAGCCTTTGGCAATCCTTCTACTGTCCGCACATCCTGCGTCGGGCTGGCCCAGCCCGGCATTTTGCGATAGATACACTCGATTTTTTCGTAGCCGCATGCCTGCGCCGGAACTTCGTCGATTTTCTTGCCGTCCACTTTGTACCCCACGCACACTGGAATCTCGGTCAGATGGTCGAGCACGTCCAACTTAGTCACCACCAGCCACGAGATTCCGTTAATCATGCCAGCGTAGCGGAGCAGAGGCAAGTCGAGCCAACCGGTGCGGCGGGGACGTCCGGTAACCGCGCCGAATTCGTTGCCGCGCTTGCGCAGGTCGTCGCCTTCGGGACCAAGGAGTTCGGTCGGGTACGGGCCGCTACCGACGCGGGTGCAATAGGCTTTGGTGATGCCGATGACCGTGTCAATCGATGTCGGCGGCACGCCGGTACCGATGACGGCGCCACCGGACGTGGAACTCGAAGAAGTCACGAACGGGTAGGTGCCGTGATCGATGTCGAGCATGGTGCCCTGAGCGCCTTCAAACACGATCGACTTGCCTTCGGCGAGCGCGCGGTTCAACAGCAGCGCGGTGTCGCGGACAAAGGGCCGAAGCTGTTCCGCGGCGTCGGCATATTCGCGAAACATTTTGTCGGCATCGAGCGGCTCGGAGTTGAAGAGCGCGTGCGCAATTGTGTTTTTTTCGCGGCACGCGTTTTCGATGTGCGTGCGCAATAACGGGGTGTCCAGCAGATCGGCAACGCGCAATCCGCGGCGCCCCATTTTGTCTTCGTAGGATGGACCGATGCCCCGCGAAGTCGTGCCGATTTTCACGCGGCCGGGAGCGTTTTCCGATCCCAGTTCCATCATGCGATGGTAAGGCAGAATCACCTGCGCGCGATTGGAGACGAAAAGGTTGCCGTCTACTTTCACACCGGCAGTGCGCAGCGAAGCGACTTCTTTCAGAAAGGCCAGCGGATCAATCACCACGCCATTGCCGATGACGCTTGTGCATTCGGGGCGCAGAATGCCGCCGGGCACGAGCTGCAGAATAAATTTCTTTGCCGTTGATGATGACGGTGTGTCCGGCGTTGTGGCCGCCGGCATAGCGGGCTACGACCGAAAAGGTCTGGGTGAGTACGTCGACAATCTTGCCCTTGCCCTCGTCGCCCCATTGGGCTCCTACGATGACCGCGGTTCTACCTCGCGTGGTATTACTTCTGCTCAATGCGAACTCCAATTGGAATATTGCGCGGCCGTAAACCAAAGCGCGCCCCAGGGTCGCACACACGGATTGCGCCGCTTGCGGAACAGATTGGAAAACCGGGAAGATCGGCGGTACTTGGTGTGTACTCCCTAGCATACCGAATCGGGCTGTGGACGAGCAAACCGGAAATCGGCGGAAAGTGAGCGTGTGGTGACAGGACTGCGCCCGGTCTGGGCGGGGCCGAGGTCCGTCACCACACATCCTGTATCCTGAACAGCGTGCCGGAACTTCCTGAGGTCGAAACCATTGCGCGCGGATTGGACAAGCGCGTCGCCGGAGACACAGTCGAATCTGTCTGGATCGGATCGCGGAAGCAGCCACTCAAGTCGTCGGCTGGCGTCATCGCCTCCACGCTTGAAGGCAAGCGGATTGCCCGCGTACACCGCGCGGGCAAGCACATCGTCTTCGATCTGGAGGAAAATGCACCGGCAGCAAAAGGACCGACGAAGAAAGGCAGCCGTGCCGGTCACGGTAAGACGCGGCAAGCCGCGTCTCTACAGACGGCGCAGTGGATTGTCCATCTTGGCATGACCGGACGCATGGTGGTTTCGGAACCTGCGGCGGAGATTGCCAAGCACACTCATTTGATCGCGAAGCTGGCTTCGGGACGCGAACTGCGGTTCATCGATCCGCGCATGTTTGGCAAGCTCAGCGTTCATCTTCAGTCTGAAACCGGCGGCTTCGATCCTGGCGGAGTCGAGCCGCTGGAAGTGAGCGAGGAGCAGTTCGTCGCGCTCTTTCGCGGGCGCAAGACTCCAATCAAGAGCGCGCTGCTGAATCAGAAGTTGCTGCGCGGCGTGGGCAACATCTATGCGGATGAATCGCTGTTTCGGGCAGGCCTCCGTCCTCGCCGAAGGGCGGCCACCATCACGCGCGACCAGTTGGGCAAGCTGTACCGGGCGGTGCAGGAAGTGCTGCGCGAGGCGATTGCGCTTGGTGGGTCTTCGATTTCCGACTATGTCGATGCCGATGGAGAAGAAGGATTCTTCCAACTCCAGCATCGCGTTTATGGGCGCGAGGGAGAACCGTGCCTGGTGTGCGCGACCGCGATCCGGCGAGTTGTGCTCGCCGGACGCAGTAGTCACTACTGCGCGAAATGTCAAAAATAGCCATAATGGAGCGTCATGAATAAATTTTCAATCGGAGTGGACCTTGGCGGCACGAACCTGCGCATTGCAGCCGTGGATGAGCAAGGCACGCTGATCGAGAAAGTCACCCTCGGCACGCAGGTTTCATTGGGACGCGATCACGTGATCGGCGAGATGTGCGACGCCATCGAGCGCCTCTCGGATAAGTACAAGAATTCCGCTCCCTTGCTGGGAATCGGTGTCGGCGTGCCCGGCATCATCGACATAGAAACGGGCCTGGTACGCGCATCGCCCAATCTGCCGGACTGGGTCGATTATCCTGCGCGCGCCATCATTGAGCAGCGGCTGAAGACAGTGGTAATTCTTGAAAACGACGCCAATGTCGCGGCCTTCGGAGAAAAATGGCTGGGCGCGGCCAAGGATTATTCGGACGTAGCGATGCTGACTCTCGGAACCGGCGTTGGCGGTGGCTTGGTGACGGTCGGCACGATCTGGCGCGGCGCGAACGGCATGGCGGGAGAATTCGGCCACATCACGGTTGAGCCCGACGGGCACCCGTGCGGTTGCGGCAATCGCGGATGCCTCGAGCAATACGCTTCAGCGACGGCCGTGGTCCGGATGGCACGGGAAGCGATCGCGAATAACTCTCAGTCGGGGCTGGCAAGTGCTGCCAGTTCCAATTCGGAGTTCAGCGCGAAATCGATCTACAATCTTGCGATTCAAGGTGATGAAGAGGCGCGCCGCATTTACCGCTACGTGGGGCGGTGTTTGGGTATCGCGCTTTCGTCGCTGGTAAATTCCCTCAACCTGCCGATTTACGTGATTGGCGGAGGAGTTTCGAGCGCGTGGGAAGCTTTTTCGCCGTCGATCTTCGAGGAGTTGCGGCGGCGCTCGCTAGTATACGCGGCGACTGCGCCGAACGATGCCTTGGCCAGAAAAATTAAAGAGGGCGCTTCTGCGCACGTGAAGCCTGGTCCCGGCCATAAAACCATCATTACTCGAGCACTGTTGGGAAGCGATGCCGGCCTGTACGGAGCGGCCCGGCTGCCCATGGTTGCGGACGCAAAGCATTAGTGCCGTTGCTTTGATGCGCGGGACTTCGGCGCTCGCGACGGCTTCGATCGCGATAAGTGCGGCGGTCGTAGCGATGGTTTCGGCGACTGCGGTGATTTCAATGCGCGCACCGGCGCGGCCTCGGGGGGCGGTGGAAGGGTAAGTTTCGGCCCCGACGCGGCGGTTTTCAGCTTGGCAACTTCCAGCAAAGTCAGGTTGCGCCAATCTCCCGGCGGCACGTCGAGCGCCAGTGGCCCGTATTGCACCCGGCGGATTTTCTCCACGTGGTGTCCGACTTCTTCAAACATTTTTCGGACCTGACGATTGCGCCCTTCAATAATGGTTACCTCGAGCCATGGGTTGTCGCCTTCGCGGATCAGCCGAATTTTTGCTGGCGCCGTGCGCACTCGTCGACCGCCTTTTTCGGCGATGGAAACTCCGCGGCGAAGCTTGTCGAGTTTGGCTTCGTCGGGCTGGCCCGCGACCTTCACGACATACGTCTTCGGCACGTTCGATGACGCTTTCATCAGCGCATTAGCCAGCGCGCCGTCGTTGGTCATCAGCAGCAGGCCTTCGCTGGCCCAGTCCAGGCGGCCCACGGGATACACGCGGCCCTTCACTTTGCCCACCAGGTCCATCACGGTGGGGCGCTTTTTCTCGTCGCTCACCGTGGTCACATATCCCTTGGGCTTGTTCAGTGCGACGTATGTAAAGCGTTCGGGCCCTTGCAGCAGTTTGCCATCCACGCGAATGTGATCTTGTTCGGGATCGGCTTTGGTGCCAAGTTCGGTGACCACTTGTCCATTGACCAGCACGCGGCCGGACACGATCAGGGCTTCGGCCTTGCGGCGCGATGCCACTCCGGCAGCAGCGATAATTTTTTGCAGACGTTCGGCTGGCATGGATGGCTACTCCGGTTTGGTGCTGGCTGGCGCTTCCGTCTCTTCTTCATTGGAGAATTCGGCCACATTTTCGGTTTCGGAAGAATAGTGCTCCGAGGATTCACGCTCCGAAGCATCAGCCTCCGAAGGATCAACCCTGATGTCGACGGTGAAGCGGAAAGCGATTCCACCGGTGCGCTGTCGCTTGGAAGCAGGTCGCTCTGGAACGACTCGGCGAGCAGTTTCTCGAATTCTTCCATGCTGGGCAGTTCGTTGATGTCCTTCAGTCCGAAACGCAGCAGAAAATCCTTGCTGGTTTTGTATAGAATCGGCCGGCCGATTACCGCTTTTCTGCCAGCTGTCGTAATCAGCTTGCGGTCGAGGAGCGTGGCGATAACTCCGCCGGAATCGACGCCGCGAATTTCGCTGATCTCGGGCACCGTGACCGGTTGCTTATAGGCGATGACGGCGAGCGTTTCGAGCGCCGGAAGCGACAGCCGAAAAGGCGGTTTCAGGCTCTTGGCGAAAGCGCGCACCACGTCATGCTGATCGGGCTTGGTGGACATGCGGTATCCGCCGGCAACCTGACGGATTTCGATGCCGTGATCGGCGGCGGAATAGCTTGCGATGAGTTCTTCGAGCGTGGCGCGGATGCGCGACTTGATTTCCGCCGGTTCGATTCCCGGAGTTTCCGCCAGCACTGACTCCTTTACCAGCGAATAGATCTGGTCGAGCGAAATAGGAGTTTCCGCTGCGTAAATGATGGCTTCGAGTTGGGGTCTAAGACTCATAAAATCGTCGCTGGTCGTTGGTCGTTGGTCGTTCGCGGTTCATCGTAGCTCGCAGCGGCATTTGCTAGCGACTAACGACCAGCGACCGACGACTTTTTACTTCCAATCATCCCGCACTGCAGCCTGTTCCGTCATCACTTCTTCGAAGTGGGAATGCTTTCTTACCAGCACTTCGCCGAAGACGTGGTCCTGCCTGACCTGGATCGCCTGCAACCGGACTAGTTCGAGCAACGCCAGAAACATGCAGACCAGCGCCGGCCGCGATGGCACATTGCGGAGCATTTGCTTCAGCCGAATCGGGCGATCTTCTAGCGAAAGCCGGCGGTGCAGGTACTGGATCATCTGGCCGACGGTTACGGTCTCTTCGTCCACTTCAAGAATCGGCCGAGTGCGGGCGCGATCCAGAATCTGCTGGAAAGTTTTGACCAGATCGATGACATCGGCGGCGAGTTCGGGTTCCGTGCCCTCGGCATCCATGAATTCGCGGATGGCTGGATTGCTTAGGACCGCGTCTTCGATCTGCTGTTTCTGCAGAAGCATTTGCGCCGCGGACTTGAATTTCTCGTGCTCGAGCAGTCGATTGACGAGTTCGTTGCGCGGATCTTCCTGCGCGTCGGCAGGAGCGAGCGGATCGCGCGGCAGCAGCATCTTCGACTTGATGTGAATCAGCACCGCCGCCATGTAGATGAATTCGGAGGCCACGTTCACGTCGAGTTCGCGGATGCGCTCGACGTACGTGAGATACTGCGCCGTGATTTTGGCGATGGGAATGTCGTAGATGTTGATGTCCTGCTTGCGGATCAGGTCGAGCAGCAGGTCGAGCGGGCCTTCGTAGATTTCGCCGAGCTCGATGGCGAAGGGAAAATCGCTGGCTTCGTCTTTGGCAGGCTTGGTGGCAGGTTTGGTCGCAGTTTCGGTCAAGACCAGTCGAATTCCGCCGGGCGCGGACGGAGTCGCACTTCGCCGCGAAGCTCGCTCGGCTGCTTGTTGCGAGGTGGGTTGAGATAAATCCGTCACTTCGTGGAATCCTTCGGCGCGGCTCGGACGTAATCCAGACCCATGGAACTGCGGACTTCGTCCATCGTGGCGCCCGCAACCTCGCGAGCGCGGGCCGAGCCGGCTTCCAGAATATCCCAGGCGAGGCGCGGATTGTCTTCGTATTTTTTCCGGCGCTCCTGCATGGGGTTGAGAATCTTGACCATGGCATCGGCGACCCAGCCTTTGCACTCGATACAGCCGATTCCCGCCGACCGGCAGCCCTCGTAGACCTTGGCCATCGTTTCTTTGCTGCTGAATATTTTGTGCAGGTCGCCGACCGGGCAGACATCGGGATTGCCGTGATCGGTGCGCCGCATGCGCGCCGGATCGGTGACCATCGTCTTCAGTTTCTGCCGCACCACCGGCTCGGGATCGGTGAGCATCACCGCGTTGCCGTAGGACTTCGACATCTTGCGGCCGTCGGTGCCGGGCAGGCGGGGAGCGGGCGTCAGCAGCGCTGCTGGCTCGGGGAAAACGTATTCGCGTTCCTTGTCGTTAAGTTTCCAGCATAGAAGCCGTTGAATCGCCGCGCGATCTCGCGAGTCAGTTCGACGTGCGCCACCTGGTCTTCGCCGACCGGGACGACATCCGCCTTGTAGATCAGAATATCCGCCGATTGCAGCACGGGATAACCGAGGAACCCGTAGGTGTCCAGGTCCTTTCCCTTGATGTTTTCCTTCTGCTCTTTGTATGTCGGGACGCGCTCCAGCCAGCCGAGCGGAGTGATCATCGAAAGCAGCAGATGCAATTCGGCATGCGCGGGCACGTGCGACTGGATGAACATCACGCACTTCGCGGGATCGAGCCCCGCGGCCAGCCAATCGAGCAGCACGTCGACCGAGTTTTCTTTCAGGCGCGAAGTGTCGGCGTAGTCGGTGGTCAGCGCGTGCCAGTCGGCGATGAAGAAAAAGCAGTCATACTGCTCCTGCATGCGGACCCAGTTTTCGAGCGCGCCCACGTAGTTTCCCAGGTGCAGCTTGCCGGTCGAGCGCATTCCGCTGAGCACGCGTTTCTTGGTAGGAAGTTGTCATTCAGAATTTCACCAGCATCGAAACATAGAAGCGAAGAAACGGACGGATCAAGCCGCTGAGCAGTCCTCCGCCCAGATACACCAGCGCCAGCAGTGCGAAGAAACCAATGCGGTCGTACACCATTCGCGCCGGAGCCGGCAGGAAATGCCGCAGCACGTGGCTGCCATCGAGCGGCGGGATCGGGAATCAGATTGAAGACCGCCAGAACGATGTTGATGATCATGAGCGAGTACAGCAGCATGGCAGCACGGGCGTCAACACGGAATCGGAGGCTGCACCGTGTCGAATCCGCCCGGCAGCCCGAGGATCAGCGCGTGTCCCGAGGCCGAGGAAAGCGAGATCGCGCCCAGCAGCAGAAGCGCCCCGGTGGCGACGATGAAGTTGCTGACCGGACCCGCCACCGAGGTCAGAATGTCGTCCATCATCGGATGGCGAAAATTTCGCGGGTCCACCGGCGTAGGCTTGGCCCAACCGAGCAAGTGGGATGCCGCTGATAGCCGCGACCAGCGGCAAGATGATCGTGCCAAACAGATCGATGTGGCGAATCGGATTCAGCGAGACCCGTCCCAGCATGCGCGCCGTGGGATCGCCGCAGCGTGACGCAGTCCAGGCGTGGGCGGACTCGTGCACGCTGATCGCAAATAGGAAAGCGATCATCTGATACAGGATTTCAATGATTCTCGGCGACATTGGCGAACACTGATTCTAACAAAGGGCTGCGAGCTTCGGGCGGCGAGCCACGAGCAAACGGATTCGCGGTTGTTCGAAGCCCGTGGCTTGTAGCTCGCAGCTATTTTTGTTTTATTGCCCGGCGCGCATGGGCGAGACCATCAGTGGACCGGCGGATCGCTTTTTGCCGTCGCCCTTTTCCGTGCTGGTAGACCAGCGAGAGAGCGCCTTCGCCGGAAGTGGTAGCGCTCGCCAGTTCTGCGGCTAATCCCTGATAGGAACGGCCGAGTTCATGATTCCCCTGCGCGGCCACCGGGCTCCCCTTGTCAATTGCGGGTCCGATGACCTGGTAGTTGTTGGGCACCTTCCAGAGCACACTGCAGTTCGTGGCTTTCTCCACGTCTTCGTCACTGAAGCCGGGAATCTTTTTGTAGCGGTTGAGAACGATGCGCAGGCGATCGCGGCCCGCGCCTTCCTGCAGAAAGGCGTGGATCCTGCCGGCGCTCCAAAGGGAAACGACATCGGTCTGCGCCACCAGCAGCACAGCATTCGAAAGGTCGCAGATCATTTGCATCGTGCGCATCCATGCGCCCGGAGCCATCGATCACTACGAAATGATATTGGCCCACTAGCAGGTCGAACAGCCGCGCCAGTTCCGACGCAGTCGGCATGCTGGTGTGCGGTTGCTGCGCTCCGGCCAGCAGATGAAGCCCGTTGCGGTACGGCGTCATCAAGCCGTCGAGCAGCGAACCATCCATGCGATGCAGGTTCTGCAGGGCATCGATCAGCGTGAATTGCGGCCGCAGATTCAGTTGCAGGGCCGTGTGGCCGATGGGAGCGAAATCCACCAGAACGACGCGCCCGTGAGTTTCCTGCAAGGCGACGGCGGTATTCACCGCCGTTGTGGTAGCGCCAGCTCCGCCCTTGGCGTTCAGAAAAGTAAAGACGCGGGCCCGGGTGGAACTGCGCTGCGCCCGGCTCACAGTGGCCGAGAAGCGCATGAAGGCTTCGATCAAGGCCTCGCGGCTCGCGCCATAATCCAGAAATTCTCGCGCGCCGGCGCGCATGGCGGAAACAATGTTGGTGGGCTGATTCATTTCGCCTACAGCAAAAATCGTCACTTCCGGAGTACTGGCGTGGATCAACTCGATGGTGCGGATGGCGCGCGACGGATTTTTCGGATCGATATTCACCAGCACGACTTCGGCGTGCTGATCCTGCAATTGACGCAGAATCGCGTCGCTTGGTCCCAGCGGAAATCCCACGTGGCTCAATACCGTCCGCGCCAGGTTAGTGCTCTCGACCCGGCTATGCAGTACGACGGATTGTTCGCGGTCCTCGGTAAGGAGCGCGACGGCGATCCCGGGCATGACTCGATTCTCGGTGTTCATTGTCATGCTACGAACTTCCAGCGCTGGGGCCAAGTGACCTTCGTAACGAAGGGAGACTCCAGACGACGCGGCACGCTACCGGCGGGTCTTCAGATGGGAAATCAGCCCGCCAGACGGTAATTTTACCCCATTCTAAGGCAAAGGCGAGCGCTTGAGAAGACGAACCAAAGTTTTCCCGAAGACAGCTGTCAGCGCGCGGCCGGGCCGGAAGTCGCCAGCACGCCGCTGGCGGTAGAGACCCGCACGAATTGAGAAGTGAGTTCGTTGGCGGGCAAATATTCGTAAGCGTCGAACTGCACAGCGATCCCGGTTCGCTGACCTGCCTGCGCCTGACTTCCTATGGAACGAATGCCATCGGAATGACTGCCTGCGGAATGACTCGATCGGGGAGCCGATGAGCGCAAGACCCTCCCACGACAGCGAACCGGCATGTTTTCCGCCAAGGTGATTTCGGAGGGCATGGTAAAAGTCAGTTCCACAACCGCCCCCTGCGGGAGCGTGGTCTCCGCGTAAAAGAAAATTCCACGGCCACTCAAGTCCTGAATAAAACCGGGCACAGTCTGTCCGCCGAAATGAACCGCCAACGGCTGGTGCACCTCGAAACGCTGCGCCCCGCGGCGTTCCAGACGATTCGATCTGTCATCGTTCGCCCTTCATCCTTCCCGAAATGATCTCTCGCCGACCCGTGCTAACTCTATCGTGGAATCGATCCGCTGCGGAAGTTGCAAGTCGGTCACCGGCGAAAGCTGTGGAAATTCGTCTAGATAGTAAACAGCCATCGCCTGGCCGCGGACCACAATATCTCCGCATTCGCCGCACATCTTTCCGCCGGTTGCCGTCATCCTTAAGATGTGAAAAAGTTCTAAAAAGGCAATTCATGACCGAAGAAAAAGTGATCGAAGAGAAAAATTTCGACGCCGTAGAAGAAGCGGCGGCGAAAAAGTCGCGCCTGCCGAAGTGGGCCACAACTCTGCGCGCCCTGCGTCACCGCAATTTTCAGCTGTTCTTCGGCGGGCAACTCATCTCTCTCATCGGTACATGGATGCAGACCGTGGCCCAGGCATGGCTCGTCTACCGCATGACGAAATCCGCACTGCTGCTCGGCTCGGTCGGGTTTGCCAGCCAGATTCCTGTCTTTCTGATCGCCCCCTTCGGAGGTATCACTGCCGACCGCATCAATCGCCAACGCCTGGTCATCGCTACCCAAACTGCGGCCATGATTCTGGCGGGGATTCTGGCGGCTCTCTACGCTGACCGGGCACGTCCACGTGTGGCACATTTTCGTGCTGGCAGCCCTGCTCGGAGTGGTGAACGCGTTCGATATTCCCGGACGCCAGGCCTTCCTCGTGGACATGGTTGGCAAAGAAGATCTGATGAACGCCATCGCGCTGAATTCTTCGATGTTCAATGGCGCGCGCGTCATCGGTCCGGCCATTGCCGGAATTCTGGTCGCGAAAATCGGAGAAGGCTGGTGCTTTGCCGCGAATTCCATCAGCTACATCGCCGTGATCGTCGGACTGTCGCTGATGCACGTGCATTGCGCCCCGCGCGCCAGCGAGCATTCGCCGATCGAAGACATCATCGAAGGCTTTCGCTGGGTCAATCAGACCAAGGTCATTCGCGCGCTGCTTTTGCTGATTGGCATGATGAGTCTGGTCGCCATGCCTTACACCGTGCTGATGCCGATCTTCGCCGACAAAATTCTGCACGGCGGCGCTCGCGGACTGGGCATTCTGATGGGCGCAACCGGAGTAGGCGCGCTGTTCGGAGCCTTGACGCTGGCCGCTAAAACCGGAGTGAAAGGGCTGGGGCGCTGGGTGCGTGCTCAGCTGTGCGAGCCTGGGAGTCAGCTTGTTTTGCTTTTCGTTCTCGACTTCATTCTGGTTGTCGGTCGCGCTTCTGTTGCCCGCCGGTTATTCGATGATGTTGCAGATGGCCTGCTCGAACACGCTGATTCAGACCATGGTTCCGGACCAGCTGCGCGGCCGTGTCATGTCGGTGTATTCGATGATGTTCATGGGCATGGCGCCGTTCGGAGCTTTCTTTGGCGGAGCCTTGGCCGACCGCATCGGCGCGCCCGTCACCATCGCCCTGGGAGGAGTCGCCTGCGTCCTCGGTGCCATCTGGTTCGGACGTGCCCTG
>CAVOTW010000029.1:0-82496 GCA_963699405.1 uncultured Acidobacteriaceae bacterium | reverse complement strand
AATGCCTTGCTCGCAACAAAATAACGAAGGCTATGCAAAAGCCCCAACAGCGCGAGGAAACGACGGCGCCTCTGGCAGAAGCTCTAAAGGGAGAGCTGCGCCAGCTTGAAATCGACCGGTCGCTCGGCGCCATCACACTAGAAGAGTACGCTACTGCCAAACAGGCTCTGGAAGGAACCGTCAAGCGAGCGTTGGCGCGCGCCGGAGCCGGGTAAGTTGAAAATACGTTTCACTTTCGCGACCATCGAACCAAGAGCGAAGGCGCGAGATCGGCTTTCTCAGATTAAACCCAGTGAACGGTTTGTGGACAGGCTTGAGTAGTTCAGGCAGCGGCAGTTCGATCAGACGAGGCAGAAACAACTCCGCAACGCGCGCGATTAAGCGGAATTGGGAGATTCCGCCGGCTATTCTCCAAGTACTTGGAAATACTGGTGGCGGCGGTAGGACTCGAACCTACGACCTACGGATTATGAGATCTACTTTCCGAAGGGCCGCCACGCGGATTCAATCACTTGCAGTCGGAACAGGTGAGCTGATACGGGGGCACATGTGCGCGTTCGGCGCTTAAGTGGCAATGAATGTGGCAACAGTCTGTATGGCGGATTAGCAATTGTCTTCGCCGATGCGACGCACAGCATCCCAATTACTTACAGTTGTACTCAGTCACGAAATCTCACCAATTGTGACCTCATTCGGTAATTTCGGGGCCCACTCTGTAAGGGCGTGTTGCCGCCCGTTGTTAAACGGACTTAACGCCGAAGTCGCGCCCGGCTTCACGATGACGATGCCGGCTTGTCGTCCGGCTTTTTCGTTTGCTGGAACTCGACGGTGATGGTGGTAGGACGAGGAAATCGTTGGCCCAAGATCCTTCTTAGATATTCTTCCAGCTTTGCCTTGCTTGCCTCGGGAGCGTCGTAATTGATGTTTAGGTTGGATATTCGGTCAGCGAAGAAGTACAGCCTGGCACTAGGAATCTCTCGCCAAAAATCTTCCTTTTTTGGTTTTGCGCCGCCTGTTGTGCCCGCATTTTTGGCGGCTACATACGCTTGTCGGTCGAATCTCTTAGGTGCCGTAAGAATGATGCCGGACAGGCTCCCGTCTTTGTTGAGAAAGTGCTTAGCAACTGTCCCTTGATACAGGGTGTCATCACAGAGAATATCGGCCTGCACTTTTGTCGCTTTGTTTTTAATCGTGAAATTTGTCAGGAGCGGGTACCACTCGGAAATATTAGGTAGCAGAAAGGTATCTGCAACCCATCTGTACCTTGGATGGTCTTCTTGATATTCTCCATAACTCTTGGCGGCGTGACCGAGCATACACGCCGACGCGAGAACCAAAGCATAGTACCAACTCAGGAGCCTAGCTTGTCGGCGCACGCATCTCCCAAAGGCCCCCCAGAAAGCGGCTCTATCCGAACGATCACTCGGACGGCCAGCGATATCGTCGACCACAATCTTGTAGTCGAGCCTCCTCTGAGCGGTGCTATCGTTGAACCCGAAAGGAAATGACGTAAATGGAGGAACGAACCAAACTAACGCGTAAACTACGAAAAATATGAGGAACAGGAGAAGTAAAATCTCGTTCAATTCTTCCATTTTTGAACGGACAAGGCTTCGTAAGGGGACGAACTTGCTGAAGGCGAATGTGAAGAGGACTTGCGGAAACAGAAAATAAAGAACTATCAACGCCGAGGTTGCGATGGCGAGCACGGTGTTAGATCTTCTAGGCCACCGCCGCTTGGGCTTCCGCTTTAATCGTCAGAGTAAGTTCCTTACCATCCGGTGCCTTGAAAGAAAACGCACCGACGCCATCCCTGTGTTGCCAGATAAACCGAGTTACGAAGTTGTTGACGCAATCGAATTGGCTCAGCGTTGGCGTGTTCCGGTGAGTTGGATCAGGGAACAGACGCGGGACCGTGCATGTGATCCGCTGCCATGTGTTCGTCTAGGTCGCTATGTCCGGTTTGAGTGGGGAAGCCCGAAGTTAGCGGAGTGGTGGGAAAAGCGCAGGGCCTGAGACATTCTTTTCTTGACTAGCTTACCGCTAAGCGAGATGATGCGAAGCATGGCGACAAAAAAGAACGCAAACGCAGTCGCCCTGGGCAGGTTGGGCGGGGTCGCTCGGGCCAGTTCGCTGACCAAGGCGGAACGTTCAACCATTGCCAAGAAAGCAGCAGCAGCGCGGAACGCAAAACTGTCTGCCGCTGAGCGCAGTCAAATCGCAAAGCTTGCGGTCAAGGCCCGCGAGCAAAAACGGAAGCTATCCAGAAAAGGAGAACTAACTTGAGACGAAAACGGCAGCAAGACGGACACATCTTCAAAGCGCGGGGAATGTGGTACGTGCGTTATTTCGACACTCGCGTCATAGACGGTGAAGTAAAGCGGGTCCGAATCGCAAAGCAGGTCGCAAAGGCCCGAGAAAAGATCAACGGGGTTCTCACTACCATCACCAAGGCCAAGGCCCGAGAGTTGGCGAAGCCGACACTGACCAAGGTTAACCAGTGCGACCGTGCACCCGAAACAGCGGTGTCGCTTATTGATTTTGTTGAGCGAATCTACTTGCCGCGCATGGTGCAGCAAAAGCGACCATCCACGGTAAAAGGGTATCGGGACATCTGGGCGAATCACCTGAAGGGCCGCAGCACGGGCCTTTGGCTGCGCGAGATTCGCACCTGCGATATCCAGCGGATGCTTGACAAGATTGCGGCCCCTGGGGTGCTCAGCGGCAATTCCCTACGACACATCAAGAGCCAAATAAGCGGCATCTTTTCGTATGCGAAACAGCAGGGCTACTTTGATGGAGAAAATCCGGCACGCAACACCGCCATTCCTCCCGCACGGCTCTCGGAAGAGACCTATGCCTACAGCCTTGAGGAGATTGGGCAGATCCTCTCAGCGATCCCAGAGCCAGCTGCGACAGTTTTTGCCGTGGCTGCGTTTACCGGGGCGCGGCGGGGAGAGATTCGCGGGCTAATGTGGGAGAACTACCAAGACGGCGAAATCCAGATTACGCGGTCTATCTGGAAGGGCCACGTCACGGAACCCAAAACGCGGAAGAGCCGCGGGACTATTCCAGTGATCGCCCCTCTAGCCAAGCGCCTGGAGTTCCACCGCGCCAGCCATGGCAATCGCAAATCGGGAGTTATGTTTCCCAACCAAAGCGGCTCCCCTATGGACTTGGGGAACCTCCTAAACCGCGCCATCTTACCCGCACTCAATCGATGTGCGGTGTGCGGAAAACCGAAAGAGGAATGCCGAAAACCGCTCCAAGGCAAGAGCACCGCACCCGATCACGAATTTGAGCGAGACAAGATTTTTCCCGCGTGGCACGGCTGGCACGCAGCACGGCGAGGACTGGGGACGAACCTGTACCGCTTAGGTGTGCCGGAAAAAACCATTCAGGCCATCCTTCGCCATGCAAATGTGTCCACAACCAACACGTATTACATCAAGAGTGCAGCGGATGACACCCGCGCAGCGATGGCGAAGCTAGAACGCCTTGTGACTGGCAATGCACCAGCAACGGACGCAGGACATCATCAAAATCTCGTAACTGGCAACGAAGTGGCAACAGAAGCGGCAGAAGCCAACCCTGCTGCAATACAGTAAACGCCCTGTTTACTGTCGTTTGAATCTGGTGGCGGCGGTAGGACTCGAACCTACGACCTACGGATTATGAGACCGTCGCTCTAACCACCTGAGCTACACCGCCAATCCGGAAAGACGCGGAAGGAAAGCAGGGACAGCCCGGAAATGGGCACAGAATCCCGCAGACGCGGGTGGGCGCGTCCCTGACTCATTCTAAAAGTGCATGGAATCGAGTGTCAAACGCATGTCGCAAGGAATCGAGTGCCAAAGCGCGCGGCTCCATGCGAAACTGGGCGCATGAAAGTTATCGCTGTGATTCCAGCGCGGCTGGCTTCCACGCGACTGCCCCGCAAGATGCTGCGCGAGATCGCGGGCGTTCCGTTGCTTGCCTGGGTGTATCGGGGAGTGCGGCGATGTGCGGCGGTCACAGAGGTGATTGTCGCTACGGATTCGGATGAGATCATGCGCTTCTGCGAGCAGCAGGGCTTTGTTGCGCGCATGACTTCGGCGGCGCATCGCTCGGGTACCGAGCGGGTGCATGAAATCTCGACCGCGATTCCGGCAGATGTTTATCTCAATGTGCAGGGCGATGAGCCGCTCACACGTCCCGAGCATATCGAGAGCCTGATCGCAGTGATGCAGGGAGTGGGGGTCGAGGTGGGGACGCTGAAGACAGCGGCGACGGAGATTGATATCAACAATCCGAGCGCGGTGAAGGTGGTGACGGACGCCACGGGACGGGCGCTGTATTTTTCGCGCGCTACGATTCCGCACGATCGCGATGGGGTTGGTACACGGTACTACAAACATCTCGGGTTCTATGGCTATCGCAAGGATGCGCTGGACAAGTTCGTGGGCTGGCCGGAGTCGTCGCTCGAACGCAGCGAGCGACTGGAGCAGTTGCGGTTTTTGGAGAACGGAGTTCCCATTCACGTGGCAGAAACGCCGTTCGACACCGTCGGTGTCGATACGGAGGAGGATGTGCGGCGGGTGGAAGAGATCTTGAAGAGAAATTTGTAATATTGGAATCGGGTAATTTAGTAATTTGAAACCGATCCCACGTAAATCTGATTTTCAAATTACTAAATTACAAATTACTCGATTACCAATTCTCCGCGTCAGTGGTCCCTCGCCCAGGCCTCGGCGGCAGCTACTCTTTTCGTGATTGCAGGATGCGAGTGCAGCAGCCATTCGACCCAACGCGCTGGCGTTTTTTCGGCGAGATTCTGCTCGGCCAACTTGTTCATTGACGAAATGAAAGGTTCGACGCTGGCCACGGACTGGAAGCAGTATCGGTCGGCCTGCCGCTCATTGAATCGCGAATAGGCGTTGAGCGCGGGCATCAGCAAGAACGAAAGCACAGTCGAGACCAGAATCAGCAACGGCAGATTCGCGAAATCGGACATGGTCTCGAACAAGTGGCGGCGCTCCACGGCGTAGCGCAGAACTTCGTTGGCCAGCCAGAAGCCAAAGAGCGTGATTCCCGCCTGTACGAAAATGCTTTTCAGAATGTGATGGTGCACATGGTGCCCCAGTTCGTGCGCGAGCACGGCTTCAATTTCGTCGTCGGAATAATTGTCGAGCAAGGTATCGGCGAGAATGATGCGGCGAGTCGCACCGAGTCCCGTGAGCGCGGCGTTGGCCTTTTTGCTTTTCTCGGAGAGATGCCACTTGTAAACGCCGCGCACGCGCGTGCCGGCGCGCTCGCTCAGGACGATCAGGCGGCGCTTGAGTTCTTCGTTTTCGAGCGGCTCGAACTTGTAGAAAATCGGGAACAGCACGACTGGGGCGAGCTGCGCGAGCAGCACAACGAGTCCGAGGAAGATAATCCACGCCACCACCCACCAATGCTCCGGAGTCTGGCGCATGAGCATGTAGAGCAGTTCGACCACAACCGTCGCCATGACCAGGCCGAGCAGAAAGCCTTTGCATTCGTCCCAGAGCCAGGAGCGCAACCGCTGGTTGGAAAGGTTATAGCGGTGTTCGAGGCGGAAGCCGTAGTAGTCGAGCGGGGTTCCCAACACTTTGCTGATCAGCATCAGCATCAGGATGTAAAAGAAAACGGCGAAGGCGTAGTTCTGCGCGGCGATGCGCTCCGCCAGATCGCGCAGCCAGCCGGTCCATCCGGTGGCCAAAAGCACGAGCAGCAGCCCGAAGCCGAGCACGAAATCGGCGACGCCCAGCCACCGCTTGACGCGGTTGTAGCGGCGCGATTCCGGAGAATCGACGAAAACGGGTGTGATTTCCGTGGTGACCATAATGCTGAGACCGTTGTCACTATCCTATCGCGTCCGGCTGCCGGCCAGCACTCGAAAGTGCCGGAGAGATTAACCCTGAGCTCCCGGTTCGTGGCTGGACTCGTATATTGAGAATGAGGAATAGCTGATTGAGAAGAAGAGATGGCTACGACGATGGCCACGGGTTGCGCTTCAGCCGTTCGCTCTCTCGGCCACCAGCATGGACTGCAGAATCTGGTCCGAGACCTCCTTGACCGCGCCGGGTGAGTGCGACAGAAACAAGGTGTTGGTTTTGTCGTTCTCGCCAATCGACTTCAAGGTATCGAAATACTGTGTGACCATCACCAATTGCATGACTTCCTTCGCGGACGCCCCCTCAACGACTTTCTGGAACTGTTCAATCGAAACCTGTAGCCCTTCGATGATGGCTTTTCTTTGGTTTGCGATGCCCTGTCCCTGAAGAGCCTTGCTCTCCGCTTCGGCCTCGGCTTTCTTGACCACCAGAATCTTTTCCGCCTCGCCGCGGGCATTGGCAGCTACCTGTTCGCGCTGGGCCGCGTTGATATCGTTCATGGCCGACTTCACCTTGGCATCGGGAACAATGTCGGTGACCAGCACATTGACGATTTCGTATCCAAAGGTAGCCATGTCGGCATCCAGTTCCTGCTTGACCGCCGCGGCGATGCTGGATTGCGAGGCGAACACTTCGTCCAGCGTCATTCCCGGGACATGACCAAGGATTACCTGCTCGACATAGGATTTGATCTGCGCCACCGGATCCGACAATTTGTAGTAGGCATCGTAGACTTTTTCCGGGCGAACGCGGTTCTGCACCGAAATCGGGATGGTGACGAACACGTTGTCTTTGGTCTTCGTCTCCATGGTCAGAGTGATCTGATTCACACGCAGACTGACCATGCCCGTCACGGTATCGAAGAACGGCCGCTTCCAGTTCAATCCCGGTTGGGCGACCCGAAGGAACTTGCCGAACCGCGTGATCACGGCGACTTCAGCGGTGCGCACCGTGAAAAAGCTTGCCAGAATCAGGTAGAGCGCGATGAGAGCGACGATGCCCAACGGAACCCAATAGAGCTGATCCATGTGGTTTTCCTTTGGTTCTGTTTGAAGCAAGCCAGATTATAGCGCTCATTCCCTTTTTTTTACGTGCGCGTAAGTGGTTGTGGATCGTGGCAGCAGCCGCGGCAGTCCGCGGGAAAAACGATTCGCGTCTATCCCTGTCGTACAAATCGCTCGCCGGCCTCGAGAATTTCTTCGACTAACTCGGGCGTGGCTGCTTCCACATAGCAGCGGAGCAATTTTTCGGTACCGGAAGCGCGAAACAATACCCACGGGTCGGCCCCCTTGCCGGGTTTGGGAGCATCGAGGTAGAACTTCACCCCGTCGCGATCCTGTTTGGTCAGGATGGCGTAGGCGCCGAGCTTTGTCGTTTGCCGATCGGCGGCGCGGCGGATGGCGCCATTTTTCATCTCGTCGGAAATGTGTAAGTCGCGACGGCCATAGTAGTGCGGGCCAAATTCGCGCTGCAGATCGGCGACTAATTCGCCGAGCGGCTTCTTTTCTTCCGCCATCACGTTCGCCAGCAGAAGCGAGTTGAGAATGCCATCGCGTTCGGGAAGAAAGCGGCCGTATCCGATGCCGCCTGATTCTTCTCCGCCGATCAGAATGTCATGCTCCATCATGAGGTCGGCGATGTACTTGAAGCCGATGTTGCACTCGTAGAGCTTGCGCCCGTATTTGGCGGCGATGCGGTCCATCATGCCGGTGGTGTTAAAGGCGCGCACGACATCTCCGGACCACTTTTTGCGCACCAGCAACCAGTGGAGCAGAACGCACATGCACTTGTGCGAATCGACGAAGCTGCCATCTTCGGCGACGGCGCCGATGCGATCGGCATCGCCGTCGGTAGCCAGGCCGGCGTGGCACTTTTCTTTCACCACGGTTTCCTGAAGCAGGGCTATGTGCGGCAGAATCGGTTCGGGATTGATGCCGGGGAAGAGCGGGTTTACTTCCTGACGGATGGCGACGTAGCGAATGCTATGCGTGTCAAATATTTTTGTCAGAACTCCGCGGCCGGAGCCATACATGGAGTCGATGGCAAATTTGAAATTCGCGCGGCGGATGAGATCGAGGTCCGCGAACTGGGAAATGGCTTCGACGTAGGCGGGCTTCAGATCCGCTTCCTGGATTTTGGCGGGCGGCTGGTCGCTGGGCACGATGGAATCGAGTTCGCCTTCGATCGCTTTCATGATCGAAGGCGTGGCGGAGCCTCCGAATTTGGCTTTGAACTTAATGCCATTCCAGTTCCAAGGATTGTGGCTGGAGGTGACCATGACGCCGCCGGCTGCGCCGAGCTTTTTTACGTTGCAGGACACCGTGGGCGTAGGCACATAGTCATTGGCCAGCAGCACTGGAATGCCTGCGGCGGCGATTATTTCCGCGACGGTGCGAGCGACGCGGTCGGACAGGAAACGCGTGTCGTATCCAATTACAACGCCTACGTCCAAAGCCGCAGCTTCGTGCTTGCGGACATAGTTGGCGATGGCGGCGGCCACGCGACGCACGTTGTCGAAGGTGAAGTCATCGGCGATGAGGCCGCGCCAGCCGTCGGTACCGAATTTAATTTGGGTCATAGTTGGCCGTTCGCTGTTCGTCGTTCGCTGTTCGCTCTACGCTGTTCGTCATTCGCTGTTGGCATCACCGCTTTTGGTTTGCCGTCCCGAGCAGAGCGAGGGATCTGCATTTGCGAACAGCGAATAGCGAACGACGAATAGCGCGCTCTCACACCAGCTTGTGGAGTTTCTTCTCATCCAGATGCTTGACTACTTTGCCGACATCCTGCGACTGGTCGAGCGTAGTCACTAGCAACGCATCTTCGGTCTCGACGATCACCAGATTGCTTACGCCAACCAGCGCGACGAATTTGCCGGGAACGTGAACGTAATTATTGTTTGCATTCAGGGCAAAACTCCCAAACGCGGAAACCGGCCTTCTGCCGCTCGCTTCCGCCTTTGCCGTGTGATGCTCGTGCAGTGCGGTCCAAGAGCCTAAATCATTCCATCCAAAATTGGCGGGCAGGCAGAAGATACGCGATTGCGCTTCTCCCTTGGCCGAGCGCGGTTCGAGGACAGCATAGTCGATGCTGATGTTTTCGCATTTCGGGTAGAGCTTGCGGAAAGTTGCCTCGAATTTGCGCGTGCCGTAAGCGTCCGCGATTTTTTCGAGGAGCGGAGCAGTGTTGGGCAGATGCTCGCGCAGCGCATTGACGAGCGTGTCGGCACGCCAGAGAAACATGCCGCTGTTCCAGAAAAAGTTGCCCGCTTCGAGAAACTGCCTCGCCGTGGGGAGATCGGGCTTTTCGGTGAAGCGGCGCACGCGCAGGGATTTATCCTGAGCGGGTGCTCCTGCCTCGATATATCCGTAGCCGGTTTCGGGACGGGTCGGAGGGATGCCGAGCACAACTATGTTGTCTCCCGCAGCGGCGATCTCGATCCCTCGGCTGAGAGTGGCGCGGTATTGAGCGGGTTCTGCAATGACGTGATCGGAGGGAAAGAGACCGAGCACAGCCTCGGGATCTTCACGCAGCAGGAGAAATGCCGCTAAGCCAATCGCGGGAGCAGTGTTCCGCCCGACGGGCTCGGCGATGATCTGCTTCAGTGGAAGTTTTGGAACTTGCCGCGCTATGGCTGAACGGAGGTCGTTATTGGTGATAATCCAGAAACGGCTGGGTGCGGCCATGGGCGTGAGGCGCGCGACCGTCTGCTGGATCATGGTGTGCTTGCCGTCGAGCGCGAGCAGTTGCTTGGCGCGGCGCTTGCGGCTCAGCGGCCAGAAGCGCGTGCCTCGGCCGCCCGCCAGGATTACGGGATAGAAATGCGGATTCGTCTTCACGATCGTTGCAAGCCTAACATTTTACGCGGTGCGCGGCGAAAGGCGTCACCCTGGCACAGAGGCGCTCAGGGGGGAAAACGCGAGAACGAAATCTGATGCCCTGTGGCCCTATGCCCGCTGCTTAGAGGTACCGGGTCAGAGCCGGGTTGCCGGCTCGGGCACGATCACACCGGGTACGCTGGCTTTGAGGAACTCTACTGCCCACTGCGGCCGGACCCTGAACGCTCCCAAATTGGCGGGGATTACAACGGCGTCGCCTTTGGCGAACGTCACCGGATCGCGACCCTGCGCCTCTACAACTCCGCAGCCTTCGACGGCGACCAGAATTTGCACTGACGTTTTGCCGGAATCGTTTTTTTCGGAGTCACAACGGGTCGTGAACTCCTGCGGATCTTTCAATTCGAAGAGGTCCACCGTGAAGTAGGGTGCCGCAATCATTGATGACTGGCGGCTTTTCCCACCGTGAATGCCAACCGGCGCGGGGCGAATCACTTTGCCGCTGGCGGTGCGCTCTTTGACCGATGCCAGACCGCGCTCCAGATGCAGCGGGCGTGGGCGTCCGTAGTCGTAGAGGCGATAGGTGGTGTCGGACTGCTGCTGTGTTTCGACAATGACGGAGCCAGGACCGAGCGTGTGCACCGTGCCTCCGGCTACGTAGATCATTTCGCCCTGATAGACGTTAATCCAGTTGAGCAGCTCTTCGGCGCGATTCTCCTGGATGGATTGCCCGAATTGCTCTGCGGTGACGCCCGGTTTCAGGCCGAGGGCAATCTGCGATCCGGGCTTGGCATGTGCTACGTACCAGCATTCGGTTTTGCCCCATGGCTCGCCGAAGCGCTGCGCAGTGGCGTCGTCAGGGTGCACTTGGACAGACAGCTTTTCTTCGGGAAACAGAAACTTCAGGAGCAACGGAAAACGCTGCGGATCGCGCGCGGCTGTGCCCACCAATTCGGAGGCAAATTCCTTGCTCAAGTTTGCTAACGAACTTTTTGCCAGCGGGCCGTTGGCTACCACGCAGTTGTCGCCGGTGAGCCAGGCTTCTCCGATGCGTTCGTTGAATTTGTGATTGGGATAGATGGCGGAAAGATCGAGCGTGCCCCAAGGGCGCGGGTCAAAGGCAGGCTGCATCAGAAGTGGGTAGAGTTGGGGCATCGGACCGGGCAGCGCAATTAGAAGCTTAAATCAAAGTCAAGGTTGCGTGGGATTGCGGACCCTGTCGGGATGCGCCCGACGGGACGCTTCGACTGCGCTCAGGGCAGGCACCCGAATGTGTCCGCCCCTACGTGGTTCGTGGTTTTTACAGGGCGTCGAAGAACTTGTGCATGCGCTCCAGGCCTCGGTTCAGTTCGGCCATCGAGGTGGCGTAGGAAATTCGGATGTGATCTTTTGTGCCGAAGCCTTCTCCGGGAACGGTGGCGACGTGCTTTTCGCGCAGAAGTTTGCTGGCGATGTCGGAGGCTGAGTTCATTCCGCTGCGGCCGAAGAATGCCGAAATATTGGGATAGGCATAAAACGCGCCTTCGGGCAGCGCGCATTTCACTCCGGGGATGGCGCGCAATCCCTTCACCACGTGATCGCGCAGCTTGATGTATTCCAGGCGCATGTCTTCGACGCATTGTTGCTGGCCGCGAAGAGCCGTGACCGCCGCTTTCTGCACGATCGACGTCGGATTCGAAGTGGATTGGCTCTGCAATTTCTGCACCGCAGCGAGGATGGGCGCGGGGCCGAGCGTGAATCCGAGACGCCAGCCCGTCATGGCGTAAGTCTTGGAAAGAGATCCGATGACCAGGAAGCGATCGCGATACTCGCGCAAAGAACCTATCGAAAAGCGCTTGCCCGTGTAGCTCAGATAAACGTAGCACTCATCGGAAATTACCCAGATGCCGCGCTGGTGAGCCAACTGGATGACCGCGGTCATGTCTTCCGGGCTCATCACTGCTCCCGAAGGATTGGCGGGAGAATTGAGGATGATGAGCTTCGTCTTCGGCGTTACCAGCTTCGCGACCATGTCGGCAGTGACACGAAAGCCCTGGGACTCGTCGCTATGGAGCAGTACGGGATTGCCTCCGGCGTAGCGCACCATGTCTTTGAACGAAACCCAGTAGGGGACAGGCAGAATCACCTCGTCGCCATGATCGACGAGCACCGAAATCGCGTTGAACAGCGCATGCTTGCCGCCCACGGAGGCCGCGGCTTCTTCACGCCGGTAATCGGAGTCGAAGTCCACGGCATGACGGTGGATAATGGCGTCCTTGAGTTCGATGGTCCCCCCGACGCCGGTGTACTTTGAAAAATTCGAGTGAATCGCACCGATGGCAGCGTCCTTGATGTGCTGCGGAGTGGAGAAGTGAGGCTCGCCGGCGCCGAAATCGACGACATCAATCCCCTGCTGGCGCAGTTTGTCAGCCTCGGCCACGACGGCCATGGTCGCGGAGGGCTCGATGCGATTGATGCGTTCCGTCAAACGGATGGAGTTGGTAGCGGGGGCCATCACTGTGCTCATGTTTACCGCCTCAAGTTCGCTCGACTCAAGCTTTCTTTTTTCTGGACTTGCTCTTGCCCGCGAGCTGTTCGCCGTTTGCAAATTTGTGGGCGACATCCATTTTCTCACGAACTTTCTGCGCGACAAGCTCGGGCACAAGGCAGTCAATGGATCCGCCCAGTTGCGCGACTTCGCGTACCAGACGCGAACTCAGGTACGAATACTTTTCCGCGGGCATCATGAACACCGTCTCCAGTGCGGGCTGGAGTTTGCGGTTCATCAGGGCCATTTGCAATTCGTACTCGTAGTCGCTGATGGCGCGAATGCCACGCAGGATGGCCTGAGCATCGAGCTGTAAGGCGTAGTCGACGGTGAGACCTTCGAAAGTGTCGACTGAGACATTTTCAAAGCCGGCGGTCATGATCATCGCCTCCAGCATCTTGCGACGGTCGGCGACGCTGAACAGCGGGTCTTTCTCGGGATTACGAAGGATGGCAACGACTAGCTCGTCGAAGATCTTGCTGCCGCGCTCGATCAGGTCAAGATGCCCGTTGGTAGGAGGGTCGAATGATCCAGGATAGATGGCTTTGATGCGCTTCATCGGGGCCCTCGGTTGACGACATGGTCAACGAAAGGAGGATTGTATGCGGGGAGAAGCGGGAATGGCAATCAGGGATGATGAAGAGCCGGACGTCCCCGCCCGGCAGACGGGGCTCGGCGGGGGCGGACGAATGCATCCGCCCCTACGTGAGCCTTGCTACCTTCTGGCCGCCGGCACTCTTGACGCTTCCGCCGCTGACGGCATCGTCGTGACGCGCCCTTGCGTACCGGTGGCCTGCGCCGGAACTACTGCCGGTGCTGGCGCCGCCGTGGATGGAGTCAGTCCGAGCGCTTTGCGCACTTCGGCATCGAGCTTGGCCATCGTGTCTTTGTTTTCTTTCAGGAAGGCGCGGGCGTTCTCGCGTCCCTGGCCGATGCGCTCGCCTTTGTAGCTGAACCACGAGCCCGACTTCTCCAGAATGTTGCTGTTCACGGCGATATCGAGCAGGTCGCCTTCGCGCGAGATGCCTTCGCCATAGAGAATGTCGAATTCAGCTTCGCGGAAGGGCGCCGCCACTTTGTTCTTTACGACTTTGACGCGGGTGCGCGACCCGGTCACCACGTCTCCTTCTTTAATAGCCGCGATGCGGCGAATGTCGATGCGCACCGACGAATAGAACTTCAGCGCGCGTCCGCCGGTCGTGGTTTCCGGGTTGCCGAACATCACGCCAATCTTTTCGCGGATCTGGTTGATGAAAATCAGGCAAGTGCGCGACTTGGCCACCGTCCCCGTCAGCTTGCGGAGCGCCTGCGACATCAGGCGGGCTTGCAGGCCCATGTGGCTGTCACCCATTTCGCCGTCGAGTTCCGCCTTGGGGACGAGTGCCGCGACCGAATCCACCACCAGCACGTCGATCGAGTTTGAGCGCACCAGTGCCTCGGTAATTTCGAGCGCTTGCTCGCCATAGTCGGGTTGCGAGACCAGCAGGTTGTCGACGTCCACGCCGAGTTTTTTGGCATAGCCCGGATCGAGCGCGTGCTCGGCATCGACGAACGCCGCCATGCCTCCAGCTTTTTGCGCCTCGGCAATCACCTGCAGGGCAATCGTCGTTTTGCCCGACGATTCCGGGCCAAAGATTTCAACTACGCGGCCGCGCGGCACTCCACCCACGCCCAGCGCGGCATCGAAGGAAATCGCGCCCGTGGAAATCACCGCGATCGGGACGATGGCTTCCTTCGATCCCAGCCGCATGATGGATCCTTTACCAAACTGCTTTTCGATTTGCGCGAATGCGAGTTCGATCGCCTTGGTGCGCTCGTTGTTGCGATCCTCTACAGCTCGGCTACGCTCGCTGTTCCGATCGTTGTTCCGCTCTTCGGCCATGATGGCTGCTCCCCTTATTTGTGAATCTGGAATCTGAGCCTACACCCGCGGGCTGGAGCGTGAAGTGTTGGCGATCACATCCGTTTTGGTCAGTTTAGCACGAAGCGAATAAAAGGCGAATCAGAAAAAGTTGATCGGCTTGGTTCGTCAGTGTCCCCCTGTGGCGATGGGTTTTTCTTGCTAGACTCGCGGTATGGATGAAGACACACGAAACGGTGGCTCCGAGCGAGGCAAAACCTTGGGAGGCCCGTCGCTCTATCTTGTTGCTACTCCCATCGGCAACCTCGAAGACATCACCCTGCGCGCCCTGCGCGTGCTCAAAGAAGTTGATCTGATCGCTTGCGAAGACACTCGCCAGACCTTGAAGTTGCTCAGCCATTATGGCATCCAGACGCGGCTGGTCAGTTATCACGAACACAACGAGATGACCAAGGCCGCGGAACTGGTTGTCGACCTTGAAGGCGGCGCCAAGATTGCGCTTGTGACCGACGCGGGGATGCCCGGCATCTCCGACCCCGGTTTTCGGCTGATTGCGCTGGCGATTCGGCATCATGTGCCCGTGGTGCCGATTCCCGGAGCCTCGGCCTTCCTGGCGGCGCTGGTCGCGAGCGGCCTGCCCACCGATTCGTTTCGCTTCAGCGGCTTTCTGCCTTCCAAGGCCGGACAGCGCCGCAAGTTGCTGGAGAGCGTGAAAGACTCTCCGCGCACGCAGGTGTTCTACGAAGCTCCGCACCGGCTGCTAGAAACTCTGGCTGACGTTGTCGAGGTTCTGGGAAAAGCCCGGCATGTGGTGGTCGCCCGCGAAGTAACGAAGTTGCATGAAGAATTTTTGCGTGGGCGCGCGGAAGAAATTCTCAAACAACTAAAAGCGCGCGGAGACGTTAAGGGCGAAATTACGCTGCTCATCGCGAAAGCTGAAGAGGGAGCGGCGCCGGCCGCGTCCGAAACCATAAGCCTCGCCCAGCGGGTGCGCGAAATCATGAAGGAAGAGAAATCAGACGAAAAAGCTGCCCTGAAAAAAGTTGCCAAAGAGCGCTGCATCGGTAAGAGCGAGGCGTATCGGGAATGGCAGCAAAGCAAGTAACAGCAAAGACCTTCGAGATCGCCACGAACCACGTAGTCCCGGACGCATTCGTCCGGGCCGCCGAGCGCAGTGAGGCGTGTCCCCTCGAAACCTCACAGTTTGAATGTCCACGCATCACCGACAATGCTTCGTCATATTTCTACCTTTGATTGGCATGCGACTCCCTACGTGGGGCGTCTTATGGCGAAAGGCAGGGCATGACGTTTTACCGGCGCAATCTGCCCCATCTGCAACGGGACGGTAAGCGGCATTTTGTTACGTTCGTCAGCAAAGATCGGTGGAAACTTCCCGAATGGGCACGCGACATCGTGCTGGAATCGATTCGCCATGATGACGCCGTTGGCTATGACTTGGACGCCGCCGTAGTTATGCCCGACCACGCTCATCTGATTCTCACACCCGGGATCGACGAGCGACGGCACCGCGTGATGCCGCTATTCGAAATCATGCAGGCAATCAAGGGAGCGTCAGCACGGAAGATCAACCAGCGCCTTGAGGGTCATGGGGCTATCTGGCAAGAAGAGTCGTTCGACCGGGTGCTGCGATCGGCAGAGGACAATTATGCAAAGGTGATGTATGTCCTGGGAAATCCGGTTCGTCGCAGGCTCGTCAACGACTGGCGGGAATACAAGTGGCTATGGCATCGTCCCTTCCCGAACCCATACGAGCCCCCACAATCCCCGTAGGAACGGACGTATTCGTCCGGGTATTGGGGCGTCGCTATCCTGACTCTCCTACTTCCCTGCCAACTCTTTCTTCACCGCCTCGCTGACCACCTTGCCATCCACTCGCATCCCGGCGGCTGCGAAGCGGGCCATCGCGGCTTTCATCACCGTTCCCATATCTTTCATAGCGGGCGGAGGCGTCATCTCGGCAATCGCGGCCCGCACTCCAGCTACGATCTCTTCTTCGCCGGCCGCATTTGGGCAGATAGGCTTCGATCAGCTTGATTTCGGCGGCTTCCTTGTCGGCCATCTCCTGGCGTCCGCCCTTGGTGAACTGCTCGACTGAATCTTTACGCTGCTTGATCAGAGTGGAGAGCACCTGCTGCGATTCCTTGTCGTCGAGCGGCGCCATCTTTTCGATCTCGCGATTCTTGAGCGCGGTCTTCACCATGCGCAGGCAGGAGAGGCGCTGCTCTTCGCGCGCCTTCATGGCCGCGACAATGTCTTTCTGGATCTGGTCGATGAGGGGCATGAGGGGATTATAGAACGATGCGAGCGTAGAGCCCGCGAGCACAAGCGATCCGGTGCTCCGCAGCCCGCAGCGAGGGCTCTGCTTTCTTTCCCGAATCTCCGGCCTTCGCGAATATTCTGGTTATTCCCATGATCAAGAAAAACCGCCTCTTCACTCCCGGACCCACGCCCCTGCTGCCGCAAGCGCAGTTAGCGATGGCTTCCTACGGAGCGCACCATCGCACCGCCGAGTTCCGCGCTCTGTTCACGCGCGTTCTAGCCGATGTGAAGGAGTTCATCGGCACGAAGAACGACGTGCTCGTGCTGACCTCATCGGGCACGGGTTTCATGGAAGCCTCGGTCTCGAACCTGACTTCTCCCGGCGACCGAGTGCTGGTATTGACCGCCGGCAAGTTCGGCGAGCGCTGGGTCTCGCTGGCTAAGGCCTTTGGCTGCGAAGTCGAAACCGTGACCGCTCCCTATGGCGAAACATTTTCACTGGACGAACTGCGCCGCAAACTCACGCCCGAGATCCGTTGCGTCTATATGCAGGCGACGGAAAGTTCCACGGGTGTGCGCCATGACGTGGAGGCAATCGCGAAACTGGTGCGCGCTTCGGGAGCTCAGCCCGACACTCTGCTGGTCGTCGACGCGATCACGGGCCTGGGCACAACCCGTCTCGATGTGGACGGCTGGGGAATCGACATCATCCTCGGCGGCTCGCAGAAGGCGCTGATGATTCCGCCCGGATTAGCCTATGGCGCCATCAGCGAGCGCGCCTGGCAGCGCATGGAGCGGACGACCTCGCCGCGCTATTACTTCGATCTGCGGAAGGAACGGAAATCGGCGGCCAAGGCGGAAACCTCCTCCACGCCCGCAACCGCGCTGTTTGCCGGACTAGCCGCGGCGCTCGATTACGTGCGCCAGATGGGAGACGGAAATCTAGCCGCCGGCCGCGACGCGCTGATTGCAAACGCGGAACTGTGCGCGGCGATGACCCGCGCCGGAGTCGAAGCGCTAGGACTGAAGCTATTCGCGCCGAGCTCTCCGTCGGCGGCGCTGACGGCAGTTGCGCCGCCTGCGGGCACCGACTCCACGGCCATCTGCAAACGCTTCCGCGAGCAGTTTGGCGCAGTAGTCGCCAACGGCAATGCGGAGATGAAGGGCCAGCTTTTCCGCATCGCCCACATCGGCTACTACGACTATCTCGATACCATCGGAGTGCTCGCCGCGCTCGAGCAAGTCGTAGCCGACCTGACCAGCAAGAAGGTGGAATTCGGCAGCGCCGTCCGCGCCGCTCAGCAAGCGTTTCGGAGTCGTTAGCCACCAGCCGGTCATTGGCCTCCTTTGATTCGCGACAACGAGGAAAGCAGGAATGGTACGTCATTGAGCGATATTGCCTGGTTTCGCCAGTTATCCTCGAATTGGCATATCATTTCGACATTCGTGGCCCTTCGGAGGGGGCGCACTCACATGTTCGCTGTAGTGTTCGCCGTGTTCCCGGCAATGGTGATAATGGCTGTCGTCAGCGGCGCTTTCTATTTCGCAATGAGAATCCGCTTGATGAGAGCGGATACCGCTAGAGACAGAATTGAATGGCTGAGTCTGCGAAGTGGTGATGATGTGTTGGACACTTACGAGGCTTTGTTTCCTCGGAGCGTGCTGCCACGCTTCTGCCGCTTCGCTTTTTGGACGGGATTTGTGATCGGCGCTGTTGGGCTGTGCGGCATCGTCACTCTGAAGCTGTTAGGCCGGATAGCTGGCGAAACATCGCGTTTGCACTAACTACCAAGGTGCGCAAACGCGTGACAGCAGCCGTTATGCGTCGCCTATGCGGGAGGAGTCTTAACTCGAAATGCAGCCCTGAGATAGAACCAAGCGAGTAAAGCTCCGATAGGTAGGCCGATAAGGCTCTGGAGGGGCTCTCTCCCAGTCACAACTTGTTCGATGCCATACACTGCGGAGCCGACGTACAACAAGCCCAGCAAAACCAAGCGGCGACGCAGGTATCGTGGGTACCACTCCGCACGTTCCGCCGACTTGAAAACCCGCCATGCCCCCCAGCCAAGGAACGCGGAGAACGCCAGTACACCCAGTATGACTGCCGCAATCATCACAGGGCTTACTGCTGCGGGAGGCGTAGTCACCGGGCTCATGCTCCGTCTCTCTCTCTCCTCAAAATTCGTTCCGCCGAGGCAATTCTACTGCGCATCCGCAATGTTGTTGGCGAAATATCCCGATATCACTCATTGAGGCGCTCGAAACAGTTCGTACCGGTTTGTCGTACCAACTAGTTATCATCTGCAGGCAAATCTGCAATCGAACCTCTGACCTCTGCAATGGGTTCGAACTCAGTCCATCGCTTCGCGCCGCAGCTTCCGGCTTTCGGCGAGCAGCGACATGGAGTGCATCAGGTTCTGCAGCGTGACAATTCCCACCAGCTGCTCTTCGTCGACGATGGGAATGATGCTGAGATTGCGCGCGGAGAGCTTGCGAAACGCGGAAGCGAGCGACTCCTGCTTGGCAGCCACGTCGAAAATGCGGTTCATCATGGCTTGCACGTAGCCATTTCCCTCGGCGCGCAGAGCTTCGAGAATCTTTTGCCGCGAGACGACGCCAACCATATCGCTGCCGCGCACCACCGGAAAATCGTCCTGCAGCGTATGGACGGCTTTTTCGAGCGCGTCTTCCAGCGTGTCAGCGGGCGAGAGCGTGGCGAAGTCGGTGAGCATGACCTCTTCCAGACGCACACTCTGCAATACGGATTGAAACACCGCCGAACGCTCTTCGAGTTGTGCGCCCACGAAGAGGAAGAATCCAATCATCACCAGCCACCAGTTGCCGAGGAGGATTCCGACCATCATGAACAGAATCGAAAAGACGTGGCCGATGCGGACGGCGCGCTGAGTGGCGTGAATCATATCTCCGCCGCGCATAAACAGAGCGCGCAGAACGCGCCCGCCATCCATGGGATATGCCGGCAGCAGGTTGAACAAGCCGAGGTAAAGGTTGGCCCAGACGATGCTCCGCAACAGGGCGCTCGAGTGGAGAAGCGGTCGCGCGGTGAGTGAAAACCCGGGTATGGCCGCGAGCAGAATGAGTGCGGATAAACCGGCGATCAGGAGATTCACCAGCGGCCCGGCGACGGCGATGCGGATGTCGCGCTTCCAGGCGTTGATTGGGTCGGGAATCGCGTGGGCTTCGTCGAGAACCGTGATACCGCCGATGGGCAGCAGAATGATGCCCTTCGCCGCAATGCCGGACCCGCGCGCCACCAGAGCATGACCCAATTCGTGCAGCACGACGCTGCCAAAGACGATGCCGACCAGGGCGAGACCGCGCAGGGCGGCGCTTGCATCCTGGGTGGCAGCTTCGGTTCCCCACACAAAGACCAGCAAGAAGAGGAAGGTGAGGTGAACGCGGATCTCGATTCCGAAAATACGTCCGAGCGGGATGGACCAACTGCGCATCGACAGGCCTGTGAGTATTCTATCTACTTAGACACCGATTGGCCTTGTGGAGATGCGAAAAGCGGAATCGGAAGGGCTGGGTCGAACGGGACAAAGGGTGAGCGGAAACTTATGAGGGTGATTGCTGGCCAGTACCGGCGCCGGACGTTGCGATCGTTACCCGGCCTCGAAATCCGGCCAACGGCCGACCGCCTGCGCGAAACGCTGTTCAATGTGCTCTGCGCGGGCGATCCGGAGGCGCTGGCGGAGACGACTTGGCTCGATTTGTATGCGGGAACGGGCGCGGTGGGCATTGAGGCGCTGAGCCGCGGCGCGGGGATGGTGCACTTTGTCGAGTCGTCCAAAGCGGCGGCCGATCTGATTGCCGCGAATTTGAAGTCGCTGGGGATTGCGGGCGGATTCCGGATTGTGAAGGGCGAGGCTGGGAAAGCCTTGCGGCAGTTGGAGGCGGCGCGGAATGTTGCCGATTTTGTGTTTCTCGATCCGCCGTACTCGATGCAGGATGAGTATGCGAAGACGCTGGCGGCGCTGTCGCAATCGAAATTGCTGAGCGAGCGCAGCGTGGTGATTGCAGAGCATGAGAAGAGATTCGATCCGGGAGAGGCGTTTGGAGAGTTGCGACGCTACCGGACGCTGGTGCAGGGAGACGCGGCGCTAAGCTTCTATCGGCGGCAGGTCTAGAATCTCAATTTCTCAGACCTTGTCATCCCGAACGGGTGAGGGATCTGCCCCCAGACTTTGTCATCCCGAACGAAGTGAGGGATCTGCATCTTGCAGCGAACTGAAACGCCGTGGCTCGTTATAATCACTACAACATGGCTAACTTTGCACCGGTTGAAGAACAGCTGGCCTACATCAAGAAGGGCGCGGCTGAGATCGTCAAAGAATCTGAACTGCGCTCGAAGCTCGAACGTTCGCTCGCCTCGGGTAAGCCGCTGCGAGTGAAGGCGGGCTTCGATCCGACCGCTCCCGATCTGCATCTGGGGCACACGGTTCTGCTGCGCAAGCTCAAACATTTTCAGGATCTCGGACACACCGTCATTTTTCTGATCGGTGATTTCACCGGGATGATTGGCGATCCTACGGGGCGCTCGGCGACGCGGCCTCCGCTGACGCGGGAGCAGATCGCGGAGAACGCGGAGACTTACAAGGCTCAGGTCTTCAGAATTCTCAGCCCGGAAAAAACGGTGGTCGACTTTAACAGCCGGTGGTTCTCGAAATTTTCGGCCGAGGACTTTATTCGCCTCTGCGCGAAATACACGGTCTCGCAAATGCTCGAGCGCGAAGACTTCCATAGGCGCTTTCATGACGAGAAGCCGATTGCTATGCACGAACTGTTGTATCCGCTGGCGCAGGGATATGACTCGGTAGCGCTCGAAGCCGACGTGGAACTAGGCGGCACCGATCAGAAATTTAATCTGCTGGTGGGTCGCGAACTGCAGCGTGCTTACGGGCAGGAGTCGCAGGTAGTGCTGACTACTCCGATTCTCGAAGGGCTCGACGGTGTCAACAAGATGTCGAAATCGCTGGGCAACGCGATTGGAATTCACGAGCCTCCGCTCGAGATGTACGGCAAAGTGATGTCGATTTCCGACGAGATGATGTGGAAGTATTACGAACTGCTGACGGATGTCCGGGTGGAGCAGATCGCGCAGATGAAAGCTGATGCAGCGAGCGGGAAGGCGCATCCGATGGCGCTGAAGAAAGAGCTGGCGCGGGGGATTGTGGCGGACTTTCACTCAGCGGAGGCAGCAACTAAAGCTGCGGAGGATTGGGCTAAGCAGTTTCAGAAGGATCAGGTGCCGGAAGATCTGGATCTCGTCGAGATCCGACTCGCAGATTTAATCCCCATGGGAAGCGGAGGCGGTGCAGTCCGGGTTATTGGAGGAATTGAACAGCTACCGGAGACGGACTTGGTTCGGATAGACAAGTTAGTTCGCCTGGCCGGACTTGCGACCTCGAATACGGAGGCGGCTGGCAAGCACAAGCAGGGTGCTGTCAGCTTGGTTACAATCAACGGGGAAAACATCGACATAAAACGAGAAATGGTTGTGATGGTGCCCGTTGACCAGGACTTGGTGTTGCGCGTGGGGCGGAGGATGAAGAGAATTCGCGTGATCGGCGACGGCAAGCGCTGGGAGTAACCTGCATTGTCGATTGTCATCGATGCTCCGTAAAGCTCGGCGAATGTCATCCTGAGCGGAGCAGGACGATTCGCGAAGCAATCGTTCTGCGGAGTCGAAGGACCCCTACTCCCTCCTCGCTGTCGAGGACGATAGGTTGTTTTCGCCGCTCTGCGCGGCCCTCGGTGTTCCACGCGACCCTTTTTCTGGCATCCTCGTGAGAACTCTATGGCAAACGTGGAAGGCGTTTTGTTGGTAGGGGCCCTTCGACTCCGCGATTCCGCTCGCTTCGCTAACGGAATCGTTCCGCTCAGGATGACAGTTTGTGATGGTCTACGTCATCGGAATCTGCCATCCACGGGAACCACTCTCGCGCCAGATCCAGCCAATGCGGATTCACCGATTTGATCAGCGCAATTTTCTTCGATCGCCGCCAGCCTTTGAGTTGCTTTTCGCGATTGATCGCCTTTTGAACTTCGTCAAACGACTCCCGGTACAACAAACGCTCCACCTGATATTTGTCTGTGAAACCTTCGATGCGGTGAAATTTGTGCTCGAAGACTCGTTTGTGAAGATTGCCTGTCATGCCGATGTAGAGAGTTCCCGAGAGGCTGCCCATGATGTACGCGCAATACGTCCTTTGCCCGGTAGGCATTTGGGAGGTAGTAGGGGCCCTTCGACTCCGGTGCCCATTCACTTCGTGAACGGCCACCTCCGCTCAGGGTGACAGGGGTATAGGTTGAACGCAGTGATGTTGCTCACGCCGCAATGGTTCGGTTTGCCGACCACGTGTCAGCGACCTATGTGTTTCGAAGCGGAGCGGGCGTTTTGGTGTGCCACTCGGTTGCCTGCTCGTAGGCATGTGCGGCTTGCAGCACTACGTCCTCCCGCCAGGGAGCGGCGGCTCAGTTGCAGACCTATCGGCAGTCCGTCTTTTGTGAATCCGCACGGTATGGAGATCGTTGGAATTCCCCAAACATTAAAAGGCCGCGTGTTGCGCAGCATCATCAACTCCTGCGGACGCAGACTGTCTGGATGAGCACGGAGATCGGCGATCACGGGCGGTGGGATTGGAACGGTGGGCGTCAGCAGCACGTCCACTTATCTTCAGCAAATATTTTCCGGATCGCGTGACGGCTTGCCTGCAGATCGCGGCTGGCGTGCAACGCCCTTGATGCGGAAATTTTTGCTCCCGCTTGGATTCTTGCGAGCGTTGCGGGTTGGTAGAGCTCCGATGAACTGCCTAGAAATTGCTCATGATAGGCATAGGATTCGGCGCTGGAGAGAGTGCGGTCGGTGGAAACTTCCAGCTTGACCTCGCGAATCTCAGCGTGAAGTTCGCGAAAAACCTCGATGGCTTTTTCTATGGCGGCGGCGATTTCGGGATGGAGATCGTCGAAGAAAAATTCTCTGCGGTACGCCGATGCGCAGCTTTGATGGACGTTGCGCGATAGCGGCTACGAAATCCGGGACAGGCTCGTCGATACTGGCGGGATCGGCTCGCGATCGTAGCCAGCCAACACTTGCAGCATCAAGGCCGCGTCGTAGACCGAGTTGGTGATCGGGCCGACGTGATCGTAGGACCATGACAGGGGAATCACTCCGCGGGTGCTTACGCGACCGTAGGTCGGCTTGAGGCCGACGACTCCACAGTAATGCGGCGGGCAGGCGGACGGAACCGGCAGTGTCAGTTCCGACAGCCACGAAGCCCAGGCCGGCGGCCACGCTCGCAGCCGAACCTCCGGAAGATCCACCCGCTAAACGCGCTGTGTCCCACGGATTGTGGATTTCGCCAAAGAAACTGATCAGCGAACTGGCGCCATAGGCAAATTCGTGCAGGTTCTGTTTGCCAAGAATGATCGCGCCGGCGTTGCGCAGGCGGCGCACAACTTCGGCGTCTTCGGTAGGAATCCGGTCTTTGAAGAGTGCGCTGGCGGCGGTGGTGCGGATGCCGGCGGTATCGAAAATATCTTTGAGCCCGATGGGGATGCCGTGGAGCGGGCCGCGGTAATTACCGCCGAGGATTTCCTGCTCAGCGCTGGCGGGCCTGTCAATCGCGGAGTCAGCGAGGACGGTGATGAACGCGTTAAGTTGCGGGTTGACCGCTTTCGATGCGCGCCAGGCAATCGCGGGTGAGTTCGACGGGAGAGATGGAGCGGTCGCGAATTTGCCGGCTCAGTTGCTGAATTGTGGGACGCACAGGACCCTCGACAGATCAAAGAGATTCTACAGGTGCAGGAAATTCATTGCTTCCGAGAGCGTGGGACATCAGAACTTCCGAGCCCCGCAGCGGATGATGCTCCCTGATGACAGAAAACGACCAGACTATCGAGGGCGTCCCGATTAAGAAAGTAACGGCCTCATGGATGGCGGCCTCGGATAATTCGGAGGACTTACCGATGAGATTCATGGTCATGCGGACGCGTGTGCCACCCTTGAGATCGGGACCGAACGTGACGGTCTGCTCGGCGGTAACACCGAGAGCGTGGTTGAGCAGGCTAATCGCTCGCGGTGGACTGGTGGAAGTGACAACGGCGGAAATCGTGGTCTCAATGGGCCGCACGACTATATAACGGACGCGGCTGCCGACTTGCCAGGGCTTGCCCTCGACCCACAAGGCCTCGTCGTAAATTCCGCGATTGAGCAAGCGCTCGAAGATGCTGGAATGCCAGGAACGCCGCATCGACTGGAACCGGAATCGTAACCACGTACTCGATGCGAGGCAGCAATCGAAGTCCCCAAGTGGACGAGATTATGCGCCGATCCGGAGTGGAAGGCAAGGTTGGCCATTCGATGTGTGAACGTTGGCCTGCTCCAGATCAAGCAACTGGCGCTTGAGGTCGAGACCACCTCCGTAACCGCATAACGAGCCGCTCGATGCGATCACGCGATGGCAGGGCACGACGATGGCGACCGGATTCCGGTTATTCGACATGCCGACAGCACGGTAGGCGTGCGGATGTTCGATGGCTTGCGCGATGTCGCGGTAGCTACGGGTTTCGCCGTACGGAATTTCAAGCAGCGCACGCCAGCAGGCGAGTTGGAATTCCGTTCCACGCAGGTCGAGCGCGAAGGAAAACTCGCGGCGCTGGCCGGCGAAATATTCGTCGAGTTCGCGGAGATAGGGCGCCAGAGCCGATCTGGACTCTTGCAGTTCGATCTGGCTCGGATTCAGTTTCTGCTTGCGACCTTCGAATTCAAGTCTCACCAAGCCTTTGTGGATACGGCGAGAAAAAGTGGGCCGACGGACGAAGGCGTCGCGGAAGAAGAACAGAGTTTCCATGACGGTAGGCAGGATAGCACGAACTTGGCTTGAGAGTACTGGCACTGTTGAAGCGACTACACCCCGTCTCTACACCGTAAACTCCACGCAAATAAAGAAGCCTCCCGCTTTCGCGGGAGGCCTTCCAGGGGAGGATACTGCTACTACTGCTGTGGCTGTGTGGACGTCGAGCTCGATGACGCCAGTTGCTCCAGATTGTTCTTCAGGAGGCTGATTTCAACTCGGCCGCCCGTGATGCGCTTCGGCTTTGCTTCACCCGTGCGGCCGAAACCGAAGCAGGGGCATTGCCCATGCCGACGAGATAAATGCGGTAGATGGGAATGTCGTGGTTGAGCGCCAGATAGCGGACGACCGACTCGGCCATCTTCTGCGAATTCGCGATTGCCACCTGTCCGTGACCGGAAGCGAAGCCCTGAACTTCGACTACGTAGCCACGCTGATCCTTGAGCGGCGTTGCCATTTCATCGAGAGCGTTCTTGGCTTTCTCGCTCAGCACGGTCTGTCCCGGCTTGAAAAGGATTTCGGTTTGGGTCGTTGGCTGGTACTGATCGATGTTGGTGACCACCTGCTCGACCGTGGTCAGGCGGGTGTTTGCCTGCTGCGCAGTTTGTTGAGCGGCCTGCGCCCTGTTGCCGGCATCGATGGCGTGCTGATCGGCTTCATTTGCCTTGTCGAAGCCAGCTGGATTCCCTGCTGCGCGCGCGCATCGGTATCCTTGATCGCCTTGTGTTCGTCGGCGGTGAGTTCATCGAGTTCGTTGATGCGGTCGCGGATCGGCTGGGTCTGGCGTGCGACATATTTCTTGCGCGCAAATGGGTTCAGGTGACCCCAGAAGCCTTCGCGAGTCTCCGGCTGCAAGGGTTCTTTGCCGGTAGCGGTCGGGGACGATGAAGATTGGGACGACGATGACGAGGCTGACTCTGACTCATAGCAGGTTGCGCCGCGGGGGCGGAATTATCTTGCGCGAAAACTGGCACCGCCAGAACTGCGGCGACGAGCAGTGCGAAAATTGTACGGTGATTCATTGTAAACCTCCTCCAAGTGCGGAATGGGAAGCCATTCCGTGCGCCTTCCAGCGCGATTTTTATTGCGTCATCAACAAACGTATCTTCCATATCTTCGGAGGCCAGAGGCATGCAAAGGTTGTCCCTAAGAGCTTGCCCCAAAAAGCGCTGCCTTGAAAAGCCGCCCAGTATCGCGGGGCCACTTCTCTATAAACAGTTTGCGTGCCAAATGCCCGGCCACGGCACAGCAATGCAAGTGCTTTATTTTCATAGATATTGTACTCTACCCTACGGAACAGGGCGCTGCCTCCCGCCGGTAATTTTGGCCGAGCCGATATAAAAACTGCGTGCCGGTATTTTTCTGGCGCGGAGTTCTCAAAGCCACGAACCTTGGAAAAAACAGGAACAAATTTCACCGAGAGATCATCCACATAGTCCTATGCCACGACTGCAGCGACCGAGTGTGCGACGACGATCGCTTTCTTTGTTTTCTTTTCTGTTGGCGTTTCTTTCCCACGCCAATTTCATTCACGCCGAGCAGACTCGCTTCGATCTTGCGCAACTGAAAGCGCCGCCGGGATTTCACATCTCGGTTTTCGCCCAAGAAGTGGATGGCGCACGCATGCTGGTGTTCACCCCGGGCGGCGTGCTGCTGGCGAGCGAGTCGGGTGGGGACAAGGTGGTCGCGCTGCCCGATCCGAAACGCACGGGCAAGGCGGCACGGACTGTAACGTGCTTGCTGGACTGAATGAGCCACATGGACTCGCGTTTTATGAAGGCAAGTTGTACGTTGCCGAGAACGACAAGGTACGGCGCTATGACTGGGACGAGGCAAATCTCCGGGCGTCCAATCCGAAAACGCTCGCGGCTTTGCCCACGGGCGGCGGCCACTCGACGCGCAGCATCTTGTTTCACGATGGCAAGATGTATATCTCAGCCGGATCGAGTTGCAATGCCTGCATTGAAAAAGATCCGCGGCGCGCGACCGTCATGGAATTCAATCCCGACGGCAGCGGCCAGAAAATCTTTGCGCAGGGCTTGCGCAACGCCGTTGGTCTGGCGGTGAATCCGAAGACCGATACCGTGTGGGTCACGGTAAACGGCCGCGACTGGCTGGGCGACGATCTTCCGCCGGAGACGATTTACGATTTGGGAAAAGACGGCGGCGATGGGGGCTGGCCGTATTGCTACGGCGATCGCGTGCCCGATTCGAACTTCACCAAAGCCGGGAGACACCCGCTGCCAGAATGTGCTCGAGCCCAAGGTGCAGATGCAGGCGCACTCCGCTCCGCTAGGGCTGGCGTTTTATGAAGGGTCGCAGTTTCCCGGACGATTATCGGAACAACATCTTCGTCGCGTTTCACGGATCGTGGAATCGCAGCGATTCCGACCGGTTACAAAGTGTTCGCGTGAAACTCGACAACAAAGGGCAGCCCGTAGGCGGCGCGCAAGATTTCATCACAGGCTGGCTCGCGCCGGGCGAAACGAAAAAAGGGCGCTGGATGGGGCGTCCGGTGGGGATTGCGTTTGATGGCGATGGGACAATGTATGTGAGCGATGACGCCCAAGGGGCGATTTATCGGATTACGTACCCGGTGTCGGTCACCGCTCCGGCAGTCCGTTAGTCCGTCAGGTTGTAGATCAGCCCCTGTGGGTCCTGAATATAACATCTGGGAACATGGGGCTCGTCCTTGATTATCTTGCAGCCCTTCCTCAGCAGGCTCGCTCTGCCTTCCTTGACGTTCTTGACAGTGACTTCGAAAACGGGTCCAAGGGGAGGGCCCAGTTCGATGAACAGGTTGATGTGTTTTCCGTGAAGGCCAACTATTTTCGGGTTCTTATCGGTGATTTCAGCTCCCAGCTGAGGACCGCAAACGCGTGATCAGAATCATGGCATCAATCCTCGCAAGCTACATCGGTTCGCAATATGATTCTCCGGCGCAGGCGCGGCAGAGCACTCGGCCGTCTCGCACGACTTCGCGGCGGAAGTTGATGCCTTCGCCGCACTCGGCACAGGCGATGCGTTCGCCTTTGTATCCGGGAAACTCCTCCGCGGGCAGTTCGACCTTCACCCACTGCTTCGTGAATAAGTCGTCTTCCGCCATTTCGCGATAGGCCAGCATCTGCTGCTGGTTTTTGCTCTCGATTTCGGGATGCATGGATGCGCGCCAGCGCCTTGGACGATTCCTTCGCGGCGATGCGGATAGCTTTGTACCATTGGTCGGAAGCGGGCCCACTTAAGCCAAAGTCAGGCTTGAGTGGGGCACCCGACGAAAGCGGCAAAGTGAGATCGACGAAGGTCGCGGCCATTTTTCCCCAGTCGCGAAACTTCAGGGCGCGTTTTCCGAGACGGCATCCGGTGACTAGGGAGATGGCATCGGTGGCGCAGCGATCGATTTCGACGAACGTCACCAGACGCTTGCGGTCTTTACCGCGAGGGTCTTCAATGCCCAGCTTCTCGATCCCTAACATCGCCAGGCGCACGCCCAGGACCTGTCCGGCGCAGAGATGGCCGTGGGCCTGTTCAGCTTCGACGAGATATTCGTCGAGGGAGAGCATTTAAATCTCCAATTTGTAACCGTATTCTAAAACCTGCAAGTCCTCCGGCCTGAATTGCAAATTACAAATCAGCAATTACAAATTGCTTCTACTTTCTTCGCCACCGCACGCCGTCTTTCGTGTTCTCCACGGTAATGCCCGCGGCGGTCAACTCGGCACGAAGCGCATCAGATGCTTTGAAGTTCCGCGCTTTTCTCGCCGCTTCCATTTGGTCAACCATCTGTTTGACTTCCTCGTCGCGGAGTTGCGTCGGATCCCGCGATTCCAGCAATTCCGGGCTGATTTCCTGTTCACGGCCTTCGGCGCGCGCCCAATCGAGAATCGCTTTCATCTTGGGCTGGTCGTCATCTTTCAATACGCCGAATATCTCGTCGAACTTCTCTGAGCGCGCCGAGCAGAGGCCTTATGTCGTCCTGAAAGACGCTTCGCGGCATCGAGATCGTGCGGTATTCGCTTTCCGCACCATGTCGAACATTGCGGCTTGCGCTTCGGCGGTGTTCAAGTCGTCGTCGAGTGCTCTCTTCATTCTTGCTGTGGTCTCGTCCGCCAGTTGCGCCATCTCCAGAGTCGCACCCGCAGGGAACTGCGTGCTCTAGTCGGAAGTCGGAAATTGCGCAGCTTCTCTACCGAACTCGCCGCAGATTTTAAGCCCTCGAAGGTGAAATTCAACTGATTGCGATAGGGCACCTGGGTCAGCAGCCAGCGGATCGATGAAGGCTTGTGCCCGCGCAAAACCAGATCCCGGATGGTAAAAAAATTCCCGAGACTCTTCGACATCTTCTGGCCCTCGACCAGCAGAAAACGCGCATGAAACCAGTAGCGGGAGAACTGCTGGCCGCTGAGCGCCTCCGACTGCGCGATTTCGTTTTCGTGGTGCGGAAAAATCAGATCTTCACCGCCCGCGTGCAAGTCGAAACTCGGCCCCAGTTCCTCCATCGACATCACAGAGCACTCGATGTGCCAGCCCGGACGCCCGGGCCCAATCGGCGTATCCCACGAGGCTTCGCCGGGCTTTGGAGCTTTCCAGAGGGCGAAGTCGCGGGCGCTGTCTTTTTCATATTCATCCACGTCGACGCGGGCGCCGTCGGTCATGCCGGCAAAATCTTTTTTCGAAAGCTTGCCGTATCCGGGGAATTTCGCAATCCGGAAATAATAGGAACCATCGTCGGTGCGGTAAGCGAAGCCTTTCTTCTCGAGTTCGGCAATGAAGTCGGCCATCTCCGGGATGTGCTCGGTGGCGCGCACCAGAAATGGTTGCTCAATGTTCAGCGTAGCCGAATCTTCGAGGAAGGCCTGGGTGAACTTTGCGGTGTACTGCTGCACGGTCACGCCATCGCGCGCGGAGTTGCGAATGATCTTATCGTCGACGTCGGTAATGTTCATGACGTAGCGGACTTCGTATCCGCTCTGGCGCAGAAAGCGATAGAGAAGATCGACGGCGATGAAGGTGCGGAAATTGCCGATGTGGCCGTAGTCATAGACGGTTGGCCCGCAGGCATACATGCGGACGCGGTTATGGTCGAGCGGATGGAATTCTTCGATCTTCCCGGAAAGAGTGTTATAGAGATGCAGTCCCATGGATGAGTTCGCGAGCGGAGTACGAACCTTTCATTCTAGGGGCATGCGAGAAAAGGGGTCAAATCGGCTGCCGATGCACGGCTTAAGATTGATGGGTGGGTGCGGGGAGCGGGGCGTTCGCATGCAACCGGTGCTGGACCAGAAACGCGTAGTGCACGGCGGAGACGATGGTAAAGATAAACGTGGCGCGCAGAAAAGTGGTGCGCGCAATCCAGACCCAGCCCACGGGCTCTACGAGCAGCAGGAGCACGAAAAAGACCGCGGCCACTTGCGCGAAGGTGTTGGCTTTGCCGAAGATGCTGGGACGAAAATCGCGCAGCCCGGCAATCATAAACAGCACGCCGCTGATCAGCAGGATGGAGATATCGCGGCTGAAGACCAAAATTGTGTACTTCCAAGGAAGCAACTTGGGTTGCTCGATCGAGAGCACAAGAAACATGGTGCTCATCAGCAGTTTGTCGGCGATAGGGTCGAGATATTGGCCGAGCAGCGTTTGCTGATGCAGGGTGCGGGCCAGCAGGCCATCGAGACCGTCGCTCATTCCGGCGAGAACGAACAGGACCAGTGCCCATTTGAAATCGTGCTTGACCAGGTTGATGACGATGAAAGGCAGGAAGATCATGCGCAGCAGCGTGAACTGGTTGGGCGCGGTCAGGATCTGCCGGTAGTTCACCGCTATCTTTCTCCTCCGGCTTTTCCTCCGCCGCCGCTGAGAAACTCGCTCACCAGAAGCGGGGCGGGATCCTGTCCGGTCTTCTGTGCGAAGCGCTGGGCGAGCGAAAGCAGGTCGCCCTCGGGGAGATCGAGTTCCATGCGCTCGACGCGGTGCATGGGAAAGAAGACGACGCCGGAGGTGAAGGGCTCGCCGGCTTTGACCTGCGAAGCAAGATCGTCGAAGCCCGCGACATCGACGCCGCGCAGGCTGACGCCTTCGGCGGAAAGCTGGAGAATCGCGCCCCAGAATTTTTCGCGCGGATTGGTCAACGTCGCAATCACGAGCGCGCCGGGACGAAAGGGGCTGACGGTCTGGGGGTCCTGATAAAAGCTTGTACTGGGCACGATGGGATTGTCGTATGTAGGGGAGGGAAATTGCAAACGCACCGATGGCCATCGTTATCGATCGCGCTCGTTCTTCACCGCTTTCAAATCAATCCCTACCTGCTCGGCCTTCTTATAAAGATGTGATCGCTCCAGTCCGAGCGCCCGCGCCGTGTTCGAGATCTGGTGGTGATTGCGTTTCAACTCCGCCAGGATGGTTTGTTTTTCGAAGGTGCGGACGCGGTCGGCTAGCGGACCGGCGCCGGTGGATGCGGAATCGGGTGCGGCGACGGAACTGGGCAGCGCGAGGGCTACAGTTTCAGAGGTCACTTCGTCAGAAGCGGCCATCAGCATCAGTCGTTCGACGGCATTTCTCAGTTCGCGAACATTGCCCGGCCATGAATGCTCTTGCAGAGCGGCCATTGCGTCCGCGGTGAAGCTCATGGGCTTCCACCCGTTCACGGCGCTTACCTGCCGCGGCAAAATGCTCGACCAGCGCCGGAATGTCTTCGCGTCGTTCGCGCAACGGAGGCAGACGCAAGGGGAAGACAAACACGCGGTGAAATAAATCCTGCCGGAACTTGCCGTCACGCACCTGCGCTTCGAGATCGCGGTGGGTGGCGACGACGACTCGCACATCCACGGTGATGGCGCGCTCGCCGCCGATGCGCTCCACTTCTCCTTCTTCGAGCACGCGCAGCAGCTTCGCTTGCATGGTGAGTGGCATGTCGCCGATTTCGTCGAGAAAAATGGTGCCGTGTTGAGCCTGCTCAAACTTGCCGAGATGGCGTCCGGCTGCGCCGGTGAACGAACCCTTTTCGTGGCCGAACAATTCGGATTCAATGAGTTCCGCCGGAACCGCAGCGCAGTTCAGCGTAACGAACGGGGCGCCCGCCCGCGGACTGCGCTCATGCAGTGTTCGCGCCACCAGTTCTTTTCCCGTGCCGGTGTCGCCGAGAATGCAGACGCGTGTTTCGCTGGCGGCCACGCGCTCCACTTGCGCCATCACGCGGCGCATGGTGTCGCCCTTCCAGACGATCTCGTGTTTGCCGAGACGGCGCTCGAGGTCGCGATTTTCGCGCTCCAGCCGGCCGAGCTTGAGTGCGTTCTCCACGGTCAGCAGCAATTTTTCGGTCGAGATCGGTTTTTCCAGGAAGTCGAGCGCGCCGAGCCGGGTGGCGCGCACGGCCATTTCGATGTGCGCCTGGCCCGACATCATGACGACGGGAGTCGACACTCCCTGCGCTTTTAGTTCTTCGAGCAGGGTCAGCCCATCTTTGCCGGGCATCACCACGTCGGAAAGAATCAAGTCGAAGGATTGCGATTTGGCCAGCTCCAGAGCCTTGTTGGCGTTATCGCAGACGGCGGCTTCATGCCCTTCCAGACGAAAAGCCCGCGACAGGGAAGCCAGCGTGTTGGCCTCATCGTCGACGATCAGTAAGTGCGCTTTTTGTGCCACGATGATTGACCTCGACCCAAATGCAAATCCAAATCTACCGCAGAGACTCCGAGTGCGCCGAGAAATCGCAAGGGAGTTCCATGCGAAACGTCGTTCCTTTTTCTTTCGTGCTCGCGACGGAAATCTTGCCACCGTGATCGCTCACCACCGACTGCACAATCGCGAGCCCCAGCCCCGTGCCATGCTGTTTGGTCGTGTAATAGGGAGTGAACAAGCGCTCACATTCCTCTGGCGTCAAGCCGGAGCCAGTGTCGGAGACTGAAACCTCAATGCGATCGCCGAGCGTTGCGGTGCCAATCGTGAGTACTCCGCCTTGCGGCATGGCGTCGATGGCGTTGAGCACCAGATTTTGCAGCGCGCGATGCAGCAGATCGGGATCAGCTGAAATTTCGGGCAATGCTTCGGCCAACTCTGTGTGCACGGCAATCTGAGTCTTCCTTTTATCGTCAACTTCCAACTGCGCATGAAAGACGCGCAGCACCGAGGCCACCACATCGTTGAGCTGCGTCGGCCGGCGCTGCGGCTGCGGCATCTTGGAGAATTCGCTGAAGCTACCGATGATGGTTTTCAGATTGTTGATTTCGGCCAGCAGTGTCGCCGTACTTTCGTGGAAAACTTCCTCAAACGTCTCGGGCGCTTTTTGTTTTGCGCGCATCAGGTTCTCAACCGTGACCTGCAGGGGAAAGAGAGGATTCTTCAATTCGTGCGCCAAGCGCCGTGCCAATTCGCGCCATGCGGCGACACGCTCGGCCTGCAAGGTGCGGTCTTTTTGCTGCGCGAGATCTTCGGTCATGCGATTGAACGTCGCCGCCAGTTCGCCGAGCTCATCGCTCGATTCGACCTCGACCTTCGTACCGAGGTCGCCAGAGGCAACCCGGCGTGCAGCCTCTGCCAGAGACACGACCGGACGCGTTACGCGGGCTGCGAACCAGAGGCTTGCCAATATCGCGACCAGAATTCCCACGCCGCCCACCAGCATCGCGGTGGAGACGATCTGCCTTTCCAATTCGATCAGTGGACGGCGCGAACTGCCGACGAGCAGCACGCCCAGCAGTTGCTGATTCGGTGTGCCTTGTTTTGACGCAGCAACGTTCGGCCCCGTCAGTGGAATGGCATGAAAAACCTCAGCGTCGGCGGGGTCGGAAGTCCAATGGATCACGCTCTGAGATTCCTGTAGTGTGTCACGTACCTGTGCGACCAAAGGAGCAATCTTGTCGACGCCCGCCGCCGGCCCATTCAAATCGAGCAGGGAATGCGGATTCCATTTCGTTTCCAGGTTTTGATATAGCAGTACGCGAGTGCCAGCCGGAATGTCGAGCGTCGAAAGAAAGCCCTGATCGAGCCGCTCGCCACCAATTACGTACAAAGGCTGTTCTCCGACGTGGACTACGCGCACGGCAAACAGGCCGAGGGTCGCGCCATTCGGCAACTCCTCGCGTTTCAGAAACGCCCTGGCGGGAGGCATACCCGAGGTATTCGGTGCTTCGGAAAGCGTTGTATCGGAAATCGCCGTCTCGGGATATCCGAATTTCGCTTGCCACTGTGCGGAGGAGAGGATGCGGCCGCGGCTGTCGACCAGTTCCAAAAAATCGAGTTGTTGCTGGCCAGCCAGGACACGCGCGTCGCTCACAAAGTCGCCTGGGTCCGCGGCGCCACGGTTCATGTCAACCGCGATACGCTGCACAGTTTCTCCGGCGGCAACCGACTCAACCTTGCGCGCAATCTCAGTTCCGCGACGCTGAAACTCGGATTGAAACTGCGCGGCAACCGCGTTGGCGCGCCCCTGATCTGCCTTCTCAAACGAGCGCCGGATGGTGCTGTACACCGACGCCGAAATGACCGCGACGCAGAGCAAAACCGTCGCTGCAAACAAGAGCAGAAGCTTCTGGCGGAAGCTCATCGCTGGCCTGCCTGGGGAGGCGAAGCCAGACAACCAGACGTCAGCCAGGGAAGATGACGTCCCGCCAAACGGATCCGGTTCCCAGTTGCGCACGCGCATCCCCGCCGCACTCGCGACTGGCAGATGAAAAAGCGGGATGACAGCCGTATCCCGCGAGCAAACCGCGCTCGGCTTGATACAGATCGTCCAAGTCCGGGTTCAAAGACTTGCCGCGAGGCGTCAAGAATACCGGCGGCTGCAATCCTAATTGCCGCGCGGCTTCTTCGAGCGACGTGGCGGGATCGGGACTCGGCAGCACTATGCGCGTCAGGCGAATGTCTTCCGTTCCCGACAACGATACTTGCACGGTGATGCCGACTTCGCGTGCATTAAGCGCAATGCGTTCGGCGATTAGTTGAGCCTGCGGATCTCTTGGATCATAGCTCAGTTTGAGTGCGGGTGGCCGCATGTCCGCTAGTAAAGCTGCGGGCGCGTTGCGGATTTGCCTGGCGTCGAAAAGACTGCGCTGTAGCCCGTCATCCAGTTGGGAAGAATGCTGGCGGCGGGTTCTCCGGCTCCTTTCAGCAGCACGGACTGAATGGGCTTGCGATCGATGGCGAGCGCCAGCGCTTCTCGGAGGCGAGGGTCCTGCGCTCTTGAATCCACGGGAAAAACCAGCGCCAGCAATTCCACGAGCAACGACGATGATGTGCGCACGCCGCTGCGGGTCCGCTCGCGGCTTGCGGCGCAGCCTCGATCACGTCGGTCTTGTCCAGTTCGAGCGCCATGGCTTGGTCGCGCAGCGATTTTCCGAATTCGATTTCGATCGCGTTCACGAAAGGACGTCCCGCCCAGCTTTCTTCGTTTGCAGCAAGCCTGAGCATTCTCCCCGGCTTCCACTCGGCGACGAGGAATGGGCCGGTGCCGACAGGAATGCCGTTCGTATTGCGCTTGAGCAAAAGATTGCGAGGCAGCGCGAGTTCGGCGAGCGAGTGAAGGCATGGCGGTTTCGCTCTCGATCACCAGGGAATCGGCCGTTGCACGCACGGTCCAGGCAGGATGAAGTGCGCCGAGAATCTGCGCGATGGCGGCGGGCGACGCCGCGCTGCCGTCGTGGAACTTCGCTCCACGGCGCAGTGTGAATTGCCAGTGCCGCGCGCTGGCGTCGCTCTGCCAGGTCACGGCCAGCGCGGGCTGCGGACGGCCTTGTGCATCGAGTTTTACGAGCGTGTCGCCGATCAGAGAGAGGACGCGGGCAGCGTCCCAGTAGTCGGCGGGCGTGGCGTTCGCAGGAAGCTTCGAGCGCAGTCCGGCGCCGACTGCAGCATCGACGCGCAGGGTCCCGCCGTAGTGCGGGACGGGTCGCCGCGAGCTGCCGAGTCTGGTAGCCGCGACGATCAGGCTTAATTGCCGCAAGAAATCGATACGCGATACGCTTCATACCATCCTGTGTCTTTTCGTTTTACGATTGCCACGGCGCTGTTGCCGCCGGTTTCCGGCCACAGGGCAACGATATGCCTCGGCCGTCGAACTCCACCGCTGAACTGGCTGGAACGGGATCACGATCGGGAATCTCGAACGCACGCAGTCTGTCGCGCTCCGTGTCCCCGTTTTCGGACGCCAGCAACTGGATGCCGGTGCCGCAACTGGAGTGAACTGCAGCCAGATCGCTGCCCCACTTCGCCTCGCGAATCGCCTGGTCGGTGATTCCATCCACCAGATGGAACGATCCATCCACGGCGGCAAATGCCCATAGCGTGTAATTTGATCGCGGAAGGGCGGCCGCTGCATAGAACGAAGGAACATTGGAGATTTTTCCGATGGCGGGAGAAAGCGCTCCGGTGAAGAAATTGCGCGCGGCCGCGTAGAAGGCGCGCACGCCGGCATCCTCTGGCGTCAGGGGCCAGGGGTCGTCCGTCTCGCTACACGCGAGCGTAAGCGGCGCGGTTCGGTTGGAGTCCGTCCGGCAGAAAGTCCCGGGCAGGTAAACGTCGAACAGGTGATCGCGGCGCAGCAGCAGGCGGCCGCGCAAATCGCGGGGAAAAGTGCGGAGTGCGCGATGGGCAAGGAAAGTTCGAGCTCCCATCTTCCTGATACGGATTCCCGCTGGAATTCCCGAATCAGAGTTCCCGAGGAGTTGCCCCTGATGGCGATAGATCGAAACCGCGTTGGGTTCGAGGACGAGCAGGCGAGATCCTCCGGGCATGTCGACCAGAGCGGCGTCGAGGATCGGCTGCTCTTGCGCGAAGAGAAGAGTTGTTTTTAAGAGCGATCGGGCAAGGCGGCGGCGAAAGGCGTTCCGGTTGGCGATCGCGGCAGCGAGACCAGCACGACCTTCTTGCTGCGTCGGAGCCGATCACGATCTCGGCCGTCCAAACATATTCGCGCAGGCTTTCGGAGAGAACGACCTCGACGGTTCCCTGCGCCTGCTCGGCTTTGGCAGCGTGCACGCCTGCGACGCGCAACTCGGCTTCGAGAGCGCTCCGCACTTCGCGCACGGATTTTTCGTCGAGCGAGGAGCGGTTGGTGACCTCGAGCGCGAAGGCGCCGGGCCCGGAGGCTGCGGCGATCTTGTGCGCCAGTTGGCGGGCGGTGTCTCCGAGAGACGAAGCGATAAAGAAGATGGAAAGAAAAACGGTCGCGAGCAGGAACGAAGTCAGCCAAGCTAGCCGCAGACCGCTGGAGCTTTCGAGTGAACTCTCGCGCATCGCATTTGGTGGATTGCGCTGATTATAGCGCGTGATCGTTGGCGGTCTGTTCATCCGATAGCTGCCGCTTTCCCAGTTCTCAGGTTCAGCCGTGCTGTTAGAGGACTTACGAGAACCGGGTACTCGGAACAGATCGAGCCGCGACTACAGTTACGGTTTTCCATCGCCTTCAACGTCTTCCGCCTGGCTCACGTGGCTCGGAGCACTCATTCCGCGCATGATGTCGTTGAAGAAAGAATTTGCCGTCGGCCGGGACCATCATGATCTGCAATTTGTCGGAGAGGCGCTCGGCGACGATTTTGTTGATCAGCAGCGGATTCTGTTTCAGGATCGCGCCTCGCTCGCCATACGCTCGGCGTCGGCGGAGGCGGTCAAGCGGATGCGTTCGGCCTCGGCTTGCGCCAGCAGTTTGCGGCGTTCCCCCTCGGCTTTGCTGTCGATGAGCTTGGCTTCGCCGGCGGCCTCGGCATTCTTCACTGTAGCTTCCTTGCGCGCTTCGGCTTCGAGTTTCGATTGCTCAATCTGTTTCTCCTTCAGCGGCAGCGTGTATTGCATGGCGTCGGACTCGCTCTTGGCCTGCAGCACCCGAACGGCGGCCTGTCCCTCAGCTTGTTTCACTTCTTGCACCTTGGCTGCGTCGGCGTCGGCTTCGGCGATCTTCACTTGCTTCTGGTGGATCTCAGTTTCGACGCCCATGCGGTCGTTCTCTTGTTCTTTCAGCAGCAACGATTCCAGGCCTTTGGCATACTCCTGCGGGAGTTCGATGTCGCGCAGCATGACTTCTTTCACCACGATGCCATCGGCGGCCAGGCGTTTGCGAATCATTTCCGCGGAGCGCTGCGAACTTCTTCGCGCTTGGCGGAGAAAACTTCGCGCACGGTGTAGCCGGGCACCAGTTCGCGCCATGCGGTCGCGACCACGGGCGGCACGATTTCCTTCTCCAGAGGCTGTGGCAGATTGGCTTCGATGTAGTCGAGGCGCTTGGGATCGATCTGGTAGCGGACGGTGATGGCGAGGCCGAGGGTGAGTCCTTCTTTCGCCTGGACGTGCAGCGCTTCGCCTTTCGCCACGCCTTTGGCCAGCCCATCTTCGCTGATGCCGGTGGTGAACAACTGATCGCGCGTGTTGAACAGTTCGACGCGCTCGACCAACGGCACCACGAAATGCACGCCGGGATACAGGGTTCCGGCCAGCGTGCCTTTGGTCTGGCTCACGCGCACTCCGGCCATTCCGCTGGGAACGATCACGATGCCAGCCGAAACCAGCAGCGGAGCCCAGGCCAGCATCACGAGCGCAACCGAGGTGCGCCAGCGTACTGCTGGGGTGGGGCCGGGCGCGCCTGCCTCGGGTTCCGGGTGTAAGCGTCTGCGCTGATAAACGATCAGCAGGTAAGCGTCGTAGGAGAGAATTCCGGCGGCGATCACGAACATCGCAATCCCCGCGCTCAGTAGCAAATACTTCATGAACAGCATGGTGGTGCTCCTTTCAATTTTGTTGCGTGCATTTCGGAGTTTCCGGACGGCGCGCGAATGCCACGCGAACGATTTGTCCAAAGATGAGTTCTTCGATCAGAAGAGACGCGGCCAGCGAAAATGTCAGACCGCCGATGATTACCAGACCTTGCAGCATTGTTTCCATAATTGGCTCCGTATGCTCGCGAGGAGAAAAGCAAGCAGGCGACCAGAGCGATCAAGTTGAAAACAATGTGGTTATTGTCGTAATGAGGGGGGCTGGCGTGTCTTCAGAAACGCGGGTGTGGGCGGGGAGACACGGAGTATCGCCGAACGTGGATGAAGTTTTGGGGCTGAACAGACGGCTGAGATCAGTTGCACGCTGCGATCGCCCCGCAGCGGGCTAAACAGATTGCTGAAAAACTTGCGCTTCGCAACAGCGGATCGCTCTAGCGATGCCCAAAGTCCGAGCAGCGCAAATCGAGTTTTCCAACGATCTGTAAAACGCGCATTGAAAATAGGTCATCGCAGGAATGACGCGCTGCGCCTAGCCAGAGACGAAACCAGAAGCGAAATTCCCAACTGCATGGCTCCGTGGAATCCCACCCTTGCGCAAGAAGCGCGCAAGGATGGGGCAACCATCGTCCCAAAAAACGCAAGCGGTTTCAACGAACCGAGGCGATCGCGAGGCGCTTCGGCCCAGCTTCCAGTATGTGCTCTGGGCACTCGGCCATCATCAGCTTGAAGTTCTCGATGAAGCGGGCCGCCAGCGCGTCGTACTTGTTGAAATACTCGTCCCGGCTGGGCCAGGTATTGGCCGGATCGAGAATCTGCGACGGCACTCCCTCGCATTCGACGGGCACGTCGAAGCCAAACACCGGATCTTTCTTGTACTCCACCTTGAGCAGCGATCCGCTGAGCGCGGCATTGAGCAGGGCGCGGGTGTGATGGATGCTGATGCGCTTGCCCACGCCGAACGGTCCGCCCGTCCAGCCGGTATTCACCAGCCACACGTTGGCGCCGTGCTTTTGGATCTTCTTCTTCAGCAGCTCGGCGTAGGCGAGCGGATGATGCACCATGAACGGGCCGCCGAAGCAGGTGCTGAAGGTCATCTCCGGCTCCACGCCCAGCCCGATTTCGGTGCCGGCAATCTTGCTGGTATAGCCGGAAATGAAATGGTAGATGGCCTGGTCGGGGGTGAGCCTGGAGATGGGCGGCATCACGCCGGAGGCATCGCAGGTGAGGAAAATGACGTTCTGCGGATGGCCGGCGCGCTTTTCCGGCAGATGATTGGCGATGTAGGAAAGCGGATAAGCGGCGCGCGTGTTCTCCGTTACGGTGTAGTCGTTCAAATCCAGATGGCGCGAGACGGGATCGAAGGTGACGTTTTCCAGCATCGTTCCGAAGCGCCGCGTGCAGGCGTAAATCTGCGGCTCGGCATCAGGCGAAAGACGGATGACCTTGGCGTAGCAGCCATCTTCGAAGTTGAACACGCCGTTGTCGCTCCAGCCATGCTCGTCGTCGCCGATCAGGTGGCGCTTGGGGTCGGCGGAAAGCGTGGTCTTGCCGGTGCCCGAAAGCCCGAAGAAAATTGCGACGTCGCCGTCGTCGCCGACGTTGGCCGAGCAGTGCATGGAGAGCACGCCCTGCAGCGGCAACAGGAAATTCAGCACGGTAAAGATGGTCTTCTTGATTTCGCCGGCGTAGTTCGTGCCGCCGATGATGGCCAGCCGTTCGCGGAAATTGAGGATGATGAATGTTTCGGAACGCGTGCCGTCCACCATGGGCGAAGCCTTGAAACCAGGGCGCCGCGATCACGGTGAATTCCGGCACGTGCCGCTGCAGCGCATCCTGATTCGCGAACCTTCAGGAACATGGTGCGCGCAAACAAACTGTGCCAGGCCTTTTGCGTGATGATGCGGATGGGCAGGCTGTACTCGGGGTCGGCGCCCGCGTAGCAGTCCTGCACGAAAACGTCGCGGCCCTGCAAGTAGCCCTGCAGGCGCGCCAGCAGGGCGCTGAAGTTTTCGCCGGTGAACGGGCCGGTTGTACTGGCCCCACCAGATCTTGTCTTCGGTGGATTGCTCGCGCACCACGAACTTGTCGGCCGCGGCGCGCGCCGTGTGTTTGCCGGTGTTCACCACCAGCGGTCCCAGGTGCGACAGGCTGCCCTCGGAACGGAAAATGCTCTCCTCATAAAGCGCCGGAGTCGGCAGGTTCCAGTAGGCGCGCCGCAGATTCACCAGTCCGTGGTTCGCAAGGCCGTAGGCGCTGGCCAGTTTTCCTGCCTCTTTGACTGCGGGAGATTGCACGTCGAGGTAGATGTTCATTGCCAATCCCTCACCAGTTTGCGGTCGCCGAGGTAGAGTTCGTTGGCCGAATTCGGATCGAGCGCCCACTTGATGCGATCCAGACCTTCGGTGATGTCCTTGATGGTGCCGCAATAACTCAGGCGCAGATGCCCTTCGAAGCCGAATTCCTTGCCCGGCACCGTCACCACCCGAACTTTCTCGAGCAGGAAATTGGCCAGCTTCTGCGAATCCTTCATGTAGGCGCTGAAATCGGGGAAGCAGTAGAACGTGCCTTCGGGCTTGTGAACCTTGACGCCGGCGAAAGCCTGCAGGCGTTCCAGCATGACGTTGCGATTGTTCTCCAGCGTCACGCGCAGGCTTCCACCGACGATTGCACGCCGTTGAGCGCGCCCACGGCCGCCCACTGCGCCGGGCGAGGAAGGCCCGGAGGTCTGCTGCGACTGGATGGTCGCCATGGCCTCGATCAGCTCTCGATTGGCGATCGCCCAACCGATGCGGAATCCGGTCATGGCATACATCTTCGATACGCCGTTGATCACCACCAGCTTCGATTGCTCGAGCGGCGCCTTCATGAAGTCGTAGCAGATGGGCGCGCTCTTGCCGTCGAACACCAGCCGGTTGTAGATGTCGTCCATGATCAGGTAAAGGCTCTTCTTCTCGCAAAACTCGACCATCTCCTGCACGAAATCCTTGCGAGTACATGGCGCCCGAAGGATTGTTGGGGCTGTTCAGAATGATGGCCTTGGTGTAGGAGCCGCACGCGTCCGCCAATCTCTTTGACGGTGGGGAAGAACGTTCCGTCCTCGGCCGTCACCGGCACCGGAACGCCGCCGGCGAGCTTCACCATCTCCGGGTAGCTCACCCAGTAGGGTGCGGGAAATATCACTTCTTCCTTCGGGTCGAGAATGGCGTGCAGCAGCACCATCAGGGCCTGCTTGGCGCCGCCCGAGGCGATCACGTTGTCCGCCGAGACAATCTTTTTGTAGTGCTCTTCGGTATAGCGAATGATGGCTTTCTTCAGGGCGGGAATCCCATCGGGCGGCGTGTAGCGGATTTCTCCCGTATTCAGCAGTGCCGCGCAGTTGATCACGGCATCGATGGGAGCCTTGCTCTTGGGTTCGCCGCCTCCCAGGTGAATGATGGGCTCGCCTTTATCGCGGAGCAGAGCCGCGGTTTCATTCAGCTTGAGAGTCGCCGACTCCCGGATGGACCGGGCAAGTTGACTAAGACTCATGATGTTGATTTCCTTCCTTGGGGCATACTAGAGGAAAGGCCTCTCGCCTTGTCGTGCGCGTCATCACATTCCTGTGTGATGCATAACCTTGCGGGGAATCCTCCCACCCGGGTACACGGCTCCTTTGCATTCTCTGCGGAGAGCGCTGCAAATTACGACTGACGAGTGGGATTAACTCCGCAGGAAATTTGCCACCAGTTTCTTCCCGTCGTCAGTCAGAACGCTTTCGGGATGAAACTGCACGCCCTCGACGGCAAACTTGCGGTGGCGCAGTCCCATGATGACTCGGGTTCCGTCACGGTCATGGGTCCAGGCGCTAACCTCCAGATCGCTGGGCAGGCCGTCTTCAGAGACGATTAGAGAGTGATAGCGGGTCGCGGTCATGGGCGAAGACAGGCCGCGGAAGATGGTCTTGCCGTCGTGTTCCACCTGGCTGGTTTTGCCGTGCATCAGGTTCTTCGCGCGGACCACCTGGCCGCCGAAGGCCGCGCCAATCGCCTGATGTCCGAGGCAGACGCCCAGTAGCGGCACCTTGCCCGCAAAATGGCGGATCAGGTCGATGCTGATGCCGGCTTCCTGCGGCGTGCAGGGGCCGGGAGAAACCACGATGCGCTCGGGTTGCATCGCGACGATTTCTTCGACGGTCACCTCGTTGTTGCGGCGAACCTCAACCTTGGCCCCCAGTTCGCCAAGATACTGGACGAGGTTGTAAGTGAACGAATCGTAGTTATCGAGGACGAAGACCACGGATTGATTGTAGCTGTTGCGGTGCGAATTGTAGGCCAGGTTTCGGAGCTTCAGGCGTTAAGCAAAAAAACCGGCCCATTTCTAATTTCGATATTCTTTGAAACACTAAAAACCCTGTTCTGCTTGACAGGCTGGTCACGAATTGCCATGCTTACAGGCGATTTACGAGAAGTCTGGGAAAACCTTACAGTCTGAAACCTTGTTTTCTGGAGCTGTTCCATGGCCGAGACGCAACGAGAGCGGGACAATGACAAGCGGGCCACGCGGCGCTTCGCGCTGCGTCTCCCCGTAAGCGTCCGTTACGGTGAAAATGAGGAAGAACATGCAGCGCAGACCCGTGACGTGAGCGCTCGCGGAATCTGCTTCTATGTCGATTCCGCCATCCAAGCCGGCTCCGGCATTGTTTTCACCTTGACCCTGCCCCCGGAGATCACCCTGACGGAAAGCATTCGCGTGCGCTGCAGAGGCCGCGTGGTGCGGGTCGAAGGGGGCACTCCAGCCAACAAATTAGCGGTGGCCGCCGTCATTGATGAATACGAGTTCCTGGCTGACACGTAATCTCCCCTGTTTTCTGCGCGCTTGAGGTGCTGATCGCTTTTCGCTGTTGGCTGTTCGCTATTCGCTAAAAACGAATGACGAACGAAGAACCGCGAACAACGCAAGACGAAGCGCTTCCAATATCCGCACGAGTCTTTCTCGGCGCAACCCCTGAGTGGTATGTTGGCTATAACACCCGAGCGCCTTCGTGAGAGATTTCCTGCCGCATCTTCGGTTCCGGCAACCGTGGAATGGTCGCAGTCTGTGCGCGGATTTGTGCGCGCTCCTGCTTTCACTGGCAATTCTCGGCCTCGGAATGCCGGGCCTTCATTCGCAGACATCTGCCGTTCCCGGAGGTAAAAGCAACTCGGCGCCAGCTGTAACCAGGACTTCCGCAAACAAGATTGCCGTCATTAAGAGTTTTCGGATTGTGCAGGAGAAAGATGGCCAGGCAGTTGAGATCCTCTCGACCCGGCCATTGGTTCCGTCCATCCAGGCGATCAGCGACCCGGAGCGGTTGGTCATCGACCTGCCGAACGCGAGGCTGAACACACAGCAGAAGCGCATCAGCGTGCAGGCCGATCAGATCAGCACACTCCGAGCCGACCAGTTTCAGGAAAATCCGCCGGTAGCGCGTGTGGTCGTGGATCTGCTCGCGCCCCGCTCCTATACCTGGGATGCCGCCGGGAACCGCCTGGTCGTGCATCTGGGCAAGACTTCCACAGAAGCGAAGAATTCGCCGTTTGAGACACCGACGGTCGCCAGCCTAACCTCCGGGCCGAAACCGGTGGTCGCGTCGGTGCGGGCATCCGGCCCCCTGTCACTGGCCGGAAATGGCACCGGCTCAGGTTCTTCCATTACAGCCGGTCCCGATACCGCCGTGCTGAAGCTGTCGAGCGGCGGCGAGGTACATGTTTGTCCAGGGACGACGGTTTCGGTGACTCCGTCCGAAAATCGGCATAACGTGATGCTCAGCATGAACACGGGTGCACTGGAAGCACACTTTGTGCTCGATGCCTCCTCGGATTCCGTAATGACGCCGGATTTCCGCATTATGCTGGTGGGGCCGGGCGAATTTCACTATGCCGTCAGTGCGGACAATCAGGGCAATACCTGCGTGCGCGCGCTGCCCGGCAACACAGCTGCGGCGATTGTCTCGGAGTTGCTCGGCGAACGAACCTATCAAGTCAAGGCAACCGACCAACTCGTGTTTCGCTCAGGGCAACTCGATCATGTAGATATGGCGGTGCCGCTGGAGTGCGGCTGTCCCCCTCCACGGGACGCACCGCTGCGAGCGCTGAACGATCTACCCACGCAAGATGCATTGCCGAGCAAAGAGCGGAGCGAACCAGCGCTGCCCTCGAAAGCGAGCGCAGCGCCAGTGGCGGAGTCGACTCAGGTGCAAAGCAAGCCACCGACCGGACTACCGTCTGCGGCACCTAGCCTCGCGCCGGAGTCGAACGAAATTCACGTGCAGGTCGAGGCTCCGTTGGTATTTCATGCGACCGGCCCCGCGCCAGCCCCGGTCGAGGATGTTCGGGCTCTTCCGCTCGAATCGCGTCTAGGGCAAGCACCAGGCTTGGCCGCTCCGCTTCCTCCACCGGCAAAGGCGACGCCAAACCCGGTAGCGACGAAAACAGCATCGGCGAATCATCCGCAGTCGAGAGGTTTCTTCAAAAAAATCGGCGGATTTTTTGCGGCGATGTTCCACTGACCTGTCTCCGCTTCTTTCGCGGAGGCAAATCTTTCCGCCCCAGATGCATCTATATCTCATCATTCGATTTCATTGTTATTTGAAATTCGTGTTGCAAGTCTGGTCGGTGAAATCGCATGCAAGGAGAACGACAGATGCGAAGTGTGTGGACTCTTGTCTTATTATTGGCGCTCGGCGGCGCAGCCCGGGCGCAGATTCCGACCCGGGGAAATGTGTTTTTTGGCTATTCGTATGACCGGACTTCCATTACCTCCAACGACACCAGCAATCTGAATGGCTGGGAGGCCACGCTGGAAGGGAAGATTGCGCCGTGGTTTGGCCTAGTGGCCGATGTCGATGGACATTATGGCAGCCACAACTACCTCGGCACCAATGCCGACATCGCTGCGCACAATGTTTTGTTCGGGCCGAGAGTGTCGGTACGGGTGCAGCGCTTTCGGCCGTTCGCGGAGTTCCTGGTCGGAATGGGGCACATCAGCCGGAGCAACGGAATTTCGGATTCCGATACATCGTTCGTCGATGGTGTCGGAGGAGGGCTCGATTACAAGGTTGTCGGGCCGTTAGCGATCCGCGGACAACTCGACTGGATCAACACTCGTTTCTACGGCCAGGGCCAGAACGGCGTGCGGCTCTCGACCGGCGTCTCGTTGCATTTCTAAGACCGCGTTTGCTTCGCCATGATCTCATACACGGGCTTGTTGTCGGCGTAGACCCGCCACTCCTTCACCAAGCCCTTCTCCACCACGGCCAGCCAAGCTGCCGGTGTCTGCCATTTATTTTCCGGGGGAAGCTTGCCATGGGCGGCAATGGTACCGCCCGCCGAGCCGAACACGGCGACAAGGTTTCCATTTTGAATAATCTCCTGGTGAGAAACCCAATAGTCCGGGCAGAATGCGAAGTAGCCTTGCCAGCCCGCTCGCATCTTCTCGCGCCCCCGCACGGATCGACCGAGCGAATCGATAAAGACATGATCGTCGGTCATTAGCTCGGCGACCTTGTCCGGATTGCGCTGGTTGATGCAGTCCAGAAAGAGAAGAACAGTGTCAAGGGGAGTCATGAGACACTCGCGAGATTGACTGCTCGAGTTCCATCCGCCGTGCGCTCCGCGCATTGTTCCAGGATCGCTGGCACTTCACGTACAGCGCTCGATTCGAATACTCGCTGGTCTTGCGGCGGAATTCGTCAAAAGTCGCGGTGTCGAGCAAGCGTTGCACGGCGGGCGCAATTTGTCTTGAACGTCGGCACGACGATGCCATAGCCTTTTTCCGTCACCCATTGCGCGTTGTAGCGCTCTTGCGGCAGAGTTTTGGAATTGCACTCCACGATGACCGGCAAGTGGAACTGCAGCGCTTCGCTGATCGAGCCGGGTCCTGGCTTCCCGATAAAGAAGTCAGACAAGGCCATGTAGTATTCCACGTTCTGAGCAAATCCAACCACTGCGATTGGCTTTCTGGTCTTCAGTTCTTGAGCTCGGCGGCGAGCTTCTGGTTGTGCCCGCAAATCAGAATTAACTGCACGCCAGTGTGCCGCCTGGTTGAGCGTCTTGGTGATGTCGAGCATCACCTGGGACCCATGGCCTCCGAACAAGACGATGCCCGTCGGGCAGTAGGGTTCCAGGCCCAGTTTTTTTCTCTCGGCCACGCGATCGACGCTGATCTTCTCGTAGAATCGTGGCTTCAGAATCATTCCCGATGTCCGGAAAGATATGGTCGGCGGGAAGGCCGATGGTCAAAGCCTGCTGCCGCGCGCGTTCGGTGCCGGCGATGATGTATTCCGACTCGCGCTCAATCCAGAAGCGTGGCGGGTAATCGGCCAAATCGGTGATCAGGTGACAAAAGGGAGGGCGCGTGCCATTCCTGTGCTCTCAGGGCGAAGGCTCTCAGCGATCTCGCGATTGAAGTGCGGAATCACGGAGAGCACCAGATCCGAAGGATGCTCCGCCCAGTAAGTTCGCAGCAGTTTCACAATCGGGGAGTGGTAGACGCGGATGGTCGTCTGCAACACGATCAGCAACTGGCGCGAAAAGCGGGTCCAGCCTTTGCGGAGAATCAGATTATAGGTGTCCTGAATGCGCAGGCCGGTAGAGCGGCGAATCAGGTCGAGGGGATCGAGCAGTTCCTGGATGTCGAGAAGGGTGACATCCCAGGGATGCTCTTGGGAATTGAGAGGTGGCTTTGAGTGCATCCGCGGCACTTTGATGTCCTCCGCCGGCGTGGTGGAAAACGATGGTCAGTTTGCGCAAGTTTTACGCTGCCTCGTTTGTGGCAAACGAATTTTTTTCAATTTCAAAAATACTGATCTGCGTCTGCTGGAACCCGCTGTCAGGTAGCCACACCCTCGTATTCGCCATCTTCGAGCAGTCCCGCCTCGTCGCCGAATTCGCCAGCATCGGCATCAGTCGCGATTCGGTTCGGCAGAATGAAGATCGTCGGCTTGCTCCACATATTCATGGATCTCGACTCCGTGCTCGCCAACAGTGATATAGGTCGAGATGCGCATCAATCCAAGCACCGCAGTTGTAATAATCGATCCGTGTTCGTGATCGGGCTGGTGCAGCGCCGCATGAGTATGGCCGCAGAAGATACGCGCGGCGTGATGATGGCGAGCATGGGCCAGAGCGCCCTCGGCGACTTTGGGCGACAAGCGCAGCCAGCGCGTGTTGAGCCGGTCGAGGAAACGCGTCAGGGTTTTGTTTTTCGAATCCCACTTCTGCAATTGCAAATAGAGCAGCGTCCCGATGTAAGTAGCTGACGCGCACATTGCTCACCACGAAGCCGTCGAACTGGTGGCCGTGCACCGCGATGTGGCGCAGACCCTGATATTCCCATTGATATTCCTGGTACACGCGCACGCCCACCAGATGCGACATGATTGGAGCCAGGCCGTGGTCGTGATTGCCTTCGACCCACACCACTTCGACGTTGCGCTTGGGATTGGAGAGCTTGCGAATGAAGCCGAGAAATTTCCAGTGTTCTTTTTTCAGGCGTCCGAAATTGAGGTCGGCAAAAATGTCGCCCAGCAGAATCAGGCGCCGATATTGATTTTCCTGCAGAACGCGCAACGCCTCGCGCGCGCGGCTCATGTCCGCGCCGAGGTGCAGATCCGACAGGATCAGCGTGTCATAAACGTGTCGGCGCCACAGCTCCTATTGTGACCGAACAGTGTTACGAGGTGATGAATTGGGAACGGCCAGGAAGGCATGGGGTAACCCGTCAGGTAACCTGTGCTTGTGCATCGATTTTCGGGCGGCGGATCGCGCGCAGTGGCCTTCTTCGCTCGGATCGCTTTGCTGCCCCTTCAGTGCGCCGGGGGAACGTATTCAGCAGGACGCGCGGCGCCCTCCCCGAAGAAAAACTGCTCCATTTGCTGCACGATCACTTCCTGGTCCTGCTTGCGCGCCGGGTTCAGGCGATATTCGTTCAGCAACATCTTGCAGTGCTCCATCCACTGGCCCCACGCCTGTTGCGAGACGTTATCGTAGATCTTTTTTCCCAACTCGCTGTCAAATGGAGGCTCGGGAAGCCCGGGCAATTCCTGTTTCAATTTTGCGCAGAAGACTGTGTGCTCTGACATAAATTTTCTTCTGAAATTATCGCACAGGCGGACGCGCATTCACCGGCAGACTGCCGAAGAAGAGTGTGAGCTCGGAGACGAAATTCTGCATGAGTGCGTCCGAACTCGCTGAAGCACGTACTTCACCAAATCGCTTCCCGAAGAGATATTTTCATTGACAAATCACATACGCATGGCAATATCTTGTGGTAGGACAGCTGCTCATACTAGAAGTTGAGTAGCCCGGGCATCAAGGTGCCCTGTCGAGAACCTTGGGAGAACAAATCGTTCAAACGGAGGAAACACTTCATGGCAACCAAGAAGAAAGCCGCCAAGAAAAAGAAACACTAAGCGGACCGATGCTCGTTAACAAATTCCCCAAGCCTCTCAAGAGAAGCACCTCTTGAGGGGCTTTTCCGTTGGGGGCGTCGATGGTCGTTGGTCATTGGTCGCTGGTCATTGGCAATCCAGAGCTTTGGAGTGCGGTCGATAGCCGCAAACGGCAACAACGCGCCAACGACTAACGATGAGCCACCAACGACGTTTGCCCTATCAGTATTTTTAGGGGTTGTCCCGCGGCGCGGGTCATGCTAGAAACGCCTATAAGGAGTACGGAAGCGGCTCATGAGCCTCCGCAAGCAAGTGCCGAAGAAAACAGCCCGCAACGCCGAAATCATTATTCCGGACAAACTCTACTTCCGCATCGGCGAAGTGGCCACATTGTGCCGTCTGCCTGCCTACGTGCTCCGCTTCTGGGAAACCGAGTTTCCGCAGCTCAAGCCGGTGAAGAGCAGCACCGGGCAGCGCATGTACCGCAAACGCGATGTGGAATCGGTCGTAAAGATCAAGAAGCTGCTTTATGAAGACGGCTTCACCATCGCGGGTGCGCGCGCGCAGTTGCGCGAGGAAATCAAGTCCGACCGCACCCAGAGCGCGCTTCCCTTTCCTGTCAATCCCGCTGTGAGCGTGGCGCATTTACGCCATGAACTACAGCAGATCCTGCACATTCTTTCCGCACGCCACTAGCTCCGTAACCCGAACTGTCCGGCAGCCAGGAGGCAAAGAAAAACGCGGGCCGTGAAGCCCGCGTGCGTCCTTGCACAGTGGATCTTGTTTTTATGCCGATTGCTCCAACCGCTCGGCTTCGACCAGCGGCGCATTGACCAGGTGTTCGCTGACAAACCAAACTTGCAGTTCGTTGGTACGGAGGACATCGCTCACCACCAGATCGTTGGTGCCGGCGTCGCCGATTTTTTCGGCGCGTTCCGCCAGTTCGCGGCAATGGCTGATAATGATCTGGTGCGCATCCAGTAGGCGCGACAGTTGCACGGGAACCTCTTCGCGGCCCTTGGGCGGGCGCGGAATGCGCGTTGTTTCGGCTACATCGGGCGCCATAGCGATACTAATCCCGCCCAGCAATTGGATTCGCTCTGCGATGGTATCGACCAACTCGCTTTGCTCTCCGTAGTGCTTATCGAAGAGGAGATGCAATTGATAGAACGTGGCTCCCGACACCTGCCAATGAGATTTCTTGTAGAGATCGCGAAGCGTCATGGTGTCGGCCAATAATTGGTTGAGTTGTTCCGTCATTTCCAGACGTATGGGTTCATCCAACTGCAACGGCATGATGTTCGTAACTGTGCCAAATGCCTGGAGTTCGCGGGCGGACTGGTGAAAGCGGGGTTGCGCGGAAGCTTTGTTCAAATTGCTGGAGTTCGAGTTGCTGGAGCTTGGTTTCTTGGGCATGGAATTCTCCTGAACACTTCGAATTTTTGGGGCAAGGCATGAAGAGGAGGAAATGCCAAAACGGAGATCTCCGCTTCGATCCTGGTTTGCCGGTTCAACTCCAATTGGATGCGACGTGCGGGAAATCGGTTCGCGTGCCGCGCAATGATCAACCGAGCAAAATTTCTGGCCGCCGGTGGGCAGACCGCGGTGTCCTCCCAGGATACTCAGTCGGCGGCGCTGCGGTGCACGTTGTAAACCTCGGTGAGGAACTCCACTTGCGGCGGGCCCTTGACCCCTGCATTCGCCATTTTGGTTTTAAGTTCGTCAGACGCCAGGAAGGCGCGCGCCTTTTCCAGGCTCTCCCATTCGAAAAAAAGAGTCAGGCTGTTGACGTTTCCAGCGCTGCGGTAGATATGGCAACTGCGCTCGCCTTGCTTGCGCCGCCAGTCGAGATTGGAATCGAACACTGCTTTCCAGGCCATATAATCGGCAACTTCGTGGTGGATGAGAACGTTGATCATGATTTTCAGCTTTCCTTCACGATGAAAAGGTGCTCCAACCGCCGGAAAAATGCAAGTGCAGGGGTCACAGAGGAATGGACGAATTCCCAACCCGATTCCGCCAAACCCTAATTCCGCTGCCAATGAGAGTCAAGCTGTGTTTTTGCGCTAATTGAGTAAGGTTCCTGCGCTTCGTCGGCGAGAATCCGTGAAGTTTAGTCAATCAATTGCTTGGCAATCGTTTGACCGCCATGATAAGCTTTCGCTCCGTTTAGGAGGTCTGTATGGCTGCCGATCCGCTGCCCCCACCTACCCTGACGCTGGTCACTGAGAAGATGCCTCCCGAAGCGACCGTTCGTTGCTCAGGCAAAATCACCACGGAAAATGCAGGTCAGTTGCGTGACACTGCGCGCAAGCTGATCTCCGAGAACAAGCGCCTCGTGCTCGACTTCAGCGATGTCAGCTACCTCGACAGCTCTGGGCTGGGCATGATCGTCGGCGTGTACATCTCGGCCAAGAAAGCCGGGTGCCAGTTGAAGCTCGTCAATCTCAGCCCGCGCGTGAAGGAGATCTTCACTCTCACCCGGCTGGATGAGGCGTTGGCAGGCCACGAAGGCTATCTCGGAGCGACTCCGGACTAGAAACGGTTCCTCACCGACCCTGCAAACTACTTCCAGATGCCGGTTATGACCGACGCGGTGCCGTCTCCTGAGTCCTTGTGAATGGGGTCGAGCCAGAAATTGTCCTCGATCGTTCGCAAAACACTGTAGTGGTTGTATGCGCCGGTGATCTCCTGTGGCTTGATCATCGCACCCAGAAACACCGTGTAGATTCGTTCTGGCTTGTTATTCCCCTCCGACTCGTCAAAAGTGATGATCACGAGCGTGCGCATCATGGATTCGTCTTTCGGAACCCAGGTGGCATCGCTGAAATGAAGCCAGGTGGTGAGGAATACGCGTAGCCAGTCCGACGCCTTCTTGAGCCCTTCCTGCGGATTGGACGTCGGGTCATGGCCGTCGTCGTCGAGATTCGGACTGTAAAACAGGTATTCGGGTAAGGGATGCGCTTGAGGATCCGCAATAAAGCTACCGATATCACTCACAAAAGCGTTGTTCTGCGCGTGGGTATCCACGGCCACGACATTGCGAAAACTCTTATTCTGGACGCTCCGAAAGCTCAGGAAGGGCACATGCTTGCGCACGTACCTTCCGTTGCGGTCGCCGAGAAAGGGTTTCGCAGCGGTCGGAGACGCCGGGTAATCCTCAGCGTAGTTCTTCCAGTTGAGCAAATCACCGATTGTCCTGTGTTCGTTGTCGTCGTTGAATGTTCTCTGGTTGTCGCTAAAGAGCAGTGGTTTGTGGATACCGAAATCACTGCCCGCGATCATGGCTAAGTAGTTTGGATACGAGTAATGGTAGAGGTTGCCGAAGTTGCTGAAAATGGCGCCCTTCTGGGCGAGGCTCTTCAAAAGATCGTTTTTGACGGCCGACTCATAGCTCTGATTTTCAAGTACGACGATCAGCACGTGGTCGAAATGCTTCGGCGCCGCTGCGGGAGCGGCGTTCTCCGCAAAGCTGAGAATCGTAAAGAGGCAGAGCGTTATGCGTGAAAGAGTGAGGCCGTACCAGTGCCAGAGCGGCATTTCTCCTCCACGTTTCAGTCGATTGCGGTTGGATATTCGTTTCAGTATTTTTCCGGGGGTATCTGCGTTGCGGTAACACGGCCAATCCTAAGAAGGCCGTTGAGACCCTCGGACTTTCGATCCACCGTACATGATGGGAAATGGTCGGGACGGCGAGATTTGAACTCGCGACCCCTTGCACCCCAAGCAAGTGCGCTACCAGGCTGCGCTACGTCCCGACGAGATCCGCTGCCACAGATAGAGAGGTCGACGGCAGCGTGGGGTTCGACTTCCAAATTCTACACCAGTCGTCTGCCACGGACGAGAGGTTGCCCTCAGGTTCCCCGAAGAATGCTCCGCGGCACCAACTTCGTCACAAACGGAAAGTGATGGCCATCACCTCGCGGGCCTGCTTCTCCCGTCAAGATGATTTCTGGAAGAAATCAGATCGTGGAAGGGGGCGAAATTTTACATGGCCATCCTGGTGACCGGCGGAGCGGGTTATGTCGGTAGTCATGCGGCACGGGCCCTGCGGCGCGCTGGCTATGATGTCTTGATCTATGACAATCTTTCCACCGGTTTCCGCCGTCTGGCGCAAGGGTTCGAACTGGTGGAGGCGGATATTGCCGACGAATCCACGCTTCGGCGAGTGTTCGCGCGCGTGGACGCGGTCCTGCATTTTGCCGCCTATGCCTATGTCGGAGAATCGGTCGAGAACCCGCGCAAGTATTTCCGCAACAATGTTCTCGGGGCACTCAATCTTCTGAATACCGCGGTGGAGTCCGGCATCCGGCGCTTTGTATTTTCCTCCAGTTGTGCCGTCTACGGAGTCCCCCAACGATCCCCAATCACCGAGCAGACGCCGCGCGAGCCGGTAAATCCTTACGGAGGTTCGAAGCTTTTCTTCGAAAACGCGCTCGAGGCTTACGGACGGGCGTACGGACTGCATTCGGTGATCCTGCGCTATTTCAATGCCGCGGGAGCAGACGAAAGCGGCGAAATCGGAGAGATTCACGACCCGGAGACCCACCTGATTCCGCTAGCCCTGGCTGCTTCCACCGAGCCGGGATTGGAGTTGCGCGTCTACGGAACCGATTACCCGACCGCGGACGGCACCTGCGTTCGCGACTACATTCATGTGAGCGATCTCGCCGACGCGCACGTCCAGGCGTTGCAATACCTGAGAAAGAACGCCGCCAACCAGGGCGGTGACGCGCTCGCCATCAATCTGGGTGCGGGCCGCGGATATTCTGTTCTCGAAGTCATACAGGCAGCAGAGAGCGCCACAGGACGCCAGGTTCGGCGAACGATGGGACCGCGGCGGCCTGGCGATCCTCCAGTACTGGTGGCCGATCCAACCAAGGCGAAAAAAGTGCTGGGATGGACCGCGAAACGCAATCTAGAACAGATCGTCTCAAGCGCGTGGGCATGGATGCAGAAAGACGCTGCAGACGGCCGTCGTCCTGTGTCGTCAGAGCGGAGTTTCAAGGATGCCGGAGACAGTTTCTCACGATCGGTAGAACGTGCTTGACGTGGCCTTTCAGCCCACAGATTCGCCAATCAGAGTGCTTTCCGAATCCTTTCCCAAGTCACTTCCAGCGCCTCGGGCAGCACCCTGGTTTCGCCAATGACGCTCACGAAATTGGCGTCCGCGACCCAACGCGGCAGAATATGCATGTGGATGTGCCCGGCCACGCCCGCGCCCGCGGCCTTTCCGATATTCATGCCAAGATTGATGCCATCGGGCCGATAGAGAGCGCGCAACACAGTCTCCATTCGCTGCGTGAGAGCCATCATCTCGTGCGCCGCATCGGCTGGGAGTTTCTGCAACTCGTCGAGGTGCGCGTAAGGAACGACCATGACGTGCCCGTTCGTGTAGGGATATTTATTCAGAATGACGTAGCAATGCGTGCCACGGTGCACGATTTGAGCCTGCTGGTCGCTTTCTTTGGGAGCGTTGCAGAAGATGCAGCCCGCCTTCTGGTCGGCGCCGGTTACATAGGCGTAACGCCAAGGAGTCCAGAGAAGATCCATGGGGGGAGGGTAGCAGAAATGCGCTGCGAGCTGCGAGCTACGGGCTACGATCGAAGAACCACAAAGCAACGCTTGCCCGAAGCTCGCCGCTCGCAGTTCCTGGAGTGTGACGAGTGTGTAAATTTTCCGTCCGCCAGCGAGAATCGGGTTTGACACTGTTCCAAACCGGTTGCTATAGTCGAAGAGTCCTTGATTCGGACGCGGTTTCGAACCAGCTGGAATTGTCCTAGGGTCGTCCGCCAGGTCGGCCTCAACGCAACCAAATGACCACGCCAGCAGTCCGCTACACCACGTCCCGCATGAGTTGCGCACCAACACGCGCGACGCAAAGGCTATGAACGTGTTCGACGACACTACCGCTCACAATCCTGAGTCCACGAATAAAACCATGACATCTGCACACGACACGCACACCGGCGCCTCGGCCGTAATCGACGTTCCCGAGCACGCACAACCTTCATCCGCCGAGCCATTGGCTTCTGCCGTTCGAACACTCGAATTTCGGCCACGAATTTCCGGCTGGAACGACACTTCGCAACAACGCTCAAGGATGACACTCGGAAATTTCTGCCCCGGAGGCTGCGGGAGCTGCGAGCGACGATTTCGCCGCCGCCCTCGAGAACTTCGAGACCGAAACCGAAGAGGCGGTCGGCGACGACCACGTCATCAAAGGCCGCGTAGTGAAGCTGACCGCGACCCACGTCGTCGTCGATATCGGAGCGAAGTCCGAAGGCATGGTGCCGCTTGCGGAGGCTCTCGATCACGAAGGCAAGCCCAAATTCCAGCCCGGCGACGAGATTGATGTGATGCGGGACAAGGGCGAAACCGAAGAGGGCTATGTCAACCTCTCGCACCTGAAAGCGCAGCGGCTGCGTTCGTGGGATGAGATTGAGCGCGCGTACAACGAGAAGAAGCCGATCAAGGGCATCGTCGTGGAGCGCATCAAGGGTGGCCTCACCATTGACATTCAGGGGGCGCGCGCCTTCCTGCCCGGCTCGCAGGTAGACCTTCGTCCCATCCGCAATCTGGATGGCATGAAGGGCCAGACGATGGAAGTTGCCATCATCAAGCTCAACAAGAAGCGTGGCAATATCGTGGTTTCGCGCAAGCAACTTCTGGAAGAAGAGCAGAATGAAAAGCGCGGCAAAACGCTCGAGCATCTCGAAGAAGGCAGCATCCTGACCGGCATCGTCAAAAACCTCACCGAGTACGGCGCGTTTGTTGACATGGGCGGAATCGATGGCCTGCTGCACATCACAGATATGTCGTGGGGACGCCTGACGCACCCGCGCGACCTGGTCAACGTCGGCGACCAGATTCAGGTGAAGGTGCTGAAGTACGACAAAGACAAGCAGCGCGTATCCCTTGGTTTTAAGCAACTCACGCCCGATCCTTGGCTGGATGCTGAGCACCGTTATCCCGTGGGTGCACACGTCCACGGACGAGTTATCAGCGTCACGGACTACGGCGCGTTCATCGAACTCGAGCAGGGTATTGAAGGCCTTGTGCACGTGAGCGAAATGACCTGGTCAAAACGGATGAAGCATCCGTCGAAACTGGTCAATGTGAATGACGAAGTGGATTGTGTCGTGCTGAGCGTGAATCCTACCGAGCGGCGGATTTCGCTGGGCATGCGGCAACTTGCGTCCAACCCCTGGGATACCCTGCATGACAAGTACCCAGTAGGAGCGACGGTCGAGGGCCGGGTCCGCAACTTGACCGAGTTTGGCGCGTTCATTGAAATTGAAGACGGAATCGACGGCCTGGTGCATGTTAGCAACCTGAGTTGGACTACGCGGGTGAAACATCCATCAGAAGTGTTGAAGAAGGGCGATAAGGTGAAGGCCGTCATCTTGGCGATTGAACCGGACAAGCGGCGTCTTTCGCTCGGCGTGAAGCAGATGCAGCCTGACGTTTGGGATTCGTTCTTCGCGAAACACCGCGTTGGCGACATCGTCCATGGCAAGGTTCTGCGCGTGGCGAATTTCGGCGCGTTTGTCGAGATTGCCGAAGGCATCGAAGGCTTGTGTCACAATTCGGAAGCCATCGACGCGAACGGACAACCGGCGCATCTGGAACCCGGCAGCGAGTTCGAGTTCAAGATCATCAAGATGAATCAGGAAGAGAAGAAAGTTGGTCTAAGCATCCGCGCGGTGGGAGAAGAAGCGTCGCGTCAGGAAGTCGAATCGTACAAGCATCCGGCATCCTCCACGTCGTCGTCCAACAGCACCACGATCGGCGACTTGATCTCGTGGAAGCGTGCCGGTGGCGATAGCAACTAACTTGTGTGTACAGCAGGAATTTTAAGGCCACCGTCTGCGGTGGCCTTTTTTATGCCCGCTTGAGTCCGAGAGGAAACCGGCTTCATCTAAAATCCGCATGAATCTGGAACTGGATGGAAAACGTGCGCTAATAACGGGATCAACGGCTGGAATTGGCTATGCGATCGCGGAAGCTCTGGCTCGCGAAGGTGCGGAAGTTGTCGTCAACGGGCGAACGGAAGAAAGGGTCGAGCAAGCGATTAGTACGATTCTAGATTCTCATCCACGGGCCAAGGTGAAAGGTCTAGCCGCCGATCTTGGCCATGCCGACGGAGTCGGTGCCGCAGTCCAGCGACTCCCCGAGGTCGACATTCTCATCAACAACTTGGCTATTTTTGATCCCAAGCCGTTCGAGCAAATTCCAGACGAGGACTGGTTTCGTTTTTTTGAAGTCAATGTCATGAGTGGCGTTCGCTTGAGCCGGCAGTATCTCCCGGGCATGAAGACGCGGAACTGGGGGCGCATAATCTTCATTTCGAGTGAATCAGCGGTGCAGATTCCCGCCGAGATGATCCACTACGGCATGACAAAAACTGCACAGCTAGCGATTTCCCGCGGCTTGGCGGAGACGACCGTGGGTACGGGCGTCACCGTGAATGCCGTGCTGCCGGGTCCGACAGCGTCCGAGGGAGTGACCAAATTTGTCGATCGTATGGCGGCGGCCTCGAAGCAAACGAAGTCCGAATTTGAGGCAGACTTCTTTCGTAGCACTCGCCCGAGTTCGTTGCTGCAGCGCTTCGCACGCCCGGATGAGGTCGCGCCGCTTGTTGTGTTCCTCTGCAGTCCGCTTTCTTCGGCTACCAATGGCGCTGCACTTAGAGCCGATGGTGGCGTGGTGCGTTCGATCCTCTAAATGGCCCTTTCTGCCCGGCGGAATGCTTCCGTTCATCCTTCATATGAGAGGCTAGCGGACTTCGAAATTTACCGCGCTGCCCATCATGATTTTCTGGCCTGGCGCGGGAGTTTGAGTCATGATCATGCTAGCTGCGCTCGGATCGGAGACCGCCGATGGCGCGCCTGGCGCGCCTTGTGGCTCGCCGGTCGGAAGCACCGGCGCCGGCGGAAGCCCGCTGACTTTGCCAACCTTGATGCCGGCGTCTTGCAGCGCCAGCATGGCGCTTCCCAGCGGTTGTCCAGTGAGATTCGGCATCACATAGACCAGCGGCTCGGGACCGTCGCTCACCAGCAGACTGATCTTGGGCGCAGCCACGCCACTGGCATTCGCGGGCGGGCTTTGCGAGATCACACGGTCCAGCGACACGTCCGGCAAATTCACGTGGGCGATCGCCCCCAGGCTGAGCCCACGGCGCAGTATGTTCAACTCCGCGATCCGTTCGCTGCCTCCTGTTACGTCAGGTATCGCCACCCGCAATGGTCCCAGACTTTGCGCTACGCGGATCGACCAGCCGCGCCGCACCTTCGTTCCCGGAGGCGGCATCTGGGTCATAATTTTGCCTTCGGGAATGGCTGGGCTATAAAACTGCCGCTCGACCACCACCTGCAAGCCCGAAGCCGCGCCCGCGCGCTCGGCTTCGAGCGGACTCATGCCGACCAGTTGCGGAATGGCCACCTCGCGCCCGTGAATGGCCATGTGCATGGCCGTGAGCGCCGAAATCAACGCCACCGTCATCAGGATGAGAGCCAGAAGAAGCATGCGGAAAAACTGTCGCATTACCGGAAATTATATCTGCGTCGGAGACGGCAGTCTCTACGACGCATCGTCGTTCTTCTGCGCGCCGGCTTGGTCTTCCCACGCATTGCCGCATGCATGGCAGGTCCATCCGTATTTGTACACGGGAACGGGAACGCCGGCATAGGCCGTCAGATAGGCGAGCGGCTTATTCAGTTCTCCATTGCTTACGTCGAGGGACTGGCAACGGGGACACGCCGGCTGCTCAAAATTCCCAACGCCTTCAACATCCAGCATTTCGGGGATAGGCTGGTTCAGGATTTCCTGGGCAGCTTCTGCATCTTCGGCGCGAACCTTCAATTTGATTCCGCCGAGCAGGTTCGAGATGAACCAATCCATGCGGATCATGTTGTCATCCACGAGGTAAGCTTCAATGCCGGCGGATTCCAGACTGCCCTTCGCCAGCAGCGCTTCAGGGAGATCGCGGAATTGGCGCAACGTGACGGTTTCGTTGAACTCGAACACGTCTTCACCGCGAGGCGGGGCAATCTCCACGTTGAGACCGCGTCTCGCCATCTCCGCTCGAAGTGCCTCGTGGGCCGCTGTGCTCAATTCATCGCCGCTGGCAGCGACCTGGACAAGTTCATCGTCGCTCATGGCGGCATATACGCCGGCCAAGCGTTCACGTTCTTGTTCAGGCGTCGCCATATCGGAAACGATATTCGAGTGCGCTCCTCTACGTGCTCGGCGATCTCTGCGGTTCGTTCAGCCGCAGCACAACACAGGCTGCGTCAACTAACCTGCCACACAGTATCCAGCACTGTCCCGTCCACCCACTTCACGACCGCGCATGGACGATTACCCAACTTCGGCCGCGCCGGCTTGCCGCAAATCTTCTCGACCTCTGCTTTGATGTCCTGAATTGGACGAATGGGCAACTTCGATCCCCGCGCTGTCACCGCATCGAGCAAGTCCGTACGGCGCGGATTGATCGCAATTCCGCGCTCGGTCACGACCACGTCGATCATCTCGCCCGGTCCCGTCATCGTCGTAACTTCATCCACGATCACGGGAATGCGATCGCGAAACGACGGCAGCGCAAGAATGGTGCATCCAGCAAACAGGCAGTTCTGCCATCCGCCAATCCCGTGCAGCAAGCGCCCATCGGAATGCGTCACCACATTGGCGTTGAAATTCACATCGACTTCCGTTGCGCCCAACACGACGGCATCGACCAGCGAAGCGAAGTTCCCCTTGCCGTGATAGTTGTAAGAAGTGAACGGCGAAGTGGCCACGTGCCGCGGATCGTTCGCGATCGACTTCACGCCATCGAGATCAAAAGTTTGCCCATCGAGGATGTAATCGGTCAACCCTTCCTGCAGCAGTTCGACCAGATACTTCGTCGACCCACCGCGAACGAAGCGCGCCTTTACGCCATCCTCTTTCATCATCTGCTTCAGATACTCGACGAAGGCCAGCGCGATTCCGCCCGCTCCCGCCTGGAACGAAAATCCATTCTTCATGATTCCCGCCGCCCGCAGAAACTGCGCCACCATTTCCGCAATCCGCAGCCGGTCGGGCGACCGCGTGATTTGCGTCGTGCCAGAAACAATCTTTGCGGGATCGCCAATCGATTCCACTTCCACCACGAAGTCGACGTTGTTGCCTTGAATCTGCCACGGAACGCAAGGAAACGGCACGAGATTATCGGTAACCACGATCACGCGGTCGGCGTAGGTCGAATCCGCCAGCGCAAAACCCAGCGAGCCGCATGCCGACTTGCCATGCGAGCCATCCGCATTTCCGAAAAAATCGGCAGTCGGCGCGGCAATCACCGCGATATCGATGTGCACTTCTCCATCCTGAATCGCCTGGTAGCGTCCCCCATGCGAACGCAACACGCCCATGCCGCGCATCTTCCCTTGCGTGCAGTAGTCGCCGAGCGGCCCGTTCATCGAGCCCTCGATGTGATGGATCACCCCTTTTTCCATCAGGTCGATCGCACCTTTCTGGGAAGGGAAGGACGCGCTGGGAAACCACATCAGATCTTTGACGCCGATCTTGGCCGCCGCCTCCAGCGCCATCAGCGCAACTTTATCGCCATCGCGCAGATGATGATGGTTCGAGATCACCATCCCATCGCGTAGCCCGCACTTGCGCAATGCCGTTTCCAGATCGGCCACGCGCTTATCGCCACTATCGGGATAATCTTTATTCGAGCAGATAACCGGTGCCGCCTTCCTCCCGCGCGGCTGGTATTTTCCCGCGCCCAAAAACGGAATCTGCGGCTTGCCATTCACCATCGTCGGCACTGCCCGCCCCACAGCGTTATGCGCCAGTTCTATTCGTTCATTCGCATTCGCCCTGACACTCACGAAATCGCTCCCATCGCCTTCGCCCGCTCCACCAGTTTCAGCGCCCGCTGCACCACTGGCGGATCGATCATCTTCGATCCCAGACTTACCACCGCCAATCCCTTGCTCTGCGCTTCTTCAAAAGCGGCAACCACCTTCCGCGCCTTCTCGATCTCGAGCTCGGTCGGTTGAAAGGCTCGTGAATCACGCGAATCTGTCCGGGATGGAGACATCCCATGCCCTCAAATCCCGCCGCCCGCGAGGCGTCTCCCCACCGTCGCAGGCCGTCCATGTCGGCGACATCGCCGAAGACCGAATCGATCGCCTGCACTCCCGCCGCATCGCGCCGCATTCACCACCCGCGACCGCGCATACTGCGACTCCCGACCTTCGGTGGTCTTCACCACGCCCAGATCGGCGGTGTAATCCTCCAGCCCAATCGTCAGCGCGGCCACATTTTCGCTAGCCGTTGCAACGGCAAATGCGTTCTCGATTCCCAGCGCTGACTCGAGGATCGGCATGATCCAGATCGGACGAATAATTTCGTGACGCGCCTTGATCTCGCCGATCATGCGATCCACTTCCCGCACCTGCTCCGGCTCCTCGACTTTAGGAATCAGAATCAGATCTGGACTTTCGCCCACTATTTCCGCCAGATCTTCGAGCCCGAGCGGCAACTGGTTAATGCGCACCATGCGCTCGCACGATCCAAAATCAACCGCCCGCAGAGTATTTCGCACCAGGATGCGGGCAGCATCTTTTTCTCCGCGATGCACGGAATCTTCCAAATCCAGAATCACCGCATCCGGCCCATGTAAGGACGCGTTGATGTAGTACTTCGGCTCAGAACCCGGCAGATACAGACGAGATCGGCGCAGACGATCCTTGGGCGATGGCGTCGGGAGTGGGAGCTGCGCCGGCAGCGAGCGTTTGCCTAGCGCCCCAGCGCGCCCTGCCGCAGTCTCGATGCGAGCCGCGATCACAAAAGGCAGAGCGCCCTCATCATGAATCGCGACGCGCGCGTGTTTCACTCCAAGCTCGCCCAGAACTTCCCGTGTCTGTTCGAGGATCGCCGATCCGTAATAAGCCCCAACCCGGGATTCCAGCGAGATTTCGACCCCGCCGCTGTTGCGTGCCTCAAAGGCGACGTGCACATCCGACCGAACCTCTTTACCCCAATGGCCGGCCTCAGCAGAACGCGAGGATGTAGTCTCGAGGGCGCTGGTCATAGTTTCCTCAACCGAAATCCTTAACTGGCGGTTACTTCAAGTTTGTCTAGGATTGCGTCCGTCATCTGTACCGTTGAAGCCGCGCCTTGGCTGATCGCTTTCGGACCACCCGTAAAGCGCATCATATCGTATGTTCGGATTTTGCCTTCACGCACCACGTCCGCAATCGCCGCGCGGATGCGATTTGCTTTTTCGCCTTCGCCAACATGATCGAGCATCATTGCCGCGGAGAGAATCATGGCAATGGGATTCACGATGGGCGGATTCAACTCGGCATACTTCGGCGCGGATCCGTGTGTTGGCTCGAATACCGCAACTTCATCCCCCATGTTGCCGGACGCCGCAAACCCCAGTCCACCGACCAACCCCGCGAATGCATCGGAAAGAATGTCGCCAAATAGATTCGAGGCCACGATCACGTTGTACTCTTCCGGATTCTTGTTCAGCCACATCAGCTGCGCATCAATGTTCGTCGACCAAAGTGCGATGCCGGGATATTTCTTAGCCACCTCTTTGGCCACTTCTTCCATCATGCCCGAAGTCTCGCGCACCACATTCGGCTTCTCGCAAATTGTCACTCCTTTGAAACCGCGTTTCTTGGCATACTCGAAAGCCGCGGTCACGATGCGCTGAGCCGCGTTGCGAGTGATGATGCGGCAACTCACCGCGATCTCCGGTCCCGGTACGCTGGCGAAGGCCTTGAACCGCGGATGGCTGTTCAGCGCGGCGCGCACAATTTCCGGAGGGTTCGTCCACTCGACGCCGGCGTACATGCCCTCTGTGCCTTGCCGGAAAACAGTGGTGTCGATCTTCGGTTCGTCGAACCCACCATCCGTTCTTTTCCGAATGTAATTCAGCGGATTGCCGGTGAACCCGACACACGGCCGCATGCAGATATCAAGATTGAATTTCTGCCGCATGGTGACGATTGGCGAGTAATAGACGTGATCCTTCCCCTGCAGTTCGGACTTAAGCTCCGCCTGCGCCGCCTTGTTCGGCTTCGACGTAATTGCGCCAAATAAGCCCAATTTATGCTTGGTTAGTAACTCGATGGTCCGATCCGGCAAGGCATTTCCCTGCGCGCACCAGCAGTCCCAACCGATATCGGCATGAATATACTCGGCGTCAAAGCCGACGGCTTGCAAAACTCGCAATGACTCGGGCAGAACCTGGTTCCCAATGCCGTCTCCCGGCATGGTAATGACTGTGTATTTCGCCATGAGTGCTCCTTAAGAATATCTAACGCAGAGGCGCGGAGATCGCCGAGCAGAGCAAAACTTAAAGACTTCACGCCACGCCCAACCGCTTCGCGACCAGATTCTCCACTCCACCCGCAATCACCAACGACTGCGGCACGCTGCCCAGTGCAGGAAACGTAAATGTCTCTCCACACCAAGCGATCGTGCTCGAAGTGAAATCGATATTGATCTCGTCTCCGGGAATAATCGTCTTCTGCTTTGCCGCGATCTCCTCGGCAAACTGCCCTCGCAATTGCGCCACGAATTCCGGAACCTCGATACACAAGAAGCCGTTGTTGAACGCATTCCGCAGATAAGTTTGTGAGAAACTGGCCGCGATCACGAGCGGAATGCCCTTCGCCTTCAGACAAGTGACCGCCTGTTCGCGGCTCGACCCGGTGCCAAAGTTGAACTGGCCGACGATTACATCGCCCGACTTCGCCCGCGCGGCGAATTGCGGATCGTAATTCTCCATCACCACTTTTGCCATCATTTCCGGAGTCATGTCGTCGCGATAGGTATAGTCTTTGCCGTAAATCGCATCGGTGTTGACGTTATCCTGCGGCATGAATACTAGACGTCCCTTCACGCGCTGTGGGAAACCCGCCAGGATTTCGAACCTTCTCCGCTGCGCCCGATGCGCGCCGCCAATTCAGTGTAGGCGCGTTGCGGCGCACGATTCGCAAACTCATGCGGACCGCGAATATAGCCGGCGATGGCCGACGACGCGACCACCTCGGGACTCGCCAGATAACACTTCGCTTCGCGCGATCCCATGCGACCCTTGAAGTTTCGATTTGTCGCCGAGATTCCGACTTCGCCCGCCTCGAGCAATCCCACGCCAAGCCCGATGCAGGGACCGCAGCCCGGCGGCAGCGGCTGCGCGCCGGCATTCATCAAGCGTCCGCCATATGCCGCGTCGCTCCGCTTCTTCCTGCACCCACTTGCTCGCCGCACTCAAATAGAACTTCACACTCGAGGCAACTTTCTGACCTTTGAGCACCTTCGCCGCTGCCGCCAGATCCTCCAGTCGCGAATTCACGCACGAAATGAGATACGCTTTCTGGATCGCAACTTTCTTCTGCTCAATTTCGGCCAGCGACTGCATCGCTTGAACGGTATCGGGACCCGAAACATGTGGCGTTACCTGCTCGAGATCGAGCGTAATCCGGGCCGCATAAGCGGCATCCGAATCTGGAGCGGGAGGATTTTTCTCCCAATTCGCAATGTCGCTTTCCGTGAACCGCTCCACACCCAGCGCTTTGAGGCGCTGGTGAACGCCGCGCAGATACTCGATCGTGACCGCGTCGACCGGAAACCAGCCCACCAGCGGCCCCCACTCTGTCGTCATGTTCGAAATCGAAAGCCGCGCGTCCATCGAAAGCGATGCCACTCCCGGCCCCGTAAACTCGACCGCGGCGTTCAGGCATTCGTCGTGGTTATAGAGGCCGCACAGGGTAATGATGACGTCCTTGCCTGTGACGCCCTCCGGTAAACTTGCCTTCGAGCACCACCTGAATCGACCGCGGAATCTGCCACCAGAATTCACCCGTAGCCCAAACAGCCGCGGCGTCCGTGCGGACAATCGGAGTGCCGATTGCGCCGAGCGCGCCATACATGTTGGAATGCGAATCCGATGCGACCACAAACGATCCGGGAACGACATACCCGCGCTCCACCATGATCTGGTGTCCGATACCCGAACCGGCAGGATAGAAATCCACGCCCTGCTCTCTGGCGAACGCTTCAATCGCGCGGTACTTCTTCAGGTTCGCTTCATCCTGATTCTGGATGTCATGATCGAGTGCAAACGTAAGCTGATGCGGATCCTTCACCTTCTTCGCACCGATGCCCTTGAATTTGCTCATCACCGCCGACGTGTTGTCATGTGTCATGCAGCGGTGCGGACGAATCGTCAGGAAATCCCCCGTCCTGAGCGCGCGGGACGGCCCTTCGGTCATGTGCTTCTGCGCGATTTTCTCAACCATGGTCTGACCCATAGCGAACTCCGAACTCCCGGTTACTTCTGCTTCAACTCAAATCCCAAATACATCATCTGCCCGATGTGATGGTGCAGATGCGTGGCGCACTGCAGCACCATTTCGAAACGGTTGCGCGCGTCCGCACCCGCCGCCGTGTATTCCCTTGCCCAGTCTTCCGCCGACTGACGGTTGATCGCGTCGACAACCATTTCAATGGCCTGGTCGAATCTCTTCAATACTTCCGTCTTGGATGGCTGCGCCGCCTCCGAAAATTCCCGCGGACGATCGCGCACATAGCCGGTTCCCGCAATCTGCGTTCCGATGTAGTAATTCAAGTTACCCGTGAGATGCAGTGCGATGTGACCAAAGCTGTTGCCGAAAGGGAAGGGCTTGGCCCAAAATTGCTCGTCGCTCAGCGGTGCCGCCAACTCGTGAACCACCGCGGCCAGTTTCCTGTAGCGCGCCGCCAAACTTAATGCGATCGCTTGATTCGAATCCGCCATGAGTTACTCCGGTACAAATGCTAGCGATGTTTCTTGCTGGCTTAGGCCGGTGTTCCTTAATATCCGTCTTCATCAGCTCCATCAATTTCGTCGCCGATGCGCATTTTTCCAGATTCCAAATGGCGTCCATCAGCTTGTCCTGCGCTTTTGCGGAAAGCACGCCGCTCGGCCAGCGCCCGGAATTTCTCTTCAATCTCATCATCGCTCAATGGATTTCGCGGATCGCCCTTCGGATAGTCGAGCTGCTTCGAAAATGTCTGCCCATCAGTGGTCATGATGTTCACGATCACCCGCTGCAGCGCCGGGAAAACCTTTTCAATTTCGGGATCGGCCACGACCTCCACTTTTTTCAGTTGTGCGCGAATGGTCGGATCCATGATCTTCTTCATCTCGAACTGCGTCGGGGTCACTTGCCGGTCCACCAGCGCCGCTGCCATCGACATAGGGCAGCGAATGATCGGCTGTTTCCTTGGTATGCGGGTCGTACTTGCTGGGGTCGGAAAGAATGTCGGCCGCGCGCGCCAGCGAACGGATCTGAATCTTCTCCACCTGATCCGGATGCAGATCGTTGCTCTTGACCAGGTCAAGCACCGCCGAAATCGGGGCGTGAGTCAACGCCTCAGTCGGGAAAAATTTCATGCCGCACTGCGTGATGCGCCACGACTCGCCTAATCCATCCGTCAGCAGATTCTGCTTCCACTCCGGACCGAAGCAGTGCACCAATCCTTCCTTGCCATCGATCACGTGCTCGGGGCCCGTATAGCCGCGCTCGGCCAGCAGCGCCGCCAAAACGCCGCTTTGTGTCGCCATGGGATCGACGGTATTCTTCATCATCGTCAGCTTGCCCGCCGTCACCGCGCCCATCGTGCAATGCCGCGACGCAGAAATCCCGATGGCATGCTGAATCTGTTCCCAACTCAAATGCAACGCGCGCCCCGCCACGATCGGCGAGACAAATGCCGTCAGCGTCGCGTGATGCCAGCCGCGCTCGCGGATTCCCGGAAACGCCGCCTCGCACAAGCGCATTTCGAATTCGTGACCCAGCACAAATCCAACGATCAACTCTTTGCCATCGCTTTGCGCGCGCTCGCAACACGCCATCGCGGCCGGAAAAATATCGGAGGGATGCGAAGGATCCTGCTTCCAATAAATGTCGTTGTAATCCATGCAGCGGATCATCAGCGCATTCGCCAGGGACGCCGAAACCGCGTCCATCTTCTCGCCCGTGCCGATCACGGTCGCTGGCCCGCGCCCCGCAATTTCCTCAATACTTCGAGCGCGAGGATCACGTCATGCTGCCGGTATCCGCCGAGCGCGCAGCCCACCGAATCGAGCAGAAAGCGCTTGGCCTGGTACACCGCATCCTGCGAGAGTTGCGCATATTGCAGTCCCGCCGCCCAGCGCGACATGGTCGCCGTGATCGTTTCTTTGCTGGTAGTTTGTGGTGTCGACAAGGACATCTCCTGGGGGAGCAGCCGTCAGCTGTCCGGTAAAATTCTAACGACTTCACTTCAATTTCACGTTCTTCGGATTCTTGAACGGCAGAAACGCCATGAAATCGGCGTGATGCACAATGAACGCTTCGGTCGTACGCTTCACCAGATCGCCTTCGGCCGCGTGCGCGGCGATGATGTGGCACACCGCGTCCGGCACGCCGCACTCCATTGCCAGCGCGACTCCGGTAAACGGATGCCGCAATGCTTCTCCGCGCTCACTTTGCCGGCTCTTTCCGTCCGGGCCGATTTCATACTCCAGCAATTTGCCGACATCCGCCAGAATCGCGCCCGCAATCACCACGTCGGCGTCGATCGGCAGCGCTCGGCCCATGAAGTCGGTCATCGCCTTCGCACTGTCGCGCGCAATGTGGACCACGCAGCGCTTGTGTTCCATGAAGGTGATCGGACAATTCGGAACGAGCAGAGTGAAAGGAATCTGATTCAGGTCGTCCGGCTTCAGCGGACTGCGTTCGAGCGCCTTGATCCATGTCTGCGTCACCTGCTCGCGCAGCTTGGCGTCGCTGATCCACTGAATTTCGGGCCACAGCCGTTCGACGGCCTCCCGCATGGACACAACACGACCTCCCTTACAAGACTCACTAGATTATCGGAGTTCGATGCGGATGCGTCGAGCGGACGCCGGGTCACTTCTTCGAAGGCGGCGGCGTTTCCGAAGATGACTCCTTCTCAATCGGCAGCAGTTCGATGCTGCACCCCGAGCCAGCCGCAGCTCAACAGTCCCTCGCCGAACAATTTTCACTGACGACACATCCGGAAACCTCACGGGAAAGTCCTTCTCCCGAATTGCTCGCCCGCAGCCCGCAGGCTTTCGTCGCCGTCGAGAAATTCGGCGCGCTCGGGACGTGGCGAGCTATCGAACACGAGGTTAAACCGCGCCGCAACTGGCTTGCTTGTGATCGCCGCGAGCTTTACCGTGCGTGCCTTGCACCAATTCCGTCGGCGCCTGCGCAATCTCCTTCTCCGCCGCCCCGAGGATCAAGCTTCGCCAAGTCGCGCCTGCGCGAATCCGGCACATCGCTGCCGCCCGCCGCCACGGCCAGCGCATACATGTGGCTGCGCCTTTTCCGGCTGCCCTTGCTTTTCGAGCACCTGCCCAGCCGGTTCGCGACCGTTCCCGACTGGCTCAAAAGCCACGCCGAGGTTAGAAACTGCATCGCCGCCAGATTTTCGCCGCGCTCAAACTTCGCCCATCCAATCCGCGCCCATGACAGCGCCACCAGTCGCATCGACGAAAACGCCGACGGCCCCAGCCGATCGAACTCGCCCGAGTCGAATTGTCCTCCAATGTCGTAAAGAACTCTGCTGCGCGTCGTTCTCGGTCTGCGTCGGATCAATGTCGTTCCTTAAAGCCGACGCAAAAATATCCTGGCCCGAATCCGCGCCCGCAGTCGCCCGTCAGTCCCTTCATCAGCTCTTGCGCGGTTCGCCTTCTCTCCCAATCGCCCGTACACCTGCGCCAATGCCATTTTCGTTTCCGGGTCATCCGGAGGAATCGCGGCCGCTGCCTCCAGTTCCGTGCGCGCGTCGGCGTCACGTCCCATCTGCGCCAGCAACAAGCCGAAATTCTTGAGCGTCGTTTTGTCGTACGGAGAAATCTCCAGCTGTTTGCGATACGCCGCGATCGCCTCGTCGTTCTTGCCTGCTCTGCTGCAGTTCCATCGCCAGGTCGCCATTCGCGTGCTTGTGATTCGGATCGATTTGGAGCTGCATGCGGAACGCCGCGATCGCCTCCTCATGATGATTGGCTCCGGCGTAGGCCAGTCCGAGGTCGTACCACCCGTCTTTCAGGCTGGTTTGCGGGCCATCCGCATCCACCGCGCGTTTCAGCAGATCGATTGCCGCGCGATAATCCTTGCTCTGCAGCGCCTTCACTCCCGCCTTATGCAACTCCGCCGGAGTTCCTTCCATCTTCGAAGCCGTCTCTGCCCCTTGCCCCGACGGGCGTCTGGATGGTGCACGACAATAACTGATCTTCGACGCTTTGCGCCGCATTGCGAAACGATTCGTAATCCGCGCGCCGCGCCGCCGGCAGTTCGTTCACCTTCACGATCAGTTTCCGCTCCCCTTCCAGAATTCCTTTGCTCAGGGAATACGACGAAGAATAGTCGCCGTAATCTCGCGACATTTTCACCGCCGTAGGCGTATGCACCGTGTAGTTCGAGGGAAACTGCAAGCGGACCCGGTAGTCCGCTTCACCGGCGGGACCGATGTTCAAGGGTTCTGTGCTCTTTTGCGATGCTCGAATCGCAGGCATTCCCAGCGGCGGGATCGGACGGAAATCCACGCTGGCCGATGGCACGATGAAATACCGGTCCTGGTGCAGATGATACTTCAGATGAAAAGGCTTGCTCGTGTCCTCGATCGGATCGAGTTGCACGTCACCGACGTCACCGGGCAATCCCCAACTCGCAGAAAGCGCTTTCACAAAGTCCTTCCACTGCGCCTGCGGGTAGCGCCGAAAGCTGGCGCGAAACGGCCAATCGCGATCTCCCTGGGCCGTGACTTCAAGCGTGGCATCGAGCGCGCCGAACTCGCTGAACTTGCCGTCGAGCGTGAAGTGCATGAAGGTCTTGATCGGCGAATCCGCCGGCGTCCGCTGCAACCCTCCCTCGCTATCCTCCGACGCCAGCACTGCTTGCTTATTTCGCAGTTGATAAAGAATCAACCCGAAGGGAGTCACTTCCGGAGTCGTATCGAGCCAGGTCAGCGCCGTTCCCGTTCCCAGCCGAGCCGCCGTGATCACGTGATCGAATTGCGCCGGCGAAGGAACGTCCACATCCAATTTGCGCGCGCTGCCGATCAGCACCGGATAACTCTGAATTCCCTCCGCCCGCAGCATCGCGGAAAACAACGTGTGCTTATCCTTGCAATCGCCGTAACCATTCTGCAAAACGTCCGCGGCAGAGTGCGGCTGGTAACGCCCGATGCCCAGCGAAATGCTGACGTAACGCACATCGCGCGCCACGAAATCATAGAGCCGGCGCGCCTTTTCGGTGGCGCGTGTCCGCTCCCTTGGTCAGTTCGTCAGCTTTTTTTTGCACGCTCGCATCCACCGTCATGCGCTCGCCCTGCAGCTTGGCGTACCATTGCGCAACCTGCTTCCAGTCGGTGAAAGTTGTCAGCTGCACATCAGGGCCGGTGTCCTCGTCCGCCTCGTCCTTTATCTTTGTCGCGTTCCGGGTGGATATCCTTCACCACCCAGGTGTAAATGCGCCGGTCCCCAGTCTCCTGAATCTCCGGCGTCGCGCGTCGGCGTTTTAAGTTTCACTTCGCGCGCTTTCGGGACATTGATCTCCAGCCGATCTTCGTTGACCACCACACCCTTCGGAAATGTGTATTCGTACCAGAAATTTCCCGGCGCCAGCGGCGTGAGCGATCGCGTCACCGTGCGGTATTCCAGCGTGTCTCCGGGCCGCAGCGCCGCCACGGAAATATGCCGCTGCCGGTAATCGCTGTACATCGGAGCTTCCTTCAGCACATCGGGAGCGAAATCCTGCGCGGTCGACTCCGGCGTCACCACCACCTGCCCATCCGGCTTGCGCACCCGGACATATTCCACCTCCAGCTTCTCGGTCGCCGATGAGTATCCGAAAACCAGTTGGCCGAATTCTTCCACGCCCGCCTGGCTCTGAATCCGAATCACCGCCTCGGTCTCGCTCACTTCGGTACCATCGTTCTCAAAGCGGACACGATTCAGGATTCGTTCGAAGACCGCGGCCTCTTCGGAGTTAGCGTTATTTGTTTTCTGCTTGGGGAAGACGGAGATGCAGCGGAAGCCTGCGCCAGCGCATCTGCAGCTCATAAGCAGCAATCAAGCAGACGAGCAAGCACGCGAGAAGAGACCAATTGGAGCGACGCGAAACACGATAAGACATATTGCAGTTCTTTTACGCCGTGCCCAGCGTAAAATCAAACGAACGCGAGATGAATTTCACTTCAGATCATGCGCCTGATTGCGATCCTGATTTGTTTTTGCAGTTTGCTTGCCGCGCAGGCCCCGCCCCTCGCACTCGCGGACGAAGCCTCTGCCCGCGCTCGACGCAGGCGTGGAATTTCACATTCTTCTGCATGCCAGTGGCGGCGTTCCGCCCTATCTCTGGAGCGTGGCCAGTGGCGATCTTCCCGAAGGAATCACGCTCACGCCGGAAGGCCTGCTGGCTGGGCGCCCCGCCAAGCCAGGGGGTTTCACGTTCACACTGAAAGTCGAAGACTCGGCCGTCCCGCGCACACCATCAACAAAGATTTCCATGTCGAGGTCACCGCTTCCTTGCTGCTTGAATGGCTTCAACCTCCAAAAGTGCGCGACAACCGGATTGACGGCATCCGTCCAAGTCTCCAATGGTTCCAAGGACGTCTTTGATCTGACCGTCATCATCGTGGCCGTCGCCGAGAACGGGCGAGCAACGGCAATCGGCTACGAGCATTTCCCATTGAAAGCCGGCGTCGCCGACGTTCAAATTCCCGTTGGCAACACTCTGCCTCATGGCGGCTACGAGATTCACGCCGATGCCATTGCCGAAATTCCCGCTCGGAACACCATCCTTCGCCAGAGACTCCAGAGCCCTACAGCCTTTGCAAGTCGTCGAGGGTCCCTAGCGTTTTTTGCACTCAAGGTACGGAAGTCACTTGCCGTCTCTGTGCTATCCTGATTATGTTGAGGTAGTTGCACCGTGTTGTTCTACCGGTGTCTCCGTCCAACTGGAATCCGGCATTTTGATGGAGCTTTTTCTTAATCTCTGCTGGTTGTCGCTGCTGTTGCCCGCCTATTTGTTGTGGCGGCAACGGATTTCTTTGACCAGCCGATTAGCGCCGGCGGTCGCATCCGCTCGTCTTCCTCTGCGTTCTCGGCTGTGCCATCGTTCTGCTGTTCCCGGTAATCTCAGCCTCCGACGATCTGCACGCGATGCGCGCCGAGATGGAAGAATCCTCGACCAGCAAACGCGGCGTCTGCCAGGCATCCGGAGAAAAGGCTTCCGTCTCGCATAGCCGCTGGCAGAGTCTGCCCGCCGTTGCCGCGACTTCTGCTGTGATTGGCCTCTCGCACGAGCGCTGGCAGGAACGTTTCACCGTTCGCCCGGCGCTGCCGGCGGTGCCGTCGATTCTCCGCGCCAGCCGCGCTCCTCCGTGCCCCCGCCTCGCGTAGCTCGCTAAATCACTGATCGGTTGCATACAAGAATTGGCGGCGAGCTCCCCTCATTTTTACGAAATTTTTATGAGGGAACCCACATACTCATAGGAGTTCGCGAGCACTCAATGGCGGACTCCCACACGGGAAGCAAGGGCAAATCAACTAAGCCTTCGAAAGACTCGACGGCTCTGACGGAGTTACTTGATGCGCAGAAAAGTCCAGCGATATTGCTGGTTATTCCTGGTGCTAGCAATGGGAGGTGCCGCGGATTCGTCCGCCCAGCAGTCCACCCAAAGCTGGACCTGGGAGAACGTGAAAGACCGTTTCGAGCAGCAAAACCCGACACTGCTGGCGGACAAGTTGAGCGTCGATGAATCGAAGGCAGATGAGATCACGGCATTTCTGCGCCCCAATCCGGAGTTCAATCTGAGCGTGGATGGGACCCAAATTACCCCGAATCACGGCGTCTGGAAACCATTCTCCGGCACGTTTGAGTCGCCGGGCATCAGCTATCTGTACGAGCGGCGGCACAAGCGTGAGTTGCGCCTGGAGAGCGCAAAGAAGGCCACTCTGATCGCCGATTCCAACCACTCCGATCTCGAGAGAACTCTGCTCTTCAACTTACGCAGCGCCTTCGTCTCAACGCTACAGGCAAAAGCGGTGCTTCAACTGGCCAAAGACAACCTTGTCTACTACGACCACGTACTCAAGATCAGCAGAGATCGTTTTGAGGCGGGCGATATCGCGCAAATCGACCTCGACCGGTTGGAGTTGCAGCGCGTGCAGTATGAATCCGATTTGCAAACCGCCGACGTGAATTTGCGCACGGCGAAAATTCAATTGCTGACGCTGCTGAATGACCGCACGCCGATTGAACAATTCGACGTGAATGGCCCGTTCGATTTCAGCGATCAACTTGCCTCGCGCGACGACTTCCGGAAGATTGCCATGGACACTCGCCCCGACCTCAAGGCGGCGGTGGAAGCGGTCGATAAGGCACAGACCGATCACAAGCTGGCCGTGGCGAATGGTTCGACCGACCCCACTTTCGGCGTGTGGTATACCCACAACTCCTCCACCAACAACCCATTTGCCATCAATACGGTGGGTGTTAATGTCAGCATTCCTCTGCGCATTTTCGACCGCAACCAGGGAAACAAGCTGCACACGCAGATCGATATCACGCGCAACGAAAAATTGCGCGATGCTTCAGAAGCAGGAGTGCTGAGCGACGTCGATTCCGCCTATGCCACGCTGAACAGTAATGTAATTTTGTTGCAGCCGTACAAAACGAAATATCTGCAACAGGCGGTGCGCGTCCGCGACACCATGTTCTTTTCCTATCAACACGGGGGCGCGTCACTGCTCGATTACCTGAACGCGCAGAGCGATTACCGCACCGTGGAACTCAGCTACGTGAACCTGGTAGGTGCTTATTTGGCGGCTGCGGCGCAATTGAATGATGGCCGTCGGCCGGGAGGTTATCCAGTGAAGATGAAAGCGAGATTCGCCGGACGGATCGTGTTGGCAACTCTTTGCTTATCCCTGAGCTCTGGTCTTCATGGGTTGCGGCGAAACCAAAGGCCGACCCCAAGGCCGAAGCCCCGCCTGCGGCAAAGGTCGAGCCCGATCTCGATGCCAACAATTTCAAGGTCGATCACCCGGATCAGTTTCCTCTGGTTGACAGCGATTGAGCATAAGGCGGCGCCCGCCCTGAATGTCACGGGTGTGGTGCAGCCCGATATCGCCCGCGCCGTGCCCGTGATCTCGCTGGCAGCGGGACGAGTCGTGGAAATCAAGGCCCGGCTCGGCGACACCGTGAAGAAGGGCCAGTTGCTGCTGCGAGTTCAGAGCAACGATGTCTCCGGAGCCTATCAGACCTATCGCAAAGCCGAGAACGATGAACGCCTGGCGCGGCATCCAGCTCGAACGCGCACAGACTCTTTACGACAAGGGCGCCATCGCCAAGAGCGCTCTCGAACAGGCGGAGGACACGGAACAGGACGCCAAAGCCGATCTGGACGCGGCCACCGAACAGTTACGACTGCTCGGTATCGACAAAGACCATCCCTCGGGCATCGTCGACATTACCGCTCCCATCTCGGGCGTGATCACCGATCAGCAAGTCACCAACGCGTCGGGCGTACAGGGCTTCGGGTTCCCCGAATCCCTTCACCATCTCCGACCTCTCTTATGTCTGGATCATCTGCGACGTTTACGAAAATGATCTCGACGCAGTGCGCGTCGGCGAATACGCGGATATCCACCTGAACGCCTATCCCAACAGCGTCTTCAAAGGCCGGATCGATAACATCCTGCCGGTTCTCGATCCCAGCCTTCGCACCGCAAAAGTTCGCCTTGAAGTCCCCAACCCCGGCATGATGCGCGTGGGCATGTTCGTCACCGCGACCTTTTACGGCAAACAGCCCGAAACGCGGGCCGCGATTCCTGCCACCGCCATTCTGCACCTGCATGATCGCGAGTGGGTTTACACGCCGATTCCGAGCCAGCGCGGGGCATTTCAAACGTCTCGAAGTGGTCACCGGAAACATGCTTCCCGGCAACCTGCAAGAAGTTGTTTCAGGCCTCAAGCCCGGAGATCAAGTGGTTTCGAACGCGTTGGTGCTGCAGAACTACGGTGGAGCAATAAATGATTCGTCGAGTCGTTGATTTTGCTCTCAGACAACCGCCTGCTGGTGCTGGGCTTGGCGCTGCTGCTTTTCGCCGCCGGCATCGTTGCCTTCCACGACCTTCCCATCGAGGCTTATCCCGACGTGGCCGACAACTACGTTGAGATCATTACGCAATGGCCGGGAATTTCGGCGGAGCAAATCGAACAGCAAGTCACGATCCCGCTCGAAATCGTCATGAACGGCATTCCCCACGTCGTGCATCTGCGCTCGTTCTCGCTCTTCGGGCTTTCCGATATCAAGCTGATTTTCGACGACGAATCGGACAACGACTGGAACCGGGAGCGGGTTCTCGAGCGGCTCAGCCAAGTCACTCTGCCGTCCGGCGTCATGCCGCAAATGGGCACGGACTGGAGCCCGGTCGGCCAGATCTATTTCTTCACCCTGCACAGCACCAATCCGGCCTATGACCCGATGGAGCTGAAGTCCATCGAAGACTGGGTCGTCGAAAAGAGCTTCAAATCCGTGCCGAACATTGTCGACGTCTCCAGTTTCGGCGGCCCCACCCGCGAATATCAGGTTCGCGTCGACCCCAACAAACTCGTTGCCTATGGCCTGAGCCTGGCCCAAGTCGAGCAGCAACTCACCAACAACAACGCCAACGCCGGCGGAAGCTTCATCCAGGAGGGACTGCAGCAGATCAACGTGCGCATTCCGTCGGATTGGTCGATCGTGCTCAGGACATCGAACAGACAGTCATCGTGACCAAGAACGGCACGCCGCTCCGCGTCAAGGACATCGCGGTAGTCTCACAAGGTCCCAAGATTCGCCTCGGCCAGTTTGCCCGAGCCATTCATCGCGAAGACGGCAAAATCGTCGATAACGACGATGTCGTGTCGGGTATCGTGCTGTTGCGGAAAGGCGCAACCGGCAGAGACGGCCCTCGCAAGACATCCATAAGAAAGTAGAAGAACTCAACAATCACATCTCTGCCCCCGGGCGTTAAGATCGTTCCCTTCCTCGATCGCAGCGATCTGGTTCACTTCACTACCCACACCGTGCTCCACAATCTCACCGAAGGCATGATCCTGGTATCGATCATTCTTCTTTTGTTTCTGGGCAACATTCGCGGCGCGCTCATCGTCGCCGCGACCATCCCGTTTGCTTTGCTTTTTGCGGCCATTTGTCTCGACTTGATGCGCATTCCCGCCAACCTGCTGTCCCTTGGCGCACTGGACTTCGGTGTGATCGTGGAAGGCGCCATCGTGTTGATCGAAAACATCGTGCGCCATCTGAGCCATGCAGAATGGGGTCGGAACCTCGACCGAACGAATCAGTTTTGCCTCGCATGAAGTACAGCGTCCGGTGTTCTATGCCATCGTCATCACCATCACTGCCTTTTTGCCGATCTTTACGCTGCAACGCGTGGAAGGCAGGCTTTTCCATCCCATGGCCTGGACCGTAGCCTTCGCGCTGCTGGGAGCGTTGCTCTTCTCGATCCTCGTCGCACCCGTGCTGGCCAGTTTCGCGTTCGCCAAGGGAGCGAAGGAATGGCGATAACCCGGTCATGACCTTCGTGATTGAACGATATCGCGTCGCCCTGCGCTGGGCAATTCGACATCGCATGATTACCGTCGGGGTGTGCGCGCTTCTGGTGGCCTTGGGGAATTATCTCGCTTTCAGCGGCATCATCGGTTCCGAATTTCTGCCCCATCTGGATGAAGGCGCGCTCTGGGTTCGCGGCACGCTGGCTCCCAGCACCGGACCGGACGAGGGCATTCGGGTCGCAAACCAGGCGCGAATCGTGCTCTGCTCGTTTCCGGAAGTCCCGCAATGCACCAGCCAGGTGGGGCGTCCCGATGACGGAACCGACAACACCGGATTCTTCAACACCGAGTATTTCGTCGATCTGAAACCGAAAGAACAGTGGCGGCCGGTATTTCACGAGAACAAAGACGAATTGATCGCCGCCATGCAGCGCGAACTCGATAAAATTCCCGGCGTCGTCTGGGGTTTTTCCCAGCCCATCGAAGACAACATGGAAGAGGCCGTTAGCGGAGTGAAAGGCGCGCTGGCCACCAAGATCTACGGCGACGACTTGAAGGTGCTCGAAGCAGAAGAGCGATGAGATCGTCAATATCATGCGCCAGATCAATGGCATCGAAGATCTTGGAGTTTTCCGCGTGCTCGGACAGCCAAATCTGAACGTGACGGTCGACCGCGAGGCAGCCGCGCGCTACCAGATCAATGTTGCCGACGTGCAGGATGCGGTGCAGACCGCCGTGGGCGGCAACGCGCTCACGCAGGTTCTTCAGGGCGAAGCCCGCTACGATCTGACGCTGCGCTATCTGCCGCAATACCGCGAACACGAAAGAAGCGATCGAAAATATCCGGCTGCTATCGCCCTCTGGCGAACGGGTGTCGCTCGCGCAGCTCTGCAAGATCAGCATGACCGATGGCGCATCGGAAATTTACCGCGAGGGCAATCGGCGTTATGTTGCCATCAAGTACAGTGTCCGCGGCCGTGACCTTGGCAGCACGGTCGAAGAAGCGATCAAGAAAGTGAACCAAAAGGTCAAATTGCCCACCGGATACAGCCTCGACTGGGAGGGGGAATACGAGAGCCAGAAGAGGGCTAACGCGCGGCTGCTCATCGTACTTCCTATCACTATCCTCCTCATCTTCATCATCCTCTACACCATGTTCAAGTCCTACAAATGGGCGCTGTTGATTATGGTGACGGTTGCGATCGCACCCATTGGCGGCCTGCTTGCTCTTTGGTTCACCGGCACTCATTTCAGTGTTTCCTCTGGGCGTCGGTTTTCTGGCGCTGTTCGGCGTCTCCGTGCAAACCGGAGTCATCATGCTCGAGTACATCAATCAGCTTCGAGCGCTGCGCCATCCCATCGAAGACGCCGCGGTTGAGGGCGCCGTGTTGCGGCTGCGGCCCATCATGATGACCATGTTGGTGGCCACTCTGGGACTGCTGCCCGCCGCTCTCTCGCACGCCATTGGGTCTGATTCTCAGCGCCCCTTCGCGATCGTGATCGTGGGAGGTCTTATCGCGGCCCTCGTCATGAGCGTCTTTCTGCTCCCGACACTATACGTGTGGATCGCCGGCGAACGCGACGTCCTGCCTGTGGCTGAAGAAGGCTTCGACGTCGGCGAGCACGTGGATTGAGTGAGCCGCGCCTGATGCGCGGAAACCGGTTGCAAGCGCGCCAGTGGCAACTGCCGTTTCTTGCTTTTTGCTAGCGCTTCCGCTAGATTTCATCTTTCCTCGATTTGACAAGCGGGCAGGCCGAAACTTGCCTCCAGGAGCAGTGAGTATGAAGCGGAATTATGTCGGGCTCGCCTTGGCCGCGCTGGTGGCGGGGGGAGCGGTCTTAAGCCTGCCAAGTTGCGGACACGATCAGAAATTGGTCAGCCTTCAGATTCAACCGCAGACATTTACTTTTCTGGAGCCGTATCCGACGGGGACCGAGCAGTACACCGCGACCGCAACCTATATTCATCCTCCGGAAACAAAGGATGTCACCAATCAGGCAGCCTGGAAGATTGATGATGGTGTGGTTACGATGACGACTCCGGGCCTGTTCACTCCGGCGTCGGGCTATTGCGGCGGCGGGACTATCTCGGCAAGCGTTCCTGAGGGCACTGGTGGCTCGGGAAACATCGTGGTCGCTTATGCAACGGTAACGGTAGATAACCCTACCCTCCCGACCTGCCCCGGCTACGGTACGGTCGCGACATTGAGCGTTGGGATCGTCGGAAATGGGACAGTGACGAGTTCCCCGGCCGGAATCAACTGCCCAGGGGTGTGCATTGCGCAGTATGAAGTGGGTGCCTCGGTTTTGCTTACGGCGACCCCGGTTAATGTAACTTGGGGGAATTGCCCTGGTAGTTCGAGCAACACTTGTCCAGTTGACATACCCGCCGGCGGTGCTGCGGTGACTGCGACCTTCCCATGAGTGCGGGAACTACTCCGCCATTACTCATCCGTTAACAGTTTGCCGAGTGTGGGTTTATGCCGCTCTGGCTTTGTTTTCTTCGCCGGCACGAGTTGCGATGGTTTCGGACTGCCAACACGTTCGCGGGCCATTTCGCGGACGACTTTGGCAGCTGAGAACGTTTTTTTCTTGCGCTTGCGCGGCATCGTGATGATGCACGCATCTTCGCACATTCAACCCGCAAAAGTGCAATAATCTGAAATTGGCAAACAAATCGAGGCTTACTATTTATGGATGAGCGCGAATTTTTTGACGAACGTTCCGATAAGAAACCGGCAAATTTGAGCTGTCCCCATTGCCAGCAGTCGGCGGAATATGAGATTCAGTGGCTGGTGCGCATGAAGAAAAAGAATTTGCCGCCGCGAGCGGACGATCGTGATCGCGCCAAATTCGCCAAAGCCCAGTCGTACATGCTGCGCCGCGATGACAAGATGGTGTGCAAGAATATGCGCTGCCGCAAGAGCTTCGACATTACCGGCGTGCAGAGCGTAGCGTTTCTACAGGACGGCCTGCCGGCCGGTGGTCGTTAGTCAATAAAAACAAAACGCGCCAATTATCCCCGTCCACACGTTTGATGCTGTCTCGTGTTGCCTAGCGGGTGAATCCGCGCTAGCCCTTTCCCCCCGCTGCCCCTGAATTGTTGCACGTAGATTTCTAGGGTCTATCCTGTACCGCGAATTTTCCTCCAGAGCGGCAGAATTTGCCGCTAGCATTTTCCCCTATGGTTCTGCAGTTTCTTGCAAGCCGCTGAGCCCTGCCAAGATGCCACCTATAGCAACCCTTTGGCAGGTAGGTTGCACCTATGCTCGAGATGAGCCACATGCTCATTACAGGAGGTTCTGTGGATATCGCAATCAAGACAAAACTATATGCACGCGCGGGTCTGGCGCCGGTACTTGGTTTGGGAATGTTGTTTTCAGTAGGAAGCATTGCAAGTGGACAGACCACGCAGCCGACCCAGCCAGCGCCACCGACAACAACTTCGCCAAATCCGCCATCGGCACAGCCAGTGGGCCCAACGCCGCGCTGGACTCCGCCGGACGACATTACGCGCCGAGAAATCGTCGATATGGACCACTTCCTAGATAGTCATCCGGAAATCGCCGAACAACTGCGCCGGGACCCTTCGCTGATCGACAACCGAGAGTGGGTCGCCCATCATCCTGCGCTGCAGGAGTATCTGCACTCGCATCAGCGGCTCGCGGGAGTTTTCCGAGCACACCCCGAGGCCTTCATGCGGGACGAGGATCGCTATGAACAAACCGAGGGCGACCGGGATCACGACCGAGACCGGGATCAAGACCGAGATCACGATCGAGTGACAGCCCGTGACCGCGACAATCGTAACCGTGGGGAACTGACAAGCTTCGGCCAATTCCTTGGTGGTCACACCAACGTGGCGTCAGAACTCTCCGCCGATCCGACGTTAGCTACCAACAAGGAGTACTTGGCAACCCACCCCGAACTGGACGAATATCTCAAGGCCCATCCCGCAATGAGCCAGCAATTGGCGGAGAACCCGCAAGGGGTCATGAGTTCGGAACCAGTGCAGACCAGCGGCGGCTTTGGCGCAAAACCTGTCGGACCGACTCCGAGACCGAAGGCTGCTACCCCCAATCAATAGCGGGTCACCAGGGATGCTGGCTACTCTGCCTAATCGACTGCGTTGTGTGAGGCAACGCAGAAAATAAGAACAAGAGTGGGGACCGGAAGTCGTCTAGTAAACCGGTCTCCACTTCAGTTGTGACGCTTGATTACGGTGAAGTTGATTACGGTGAAGTCTTCTTAGGGAGGTTCTATGCAGGTCAAAAAATCGCTACTCGCCGCCTTCTTATTAGTTCTGGCTATTTCCCCAGTTGCCGAAGGCAGGGACAAGAAAATTGTACAGAGAGGTATGTTGGAAAGCATGCAATCCGTTCCTTGCGGCGCCAAGGAACGAGGCGTGAACGGTCTCGGAAGTGTGTTCGCCTCGGTCGGCGTGGCCCACGTGAATTCGCACGAGCAGCTGTGTCCCCAGTACCTGCTCCGCACCGACTCCATGGATTACCACATTCGTCCTCTGGATTTGAAACATCCTGTGGTTCTTCCGGTCGGCCATGAGGCCGAGTTCCGAGTCAAAAAGGATCGTCTCTACCTGAGGATGGCCGACGGAGAAAAGAAAGAACTGGAATACCAGGTAGTGTCCCAGCAGCCGCCAAGTATGGATAGCAATGTCGAGAGCACGGCCTACCATCCTGCTCAGAACAATAATGCTGAGCAGCCGGCAAATTCTCAACCCTCAAACCCGGGCGTAGCGAAAGCGACGACTGGACCAGCAAACCCTGCGCCTCCGCCACCTCCGCCTCCGCAGTAGTGACGGCACGCAGCGGATGTGACTCTGAGCGTGTTTGCCGATAATGATCGGATCGGGTTCTAGGACGGCTGATGACTCGCTACCGGTTCGCGACGAGCGACGCAGCAATGCGGCGAACACTTTGTAAAAGTTGCCCTAGTGCTTCGGATGCCGGCGCGGAAAGAGTGGAAGGTTTCGGTGAAGGAGCGTCGCTGTAACCTTCCTTTTCCATTTGTTCAGCGGCCGCGGCGAAGCGCTTCGCGCTCGTCTCCGACATGGAGAGAAAGCGGAAGGCTTGCGTCAGCGGAATGCCATCAGCGCCGGTCTGTAGGAATTCAATCTGCGCGCTGACTTTTCCGTACACGCTGCATAAAGCTATATCTCCTATCGTGCCGTGAGGAATCGGGCCCTTGGAGAGCACGGCCGAACCCCCCGTCAGTGAGAGGCGCTGCAGGACGCCAACGAATCGGGTCTCATCGATCATAAATAGGGCGCGCTCGCTATTGGGGACGCGGATGCGTGGCGGACGAGGGCTCTTGCGTGTCTTTGGAAACTTCTTCAAGATATGTCAGCATTGCAAGCGGCAGGGACGCGGTCAAGATACGCCGGTGCCTATGTACGAGTTTGTGTAACGGCGGGGCTATGCCCCGCCAAACGGTGCGGAGCCCGTCGCCACATCGGGTAAGGCTCTGT
>CAVOTW010000028.1:0-198734 GCA_963699405.1 uncultured Acidobacteriaceae bacterium | reverse complement strand
GAAACGAAACTCAGCGAGGAATCGCTGGCAGAGGGTTCGGTGGAAGCGGATGCATTGGCCGCGGAACCAGAGACCGCCGGAGAAGCCGAATCGCCGTCAGACGGCGAACTAGACGCGGCGAGGTTGGCTGCGGAGGCAGAGTCCGCCGACGCGGCGTCAGAACACTCCGAAGCCGCGACGGAAGAAGCCCCGGAAGACAAGCAGAACTGAACCAGGCAGCGGTGGCGAGTTCGGAGTTATCTCCGGACCGAAGGCGCGGGCTTCGTCAGCAGAGGTTGGAAATCAGAGTTTCGATGACGCGGTTTGGCATATGAGGTTAGACATGCGAGCTTGACGCGATTAGCAGGACGCAAAGAGGAAACGAGAGCGGATGAGTAAGATTCGAATCAACGATCTGGCCCGTGAGTTGGAAGTCAAGAGCAGGGAAATACTTGACGTACTGACCACGGTGGGTGTCACGGAGAAGAAAACGCACTCCAGTTCTCTGGAAGACTTCGAAGCGGACCTGGTGCGAAAGCATCTCCGCGGACGCTCTGATGCGGCGCCGAGTGCGGCGAGGTCTTCTGCTCGCGCTGCTCACGGCGAAGAAGAAATCAAGACCAAGATCGACCTCTCGCACATCTCTCGACCCGGTGACGTGTTGCGCGCCCTTACCCAACAAAAAGAAGCAGCCGAACATCCCACGGCTCATCCTGCAGTCCGGCCTCCCACCGCGACGCCCGCGATGGAAGCGAAGGCGGAAACTCCGGCCGCTCCAGTGGCGCCGAAGGCGATACCGCCTAAGCCCGCGACGGAAACTCTCCCGCGCCGCCGGCACCTAGAATGGTGACGCCGGCTTCGGTAGCGGCCACGTACCGTCCGCCGTCGGTGGTTGTAATTCCGCCTAAAATTCCTGTCGTCCGCCGCCCGCTCCTACACCGGCTTCGCAGTTCATCCCTTCGAGCCGACTGCGGCACCGCCGGCGATCGCGGTTCCGCCGCGGGTTACGATTCCCGCCGCGCCCGCTGGCGGCGCGCCGCCAGCCGCGGAGCCTCCGGCACCAAGCAATGTGATGCAGATGCAAGCGGCTGCGCCCGTGAGGCCTAGCGGCTCCGGTTGCTCCGCCACCGCGAATGATCATGCCGCAGACGGGACCGCGTCCGGTTTACAAGGCGCCATTGCCTCCGCCGGCAGCGGCTGCCAGGTGCAATTCCGCGGCCTGCGCCGGGACGACCAGTGCCGGGACAGCCAATCTTTCAGCGCACGGCGCGGCCGCTAGCGCCGGGAGCGCCGCGTCCACCGCTGCGTCCGGGTGAACGGCGGCCGATGCATCCGACGCGGGTTGCGCCAGCGGGATCGCGTCCGTTGGGCGTGGGCCGGGAGCGGGAATCGGCGCACCGCCGGGACCATCGCGTCCGGGAGCGCGTCCGGGAGCGCCGTCGCGGCGTCCGGGACAAAGATATGTGCCGCGCGGGGTGAAGGAAGGCCCGATGAAGGGCTACACTCCGCCGCCGCGAATGATCGTCAGCAACGAGCCGGCGCCGATCACGCGGAACATCACCATCACGGAAGGAATCTCGGTAAAAGACCTGGCCGAGAAACTGGGCATTCGCGCCAAGGACGTGATTGCGAGGCTGGTGGTGCGCGGCGTATTCGCCACCATCAACCAAACGCTGGATGCGGAACTGGCCAGTGAAATGGCGCGCTTTTTTGGAGCGGAAACCGAAGTGATTACCTTCGAAGAACAGGCTGCGAAAGATACGACGGCAGCCACTGAAAGCAGCGAGGAAGGCGCGGAAGCCATCTCACGTCCCCCCGTGGTCACGATTATGGGCCACGTAGATCACGGCAAAACGACGCTGCTCGATTCGATCCGCTCGACCAACGTCGCGGGAGGCGAAGCGGGCGGCATTACGCAGCACATCGGAGCCTACAAGGTTTCGATTACGGACACAGCGTCTCCGGCTTTTGGGCGCGAGATTGTGTTTCTGGATACTCCTGGTCACGAAGCGTTTACCCGCATGCGTTCTCGCGGAGCGAAGGCGACCGATATTGTGGTGCTGGTCACCGCGGCCGACGACGGCGTGATGCCGCAAACGGTGGAAGCGATCGATCACGCACATGCTGCTGAAGTTCCCATCATTGTAGCGGTCAACAAAATCGATAAGCCGGGCGCGCTGCCGGAGCGGGTAAAGAAGCAACTTGCGGATCGCGGGTTGGTTCCGGAAGAGTGGGGCGGCAAGACCGTGTTCGTCGATGTTTCCGCGAAGCAGAAAACAAATCTGAATCTGCTGATGGAAATGATTCTGCTGACGGCAGACCTGCAGGAGTTGAAAGCGACTCCGGAACGGGCGGCGAGCGGGTTGGTGCTGGAAGCGAAACTGGATCGCGGACGCGGTCCGGTGGGAACCATCCTGGTGCAGAATGGCACGCTGCACACGGGCGACAACTTTGTCGTCGGCAACGTGTATGGAAAAGTCCGGGCGATGTTCGACGATCGCGGCAAGGCGCTGAAGGAAGCTCCGCCGTCGACGCCGGTGGAAATTATCGGGTTGGAAGGGCTGCCGCAGGCGGGCGACCAGTTTGTGGTCGTTGCCGATCGCGAGAAGGCACGCGACATCTCCGACTACCGCGAGCAGAAAGCACGCGAAGCCACGCTGGCCAAGAGTTCCCGTGTTTCCCTCGAAGGCCTGGCGGAGCAACTCAAAACGGCGGGCATGAAGGAACTGAACGTCATCCTGAAGGCCGACGTGCAGGGCTCGGTCGAAGTGCTGGGCGATTTGCTCGGCAGATTGTCGAACGACAAAGTGCGGCTGAAGTTGCTGCGGTCGGGCATTGGCGCGATCACGGAGACGGATGTGCTGCTGGCTTCGGCTTCGAATGCCATCATTATTGGATTTAACGTGCGTCCCGAGCGCAAGGCGCAGGAACTGGCCGATCAGGAAAAAGTCGATATCCGGCTGCACTCGATCATTTACGAACTGCAGGACGAGATCAAGCGCGCCATGACTGGCCTGCTTGAGCCGACGATCAAGGAAACCTACCAGGGACGCGCTGAGGTGCTGGAGACGTTCCGCATTCCGAAGGTGGGCACGATTGCCGGTTGCCGCGTGAGCGACGGATTGATCAAGCGCGATTCCGAAGTGCGACTGCTGCGCGATAACGTGGTCGTATTCAAAGGCAAAGTCGGATCGCTGCGGCGGTTTAAGGACGATGCTTCGCAAGTGACCAGCGGCATGGAATGCGGCATCTCGATCTCGAACTACGGCGACATTAAAGCTGGCGACGTGATCGAGGCGTTTGTTACGGAACGGATCGCGGCGGAAGCGATAAAGTAGCGCAGCCGCCAGAACTCGACCTTGCGGACAGCCTCGGCCAGGTTCCATATCTCGGACAGAGACAATATTCCGCAAATATTTTGGGTCACGCGATATCCGCGTGACCCATTGTTGCCCTGACCCATGTTGTCCCCGCACAATCTCCGGCCTTGCGCCTTCGCGCGGCGTATGGCTGGAGTACGTGGTGCGTAAGCTCAGAAAGTGCCTTTATCGTGGATTGAGCAGTGTGCGGACCTCCCCAAAAGCTGCTTGCCAACGTGCGCCGCGGGCAAATTGAATTCCGGATGCGTACGTACGACGTCCGCAACCGACTTGCCCATGTCTTCTTTTACCGGGGTTGCCAGGAAGCCGTGGACGATCTGGTAGGCGTGTGGCCCGACCGTCACCAACGCCATACCGGCGATTTGTCCGCTGTCATTGATGGTGCTGGCGTTAACTACGAAGAGGTGGGAACTTTCCGGAAATAGAGTGTTGAGGTCGTACATGACGCCGTTCTGCCAGAGGAGGCCGTGGGACCAGCTGGCGTTGTCGGAGTTAAAGGAGCTTCCGACCGCCTGGCCCCGGTTATTGATGCTGGTGGCAAAGGAGGAAACGTCTCCCGGCGGAAGGTCGCCGCCCCCGAGGGCTGTGACTGAATTGTTCTGCCAAAGAGTGGCCAGGGCTACTCCGTCAGAGGTAACGCCTTGCCCAACAATTTGGCCGCGGTCGTTAATCTCGAAGGCTATGGCGCTCGGAATTCCGAGGTTGGGAAGCGGGGTGGCAACGCCGTTATCCCACAATACGGCTTCAATCGCTGCGGTGCACGTTCCCGAGTAGCCCACCGCTTGGCCTTGATTGTTGATGCCGAATGCGACGCCGTCTGGATCGGTACCGATGGTGGGAAGCGGCTGGGCATTGCCTTTTGTCCACATCACCGGCAGGTCAACCATAAAATTTTCCGTGCCCGGAGGGCAGGTGGAGTCCGGGGTTCCATTTTCCGCATATCCTGCGACTTGTCCGCGGTTATTGATGGCGCTGGCCTGCCCGTTGACGCCGCCCACCGTTGGCAGAGCGGTCATGACGCCGTTTTTCCACAGAAACGGAAGGCAAATGTGGTGTGTACCGAAAAGGCAAACGTCTTCGCCATTCGGATCTAAAGCAGCTGTCTCGGACATACCGACGGCTTCGCCGGGGTCGTTGATGCCGTTCCAATTGATGGAACTGTTGGCGCCGCCAAGGGTGCCGAGTTCGAGGTTGAGGTGGTCGATGGTGACTGAGTCCGTACCGGACACGGCCGGGAACTCGGTGGAAAGGCTGAAGGGATCGAGGAACTGCTCCATGTTGATCGTCCAGCCGTAATTATTGAGGCCCATGGGCATGCCGAGGTTGTCTGGATGCTGGACGCCCAGATCCTGAACTTTGTAGTAGGTTTGCGCGACGGCATTGCTGAAGCAAGCCAGAACCATCGTCGCAACCCCGAGTATCCAGAAATTCCGCAACTGTCTAAGCGTGATCATATGTCCTCTATTCCTCCGGTAAAGTCTTGGTGCCGGGATCACTGGCGATTACGTCAGGTATCACTCGGCGCTCGGGCAGTTCGTGTGCAAGTGAGAGCAGAATTGGCTCGCAACCTCGCAAACTTCTGCTGAGCGAGAACTGAGGGAGCAGGTGGGGTTCCACGTTCACAACGATTCCGTGAGACAACAGGCCCAACACTTCAGAGCTCGAAAACGAATGACGGATGAACAACCTCCTTCGGCGATCCCAAAAGGGCGAGAGCAACTGTTTCTCCAACTTTCCATACACTCACCGGCGAGCCTTACGAAATTCCAGAACGTCAGCCGCCACAATTCCCGCCGCTGATTTGGGATTGATTTTCAGATGATTAACATACATACTGGTTGGTATGTTGGCGGCAGCCAAAAGTCGGAAACAGACTCCGAAATTTAGAGCGCCCAGGCTGCGGGATTCCGAGCGCACGCGCGAGCGCTTGCTGCAGGCAGCGTCCCGCGAGATCTACAGATCGGGTTTCCAGAGTGCCAGTCTCGACACCATTCTGGCCCTAGCTGGGGTCACTAAGGGCGCACTGTATTACCACTTCGACAGCAAGGAAACTTTGGGATACGCCGTCGTCGAAGAGATTATCGCCCCCGACGTCCACGGCAAATGGGTGCGCCCTTTCCAGAGTGGCGAGGACCCTATCGACGCTTTGATTGGCGCGGTTCAACGTATACCCGTTACGCCCGCGGATGTACGCGGCGGCTGCCAGTTGAACAATCTGGCGCAGGAGATGTCTCCGCTTGACGCGGGTTTCCGTAAGCGGTTGGCGACAATCTTCGATGCCTGGCGAGAGGCCGTTGCCTACACTTTGCGACAGGGCCAGGTCCACGGAAGCGTTCGCCGCGACGTGGAACCCGCTGACGCCGCCGGCTTACTGATCGCCATGGTCGAAGGCTATGCGTCGCTGGCAAAGAATGCTCAGGATCCGAAAGTGATGAAAGCGGGGACCAGAAACATCGTGGGCTGGCTGCGGTCTCTGCGCCCGCCGGGCAACCGCAAGCGAGGTTGATCGCATCGGTGTCTCAAGAGGCAGTTTCGCATTGTTACATACCAACCGGTCTGTATGCTAACAGTCAGCATCGCGATCGGGCGAAAGCGCTTCAGACTGCGTCATAAAAAGGAGAACAACCAATGACGAGTATCTCAGTGTCGCGCCGGAATCTGCTCGCAACCGGAGCCTGCGCGCTGTTGGGTGCCGCGAGATTGGGACGGGCAAGCGCTAGCACCATGGAAGGGCAGAAGTTAACCAACGGAGAAGTAGTCCGGAAGTGGTACACCGCCTGGGAGAAGAAAGACTGGGGCCCAGTGGATAGCCTGCTCGCCGATGACTTCACCTTCACTAGCGCGGCCGGCGACGACCACATCAGCAAGGGCACTTTCAAAACGCGGTGCTGGGAAACACAGATCGATTTCATTAAACATTTTGACCTGGAACGAGTCACCACAGGCGCGGAGGATGCTTTTGTGAAGTATCTTTGCCACACCAAGGACGGTAAATCGTTCAGGAACGTGGAGTATCTCCGAATTAAGAATGGACAGTTGCAATCCATTGAGTGTTATTTCGGCGAGCAGTCCAGCTTTCCGTCGGCAGTGAGTACCGGGCAGAAGTAACCAACGGGCCTGGAAGTTAAGAGAGAGAGCGAGAGCGATCATGAGCGCCCGCGAAATTAACGATGAGAACGCCATTGCGCGTGAGATGTCTGTTCAACAAGCCGCTCACGCGAATGCTGACGTTTCGGCTAGCCCAGTGCGGGGAGCTACAATTTGCTCCACGATTTGCTCGATCAAGAGTAGACGGGATTACGCTCTTGAATCCGTGGCGGACGAGTTCTCGGAAACTGCAGATACATCATTGCTTCCGGTTACCCAAGTCGATGCTGCAAACCTCATGCGAGTCTTGCGGCAGTTGGAGGTTCTGGCAAAACGACAGGCGCCACGAATCGCATTCAAAGCAAGGGGTAGCGTTTTACTCTTGGATTTGGCTGACATCTCGGCAGTGCTCGCCGAAGGTAATTACGTTTCGTTGCAACACCGACCGAATCCCTATTTGGTGCACGAGTCCCTCTCGTCCATGGCGGAGAAGCTCAAACCTTACGGTTTTATTCGCATCCACCGCTCGGTCGTCGTGAATACTTCGGCCGTGGAGGAGGTCCATCCTTTGCCGACGGGGGAGTACAGGCTGCGTGTAAAAGGTGGGAAGAAATACCTGGTAACGCGTACATACAAACACAACCTCAGAGATCTGGCTCAACTGTGGGTAGGCTCAGAGCGGCTTTGCGGCTAATAGGCAGCAAGAGTTTTATTTCCTTATTCCGTCGTAGCACTCTGACGGCTATTCTCTCGTCGCTTTGAACTCTGGGCGTGGCCGTGGGGTGGGCGGGCGGGGACGCCCGGCGCTCCACAAACTCGTTTTTTAGGGGCTGGTTTGCTGGGCGAAGAGTCCTCCGATGTCGCCGCTTCCGTCCACCTCCACCATGAATCCAGTGGTGGGAGAACTCACGTAGAAGACCAAGAAGCTGGGGCTGCCGGTAATGTTGTTAAAGTTGTTGACGGTCACCGTGAAGCGACCGTTCGTCGCGGCAGAAAAAGCACCGTTGGTTCCGACCGGTTGTGAGCCAAAACCGGCGCTGTTTATCTGTTCGTTCCAGTTAAAGTTGCTGCCGGTGGTCGGCTGAAAGGCTCCTACCTGGTCCCCCAGTGCCAAAGGAATGCCGTCCATCACGAAGGCTGCTTGGTTGCTGAGGGTAGAGACAGAGCCGGTCTGCAACGAAAAGGTGCCATCCTCGACAGCTTGCGGACTGTTGTTCAGGAAGTAGGCGCTGGTGGGGCTTATCATCCAGAAAACCTCGGAGAGAGTCGCACCGTTGCTTAGGGGCAGGGTAACCACGCCATTACCGTCGCCGCTTGGGTCGAACGTGTAGGTGGCTCCCGCGTTTACCGTGAGACCGGCACCGTTGTTGTCCTCGACATTTAAATCCTCCACATAATCCACGGTGCCAGTGGTGACATTTCCCGCACCATCGGTGGTAAAGACGCCAGCCGAATGAACGCCGGGCTCGTTAGCGAGCGTATCGCCGCGGCTGCCAAGAACGTACGAATTTCCGCTGGCGAGAGTGGCAGTAGTAAAGGGACCCCCGGTTTGCGTTTGCGCCTGGCCGATATCGAGCGAGCCGGAAGTGGGATTCGCCATGAGATAGAACTCGGTCGGACTTACCGCGTAGTAATTTCCCGAAAAGCTGCCGGTCGGGGCGGTCAGGGTGAACGTGCCGACACCGATGGAACTCGGCGGATTCACGGTTCCCGTAATCGCCTGGCTCGCGCTGGTACCGCCTATGGGGGTAAGAATGTCCTGTGTGCCAGTGAAGGCACCGCCGCTGATAGCAATCTGCCCAACCCGGGAGCTGATGCCAAGGTTGTGCGACTTGAAGACAAACGTGCCCGAGGGAATCGCGGTCGAGGACTGCAGAACACCGTATCCGGACGACGTCGCGAACGGGTCGGCCTCCATCACATAGAAGTGATTGGTATCGATCATGGTGATGCTGTAAGTGCTTGGGGTGGGAGTGTAGTTGAACTTCATCGAGCCCTCGCCGTCGCGCTCAATGGCGTAAGAGCCCGCAAGACTTTCGGAACCGGGGCCGGGCTGAGGCCCTCCGTCGTCTTGGAGGATAGTCAGCTTGCCGTTGCCGTCGGCGGAAAAAATGGTGGTCTCGGAAAATGCCTGAGCGTTTCCTGATTGATTCGCAAAGTATCCGGTGTGCTTCATCACGTAGGTTCCGCTGAGACTGGACTTGCTGAAATTGCCGCTGAGGGGCGGGACGAACCCATTGTTGTTGTTGCCGCAGCTCGCGGCTAGAAAGAGGCTGATGGCTGCTGCCAGAGCCAAGAGCAGGCGTCCGGCACACTTAGTGGCGGCAAGGGGATTCATGAAGACACTCCTATTTTTTCCGTAAGATGCGCTAACCCGCATTGTAGCGGAAAGTTGCGGTGGAAAAACTTTGCGGAAAGAATTCGGGACGGGTGCGCAGGGAACGAAGCGCGTCGGCTTTACTCGAATTCCGGGTGTCTTGGGGTGGAGGCTGGACTGGGCGGACGCTGGCGCTTTTCGGACCCTTTTTCAGACAACCAGATTGCTAACCGGTAGGCTAGCAGGATGGTAAGCACGATTCCGTACTCTATGGGCTTGCGGCGATCGGCTTTTACCAGCCAGGCGTAATGCACAATCCCAAGAATTCCCGTGAGATAGATGAGCCGGTGAAGGCGCTGCCAGTTCTTGCCGCCTAGCCAGCGGATCGACCATGCGGTCGACGTTAGAGCCAGCGGGATCATAAGGACAAAGGCGGTAAAACCTACGGTGATGAAACGACGCTTCTCGATGTCTTTCAACATTTCGTGGATGTCGAAGAACTTGTCGAGCCAGATGTAGGTCAGGAAGTGCAACGTTCCGTAAAAGAATGCGAAGAGCCCGATCATGCGGCGAAGGCCAATCAGCCAGTATTGGTGAATGAGGCGGCGCAATGGGGTGATCGCGAGGGTGGTAAGGATCAAGATCAGCGTCCAGTCGCCGGTCGAGTGGGTGATGACCTCGATGGGATTGGCGCCTAGGCCGTCATGGGAGGCCTTCCACAGCAGGCGCTCCAGCGGGATGAGCGCGGCCAGGAACAGCGCGATTTTGGTAAGGCGGAGTTTCAATTGGTAATTCTGTAATCGGGTGATTTGGTAATTCGAAAGCCCTCGGTCCGCCGGTTCTGTGGTAGCCGCTGGAAGCAGGTCCTTCGCTTCGCTCAGGATGACAAATCAGTACAGAATGACGAATCAATCACGGAGTCAGAGCCTTCCAATTACAAAATTATCAGATCACGAAATTACGAAATTCCTAGAAGTTCTTTTTTAGGTCCATCCCGGAATAGAGGCTAGCTACCTGGTCGTAGCCGTTGAACATCAGAGTCGGGCGTTTTAGGAATTCTCCTAGACGGCGTTCCTTGGCCTGGCTCCACCGGGGATGATCGACGTTCGGATTCACGTTCGAATAGAAGCCGTACTCGTTGGGGGCGGATTGCTGCCAGGTGTTCAAAGGCTGCGCGTCGGTGAAGCGGATGCGGACGATCGACTTGGCGCTTTTGAAACCGTACTTCCAGGGAAGCACGACACGGAGCGGGGCGCCATCCTGATTCGGTAGCATTTCGCCGTACATGCCGAAACAGAGCAGGGCGAGGGGATGCATGGCCTCGTCCATACGAAGACCTTCGAGGTACGGCCAAGCCAAGACGTTGAAGCGCTGGCCCGGCATCTGTTTGGGATCGTACAAGGTCGTAAACTCGACAAACTTTGCTTTGGGAAGCGGGTCGACCCGCTTGATCAACTCGCTCAGAGAAAAGCCTACCCAAGGGACGACGATGGACCATCCCTCGACACAGCGATGACGGTAGATGCGCTCCTCGGGAGCAGCCATCTTGATGATCGCGTCGACGTCGAGCACCTGCTTTTTCTTTACCAGGCCGTCGATGGTTACTGTCCAGGGACGGGTCTTGAAATTCTTGGCGAGGCCGGCAGGCTCGTATTTGTCGGTGGAGAATTCGTAAAAATTGTTGTAGTTGGTCACATCTTTGTAAGGCGTTTCCTTCTCGGTCGTACTGAAGGAGCTTTTTTGGAGACCATCAATTTTGGCGTTGGCGTGGGCGGTGTGCGCGGGGTCGGCTAGATCGTGGAAGGCGATGCCGGTAACGGCTGCAGCGCCGGCAAGGGCTGCACCGGCCAGGAAGTTGCGCCGGTTCAGGTAGGTCGCTTTGGGAGTAACTTCAGAATACGGAATCGCAGCTGGTTTCCCGATCAGCATGGTTTACCTTTACGTAGACTATGGTTGCTCGATTGAAGTACGCACGAGGGGGAGATTTAGATCGTCCGATGTGCTGAAAACCCCAGTCTAGTATAAGACGCGGGAGCGGGGGGAAAGTTGCATGGGCTGGGGCCGTGGTTGCCGGGCGAGGGCACCCGACACTCCACCAACAGACGGTTAGTTGGAGGCTGACTTTGCCGCGGACTTGGGAGCGGGCGGCGGGGCGGAGCGGGAGCGCAGGACTTCACGGACTTTCTTGGCGAGATTCTGCAAGGTGAAGGGTTTCTGCAGGAACGCGGTGGCGGGGCCGGACGCACCCTGGGTCACGACGGTATCTTCTGTGTAGCCGGAAAGGAAGAGGACGCTTATGCCGGGACGAAGCCGTAGCAGGGTTTTGGCCAGTTCGCGGCCTCCGATGCCGGGCATGACGACGTCGGTGATGAGGATATCGATGGGTTCTTTACAAGCCTCGGCGACGCGCAGACCAGCCTCGCCATTTTCGGCTTCGAGCACCTTATAACCGCGAGCGGCGAGGGTGAGACGCACCAGTTCGCGGACGGACTCTTCATCTTCGACCAGCAAGACAGTTTCGCACCCTCCGGTTTCGTTGGGCTGGGATTGGGCAGGACTTAGTTCCTCCGCCGCATCTTCGGCACGCGGCAAATAGACGTGGAAAGTTGTTCCCTTCCCGATCTCGCTTTGGGCGAAGACATATCCATTGCTCTGCTTCACGATGCCGTAGACGGTGGAGAGGCCGAGGCCGGTGCCCTTCCCTTTTTCCTTGGTGGTGAAGAAGGGCTCGAAAATGCGGGACTGGGTTTCCTTATCCATGCCGTGGCCGGTATCGGCAACCGAGATCACGGCGTAGCGACCGGCTTGCAGAAAACGGTGCTCCGTGAAACCTGGACGCACGATAACGTCGGCAGTCTGCAAGGTGAGTTTTCCGCCTTCGGGCATGGCATCCTTGGCATTGACGACCAGGTTCATGATGACCTGTTCCAGCTGCCCGGCATCGGCGCGGGTGTGCCCCGTTTGAGTGGAGAGCCGCGTGACCAATTCGATGTTTTCGCCGATCAAGGGTCGGAGGAGACGCTCCATGTCGCCGACGATGGTGTTCACGTCAACCACTTTGAGTTCGAGGAGTTGCTTGCGGCTGAAGGCGAGCAGCTGGCGTGTAAGGGTCGCGGCGCGGTCGGCGGCTTGTTGGATGGACTGAACCTTCTCGTGCATGTCGCTGCCCTTTTCCAACTGCTCCAGCAACACCTCGGTATAGCCGTTAATGACCATGAGCAGGTTGTTGAAGTCGTGGGCGACGCCACCGGCGAGACGGCCGACGGCATCCATTTTTTGCGCCTGGCGCAGCTGCTCTTCGAGTTGACGGCGGTCGGTGATGTCTTCGGCGATCAGCTCCAATACTTCCTCGGGCTCATCAGTGCAAGTAGCGGCGCAGCCACTGAGGCGGACGATGATGACGCGGCCGTCTTTCCGCTTCCACTGGACTTCCACGCCTGTAAGCGTGCCGGAGCGGCGATAGTCCTCGGCCAGCCGGTCCAAATCCTGGGGACTCATGAAGACTTCGCTCCTGGCGTCCAGGCGAAGGAGGTCTTCGACCGATGCGTGACCGAGCATGGTGATGAGAGCCGGATTCACGTCCAGGAATCTGCCGCTGAGGGTGCAGCGGCAAATGCCGAAGGCCGCGCTCAAAATCAGAGAGCGGGAGCGGGCTTCAGAACGGCGCAGCGCTTCTTCATAGCGCTTGTGCTCGATGGCGGCGGCCAGTTGCTGGGAAACAAACTTCAGAATCTCGCGGTCGCGGTCGGAGAAACGGGTGTTTTCGTGGTAGCTCTGGACGACGAGCGCACCCATGCAGGCGGTACCGCTTTTGAGGGGAACTCCCAGCCAGTCGACGGAAGGAGCGCCGATCAATTCCACTTCGCCGCGCCGTACCAAGTCTTCGAAGATTGAGGGTGTCGCGAGCAGGGGTTCGCCGGATCGCAGGACGTACTCGGTCAGGCCGAAGCCCAAAGGTTTGGGGGTGGGGGTGGGATCCTGTTCATCGACGAAATACGGGAAGCTGAGAAGCTGCGACTGCGGATCGTAGAGAGCGATGTAGAAATTGCGGGCATTCATCAACTGGCCGACGATGTTGTGAATGGCGGCAAAGAACGATTGCAGATCTTCAGCGGACTGGCTGCGGGCGGCGATGGCGTAGAGCGCGGCATTCAATTCTTCGGCACGCTTCTGCTCGGTGATATCGCGATAGGAGGCGTAGGCTCCCACTTTTTGGCCGTTCACGATGACGGGCGAGGCGGAGAGAAGCACCTCGACCAGCGAGCCATCTTTACGCTGGCGGCGGGTCTCGAGGGTAAGTTTGTTTTGCGTCTTCATGCACTCGGCGATCCACGCGGTTTCCGCATAGCGATCGGGCGGCACGATGATCTCGTCGAGGCGTTTTCCCGCAGCCTCAGCCGAGCTAAAGCCGAACATCCGGGTAAACTCGCCGTTGACGCGCAGAATGCGCACGTCCTGATCGATAATGCTGATCGCTTCGGGCGCGTTCTCGATGAGCTGTTCGAAATAGGCTTTCTCTACCGTGGGCGGGGCATCGGCGGCATTGCCATTGGCGGGCGCAGGGACCGAGGCTTGATGGGAAACGGAATTGGGAATTTGGGCAAGGATGGGCGGAACGCCGAGCTCAACTGGATCGCGCGGCATTTCCACCCGCGGCAGCTCGATCGAGGATGGTGCCAGGGCGAGTTTCTCCCCCATACGGTCCTTTCCACAACACACTGATGCGAGAACTGGGCGCATCAATCGTCAATCATTCTGCAACCAGATCGGTCCTGGACGGCACGATTGAAGGCGTGCCCTTCCCAAGTTACCTATGGAGATCAGTTCTAGTGTGATGGTAAGGGGGTGATGATGTTTGCCGGTAGTTACGGGGGTAACGGCGGGCAAAGAAAAAGGACGGCCAAGGCGGGACAATCAGGCTCAGGAGGCGTTCGCCAAGACAACGCAAACCTGGTGGAGCGTGCGCTTTTGCTCGTCAGTTAAAACCAGAAATTCGAAACCGCAACGCAAGCCGTCGCTATAACGGACCACGGCTCGCAGTCTGATCACGTGAGGCTGGAGTGGGATGGGAAATTCCAGGGAAACAACTTCGCCGGACTGCAACTGCCCACTGAGAGTCGCGCCGATGCCGTCCTGTCCGAGTTCGTTGGTGCGGCCCCAGCATGTGGTCATCAGGCCTTCGCGAAACACGGACGCCTGAATGCGCACGTCGAAACGATGACGGGAGAAACGCCGCGCTGGCTGCTGCGTTTTGGCTGTCGCTTGCCCGTCGCGGCTCAATCCAGCTGCTCCAATGCGAGTCTACCCTTTCTAACCTCAAGCTGCGATTGTGCTTGACCGCGCGGGTGGACCTCAACGGCATCAAAGTCCATGTACCAACGGGGGCGTCGGGACATTGAGGCATTTAACCATTGAGACATTTTGATGATTGAGTCGTTGCTTCCAATGCCTCAATCGCTCAATGATCAATAAATTGGGATTCAATAAATTGGCTCGTAAAGTGGCGTGACAGAATAGGGTGGCGGCATCTAAAATCGGGAGATTGTGTTGAGCTTCGCTCGGCGGGACGGGCGAAGGACGCCCGTCGCTTCACTGGACTGATCTTATGGCTTACCGCTCCAATGTTGCCGAAGCCTGGGTTTCGGATCCGCCGTCCACGGCGGCACCGGTGCAGATACCGCTGGATCTGCTCCCGCCAGCGAGCCTGACGCAATCGCTCTGGAGGTCGCTGGCTGGCAATTTGCGCGACACGTTCGCGCCGGAAAAGCTTCCGCCGCTCCAACTGAGTTCGCGGCCGGTGGATGTCGGGCTGGCGCTTGGGGACCGTCTGCGCCTGCCGTGGTTTCGTACGGTGTTCTCCAATATCGGAGACGTAATCTCGCCCGAGACTTTGCCACCGCTGGAACTGGAATCTCGGCCCGTCGATGTGGGTGAACTGATCACCGATCAACTCAGCCACTTCTGGTGGGGATCGCTGCTGCGGAATCTGGCGGATCGGGTCGCGCCGGAAACGCAACCATCTCTGCAACTGACCGCGAAACCGATTCTGGACATCATTCCGAAGTCATGGATCCTGCTGCCGATGTGGTCGGAAGTGGTGGACACACCCAAAGTGTTTTATCCCGACAAGCCGAAATCGGCGGATGCGGTGAGGCCGGTCAATCTGCAACCGGTGGTGCTGCCGGAAGAAAACCTGGTGGTCGCAGCGCTGTCGCGGGAACCCACCGCCGCCGACCTGCTGCGGGATCTGCGCCGTTCGCGGATTCGGCAGCGTATCTGGATTGGCTTGGCGGCGGCACAGGTTGTTTACATAGTGCTGGCCGCGGTCGGGAAACTCTAAAGGTAAATCCTTGAGCCAAGGGATCAGTCAGGCTGACGCAATCAGGCCGCGTTGCCCTCGTTGATTTGCGGGGACGCCCGACGCTCCACCAAACCTCCTGGTTACTGTCTCAGCCCCATCCAGCCTTCGGCAATCACCATGGAATTTCCGGGATTGCGCGCATCGTACTTTACTGATGTCGGAAGGCCGAGGCGGCAGGAATGGAGGTTGATCCACTGCCGCAGGTAAGTGACATCCTGCGAGGCCTCATAGGAAACGCCCGCGACGTCGTACTGGTAGATCAGCATGGTGGCGGGACGGTTCGCAGCGGTCGTGATTTCCTGGACATCAATCACGGTGCCATCGGTGATGCGGCCGACGGTATTCAGCCAGGTGCGACGTTCGAGCTCGATATCTTTGGCATGCTTGGGCTTGCGGCGCAGAAGCGCGTAGCTGGCCAGGACCACGCCCGCTGTACCCAGAGCCAGAGTGTAGAAACGAAGCGAAATCATCGGCAAACGGAACCTAAACCTTTCAACGTACTTTCAGCATAAGCTGTAATCGTTGTAGCCGCCAAGTGCACCGAGGTGCGCGGTCGGTGGAGGGTGCGCGATCAGGCGGCCAAAGCGGCGTGGTCGCACGCCGCGTTTTCCCAGCCGGCACTGAAAGTAGGCTTGATTGCAGCGGTAACCCGCTGCGCCATCTAAAAGCAACGACGCGTGCTAAATCCCTGGTCCGGCGCTTTCGTGGAATCCACCATCTTTGTGACAATAAAACGCGCGAGGATGGGCGCGCCCGGCGGCTCAAAAGGCTCGGTTCGTTTTTCTCAATCCGCTGCATCGGCGCTTGTTAATTGACAAGAAAGTGACAGTTTATTGACAACTCGGCGTGAGGTTCCGGTCTAGATTCCTTGTTGCCGGTACGCGGTGGTTTTCGACGAGCTCAACGAGCCTCACGACGCCAAAGTAGTGGGCGATAATACGGGGCTAACGGCGCCGTAGGCTAAGTTGAATCTCGTGGAACAGGGGCCGACTCCACACTCGGCCCCTGATTTGTTTTGGCTAGGTATGGCTGCGGCTGGGGCTCTCGTGATCGCGCCAGGGAGTCAGCACTTTGTAGCGCGGCGTCGCAGTGACCGTTTTCTTGGTGGAGACGAGCAATTTTCGCTTGAGTAGCCAGGCGACGGCGGCTTGCGCCGAGCTTTTGGACACCCCGATGGACTCGGCGATCTGCCGGTAGCTGGCCTCGACCACGTTCCCTCTTCGCTGTTCTCCGGTGAACCACAGGTAAACCAGAAAGCTCACGACGCGGCGGTCGTGGCCGACGAGGTCGCGCATCAGGACGTCAATTACGTAGTCGTCAATTGAAATCATAGTTACTGCCCTTGGCCGTTAGTCGTTGTTCGCCGATTCGCCGCGAACGACTTACGACGAACGACAAGTTCTCGCCACAACCATGCTATACCGACAGTCAATATAGCATTGAATAGGCGATTGCATCCTGCCGCGGGCTTTTTTATTCTCAGACGGCTTTACTGCTTTTGCTTCACTATTCTGGAAGGAGATTGAAAATGATTCGTGGCATCAAGTTTGCCTGCGTGCCGACTCGCGATCAGGATCGCGCCTTGAAGTTCTACACCGAAAAGCTTGGCTTTCGCGTGATGACCGACCAGCCCTTTGGAGCGCAACGCTGGATTGAGCTGGGCATCCCCGGCGCCGAATCGCAGCTGGTTCTGTTTACTCCGGACGGACTTCGAAGAGCGCATCGGCGGATTTCAGCCGGTCACGTTCTGGACAGATGATGTGTTTGGCACGGCCAAGACTCTGAAAGAGAAGGGAGTGGAGTTTGCGGCGGAGCCGAAGAAAGAGGCGTGGGGAACGTCGTCGATTTTCAAGGACGCGGATGGGAACCAGTTTGTGCTTTCGAGCAAGTGAGTGGGTGCTTGCGAGGCCATTGCTCACGGCGGAGCTTCGCTCCGCGTGGGGCGGACAAGAGCGTCCGCCACTACGCCGGCTCTACGCCCTCCGGCGGTAGTAGATGTTGAACTCGAATCCGGGATTCGGGGGGAAGATTTCGGCGATCTTGCGGAGGCGTTCGGCCATGGGAGCGGGGGCCAGCAGCGGATAATCGCGTTCGCGCAGATCGTGGTAATCGACATCGAGATAGAGCGAGAGCAGGTAGATCGAAATCGCATCGGCGAAAGCTGGCGGCGAGATACTCGTTCTTGAATTTCTCCGCGTCGGGGCCGTGGGCAGTGGCGAGTTTGCGGGCCTCCCAGGCGTCGAGAGAGGTCTCGCCGCGCACGCCGGACTCGGCCTGCTGCCAGGCCAAATCGGCGAAACTCTGAGACACACCGGCGCGTTCAACCAGCGCGTGACCGACGTTGATATAGAACTCGAAAGCCACGGAAAACTTGTCGTCCATCAAGCGGGTTGAGATGAAGACGCACTGGGCATCGCCAAGATTGAGGTTGCGATGGCAAACAGCGTTGTCGCTGAGGGCAACGTCGTAGCGATCGGCGATGACGGTTTCGTCGCCCTGGGAAACGGTGAGGGGGACGAAGTAGTACGCCTTGCGGGCCAGTGCGGCGGCGACCGGCACGGGAACCGCGGCGATCATGCGCTCGAGATCGTTATCGGCGATGGTGATTTCGCCCGAGCGGGCATAGCAGATACCGTTGGGGGCTTGCGAAACCGGGTTACTTTGCACGATCTCCGCGGGGCTGCGGGTGATCGCGGAGGCGGTTTGTGACATGAGGATATTGTAGCTTATGCGAGTGCGGCGATAGCGACAGATGTCGTCCACGGGCACACTAGGACCACCCATGGGAAATCGTTTACCACGAAGGCCACTAAGGTACACGAAGGAGAAGCCTTAGGACAAATGCTCAGTGTTACTTCGCTCTAGTTGTTCAGATCCCGCCACCTTGCGAGGTTTCCGCTGCTGTAATCAGGGTGACCGGGGTGGGCCTGGTTTCCACTGGAACGTCAGCCATCGCTGCGTTGTAGAAGGACACCGCTACGGCGCGCTGCCAGAAACGAGTCGCGAGCAGCAGGAAGAGAATCAGCTGACCGATTAGAAACGCTCCCACCAAGCTGGCCGACGGGACCGCGACATTCCAGATCACGAGTCCGATCCCCAGCACTACTAAAGCAACAATGGAGATCGCCACATAAGCGCCCAGCAGATGGAAGGGGTGGGCGCGGAATTGCCGCATCGCTTTGCCCACCGATCTGCGAACCGCTGGCTGGTCGGCGATCACCACGTCGACTTCCGCGAGGTCAAACCAGATGCGAATCTTGGTCAGCGCCAGAAAGATGATGATCGAGCCAATCAACTGAATGTAGAAGGGGAGTTTCTCGAACGAGGATTTCTCATCTGCGACCTTGGCCAAGGCATTCTCAATTCCACCCAAAATTCCGCCCACGATGCCTGCGACGATGGCAAACAGGATCGCGATACGAACGAAGCGCCACAGGTTTTTGCCACAGGCGCGGAAGAAATCTTCGCGCGAGATGCGATACGTGGAGGAATAGCCGAGAAACACGCCGGGCAGAAAGATCAGCGTAAGCACAAAGAACAAAACGGCGAGTGAGGTCGCTGGCGCTGCGGACGCCTGCAAGGGACCAAACTCCGGACGAGCCAGCATTTCCGCAAAGACGCCATTGTCGAATCCGTGCAACACGCCGTTGGCATAGAGGCTGTGGTCGAGCAAGGCGGCGGCATGCAGACGGAAGGCAGCGGCTCCGCCCGAGGCCAAAGCGAGGTTCAGGATAAAAAACCAGATGACGTAGCGCTTGTTGCGGCGGGCGATGGTGGCTCCGCTTGAAAGAAGACTTGGTCTGTTACTCATCGATTTCGGCTCCTATACCATCCACCACGCTAGAAATTGGGCAAAGAATTGGGATACAAAAGTCCAATAGTTAGTCAGTTTGCGCGTCGCTTTTGTATCCGGCTCGGCGCGCCTACTATTGTTGAAGTTGTTGCGATCGATTTGAATTTTGTGGTCGGGGTCGATTTCCACGGATTCGACCTGGGCCTTCTTCTGATAGGTGTAACGAATCCAGCGGTGCTGCAGGTCTCCACCATCCCAATGTTCGCGGACCTTTTCACCGTTATCGAAGGTGATGGCAACATCGACGGGAAAAAGGAAGTCTCCCTTGCATTGGATTATGACTTCTGAATGGTACTCGGTCTCGCCTTTTTTCTCTTTGAAGTTGTCCCTGTACCAGTCGACCGGGGTAGATTCAACCTTCTGCACGGAATAGTCGAGCACTTGGGTGCCATAGAATGCCGGGTTGAAATACCAGCGAAGCTCTTTGCCGGAAACTTCCTCAATAGTTCTTAGAAAATCTTCCTTGGTGGGATGGGTGAACCGGTAACGCATGAAATAGGTATGCATGGCCTGGCGCAGCGTATCTTCGCCGATGATGCCTTCCAGCGTAAGCAGGACGGAGGCAGTCTTGCCATAAGTGATTCCGCTGTAAGACCCGTAGTTCGCATAGTCCCATCCGTTTTGCGCGATGGGGTCGAGATCCGCCGATCCGAGGAAACTTAATCGCTGCAGCTCTCGCTCGCCGAATGTGAAACCCCAGAGATTAAAGATTGAGGTGCGGGGGCCGAGAATGTCATCGAGGACCTTGACTTCACTGTAGCTGTTGATGCCTTCGTCCATCCAGGCGTCTTCGAACTCGTTGGTCGCAACCATTCCGTACCAATACTGATGACCGAATTCATGTTCGACCACTAGTTCGGGCAGATAGAGGCCCTTCGGGTTCCACCAAGTTGTGCCGCCGGTGATGAAGGTGGGATACTCCATGCCTTCGGCCGCCGAGCCCGCCTCGGGATCGACCAGGGTCAGCGTCTTGTAGGGATACGGGCCGTACCAGCGCTCAAAGTGATCGAGGCTCTGCTTCAGGATGCGCGCATGCCGTTCTTCCTGGTCGAGGTGCGCGGGCTGCATCATGATGTTCAGCTTCACTGGGCCCATACTTCCCTGAAAGTTGTCGGTATAAACCTTGTAGTGGGGACTCGCGGTCCAGGCGAATTCGTGGACGTCATCGGCGTGGTAGGTGACGGACCTGGTGCCATCGGGATTGTTAACGTTGCTCACTTCAATCCCGGACGCTCCCACCGTCTCAAACTGAGGGACGGTGACTTTCACGTCATAGACGCCGAAGTCGGCAAAGAATTCGGTGGCACCGTGAAACTGATGACAGTTCCAGGCTCCATGCCACCACACGCCAACTTTGGGAAACCACTGACCGGCGAGCAGGAAGTCGCGCTTCCAGCCTGTACGCTCCAAGGTCTGCGGAAACTGATCGTGAAAAGTAATTTTGAACTGGACGTAGCCATCGGGCGGAATCGGCTGCGGGAGATGAACCTGCACGACGGTCTTGTCGTCTTTGTTGCCGTCCTCCGGTTGAATGAACTTGAGCTGGGAGGTTAGATCGCCTTGTCCGACGACCTCGAAGCGCTTGATTTCATCTGAGCCGTAGTTCTTTTTGTCCCAAGTTTCGAAGGAAGTGTCGCGTGTGCCATCTCGCTTGGTCTCGCGAATCCAGGTGGAAGTTGGTTGAAAGGCATTGAGATAAAGATGGAAAGGAAATGTGTCCAAGGCTTGTCCGGTGAGGTTGTGGTAGGTGAGAGTTTCCTCGGCGTCAAGCCCATGGGTTTTGGGGTCGTACTTGGCATCGATTTCGTAGTGCACGACGCGCTGGGAAAGTGGCGTGGGCGAATTGATCGCTGATGTCGTATTCGGAATGCTGAGCGCAGGGTTGGCATTCTGCGCGGACACAGGCTGTGCAATCGGTAGTTTGCGCAATTGCGGTCTGCAAAATTGCGGAAAGAACAACAAATATGGCCAGCCACAACAGAACCACCGACTTCCATGGTGACATTGAACCGCACCTCTTGTATTGGAAAAACCGCCGTGCAAAATCATACCGCAAGCGCGGTGGAAGCGGTAATCGAGCCAGTCGCGATGGCGTGTGCGGATGGTGTAATTTAGATGCATGGCAAGAAAGAGTTCCGACGGACCGCGCTGGATCGGAATTCCGGCGCGCGTATTCGCGATGACGTTTCTATTTACGCTGCTGTCGTTCGCGGTCGCACTACTGGTGAGCATTTTGGGGAGCGTGGTGTATTCGCAGGTGAAGCACGTAGCACCCAACCTCACGTTTGCGTACCGACACATTGCGTTTCCGTTTGCGATTACTGCGGGTGCGATCGTGCTGGCGCTGTCGCTGACCATGGAAATTCGCAACTACCGGCAGCGGAAAACCCTGGATGGAATCGAGCGGGTGAGTTGAGCATGGACAAGATGAAAACGAGCGCGCCTCGGATTGCCATTCCCGTGCCGCATTCGCTCGACGCCGACTATGCTAGGCGGTCGCTGCCAAAGTACGAAGAAGCGGTGCGCGGGGCCGGTGGAGAGCCAGTGCGCATTGAACTGGACCTGACTCCGGCGCAGGTGCAGAACAAGATTGAGAACTGCGACGGAGTTCTGCTGCCGGGCAGCCGGGCGGATGTCGATCCACAAAAATACGGGGCGGAGCGCCACGAGAAGACTGCGCCTGCGGATGGCAAACGGGACGCGGTGGATAAAGCGCTTCTCGACGACGCCTACAAACTGCGCAAGCCGGTGCTGTGCGTTTGCTACGGACTCCAGTCGTTGAATGTGTACCGGTCGGGGACGCTGGTGCAGGACATCAAGTCGACGCACGCCGATTCGAAGACCGACCATAGCGCGGGCCGGACGGTTGCGAATGCGCACACGGTGAAGATCGAGCCGGAATCGCGGCTGGCGGAGATTGTGGCGCCAGTGGTGGGCGCGGCGAAAACGATGGCGGTGAATTCTTCGCACCACCAGTCAGCCGACGTTCCAGGCAAGGCGCTGAGGGTGGTGGCACGGTCGGCGGAAGACGGGATTATCGAAGCTCTGGAAGGAACGGCTCCAGAGCATTTTGTGCTGGCGGTGCAGTGGCATCCGGAACGGAGCGTGAATGACGGGCCCGAGGTGGCGGAGTCGGCGCACGCTATTTTCCGCGCGTTCATCGCGGCGGCGCGAGAGAAGCGGGCGGAACTGGCGAAGGATACGGGCATTCGCGTGGTGCAGGCAAATCCATAGGTCCTTCCCCTTCGGCTCCGCTCAGGGTCAGAATGACAAATTCATATCAGGACGGCAACTTAATTTCCTAGGCCAGCGGCTCGACGCGTTTTAGTAACACGGCTGCATGTGCAATCGCGGCGTTGTCGGTGCCCATTCCTTCCGGCGTTTTGGCTTTGATACCTACACAGCCTAGGGGAATTCCGCACAAACTGGCTACTTGTTTGCGAATCGCGTCGGCGTGCGGGGCAATTTTTGGAGTGGACAGGATCAGCGTGGAATCGAGGTTTACGATTTCGTAGCCAGCGGTCTTGACACGCTGCAAGGCCTCGCGGAGAAAGACGGCGGAGTCGGCGTTTTTCCACTGCGGGTCGGAGGGTGGAAAGAGCGATCCGATATCGGGGCCGGCGATGGCGCCGAGGAGCGCGTCAGTAACGGCGTGCAGCAGGACGTCGCCGTCGGAGTGGCCTCCGAGGCCCTGGTTATGGGGCAGTGTCACTCCGCCGATTTTGAGCGGAATGCCGGGCTTGAATTCGTGGGAGTCCCAACCGTAGCCGATGCGCAGTTCAGGTTTCAGCGTTTTAGGTTTCAACGTCAGTTTCCGGAGAAGAATTTGTAATTTGGTAATCGGGTAATTTTGTAAATTAAAAGCCAGACCACGGGTTACAAATTACAAAATTACCCGATTGCAAAACTACAAAATCACTTCTTGTTTCAGGTAAAACTCCGCCAGTTCCATATCGGCGGGGGTGGTAATTTTTATGTTGCGCGGCGAACCCATTACAACTACGACCGGGAGACCGGCGCGCTCGATCAGGGAAGCCTCGTCGGTGCCGAGGAAGCCGTCGGCTACCGCGTCGTCAAATGCTTTTTTCAGGATACTGTAGCGAAAACCCTGTGGAGTTTGCGCCATTACAATGCTGGCGCGGGGGATGGTCGTTTTGATGAGCGCACCTTCCGCGGTTCGTTCCACCTGCTTCACGGTGTCGACGGCCGGCCAGCCGGCGATGGCGGCTCCGTGCTGATGCGCGGCCTCGATCATGTTGCCAATGATTTCTGGAGTGACGAAGGGGCGAACGGCATCGTGCACCAGGACGATGTCTTCGGGATCGGCCGCGGTGCGGGCGAGGGCGCTGGCCACAGAGTCCTGGCGATGTTCGCCGCCTTCGACCAGTTGCAGGCGCTTGGTCGATACTTCGGGGTACTGCTTTTCGAGCTGGGCACGAAAGCCGGCAATTTCGTCGTGGCGCAGAGCGACGATGATTTCGTAGACGGCTGGGGTGGCGACGAATTTACGCAGCGTGTGGACGAGAATGGGCACGCCGCCCAGTTCTTTGAACTGTTTGGTGGGAGCTCTTTTTTTGGATTGCGCGGCTGCGGGCGGGGCCATGCGGGTGCCGAGTCCGGCCGCAGGAACAATGACAAACACCTTCATAGGGGCGATCAGTATACAGGATTTGGGCTGGGTGAGGTGAAGCTCGGATGCTATCGGCGATGGCGTGGCGGGTTGCTTGAAATGAGAGAGGGGCACAGCCGTGTCAGGCCGTGCCCCTTTCCGGTTAGGGTTATCGTTTCTGTTGGACGGGTTTCGCCATGGCTTTTTGCACGGCGGGTATCCCGGTTAGCGACCCCTGCTGCTCGAGGGGACCGAGGAATACACCGACATCCTCTACACCCCCGGACACGCCTCCACCGATGCCTACAACGTTAAGCCAGAACAACTGTCCGGCACTGGCCTGATACATGGTCACATCGAAAGATCCAGACCCAGAACCGACCGTTGCCGCTAGCGGATTATCAGCCTCGTTCAACAACGAATACCGCCCCACGTTGACCGAGTCCGCGAGCGGGGCCCCGGTTAAGGTGGCTCCGGTGTACAGGCCGCTGCCGCCTGCGCCCAGAGTCAAGAATGGATCGCTGACGTCTCCAGTAAAGCTCAATGCATTGCCGGAAGCGGCTGTAACCGATCCCTGCGCGATTGCGTCGACCTCGCACTCGAAACATTCCGAGTAGTCGTTGAAGAGTTGGAATCCAACGGCATAATTGCCGTTGAAGTCGGCGGTTGCGGTGTCGGTTTGCGGAATCAGGACCCCTGCGACGCCGGGGAGTTCTTCGCTGTCGCTCAAGTCAATGACAAGAGCGCCACCTCCGCCACTAGTATTATTGGGATCGCTGAGGTTGAGAGCCGGATCGGTCATGTAAACGCCCAAGAAGTCGACGTCTCCGAAATTCTCAGATGTCAGCGACAGAGAACCATACCCATTCACCCCAGAGGACTGCAAGGAATAGGTGCCTGAAATTGCCGCAGCGAGGTCGGAGAATTCATCGTTCTCCAATTCGTTGTCTTCCCCGACGCCCGAAAAGCTAGCGGGGTCGGCGCCGGTGTTGCTGGTAGTGAACTGGCCCGCCATGGCAGCAATCGCGCCGAACGGGGCGCCTGCAGCAGCGAAAACCGTGGCCCCAAGAGATGCGTTGGTGAAAGTGGCCGTGCCCTGGCCGAACGCGGAGCCGACGACGGCTGCGGTGGTATCGTCAGTGATGAGTCTGATCGCTTCCGGACCAACAACGTAGTAGGCAAGTTGCCCTGCCAGGTTGGTGCCGGTGATCGTTCCCCGTCCGAAGGTGTCGGCCGAGGACACGGTTCCTGCGGTCAGGGCTACGCCGGTCGCAATATCGCCATCATCATTTACATCGAAAACGCCGGTGATGCCGCCGCTGGCGACGGTGACTACGCCGCCGATCGCAAGTGGGTCGTAGTCGTTGTCAACGCCCGAATAGGCAAAGGCAAAATTGCCAGAGGCACTGGTTGCGGTCTGTAAGTCGAGGCTTCCGCTGGAGGTTGCCGACCCATCAAATTGAGTGATGAGGGCGTGATTGGCGTTCACGAACTGGATGGCGAGAGTTTCGACGCCGCCGACGCCCAGATTCGTGTCACCGACGGTCAGCGTGAGTGTTCCCTGACCGGTTGTGGAATCAACCGTCAGTGCACCCGGCGCTGATGCGATTGGCGTGGGCGCGTCCGTGAGCCCGACGCCGTCGTTATAGTCTTCTTCGCCACCCTGGACGTTGCCGGCCGCGTCGACGGTTACGGCCCCTGCGACGGTGTAAATATTCACGCCGTCATTGATAAGCTCCTGCCCGGTGAGATAGAACACATAGGTTTGGCCGGAGTGGGCGGAAGTGCCCGAACTGCAACCAGTCAAGAAAACGAAGGCCAGGAAAACTAAAGCGAGAAGGACGCTCATGTAAGCTTTACGGTTCATGAATACACCCCCTGGTGAGCAGTCTTTTCGCCGGCACGTTGACGTGCCTGCGGCGACACCGAAATCCCATGCTGGTTGCGCATCGTGTAGGCGTGGCCGTTTACTGTCACGGTGCGGGTGATAAATACCTGCTTACCTCTCAGCGTCTTCATGACGCCGGTGACTTCAACCTGCGCGCCTTTCGCGACGGAGAGAGCGCCTCGGCCTTGCAGACCGAATCGCCCCAGGCTGGCATCCAGTGGACCGACGCCAGTTGCAATCAAGAGGTGGGAACCCGCCATCATTCCCTTCGAAGGTTTCGCGAGCACGTCAGACACCGTGCCGTGGAGTGTGACTTCCTTGCTGATGTCGTAGTACGGTCCTGCGGTCCTTGTCTCGGCTGCCCCGGCTCCAAGGGGTGAGATCAGGGACACGAGGGCCAGTACGCATACCGCTGCGAATAGCCGTTTCATCATATGCCTCCAACTTGAGTTTTGGTTCCGAGGTGCACTTACAGTTTTTCAGCCCACTTTTGGGTATACGTCTGCCAAACTAAAACGTCCAACGGACTGAGCACTGTATACTTTTGCTCACATCCGAAGATTATTCCTGACGCATAGCAGGGTGATTGGGTATCTGGCGGTGAATATTACCCCGCTTTCGCCTGTGGAAGCAAGGGGATCCGCGAATAAAAGTAGGTACCGACTTTGATGCCCGACTAGTCGGGTGGCCGTTCGGCCGCGACGGAGGCGGGTTTTCTCGCCGGGTCGGAGGGGGCGCCAGCGGTTCCCGTGACCGGGGGCGCCAGCGGGGGTGACGTTTTTGAGTCATGGCGACCGGTGGCGCGCTCATCCCACTTGCCGAAGATCATTTTGCCGGCAGTGGTCTGCAAGACCGAAGTTACCGAGATATCGATGGTCTTGCCGATCATCTTGCGCGCGTTATCCACGACCACCATGGTGCCGTCATCGAGGTAGGCGACGCCCTGGTTGTACTCTTTGCCTTCCTTGAGGATAAATACCCGCATAATCTCGCCTGGCAGAACGATGGGTTTAAGGGAGTTAGCCAGTTCGTTGATGTTGAGGACGGCCACTCCCTGTAACTGGGCGACTTTGTTGAGATTGAAGTCGTTGGTGAGGATTTTGCCTTCGTAGAGCTTGGCCAGTTCGATGAGCTTCATATCGACTTCGCGAACGGTGGGGAAATCGTCTTCCACGATCTGAATCTGGACGGAAGCTGTTTTCTGGAGACGCTGCAGGATGTCGAGGCCGCGACGTCCGCGATTGCGTTTAAGGGAGTCGGCGGAGTCGGCGACCAGTTGCAACTCTCGGAGCACGAACTGCGGGATCACAATGAGACCATCGAGGAAACCGGTCTCGGCGATGTCGGCGATGCGGCCGTCGATAATGACGCTGGTGTCGAGGATCTTGTAACTCTTCTTGCCAGTTTTTTCGCCGCCGAAAACGCCACCGAGCGCGGCCAGATTGAGCAGGTCGCCTTTGTTGGCGCCGACTGCCAATCCCACGTAGGCCATGATCAGCATGACCATGATCTGCAGGAAACTCTGGGTCGCGCTGGGAGGGATACTGTTGCGAATAACGAGGGCAAAGAGATAAGCGCCAATGATGCCGAGCACGCTGCCGATGGCAGCGCCAATCAGACGTTTGAGGCTCATCTCACGCAGTCGCCACTCGAACACAACGATACCGGCTCCGATCAGCAGACCGACAGCGGCAGCATAGTTTGGAGGCAGGCCGAAGGGACGAATAAGAAAGCAGATAACACCGACAATAAGGATAAAGAGAAAACGGATGAAGACGACGTCCACGGGTAAGACCTCTCTCGGGAAGGCATCGCTTACGCGAGGCACCACCCCCGCCGATCGTTCAGGGCGAATGAATATTAAAAGACCCTGCGCCAGCGTTCTATTCACGGAGCGGTAGGAAAGAGAATGTGCTCCGTGCCCGGCCATGGCCGGGTGACTACTAAAGTATCGGGAGAAGTATATACCGGGTTGTCGGTGGGAGCCAGTGCCTTACTACGGTTTGACGTACTTACATTCCGTCATAGTTTGGTCCGCCGCCACCCTCCGGTGGCACCCAAGTGATGATCTGATAGGGGTCCTGAATGTCGCAGGTTTTGCAGTGGACGCAGTTTGCCGGGTTCAGACTGATGCGCTTGTTGTTGGGCGCAGCCGGGTCGTCCAGCATCTCGTAGACGTTGGCCGGGCAGAAATTCTGGCATGGGCTGCCAAACTCTCTCAGGCAACGATCGTTGCAGATATTAGTGTCTTGAATCAGCAAATGAGCGGGCTGATCCTCTTCGTGCTTGGTCCCCGAATGATAAAGGTCGGTAAGCTTATCGAAGGTGAGCTTGCCATCGCCCTTGGCAGGGCCGAGCAGGTGAGCTTCGGGGCCCCCGTCGGCAGGCAGTTTGGCGACTGGTTCTAAATTCTCGTAGCCGGGATGGGACGGCACGCGATTGCGAAGGCCGCCATCGAAAAGCTCCTGCATTACGGTGTTAAACATGCCCGCGACCATGCCATTTTTGAATCCCTGGTGGAAATTGCGGACCGGCCAAAGCTCGTCGTGAATCCAGCTGGTTTCGACCCGACGCTGAAACTTGCCGAGAGTCGCCGAAGAGGAGTCGGATTTCAGTAAAGCTTCGAATGCGGTCTCCGCGGCCAACATTCCGCTCTTGATCGCGAGATGAATGCCTTTCAACCGGGCGGAATTCAGGAAACCGGCGGAGTCGCCGACGATCATCCAGCCGTCGCCGCCCAGAGGCGGAAGAGACCACCATCCTCCGTAGGGAAGCGACTTGGCGCCATAACGAATCATCTTGCCGCCGGCGAGCAGTTTGGCAATCGAAGGATGCTGTTTGAAGGCTTGCAGTACGTGCTGCGGATCGAGCCGCGGATCGCGATAATCAAGCCCGGTTACGAAGCCGAGCGACACGATGTTCTCTCTTTTACTACTGCCGGGCGAACCGTAAATCCAGGCACCGCCGTATTCTTTTGTAGTCAGCGGATAACCCATGGTGTAGATGACTTCGCCCGCCTCGATGCGTCCGGATGGTACTTCCCACAATTCCTTTACGCCAACGCCGTAAGTCTGCGGGTTGCGATCTTTCATCAAGTCGAGCTTCTGGATGAGTTGCTTTGTGAGCGATCCGCGAGTGCCTTCAGCTAGTACAACGACCTTCGCCTTTACATCGTAACCGGGCTCAAAATTCGACTTCTGCTGGTTCTGTTTGTCGACACCCTTGTCGTCGGTGCGTACGCCAACGACGCGATCCACGACGCCGTTCGCGGTGTTATCCGCGTCTCTTTCAAAAAGCAGTTCCGATCCCGCGAAGCCGGTGAAGATGGTGATGCCCGCTGCCTCGACTTTGTTGGCCAGCCACTTCACGAAACGATTGATGGAGATGACATAGTTGCCGTGATCCTTCAGCGGCGGAGGCGTGAGCGGAAGCTGGTAATGCTCGGTGCGCGTGAGGAAATGAACCGCTTCTTTGTGCACCACGGCCTCGAGTGGAGCTTCGTTCTCGAATCCAGGCAGCAGTTCTTTCATGGAGCGCGGATCGAGGAGCGCGCCGGAAAGACAGTGCTGCCCGGCTTCGCGCGCTTTTTCGAGCACGTAGATATTTTCCTTGCTTAACGGAGCGTCGGGATGGCGGGAATTGTGATCGTCGATCAACTGCGAAAGCCGCAGCGCGCAGGCCATGCCAGCGGGACCACCCCCGACGATGACGACGTCGGCGGGCATCTCGGGATGCTCGACGTGAGGGAGCGGTTTGCGGAAGATCAACGTCATGGTTCGATGGCCGAAAGGTGAACTGGAAATGGGAACACACTCTGGAGTTTGTTGGCAAGCGCCCGGTCAAAACTGACGGGCGTCCCGGACTACCGCCGAGCTTCAGCAATTGCTTCGCGAATGGCTTGCGAGACGTCATCCATTTGGCTGGGCGTACCTACGGTGATCCGAACGCATCCTTCGCAGGCGGGGCTTGCCGAGAAATCGCGGACCAGAATGCCGCCGCGGCGCATCGACTCCGCGAATATTCTTGCGGACGCACCGACCCGCACAAAAACGAAATTCGTCTGGCTCGGCCAGGACTTTAGGCCGAGTTTGGTGAACACCTGTGCCAAGCGCTCACGTCCCTGCTGCACTTGCGTCACGTGCTCGCGGACGAAAGCCTGATCGGCCAGCGCCTCTTCCAGGCACGCTAACGCGACGGCATTCACGTTGAATGGCAAGCTGAGCCGACGCAGGTAGCCGATATGCTCCGCCGCTCCAGTCAGCACTCCGAGACGCAGGCCGGCTAGTCCATAGGCTTTGGAAAAGGTACGCCCTACAAAAAGGTTGGGATGGCTCGCGAGATCGGGGAGTAGCGTCTCGCCGCAGAACTCGAAGTAGGCTTCGTCGATCAGCACAACAGAATCGGGCGCCGCTTCTGCGATCTTCAGCAAATCCGGACGCGACGCCGCCAGGCCGGTGGGATTGTTGGGGTTCGCGATTGCGATCACCCGGGTGCGCGGCGAAATTCGCGCCAACAAATCGGCTACCGGGAACGCGAGGTCTTCGTCCGACTGCACGCGCACTATGTTCGCGCCTAGCGCCGCGCCCAATATTGGATACATTACGAATGTGGGGTCGGCAAAGAGCAATTCGTCGCCTTCGGCGAGGTATGCCGTAAACAGCAGCGACAGCGCCTCGTCCATTCCATTGCTGAGTAATACCTGATCGGACGGGATGCCGAGGAAATTCGCGACCATGCGCTCGCCCAAGTCGCGCTGCGGATACTGTGAGACGTCTGCCGCTCGGAGCGAGCGCAGGCGCGCCAGCACACGCGGCGAGCATCCGGCCATGCTCTCATTGAGATCGAGACTCAAACCGTCGCGGCTCACGATGGGCGAACGGTACGGTCCTAAACCGGCAATCGATGTGCGCGGCTTCAGCATAGGATGCGTAGAAACTACGGTCCGATGAGTTTACGACAATCACCTTTCGTACCGCCTTGTGTACTTCACGGCCGCAAAAATCACGGTGCAGATCAGGAAATCCACCAATAGGCCTAGATCTTCCTGGAAAAGCCTGTGCCGTGCTACCCGCGGAAGGTGCGGCATGAGTAGGAAGTAAATTGCGTTGCCAGCCAGCACGGCCACGAACGCATCGAGAAAATTCCTAATCGTTTTGCTGCTGCTTGAAGTCTTGTCCAAGTCTCCGCTGCTTTCACCCCTATGCGCCCGAACCGGGCGCAATGGGGACTGTGGCTGCTAACATCCCTTGAGATGCTGGAACCGTCCACTCCAGTGCAGTATGTGAAAGGCATCGGCCCGCGGCTGGCCGAGGTGCTTGCCGCCAAGGGCATTCGGACGGTTGACGACCTGCTGCACTATCTACCCTTTCGCTACGAAGACCGGCTGAACCCGCGGTCGGTGGCCGAATTGCGCGCCGGAGAAATGGCGACGGTGGTCGCAGAGGTCCGCAACTCGGGGCTGTTTCGCACGCGCCGGATGCCGATCTTCCAACTCACGGTGGGGCAGGGATCGAGTCGACTGAAGTGCCTCTGGTTCAACGCCACTTATCTTCGGGACCGCTTTCAAGCCGGGGCAGATGGTGGCGCTTTATGGCAAGGTCGAAGAGGACCGCGACGGGCACCTGCAGATTATTCAGCCGCAATTTGAGATTCTTGGCGACATCAACGAAGAAGGCGGAGCCGATGAGGCCGAAAAGAAGGCAGGCGCTTCGCTCGAAATTGGACGGATTGTTCCAATCTACGAATCGACCGGACAGGGCAAGCTCACGCCGCGCTGGTTTCGGCGCATTATTCGAGGGGCGCTCGAGAATTTGAATCCCGATCTTCCCGATCCGATTCCAGCGGCGGTGCGCGCGCATCTGAGTCTGGTGTCTCCGCGCGAAGCGTTATGGAAGGTGCACTGGCCGGATGCGGGCGAGAGCTTTACCGAATCTGCAATCGTCGCGCACGGCAGCGCATATCCGGATGATCTTCGATGAATTGTTTTTTATCGAGCTCGGGCTAGAACTCAAGCGCCGCGAGCAGAAGGCGCAGACCGGGATCGCTTTTCAGCTTAACGACCGCGTTCGCGAGGCTATCAAGAAGATACTTGCCGTTTCATCCGACGGCGGCGCAGAAGCGGGTGCTGAAAGAAATCGCTAGCGACATGCAGATGCCTTACCCCATGCGGCGTTTGCTGCAGGGAGACGTGGGGTCGGGGAAAACCATTGTGGCCTTTCAGGCGGCGATCATCGCCATCGAAAACGGCTACCAGGTCGCGCTGATGGCGCCGACTGAGATTCTGGCGCAGCAACATTATTTTTCCGCGCGGCAGATTCTTGAACATGCCGGATACCGGATCGTGCTGCTGACGGGTTCGCTGGAGCAGGACCGAAAACGCGATGTACGGCGCCACATCGCGCAGGGCAACGCGCAACTGGTCATCGGGACGCATGCGCTGATTCAGGATCGCGTTGAATTTGAAAACCTTGGCCTGGTCGATGGTGGACGAGCAGCACCGCTTCGGCGTGATGCAACGGCTGAAGCTGATGAAGAAGACGGAAGTGCCTGGTGTAGCGACGCCGCGCGAGGCTGCCCCGCGCTCCACAGAAACCAAGCCCACCGACGCCGGAACCCGACGTTCTCGTGATGACGGCGACGCCCATTCCTCGCACGCTTGCGCTCACGCTTTATGGCGATCTTGATGTTTCGGTGCTTGATGAACTTCCGCCGGGACGAACGCCGGTGGTCACGAGCTCGGTGCTCGATGAGCGGGCGGCTGAGGTTTGGGACTTCGTTCGCAGGCAGATCGCCGCCGGACATCAGGCCTATGTCGTGTATCCCGTGATCGAAGAGAACGAAGAGCGCGAACTGAAGGCCGCGCAAGCAGATGCACCGGCAGTTGCGCGAGAAGATCTTTCCCGATCTTCATGTGGGGTTGCTGCATGGGCGTCTGGATGCCGACGAAAAAGAACGCGTCATGCGCGAATTTCAGCCGGGCAAGATCGAAATTCTGGTGGCGACGACGGTGATTGAAGTTGGCGTCGACGTGTCGAACGCTACCGTCATGGTGATCGAGCATGCCGACCGCTTTGGATTGGCGCAGCTTCACCAGTTGCGCGGGCGCATTGGGCGCGGGCGCGGCGAAATCCTATTGCGTGCTCATGCGGGGCGGCAAAGTTTCCGAAGAAGGCGAACGGCGGCTTGACGCCATGGTGCGCACGAATGATGGGTTCCAGATTGCGGAACTCGATCTCGAACTGCGCGGCCCGGGGGAATTCTTTGGGACGAAGCAGGCCGGGATTCCCAGCTTCCGCGTCGCCAACATCATCCGCGATCGGCAATTGCTGGAAGCCGCAAAACGGGAAGCTGCGTGGGTAATCTCCGGGCCGAATTCGGAAATCTCAAAAGCAGAGATCGATGCCGCGCTTCGGGAAATGCGGGCGCGCTGGGCTTTTAATTATGGACTGGTGGAGGTGGGTTAGGTCGCGCGGCGTGCACCCTCATGCCAGAATCGAGTCGTCTAGGCGCTTGCGGCGGAAATCGGCGACGTGCTGGACGAAAGCCATGATCAGCGGATGCGGGTTGTCCTCGCGCGACGAAAGTTGCGGTTGAAATAATGTCGCGATGAAAAACAAGTGGGAGGGCGACTCGATCGCCCGGCATTCCTCCTTCGATCCGCGGGCTACGACTGGAAAGCCCGCTTCCATGGCCATCCATTCGAACTCGGGATTGACTTCATAATTGCAGAAAAACTCCTCTTCGATAACTTCCTTGCCGTAGAAAGCAGCGAGGTAGGATCCAGGACGGAGGTGGATCTGACTGATTCTTCCGGAGAGCTTGGGCGCGTTGGGACTGCGGTTGGGAACAGCGCAACAGACGGGATAGATGACAATGTTTTTGGCGTGCGGATCTTCTTCGGCGGTGGTCGCGTCGCGGACGCCAAGGACATTGCGGGCGCACTCAATGAACGCGTACTGAAAGCCTGAGCAGGTGCCGAGATATGGCCGGTCGTGGACGCGGGCAAACTCGATCCCTTTCAGCATGCCGTCGAAACTCTTGTAGGGGCTGCCGGCCGAGCCAAACAGACCATCGAAGGAATCAAGCATGGCGGCCGCTCCAGGTTCGAGCAGCGAAGGCGTGGGAAGCCACGCCGATTCGACTTTGAGTTGGAGCTTCCGCGCCGCGTGCTGCAGCGCATCGTTCGTCGCGTGATGGGAACGGAATTCGGGATTGAAATCGCCGAGGATCCCGATCCGAACGGATTCGGTCACGGTGACATTCTAAATTAGTGGTTCACACCCGGCATTAAGCAGTTAGCTACTGGCATTCGTGGTGGCCTCACGTTGGCCCCGGAGCCTACAGCCGTTCCGTTTGTGCCAACAGCATATAGAGGCCGAGAAGCGTGCTGGCTGCGCCTCCCCAGATCATGGCAGAGGATTTCCAGCCAAGCGCAAGGGCGAATTCTTTCTGACTGCGGAAGGAAATCACGAACGTAGGATCATTGTCGCCTTTCATCAACACGGCGGGCGGAGTGAGATTGAAACCACTGGACTGGGCTTCATTTGGACTTGCTTCGTCCCGGGCGCCTTTGGAAGTGGCGGGCGAGAGCGGTGCGTTCTCATCGACTTCTACAGTCTGGTACGGAACTCCGGCAGCAGACCACGCCTCTGGTTTGGTGATGCCGGCGCGGGTGAGCGCGGCCGCAATTCTTTCCTGCTGGGTCATTTCGTGACTGGTGGAAGGAGTGGCGCCGTTCTCAAGCCGGATAATCTGCTGGGCATGAATGTGCCCTAAAGGGTCGTCGGGCGCGGTGTTACGCGGAGCGGCGAGGCGCGAGTCGTTGGTGTACGCAAAGCCGGCCTGTAATTCTGTGCGGGGTGAAAACGGGCGCACCTGAACGCCTGGATTTTCCGCGAGCGTTCCGGCGACGAAGAGCGCGTCTTGGGGCTTGATCGAGCTTTCTTCGATGCGCAAACGGCGGCCTGGAACGACGCCATGACGCGAAAGGAAAACGCTGATACGCGGCGGAACGTACTCCAGGTTCAACGAGAAGAATGACGCGTCGTATTCCTCGCGAAAATCGCGGTGCAGGTCGAGATCGGCTCCGAGAGGCTCGATGAGCAACTGGCCGGTCGAGTCGTCGATGAAAAACGGGAGGTGCAGAGTTTCATCGGCAACTTTCTCCCATTCCTGCTTTTTGCCACTGCGCTGTTGCCACGCGACGGTGCGGTAAAGGAAGCAAGGCTTGCCGGTGATGGGTGCAAACACGGTGTACGGACCGACAGCCACGCCGTTGACCTCGACCAATCCCATGGCGGCGCTGCGAATCCTGGAAGTGGGAGTGGCCAGCAATAAGCGCTTACGGGCGAGCAGTTGGAATCCGAAAAAGAAAAAATACAAACCGCCGCCAATCGCGACCAGCGAAAGAATCGTGAGGTAGTTGATCGGGATGAAGAGGCAGAGGCCGGTGGTCACAGTGCTTTCCTGAATCGCTCGCAGGACCTCCTATAGAGGATAGGGAAGGAACATCAAGAATGGCAGGGGAAAAGACACGGGGTCGCGTCACGTAGGTAACGTTACGATCCGATGCAGCAGAGACAAACAGCGAGACGAGGCAAGCCTCATCTCTACAGTAATTATGCGGTCACGGCGCGCGCTTTCAGAATGTCGGCCACGGCTGACAAGGCTGCATCCACTTCGGCGTCGGTGTTGTAGAAGTGCGGGGAGAAACGGACTCCGGCTTTGGGACGCCAGTCTACGAGAATATCGCGGGCTAGCAGATCGCGGCTCACCTGCCGCGACTCGGGCATGTCGATGGAGACAGTGCCGCCGCGTTGCTCAGGATCGCGGGGCGTATTGACGCGCCATCCGTGGTGGTTGGCGATCTCGATGAGTCGAGCGGTTTGGCGTTTGGATTTCTCTCGGATTTTTTCCACTCCAACCTGTTGAATGATCTTCAGGCCGGGACCCGCGGCTTCGATCGCGGGAATGTGCGTCGTTCCGTTCATGAAGCGCAGAGGCGGATCTGCGTAACGGATGGGACCGGTGGCGAATTCAAAAGAATTTTCATGTGCGAACCAGCCGGTAAGTTTCGGCTCCAATTTCTTGCCGAGATCGGGGCGGACGTAGAGGTAGGCTACGCCGGGGCCTCCGCAGAGCCACTTGAGGACACCTCCACAGGCGAAGTCGGCGTTGAGAGACTGGAGGTCGATGGGCACGGTGCCTAAGGATTGATACGTGTCGAGAACGACGTGGGCTCCAACCTTGTGCGCTTTGTCGATGATGGCTTTGGCATCGTTGATATAGGAACTGCGAAAGATCACGTGAGAGATGGGCACGATGAGAGTGTGGTCGTCGATGGCATCCAGCAAGCGGTCGGTGGAGACGGTGATGCCGTCGTCGGTTTTGACCATGTGAACGCGTGCGCCATACTGGCGCTGCGCTTCCCAGAAATACATGACGGAGGGGAAGTTCATGTCGCTGTAGACGACTTTGTTGCGCTTTCCAGCGAAGTCGAAACAGGAGGCGACGACAGCCTGGCAGGTGGTGACGTTTTGATGCAGAGAGACGGAATCTTTGGGCGCGTTCATCAGGGCGCCGAGTTCGTTGCCCACTTCGAGAGCCAGCATCCACCAGCGTTCTTCCCAGGCGCGAACGCCGCGTGTCGCCCAGATATCGGCGTAGGCATGAAGCGCGTCGTACACGGCGCGGGGCATGGCTCCGAGGGAGTTGGAGATCATGTAGTTGGTGCGCTCGAGGATGGGGAATTCGGCGCGGTAACGGAGAAGATCGTCGCGGTCGTTAGTCAGAAGATCAGTGGACATGAAGGACATTGTAATTCTTGCCGTGCGCGTAGAGATGCTTAGCAGTTTAAGAAGTCCCTTCGTTCCGACTGCCGCAGAATCCCACCCTTCAAAAAACGAGGGGCGGCAGGGCACCACGGCCATTCTCACCGTTCGCTGCCATCCGATGAGGCCCGTGGGCTGCAGATTGCACCTTGATTGTGCCCCTTCACATAAACCGGTGCATTTGCGGCCAACCAAAGCCCCACCGCAGTCGTAGTGTTTTGGACGGTTTCGGGCACAACAGCGGGGGTATCGTGCGGATACGGGTCTTCGTAATTGTCGACCGACCATTCCGAAGGAATCGCTTGTTGCTGGCTCAACTGGCTGACAAACGTCTGGGTGTCGCTACTAAAAGTATCGTTGTGGAATTCCCGGAAAGTATCTGGCTTGCCTTTGGCGTTGGTGGGCCAAGGATAAGGAGAAAGCAACATGGTCGTGCGCAGGCCGTGTTCATTGCCCCATTGGATGGCCTGCACGATGAATTTCTGGTAGCCAGGTCCGCTTCCGCCGGTCAGAAAGAAATTGGGTGGAACATCGAAGGCGATGGCTTTGCCATAAAGCGCCTCACCGCGCTCGAGCGCGTAGTAGGGGTTGGTGGCAAAGACGTGATCGCCTTGTTTTGGTTCGTTCCGAGCATTGGGGCCTGCGATCGGAGCAACGGTTTCGATACCGACGGTTCTGGCCGCATCCACAGACTCTCGCCAGAGCTTCAGATCCTTTTGCAATTGTCCGCGACGGGCATGATCGGAAGGCGTGTCTATATTTGCTTCCGAGGGTTGAAGACCATTTTGTATGTACACAGCCTGGTAGTAACCGTAGCTTGGAGGAAGGGTGAAGTAGTCCGCGCCAACCTGTCCGAGCTCAGCTTGCCCCGACCCGGTTCCGGCGAAGACGCTCTCGATGGCTTGGATGATCCCCGGCGGGTGCTCGGCGGCGAGGACAGCGTTGGCATGTTCGTAGAGTCCCACGTGGCCGGTCTGGAGGAGTTCGGTGAACTGGTCGCCGTTTTCGAGGCCATCAAAACCGCCCGTCCCGCCGACGAAGATGTATACACCGAGGTTTGCGCAGGGAGTGTTTTCTCGGGAGTCGACCGCTTGGTTATCTCGCTGCGCGGCACTGGCGACCGGAACGGCTATGGCGATCGCCGCGACCAACAATAGACGCCAATAAGGGCGCCGAACACGGATCCGGGGCATGGCATTCCCTCCCCACGCTACGAATATTAAACTCGGCATGACGGAAATTGTTGCGGAGAAGGACGAGAGAAATCCCACGCTTCCGACTGCCGTGGAACCCACCCTAACGTCGAAAAACGCGGCGTTAGGATGGATACCGGGTGTTGGTGTCAGGCTGTGGGTTCTTTAGGATTTGCGAGAACGCGCGGATGAAGGTACGTGCATGCTGGATTTTCCGGTCAACGCTGCTTCTAATGGAACTCCATCGGGACTGCCCAGGCCGGTGCATGGATCCCAGCCCTTCGCCGCACTGAAGGCGCCATTTTTGCCTTGCGTGATGTCGTGAAATCCGGAAGCTTCCACAGATTGCGCGTAGATTAACGGGTTCAGGAAGCCGATCGGCTCCCCGATTTGTTGATTCATGCGCGCTACCAAAGCCGCCCATAACGGCGCGACTGCACTGGTACCGCCTTCCACCACACTCTCTCCATCGACCAGAATGTTGTAGCCGGTGTTGGGGTCGGCATCGCCCGAGACGTCGGGGACTCCTCGTCCGCCGCCTTGAACGGTGGGCGCGGGAACGTCGAAGCCCTCCTGCCAGGTTGGAAGCGGGAAGACGTTGCTTACTCCTCCACCGGTTGCTCCTCCATTCGGCAGGTCGTCCCAAACGGTTTCGCTGACAATCTGTTCATTCGACGTTTGCAGGGTGGTGCCACCGCAGCCGAGCACGAAAGGATCGGACGCAGGGAAATCTACGTGGTTGTTGCCATCGTTCACTCCGTCGGAAGAACCGTTGTCTCCGGCGGCTACGCAGACGGTTACGCCCATAGCCCCGGCTGCTTGAAAGGCTTCGTCGAAATTGGTCATCGCTTGGGTGGTCCAGGTGGACTCGGCCGAGCCCCAGCTTATGGAAATGACTGAAGGCTGGTTGGTGGTGTCGTGGACGGCGGTGGTAACGGCATCCAGAAAACCCTGGTCGGTGTTCGGAGCGAAGTAGACGGCAATCTTCGCCGCGGGCGCAATCGCTCCGGCCACTTCAATGTCCAGCATCACTTCGCCGTCGGCGCTGTCTGGGGTGGTAGGGCTATTTTTCCCACCGTCGACCGACACGGAGATGACTTGCGGCACGTTGATGTTGAGCGATTTGAAATAGGTGCTCAGGTCATCGAGCTGAAAACCTCCACCGAGCTCGATGAGGCCGATGCACTGGCCGGTTCCGTCTCCGGCGGGGTAGTCGTAGATTTGCGCTACCTGATTGGGATCATACGAAACGTCGGAGGCAGCGGTCTTGTGCTTATGCTTCTCGGGCCGCGGCAAACGCCTGAAGTGCGGCTCGGCCTGGGGGCGATTGTCTAGCCCGAACACTCCGGTGATGATGTCTGCGTATTTTGTCTGCACGCTAATGGTGCCCGTGCGGCCGCGGAAATTTCCCTTGGCGTGACTGTACTCTTTGAGCTCCACGTTAAAGGCTTTTTGGAGATTGCTTACGGTGCCTGAAACCATAACGGTCCGGCGCGCGAGCTCGGTGCCGTTTTCTTGCACTTTCAGGCCGAACTCCTGGGCAAATTTCTTGATTTGCTCCACGTCGGCGGGATCAGCGCCATAGATTTTTTCGTACTCGGCGCGTGACAGATGCTTGAAACCAGGTTTGGCGAGGGCACTCTTAAGTTCCCCGCGCTTAGCCTCTGATTTTGAGCGAATGCGTATGGAGACTTCGATGGTTTGGTCCGGATGCGAATTGTGGATGAGGCGGGCACCTCGAACGGGCTGACGTTCACTACCTGCAATTACGGTGAATTTTCGAGGGGAAGCCATGGTTGCTCCTTCGTTCGGGGGAACAGAACGGCTGGGAACTGATGGCGACAGAGAGTCGCACAGGTGGGAAGTCCGGAGTCGTCCTGCCGTTCAGATGGAACCCGAAACTCGATCAGGATATCAAAAGGATAAGAGTTATCAATGCAGAATTAAGAGTCATTCTGCATAGCGCTTGGGCGGAGAAGAAAATAAAGAACGGTGAGGGCGATCAGAAAAATCAGGCCAACGATCAGGTTGATGCGGGAATCCCACCAGGTTTTGGCGGTCGATGCCAGGACAACGACTAAGCCGATGATAGATCCCCATTGGCCTAGAGGCGAGCGGGCGGGAATTTCTGCGGTCTGAGCGGCGGTTAGGCGTCGGCGGAAGGAGATGTGGGCGGCGAGCGAGACGATCCAGGCCAGCATCATGCCGAAGAAGGCACCGCGGAGGATGTACTCGAAGGCTTTGGCAGGTGCCCAGCGCTCGAGCACGAGGGCGACGACGATTCCGTAAGAAGAAACGAGCACGGCCCAGGTCGGAGAGCCTTTGGCGTTGAGGCGTCCGAGCGCGGCGGGAGCCCATCCAGTGCGGGCTAGCGAGAATAGCATGCGGGACGAAATGTAGAGGGCGGCGTTGGATCCGGAGAGAGCGGCGGTGAGAACCACGAAATTCATGAAATGACCGGCGCCGGGAATACTGACGGAACGGAAGACGGTGACGAAGGGGCTTTCGGTAACGCCGATGCGATTCCAGGGCATTATGCCGACGAGGATCGTGATGGCACCGAGGTACAGGAAAGTAAGGGTAAGAAAAGTCATCCGAGCGGCGCGGGCGATCGCCGTGGCGGAGACCGATTCGCCGGAAGTTACGGCTACGTACTCGACGCCGCCGAACGTATAAAGGGCGAAGGTGATGGCGAGGAGCGGTGCGGCGGGGCCGAGGGGGAAGAATCCGCCGTGGGCGGTGTATTGGGGGACGGCACGTCCGGTGAGGAGCAGCGCGGCACCGAGAGCGATGAAGACGGCGATGACGGCAGCTTTGATCATAGCGAACCAGAATTCGAACCGGCCAAAGGCGTGGACTCCGAGGAAGTTGATGGAAAGAAGGAATGCGGAGAAGCCGAAGACCCAGACGAGCGCGGGGACGCGCGGGAACCAGAGCTGCATGTAGGTGGCGGAGGCGACCATCTCGGCTCCGATGGAGACGGCGATGGCGAGCCAGTAGCCAGCACGGGAGATGAAGCCGGCCCATTGGTTAAGGTAGAGGTCTCCGTAGACGCCGAAGGAACCGGCGGCCGGATGAACGCTGGCTAGTTCGCTCAAGGCGAGCGCGACGGTCCAACTGATGAAGGCGGCGAGGACGAAGCTGAGGATGACGGCGGGGCCGGCAAGTTGGATGGCAGCGGCGGTGCCGAGGAGGAGTCCGGTGCCGATGGAGCCTCCGACGGCGACCATCGTCATTTGTCCGGCGGTGAGTTGGTGGCGAAGGCCGACCTCGGGATTACTCGGGGCCGGGTTCGCGGGGAGAGTCGGGCATGCTAGCTCGCAACTTGGCGCTCGTACTCTATAACAGAATTTAGGGGCGTGGCGCGATATGCGGTCTAGAAGCTAGCCGAGCTTCGCTCGGCTGGACATTCGCTCGGCTGAACAGGCGAGGGCGTCCGTCCCTACGTAGACCGGATGACTTTCGTAATCGCCTGGCGGGCGAACCGCGTTGCTGGTGTTGGGGGCGAATCCTAGAATCAAGGTGGAACACTCTGTCTCCGAAGACCGCCCATGCCGGAAACTCCTAATCGTGCCGAGGTCGCCCGCCGCGTCGAAAAGGCGGAGAAGCTTTTGCAGAAGGGGAAAACGGCCGACGCACTGGCGGAATACCTGCAAATCCTGGAAAGCGACCCGCAAAACGACAATGTGCGGCAGATGGCGGCGGACCTGTGTCTCTCGTTGAATAAGGGACCGCAGGCGGTGCAGTTGATGGGCGAGTTGTTTGAGCGGCAGGTGGCGGCGGCGGATGCGACGCGAGCCAGCCTGACCTACAAGAAACTGGCGCGCTACACCAACCCGACCTGGGAACAGAAAGTGCGCTTTGGGCAACTGCTGGAGCACTCCAACAAGAAACTGGCGATCGGGACGTACGAAAATGCGCTGGACGATTTGCGGAAGCAGGGCAAGCAAGAAGAGGCGTTGCTGGTGTTGCGGCGGATTGTGAGTCTGGATCCATCGCAAGGCAATCATTTGCGGGTGGCGGAATTGGCGGCGGAACTGGGCGAGCACGTGATGGCCTCGCAATCATTTCTGCAACTGGCGGAACTGACGGAAACGGCGGGGGGGAATTCGAGCCAATGGTTCGAGCGGGCGTATACGGAGAATCCGGCGGATCCGAAGGTCGCAGTAGCCTACGGCAAGAGCCTGCTAACGCGGGGCGAGGCGGGAGCAGCGATTTTCATTTTTGAGCCGCTGGTGCATGCCGGAGACGCATCGCTGGAAGCTGCGAGATCTGTATGCGCAGGCACTGCTGGCGGCGGGCCGATGCCTGGATAGCGAGCCGCTGATCTGGCAGATTGTTCGAGCAGAACCCAGCGCGCATGCACCAGGTGGTAAGTCTGATTGGAAAGATGATCGACTCCGAACTGGATGCGGAAGCGGTGGCGCTGGCGCGAAAGCTGGAAGCGTTTCAACGGCGACGAGGGGAGCGGCGGTCGTTCATCGCGACGATGCAGGAGCTGCTGGCGTCGCACCGGCCGTCGGCGGAAATGCTGGAGTTTCTGGCGGAGCTGTTCAACGCTTCGAACCGCGAAACCGACTACGCGCAGGCGCTGCTGAAGCTGTTTGATCTGTATTGCACGAAGCACGATTATCAGAAGGCGGGGAGTGTCTGGACCGGGCGGCGGAAGTGGATCCGTATGAGCCGGGACATCAGAAACGGCTGGAGGCGCTGCGCGGAAAAATCGACGATCAGCGCTTCAAAGTGATCGCATCGCGATTCACGGCGGTGAAGAAAGAAGACGCAGCAAGTTAAAGTCCAAGAACCGACGCTGGGAGCGGCGGCGCTGCAGGACCTGATGTTGCAAGCCGAGATTCTGGTGCAGTACGGAATGCGTTCGAAAGCGATCGAGCGTTTGCAGCGCATTCAGGAACTGTTTCCGCGGGAGGAAGAACGGAACCGGGATTTGCAGAAGTTATACATCGCGGCGGGCATCGAACCGCAATATGCGAAGTCGGCTTCTGCGGCGACGACGGCCACGCCGGCGGTTGCGGCGGCCACAACGGCAACCAGTGGCGATCCGGTAGCGACTGCGGCAGCGGCGGCGAGTGAGACGGCTGACGTCAGCAGCCTGGCGAGAGTGGCGGAAATCACGCGCAAGCTTTATCACCAGGGAAATGCCGAAGGAGTTCTGAAAACGGCGGCGAACGAAATCGGGGCGAACTGGCGGACAGCGCGCTGTATGGTGGCGCTGCGCAAACCGGGTCTGCCGCCGTCGAGCGTGCAGGAATATCACACGGAGGGACTGATTCCGGCGAGTTCGGCGGCGCTGGTCAGCGTGGTGGAAACGCTGCAGGATCTGGCGGTGGCGCGAGGCACGGTGACGATCGGGGATGCGAAGAATGCTCCGGAGTTGATCGACATGCGGAGCGCGGTCGAGGAGTTGCAGATCGAATCGCTGCTGGCGTTGCCGCTGACCGAGGGCAATGACCAGATCGGAGTGCTGATTCTGACCCAGAACACGGGCGCGGGTATGGCAGGCTTCGGAGGTGCTGGTGATCCGGACGTTGAGCGACCAGGTATTGATCGCGCTCAACAATGCCGGGCTGCGGCGGCTGGTGAAGAATCTCTCGGTAACGGACGAAAAATCGGGATTGCTGAAACGGGCTTCCTATCTCGATCTTCTGCAGGCGGAAACCCGGCGCGGATTGCAGCAGGGGACGGCGGTGACGGTGCTGCTGATGCAGTTTGGACGGCGCAGCGCGCTGTTCAAGGAATATGGCGAGCAGGCGGTGACGGCGGTGATGGAGCAGATCGGCCAGCTGTTTTCGGCGAACATCCGGACGAACGATTTGGCGTTCCGCTACGAGGCGACCACGGTCGCGCTGGTGCTCGGCGACACGGGAGAAAAAGAAGCGCTGCTGGCGGTGGAGAAATTGCGGCGGCTGCTGGCGGATGTGCGCTTCCCGGGTCAAGACAAGGGAGTCGAGTTCAGCGCGGGGCTGGCGCAGGCGGTGATGCGGCAGCATTTCGATCCGGTGGACATTGTGACCGAAGTGGCCAACCGCGCCGATCACGCGCTGGAACTGGCAGTGGCGCAGGGCGCGGGGAAGATCGTTAGCCAGGCGCCGCAGTTCGCGGCATCGGCAGCGGTGGCGTAGGAAAATTTCTAATTTGCGATTTGTAATTTGTAATTGAAGGTCAAACCCACCCGGAAAGCCGAGCGATCCGCAAAATCACAAATTACAAATCCAAATTACAAATCCGCCCTCCCTGTTAAACTCACAGGTTGGCTTCTGGCCAGCCATCTCTTCTATATAAAGTTGGGACTCATGTTGAAACCTGGAGATATTGCCATTGTCAGCGGGGCGCGCACGCCCTTTGGACGCTATTGCGGGAAGATCAAGGACTACACGGCGCAGGAACTGGGCGCGGTGGCGGCGAAGGCTGCGATCGAGCGGGCGGGGATCGATCCTAAAGAATTCGACCATGCCGTGTTTGGCAACGCGCAGCAGACTTCGGGCGATGCGCTGTATGGGGCGCGGCACGTGGCATTGCGGGCGGGATTGCCGATTGAAACTCCGGCGCTGACGGTGAATCGGCTGTGCGGGTCGGGTATGCAGGCGATGGTCAGCGCGGCGCAGATGATCCAGACGGACGAAGCGAAGATGGTGCTCGCGGGCGGGATGGAATCGATGTCGCAGGCGCCATTTTCGATTCGGGGACGCGATGGATTTACGCTCGCTCCCGGTGGAAAGCTGGAAGATTCGTTGATGGTGGCGCTGCTCGATACGTATTGCGGGCTCTACATGGCGAATACGGCGGAGCTTTATGGAGAGCAGCAAGGGATTACTCGGCAGGCGCAGGACGAGTTCGCTTTGCGCTCGCAGCAGACGGCTGACGCGGCTTACAAGGCGGGGCGCTTGCAGGAGGAGTTGACGCCGGTACCGCTGCGAAATTCGAAGGGCGAAGCTACGGGAGAGATGCTGACTGAGGACGATCACCGGCGTCCGCAGACCACGCTGGAGGGGTTGGCGAAACTGCGGGCTGCGTTTGGCAAGAATGGGACGGTGACTGCGGGGAACGCCAGCGGGATTGTCGATGGCGCGGCGGCGGTTGTCGTGATGTCGCTGGAGCAGGCGCAGAAGAGAAATCTGAGTCCGTTGGGACGGATCGTGAATTGGGGGATTGCGGGCGTCGATCCGAAGATCATGGGGAGCGGTCCGGTCCCGGCTACGAAGATCGCGCTGCAGCGCGCGGGGCTGACTTTGGACTACATCGATTTGATCGAAGTGAATGAGGCATTCGCGGCGCAGTATCTGGCCGTGGAAAAAGAATTGGGACTCGACCGCGAAAAAGTGAACGTGAACGGCGGAGCGATTGCTTTGGGACATCCGCTGGGAGCGACGGGGACGCGCCTGGTGATTACTCTGCTGTATGAGTTGCGGCGGCGGAAGAAGAAGTACGGACTGGCTACGGCGTGCATTGGCGGGGGACAGGGGATTGCTATGGTGGTGGAGAGCTTTCACTAACCTTGTCCCCGGGGCGGCACAGAAACGCGGACCTGTTAAGTCTTGTCAGAGCAAAGGAAGCAATTATGGAAATCAAGAAAGTTGGCGTTCTAGGCTGTGGGTTGATGGGCTCCGGCATTGCGCAGGTCTGCGCCACGGCTGGATTTGACGTTACGGTGCTTGAAGTTGAGCAGAAGTATCTTGACAAGGGGTTTGCCGGGATTGAGAAGTCTCTGGCTAAGTTTGCCGAGCGGCCGGTCGAGAAGGGCGGGATCACTCAGCAGCAGAAGGACGCGATTCGAGCGCGGCTCAAGGGGACTACTAATAAGGCGGACTTGGCCGATTGCGATATTGTGATTGAGGCCATCATTGAGAACGTTGAGGAAAAGAAGAAGATGTATGCGTCGATCGATTCCATCGTCAAAAAGGATGCGATCTTTGCTTCGAATACTTCTTCGATTTCGGTGACTGAGCTGTTGACGGCGGTGAAGCGGCCAGAGCGATTCATCGGGCTGCACTTTTTTAATCCGGTGCCGCTGATGAAGTTAGTGGAAGTGGTGAAGACGATCGCTACTTCGCCTGAGGTTTATGAGGCGGCTTATTTGTTTGCTCAGAAGCTGGGGAAGGTTCCAGTGCGGACTTCGGATAAGACGGGATTCATCGTGAACCGGTTGCTGGTGCCTTATTTGCTGGATGCGGTGCGAGCCTATGAAGAGGGCGTGGGGTCGATCGAGGATATCGATGAGGCGATGAAACTAGGGTGCGGGTATCCGATGGGTCCGTTTACTTTGCTGGATTTTGTCGGGCTCGATACTACTTACTACATTACGCATGTGATGTATGACGAGTTCAAGGAGCGTCGGTTTGCTTCGCCTCCGCTGCTGAAGCGGATGGTGATGGCGGGGTGGTACGGGCGGAAATCGGGGCGCGGGTTTTATGATTACTTGGACCCGGCGAAACCTGTGGCGAATAAGCTATAGGATTCTTGACTATTTATCTATGGTTTGGGAAATGAATTGCTTATGAGTTACGAAAATATTCTTCTCGAAAAGAAAAACTCCATCGCTTACGTCACCGTCAACCGTCCCAAGGTGCTGAACGCGCTCAATATGGCCACCATGGAGGAGTTGCGGGCGGCGTTTCATGACATTAAGAACGATGTTGACATCCGGGTGGCGATTCTGACGGGGGCGGGCGAAAAGGCGTTTGTTGCGGGCGCCGACATCAGCGAACTGGCGAAGCAGGACGCGGTTTCGGCGAAACAGTATGCGCACCGCGGGCAAAACGTCCTCAACCTGATCGAAAACCTGGGCAAGCCGGTGATTGCGTGCATCAACGGATTCGCTTTGGGCGGCGGATGCGAACTGGCTATGGCTTGCACTATGCGTCTGGCTAGCGAGAACGCTAAGCTGGGGCAACCCGAGGTGAAGCTGGGGATTATTCCGGGATATGGCGGGACGCAGCGGCTTCCGCGACTGGTGGGCAAGGGACTTGCCATGCAGATGGTGCTGACGGGGGAATTGATTACGGCAGCGGAAGCGCATCGCATCGGGCTGGTGAATGAAGTGACGGCGGCTGCAGAACTGACTCCCCGGGCGGAGGCGATCGCGGCTAAGATCATCGCGAATGCTCCTCTGGCGGTGCAGTACGCTATGGAGGCGGTCAACAAAGGGATGGAGATGACTTTGGCTGAGGGGCTGTTTCTGGAGGCTTCTTTGTTTGGCGTCTGCTGCTCGACAGAAGATAAGAAGGAAGGGACTGCGGCGTTTCTGGAGAAGCGTCCGGCAGCGTTTAAGGGAAAATAAGGCAAACCCACCGCCGGAGACGCCGAGTACGGAGAGAAAAACGAAAGAAAAAATAAAAATCGAGCGTCCTCCCGATCCGGCAGTTCCGGCTATCGAGGGCGGGCTTAGCGCCGCTGGAAAGCGGTTTGCGATTGTTGTTTCACGATTTAATGCTTTCATCACGGAGCGGCTTTTTCTTAGCGCTTACGATGGATTATTGCGCTCCGGTGCCGCGGAGAAAGACATCGCGCTGGTTCGGGTTCCTGGGGCATTTGAGATTCCGCTGGTTGCCCGCACGCTTGCGGAGACGAGGAAGTACGACGCTATCCTCTGTATTGGCTGCCTTTTGCGGGGTGACACGGCGCATTACGACGTGATCGTCAATGAAGTTACGCGCGGGATCGGGCAGTCGGCGCAGGAGACGGGAGTGCCACATGCTTTTGGCGTGCTGACTTGCGAGACTTTGGAGCAGGCCATTGATCGCGCCGGGTTGAAGATGGGCAACAAGGGATTAGAGGCGGCGCTGGCGGCAGTGGAGATGGCGAACCTGAAGACGGCCGTCAGCCGTCAGCCTTCAGCCGTCAGGAAAGGCAAGCGCAACAACAGTCCTCGGAAGCGCTAGCGATTCTCTCCGCAATTCTTCAAAGAGACAACTTTCCTATAGACTGTGTTGAGTCTCCATGCACAGCATCTTTTCCTGACGGCTGATGGCTGACGGCTTCCCATGGGCACACGACGCAAATCCCGCGAACTGGTTCTGCAGATGCTATTTCAAGCGGACATGGGGAAGCAGACACCCGAGTTGGTCCGGAAGACGTTCTGGGCGGAGCGGAGCAATGTGGAGGAAGAAGTGCGCGGGTTTGCGGACGATTTGTTTCGCGTGGCCAGCGACCGGCTGGCGGAGATCGACGGGCTGATCGGCAAACACACGCAGCACTGGCGTATGGACCGGATGGCCACGGTGGACCGGAATGTGCTGCGGGGAGCGGTAGCGGAGTTTCTGGGATATCCGGCGACGCCGCATGCCATCGTCATTAATGAAGCGCTCGAAATTGCGAGGAAGTTCTCTACGCCGGAGTCGGTGCAGTTTATCAACGGAGTGCTCGATAGCGTGGGGAAAGAAGTAGGAGCTTAGCCTGAGGTCAGAGGTAAGAAGTAGATTGCAGAGGTAAAAACCCGCTTGAAAATATGGCTTGGGTTTTACCTCTGCAATCTACTTCTTACCTCTGACCTTTCACGTCTGACTCCGCAATCCCCTGGCTCTACCCGCCCATTCCGGAGCCTAGGAGGCTGTAGAGCAGGATCGCGAGCACGATCAGGGTGAAGACCACGTACATGCGATCACGTTCTATGGCGAAGCCGACTATGGAGAAGGCTACGCGGGCTATAGGAGTGGCGATGAGGAAAAGCAATCCGAGCTGGATTAAGCCTCGGCCGCGGCCGTTCATGACGCTGTGGAAGACTCCGGGAATGGTGCGGTAATCGGAGGGTTCGCCGCGAAAGATCCGGTAATTGGCGGGTTCGTGCGCGTGACGAACAAGGTAGATGGACGCTCCGGCGAGGACGACCGCGGCCGCGAACAGGACTCCGGTGCGGAGCAGGTTGCCGAGGATGACCTCGATGCGGTGATCGTTCCAGGCTTGGGGCGCAGGTGGCTGTGGAGCTGGCGCTTGAGCTGAAGGCATCAGATTTTTCCCCAGAGGCCTTTGTAGAGCATTTGCAGGCCTAGAACGAGAATCACGACGCTGAAGACGAGGCGGAGTGATTTGGTTTCGGATTTGACGAGGATGCGAGCGCCGAGAAGCGAGCCCGCCAGAACTCCTAACATAACGGGCATGGCGAGGCCGGGATCGACGTATCCGCGGCTGAGGTAAACACCGGCGCTGGCGGCGGCCGTCACGCCGATCATGAAATTGCTGGTGGTGGTGGAAACCTTGAAGGGGATGCGCATGGCCTGATCCATGGCTAACACTTTGACCGCGCCAGAGCCGATGCCGAGCAATCCCGAGAGCGCGCCGGCTCCGAACATGAGGCTGAAGCCGGTGGGGACGTGCTGGACATTGTAACTACGCTGGCCTTCGAGATCGGGGAAACTGCCATTTAGCCGCAAACGGGTGGCGAGAGGATCCGGTGGGAGGCTGCGCTGGTCCAACGGGCGCGGCTTGCGCGAGAGATATGCCGAGTAGAGCAGGACGGCTCCGAAGATAGTGGCCAGAGCGCTGGTCGGGATGCGGGTAGCGAGAAAGGCTCCGAGCAACGCGCCGAAGGTAGTGGCGATTTCCAGGAACATGCCGATGCGAATGTTGGAGAAGCCTTCTTTCACGTAGGCAGCAGCGGCGCCTGAGGAAGTGGCGATTACGGAGACAAGCGAGGCTCCGATGGCGTAGCGGATATCGACGTGGAACAGGAGGGTGAGCAACGGCACGAGGACGACACCACCGCCGAGGCCGGTAAGCGATCCGAGAAGTCCGGCCGCGAAAGAGACGATCGCGACAACGACGGTAAATTCCAGGATGGTCATTTGAAATCATCCTAGGTTAACATCTTGTGATTTTTAGTTTTTCTGAACACTGGTTGGAATGTAGTGGCTGCGTTAGGACCCGGACCACAGGAGAATAAGGGGGTGAGGCGGCATTCGGCGCGGCTGAAGCCGCGCCCTTTCTAGACGAATTCTAACGGACGCACGGGCGGGACGCGGACAAGAGTGTCCGCGCCCTGCGCTACTGGTTTACCCAGACGACAGGGGATTTTCTCAATTGCGAATGTTGCTTCCTGAGTTCGCGAGCGACGTTACCGAGAGAGGCACCCTCTGGGTGGGGGAAATCGGAAGCGGGCCTATCTCCTTGGGCCATGGTGTAGCTTGTCCCGACGAGGACGCTCTGTTCCTGAGCCATAGGCGTATAACCAGCATGTGCCGGATGACTTGGAGACGATGGGATATTTGGCTGACTATTTAGGGTGTATCCCCCACCAGAATATTGGCCAAATGCCGCAGAGGCGGAAAGCAGGCAGAGCACAAACAGGATCTTTTTCATCGAATGACCTCCCAATAGCGGAGGAAGCGAGGGATCATCCGCGAACCAGGCGGCGGATGTCAGCTCCTCCAGTTGGAATAGGAGCAAGGGCTATGCCAAACGCTGACGGTGTTAAATCGCGGCTTGCGACGCTTTTTGGGCGGTAAAGGCAATTGTTTGCACAATTGTGGAGAGCGCGTGGAACAGGCTGCTGGACAAGGGTTTCGGGCGGAACGTTTGGGTGGGATGGAGTGCGTGGGAGCAGTTTCTCCTATAAATTTAGGATAAGAGGATGGTCATGAAAATACAAAGACAAATGCGAATCGGTTTGATTCTCGTGGCAACCATGGTGACGCTGGCAGCAGTGGCGGCGGGCGCGGACTACAAAGTTGTCCAGACGTGGAAACTGGGCGGTGATGGGGGATGGGATTATCTGACGGCGGACAGCGATGGACACCGCTTGTTCATTGCACGCGCCACGCGGGTGATGGTCGTTGATACCAAGTCGGGCAAGCAGGTGGGCGAGATTCCGGGGACGACGGGAGTGCATGGAATTGCGTTGGATCCGGAACTTGGGCGCGGGTTTACCAGCAATGGCCGCGAAGATACAGTGAGCGTTTTCGATCTCAAGTCGCTGGCGGTGGAAAAAACGATCAAGGTTGGGAGCGGGCCTGACGCCATTCTGTACGACCCATTTTCGAAGCGCGTTTTCACTTTTAACGCAAAAAGCCATGACACGACGGCCGTGGATGCGTCCAAGGGCGAGGTAGTGGGCAAGATCGAACTGGGCGGGAAGCCGGAATTTGCCGCGACGGACGAAAAGGGCACGGTGTTCGTGAATATTGAAGACACGTCGGAGTTGGTGGCGTTCGATGCGCAGAAGCTGACGGTGAAGGCGCGGTGGAAGATGGCAGATTGCGAAGAACCGACAGGCCTCGCGATGGATCGGAAAAACCGGCGTCTGTTTGCGGGCTGTTCGGGGAATAAGAAGATGGCGGTGGTGGATGCGGACAGCGGGAAAATGGTGGCGAGTCCTGCGATTGGAGATGGCTGCGATGCAACCGCGTTCGATGCCGAGCGCGGGCTGGCATTTGCGTCGGCGGGAGACGGAACCATCACCGTGATTAAGGAAGATGGGCACGACAAGTTCAGCGTGGCGCAGACGGTGACGACTCAGAAATCGGCGCGCACCATGGCGCTTGATGACAAGACGCACGAACTGTTTACCGTAGCGGCGAATGTTACGGGGACTCGTGAGAACCGAAAAATCGAGCCGGATTCATTTGTGGTGCTGGTGGTGGAGGGCGCACGGTAGAACCTATCTACCGGGGGGATGGCCATGAGCAGACTGATTCAGTGGAACGTGCTTTCGCTTGACGTCGGAATCTGAAATTCTGAAATCGAGTAATTTTCGCCGCACTGGGGATGCGCCCGAAGCCCTAGCTATGCGTTTTCGTGGAATCCCACCCTTGCGCCAACGCGCGCAAGGATGGGCAACCTCCCTCTGCTGATTGAACCTCCCAGCTTGGTTTTGCCAGACGAATCTGTTAGCTTTCAGCGTCGGCGAGGACGGAAATTTCTTGCGGCAATCTTTGGGGAGGATCGTGGTGCGATCTAAGAAACGATGGCTGGGACTGTTTTCTTGCCTCTTGTTCGCCTGGTCGATGCGAGCGCAAACACCGACGCCCTCCGACGAAGCGACGCGGCGGCTGGCGCTAAGTATTTTCAAACAGCTGATCGAAATTAACACGACCGACTCGGTGGGCAGCGTGACAGCAGCCTCGGAAGCCATGGCGCAGCGCTTTCGCGATGCCGGATTTCCGGAGAGCGACATTCAGGTGTTGGGCCCGAGTTCCGATTCCAGTTCCAATGACCGGAAGAAGAACGTGGTGGTGCGGCTGCATGGATCTGGCAAACACAAGCCGGTCCTGCTGATCGGGCATCTCGACGTGGTGGAGGCGCGGCGCGAGGATTGGACGACGGATCCGTTTCAGTTTATCGAGAAGGACGGATATTACTACGGACGCGGAACCAGCGATATGAAGGATGGCGACGCGATCATGTCGGCCACGATGATCCGGATGAAGAAAGAAGGATACGTGCCGAACCGCGACATTATTCTCGCGATGACGGCAGATGAAGAAGGCGGCACTTCGAATGGAGTGGAGTGGCTAATCAAGAATCATCGTGAGTTGATCGATGCGGAGTTCGTGCTCAACCACGATGGCGGCGGCGTGCTGGCCGATCATGGCAAACCGGTGATGATGGAAGTGAATGCCACCGAAAAACTTTATGGCGATTTCGTACTGACGGCAACGAATCCGGGCGGGCACAGTTCCCTGCCGCGGCCGGAAAACGCAATCTACGAACTGGCGGATGCGTTGACGCGGATTCAGCGCTACCAGTTTCCGTTTGAGTTGAACGCGATTACGCGGGCCTATTACGAGCGTCAAGTGAAGATGTCCGCGGAGCAGCGGGCGGCGGACCTGACGGCTATGCTGAAAGATCCTCCCGACATGGCGGCCGTGGCGCGCCTGTCGAAGGATCCCATGGACAACTCGATCTTGCATACCACCTGCGTGGCGACGCGCTTGAGCGGAGGCCATGCCAACAACGCCCTGCCGCAAATGGCGCAGGCGAACGTGAACTGCCGCATCGAACCCGGGCATTCGCTGGAGGAAATCCGGCTAACGCTGGAGAAGGTGGTGGCGGATCCGAAAATTAAAGTGCAGTTCCGCGAAAACAACAATCAGCTTCTCGATCACGGATCGGAGCGGCATAGTTATGTGCCTCCGGCTCCGCGGAAGGTAGTATTCGATGCGCTGGACATGGTGGTGGCACAAATGTGGCCGGGCATTCCAGTGCTTCCGACCATGAGCACGGGCGCGTCGGATGGCGTGTACACGAATGCAGCGGGGATGCCGACTTATTGCGTATCGGGCGAAGAGTACGACCGGAACGATATCCGGGCGCACGGCAAAGATGAGCGGATCGGGGTTGAATCATTTGCGCGGGGCGTGGATTTCTACTATGCGTTCTTGAAGGGCGTTACGGCGGAGTAGGATGGCTCGTGGCCGGGCTGGTCTTCAAACCCAACGCAGCCATGACATTCAAACCGTTGGTACGAGTCAGGACACCCGAACGCATTTGGTAGTCGAATCGCATCTCGCCGTGCTGGTAATGCTCTTCGAAATGTACATTGATCGCTCGATGATCGAGAGCCCCGTTCATCACCCCGACCACCTCGGTGAGTGCCAGATCGTGCGTGGTTACAAGGCCAATCGCGCCGCGCTCGGCCAATTGTTCGATCACCGCGGTCGCGCCCCAAAAGCGGTCGCTGGAATTCGTCCCGTTCAGGATTTCGTCCAATAGGAAGACGACGCTGTTCGTGCGCGAGAGGGTAAGTATCCACTTCAGACGTTCTATTTCGGCCTGAAACCGCGATTTAGCTTGTCGGAGAGAATCATGAATGCCGATGGAGCATGCGATCAGCAATGGCGAAATCTCGAGCCGTGCGGCGCGCACGGGAGCTCCCGCCAATGCCAAGACGGAGTTCACACCGACGGCACGCAGCAGCGTGCTTTTGCCTGACATGTTGGAGCCGCTGACCATGACGAGTTGCGTGCCGTGACCGTCAAGCTGGAGATCGCATCGCACACAAGTGCGGCGGTCGAGCAGGGGATGGCCCAAGGCCTCGGCGTGAAAAAGTGGATAGGAATGGGGTTGCAGGACGGCAAAGGTGTGATCGGGATTTTCGTAGCTATACCGTGCGAAACAAAGTAAGGCCTCGAACTGGCCAAGGGAATCCAGCCACCGGTCCAATCCTTCCCGGTTTTGCTGTCGCCAGCGCTCGATACACATTGCCAGATTTGTTCCCCACAGGACGGGCGAAGCCAGCAGCGCGAAGTACTCGATTTGGCGAAGATTCAGAAGCCACGCCTGCAAGCTCAATATTTGGATTTGTGTCGAGGGACGGCCGGACGAAGCGGTGAGTTGCGATTGCAGAGAACGCAGCAAAGGACACTGGAAATGCGCGAGCTCCAACCGACTCAGTAACGGAGCCAGTAGCGCTAGCTCGAAAGAAGGCAGGACAAGATTCGCGGCTGTCCGCTTGGTCTTCTTCAGAAGGAGAGCCGCCACCAATGCCTCGAGCGAGAGGGGAACTGTGATGGCGAGTAGCCAACTGTGGCCAAAAACCCCGACCCGGGCAAGTACCGACACGACGATTAAGCAAATGGGAAGGATGATGGCAAGTGCCTGCGCGTACAACGGAAAAGCTATGGAGGGGGCGTGCGCCCAATCGCGAACCGAGGAACCGGCTTGATCGAGCGCACCCGCTTCGACCGACGCCCAGTCCTCTTGCAGGTCAAGCTGCACGCGAAGTTCGGCGACCGCTGCCTGTCGCTCGGCAGCCTCGCCGAAGTCCGCTGGATTGAGCAACCAGTTCGCCAGCATTGCGCGACCGATGCCGGACCGAGCCGTGCACAGCAGTTCGAAGAGAGATCCACGGCCAAAGAGATCCAGATCGGAGGCGTAGGGATGGTTTTCGGGCTTGAAATTCGCGCCATCAATTCCTAGTCCTTGCCACTGGTGGCGCAAGCGCGCCACGCCGAGTTCGTAAAACCTCACGATCCTTTGCACACGGCGATGGTGGCGCCCGTTCTTCGCAAGCGATTGGATGATGGAGATGCCGACTCCCGCAGGAAGCAGAATCCAAAGCTTCGAGACCGAGCGCGATGAAAGCGCTGCCCAGGCGATGAGGATGGTTGTTAGGATGGCCGCAGCCAGGTATGTCCACAAGCGCCGGTGCAGGACCGTGGTGCGCCCGAGCTGCCGCTGTCGTTCGCCTAAACGACGGGTGTATTCGACTTCTGGGATTTCGTGCCCGAGCCTGGATAAAGTTCCGCTACGCGCTAATTCGGAAATATTCATGGCCACGTCGTCTCTCTCAGGCGGAGGGCCTGATGCTGTCTAACGGAAAAGGCAAAAGACAATGGCGGCGCAAATTGCAGCCAGAGCTTCCGTTCAGGAGGGGCTTACTACGAGAAAACGGGTGGGGGACGCTGAAAGAGCGGAGGGAGACTTGGCGCATTCGGAACTACGACAGTCGGCTGTAATTGTTTTGCCCACCGCGAATCGACAGCCAAGGGGAAGTAAGAAGCTGGAAGTGATTGAAGGCAGCGGACTATCAGTCTGCAGATGTTCGCCGAGTGCACGACGATAAATGCAACCAGGCAGGCAACCGCAAAGGAAGCGATCAGCTTAAAGAAGCCACCGAGCAGGAGTGGACGGAAGTCCACTGTGCAAAAAACAAGAAGACAGTAAGCGGCGTTCCAGAAGATCTGACTGTGGCGATACGGGCCCATGCGTCTCCCTGAATCTGTGAGTATACAGCGGCCCTGGGCGATTACGTCGATTGTGCCCGGGGGCTACAGAGCGCGACGGCCAGTGGCGAGACGAAGTGTTACCCTTGGCTCCTGTCATGCCTCCAAAACACATCCTTCGTCTCCTCGAGGGAGGAGATCGACGGAGCATCGGCCGCTCTGAGCAGGCAGCGGCCATCGTGTCGAAGAGTCCCACACTGTTCCGTGAGCTGATTGGTGGCTTGTGGTCGGCAGATCCCATGGTACGAATGCGAGCGGCAGACGCGGTCGAGAAAGCCACACGGAAGAACCCTGAGTTGCTGCAGCCATACACGGGGGAACTGCTCGGGCTGATGGTTGAGACCGAACAGCAGGAAGTGCGGTGGCATCTTGCCGCGATGGTTCCTAGACTACAGCTCAACACCAAGCAGCGAAATCTTGCGTCTTCTTTGTTGATTGGATATTTGGAAGACCGCAGCTCCATTGTTAAGACGTTTGCGCTGCAAGGGCTGGCTGAGTTGGCGCAAGTTGATCCGAGCATTCGAGCTGGAGTCATTGAAATTCTGTGCGAGGCTACTCGAAGCGGTACGGCTGCGATGAAGGCGCGCAGCGCGGAAGCTGCTGCTTCGGCTGGAGGGTTGACGGGTAACAGGTTCGCTCCCGCTTGGATATTGACATTCGCCAAGCATTCGCCTATGCTGCGACGCATGGCGATTACTCGGCGTCAACGCGAGTTGTATGACTTCATTTCGCGCTTCGTGGCGGAGAAGCAATACTCCCCTTCGTTTGAAGAAATTAAGGAAGCCATGGGGCTGAACTCTTTGGCCACGGTGCATAAGCACGTCACCAACCTGGAGAGAAAAGGGTTGCTGACACGGGACTATAACCGCAGCCGTTCAATCGATCTGCTGCCGCCGCGCGGGAAACTGAAGCAGTCGATGGCGGTCAATACGGGGGTGGTGCTGCCGCTGGTGGGACGGATTGCGGCGGGGCGTCCGATTGAAGCGGTGGAACACAACGAGACGATCTCGCTGGCGGATTTTGTACGCTCGAAGGAAGTGTTCGTGCTGGAAGTGCGCGGCGAATCGATGCAGGACGAAGCCATTCTCGACGGCGACTATGTGCTGGTGGAGAAAACGAAAACGGCGCACAACGGGGATATTGTGGTGGCGCTGATTGAGTCCACCGACGCTACGTTGAAACGGTTTTTTCGCGAGGGAGAGAATATCCGCCTTCAACCTTCGAACGCGGCGATGAAGCCGATCATCGTGCCCGCAGCTTCGGTCGAGATCCAGGGACGGGTGATTGGTGTCCTGCGAAAATACTAGGGCATCTTCAGCCATCAGCTGCCAGTAACGGCAAAAGTACAAATTGGATGCGTTTTCGGGCCCAAGGCCCAGACAGTTTGTCCGAGCCTTAGTGATCGAAAACTGAAAGCTGACGGTTGAAAGCCGATGGCTATCCTATGTGACGATCCAAGGCTTTCTGAATGTCGTCTTTGGAGCGGTAGCCTACCAGCTGCTCCACTACCTGTCCATTCTTGAAGACTAGCAGGGTGGGAATGCCGGTAACTTTGTAGCGCATGGGGGTGGCGCCGTTGCGGTCTACGTCCATTTTGCCGAACGTGACTTTACCCTGATATTCGCCGGCCAATTCTTCGACGATGGGAGCAATCGCACGGCAGGGGCCACACCAGGCGGCCCAAAAATCTACCAGCACGGGCTTATCGGACTTCAATACATCGGAATCAAAATTAGCGTCGGTGACTTCGACGGTGGTGGTGCTTGCCATTCATCCTCCAGAGTTCTCAGGTAGCTTCCAGCCGCGGAAGCGCCGCATGCTGTAGACGCATGGTCTGTCCGGGCGAACCCTCTATCCTAGCACTGTTGATTGGATGCTTGCGCTCGCGGAAGTCGCAGCCGTTGGCCGGCAGTGCAGCGCGTGTGGGCGGAGCACCGTAGAATGAGGGTCTTAGACATCGATGACGGATCTCGACACTCTAAGTCCAATATCTTCGGGTAGTGCTGGTGGCGGCGCGGAATCCGCTGAATATCGGTGCGGCGGCGCGGGCCATGAGCAATTTTGGAGTGCGAGCATTTGCGGGTGGTGAATCCGTATGAAGTGGCTTTTCGGGAAGCGCGGTCGGCGGTGGGCGCGTCGGACTTGCTGGCGAAGGCCGAGGAATACGGAGACGTGGCCGAGGCAGTTGCGGACTGCAAACTGGTGGTGGGGACGACGGCCGCGGGACGCGGCGAGAATTGCAGCATCGGCTGCTTCGGCTGGAGGGCGGCGCGCGGCTGATCAAGCGGCAGTTGACAGACAGGACCGGTCGCCTTGCTGTTCGGGTCCGAAAGGTTTGGCTTGTCGAATGAGGAGCTGAGCCACTGCCATTGGGTGATGCGGATTCCTACGCGAGAGGAACATGGATCTATGAATCTGGGACAGGCGGTGGCTGTCTGCTTGTACGAACTCGTGCGGGGACGGAGGACGACTTCGGCAAAGACTCTGCCCGGGAAAAAGGAAAAGGCTCCTGCCACTTCGGGAGATGTGGAACGGCTGACGCAGGCGTTGCTTAAGTTTCTGCGCGCCAGCGGGTACGTGAAGCCGCGGACGCTGGCGGCGGAAGAACAATCGCGGCGGCTGCTTCGGCGCATGGAGATGAGCGCCAATGACGCCGAGGTCTGGCTGGGCATGATGCGGCAGATCGCGTGGAAGCTGAGCACGATGAATAAGGACTATCACGTCCTCTGCATCGAATTGACGATGACTTTGCCAATCACGAAGAGCGTCATCAGAGTAATTATGCCCAGCGATATGACGCAGTAGATGCACCAGGCGCCCAGGACCATGGATTCGACATCGGCCAGGTGGATCGCGAATGCGAAGGCCCCGGTCGTCAGCGGGAGCATCCACGGGTATGCTCTTCCCAAGGCCAGCGCGCCGAGCAGCAGATATCCGGCGATACCAATTATGGCTACGGGAATTCCGAAGAGCATGGCGAAGGGACTGTGATTCACCACGCCGCAATCCCAGCGCGCGTTAATGCTGCAGGGCGAAGCTTCGGTGCGGTAATGCTCGCGCAAGGCGAGTGAGGAAACGACGATACCGGCTACAGCCAGGACAATCAGCAACCATCTCATGTAAGACTCCATACCAAGATAAATTTTAGTTGTATTCGTGAAACAGATATTATCTACGATTTCCGCCAATCAAATCGTGGGGATTCACTTCTTGTGTAGTGACAGGGTTTCGTGCCGTCACTGTTAATCACAAAACACGGGCGCGGGCGCTCGTCACTCATCGGTGCGCATCAATCGTGGTAACGCTGCTCGCCGGCTGGGATCGGCACACTCAGGCGATTCTGGGGCGGAGGCAGCGGACACGTTGCATAGGCGGTGAAGGCGCAGGGAGGGTTGAACAAGCGATTGAAATCGAGCCAGATTTTTCCGGGCTGGGTTAGGCCGTGGTCGGGAAATTCAGTGTAGAGAAAGCGTCCAGCGCCGTAGGTCGTGCTCTTGCTGGTGGCGTCACGAAGAATAAAGAAAAGATCGGTCGATTTCGGATCTTCGAGCACGGGCTCGAGGCGAAGCACTTGTCCATCGACAGTAAATTCGGCGACGCCGGGCGCTGGCATATGGGTCGTGGTGCCGAGTATGGTGGGAATGTCGAGCACTTTGGGCGGGTTGTACGGGATCCAGCGCGCGTGCACGCGGTAGGTTTCGTTGGGAGCGTACCACTTCAGGCCGTGGAAGCCAGTGCGGGTGGGAGCATCAATATCCTTGACGCGAAGGCCAAACTGGTCGTCGCGATGGATCGCGATGATGGTCAGTGTGCCAATGGTGAGCTTGGAGGGTTTGTCGGCATCGTCGGAAACAAGAACTTGCTCTTTTGCGGGTTGTCCATCTACTTGAAGGTCCTTGGGAAAACCACCGGTCGGCGGCAGGAGTCGCAATGTGCCTTTTTCCAGGCGCACGATCGCGATATGGGCTGGCGCTTTGCCCATGATCTGAACGCGGCAGTCTTCGGCGGAGCCAAAAGTGTTGTCACCTTCTTTTAGCCAGCCGAGGGCGATCAGGGATAGCCAACCTTCGGGAGCCTGGAGGCCGGTGGCTCGTTTGGCGCGCCAGGCGAGCAGATCGCGCTGCCATGAATTCTGATCCTCTGAGTTTTTAGTGTCTGCGCCGGAGGCGAGCGACTGCATCAGCATCGCTACCAGAACCACCGTTCCAGTCAGCAGAAATTTGCTCTTCATTTGCCAGTCTCCATTTTCCCAGCGTCTCAGGTACGCGAATTCCCCACACCAGATCATACCGCGCTAGCGCGTGGTCAGCCGGGAAAGACGACGCAAGTTGCGATACAGTATTTCGAACCATTTCCTGCGGGAGGAATATGAAAAGGTCACTGACCATCGTGTTCGCGGTGTTCGCGTGGATTGTATTGTTGCCCTTACCTGCTGGGGCGCAGTCTGCACCAGTAAAGGCTGGTCCATTCCAGGCCGTTCCCGAACTTCCGTATCGGGTCGCGCCGCAGTTTTTCAAGTTTCCAAAAGGAATGATCGCAGGCGAAGTGTCAGCCGTAGCGGTGAATTCGAAGGGCCACATATTTCTGTTCCAAAGAGCGAAGCCGATGCTTACCGAATACGACGAAAAGGGGAACTTCGTTCAGAGCATTGGCGACGGCCTCTTCTCTCACCCGCACGGTTTGCGCATAGACGCAGACGACAACATCTGGACGACCGACGATGGCAGCCATCTCGTGCTCAAGTTGGATCGATCCGGGAATGTGCTGCTGGTGCTGGGTCGCATTAACACGGGCGGAGAGGCGAACTGGCTGTTCAACAAGCCCGCGGACGTGGCTTTCGCGAAGAATGGCGACATTTACGTGGCGGATGGTTATGGCAACTCTCGCGTCGTGAAGTTCGATCGCGACGGAAACTACATTAAGTCATGGGGAAAATATGGGACAGGCGTTGGTGAGTTCAACTTGCCGCATAGCGTTGCCGTGGACAAAGCGGGACGCGTGTATGTTGGCGACCGTGAAAATCAGCGCATACAAATTTTTGATGGGGACGGCAACTTCCTGCAGCAATGGACGGGAATCGGTTACCCCTATGGCTTGTTGATTACGCCGGATCAGCACGTTTGGATGACGGATGGAGGATACGACCGGATCGTCGAACTGGATCAAAACGGCAAGATTCTGGGCGCGTTCGGCGAACCTGGACATAAGCCCGGCCAAATGGCGTGGGCACACTTCATGGCCATGGGACCAGATCAGAACATCTACGTTGCGGACGTGCTGAACTGGCGGTTCGACGTGTTCGTCCGCACCGCCCCGACCGGGAACATGACGAAATATATTCCGTCGGTGAGGATGTTTTGGGGCTCCGTGCCGAGCGTGGGCTGGAGCTCAAAGCAAACCGACATACCGTTCAAATAATGACTACGCGACGGCCAGGTAAAGCGCTATGAGTGAAATCGCCGTTACAATTGGGAGACGAGGAACGTTTATGACTCTGAAGAATTTCATTCGATTCAGCAATGCGAAGACTGTCCTGTTATTCTTGAGTGCTCTGATGATTGCCGGAGGGATCGCCGTTAATTCCGTCGACACAGCATTCGCCGCGGCCGCGGATTTTGGCCCCTCGAATCCGTTCTTTGCGCCTAGCGCTCTGCCCTTCCAGGCTCCGCCGTTCGACCGGATCAAGGACGAGGACTACCAGCCTGCGATCGATGCTGGCATGGCGCAGCAGCAGGCCGAAATCCAAGCCATCGCAAATAATCCCGACGCGCCTACTTTCGACAACACGATCGTCGCGCTCGAGAAGAGCGGGCAGTTATTCACTCGCGTCATGGAGACGTTCGAGGGCGTCACCGGCGCGAACACCAACGACACCCTGCAGAAGGTTCGAAGCATCGAGGCTCCCAAACTCGCCGCGCATGCGGACTTCATCTTCCTCAACACGAAACTTTTCGCGCGTGTAGCCGCGATCTACCAGCAACGAGCCACGCTCAAGCTTGATGCCGAATCTCTCCGGCTGTTGCAGCACGACTACGACCAGTTCGTGCACGCCGGCGCCAATCTCTCCGACGCCGACAAGGCCCAACTCAAGAAACTGAACGAGGAAGGGTCTACGCTCTCGAACACTTTCACGACGAAACTTCTTGACGCCACCAAGAAAGGCGCCTACGTCACGACCGACAAGGCCAAGCTCGCCGGACTCTCTGACGCGCGCCTTGCCTCCGCCGCGCAGGCGGCGCAAGCTCGCAAGAGCGAAGGCTATGTCATACCGCTGCAGAATACGACCCAGCAGCCGGACCTCGTTTCACTCAGCGATCGCACCACCCGTCAAGCGATCTTCGAGAACTCATGGAATCGCACCGAACACGGCGACGGCAATGACACCCGCGACACCGTGGCTCGTCTCGCCCAGCTTCGCGCGCAGAAGGCGAAGCTCCTCGGCTTTCCGAGCTTCGCCGCCTGGCAACTGGAAGACCAGATGGCCAAAACGCCCGCAGCCGCTTTGCAGTTCATGGATGCGATCGTGCCTGCGGCGACCGCCAAGGCCGCCAGCGAAGCCAAAGATAATCAGGCCGTCATCGACGCCCAGAAGGGGGGCTTTCAGCTCCAACCCTGGGACTGGAACTTTTATGCCGAGCAGGTCCGCAAAGCTCGTTACGATCTCGACGATGCGGAGGTCAAACCGTACTTCGAGGTCTACAACGTTCTGGAGAATGGTGTCTTCTACGCCGCGAACCAGCTCTACGGCCTCACTTTCAAAGAACGGCACGACATTCCCGTCTACCAGCCCGATGTGCGCGTCTTCGAGGTCTTCGACGTCAATGGGAAGCACCTCGCCCTGTTCTATTGCGACTACTTCAAGCGCGATAACAAGAACGGCGGAGCCTGGATGTCGAACTTCGTTGACCAGTCTCACCTATTGGGGACGCAGCCCGTTGTCTACAACGTCGCCAACTTTCAAAAGCCAATCGCAGGCGAACCCGCGCTGATCAGCTTTACCGACGTGGTCACTATGTTCCACGAGTTTGGCCACGCCCTGCACGGCATATTCGCCGACACCGAATATCCGGCGCTCTCCGGCACGTCAACGGCTCGCGACTTTGTCGAATTTCCCTCGCAGTTCAACGAGCATTGGGCGAGCAATCCAGGAATTTTTGCCCACTATGCGAAGCACTACAGGACCGGCGCTCCCATGCCCGAAGAGTTGGCGGCAAAAATCAAGAAATCGGCCACTTTCAACAAGGGCTACGACATGACGGAACTTCTGGCCGCCGCCGAACTCGACATGCAGTGGCACGCGCTGCCGGCGAGCGCGCCGCTCCAGAATCCCGATGTGTTCGAGAAGCAAGCACTCGATAAGACTCACCTGAATGTCAGCTACGTGCCGCCACGCTATCGCAGCACATATTTCGCCCACATCTGGGGAGGCGCCGGTTACAGCGCCGGATACTATGCCTATCTCTGGACGCAGATGCTGGCCGACGACGCCTACCAGTGGTTTGTGGACAACGGCGGCCTGACCCGCGCCAATGGCGACCGCTTCCGCCAGATGGTCCTCTCGCGCGGCAACACTCAGGACCTGGCAAAAATGTACGAGGCGTGGCGTGGCGCGCCACCCAACACGAAGGCGATGCTGAAGTACCGCGGGCTCGAGGAACCGCCGGCAAAGTAATCCACGGAGGACGCCTTCCCTCGTAGGGTCTACGCCGGTCTGGCTAAGTGTTGCCTGAGAGTTTCGCCGTCCAATTCTCCCTCCCAGCGCGCCAGGACCAGTGTCGCTACGCCATTTCCAATCATGTTTACCAAGGCTCTGAACATGCTAAGGAAACGGTCGATTCCGAGAATGAGCGCCATCCCTGCGACGGGAATAGTTGGAATCACGGAAAGCGTGGCCACGAGCGCGATGAACGATGCGCCCTGCACGCCGCTGGCGCCCTTGGAAGTAAGTACGGCTACGGCGAGAATTGTGAGTTGCTGCGTCAGGGTCAGATGGGTATTGGTGGCCTGGGCGACGAATAGAGCAGCCATGGTCATGTAGAGACTGGTTCCATCCGTATTGAAGGTGAAGCCGGTCGGGACGACCAGTCCGACGAGAGACTTGGAGCAGCCGAGCTTCTCAAGCTTGGCCATCATCGTTGGAATTGCGATCTCTGAGGAACTTACGGCTAGCACTAGCAGGATTTCTTCCTTGATGTAGGCCAAAAAACGAAAGATGTTAAAGCTGGCGGCCTTGGCGATCGCGCCGAGCACGAGGACGACAAAGAGCGTCGAGGTGAACCAGAAAGTTAAGATCAGCTTGGCCAGCGGACCGAGCGAAGCCAGTCCGAATTTGCCGACCGTGTACGCCATAGCGCCGAAGGCTCCAATCGGCGCAAAGATCATGAGAATACTTACGATTCGAAATACGACATGAGTAAGAGAGTCGATGAGTTCGACTAGCGGTTTGGCGCGGGTGCCGGCCGCCGACAGCGCAAAGCCAAAGAGCAAGGCCACGAATACTACTTCCAGAATATCTCCCTTGGCGAAGGCGTCGAACACTGTTGTCGGGATGATATGCATCAGAAATTCAGTAACGTTTTGCGTTTTGGCCTGGCCGGCATAATCGGCGACTGCCTTGGCATCGAGAGTCGCGACGTTGACATTAAAGCCGCTGCCGGGGCGCACGACATTGCCGACCACGAGCCCGATCAGCAATGCGATGGTAGAAACGATCTCAAAATAGACCAGCGCCATGCCGCCGACACGGCCGACTTTTTTCAGGTTTTCCATCCCCGCGATGCCGGTGACGACGGTACAGAAAATGATCAGAGTAATGATCATTGTGATCGCGCGGATGAACGCGTCGCCCAGCGGCTTCATGGCCATGCCGCGCGCCGGATCGACGTAGCCGAGAACTACTGCCAGGGCGATCGCCACCAGTACCTGTACCCAGAGGACGCGGTAGAAGGGCGTTTTGCGCTGTGCTGGCGCGGTTCTGGCGGGATCCGCCTGCGTGGGTGAAAGTGTTGCCATTGGTTGTGTCTATCTCCGATTGTTCGTAGAGGGTCGAGATCCGGGCGTTTCCGCGCCTGACAGGCGAGACGATCGTCCCTCCACCGGATTTATTTCGCGGGCTCAGGTTCAAGGGTGCGCACGAGCCAGGGAATGATCACCTCTTTGAAGATGCGCGGATCAGGCCAAACCCCAACTTGCCGGCCGAGGTGACCACCCTGCGGGTTGACCCATGCGGTTTTCGGCACGTCGCCTTTATTGAGTAAGAGGTAGATATCGTCGATCGGGACCTGGGTATCTTTCACGCCGGCGAGAATGAGCATGGGTGACATCGGCTTGCCGAGCAGTCCCTGTTTGACGAGCGACATCTTCGGCAATACTTCCGCCATTTCATCGATAGTATGCACATTGTCGAAAATCGCCATCAGGGCCGGAACCTGATCGAAAAGATATTCGCGATTGCCGATCAAGTCATGCATCAGAAAGTCTTTTTGAAAGAACCTGTCGATGGGCGGGGACTGGGCGCTGGCTCCGCGCAAGCGGGCGTGCTCTACGATGGCCATCTTGGTGGCCCAGTACGCACCCCAACTTACGCCGTGCATGGCAACGCGGTTCTTGTCGATCTCCGGACGGGTCGCGATGTAGTCGAGTACACGCGAAAGCACGCGCTCGGCATTTTCACTGACTTTGATTGGATTCTGCCCGGTGCCCGGGCCATCGACGGCGAGATAGCCGATACCGAAGGGCAGAATCGCACTGAAACTCTCGGCTAAATCTTCCTTGCGGCTATCGAGTCCGTTGACGGCCAAGACTAGGGGCACGGGAGCCGTTGCATTCTTCGGCAAGCGCAAATAGCCGATGATTTCCTTTCCTTCGAAGGGAATTCTGACGATCTCCATGGGGGGATCCCAGAATCTTGCGTGAGCGCGGAAAGCTTCGAGCGCTTTTTCGTAAGAACGTTGTTTGCCGGGAGATGCCGGAATGGGCCAGCGGCCGAAGGAATAAAGGCGCCAGGCGCGAATGTAATCGGCGTTCGCTTTTGTGGGGTCGGTCTTCTCCAAGGACTTGGCTTCATTCATGTAGCGATCGGCCACTGCCATAAAGGCCGCCGCCCACTCGTCTTTATCGGGAGTGTGGATGGAGTTAAAGGCTTCCTTGATGTCGTTGGGATCGAGGCCGATGAGCGGATACTGGCCGACTTCGGCGCGGTGGATGGCTTCTGTTCTGATCTCGTCAATCGTGCGTTCAGCGCGCTGCTCGGAGAAGGCAGGGACAGACAGCGGGAGAATGACAGCCACGAAAATGGCCAAAGACAATGCGAACCGAGCGAAATAGCAATGACGACCGAATGGTGTTGGCACGACGGAATCCTTTCAGGTGGAAATTCGTTGGTACTAAAAATGGGGCCGGAGGAGGAATTCCGACCCCGATTTGCAAAGCCAGGAGAATTAGAAAGCCAGTTTCAGTCCAAGTTGTACCGAACGCGGGCCGCCTGAACCGATGGCCGGGTTCGCGGCGGCGATATCGGGAGTGGCGCAACCGCATCCGAAGCCAGGCGCGGAAGGATCATTGAAACCGAAACCGTTCTGGCCGCCGTAGGGATTAGCGAAGTTGGGATGGTTGAAAATGTTGAAGAACTCCGCGCGGAACTGGGCGTGGTACCGCTCGCCAAAGTGCCAGTTCTTGGCCACCGAGAAATCGAAGTTGCGGAAACCGGAATCGGGGAAAATGTTGCGTCCCATGGTACCGAAGGTTCCGAGTGGGGGAGGAATCATAATGGAGTTACCTTCCGCATAGCAGCCGTGGAAGGCCAGGGATTCGGTCGCGGCACCCGGGGTCCCTCCGTCGAGGGCAAGAGCTTTGGCGTTGCAGGCGGCGTTACTAGTCGGGGCGGATGGAGCATCGGTACCGGGGAAGAATGGGGTGCCCTTCGGCCCCGACTTGAAGTCGTTCGGGTTGCCGTAAAAATTCCAGCGGATGGGGCTGTTGGCTGGGGGACTCACGGGCAATGGACCAATGCCGGCAGCGTCGGTTCCCTCATCCATGGCACCCCAATGCTGCGGGCTTTGCAAAGTGACAATGGAGTTGATCTCCCACCCCTCGAGAGCCTGGGCGTAGCCCTTTCTGCCGGGAATGGCATAGGTGAGCGAAAGCGTGAAGCGTTGACGAATATCGAAGTCGCTGTTGGCGTATTCCGCTCCGGGGTTATACGCGTTCTGCGGCAGCCCCGATCCGTAGCCGAAATCCCAGTTCGCGCCGACGTCATCGAGAGCGTGCGAGTATGTGTAACCGGCCACCATGCTTAGACCATGGTAGTTCCTTGAGTTCAGCGTCACTTGCAGGCCGTTGTAATTGGAGCGGTAGACGTTCGCCATGTTGAAAATGTTACTGAGATACGGGAATTTGGTGTTGAAGGGTCCCACCTCGGCGGCGGCCTGGCAAACGCCAGTACCGAGCGTGTTGTTGACGTCGTATAACGGCGGCCCACCTGGAGTTGGATTTGGTATGAGATTGGCATTGCAGGCGACGATATTCGCTTGCGGCCAGCCCGAGCCGACCGGCGGCTGGTTAATGTCGCGAATGCCAGTTAAATTTGAACCGTGGTTGCCGACGTAGGCCATCTCCAAGGTAAGGTTCGGCGTGAACGCGTGTTGCACGCTAAGAGTCCAGTTCCAGACGTACGGAGTGGTTAGATTGCGATCCACGGTCATGATGGGACAGGGACTGGCGTTGCAATCGATCGTGCTATCGAAGACCGGTGTGTTATCCCACGTGGTCCCGGGACCGAAGGTCAAAAAATTCTTTGTAGTGACGTTTCCGGTTTTGATGGTGCCCCCGGGCACGATGCCTGCTGTCGGAACACTGCCCGGGCCAAAGGCGTTGTTGAAGGCGATGAACGACTGCCAGTTCACGGTTTCGTAAACCAAGCCACCGCCACCGCGGATCACTGTAGTTCCTCTCCCGTTGATATCCCAGGCAAATCCGAAGCGGGGTGCGAAGTTCGTGTGATCGGGATTGTAGAGGCTTGGAATTTGACCAGTGCCGGTTTGCACTTGCACCAATCCGTAGGGCGAGTTCGGATCGAAGTTACCAAGCAGGTTGTGCGCTTCCTGCAGGACACTGCTGAACTCGTAGCGGAGGCCGAAGTTCAGAGTCAGACTTCTGGTGGCTCGCCAGTCATCCTGGATAAATGCGCCGTAGGCCCAGTTGTGCAGATGCAGGGTCGGATTTCCAACTTCCAAGGTTGACTTAAAGGGCAAGCCGGCAAAAAAGTCCTCAAGTGGGGTCGAAGCCCCACTCAACACGCCGCCCAGGAAGTTGATGCTGCCGCGCGCGTTGCCATAAGCGGCATTGGTGACATCGTTGTAGTGCAACTCGCCGCCAAACTTGAACGAGTGTTTTCCAGCGGTGTACGACACGTGATCGGTGAATTGGGTAATAGAATCGGGTCCCTGGAACTTAGGCCACTTGAAGCCGCCCAGGGTGGTGAAGTAACCGCCGAAGCCGATGCGCGGCAATCCACCCGTGAACGGTCCCGAAACTCCCGTATCCAATCCGTAGCTGGAAGCAGGAGTGTTTAGATCACCCGGCAGCGTAGGCTGGTAGAGACGGTTATAGCCGAAGCGTACTTCGTTAACCCAGCGGGGATTGGGTGTCCAAGTCCAGCTTCCTCCAGCCACTTGGGCGCGGGTGTGAATGTCCGACCGCCATCTTGACTGCAATTCGGAAAAGTCTTCGACAGTTCCTGTATTGTTGCCAAAAAAATACATCCCGCTTAGCCGCTGATTCTGGTTGAGGTTAAAGTCGACTTTGCCGACCGTATTGTAGACAGTCACATCGTTGGGGAAACCGTTCGGAATATTAATGTTCGGATTGTTGTTTGTGGGAAAGCCGGTTCCATTACACGTGACCGTGCCGCCGGAAAGGTTGCAGCCGGCGATATTCAAGCTGGCTTGACTCACCGGCACGCCTCCGGCCTGGAGGTCCGCGATGACGTTGGGGATGCTGTCGGCGCAATCGCCGGTCCCAAGGAATAAGCAGGTTCCATTAGTCGACATTGGCACCATCGACGGACTGGTGACTCCGCCGTACGAGTTTCCTACGTCATAGATCTGCCCTTCATAGGCACCGAAGAAAAAGACCTTGTCTTTGACGATCGGTCCGCCGACGCTGACGCCATATTGTTCCAGCGTTCTTTGGAGTTTTGGATTGGGGACAGAATTGAAGAAGTTTCGCGCGTCAAAAATATCGCCATCGCGGCCGAATGCGAAGGCAGTGCCGTGAATCTGGTTGGTTCCGGATTTGAGACCGACGTTGACCACCGCTCCCGGCTTCCAACCGAATTCGGCGGGAGCCAGTTCTTCCACGTTAAATTCCTGAATCGAGTCGATGGGCAGAATGGTCGCTGAATCGCCTGCAATACCAGCGCCATTGATGATGGCTTGGCCTGAGTAGGGCTCGCTGTTAAACAAGCCCTCAATGAAGTAAGCATTATCCTCGGCGCGGAGTCCGTTGGTGCTCGTGGTCGAGAATCCACCGCCGGGATAGCGCATGACACCGGGGCGCAGTTGAAGCAGGTTCTCGTAGTTGCGACCGTTCAGCGGGAGGTCGTTAATTTCCACATTGCTGAGTGTGCCGCCCAAAGTCGCGGAGGTTGTGTTCACCAGTGGAACCTCGGCGTTCACCACCACCGTCTCGGAAACCTGGCCGGTCGGGAGCGCGATGTCGACGCGCACGTCCTGGCCAACTTCGACAGCGATATTTACGCGCTCCACCACCTTGAAACCTTTTGCTTCCGCACGGACTTTGTAAATGCCGGGCTGGAGTTCTGGGACGGCGTAATCTCCCGAGGCATCCGTGGCCACGGCTCGCGTGGTGCCGCGCTGAACATCGGTGATGACGACGGCGGCTCCTGCTACAGAGGCTCCGGACTGATCACTAACGGTCCCGAGAATGCGGCCCATCGTGGTTTGGGAGAACACCGGCAGAGAAAGGACCACCGCTACACAGACGATCCCTAAAACCCGAATGCCATTCAACGGAGAATGCATTACAGCCTCCAAATCAGGGAGATGGAACATTTTTTCTGGATCGGGCACCCATATCACGGAAGTCGGCAAATGTTGCAAACGAAGTGCGATTGGAAGATATACCTTGACGCGGCCTACCCGTCAAGTAGTATTGTGGTCCGACCGTAAGACAGCTGGTACAATCCTGCAAGTTCGCCATGCACAGGGGTCGGGAGAGGCAATTCGCAATTTGCGGTATTGGAATTAGACCGAGATACCTTTGTCGGCGATCCCGGCGGTGGCCGAAGGGGGCCAAATGAGAAACGAAGTGGAAGATCCGCCGGCCGACAAGCCGGTGTACCGAGCCGTGAAGACGTCCCGGCTGTACGAGCAGATTGTGCAGCAAGTGGAAGACTCCATCCTGAAAGGTCAACTCAAGCCTGGGGACCAACTGCCGGCCGAGCGCGATCTGGCTCAACGCTTTGGGGTAAGTCGCACCGCAGTGCGGGAAGCAGTGAAGACTTTGCGGGAGAAAGGCTTGGTCGAGGCCTATTCGGGACGGGGCACATTCGTGACCAATGGTACTTCCCAAGCCATTCGCCAATCGCTGGATCTGATGATTCGGATCAACCCGCAGGAAGGATCGGCGCATCTGGCCGAATTGCGCCTGGTTCTGGAACCAGACATCGCCGGACTGGCGGCGACGCGAATCGAGGAACAGTTGCTGACCACGATGCGGGAGGCGGTCGCGATGATGGATCGCAACCTGCACGATCCCGACGCCTACGTTGAAGCAGATCTCGATTTCCATCTGGCTCTGGCCGAAAGGCCGCGGGCAACCCGCTGATTCTTTCGCTGCTGGACTCCATTGTGGGCCTTCTGCGGGAGCAGCGCAGCCGCATTTTCAACGTCGATGGCGGTCCCGAGCGAGGCCAGTTCCATCACAAGCGGATTCTGGCAGCGATTGAGAAACGTGATCCGGAGAAAGCGCGCGAAGCGATGCGCGCTCATCTCAAGCAAGTGCTTGCGGATTCGTCTTCGTCCGCGAACAAGCAACTTAGCGCTCGCACTTTGAAGGTGCATTGCGAAAGGAACTTGATTGCATGGCCAAACTTGGATTCATCGGTCTAGGCGTGATGGGCGGCAACATGGTGGCCCGTCTGCTCGAAAAAGGGCACAGCGTCACCGGCTACAACCGGACGCGCTCGAAAGCGCAGTGGCTGATCGACAAGGGCATGCAGTTTGCCGATTCGCCGCAAAGCCGTCGCGGCAGCCGTCGGATGTGACCTTCACGATGGTGACGAATGCGGCCGCGCTGGCGGCAGTTACCGATGGGCCCGACGGATTGCTGCGCGGGTATCGCCGCGGGAAAGTTTCACATCGACATGAGCACGGTAAGTCCGGATGTCAGCCGCGCGCTGGCCGCCAAAGTTCGCGAAAAGGGCGCGGACATGATCGACGCGCCGGTTTCCGGCAGCGTGATTACGCTGCAACAGGGCAAGCTCTCGGTGATGGTCGGCGGCCGCAAGGAAACGTTCGAGCAAGTTGAAGCCGCTGCTGCTCGATATCGGCCCGAAGGTGACGCATGTCGGCGACAACGGGGTCGCGCTGTCGATGAAGATTGCGATGAATCTGCAGCTGGCCGTGCAGATGCTGGCTTTTTCGGAAGGCGTGCTGCTGGCGGAAAAGAGCGGCATTGCGCGTGAAATCGCGGTGGACGTTATGGTGCACAGCGCGATCGCGTCGCCCATGATTCAGTATCGTGGGCCGTTTGTGCTGCAGCAACCGGAAGAAGCGTGGTTCGACGTCAACATGATGCAGAAGGACATGCTGCTGGCGATGGAAATGGGCCGCAAATTGAATGTGCCCGTTCCCACGACCGCCGTGAGCAACGAGTTCCTCACGGCGGCGCGCGGCGATGGGCTGGGAGAAACTGGATTTCGCGGTCGTGTTCGACGTGCTGGCACGGATGTCGGGAGTGCAGAAATGACGACCGCGATCCAGTCGCAAAGACGAGCTGCCTCGAGAAGACGTCGAGTTGTGGCTGCGGATGTACCGGCAGATGGTCGCCATCCGCCTGTTTGAAGCGCAGGTCAATGAACTTTACACGCGCGCGCTGATGCCGGGTCTGGCGCATCTTTATATCGGCGAGGAAGCAGTCGCGGTGGGCGTTTGCGAGGCGCTTCGGAACGACGATTACATCACCAGCACGCATCGCGGCCATGGGCATTGTTTGGCGAAAGGCGCCTCCCCCGACCGAATGTTCGCCGAACTGCTGGGAAAAAAGGCCGGGTACTGCAAGGGCAAAGGCGGTTCGATGCACATTGCAGACCCGGCGACCGGCAATCTGGGCGCGAACGCGATCGTCTGTGGCAGCGCCGGCATCGCGACCGGAGCGGCGTTTTCGGCCAAGCCATCTGGGCACGGACCAAGTCGCGGTGTGCTTTTTCGGAGAAGGCGCGCTTGGGCAGGGCGTGCTTTACGAAGTGATGAACCTGGCGCAGACTTTTCAAGCTGCCCGTGATCTACGTGTGCGAGAACAATCTTTATAACGAATACACGCATTATTCGGAAACGACGGCGGGCGACATTCTGACGCGCGCCACGGCCTTTGGACTGTCGAAGCGGCAACCGTGGACGGGCAGGATGTGCGCGCCGTTTATGCCGCTGCACAGCGTTCTGGTGGAGCGCGCGCGCACGCGGCGAGGGGCCTGCTTTCCTGCTCTGCAATACCTACCGCTATCACGGGCATCACGTCGGCGACATCAATCGCGAATACTACCGCTCGAAGCAGGAAGAGCAAACCTGGAAGACGGAGCGCGACCCGATCACGAATTTCGGCAGATGGCTGATGGAGCAGAAGTTGGCCGACCAGCGCAACGCTTGATGCAGATGCAGGCGGAACTCGAAGTCGAGATGAAGCAGGCGGTGGATTTCGCCGTCGCCGCGCCGTATCCCGACCGCGATGAAGTGGAGCGAGGATGTGTATGCCTGAGACGACCGCGCACTTCGACGCGAACTGACTTTCGCGCAAGCCATTCGCGAAGCGCTGGCGGAAGAGATGCGGCGCGATCCGACGGTGTGCATTATGGGCGAAGACGTGGCCGAAGCCGGCACTCCGTTCAAAGTGCTCTCCGGCTTGCTGGAAGAATTCGGGACAGAGCGCGTGCTCGACACGCCGATCTCCGAAGCGGGTTTCACCGGCCTTGCGGTGGGCGCGGCCATGACCGGCATGCGTCCCGTGGTCGACATCATGTTCGGCGATTTCATCACTCTGACCATGGACCAGATGGTGAACCAGGCCGCGAAGGTTCACTACATGTCGGGCGGCAAGTGGAAAGTGCCGATGGTGATGCGCACGACTCTGGGAGCGACGCGGCGGTCGGCTGCGCAGCATTCGCAATCGCTGCACGCATGGTTCTGCCACGTTCCGGGATTGAAAGTGGTTATGCCTTCGACGCCGTACGATGCCAAGGGCCTGCTGAAAGCGGCGATTCGCGACGACAATCCGGTGGTCTTCTTCGAAGACAAGATGATGTACAAGCTGAAAGGCCCGGTGCCCGCGGAAGACTACACCATTCCGCTGGGCGTGGCCGACGTCAAGCGCGTGGGCGAGGACATCACTCTGGTCGCGACCAGCAGCATGGTGCAGGTGGCGCTGGGCGCGGCGACGTTGCTGGAAGAAATCGGCATCAGCGCGGAAGTGGTGGATCCGCGCACGATGTGGCCGCTGGACGAGAAAACGCTGATCGACTCGGCGAAGAAGACTTCGCGGGCGATCGTGCTCGACGAAGGCTATGAGCGCTATGGCGTGACCGCGGAGATCGCTTCGGTGATTGCCACGGGCGCGTTCTATGATCTGGATGCGCCGGTGAAACGCATGGGCGCGATGCATGTTCCGATTCCGTTTTCGCCGCCGCTAGAAGATGTGACCGTGCCGACGAACAAACCGTGTTTGAAGCGGCGCGGGTCTCTGTGCGGTAGGTCAGCGATCTCGAAGTTTCACGAAACGGAGAATTCATATGGCCTTACCAACTTACGGAACGATGGCGGTGGATTGGGAAAACCGCGTTGATTTCGATCGGCTGCGCCGCGAACGCCTGGCGCGCGCCAAGGATCTGCTCAGCAAGTCGGAGATGGGCGCGCTGCTGTGCTTCGACATGAACAACGTCCGCTACCTCACCGCGACGCACATCGGCACCTGGGCGCAGGACAAGGCGAATCGCTTTACGCTGCTTGCCGCAAAATGACGAGCCGATTCTGTGGGATTTCGGATCGGCCGCGAAGCACCATCAACTGCATTGTCCGTGGCTGGGAGAGCGCTCGCGGCCGGGCATTTCGATGCTGCGCGGCGCCATGACGCCGGAGATGGGGCGCGCCGAAGATGTGGCGAAGAAGATCCGCATCGAGCTCGAGATGCGCGGCCTGCACAAAGAGCCGGTGGGCATCGACATCATCGAACTGCCGGTCCTGTTTGCGTTGCAGAAAGAAGGAATCAAGGTCGTCGATGGGCAGGCGCTGATGTCGGAAGCGCGCCTGATCAAGACGCGGGACGAGATCACGTTGCTCAATCACTCCGCCATGATGGTGGACGCCGCTTACGACGAACTCTATCGCGCCATGAAGCCGGGCATGAGCGAAAACCAGGCCGTCGGACTGGTCGAGCAAGGTGCTCTACGATCTGGGCTCCGAATACGTGGAAGCGCGTGAATGCGATTTCGGGAGAGCGATGCAATCCGCATCCGCATGTGTTCTCCGATCGCGTGCTCCGGCCGGGCGATCCCGTGTATTACGACATTCTCCACTCGTACATGGGGTACCGCACCTGCTATTACCGCTGTTTCACCATCGGATACGCGTCGCACGCGATGAACGATGCGTATAAACGGTGCCGCGAATATCTCGACGCGGCCATTGAACTCGTCCGGCCGGGGCGTACTACCGCCGAGATTGCGGCTGTTTGGCCGAAAGCGCAGGAGTTCGGTTTCCCGAACGAGGAAGCTTGCTTTGCGCTGCAATATGGACACGGCATCGGCTTGGCCATTTGGGAGAAGCCCGTGATCAGCCGTCTGGTGTCGCTCGATCACCCCTGCGAGATCAAGCCGGGTATGGTGTTTGCGCTCGAAACTTTCTGGCCCTCGACGGATGGGTGGAGTGCGGCTCGCATCGAAGAAGAAATTGTGGTCACCGAGACCGGCCATGAAGTCATAACGCGCTTCCCTGCCGAGGAGCTTCTGGTAGCCGGCAGACATTATTTCACGGTGGATGGTCCGCTTCCCGCGATTCGGGAAACCGAATCCAAGCCGAGCAAGCGTGTGCGCGAGATGATCGAAGCGAGCTCGCGGCAGGAACGCGTGAGCGTAGAGGATTAAGAAACAACGGCGATAGGCTTGCCCCGTGAAGCACGTCTCGCCCGTCCAGCATTTGGCTGTCCGAGCGAGGACGTCCGGCTCTCCACCAGCGGATTCGGATTAGAAACAGTGTCATCGAACTATGGCGATCAGTGTCGTGATGCCGGCGCTCGAAATGGCCCAGGAGACTGGGAAGCTTATTTCGTGGCTGAAAAAAGAAGGAGAGGCCGTCGCCAAAGGCGAGCCTTTGCTGGAGATCGAAACTGACAAAGCGGTCATGGAAATCGAATCCCCCGGGGATGGCGTCCTTGCAGGGGTCAAAATTCAGGCTGGGACCGAGGTGCCGGTGGGCCGAACCATTGCCTGGATCGTCGGTCCCGGAGAAGTTCCTCCAGCAGATGAGGTCGCGGCTACATCCGGCAGAAAGACCACCGCTGTCGAGCCCTCCTATGCGTCGAGAACGCCCGCCGCAGCTTCGACTCAGCCGTCACTTCAGTCCGTCAGAATTTCTCCCAAGGCGCGGCGGCTTGCCGCGGAACGCGGCGTGAATCTCGACGAGTTGCGCGGATCAGGCCCGGGCGGAGAAATACTTGCTTCCGACATTCTGGTCGCGGCGGAATCCAAAACTGCCGCTCCGTCCGCTGATCTTGGCAGCGGCAGCGCCATCTCGCGGCTTATGGCGGAACGCACCACCCAAAGTTGGACGACGGTGCCGCATTTCTTCGTAGTTCGCGAAGTCGACGCAGGCGCGCTGAACGAGGCGCGGCAGCAACTCGGGCCCGGGATTGAACGATCGCGTGAAGTGAAACTCACCCACAGCGATCTACTGGTGGCGCTGGTGGCACTGGTTCTTCACAAGCATCCGCGGATGAATGCAACCTGGACCGGCGTAGGTGTTCGCACGAATGCCGAGATCAACATTGGACTAGCGATCGCAGTGGATGACGGCGTTGTCGCACCGGTGATTCGCAATGCCGACAAGGTCGAACTCGGCGAGATCGCAGTGCAGCGGCGAGACCTGGCGGAACGCGCACGGAGCGGCAAGTTGCGTCCGGCCGATCTTGCGAGCGGTACTTTCACCATCAGCAATCTCGGCATGTTCGGGGTCGATGCCTTTACTGCGATTATCATCCCGCCCCAAGCCGCAATTCTAGCGATCGGAAGAATCGCGGACCGAGTCGTGCCAGTGAACGGACATCCTGGCATCCGTCCCATAATGAACTTGACGCTTTCTAGCGATCATCGCGTCGTGGACGGTGCACGGGCCGCGGAGTTTCTACGTGACCTAGCCGGAGCGATCGAGAATCCGCAGCAATATCTCAACAACCAGATCGCGTGAAATCAAGCCTTAACTAGAGAACCCTCCGGAGCAAGGAGTACTCAGGTAGGCAGCGACCTCACTTCACCGCGCCGAGTAGCGCCTCTGCGACCACCTTCTTGGTTTGCTCATCCAAGTCTGAAGGCGCAGCCTTCTGGTTGGCTTGCATGGCCAGGCGCTTGTCTTTGATTCCGATATAGACAGCGTTGTAGGCGGTATTCCCAAGGTTTTCCACTTTGTGCTTGAAGGGTGGGAACCACCGAGGTTCGCCGGGGCGGGCAAAGATTTCTTGCGTTTTGCCATTCTCATCCGTGAACCGGAGATGCCCGGCGGTGAGAACTACGACGACACCTCCTGGATGCGCGTGCAGGGCCGATTTCTCATGCGGCCCATAGTGGACGTTGACCACCTGCACATACTCATTTTCGAAAGCCAGCTTGTAGTGTGTCGGCTCGACTTTGATGGGGTCTTGCGCGAGCGCCGCGGTGGAGAAATACAAGCATAGCCACGCGGCGCAGAGTACTCCGCTGTACGCAGGTTTCATGAGAGATGGCCTCGGAGAGTTTCAGGATTCTACTTTCAAGCTTAATCTGGCTCCTGAACAAGTGTCACGAATGGAAACAGTGTTGGGACCAAACTGATAAAACGAGCCTGCGTGAAACCGGTTTCGTTCGCCCACTAACTGTTCTTCAGGTCGGAGAGCTGACCGATTGAAGCAATGCAGGCTTGCGCGACGTCAACGGCACGCACGGGCCCCTATTTCGCAGCGTGAGTTGATGACGCACCTCCGCCCGACAGCGTGACCGCGAGCACAACCACGTCCGGGTTAGCGGGCAGACTTACACTCTGCACAGTCTTGGCCGGGTTTATAGCGAACTGATACGCATATAGATTGAAGGTGCCCAGATCCTTGGTGCCGTTCGCGGAGTTCCGATACGACATCGCTACCGCTTCGAGTTCACCCGGGAAATTCTGCGGCGAGGACCAGTCGCTGAAGCTCTGCACGAATTGCGCGTTCGTTCCGTCGGTATAGTTGACCGTAATCGTCTGCGCGGATTGACTTCCCTGCACGCCAGTCGCTAACAGCGTGATTCCGGAAAACTGGCCTGACGGCAAAGCAACAGATTGGCCATTGCACCCAACGGCGTCCGGAGCATTGGGCGATCCAAACTTAAAGTCTACGAGGTCGAGAATCCGCAACTTATTCAGTAGTTCCGCCGAATACGAGTTGCCGGAGCCATCGAGTCCTCCCGTGGAATAGGTCGATCCATCGGTGTAGATTGCGTAGACGTTGAAGGCCGAGGACAAATCAACTTCCTGGCCCGAGCCCTTGCCCTTCGTCGCGGCGCTCACAGCCAGCGTAGTTGTAAAGTTCTGCGTGATTGCCCCGGAGGTACCGATGATGGTTACGGAGGCGAATCCAGTGGCGGCATCGGGAGTCGCTTTGAAGACTACTTTCTGGCTGTTCCCCTCGCCTTCGATGGAAGCGGTGACCCCATTCGGCAAAGAAGAAAGAGTCAAATTCACGGTGCCTTTAAAGCCGCCAAGATCCTCGATTTTGACCGCGGCCTTGGCCGTTGCATCCTGATTCAAAAAGACCGAGGTTGGCGCCGACAGTGCAAAGCCGCTGTAGCCTGTGCCAACTTTGAATGCCTGCGCGTATTTCGCCGCGAGCCCGGTTCCAACAATATCGTCATAGATCCACAAAAAGCCGCCGGAAATCCCACATTCCTTGTGCCAGCCACTCATGATTGTTTCGACTCCCTTGTAGCTGTCCGCTTTGTCATACAGGCCCGGAAAAACCGGAACATCCCCGAAATTCCATTCCGAGGAGCACGGGTTGTTGCCAACGCCGCCGGCGTAAGCCTGAAGGTGAACGCCGTCTACGGTGCCCGGAAGTTCGCTGTTAATTTCCGAAACAACGTTCATCCAATACGTATTGTTGGTGTAGGCATCGGGCAAGACGTGATAGCCGAGGTTGCCCAGCATGACGCCAAACTGAACGGTAGTGGCGAGGTTGTAGCTGTTTTCATCGTCAAAATCGATCGCGTCCAGCGCCGGGATAGCAGTCTTCAGAGCTTGAAAGTCCTGATAAAGGATGCTTCCGGGACCGGTGCCCTGTGCTTCGACCAGAGCCGTAATGTTTTCCCAGTCCCCGTAATTCGAGGAGCCAATGCTCAACGTAACTCTCTTGACGTTGCCTTGTTTCAGGAGCGTCATATCCCCGGCAAAATCGGGATAGGTTTGGTTGCCGATGTAGGAACCGTTCGAGGTTAAAGGAAACTCGCCGTTAAGATTCAGGTTGCCAGTGCTGCTTACTTCGACGCTCCAAACAATAGCCTCGGTGAAACCGGAATTTTGTAGTTCCTGGATGTTCTTGGCCGCGTTCTTATAAAACGGGCCGCCACCAAAGATTCCCGTATATCCGGTCTGGGCGAACGCGGATTGGGCGGAGAATCCCAATCCCGCCAGCAAAAGAAGTAGAACGGTTGCGCAATATGCAACGGCCTGGTGCTGGCGACAGTATTCTGAACAAGGATTGGTTGATCGCTTCATGGTTAGTTCTCCGAAGGTTTGCCCCAGAAAATTCCGCCCTTAAGGGATCGGCAACTCGTGTTTTTTGGTAACGACTCGTGACAGACTTTAAGGCAGTCACGGTTTGCCGGGGGTAGCAAACAGACGAACATTCTAACTCAATCACTGTCACATCGTTCTCTTAAAATTTGGTGTGTTAACTCGGAGCATGGTTACAAGTGCCCGGTCGTGGGCGCTCTGAATGGCGCGCCAGTAGCCTTGAGTGGCGGACCAAAGCACACGCCATGTGCAGGTTGCGAGTGCTGTGTGGAGGCTATGAGCACCGTGGCTGCCAGGCTTGACAGCCCCGGGGAGTCACCCGAAAATGAAGTCGTGCCACAGTCAAAGAGTGCAAACCAGAGTGGGAAGCTGGCGGAAATTGTTTTGCCGGACTCCGAAGGACAACTGGTCAGGCTCGGCTCGCTCTGGGCCAACGAACTCGCAGTGATCGTTTTCCTTCGCCACTACGGATGAATCTTCTGCCGCGAGCACATCGCGCAGTTGCGCGACCATGAACAGGCATTCCGCGATAAAGGCGCCCGGCTGGCAGCCATTGGCTTGGGCGACGCATACTACGCCCAAATTTTTCGCGAAGAGAGTCGAATCACTTTCCCCCTTCTGGTCGATGCGGACCGGCAAGCCTATCGTGCTATGGGTCTGCTGAACGCCTCGCTCTTACACCTTCTCCGCAAGGAGAATGCGATGGCACGGGAACGAGCCCGAGCAGCCGGACACCGGCAGCACAAGCTAGGCAAGAACCCATTTCAGCTCGGAGGGAGCTTCGTTTTCGGTCCCGGCAATGTCGATTTGTACGGACACGTCAGCCAGACGTTCGGGGACAACGCAGCGACCGCAGATTTGCTGGCCGCGATTCCTTAAATCAGCTCGAAGAGGGCTGGCCGCATTGGTGGGCTCGCAGAAGATGGGTCGCGGCGTGGCTGAGACCTTATGTATAGTTGTGGGCTGTCTGGTTCGATCTTGCGGGATGATCTTTGGAAAAAGGGTGACGGATGAGACGCTTTTCGCGGTATTACTGGGTTCTCCTGTTGGTTACAGCCTTCTTCCTGATTCCGATGGAGGCCTACCTGTGGGCACAGGGAAGTTCCACTGAGCGGATCTTTTTTCATGCCAAAGTCTTCACCGGCGACGCGCAGAACCCTTACGCGGAGGCGGTCGCTATTCGCGGAGACAAGATCGTTGGGGTGGGCAACTTCCGGGACGTGGCGAAGTTTCTATCCGAGAACGCCGAACGCATCGATCTGGAGGGCAAGAGTCTCTTCCCCGGGTTCATCGATTCGCACAGCCACTCGATCGACGGGGGACTCGGCCTGATTTCTGCCGATGCCAGCGAGAAGGTGCAATCCCTCGATGATCTTCCGCCATTTGTCGAGGACGCGAAAAAGACGGGCAAGGGCATGCGCGGCGATATTCTCGAGATTCTTGGTCTGCCGCTGGAATTCTGGTCGCACTGCGATTTCCTCAACGCGAAGTTCAGCACGGGGGCCTATGAGAAGCAAAGCGTTCTTCTACGCGGAATGGATGGGCACACTGCGTGGGCGAATCGCGCCTTGTTGCGGCGCGCGGGTATCACGGCAGATTTTCTGAAAAAGCTTACCGCGGAGGAGCGGAGTTACTACGGCGTGGATCAAGACATGCGGCCGAATGGCTTTCTGGTCGACGCCGGCACGGAGAAGATCGAACCGCTCTTGCCCCAGCCAACTCCCGACCGGCTGCTGGAAGCGGGCCGCGCCGCATTGGCACTACAACTACCGCCTCGGCATCACGGCGTGGCTTGATCCGCTGGCCACCGATTATGTGTTGCAGGCTTACAAGATGCTGGCGGACCGGGGGGAGCTGATTTCGCAAGTGGTGGCGTTTCCACAGGTGTTGGCGAAGAATCCCGGGTCGGAACTCGCGGCGGTGCAGAAGACGCGCGACGCTTACAAGGGGGTGCCCAATCTGTACGTAAGCGGTATCAAAGTCTTTGCGGATGGAGTGGCGGAGTATCCGTCACAGACGGCGCATCTCAGCAAGCCTTACAAGAACACGGGACGCAACGGGGATTTGCTGTTTGATGCGAAGAGATTTTCCGAGCTGTGTGTGGCGGCCGACAAACAGGGGTTGATCATTCACGTGCATGCGATCGGCGACGGTGCGGTAAAGGAGGCGTTGGATGGGATTGCGGCGGCGCGAAAGGCCAACGGCAATTCCGGGCTCCCGCATACGCTGACGCATGAACAATTCGTGCAACCGGAGGATTTTCCGCGGTTCCGGGAACTGGGCGTAGTGAGTGCCTTGCAACTTCTATGGGCGGAAGCAAGTCCAGACACGATTGAGATCCTAAAGCCCTATATCGATCCTGAGATCTACAAGTGGCAATATCCAGCGCGGTCGATCCTCGACCATGGCGGTATCATTTCCGGTGCGAGCGACTGGCCGGTCTCGAGCGCGAACGTGTTCTGGGCGATCTACCAGGCGGAAACGCGCAAAGGATCGGAAGGAGTGCTGGACGCATCGCAGGCGATGCCACGCGAAGCAATGTTCTATGCGTACACGCGGAATTCGGCGCGCGCTATGAATCTCGATTCCATCGGAACGATCGCCGCCGGGAAGCGCGCTGATATGGTTTTGCTGGACCGCGACGTTCTGACGATTTCTCCGGCGGAACTGCGGGACACGAAAGTCCTGTGGACGATGGTGGCCGGGAAGACGGTGTATCAGGCAAAGTGAGGGCGCGGCGGCCCTCCCACTCCTCAACGTAGAGAAACAGCGTTTTTCCCGGTATTAAACTGATTTAATATGGTAATCTCTCCGGCGGGAGAGATTGCTCCATGCTCGTCTTTTTGGCCCAATTTCGCCTTGCTTCAGTAGCTGGCATCTTACTCGCCCTGCTGGCGTACACCGTTCCCCTCCGGGCACAAACCGCCTATGTACGCGTCAATCAAATTGGTTACGAAGTCGGCGCAACACCTTTTCGTGCGTACCTGATGTCGAGCGCGGCGGTAAGTGGAGTCAAATTCAAGGTGGTCAACTCGAAAGGCGTAACTGCGTTTTCTGGAGATGCTGGTGCTTTGCTGGGCACGTGGGGCCACAGCAAGACTGTGAACTACGATGTGTACGCCCTGGACTTCAAGGTTCCGGGTGGTGATCTCTATACCATTTCAGTGTCCGGAGCGGTGTCGGCGACCTCGCCGCACTTTGCGGTGGATAACACGGAAACGCTCTATTCCGGCTTACTCCTGAACACTTTGTTCTTTTATGAAACCGAACGCGATGGCGCGAACTTCATCCCCAACGCATTGCGCACGGCGCCAGGACACCTGAAAGACAAAAATGCGCGTGTTTACGAGACGCCGCCGCTCGACAGCAACGACTTCATCGATAACGTGCCGCCGGCACCGCCGCTGGTATCGGCACAACTCCCGAACATCGATGCCGACGGCGGCTGGTGGGACGCCGGTGATTACATGAAATACGTCGAAACGGTCAGCTATACCGCGGCGCTAATGGAGATTGGGATTCGCGACTTTCCGAACCAGATGGGCGCTGATGCTCCAGTGAACCCTCCCGCGCCGCCAGGGTCCGTATCTTATGCGGGCAACAGCGGCCCGGGAGCACCGGCCTCCTCCGACTTCACCGGCGAAGCGATGTTTGGGATCAGCTGGCTGATGAAGATGTGGGATGACAAAACGCAGACCCTCTACTATCAGGTGGACAATAGTCAGGACTGGGATTATTACGGCGAGGGCAACCCCAGTTCAGCCACGGGCAACTGCGGCGGAACGTATGAGACGCCCTATTGCTTGATCACAGAGTACGATATTTGGACTCTGCCGCAGGCGGCCGACAATTACAAGGAACCCGGCGATCCGCAACCTTGCGATCCGTACACGACGTTTTTTATCTGCCGTCGCCCGCTGTATGTGGCCGGTCCTGCGGGCTCGCCCATCAGTCCGAACCTGGCGGGGCGTTTGGCGGCGGACTTTGCGCTTTGTTACCAACTCAACCGCACTTCAAACCCCTCGCTGGCGAAGCAGTGCCTCAAGAATGCCGAGGACATCTTTGCGCTCGCGGATACATCGTATCCGGATCCAGCGCCTACAGTAGGTTCGGGCACATGCGCTACTTGCCTGCTGACGATTACTCCATTTGACGGCTATCCCGAAAATGTGTGGGAGGATGACATGGAGTTAGGCGCAACCGAACTGTATTTTGCGCTTCAATCCGCGCAGGGAGCGCTAGACTTGACGACAAAAGACTTGCCGTCGGGGCTGCCGGATACGAATCCCATGGACTACCTGCGGCAGGCGGCGCAATTTGCCAGTGGTTACATAAAGAACATCTACGACACAGGAAACACAGATACGCTGAATTTGTACGATGTGAGTGGGCTGGCACATTTCGAACTGTATCGGGCTCTGAAAACGGCGGGAAATCCGGGAGGCTTGTCTGTTTCGCAGGCGAGCATTCGCAAACAATTGCTGCGACAGGTTGGCGACGCGATCCGTCAAGCCGGTAGCGATCCCTGGGGCTTCGGCTATCAATGGAGTTATGGCGATACTACTTCGCATGGCGCCGGTTTGTCGGTTATGGCCAGCGAGGCTCATTACCTGACGCAGTCGAAGAGCTATGACATCTATGCGCAGAAATGGCTGGCCAATATTCTGGGCGCCAACTCCTGGGGCTCGTCGTTCATTGTGGGCGACGGAAGCACGTTTCCCAATTGCATCCAGCACCAGGTAGCGAATCTGGCAGGCGCGCTGGATGGGACTTCCGGTGGGACGCCGGTGCTTTGGGGTGCGGCTACCGAGGGTCCAGCCGGGTACGCCACATCGGGCCTGGTCGGGGGCATGATTCGGTGTCCAGCAAACGGCGTCGACACGTTCAAGCAATTCAATGGAAACACGGGCGTCTTTCACGCGTCGCAACGGGCGGTGTATCGGGACAACACGCAGTCTTACAGCACCACTGAACCGGGGATCGACCTCACGGCGACATCCTTCCTGATGTGGTCATGGAGAATGGCGAAGCACCCTAGCTTTTGAAACAAAAGCGGCGCCCTTGACGCGCCCGCGAGGTCCCACGAAGGCCCCGCAAGAATCGTTTTAATGCGGACGTTTTTTGTTGACAGAATATCTCTTCCATATAGAATGCGAATTGATTTTGTATGACTTGCGGCTCGGCAGCGCTACACCGCTCCGCAGACGGAAGTGCCCTTCCCCAAACCCCGTTATCTTAGAAGGATAATGGGGTTTTGTTTTTGAAAATGTGAGAATGAGTTCTACGGCCAACCCGCCCGCTGAAGTCCCGCGACTGCGACGCTCCCTCACACTTTGGGACCTGATTCTGTACGGCATCATCGTGATTCAGCCGGTCGCGCCCATGTCGGTGTTCGGGGTGCTCAGCGACCGCGGACGCGGGCACGTGGTGACGACGATTCTGATCGCCATGGTGGCGATGCTCTTCACCGCCATCAGCTATGGCCGCATGGCGCGCGCCTATCCCAGCGCGGGCTCGGCTTTCACCTATGTCGGCCAGGAAATTAACCCTGCGCTTGGTTATGTCACCGGCTGGAGCATGGTGATGGATTACATGCTCAATCCGATCATCTGCACCATCTGGTGCAGCCAGCAGGCACACGTGTTTGCTCCGGGCGTGCCGTACTGGGTGTGGGCTGTTTTCTTTGCGCTGGTGTTTACGCTGCTGAACGTCCAGGGAGTAAAGACCTCGGCTCGCGTCAACTCGGCGCTGGCGGCGGGCATGGGCGTGGTGATTGCAATTTTCTTTGTCGTCGCAGCGCGCTACATCTTCGGGCATCCGCATGACGGCGCGGACTTCTATACGCGGCCTTTCTACGACCCGGCCCTTTGGAATACCAAGGCCGTGCTGGGAGGAACATCGATCGCGGTGCTCACCTACATCGGCTTCGACGGCATCTCGACGCTTTCGGAAGAAGCGGAGAACCCGCGCCGCAATATTCTGCTCGCGACGGTGCTCACCTGCCTGGTGATTGGCATTCTGTCGGCGGTTGAAGTTTACGCCGCGCAGTTGATCTGGCCGGCATCGCAGCCTTTCCCAGACGTTGACACTGCTTTTGTTCACGTCGCCGGCCGCGCCTGGAAGCCAATGTTTGGCATTATCGGATTCACGCTGCTGGTCGCCAACTTCGGATCGGGCATGGGCGCGCAGATTGGCGCTGCCCGCCTGCTCTACGGGATGGGGCGAAGCAATGCGCTTCCCAAGTCGTTCTTCGGAGTGGTCGATGCGAAGCATCGCGTACCGCGGAATAACGTGCTGTTTGTTGGTGCGATCGCACTGATTGGCGCGTTCGTGATGAGCTACGGACTCGGCGCCGAGATGCTCAATTTCGGCGCGCTGATCGCTTTCATGGGCGTGAATGCGGCCGCTTTCGTGCGCTACGTGGTACGCGACCAAAAACGGACGCTGTCGTTTATCGTGCCACCCGTCCTCGGCTTCGTGATCTGCTTATTGCTCTGGCTCAGCCTCAGCACTCCCGCCAAAATCGCAGGTAGCATCTGGATGGTTGTCGGCATCGCGTTCGGCGCGTGGAAGACGCGCGGCTTCCGCGGAGACCTGGTCAACTTCGATTTGCCGGCAGACGAGTAGAAGAGATTTTGTAATTTGGTAATCGGGTAATTTTGTAATCGAAGAACCTCGCCACGCGCCCACTGTTCTTAATTTGCCGACCCTGACCACGCATCTCTATTTCAAGAAAAATCCTAACTGCTCGGGGGCCGGCAGGCTCTTGGTAGTGTCATATTGACGCTCGGCTAGCTGCACAGCCACAATCTTCGCCTGCACCTCTTGCGCCAGATTGTCATAGCGAACCAGAACGTTGTCGAGCCAGTAAGGATTGTTCTCGCGCGCCCAGCCTTCCGTGTACGTCGCGCGTATCTCGGTGATCGAATCGCGCAGGCTCTTCAATCGCCCATTAATGTCAATCATTTCATCCAGATCATTTTGCACGCGAATCTTGTCCGTCTGATTCTGATAAGCGTCCCAATAGAAATGGCTGATTTCGGCCGTGAACTGAATCTTCATGCCTAGCGTGTCCAGGTGCCGGGCGGCAAGAAGCATATCGTCGAGAGTTTCAGCATGGAGGTGCGCCTTCGCCCGATTGCGCAGAAGCGATTCTGCGGCGCGCTCCGCGCCGAGGCGCAGATCGTGCGTCACCGGGAGAGCCTGGGCGGCCAGGCTAGCGCCGACCTCGCTGAATGGATCGGACCAGAAGAACTCGTGGCTCGCGTTGCCGAGCTTCACTCCGGCGAGCAGCGTGTGACGAGCGATCCAGACTCTCCATCGCGTCGGCAAAAGTTCGTTCGTCACCGTTGCGGTAGAAAGCCCAGTCGTAGCTATTTTTGAAATCCTCAATGCTGGATTCGCCTGGCTGCCAACTGGCGGCTGCTCCAAAAACCAGGGCGGGCCAGGTCATATCGAGGAGGGATTCGCCGTCGTCGTTCCAAGTGGTGTTGAGCGTGCCGATCGCCCGATGCTTCTGGCCGTCGCGTACAAAATTCCGGATGTTCACGAACGAGCTTTCGAGGTCAGGCCACATCACGCCCCAGTTGCCCGTCCCGGGCGCGACCACAACGCGCAGCCCGGCGTTCGTGTAGGGGGTAATGAGGTTTTCGTAGCTGGGCTTGGGGTCGTAATCCCAGGGGACGGCGATCATGTCTTTAGGCAGGATCGTTAGCAACTCGGGATATTTCACCGCAATGTCGCCCCAGAACATGAGTTGCTTGTGGTAGGGCTGCATGATCTCGAAGACTTTCTGGAGGTGTTCGAGATACACGCGGCCCAGTCCTTCCTGGGCGGCAAGAGCTTTGGTCTGGCCGATCCCCAGCTCGAAAGTTTCATCGGCTCCGATGTGGAAGAACGGGCCGGGAAACAACGGAACGATCTCGCTGTATACCTGACGAATAAAATCATACGTTTTGGGATTGGTGGGAGTGAGCACGTGTCCGTGAGGCGTTTCGGCGAGGTCAGAATAGATTTCGTACTTCAGAAACTGATGCAGATGTCCGAAGGCCTGCTGCTCGGGCAGAAGGGTGATGTAATACTTGCTGGCGTAGTCGACAAGTTCCTTGATTTCGGCGCGAGTGAATGCGGCGTCTTTCGGCGGGACGAGGGGCTGGGTCTGAAAGTCGAAGACGTGTTCCAAGTTAAAACCGAGGAGGTTGATTTTGTACTCAGCCAATGTCCGTATCTGCATCTTCAGGTAGTCGAGCGTAGGAATGGGTCCGCGGCTAATGTCGTCGCTGACGCCGCGCCATTCCATGCTTGGCCAATCGCGGATCACAAGAGCGGGAACCGCCAGCGTCTTTGCTTCGCGGTCTTCCGGGCGCAATAATTGACGCAACGTTTGCACGCCATAGAACAGTCCCTGCGCGGCGTTTGCGGCGACCACCATGCCGGACTCGGTCACACGGATCACGTAGCTCTGTTTTTCAAAATCAGAATTGGCAAGATCATGATTACCTGCCTCATCCGGGGTTTTTACTCCCTGCGATTCGAGATAGGATCGCAAGCCGCGGTCGGTCAACCGGCCGAGCGAAATGTGCCCCGTCGCTCTTGGCGCAGCGGTCACTGGTTCGATCAAGAGCTTCATGCCGGTGCGGTCGTGGATTTCTTTTTGCAGTGTCTCGGCCGCGGTCCGGTCTTCGGCACTGGCGATGAGGATGGTGGTCGAAGGCTTGATCACAAACTTGCCTTCGGCCAGTCGAATCTCTTTCGGTGCCGGCAGAATTTCGAGGGCATGCATGGCGTCGCTTACCTGGGCGTGAGAAACAAGCGGCAAACAGGCAAGGCAGGCGAGGGATATCCATTTCGCGATTTTCATTCTCGTGATCTGTATCGGGGCGAAGGGCGAGAGTAGCAGGTGGACTGCTGGTTTCAAAGTCCGAACCACCGGACGACCCGACCCACAGCGCAACGTCCACCGCCGATGGGCACACTTGCGGAAGCGAGAAACAAGCAATTCCACTTGACTTGGAAGCGAAATGTATCAATATTCATACGTTTTAATAAAACATTTTACCCTCAAACGAAACTGACAAAACGGGAAAGCGGGACGCGACGTGATCGGCGGCGTTGACATTGGCGGCACGAAGATCGCGGTGGGAGTGGTCGACAAGTCCGGCCGTGTTCTGGCGAAAAACGAGTGCGCTACCGAGGTAGCGCGTGGCTTCGATCACGCCATGTGGCAGGTGACGACAATCCTTCGTCAATGCGAGAAACAGGCCGGGGGCAAGTTGCGAGGGCTTGGGATCGGTTGCGCTGGGCCGCTTGATAGCACCACGGGCGTCTTAGGCAACGTTAATAATTTGCCCGGGTGGAAGGGCGGCAATCCGGTAGAGAGTTTTGTCGCGCGAGTTTGGAGTCGCGGCAGCTTTGGAAAACGACGCGGATGCAGCCGCACTGGGGGAACTGCGCTGGGGATCTGGAAGGTCGAAAACGCGCTTCCTCTACGTGACGGTGGGAACGGGCATTGGCGTGAGCGTGATTCTGGATGGCAAAGTGTATCGCGGTGTGGACGGGTGCCATCCCGAGATTGGCCACCATATCATCGATCCCTCTGGACCGCCTTGTTCATGCGGTGTGCGCGGGTGCTGGGAAAGTCTGGCGGCGGGGCCGGCAATGACGGTATTGCTCAGTAAGGATCCGCCCCCAGGTTACGAGAACATCGATCTGGATGCCCGCGAAATTTGTGCGCGCGCTCAAGACTCCAATGAATGGGCGCAACGCGCCGTGGAGCGCGAGGCTTACTATCTGGGACTCGGCTTGGCCAATCTCATTACCTTGTTTGCTCCAGAAGTCATCGTCCTAGGCGGCAGTGTAATGAAAAGCGCACACTTGTTTCTGGATCGCATGCGAGAGGTGATCCGGCAGAATTGCAAACTGGTCCCCGTCGACCAGGTCGAGATTATGCTGGCGTCCCTGGGGCGGATGCCGGCTTGATCGGCGCGGCGCAGGTTTGGCACCATCGTTTCGAGCGAAGTGGGGGTGAGGTTGGACACGAATACGCATCCGATCATCGAGGGCCAGTATCTTCGTGACATTCTGGATCAGCCGCGCGCGTTGACGGCAACGCTCGGGCAACTGGAACTTCCGAAGGAGTTGAGCGTCCTCGCCCGGCGTTTGCATGGAAGCCAGATCAAACGCATCGTACTGACGGGCATGGGTGCTTCTTTCCATGCTCTCTATCCCCTGTTCCTGGAACTGAACGGATGTGGCTACACCGCGGTCCGGATCGAAACCTCGGAACTGATTCACTCCGTGCAGCGATGGTTCGAGCCGGAGACGTTGATCATTGCGATTTCGCAGTCCGGAGAAAGCGCGGAAGTGGTTCGCCTGATCGAAGAAAATCGTGGCCGGGCAGCAATTGTGGGCATAACCAATGACGCCGATAGTGCGCTGGCGCTGGGAGCCAATACTTCGATCCTCACCGTGGCCGGGGACGAGTTTTCCGTTTCCTGCAAGACCTACGTGACCGCTTTGATGGCGCTGCGTTTGCTTGGGGGATGCCTGTGTGGATGCGACCCGAGTCAGACGCGAGAGGAACTGGCGCAGAGCGTGCCCGCGGTCGCATCGTATCTGCGCAACTGGAAAAACCACGTTTTCGATCTGACGGCAGAGATCGGGCGAATCCACCATTTATTTTTGCTCGGACGCGGGGCGTCTCTGGCTGCGACCGGCGAGGGCGCGCTGATCGTGAAGGAATCCGTCCGGCGGCACGCCGAGGGCATGAGCGGCGCAGCCTTCCGACACGGGCCGCTGGAGATGGTCAACCGCGAAACCTTCGCGGTCGTTTTTGCGGGAGCGGATACCACGAGAACGCTGCAGGCCAGGCTGCTGGATGATATTCGCCAGGCTGGTGGCAGGGCCGGCTGGATTGCCGAAGACGCCAGTCCGGGAGCATGGAAATTGCCCGAGACGCCGCCCGCCGTTCGGCCCATAGTGGAGGTTCTTCCAGTGCAGATGATGACGCTGGCGCTGGCGGCTGAAGCCGGTATAGAGGCGGGACGGTTTGCCCGCGTTTCGAAGATCACCACGACGGAGTAAGTCTCAGCGCGTAATGGTTGTTTCGGCTCGCGTTCAGGAGTGTTTGAGGGGGTACTACTTTGGCGAATATTCGAAAGTGCGCTGCCTCGCTTAACCTTTCACAGTTTGACCTTTCGCACTTTTCCTCCATCAAGCTGCCAATTCGGTTGCTGGCTTTAGCAGCCCTGTTTCTCGCGGCCCACTGCATGGGGGGCAGTAACCCGGCTGGCGCTCAGTCCACGAAAATACTTCTCGCGGAAAATTGGCAGCTTCAGTCCTCGTGCGATGTGAAAGCTGACGGGCGGGAGGTTTCTACCGCCGGTTTTCGTGCGGATGGTTGGCACAAAGCCCACGTGCCCACAACGGTGGTTGCGGCGCTGGTCGCAGACGGTACTTATCCTGACCCTTATTTCGGAATAAATCTGAAGTCATTTCCCGGGATGGACTACTCCTCCAAGTCTTTCTTTGCGAATCAGCCCATGCCGGCAGATAGTCCGTTTCGCTGCGCGTGGTGGTACCGAACTGAGTTCAACCTTCCAGCGGACGCAAGTCCGACGACGACATGGCTGCATTTTGACGGAATCAATTACCGCGCAAATATCTGGCTGAACGGCGAGAAGATTGGCGACGCTCACGACATTGCCGGCATGATGCGGGTGTTCGAGTTGGAAGTCAGCAAGCATCTCGCGTCCGGGAAACCCAATGCCTTGGCGGTGGAAGTCTTTGCGCCCGACAAAACCGATTTGGCGATGACGTGGGTGGATTGGAATCCAACTCCGCCTGATAAAGACATGGGGTTGTGGAAAGACGTCTACCTGACATCAAGTAGCGCCGTTCGTTTGCGCCACCCATTTGTGGAATCCAAGCTCGAACCGGGCTATACGGCAGCATCTCTTAGCATCACCGCAGATCTGCGCAATGCTGATGCGCATCCGATCACCACGATTGTTCACGCCGAAATCGAGGGGATTGAGGTAAGCCAGAAAGTGGAACTGGCGGCTTCGGAATCCCGGACCGTAGTCTTCGCGCCTGATCAGTATCCGCAACTGCGGATCGCTCATCCCCGGCTATGGTGGCCATATCAGATGGGTAAATCCGAAATGTACACGGCTCAGTTGCGGGTCGAAGCGGACGGACACGTTTCAGATTCGGCGAGCGTGCAGTTTGGCATCCGTGAAGTAACTTCGCAGTTGACGGAAAAAGGGCACCTGTTGTTCAAGATCAATGGCCGGAACCTGCTCATCCGTGGCGCAGCGTGGGCGCCAGATATGCTGCTCCGCTGGTCGCCGGAGCGGGCCACGGCGGCGATCGATTACGTACGGGGCATGAACCTGAACGCGATTCGCCTCGAAGGGCGAATGGAGCGGGACGAATTCTTCGACCTGGCCGATCGCCGGGGCGTCCTGATCATGCCGGGATGGACCTGTTGCGACTCCTGGGAGCAGTGGAAGAAATGGACGCCGGAAACCACCACGATTGCGGCCGCTTCGCTTTCCGACCAAGCCGTGCGCCTGCGAAACCACCCGAGCGTGTTCGTCTGGCTTTACGGCAGCGATAATCCTCCGCCCCCCAAAATTGAAACGATGTACTTGCAGGTTTTGAAGGACGCTCGCTGGCCCAACCCCACGATCTCCTCAGCGTCAGCCGAGCCCACCAAAGTGACCGGGGATTCTGGGGTAAAGATGTCGGGCCCCTACGACTACGAGCCGCCCGATTACTGGCTCACCGACAAAAAAGCGGGCGGTGCATTCGGATTCAACACCGAAACCAGTCCGGGCCCGGTCATCCCAACGCTCGAGAGCCTGAAGCGATTTATACCGGCCGACCATTTGTGGCCGGTGGACGACTACTGGAATTACCACGCCGGCATGGAACGCTTTACCACCATCGACAAGTTCGTAAACGGCATGGAACACCGTTACGGCAAGGCAGCCAACCTGGCTGACTTTCTTCGCAAGTCCGAAGCCATGAACTACGAAGCCCAACGCGCCATGTTCGAGGCTTATGGCCGCAATAAGTATGAATCCACCGGCGTGATCCAGTGGATGCTCAACAATGCATGGCCATCGATCATCTGGAACTTATACGATTACTACCTGGTTCCAGGAGGCGCATATTTTGGATCGAAGAAAGCTTGCGAGCCGCTGCATGTGCAGTATTCCTACGACGATGATTCCGTCGCCGTCGTGAATGGTTATGACCACGCATTCGCAGGGGCGAGGGTCAACGCAACGATTCTCGACATCAACACAGAGACAAAATCACGGCAGAATGTGACACTCGATATCCCCGCAGATAGCAGCGTTCGGGCCTTGCAGTTATCGAAAGTGAACGATATCTCTGCGACTTACTTCTTGAAACTCGAACTGCGCGACGCTTCTGGCAAGCTGGTGAGCGACAATTTTTACTGGCTCTCCACCAAGGCCGACAAGTTGGATTGGGCAAAGAAATTGGAGGAGGTCTACACGCCGCAAAGCGCATACGCCGACCTGAGCGGATTAAATGCGTTGCCGCCGGTAAGACTTGTCGTTCGCAGCTCGCTCTCTCGGGAAGGGAAGGAATTGGTGGTTCATGCTGTTGTCGAAAACCCGAGCTCGAGCCTTGCCTTTATGGTTCATCTTCGGGTGGCCAAGGGCGACAGTGGCGAGGATGCGGTGCCCATATTCTGGGACGATAACTACGTGTCCCTGATGCCCGGGGAAAAACGTGAACTCAGCGCCCACTTCGAGTCTGACAAGAACCATGGCGACGGACTGGTGCTGACTGTCGATGGATGGAATGTGGCGGCGGCGAGCAGTCCAATTGCAGTCGAGGGGAAACGCTGATGCCCTCCTTGCCACGCCTCGCGAGATGAGTAACCGCGGGCGAGAATCGGGCGAGTATGATCGGCGAGTATGATAAGAGGGCTTGATCACGAGAGCTCGCCGTTGAAGAACGTATTTCGGGAGCAAGCGACACATTCGCTCGGCACTCTATCTTAAGGTTTCAGGCATGGTGACAATTCGCGATGTGGCGAAGGAAAGTGGATTTTCTTCCACTACGGTCTCCATTGTGCTGAACAACGCTCCGCTGGCCCGCTATATCCCTACCACCACCAAGAAGCGCATTGAAAGCGCCGCCAAAAAGCTGGGCTACCGCCCTAACCTGTTTGCCCGCTCCCTGCGAAGCCGTCGCAGCCACACCATCGGAGTGATGGTGTTCGACATGACCGATCCTTTCTGCACGCTGGTGTTGCGCGGCATCGAGAACTCCCTCTACCAGGCATCGTATCTGCCCATCCTCACCGATGTGCATAACGAGCGCGCGCGCTTCGAACGTTACCTCGAGATGCTGCTCGACCGGCGGGTGGAAGCGCTCATTGTGCTGGCCAACTGGCTGTTCGTGAATATCGATGTGCTTGGCGATCTGGAAAAGAACAACATCCCGACCGTGATGATTGCGCGGGAATTGAAGAATGAAGCGATCAGTTCGGTCATCGTCGATAACGAACTCGGTGCCTACACCGCGGTGGAACATTTGCACTCTCTTGGGCATCGCAAGATCGCATTCATTCGAGGGCCCAAGACTTTGAACGACAGCGCTGCCCGCTGGAAAGGCGTCCGCTCATTCGCGAAGGCGCGCGGCCTGGAGTTGGACCCGCGGCTGATTGTGGACCTTCCCGAGTCGCGCGACCTGATGTCGAGTTTTGAGGCCGGCTACAAACTGACCGAAGAGATGCTCAAAGCGAAGCGTCCCTTTACCGCGCTGATGGCGTTCGACGATATGACGGCGTTTGGGGCGGTCCGCGCCTTGACCAAGGCGGGACTGAGAGTGCCGGAACACTGTTCGGTGATCGGGTTCGACGACATTATGGCGTCGAGTCTCTGCACTCCGTCTCTGACCTCGGTGCGGCAACCCATGGAAGCGATGGGCGCGTTAGCGGCCAGCATTGCCCTCGAAGGAATCAACGCCGCGCTGGAAAAGCGCGACCTGCCCGCGGTCCACCGCAAACTGGCTCCGGAGCTGGCCGTGCGCGATTCCACCCGCAGTCCGGCGTAGGAAAAAGACCAAGCGGGCGTTTAAGCACTCTTGCACGTCGGCCAATCGATCAGAAGGTAAACCTTGCCCCGAACTGGAACTGGCGCGGGGTGTTGACGTTGGCCGTGATGGCGCTGAAGGGCTGGTTCCCGCTCGACGTCAGGTCCTGCTGGGGTGGCATTCCATATTGCGCCCAGTTCGTCACGTTGTACGCGGAAACGTCGAAACGAAGGTTCTTGGTTTCTCCTATCGGGAAGGTCTTGAAAAGGGAGAGATCCAGATCCCGCGCTCCCCGCGTGCGAACGTTGGCAAGGTAGGCCGGGGCGTTACCAGGAATAAAGAAATTCGCGTTGCCGTTGTTCTCCGTGCCGGGTATTGCGAAGCAGTTGTTGTTGACCCAGTTCGCGGCCGTACGCTGAAATCCCTTCGACGGATTGCAGATCAGATCGGCTCGTTGATTGAAGTAGCCAGGACCCGCCCCCGACGACGGTGACGGGATGGGAACACCGGTGCTGAGATAGACGATAGCATTGGTAGTCCAGCCGCCCAGAAATGCATTGGAGACGCCATGCAAGTTCACTCGTTGTCCCTTGCCAACCGGCAAGTCATAAGAAACCTGTCCGGTGAACTGAAACTTGACGTCCTGCGGGCTGATGGAATGCTCGTACTGCAGGTTCCTCCAGTCCTGAGGTCCGCCCGGGTTGTGAGAACCCACAAAGCCGAGAGGCGGATACCCGTCGTCGGTCATGATCTTTCCCCAGGTAAAGGTGGAAAGCGTGGTGAAGTGGCCGGTCAGCCTTTTCTGCACCTTGGCCTGCAAGGAACTGTATTCCGAATCGCCCGCGGGGTAGCCGTACGTGACGATGCCGTTACCGGTGCCGTAGCTCCCGTTACCGAATTGTGGGAACGGCTGGAGGGTCGCCCATTGAGGAACGGTGGCTTGCCCGCTGAAGTTTGGGTTCAGGCTCACCGGTCCGGTGTTGGGCACCATGCAGCTTTGCTCAGTGACGACGCACAGCGAGCTCCCATAGCGTGCGATGGTGGGCAGACCGAGCTGGTTCAGATCGACATTGTTGAAGGGTAGGAAAAGCCCCCGGCTGCCGACGTAGCCAGCAGTCACCACGACCTGATGCGGCAGTTCATACTCCAGGGCAAAATTGTAGTTGTAGATGGTGGGAGTGCGCTGAGAGTGGAGCACCGTGCTCAAGGTAATGCCCAGGTTGTTGGCTAGGCCCGTCGGCGGAGTGGTGAGAACCGGGATAATTCCTCCGGGTGTACCAGGCGCGGTTGGGTAGGGATTACTTAGAGAATAAGACCCGGTGTAGACGCCGGGGGTGGGCGTCGGGCATGCTCCGCCATTCAGTCCGAACACGGAATTGCCGTCGGCGTTAAAGCAGGTGCCGTTCCATGGGGTTCCGGACGAGAAGCCATCGGTGTTAATGGCGTTAGATACGTTGTGCGTACTGGGCCCGTAGTAGAAGCCTGCGCCGCCCCGCACCACTAAATGGGTGATGGGCTGCCAGGCGACAGCCAGTCGAGGCCCAAAATTGTGCAGATTCGTGATGAATGGCGAGCGATTGCTACCGTTGACGTAGACCTCCGCACCGGTATACGAGACGCCGTTCAAGGTGTTGCTGATAGTGGGATTGAAATATTCCTGACGGTTGTGGCGCTCAGTGCGGCCCGCAAAGATGTCCCAGCGCAGCCCGGCGGTGATCGTCAGAATTTTCGACGCGTGGTAGGTATCCTCGACAAATGCCCCGTAATACGGATTCGCCTCGGCTAAGAAGACGTCCTTGGTGAAATTCCCCGGGTAGCCGAGATTGGCTTCGGCCCCCGGTGACATACCCATGCCCACGAGGATCGACGCAAAATCGCTGCCGCCTACCGGAAGGCCCGACGCGGACGTGGGCGTGGTTTGTTGATCGGTCGCGCTGAGGTCGAAACCGTATACTCCAGCGGGCGCTGGCGGCTGGCCGACGTTGAGATATCGCTTCATGTATTCAAAGCCAGTCGCTATCAGATGCTTACCCCAAACCTTATTGATGGCGGCATTCGCATCGCTGTTCTCGCTGGCATAGACGAACAGGTTGTAGTTAGCGGTGCCCCCCACTCCGTCGTCGCCGAGTGGGGGGTAGTCGTTGAAGATCATGAAGGGAAGCTGTTTGAAGACCTCCTGCGCGGCCAGGGAGGCGGGAAAACCAACCGGGGCGCCGTTCACGGTACCGAGATTGGTAAGGTCCGTGTTGCTGTACGCGGGATTTCCCTGATTCTCATGATGCCGCGTAAAGGAATAACGCAAATTCAAAACGGTGGTGGGATTGAGGGTCAGGTCGTCGGCCAGGATAATGTTGCGCGCGTTGGTTGTGTTCTGGGCATGGTTCAAATCCCATCCGCTGGGGAAAACGTTGGCCGTGGAGAAAATCAGCTTGTCATAGGAAAAGCGCGTGAAGAGGCGCTGCCGTTGACTTTTAGCCCAGTCGACGCGCACATCGAAGCGGTGCGCGTTGAGTGGATCGAGGCCGGGCAAGCCGAAATTATCCGCGACGTCACTCGTCGCTGAATTGCAGGTGGAGGGGCTAGGGAAGTTGCAAAGCGGCATTTTCGATAGATATAGCAAGCCGATGGGATTCGGGTTGGTGATCTTGTTCCCCGGAAACGCCTGCCGACACATGCCCTGTGTCCCGGCGGGGCAAGCGACGTCGGGCTGGGTAGGATCGTAGATCTGAAAGCCCATGGCCGAGAAGTCTCCGGTCCTTTCGGCGGTAGTGGGGACGCTGAACGTGTCTATACCCTCGAACTCCACCTGTTGAGTGTCCTCGTAATCCGCGAAAAAGAAGAGTTTATCCTTCTTAATTGGGCCGCCGATGGCTGCGCCCTCCTGATAACGGTGGAAATCAGGGGGCGTGTTGGCGAGGCCGCTCGATAGCTCGCTTTGTTTGTTGAAATAGTCGTTCGAGGCGAGGACATTGGGCCGAAATATCGCGAAAACGTCGCCATGAATTTTATTCGTGCCGGACTTACTCACCAGGCTGATGACTCCGGCCGCGCCGCTTTGGTAGGAGGCTGGCGTATTCTGCGTTTCCACGCGAACCTCTTCGACACCATCCTCCGGGATATTCATTGCCGGAATGATGGCGGCGGAATTGTTCTCGGCAATCCCGATCGGGCTGCCATCGAGCATGTAGTAAACGGAGCCCACGATGGAACCGTTGATGGTGTCGGCGGAAACGTCGACTCCGGGGCGCCCGGTCGATATGTTTTGAATGCTTGCCATCGAGTCGCTGGAATTCGGCGAACCATTGACCGGAATCACACCGGCGCTTAATTGCACTAGATCGTAGACGTTGCGGTCGACCAACGGGACGCGATCGATAGTGGCGGAATCAATTAACTGGCCTACGGTGGAGTTGCTGGTATCGACCAGTTCGGGCGCTGTCGTCACAGTAACGGTTTGGGTCACCGCGCCGACTTGCAGAGCGATATTCACGGTGCTGACTTGATCGACAGTCACCAGCACATTGTCTTGTGCGACGCTTGCAAAACCCTTCTGACTGGCCGTGACTACGTAGGTGCCGGGAGTCAGCGATATAAAGCTGTACAGGCCACCCGCGCTCGTAACGGTGTGCAGAGAGACTCCGGTGGCATGGTCGAGCGCGGTGACCTTGGCGCCGCTGACCATCGCGCCCGATGGATCGGATACCAGGCCGCTGATGCTGCCTCGGCCGGCTTGGGCAAACGCTACAGAACCGGCGCAGAGAAAAAGAATACAAACCGAAAAAAGATTCCACGCTGTCTTGACGATTGCATTTCTGCGATTCATGAACCGCCTCCTAATCCAGAGTCGCAACACGGTACTCCCGGCGCTCCGTCACAAAAACGGTCAAATACCGTTATTAAAACGTATCAATACTGCCCCAGGTACTTTACTCTGTCAACAGAAAATGAACGGTCCGCAAATGAACGGTCCCCGGTCGGGGAGCAGCCAATATGTGAAAAGGTGAGGATGTTTGAAAATTGGCCAGCGGACACTGCGCGCATTGAGGAGTCATTCGGTTGCCTACGCAGGCATAGGGTCCTGAGGAAACCGAAGGCAACTGTGTGAGGACAGCGACTGTGAGAAGGATTTCACGTGTGGCCGAAGCCCAGCGTCGCTTCGGCTGTCGGCGTTCGCAAGTCTCCGGCAGAGCCAGGCTGCGATGATTGGCAGGGCTTAATCATAAGCGATTCCTCGCTATGAAAATCACTCTGCGAAAACTCTTGCTCTGTTTGTGGTACTGCGGCGCGGCAACAAGGTTGCGGCGTCCCCGGCGGCAAGCAGCAGGGACAACTCCTGTGCCGCTGCATACAACGCGGGCAGAAATCTGGACTGCATCTCATGCAGGGAAACCCGCTGTGCATGGGTGCTGGCATTAAGGGCAGCCACGACTGTGCCCGATGCATCCCGCAGCGGCACGGCGATCGAACGCAATCCGATTTCCAACTCCTGATCCACGATTGCGTAACCCTCACGTTCCACCAGATGCAGCAAGCGCAGCAGCTTTTGTTTCGACGGAACCGTCCGATCGGTGTAGCGAGTCAAGGACAGCCGGGCAACATAGAGACGAAGCTTCTCCGGGGAAGCGTTTGCCAGCAAGACGCGTCCCATCGACGTGCAGAAGGCGGGCAATCGACTGCCGACACGAAGGTCTACCGACATGATCCGAGTGACGGGCGAGCGCGCTATATAGACGATGCTTTCGTCCTCCAATGTGGCGATGGAACAGGACTCGTGCAGAGACCGGCTGACGCATTCCAGCACCGGTTGAGTGGCGCTCGCCAAAGGGGCGGAGTAAAGGTAGGAATACCCCAGGGAGAGCACGCTGGGGCGAAGATAGAAATGGCGTTCGTCGTCGCTGTCAACGAATCCCAGTCTTCGCAGCGTGTAGAGACAGCGATGCACGGATGCGCGAGGAAGGCCAGTCTGGGCGCTGAGCGCGGCGGCGGTCGGATGATGGCGGGTGCCGGAAAAAGCTTCGATCACGGTAAGGCCGCGCGCCAGCGAGGTCATGAAGCTGGGATCTCCGGCCAGTGCCTGAATGCGAGCGGCCGGTGACACACGCAGGGCCGCGCCGGAGGGAGCAACCTCCCGGCGAGTTTTTCCGCGATTAGGACGGCGCCCTTCAGACTTGCCGCGGGGACTGCTGGTGCCCATTTCCACCTTTCCAAAACCGGCATGCTATCACTGTTCGATAAACGGACGCAATGACGATAATCGGTCTTGACACGGACTCCCTCCCTTGCATACAGTCTGTGGGTTCTCAATAGTGGCGACAAGGACAAAGCACCATGAAACGCGTTGCAGCGTATCGCACGCCGTATCCGGGAACCCAGCCGAGTCATCTGCATCCGCCGTATGTGTCATCGATCAAGCGTGCCCCAACGAAAGCGCAGGTGCCAATTCCCTACACTCTTTCCGAAGTCACCGGCCCATCGTTCGGACCGGAAATCATCGCGCCCCAGGCCAGCGATTTGACGCTTGGGCACCATGGGGAACCGCTCGGCGAACGTATCATTGTGTCCGGACGCGTGCTCGACGAAAACAGTCGTCCGCTAGCGAATACGCTGGTGGAAATCTGGCAGGCGAATGCGTCCGGCCGGTACCTGCACGAAGTCGATCAACATAAGGCGCCGCTGGATCCGAACTTCACCGGGTGCGGACATGCCGTCACCGATGTCGAGGGGCGCTATCGCTTCGTTACTGTTCGTCCGGGGGAATATCCGTGGCGTAATCACTACAATGCCTGGCGGCCGGCGCACATTCACTTTTCTCTTTTCGGTCCGGCGTTTGCGACGCGCCTGGTCACGCAGATGTACTTTCCTGGCGATCCGCTAATTCCGTTTGATCCGATTTTCAACTGCACGGCAGATGAAAAGGCACGCAACCGGCTGATCTCCCGGTTCGACTGGGAAACTACGATGCCGGAATACGCCCTAGGGTACAAGTTCGATATCGTTTTGCGGGGGCGCGAAGCGACGCCTATGGAGGAATAAATGAGTTTGCAGGCGACCACGTCGCAAACGGTTGGGCCGTTTTTCAAGATTGGCTTCGAGTGGCAGTATCGTGACAACCTGGTTGGCGAAGGTGTTTCCGGAGAGCGCGTAACCATTCAAGGGCGAGTTTTCGACGGCGACGGAGTTCCGGTGCCAGACGCGATTCTGGAAATCTGGCAGGCCAATGCGCATGGAAAATATGATCACCCTGAGGACACCCAGAACAAGCCATTGGAGCCCGGTTTCAAGGGATACGGTCGTGTGCCGGTGACGCCGGATGGAATGTTTCGCGTGGCCACAATCAAGCCCGGGCCGGTACCTGGGCCGAACGGAAGGGAACAAGCACCGCATCTGGTCATCTCGGTGTTCATGCGCGGAGTACTGCGACGAATGGTCACCAGGATGTACTTCCCTGACGAACCTGGGAATGCGAGTGACCCAATCCTCAATCTGGTGGAACCGGCGCGCCGTTCGACTTTGATCGCGAAAAAGACCGCTGGTGCTCCGGGTACGCTGGAATGGAATGTTGTTTTGCAGGGAGCGGAGGAAACGGTATTCTTCGACCTGGGATTGTAACCCACCTCGATGGCTTTGCTAGATCCACTGTTCGGCTCAGCGGCAATGGGCGAAGTTTTCTCGGACGCCGCGCGTCTCCAGCGCATGCTGGATTTCGAAGCCGCGCTTGCGCGAGCGGAAGCTCACTGCGGCGTGATCCCACCCGCCGCTGCTCAAGCGATTGCTTCGAAATGCAAGGTGGAACTGATCGACGCAAACGCGCTCGCCAAGGCGACTGCCGTTTCGCTGAATCCTGCGATTCCGTTAGTCAAACAGCTCACGGCGCTGGTTGCGAAAGACGATCCTGACGCTGCGCGCTTCGTGCATTGGGGCGCAACCAGCCAGGACGCGAATGACACCGGCCTTGTACTGCAGATTCGGCAGGGCTTCGATGTTCTCCAACCCGATCTCGATTCGCTTTCTCTGGAGCTTCCCGGCCTCGCTGAGAAGCACCGCTCTACGCTGATCGCCGGCCGCACTCTCATGCAGCACGCATCGCCTACGACTTTCGGGGTGAAGGTCGCGGGCTGGCTGGATGCGGTTTCACGCCATCAGGAGCGCCTTGTGGAAGTTCGGCGGCGCGCATTCAATCTCCAGTTCGGCGGAGCGGTGGGAACTCTGGCCGCTTTGCGAGAAAAAGGCATAGAGGTGGCAGGCGCATTGGCTCAAGAGCTTCATCTCGGGATTCCCGCGATGCCCTGGCATACGCAACGCGACCGGATCGCAGAAGTGGCGACGACTTTGGGGCTGCTCGTGGGAACTCTGGGAAAGATCGCTCGCGATATTTCTCTTCACATGCAAACCGAGATTGCGGAGGTCTGCGAGCCGGCGGGCGAAGGGCGTGGCGGGTCCTCGACAATGCCACAGAAGCGCAACCCCGTCAGCTCCGGGATCGTGTTGTCGGCGGCAACGCGAGTTCCTGGCCTTGTCGGTACGATGCTGAGCGCGATGGTTCAGGAAGATGAACGCGGCCTTGGCGATTGGCACGCGGAATGGGAGACCCTGCCGGAAATTTTCCGGCTGACTGCCGGAGCGCTTCATCAAGTGGCGACGATTGTTCCGTATCTCGAAATCGATGCGGCACGCATGAGGCGCAATCTTGACGCAACGCAGGGTCTGATTTTTGCGGAAAGCGTAACCATGGCCATGGGAGCGCACATAGGCAAATCCGCCGCTTATGCGCTGATGGAAGCGGCGAGCCGGCAGGCGCGCGCTTCGGGTAAACATCTGCGCGAGGTGCTGACCGAAGACCGATCCGTAACCAAGCATCTGACTTCAGCGGAACTGGATCGTTTGTTTGCCCCAGAGAACTACCTGGGCGTCGCCGAGGAGTTCGTTGATCGTGTGATCGATGCCAGCCGCAAACATTGATTGTCATCGATAGACTTCCCTGTTGGAAGGGACTAGCAATGCCGTTTGTCGAAATCGGAGAGCTGCGGACGCATTACGCGCTGGCGGGTGACAAAATGCCCGTGCTTCTGTTCTCCAACTCTTTGGGTACCGACCTTTCCATGTGGGATCCACAGATGCTGGAATTGCAGCGCCGCTTCCGCATCCTGCGTTACGACACTCGCGGACACGGGCAGTCATCTGTGACACCGGGCGACTACACGATCGAGCAACTGGGTCGCGACGTCCTCGGCTTGCTCGACTCGCTTCGTCTCGAACGTGTGCATTTCTGCGGGCTCTCGATGGGAGGCATGATCGGCATGTGGCTGGGAATTCACGCGCCCAATCGGTTGGATCGCCTTGTGCTCTCGAATACTGCGGCTCGCATCGGCACAAAAGAGATGTGGAATGCGCGCATCGCAACCGTACGCAAAGATGGAATGAAGTCTGTGGCGGCCGCTGTCATTGAGCGCTGGTTTACGCCAGAGTTTCGTGCAGCGAGCGCCGAAAAGGTCGCCCGGGCTCAGCGAATGCTCGAAAACTCACCACAGGAGGGCTATGCCGCCTGTTGCGCCGCCATCCGCGATATGGATCAGTGCAAAGCGGTTGCGCAGATCAAGGCCCCGACGCTTGTGATCTACGGCAGCAGTGACCCGGTCACGCCCGCCTCCGATGCTCAGTTCCTCACCGACCGAATCCGCGGAGCTGTAAAGGTTGAACTCGCCGCTGCTCATCTCTCGAATGTCGAGCAGGCGGATGCGTTCACTATGGCGGTGAGTTCATTTTTTTCCCGATGAGGCGACAGCATTGAAACGCAATTTTGGACAACAACATATGGATGATAAGAAACGCTACCAGCAGGGCATGAAAGTCCGGCGAGCCGTTCTCGGCGATGAACACGTGGACCGAACACTGTCGACGATCACCGACTTTAACCGCGATTTCCAGGACTTTATCACCCGCAACGCCTGGGGCGAGGTCTGGGCGCGCCCGGGCCTTCCCCGCCATACTCGCAGCCTGTTGACACTGGCGATGATGGTCGCATTGAATCGTGGCGACGAATTTCGCCTGCACGTGAAGGCCGCTTTCAACAACGGCGTCTCCCGCGACCAGATCAAAGAGGTTCTGCTGCAATCCGCCGTCTATTGCGGCGTTCCGGCGGCGAACTCCGCGTTTCACATTGCAGCCGATGTGTTCCGGGAGTTGGATGGCCAGATGGACGGAAAAAAGACGAAAGGTTCCGAGAAGAGGAGACAGCCATGACTACGACTGAAGTCCAGCTTCTTATCGGAGAGCGCGATGCGGCCGCAGTAAATGCGGCAACCTTTGTCCGGCGGAATCCGATCTCGGGCGAAGTGGCCACGCGTGCCGCTGCCGCCGGCGCAGACGATGCGATCGCTGCCGCCGAAGCAGCTGCAGAGGCCTTCCCCGCCTGGTCCGCGCTCGGTCCGCACGAACGGCGCAAGAGGCTCTTGCACGCTGCCGATTTGCTCGAAGCCCGTACCCCCGATTTTATTTCCGTGATGATGGACGAGATCGGCTCGACTGGTGGATGGGCGGGTTTCAACGTTTACCTCGCGGCGCAAATGCTTCGCGAGGCGGCATCGATGACGACCCAGGTCTCCGGCGAGGTGATCCCCTCCGAGATTCCTGGCAGCCTCGCATTCTCCATCCGGCAACCAGTAGGCGTCGTGCTTGGCATTGCGCCCTGGAATGCTCCCGTAATTCTCGGTGTGCGGGCAATTGCAATGCCGCTGGCGTGCGGAAATACGGTTGTTCTAAAGGCATCCGAGGTCTGTCCGGCGACGCATCGCCTGATCGGCACGGTCCTTCGTGAAGCTGGGCTGGGAAACGGGGTGGTCAACGTCCTGACTCACGATGCCGCCAGCGCTGCGACGATTGTCGAAACGCTGATCGCGCACCGCGCCGTGCGACGCATAAACTTCACTGGTTCAACGCGCGTGGGAAGGATTCTGGCGGTCACTGCGGCGAAACATCTGAAGCCGATTCTGCTCGAACTGGGCGGCAAAGCTCCGCTCATCATTCTCGACGACGCCGATCTCGATGCCGCGGTGGATGCAGCGGCGTTCGGCGCTTTCATGAACCAGGGACAGATCTGTATGTCCACCGAGCGCATCATCGTCGATGAAAAAGTGGCGGATGCCTTTGCGCAGAAATTCGTTGCGAAAGTGAAGGCTCTGCCTTGCGGCGACCCGCGAAAAGGTGAGGTCGTTCTCGGCGCTGTCGTCGGTATCCCCACAGTAGATCGGGTTCGCGCACTCGTAAACGATGCGGTGTCTCGCGGCGCAAAAGTTCTTCTCAGCGGCGACTCCGCAAGGCACGATCATGCCCGCTGTAATCGTCGACCACGTCACTCCCGAAATGCAGATTTTCCGCGAAGAGTCGTTTGGACCGTCGGTTTCGATCACTCGCTTCAAAACCATCGAAGAAGCGATCACGCTCGCCAACGACACCGAGTACGGACTTTCGTCTGCCGTCTTCGGCCGCGACATCGCCCGCGCAGTGGAAATCGCCAAGCGCATCGACTCCGGAATGTGCCACGTTAACGGACCGACCGTGCACGACGAGGCGCAGATGCCTTTCGGCGGCGTAAAGGCCAGCGGCTACGGCCGCTTTGGAGGAAAAGCTGCGGTGAATGAATTCACCGAACTGCGCTGGATCACGATCCAGACAACTCCGCGGCACTATCCTTTCTAGGGCGGTTCATGCCGATTTCTGAGCGAACTCAAGTCGGGATTGTAGGCGCAGGGCCGGCGGGTCTCGTGCTCTCGCAGCTTCTGTATTTGCAGGGCATTGATTCCGTCATAATTGAGAATCGCAGCCGTCAATATGTCGAGGAACGCGTTCGCGCCGGCGTACTGGAGCAAGGAACTGTCGACCTGCTCACCGAAATGGGCGTTGGCGAACGGATGAAAACGGAAGGCTTGGTCCACCACGGAATCGAGTTGCGTTTCGGAGGCCGCAGCCACCGCATCGATTTTCAGGACCTCACGGGCGGAAAAGGAATCACGATTTACGCGCAGCATGAGGTGGTAAAAGACTTGACCAATGCCCGTATCGCGGCGGGTGGCCACATCTTTTTTGAGGTTGAAAATGTCAGCGTGCACGACCTCGATGGCTCCAAGCCGAAAATTCGATACCAGAAAGACGGAAGCGACAACGAATTGACCTGCGACTTCATTGCCGGATGCGACGGCTTTCACGGCATTTGCCGGCCCAGCATTCCGCCGGGAGTACTCACGGTTTATGAGCGGGAGTATCCGTTCGGATGGCTTGGCATCCTGGCCGACGCGCCTCCGTCCTCCGGCGAACTGATCTATACCTACCATGATCGTGGCTTTGCCTTGCTCAGCATGCGGACGCCGCATATCAGCCGCTTGTACCTGCAATGCAAGCCAGATGAAAACATCGATCTGTGGAGTGACGAAAAAATCTGGCAGGAGCTTCAAATTCGTTTGGCTTCGCCAGGATGGAAGCTAATCGAGGGGCAGATTCTGCAAAAAGGCGTGACGGGCATGCGCAGTTTCGTGGTCGAGCCCATGCAATACGGCAACCTTTTCTTAGCTGGGGACTCAGCCCACATCGTTCCGCCGACCGGAGCCAAGGGATTGAACCTCGCAGTCGCCGATGTTCAAATACTCGCGCGCGCTCTCAAGCATTTTTACGCCACCGGAAGTCGGGAACTGCTCGACGCCTATTCTGAAGTTTGTTTGCGGCGCGTCTGGAAGGTGCAACGGTTTTCGTGGTGGATGACTTCCATGCTCCATCGCTTTCCGGACGAGAATCCTTTCGATCGTCGCCGCCAACTTGCGGAACTGGACTATGTGACCAGTTCACGGGCGGCAGCTCAGACGCTCGCGGAAAATTACGTCGGCCTTCGGATGGAATGAAAAATCTCTAGATTCTCGGCAACGCTTAGGGCGTGCGCGGGTCACCACCGACCGGACCGCCTGAATAAAAGTGCCTCCGCCGTGGCTACTTCCGAATCGACCGATTGCGCTAATGCACTTCGCGGTCCACGTTTGCCCAAAACTGTTTACGCATCGCCTTGCGGTCGAACTTCCCTGCTGGAGTTTTCGGGATTTCCGCCACGAATTCGACCGATTTGGGGGACTTCACGCCGCCTAGCTTTGCCTTGCAATGAGCGATGACCTCGCTCTCTGTCAGCGATTGGCCCTGCTTCACGACGACCACGGCCTTGACTGCCTCTCCCCATTTATCGTCGGGCACTCCGATGACCGCGCACTCCTGTACCTGGGGCAGCGCCATGACGCCGGCTTCAACCTCGGAACAGTAGACATTGAAGCCGCCACTGATAATCATGTCTTTCTTTCGGTCCACGATGTAGACATATCCATGTTCGTCGATATATCCAACATCGCCGGTGTGATGCCAGCGGTGGCTGCGGATTGCAGCGGTGGCTTGTGGCTGGTTGTGATAGCCAGCGGTAACGAGGGTGCCGCGGGCTACGATTTCGCCGGGCTGGTGGGGAGGAAGAATGTGGCCGGCATCGTCCATGATGGCGACACGAACCGACGCAGTCGGCCTCCCGCAACTGCGCAGACGTTCCGGATGATCGCCAGCTGCGGCCGCGGCCACGGTGCGGGCATCGAGAAAGGTCAGAAGCATAGGCGCTTCGGTTTGGCCATACGACTGACACAGGCACGGGCCGAAGATCTCCACACCTTGCTTGAGTTTGTCGGGCGAGACGGGAGATCCGGCCAGCAGAAAAACCCGCAGACTCGAATAATTGAATTGACTCACGTCCGGATGGGCGAGCAGCGCATAGAACGCGGTTGGAGGAAGAAAGAGATGCGTCACGCGATACTGCTCAATCGCCCGCAACACTTGCCCGGCTTCAAATCCGGGCAAGACGACGTTCGTTCCGCCCAAAGCGAACATGGTGAAAGCGACGACGCCCGCGGCATGAGAGAGTGGAGCGGTGCAGAGGCAGACAGGGTTGTCGGCGCCGCCGCTCCAATAGTGAATCGCCATATCGGTCATCGTGCCCCAGGCCAGGTTGGTAACGCGGACACCGCGCGCCGGGCCGGTCGTCCCGCCGGTCGGAACGAGACCCATGATCTGATCGAGATTGCCGTGGGCATCGGCCCAGTCGAGATCGTTCTCCTTATCGATATCCTTATCCGCGCCTGAGTTTCCCAGTTCCATGAAGGTTGCGAGTGACGGATGTGCGCCGTCCGCGCCGTCGATGCAAATCAGATGTTGCAGGGAGGAGACGCGTCTGCGGATCTCTTCGACCTGCTCGCGAAAGCGGCTGTGATAGAAAAGCCAAGCCGTTTCGGAGTAGTTCAGAAATTCCACGTTGGCGTCAGCAGCGTTGCGAAAGTTGATCGGGACCCATGCAGCGCCTGCGCGCAAGATGCCCAACATGCAGAACAGAACGGCGGGGTGGTTGTGGGAGTAGATAGCCGCGCGCTGTTCCTGTTCGACACCGCTTGCCCGCATCGCGCGAGCGATGCGCTCGCTGAAGGCGCGCGTTTCAGCGTAGGAAAAGCGGGCATCCCCATCGCAGGATCGCGATCCGGTCGGCGTGGAGATCCGCGCTTTTGTCGAAATAGTCAATCGCTCGCATCGTTGCCCTTTAATGCCCAACTATGACGACAGCTTTGCTTTGGAAAGGCCGTGTGTTTCCAAGACTCCGAGGATTTCGCGATGACCGAAGGCTTGCGCCGCCGACGCGAAGCCGACTGCGCGCGGCGTGCCATGTACCAGATTGTGAGCGGCGAACGCCTGAATAAGCGCAGTCTGGCGATAGCAGCACGTGCCAAATACCGCACACTGGACCGAATCTGTGCTGCCACGCCCAACGATTACATCAATCGTGCGATGCTCGCGCGGGTTCTCGCGCGGCGGCGTGACGCCCGTCACCGCATTCGCCATCTCGCCGAGCCGGCGTTCCTGTTCGGCGGGCGGCAGTGGACGAATCTGCTCCTCGAACAATTTCTCCGTGGCGGCTACGCCTTCCATAATCTGGCGGTCGAGCAGTCCGCCAAACGAGCGCACGTTCGCCACCTGCGGATGATCCTTGTACCAGACGGGATGGGGGAACCCTCCCCACGCCAAAGCGAGCTGAGTTTGAATGCTGCCGGGTACGACGACGTCATAGCGAGTGGCACGCGGCCAAGGCTTGTAGGTGTTTTGTTCGAGAAAGTAAGCGTCGGTTTGAATCACGGCGAAGATGGTCTGGGTCGAGCCGAAAGGTAGGATTGCCTTTGAACATGGTGAGGACTTCCAGTGTGTCAATGCCGCGATGACTCTCCAGGCACAATTGAATGGCGGAGTCGCTGACGGCCGACATGAACGCGGTGGCGGGAGCGGCGAGCAAACCGCGCTGGGCGAATTTGCAGCCCCATTTTTCCGCCACGGTGCGGACCCAAGCCTGCTCTCCGCCGATATCCAGATAGTGGCAGCCCGCATTCAGCGCAGCTTCGATCACTCGTGGGCCATTGTAGATAAAAGGCCCAGTCGTATTGCAGATCACCTTCGCGCCGGCAAAAAGCTGGGTAAGTTCTTCGACCGAGCCTTGAGTCTCGACGATTTCATAATTGGCGGTTTCGATGCCGGGCACATGCTTCATCACTTCTTCAAGCCGTGCGCGGCTGCGCCCGGCGGCAATGAATGGCACGTTGTATTCACGAAGAAATTCCACTATCAAGCGGCCCGAAAAACCATTGGCGCCGTAAACGATTACAGGCTTCTTGTCGCTCATCCTGGGGCCTCGCTGTGCCTCTTCTTGAAATCGTCCCCACGCTTGATACCTGTTCACTCTTCCAAGTCGACGCCGAATCGGGTATCCTTTCGGGACCGAGGGGTAATTCTAGGCAAAAGTAACTTTTTTGGTAGTAGGCACGTTTCGGTAACCTAAATACCTGTTGGGGACTATGCCATGGACCACACCAACTGCTCTGTAAAACTGACAGCTTCCATCATTGGCGGGAAATGGAAACCGTCGCTCCTGTTCCATCTCGAGGGCCGAACCCGGCGGTTCTGCGAACTGCAAAGGCTCATCCCCGGACTGACCAAGAAGATGCTGACGCAACACCTGCGCGAACTGGAACGCGATGGGATAGTCCATCGCAAGGTGTATGCCGAGGTGCCGCCGCGAGTGGAGTATTCGCTCACCCGCCACGGCGAAAGCCTGAAACCGATTCTGAAGCTGATGTCGGCGTGGGGAACCCGGCATCGCGCCCGATATGGCGTGACTACGGCACACCCGCAAAAGCGTGAAACGCCTGGCAGTGCGGTGGAGATGCCCGTGCCCAGGCACGCCTCTGGATTCACGAGTGCCGCGACTCCTGGCGGCAAGCGAAGAGATTCGGGACATTAAAGCATCGCTATGAGTTCTCGCAATCGAGCTCTGCTTTCGCGCTACGACGACGTTTTTCTGGTCGATGGCGTGCGCACTCCGTTCGTGGAGTACAACACGGCTCTTGGATTGGTGTCTCCCACCGATCTGGGGATCAAAGCGGCGCGCGAGGTCTTTCGGCGGAGTAGTGTGCCGCCGGCCGACGTCGACATCGTGGTGGCCGGGAACATGGCGCAAGCCTCGTTCGACGCTTATGTTTTGCCGCGGCACATCGGACTCTACTCTGGTGTTCCCATCGAAGTGCCCGCACATCTGGTGCAACGCGTCTGCGGCACTGGCGTTGAGGCCATTCTTCAGGCCGCCGACAATATCAAGCTGGCGAAAGCCGACTTGGCGCTGGTCGTCGGAACCGAGTCCATGTCGCGCAACCCGATTGTTGCCTATACGCATCGTGGCGGATTCCGCATGGGTGAAGTGGAGTTCAAGGATTTTCTGTGGGAGGCGCTGCTCGATCCTTGTCCGAATGAAACCATGGGCGGAACCGCCGAGAAGTTGGCGAAACAGTATGGAATCACACGCGGCGATGTAGACGAATTCGCCGCCGAGAGCTTCGCGCGCGCGCATTGCCGCACAGAAGAGCTGTTTCCTCAGCGGAGAGATCGTGCCGCTGGCGAATGAGGTCTTCGAACTTTCCGGCTATGCGCCGCGGGGAATCAGGCTGCCGCGCGGCATCGAGAAGTTGAGTGAGGATACCCACATTCGGCCCTCGCCGTTGGAAGTCTTGTCGAAGCTCAAACCGGCATTCGGTGGAGTCCAGACTGGAGGAAACAGCTCTGGTATCGTAGATGGTGCGGCGGCCGCGCTCGTGGCTTCTGGCGAGTATTTGAAGCGGCACGACAAAGAGCCGTTGGCGCGAGTGGTGGCCGGGGCCGTGGTTGGCGTCCGCCCTGAGATCATGGGCATCGCACCGGTGCCAGCAATTCGAGCCCTGCTCGACTTGGCGGGCTTGAGCCTGGCGCAAATCGATCGTTTTGAAATCAATGAGGCGTTCGGCGCGCAAGTTCTCGCCTGCCAGCGCGAGCTTGGCCTTGACCGCAAGAAGCTCAATGTCAATGGAGGCGCAATCGCCATCGGTCATCCGCTCGGAGCCACGGGGGTGCGATTATCCATTACATTGGCACGAGAGTTGAAGCGTTCTAACGCGCGCTATGGGGTTGCTTCGGCCTGCATCGGAGGAGGACAGGGCATTGCCATGCTGGTCGAGAATGCTTCGGCGGTCAATTAGGAGGGTCCTTGTGTGGGGCCGAGGTAGCGTAAATCCCCCGTAGGAATACGTCTCCGATTTCGCTGGCCAAGGCTTTCGCATCGCCATCGACGTTCGGGTTGTACCAGGTGTAGATCCAGTTCATCATTCCGAATAGCGACAGCACCGCCACACGGGAGTTGAACTGCAGACCCTTGGCGGCTTTCAGCGCGTCGACCAAATCCGCGCAACAGTGGTAGTACTGCCGCTTCAGGCTGGCGATATCTGCGCCGAGTTTCTCTTTGAGCACGTCATCTTCGTGCGAGAGCACTTTCATCGATTTCGGATTCGCGAGAAAGTATTCGAGATGCACGAGTATAAAAACCCGAACGCGTTGCTCGGGATCGGTCTCCTCTCTCAGGCGTTCGCGGACCAAGTCCATGACCGACAGAAAGAGGTGTCTCTGGATGACGTAGAGCAGTTTTTCCTTGGATTCGAAGTAGTAGTAAAGGCCGGCCAGGGACATTCCGCTCGCCCGTGAGAGGTCGCGGATGGACGCGCCTTCGTAACCTTTTTCGTAGAAAATCGCCGTGGCATGTTCTAGGATTTTCGCCAGTTGGCGGTCGTAGCGGCTGTCGGAGCTGGCGGCGGCGGAGTCAGGAGCGGGGGATGTCTGGCTCATATCGATTCGAATGAACGTCCGTTAGGTCGGCTCCATCTTACGCACCATCCTTGTTCGGTGGCAAGAACTATGCGGTTCTCACAAGCCGCCACGCTTGACGTTCTGAAAACGAGTTAGAAGGATTCACATGCAAGGAACCATGATGCATTATCCGCTGACGCTCTCGCACAGCCTGGAGCGCGCGGGCAGATTTTTCCCGAATGCTGAGATCGTTTCCCGGCGCCCCGATCATGCGCTCCACCGTTACACCTATGCGGATCTCTACCGGCGAGCGCGTGCTCTGGCCGAAGCGCTGCAGAAGGCTGGCTTGCAACGCGGCGACCGTGTCGCAACCCTGATGTGGAACCATCACGCGCATCTGGAAGCTTACTTCGGCATTCCGATCTCGGGCGGTGTGCTGCACACGCTGAACCTGAGGTTGGCACCGTCGGAGATCGCTTACATCGCCAACCACGCGCACGACCGGTTCCTGATCGTCGACGACATCCTGCTCCCCTTGTACGAAAAGATTCGAGACACGGCCCAATTTGAGCGCGTCATCGTGGTCGACTGGGCGGGCGGCACCGCGGAACCGAGGCTCGAAGGCCGCTTCGAAGATTATGAGGATTTTCTTAGCACCGCTTCCGGCAGTTTTGATTATCCCGATCTCGACGAAAACGAGGCCGCTTGCATGTGCTACACATCGGGCACAACGGGAGTTCCAAAGGGAGTCGTATACACCCACCGCTCCGTGATGTTGCACTCGTTTCTGCTCACTACCGTGGACAACTTCGGCATCTGCAATGCCGACACTGTGCTGCCGATTGTTTCCATGTTTCACGTCAATGGCTGGGGGCTGTCGTACGCCGCAACGCTGGTAGGGTCGAAACAGGTTCTACCTGGTCCGCACCTCAAGGCCGAGAGTCTGTTGGAACTTTGCGAGAAGGAAAGGGTCACTGTGGCCGCGGGCGTGCCCACGGTATGGCACAGTGTTCTTGAGTGTTTGGAACACAACCCGGGTAGATGGAAGCTACCACGCATGCGAGTGTTGATTGGCGGTGCAGCGCCTTCGCTCGCCTTGATTCAAAGGCTAGATCAGCACGGATGGAGCATGGTGCAAGGCTGGGGGCTGACCGAGAGCAGTCCGCAAGCGACCACGAGCCAAATCAAAGCGCACATGCAGAATTGGTCAGAGGAGTCGAAATGCGAAATCAAGGCGCAGGCCGGAATCCCGGTTCCATTCGTGGAGAGAAGAGTCGTCAGCGGGCAAGGTGCAGATCCATTTGAAGAAGTCCCATGGGACGAAAAAACCATGGGAGAAGTGCAACTGCGCGGTCCCTGGGTAGCCGCCAGCTACTACAACCTGCCAGCGGAAAATAACAAGTGGACAGCGGATGGATGGTTCCGCAGCAGCGATGTCGGAACGGTCAATGCCGAAGGCTATCTGAGAATCGTCGACCGGACCAAAGACTTGATTAAGTCGGGCGGCGAGTGGATCAGTTCAGTCGACCTGGAAAACGCTCTGGTCGCGCATCCGCAAATCCGTGAAGCGGCGGTGATTGCCGTCGCCCATCCGAAGTGGCAGGAGCGACCAGTGGCCGTAGTCGTGGCGCAGGACGGTGTGCAGTTGTCATCGGAAGCATTGCGCGAGTTTTTGTCATCGAAGTTCGCAAAGTGGCAGTTACCCGATGCCTTTGTGTTTGTAGAGGATTTGCCGCATACCTCCACGGGGAAATTACTGAAAGCGGAACTGAGGCGGCGATTCCGGGACTGGAAGTGGGAAGGCTAGTGCGGATTCAGTGTTGCCCACGGCTGCGAAGCAGAGCAAGCCTCCAGGAATCGCTGTAAGTCATTGACAGAAGAATACTTTACAAATAAGTCCTTATTCCTCAAAGACCTGGCGAAAAACATCTCTAAGTCTTTGATTCCAAAAGACCGGTTCGAGGGGGGACCAACCACCAACGCCACAATACAGTGTCCACCCGCTGAAACAAGCCCACCAAGCGACCTACTTCACCTGCAGCGATTCGAGGTATTTATTCAAGTTCGCGATGCGTTGTTGAACGATCTCCTCGTGACCGCCGCTCATTTTCCAAAACACAGGGCCCCAGACCGGCATTTCCTGATCGCCGTGAGGCACGAGATTGGCTTGGCCGCGCAAAATGCTGGTCACTTTGTCCGAAGGATACTTCCCGCCATTGCGCTTGGCCAAGCCCGTCAGATCGGCGGGAGCGACTTTGAGTGAAGCTGCGGCTGGGCCATCGCCTTTCGCGTCCTTGCCGTGGCAGGAGGCGCAGTAGCCCAGGAACATTTCCTTGCCCGATACGGGCGAGGTTACCGGCGCTGTACCGTGCTTCACCTCAGTTTTTGATTCCTGTGGCATGGCTACCGGCGCACTGGCGAAAGCCAGCGTCAACAAACAAACGAAATATCGTATGCGCATAAAATCCTCCTGTGGTCCGCGCGGGTTCGGTTTCACGCGGCGCCCTCGCACCATACTTGACTCGAAAGCCACAGCCACGCCGGCCGCTCAAGGGTCGCACGGCCAGCGCGTAATGTCCCCCTTAAAACGAGAACTTCAACGAGAATTGCAACTGCCGCGGGTTGAACATCGTTCTCGGTTTGCCGAAAGTCGGATTCGGAGAGTTGGGAATCCCGACCGGCAAGAGCCCGTCCGCGATCCAAGCCCCGGGATTTCCAGCCGCTTGCTGCGTCGCGCAGGATACCGATGCGGCACCCTGCTGGATGGCAAGGGTGGTCGCGTCGTTGTAGTGCCTGGGTATGGCCGGAGTGGCCCCGCAGAAAGCCGGCGAACCGTAAACGGAACTCACTTCGTCCACGTTCGGGTGATTGAGCAAGTTGAAAGCGTCGACACTAAAATCGAGGATCTTGCTCTCGCCTAACCTTGAAATTCCGCGACAGGCGTAGATCCCAGGAATAGAAAGGGGCTCCGATGTAGGTGTTGCGGCCGACAGTGGTCGAGCAGTTCGAAACGGTGGGGCAGTTGCCGGCTACGGGCGCGCCGCCGACACGATCCGTACTGAGGCCCGCAACGTCGCCAAACGTATTTTCCCCGACGAACAAGGTGAAGGGGCGGCCGGACTGGAGAGTGATAATGCTGCTGAGTTCGAAATTGCGCAGGAAACTGTGCTCGGGTGCGGTCGCGGTGAAGTTGGTGACCAGGTGGTGACGAAGATCCTGATTGGAGTTGGCCCGTTCCGCAGAGTAGTCGAACTGGTTGGGTGGCAAGTTGATAAAGGTCGTGAAATTCCCGTTATCGATGGTGTGGGAATAGGTGTAGTTGGCGGTCATCCGGAAATACTTCACGCGCTCGATCGCGGTAAGGGTCAGGCCATGATAAACCGCGTTAGCAACGTCGTTGTTGTAGTCGAGAAGTCCGGCGCTGAGAGTGGGGGCAGTAAGGACGGCGTTCGGGGTCGAAAACTCCAGGCCGGCAGGATTGTATGGAAAGAGAGGGTTAGCGGGGTTATTTAGATAACCGAAAAAGGGTCCGAGCCCGAACGGTCCCAGGGTCGGCGTTCCCTGGCATGGGGTAAGGCTGCCATCGGGATTGAGCAACCCCTGGGCGGTGTAAGGGTTGCCCGGCTTGCCGGTACCAGCAGGGCAGGGGACGTTAATATTATTTCCGCGGACCAACTTGTGCGCCCCCACGAACAGGTACCCGGCTTCAATCGTGAGCCCCTTGCCGATTTCGCGGTCAATCTGGAAGCTGGCTTGCTCGGCATACGGGAGTCTGGCATTTCGCTGGATGCCGCCTGCGCCAACTCCACATGCTCCGGTCGGTCCCTCAGCGCCCAATGTGCATGTCCCGGTCAGAGTTACCGGCAGATAGGGACTTCCAGAAAGAAAGCCGGTGGCTATTTCGGCAAGTACATTGGGGGGAGTTCCCGGATACCCCGGAAGAGCGCCCAGTCCCCAGCCGCCGCTGGCCGCCGAATTATTGATCATCGGCACCTTCACTCCTGCAAATCCGGCGCAACTTGGGTCTGCGCTTGGCGGACTGCAAAGATAGCCGGAAAGCGTCTTCTGGTTTCCGGTCGTGAAAAAGAAAGTCAGGTTATTGCGATCGAAAAACGTCCCAAAGCCTGCGCGGATGACGGTCTTGGAATCCGGTGAGTAGGCAAACCCGATGCGCGGTTGAAAACCTCGGTAGTCCGGGTTGATCGTGCCACCGAGGCCGGTTTCGAAGTCCCAGCGCAGGCCGTAATTGAAGGTGAGTCGGGAAGTGACTCGCCATTGGTCCTGTCCGAAGAATCCCCAGTAGGCGTGGTTCAGGCTGTAGCCGTAGTTGCTATAGAGGTTTGTGGGGAAGGCGCTCGGCCAACCACTGTTGAATCCACTGCCCGTTGGCGCTGGAGGAACATAACCGTTGGTGAAGCCGGTTCTCGGAAGCGCGACGCCCCAGTACATGAAGGATAAGCCATCGGCGTTGGGATCCAGAGGACAATCCGCCGGGTTGCCAAGAGTTCCGGCAGTGCCCGTCCTCGCACCCTCTACGAAGTCGGCAAACTGGTATAAGCACTGTACATTCGGGAACAGCAGGCGTTCCGGCGTGAACCCAGGATAGTTGTTGTAACTCCAAAGGTAATTGCCGTCGAATCCAAACTTGACGACGTGGTTGCCTCGAACCCACGACATGGAGTCGGAGTACTGTGCTCGGCTCTCGTAGATCGCATCATAGGTGCCGAAGTTGTGTCCAAAACTCAAGTCGTTGACCACGTCAAGGTCGGGTTGGCCGGTGGCTCCGGGGAAGTTGTAGTGGCGTCTTGAGTACTGTCCCAGGACGGTATTGACCAGGTTCGGTCTCAGCACCGTGTTCAGCGTGCCGACCAGCGATTGGTCACGGATGAATAGATTGCGCGCTCCGCTCGGCGTACCGATGCCGCCGCCATCTTCCGTGTTGCCGATCAGTTCTCCCAGATCGCGCGCATCCTCCACCACGTAGCGCAGGGCAAAGCGATTATTGTTGTTGATCTGATGATCGAGTTTCGCAAAGCCGTAGTCGTTGTCTACTGTCTTTAGGACCCCTTGCAGGTAGGAAAACGGCGAGCCGGTGCATTGCGCGGGCGTGAGAGTGCAGCCCTCAGGGGAAAGTCCCAGGTAATTCTTGGCGAGATCGATGTCCGTAATCTCGTTGTATAGGTCCGGGGCGTAGGTGGGAGACGCACCGCGCCGTCTCCCCTCATAGTTCAAGAAGAAGAACGTCTTGTCCTTTATGATCGGGGCGCCGAGAGTACCCCCAAACTGATTCTCTCGCAATTCGTCGGGTAGCGGCGCCGGTTGCAGCAAAGAGCGCGCGTCGGTGGCGCTGTTCTGCAGGTAGTCGTACACCGAACCGTGAAGCTGGTTGGTACCAGACTTCGTGACGATGTTGACAATGCCGCCGAGCGCCCGGCCATATTCCGCTCCAAAACTGTTGTTCACGACGCGGAATTCCTGCACCGAATCCTGCGGGGGCGTGGCACGCTGCACACCAGTAATGGTGTTGACGAAGTCGGCACCGTCCACCGTGATCTCATTGCTGAACGAGCGCATGCCGCCGAAGGAGATTTGCGTCACCTCGAATTCGGTGAAGGTCGTTCCCAGGCTGGTTCGGCTGGTCGCGACGCTGGGCGCAAGCAAAGCGAAGTCGGTGAAGAGCCGGCCGCTGATGGGCAGATCTGTAATTTGCTTCGTATCGATAACCTGGCTCACCTCGGAACGAGTGGTCTCCACCACCGGGGCCTCGGTGCTAACGACAACCTCCTCCTTGACCGCAGCCACCTTGAGAGTCACGTTCAGAGTGGCAGTTTGACCGACCGTCAATTCCAGGCCGGTGCGCGAGTATGTCCCGAAGCCGGAGGAGCTCACCGCAAACTCGTAGCGGCCCGGCGGCATGCCAGGCACCGCATAGAACCCGGCGTCGCTCGACATTGCGGTGAAGGTCTGGTTGGTATCCAGGGAGCGGACCGTGATCGTGGCCCTGGCAATGGTTCGCCCCGCCTCGTCGGTTACAGTCCCGTTCAACAGAGCGTAGCTGACCGTAGCCTGGGCTTCGGCGTATTGAACCAAACTCAAGGCTAGGAAAACGCTACACAAGCAGACAGATAACCTACGTGATTTCATAGACCTCCTGTCATTCGAGCGAACGTACGTTCGATTTGATAACCAAATACATGCTTGCTACCTTCGAGTGTGCGTTTAAGCTATGTCGTAACTGAATTCTTACCCCAACCCCATCGATCAAAACTTAAAGCCGCCGGCCCGGAAGCAGATCGGCAGGTCGTACTCCCGTAGAACTTCTCATGCACTGTGCGCGAGTGGGACGGACTTGCCCCACACTTCCTGTGCCGTCTCGGCCACCAGGCGCAGCTTCGCTTCCTGATCCGCGGCCGTCACCACGTTGCCTTCCATGGTGGAGGCAAAGCCGCACTGCGGACTCAGGGCCAGCCGTTCCAACGCAACAAATGCAGAGGCGGCATCAATCCGCTTCTTTAGTTCATCCTTGCTTTCCAAGGCCGGCTTCTTGGAACTCACTAGACCTAGTACAACGGTACGGTCTACCGGAACCTGGCGGAGCGGCTCGAAACCTCCAGAGCGTTCGTCATCGTACTCGAGCAAGAATCGCTGGAATTTTGTATTCCGAAACACTTTTGTGATTGGGCCATAGTCGCCAGCCGCGTAGAACTTGCTCTGGTTGTTTCCGCGGCAAAGATGCAAGCCAAAGGTGATGTCGGGATGATCACCGATCACCGCATTGTCCATTTCGATGGACAAATCCAACAGCCGGTCCGGATCGTTGCCACGCTGCCGATATCCCTCCCGCAGTTCCGGATCGAGCAGTGCGGTATATTGCGGCGAGTCGATCTGGATGTAAGTACAGCCCAGGCGAATCAACTCGTTGACTTCATCGCGCAATATGTCGACCAAGTCGGCGAGGTACGTGTCAACGGTGGCATAGGCTCCGGCGGACTTCTTGCTGTCGTAGTAAGCAGCGGCTTGCTGCGCGCTGATGATTGTCGTCTTGGCCGGGTGCTTGGTGCGCGCGCGCACGTAGGTGAATTCTTCCGCGCAGAGAGGGCGCTTGCGACGCAGCTTGGAAACGACCACCGGTCGTGGCAAAACCAGTTGCTCGCCCTTTTCGTCCCGGAACGGAATTGCCCAGCCGCCGTATTTGTCGAATCCCTCAACGGCGTCAATCAGGTGCCCATAGAAAGCGTAGCGGCGAACCTCGCCGTCGGTGATCACTTCCATGCCAGCGAGAATCTGCAGGTCGATACAGTCATCGACGGCGCGGTCTTCGATTTTCTTGAACGCGGCGTCGGCGAGTTTGCCCGCTGCGAACTGATCGCGGGCTTCCTTGAGATACGCGGGACGCAATAAACTTCCGACTACATCGCTGCGGTACACGACTACCTCCACGAACGGCACATCGTCGAAGCAACTTGGTTCGAACGGCCTCACCTCGACGTGGCTAACGAGGGCTAACGAAGCGGGCATCACTGTAATCCAAGTCCAAGCCAAACCACAAGTGAAAATTATTATTCTCGCGAATGGTATGTTGCGAGATAGTTGGTTACTTTTCCGTGCCCATTTACGGTTACGTGAAAGTGCCTTTTACAAACGGGCGTTGCTCGGGAGTATGATGACGCTCCAAACGGCCAGCGCACCGCGAGGCGGAGTGGACATGAATCCGAATATCAAAGCTACTGTCGTGGGAAGTTATCCGGTGCCGTCGTGGCTGGTCGGTAATACCTCGCGGCTTGTTCTGCGAGATGCGGTGATGGCGGTGTTGAAGACCCAGGAACTTGCCGGCGTGGACCTGTTGACCGACGGCGAACTGATGCGCTTCAACCCCAGCCATCCGGAAACTAATGGAATGGTGGATTATTTCGTCTCGCAAATGGAGGGGATCCGGAGCCATTTCGCGCTTTCGGATTTCGACCGCTTCCGCTCCGATCGCGCGTCGCCGGCTCGCTTGCTGACCGCAGGCATGGTCGCCGGCAAAATCGGCGAGGGGACGCTGAACCTGCCCCGCGACTACGAGTTTGTAGCGCCGCTCACAAAAACGCCCCTGAAGTTCACCTGCACCGGTCCGCACATGCTCTCGCGCATGGTCACCAACTGTTACTACAAAGACATTCCGGAATTGGCCATGGATCTGGCGGTGGTGTTGCGCCGACAGCTCGAATCCATTGAAGCCGATGCCGTACAGCTCGATGAAGCCTGCATCGCCGGGTATCCGCAGGATTCGGCTTGGGCCGCGGAAGCGATCAACCACGTGCTGGACGGCATCCTGAACGAGCGCGCGGTGCACATCTGCTTTGGCAACTACGGTGGACAGCCGGTGCTGCGCGGCTTCTGGCGCGACCTGATTCCCTTCCTCAATTCGTTGCATGCCGATCATCTCGTGCTTGAATTTGCGCGGCGCGGGTACGACGAACTCGAAGTCTTCACCGATCTGGATACGAAAATCGCACTCGGCATCGGCCTGATCGATATCAAAGACAACGAAGTGGAGACACCGGACCTCGTGGCTTCCCGCATCGAGCGCGTGGTGAAGACGTTGGGTGCGAAGCGTTTGCGCTACGTTCATCCCGACTGCGGATTTTGGATGCTGCAACGCAGTGTCGCGGACCGCAAGATGCGCGCGCTGGTCGAAGGAAGGAATCTGTTTGAGGGCAGAGCCTAGTCGCGTTTCAAAAAGGTAAGAGATGCCACCGGCAGTCAAAAACTCTTTCATTAGCGACCAGGAAAAGGCACAACTTCGCGCCCTGGTGTTTGGTCACCTCGCGGGAATTGTGCTGGCGCCCACGGTGAAAGCCTTGTGGGACCGGCGCGTATTCGAACTGTTCAGCTCCGCCGGCGAGTGGGTGGACTTTGATTGCATCGCGCGAGAAACACGCGCCAATCGCGGTTACTTGCGAGTTGCGTTGCGCCTGCTGGCATCGTGTGGCTGGCTGAAACAGAAAGTGGAGGAGGGACGCGCGCGCTATGCCCTGACCGCCGACGGAAGAGTCGCCGTTAGCACAGCCCCGCTGCTGTATGGTGAAGTGCTCTCTTTTGTGGCGAAGGCGGTTTTTCTGGAAGATTTTCTGTTCGGTTCATCCGACCGTCCTGTGCTTCCATCCTTGCAGGAACTGGTTCGCCGTTCGAAAGAGCGCTGGGGGCTGCAACCTGATGCCGACCTCGTGGTCAATCGCGTGCGAAATCAAATTCGCGAACACCTCGATGGCATGTTGATCGGCCCAGCTATGGTTGCGTTGGCGCGAGCTGGGATTTTCGCTCAACTGGAACAGCGCCCGCTAGAGCTTAGCGACATTGCCGCGAATCGCGCGACCCTTACCTGCATCCTCGATCTGCTGGCGGCGCAGGGATGGGCTGCACCGGAATCGACCGCGCGCGACAGCAGTTTGGTGAGCCTGACGGCGTGCGGCCGTTACGCCGCCCAGATTGCGACTTCCTACGGCGTCACCGTTTCGTATCTTCCGCTCTTCGACAATGTAAGCACTCTTCTGTTCGGCAACTCCCGCATCCCGCGAATGGACGAAAGTGGTGTGGAACTGCTCGTCAACCGCGGCATGAACGTGTGGGGCAGCGGCGGTGCGCATCGCACCTATTTCAAAAAAGTGGACGAGATCATCGTCGAGATTTTCAACCGGCCGCTGAACGTGCAGCCTCGGGGCATCTGCGACATGGGCTGCGGCGACGGAACCTTCCTTCAGCATCTGTACTTCGCGGTGAAGAACAAAACCGAGCGCGGCAAGGTGCTCGATAAACACCCTCTGATTCTTGTTGGCGCCGATTTCAACAAAGTGGCACGCCGGGTTGCCAAGCAGACGCTGCGCAAAGCAGGTATCCCCGTGTTTCACGTGATCCCGGGAGACATTAACCGGCCGGCGCAACTGGCGAGCGACCTGGAAGAACTGAACCTGGACGTCCACGATCTGCTCCACGTCCGTTCCTTCCTCGACCACAACCGGCCATATATTCCGCCGGCGAATTACGCGGGAGGGACGCGCATCGGGAAGTCCACCGGAGCGTTTGCTCATCTCGGGGAAGAGATTGCGTGTGACGAACTGGAAGAGAATCTGACCCGCCACTTACGGCGGTGGGCGCCCTACGTGGGGCGGTTTGGCTTGCTGGCGTTGGAACTGCATACGCTGCCTCCGGACGTCGCGGCGGCAAATTTGTCGAAGACACCGGCGGTTGCGTATGACGGAACGCACGGATTTTCCGATCAATATCTCGTGGAGCTACCCGTCTTTCTGGATGCCGCGAAAGAAGCGGGACTGAAAGCCGATCCGCGATTTCAGGCAAAGTTTCCACCGTCGGAATTAGCGACGGTAAGTATCAACTTTTTCACGACGGCTGGCGACCCCGTTTGACGTCGGGCTCTGAGGCGCGGTAATGAAGCGACGGGCGTCCCCGCCCGTCCGCCCGCGCAACAATTGAATTGAGGATGTCATGTTCTTACAGGACTACTGGTACGCGGTGGCATGGGATCACGAGATCAAGCGCTCGCCCTTCGGACGCATCGTTTGCGGTGAGCCTATCGTTCTCTATCGTCAGACGAGCGGCGCGCTTTCTGCCTTTGAAGATTGTTGTCCGCACAGGCTCTTGCCGCTCTCCAAGGGCTTTTTGCAGGGTGAGCACCTGGTGTGCAAATATCATGGGCTGCGCTTCGACCACTGCGGTAATTGTGTTTGGATGCCGGGCCAGGAAGGGATTCACAAAGAGGCCAAGTTGCGTATCTATCCCGTCGCCGAGAAGCACCGCTTCGTCTGGGTTTGGATCGGCGACCCAGCGCTGGCTGACGAGAAACGAATTCCGGATCTTTCGTCGTGCTCAGACCCGAACTGGGTTTTCGAAGGCAGCACCTACCACCTCAAGTGTAACTACCAACTCCTCGTCGACAACTTAATGGACTTATCGCACGAAACCTTTGTGCATCCGTCGAGCATCGGCCAACACGAAATTCTCGAAGCTCCGATTAAGGTCTCGTCCGACGCGACTTCGGTGCGCGTCACGCGCTGGATGCACAACATTGATCCCCCGCCGTTCTGGGCGGCGAATCTGCGGTCGTTCGCGAAGTGTGATCGCTGGCAGATTTGCAACTTCACTCTGCCGGCCAACGTGATGATCGACGTGGGCGTGGCGCTGACTGGAACTGGCGCGGAGAACGGCGACCGCTCCAAAGGTGTAACCGGGATTGTGGTCAACCTGATGACTCCGGAGAGTGAAACTTCCACGTGGTATCACTGGGGCATGGTACGCAATTTTCAGACGGAGGATCGCGGTCTGACGTTTCGTATTCGCGATGGTCAAGCTGCGGTATTTGCGGAAGACACGGAGATCCTCGAAGCACAGCAGGAAAACATTCTGCGCAGGCCGGATCGCCAGTTGCTCAACTTCAAGATCGATGCCGGCGGAGTGAATGCGCGGCGAATTATCGAGCGCGAGTTGGCGCGGCAGGGTGGGAAGTAGGGCTCAGGGCTTGGGCTTCGTCTCACTCAAGCTTTCTTTGGCGCGGAAGATAACGTATTCGCGAACATCGGCGGCATCCTGCTGCGATACTTCTTTGCCGAACGGCACCATGCCCAGAGATTGATAGGCTCCGTCGCGGACAATCTTGAACCAAAGATCGTTCGCCAGCGTGCTGGAGTAGCGAAGGTCGGGCAGCAATCCTCCACTGACCGCGACATCGCCGTGGCAGCCGGAACAGAAGCGTTGGTAGACGGCTTCTCCGTGGTGAATCTGCGCTGCGGCTGCTGTCGATGCAGGTGGATTCAAGACCGGCTCTTCGAGCGGCTGCATCGGCGGAAGACTTGCCTTCCCATCCAGCCTGAACGCCAGCATTCGGCTCACGTTGCGCACTCGTCCTGACTTGAATGCAACCTCTCCCGCCACGAGCGGGAAAACTCCACCCCAACCGGCGAGCACGGCTACGTACTGCTCGCCCTTAACAGTGTAGGTCACGGGGCCGGCCATCACTCCGGTTTGCGCGTCGAACGACCAGACCTTCTCGCCCGTATCAGCGCGATACGCTTCGAAATGTCCAGCGGCGGTACCTTCGAAAACCAGATTCCCAGCGGTGGCTAGTGTTCCGCCATTCCACGGTCCGGGACGCTCGACGGCCCACGCCTGTTTCTGCTGCACCGGATCCCAAGCGACCAACTTCCCTTTGACGCTATCGAGAATAGATTGCTTGATCTTGGGGTCCTGCGGCATTCCCGCAGCTACCATGTCGATTCCGAAATTTAACGCTGAGCCTCTTGAACTCGAAATTCTCCTCCGACTTGAAATTAAATCCGACCTCATTGACCGGGATGTAAGTGAGGCCGGTCAGCGGACTGTAGGACATCGGCTGCCAACTGTGCGCACCCAGCGGGCCGGGAACGATGGGTGGCGAATCCACGTGCGGATAGCGCGCTGTCGCGCTTTCAATCGGGCGGCCGGTTTTCATATCGACGCCACTAGCCCAGTTGATGAAGGTGAAGGGCTTCGCGGAAATCAGTGCGCCAGTTTCACGGTCGATGACATAGAAGAGACCGTTCTTCGGAGCATGCAGCAGCACTTTCCGTTGCTTGCCTTCGATGGGGAGGTCGGCCAGAATCATCTGCTCCGATGAATCGTAATCCCAGTCATCGGCGGCATTTTCCTGATAGTGCCAAACGTATTCTCCGGTGTCGGGTTTGAGCGCAACGACCGAGCAGGTGAAAAGATTCTCGCCGCCCTTTGGACTACGATACTTTTCGTTCCACGGTCCGCCGTTGCCAACGCCGATGTACAGGAGATCAAGCTCGGGATCGTACACGATGGCGTCCCAAACTGTGCCGCCACCGCCAATCTTCCACCATTCGCCAGTCCAGGTTTTGGCGGCCTGCGCCAGGATCGGCTGCTCGAACGGTTTTGAGGGATCGCCGGGCACTGTGTAGAAGCGCCATGCCAGCTTGCCGGTTTGCGCGTCGTAGGCGGAAACGTAGCCGCGCACCCCAAACTCGGCGCCTCCGTTGCCGATAATTACTTTGCCTTTCACGATGCGCGGCGCGCCCGTGATCGTGTAACGCCACTCGCGGTCGATGGTGAGTTGTTCCCAGACCGGCGGCCCGTACCGGCATCAAGCGCAATCAATCGACCGTCGAGAGTGCCTATATAGATCTTCCCCTGCCAAATGGCGACGCCGCGATTCACCACGTCACAGCATGCATTCGCGCCCCACTGACGTGGCACCTTCGGATCGTAAGACCACAGGCGAGCGCCAGTCGCGGCGTTTAGCGCAAACACCTTGCTCCATGCGGTGGAAAAGTACATCACGCCATCGACGACGATGGGTGTAGCTTCCTGCCCGCGGTGGGTATCGAGATCGAAGTACCATGCCAAGCCTAGCCGGGCAGCATTGCGATCATTGATCTGCTTCAGCGGACTGAAGCGCTGCTCGCTATAGGTGCGCCCGTAGGTGAGCCAATTCGCCGGCTGAGTCTCGGCCTGCACGATCTGCGCGTCGCTCACGCTGGCGAACGCGGTTGTCTGAGACTTCGATTCTCGCGCAATTGAGAACCTGTATCCTTGAAAGACCAGAACGCCGAGAACGACAGCAGCAAGTCCAACATTGGCTTTGCGCATGAATTTCCTTCGCTCACGAGGCGTGTCTGCGGACTTCAGCCCTTCCGTCCTGGGCGTTTCTTCGCGCCGGAAAGTCTCCGAATCACCTCCTGAGGCAGAGGCACGCTTTTCATCCGGTGAGCGACCGTGGGATGAGCGGCCGCCCACACGTGCGTCTCCCAGCCCTCGAGAGCCAATACATCATCGCGGAGGAATCGGTGGCTGATCACAAAACTGCTCTTTCTCCATTCGGTGACGCAGGATTCCGCCACCAATTCGTCGCCATACGTCGACGGTGTGATAAACCGTGCCCGCGCTTCGACCAGAGGAATGCCGATGATTCCATGCGATTTGAAAAGCTCGCCGAGAGGCAGTCCCGCGGCACGAAACAACGCGGATGTGCACTGATCGAACCAACGAAAATAGTTGGCGTAGAAGACGATTTTAGCCGGATCGCAGTCTCCGAACTCAACTCGGATTCGAATGCGGTTCATGAACATAGTGAGTTTTACCCCCACCTAACACTCCCCGTGTGCAAGGATTCGCCCGTTTCACGAGGCCGCCGCTGTGCCGTGTCTCTCTGAGCCGAGGAAACCGCGAGAGATTCTATCGAACGTCCGTTCCATTCCGCAAGCCTTTTCCGGTGTTTCGTTTACTAGCATTACATCCGCGATAGGCTCTTGAAGCTCATACGACACCTTTTAGTTCAACAATAAGGATGCTGATTTCCAGCGGTCCCAGGTTCTCGACCGTGTGCGGCGGCAGCGGCTGCATCCACTGGGCGCAGGGAATATTCGACGGTTCTCCCGCAAGACGGCTATCGAACACAATCTCGCCCTTCTCATCCCGCCGGATGAAATGGCCGCAGCTTTGCACGTAGGCAATCCCACCCCAGCGGTGAGTGTGCAGGGGAACTACATCTCCCGCCGCAATTCGGGTATGCAGAACTCGCACGCGCCCGTCCTCCAGCAAGAGTTGATGGTGGTCCGGCGCAGCGACCAGCGCGTCGAGCGAGTCCGGCCACGGCCACTGCCTCGGGTTCGAAGGAGCGGGATCCTGGTTCATGCGATTCTGGCGTCACGTTCCACCAAGTTCGCGGTGCAAGTTACAACCGTCACAAAAGGCCTCCGAGCTTCTATCAAAACTGTGCCATCGTCGTTTGAAACGCGCGTGACGTCAGTTCGTCGAGCGGCCGCGTCCTCAGTTCCGCGGACAGAACTTCAATCCCCCAGGGTCCGGTATAGCCCGCGTTTTGCATGCCCCGGACGAAGCCTCGCACATCAAACTCTCCCTCGCCGCACTCCTGGAAGAAATTGCCAACCTTGATATGCCGCGCGCCCAGCACTTCGGCGGCCTGGAAGAGGTTTTGTTTTCTAATATCCGACAACCTCTTTCGCTCTCCCTCCAGAAACCAGTCCGTCAGAAATTCCAACTCGACATAGAAGATACCGTTGTCACCGGGGATTTGCTTCATTTCTTTCGGGCTGTACTTTTCGAGAACATCTTCGAGGTCGGCATGCCAGATGCCGAAACTTTTGAACCCCGCACGAGCAGCAGATCGCACGCGATCTTTGAAATCGAACGCGCTATACTCCCGGTCGTATGGGGAATGCCGGCGGAGATGGTCCAATAAGAAGCCAGCAACTCGACGTCTTGTGTCATCCCGGTTCCCCGCAAAACCCGCGGCTCGTTAAATGTGCACTGGCTGGATTGAGGACATTTTAAAGCTGCGCGCAGACAGACTTTATCTCGGTATACATTTCCAGCGCTGCGTGGCCCATCTCGCGGCCCCATCCCGACTGCTTGTAGCCTCCAAAAGGCAACGCTGGATCAAAAACGTTGTAGCAGTTGAGCCACACCGTGCCGGCACGAAGCTTGGCCGCGATAAGATGCGCCTTGCTGATGTCGCGGGTCCAGACTGCGGACGCCAGTCCATAGATCGTGTCGTTGGCGAAACCGACGACCTCATTCGGGTCACTGAACGGAATCGCAGTGACCACCGGACCAAAGATCTCTTCACGAACGACTTTCATGCTCGGTTTCACGTCGACCAGGACAGTGGGCTCGACGAAGTATCCAGTGCTCCCAATCCGATGGCCGCCCACGATGGCCTTGGCGCCCTCCGCAGCGCCGGAATCAAGATAGCCGCAAACCCGGCTTAGCTGCTCCTTGGAAACCAGTGGCCCAAGGTTGGTGGACGTGTCAATGCCGGGACCAACCTTAAATTTCTGTGTTTCCTCGGCAACTCCCTCTACAACTTTGTCGAAAATGCTCTTGTGCACGAACAGGCGAGAGCCGGCGGTGCAGATCTGTCCCTGATTAAAAAATATGGCGCTAGCGCTCCCAGGAATCGCCGCATTCAAGTCGGCGTCGGCAAAAACGACGTTGGGAGATTTCCCCCCGAGTTCAAGCGAAACCTTTTTTAGATTTTCAGTCGCTGCCTTGGCGATCAGCTTTCCAATCTCGGTTGATCCCGTGAAAGCGATCTTGTCGACACCAGAGTGCGAAGCCAGTGCGGCGCCGGCCGTTTCGCCGAAACCCGGCACGATGTTAACCACTCCATCCGGGAAGCCCGCTTCCTGAATCAATTCTCCCAGTCGCAAGGCGGTGAGCGGAGTTTGCTCGGCGGGCTTAAGAACACACGTGCACCCCACGGCCAGCGCGGGAGCGAGTTTCCACGAGGCCATGATGAGCGGGAAATTCCATGGGATGATCTGCCCCACGACACCGACCGGTTCGCGGAGCGTATAAGCAAAGTACTTGGCTCCAGGCATTGAAATCGGAATCGTGCTGCCCTCGACTTTCGTTGCCCAACCAGCCATGTAACGGAATACGTCCCTTGCGGTCGGGACGTCGACGATGCGGGAGAAGAGGAGCGGCTTGCCGTTGTCCAGGGTCTCAAGCTCGGCGAGTTCCTCGTGGTGCTGCTCGATCAGATCGGAGAGTTTCCACAGCAAACGGCCGCGTTCCGCCGGCGACATGTCAGGCCACGGCCCGGTCTCGAAAGCCTTACGCGCCGCTGTGACGGCTTGGTCAATATCAGCGCGGTCGCCTTCAGCCACCTGTCCCAGGACTTCGCCAGTGGCAGGGTTATAGCTTTCGAAAGTCTTACCCGATCTTGCTTCGACCCACGCCCCGCCGACCAGCAGCTTCCTGGGTTGGCTCAGAAACTCCGTGACAGACCGATGAAGTTTCTCGGGTGTGGTTGTGGTAGCCATGTGCCTCCTTTTGCGATTGCGCGGGAGTTGTAATCGACGAAAGCGCCCAATGGCGAGTCGTATGTCAGCCACCCTGCGGCAATCCAACCGATTGTAGGCACACAAAGCCTGATTGCAAGTAGGAACACCGACGTAACCAGGTCTCCGGGAGGAGACCGCGATAATGCGTCAACCAGACAAACGAGGCGCTGACCTCGCGGGAAACCTCCGTTTCCGCAAGGGAGGGTTCCTTGATCGTCGGGACGATGGATAGTCATCAAACCCAGAGCTCTTGAGTCGTCAATCTAGGCGAAACGGGGTCGCGCTGATAATTTGTGACGGTACCCGTCTACCCGTGCGAGAGGCAATGAAATGGCGTACAAATGTGGGCGTGAGAAGCATCTTGTTGTCATTCGCCGAGTGAGGGTCGGTCGGGAAGTCAGAAACCATGCGTCCCACAGTGTTCAACTCTTCTCAAACCGGTTAACCTGCAATCGCAGCCGCAACTGTAGTAGATTTTGAGGACGTCACTGCATCGCCGCGAAGAAGAAAAACTCAATGTTCATGCGGCCTTGCATCTGGAAACGCCTGGGCAAAAACCATGTGGTCGGTTTTGACCTCGTGACATCAACGGTAAGTTATTGGAAACAATTGGTCGGGGAGAGAGGATTTGAACCTCCGACCCCCTGGTCCCGAACCAGGTGCTCTACCAGGCTGAGCCACTCCCCGACTGAGGTTAGCTCCCTCATTCTACTACACGTTACATAACAGGTCATGGGGTCGGAAATTCTCGAAAGTTCAGACCATTCGGAGCAGCATGTTGAGAAAAAACGCTCACGTGGATCTTGCAACTTTAGGATCTTGCAACTTTGCTCCGGAACTCTTTGCTCCGGAACTCTTCGGCTCTGGAACCGTGCCGTTCAAGCCGGGCATGTGCGCAGAATGCTCTTGCGATTCAGGTCAGCCGCGCGTGGACGCGTAGAGTTGAAACGGTGCCCAATAAAAAGGATTATGGAATTCCTTACCACGAAGCAACGACAGTTTGGCGGTGCGTAGCGCTACATCCGTACTCGCTCCCTTGCTCAACTCATCGTAGAACTTGTCCATGAGTTGTGCGGTGGAGGCATCGGAAACGTCCCACAAGGCGGCAACTACGTTATGGGCGCCCGCTCTAAGGAAGGCCCAGGACAGCCCGACCAGGCCCTCGCCCGAGTACGCGTGTTCGCCGGCGCTGTAGCACGCCGAGATTGTGACCAAGTCGGCGCGCAGCGGATGGCGAATGATGTCGCGTGCATAGAGCTTGAAAGAGTTGTCATCCGCGCTCGTTTTCGACAGCACAATCGCCGAGTCGAGAGGGCTGAGCTCACTGGCGGTTCCGTGCGCGACAAAATGAATGTAGGAAAACCTCTCTGGACTGCTGGCCAGATACGCCGAGGGTGTTGCATCTTCCCGCGTAAGTATTTTCATCGCCGCCGAAAAATGGCTCTCCACACTTTTCATCTGCGCAGCGGCTTGCGGCAACTCGCGATATTCATCGTTCGGCGCGACCGTGTCCCCGACAATAAGCAGGGTACGGTCCTGTTTTTGTTTGTCCGGGCGCGCGGCGGCCAGCACCCGCAACGAACTGGCATTCGCGATCGTCACGTCTTCGATCCAGTAGTGCACCTTTGGTTCCGGGCGCGTTCGCGTTCTGAAACGAGAAGCGTTTCGAAATTCAGGTTGTTCAGCCTGCCGTCGGGAATGATAAAAACTTTCGCGTCCTTTTTCAGCAATGGTTGTGCTGGCGCGATCAGCGTTTGATACAGCGCCTGGCCATCTTTGTCGGCCGGATGCGAGAACATCCTGCACTTTGAGAGACTCGCTATACCGTCGCACGGCGTTCTCGATTTCCTTGCCGGGAGGCAGTGGGAACAAGCTGGCCTTCTGCGGCGTGATCGCCCATAAGTACGATTGCTTTTCCCCCAGCCAATAAAAAAGAAGCGTGCCGCCGGCGCGCCGCGCGAGCTGCCGGGCGTCCAATGGCGGAGGCCCAACCGAGCTTCGTTTCGGCAGCAATTCCAATCCTTCAGCCAGTGTGCGAGCGCGGCTGTAGTCCGCCCAGCGCAGCGCGTCGTCAGTTTTTCCCTGTGTAACAAGAAAATGGACGTAGTCGTCGTAGATGTGGGCGGCGTTGGTGAGAAAAGAAATCTGCGACTCTTCATGCCGCACATCGTGGCGCGCCCCTTCGAAGGTGGCGAGCGCGGTGCGATATTCCTCGTCCGCCGCATCTCGGCGCTGTTCGTCTTCGTAAAGACGCGCCAACGAGTGCTCCGCCTCCCACTTTAGAAACACAGGACAGCTTTTATCGTGCTCGACTTGCAGAAACGTAGTCTCGGCTTCGCCAGCGTTCCCCCGGCGCGCTGCGATCTGTCCCTCGACCACCGTTGGATAGAGTTCGTCAAGATGGTTCCCGTCTTTTCGCGCCATCTCCAGAGCCTGATGAGCGTATTGGCTGGCGTTCGCCAAGTCGCCCGTCTGCAAAGAGAGCCGCGCCATCACGCGCAGCGCGTTATAGACGTGTTTCTTGGCACCAATTCCTTGCGCGAGGGCCAAAGCTTGCCGAAACGATTGTGCGGCTAGGTCGAACTTGTGTTCGTCCATGTAGATGTAGCCAATGTTTGTGAGATAGTTTTCCTCATTCCAGACATCGTGCAACTGCTTCGCAAGGCTCGCTGCCGCGCTCGACATTTCCAGAGCCCTCTGGGAGTTGCCGAGTTTGTAGTAGGCCCAACCCAAGTTGCCCTGGGCTATGAGTTCGAGTCGACGGGCGTCGATAACCTTCGCGGCCTGATACCCAGCTTCCGACCTGTCAATCGCTTCATCGTTGTGTTCCTGCGTAAGCGATACGTTCCCCAGGTTAATAAGAGCTTGGGACTCTAGGAAGGTGTCACCGTGGGCGCGGGCGAAGGCAAGGCTAAGCTGGTAAAACCGTTCCGTAGAAGCGGGCTGACCTAGTTCGTCCGCGAGGAGGCCGCGTGCCTTGAGTACGTTTCCACAACTCGCCGAGGCAGATGAATCGCACATCGTCGCCGCCTCACCAAGCAAGCGGCCCGCTTCCTGGAAGTCATGCGTCTCAAGATAGGCTTCCCCCTCAAGCGTTAATATAGGTATAGTCAGGTCAGACTGGCCAGAGGGTAATGGAGCTGACTTGAGGATCTCCATGGCCTCTGGGTAATGCCCTTGTTGGAGCATCGCTCTCGCTTCGAGGGTTCGGAACTTCCAAGCCCATTCCGGGTTCGAACGGAACCGTTGGCATTCGCGATGGGCTTCGTCCTGGGCCCGTATTAGATCGCCATGCACCAGAGCCTTGTAAGCGTGATCATAAAGCGCCTGCGGATCGCCGTTGCCGTCGCATCCGAGCAGGCAGACAAGCAGCAAAAAGAATGTGGCGGCAGCAGGGAGAAGCTGGCGCCGAACTATGGGCCCAGACCGGCCAGCCCCACGCTGTTGACCAATGAGCATTCGATCTTTGCCTTTTGTTACGGCTGCGGAAGAATCCCCAATGTAGTCTGTGCTGCTGCCTGGTAGCTACCAGAAAAAATCAGAGGCGAGGCGCTGGAGAGGGGTACGTAAGAACTCGACCGTCTCCCCGCTTTTTCCAGGGCTGAAGCGATGGGCTAACTCGGTTAGGCCCTCCGGGCCTGGATTTAGGGCGAAGCCGAGACAAAGCACCGCCCCGGTACGTTCGCCGGGAGCGGTGGTTAAGACGCAATTGCGTTGCCGATTTTTCCATCAGCCATCGACACAAGCATTAGCCCTGTGGTGGGGCCATTAATGGCCTGGGCCGCTGTTGTTCCCGTTGGCCGTGGCCCCACCCGTCTCGGTGTTTCCGCTGGTCGAACATCCCAGACGTATCTTCATCATTTCCAGCGTGAAGTAACTGCTGCCGCTTGGCTCCGTCCCCGGCGGGACGACCTTCCGGTGCCCAAAGTCGTGGTGTTCATGTTTGATGCCAATCTCCACCTCGGCTAACGCCACCGTTCCGAAGTTCGGGACGAAGATGTGATTGCCGAATGTCCTGACTCCCGGAAGCGGAATCGGCTTGATCTTCTTGACCAGTGAGAATCGCAGCTTCGGATGGCCGTTCCCGTTGACAGGCACAACCTTGACCGCGTCCTCCTTGGAACGCTTCTTGAGCTCGTCGATGTAAGCGATCTCGGCGCCGTACCCTTGCTCCATGCTTTCGGGAAGATCGTCGGAGTCGGCAATGCCATCGAGCTGCCGGTGCACCCTATCGAGAAAATCCCGGTCCTGCAAATAGTGGAGGTCGTTTTCCGGCTTGGGGCCGCAAATTGCCAGATCGAGTTCGACCTCGACCGGGTATCCGCCCACTCGCAGATTTTCAAAGCGCGTTCCGATGAAATTTACCCGGGGAACGTGGCCGTTCGTCATCGGGTGCTCGGTGGAAAGCTGCGCCACCACCCGATCGACCGTGACCGTATCGACCACGTTGTATCCTTCGAGCGCCGACGTTGCCAGCGTCACCCAGCCCGCGTGGTCGTCGTTGTAAATATCCTTTTTCTGCTGGACATGCGCGCCCACAACCCGCGTGTGTCCGCGCTTGAAGGAGATCAGGCCTTCAATGTTGGTCTCGCCCACCGTTTGCGTAATGAGGCTTTCCCGGCGGGTATTTTCCAGCACAACGCGCCCGTATTCCTGAATGGGCTGCTCGATCGGGTGCTCGAGTTTGCCTTTCAGTATGTAGGCTTCGGCGTGGTAAATGTGGTACGGCTCTTGCGCAGACCCCGTCATCGGCGACTTCGGATTTGCGGCCATATAGTTAGCTCCTCCCCTTAGGGCTTACTTTTGAATTTGCAATTCAAACGATGTGCTACCCACGTCCTTACTTTCCCCTGAAGCAGTAACTCCCCGCACTTTCAAGCTATATCTCCCCGCTTCCCGATTCGCTCCCGGCACCTGTAGCGGCCAGTGATCTTGCTGGGATGACGCCGGAATCGTGAACGCAAACGACCATTCCAATTTCCCCGCCGGATTATAAAGGTCTGCCGTGTACCTGGAATACACGCCGCCCGGGGGAATCCTTACCAGGAGAAGAAATGCTTGTCCCGGCTGCGGCGTAATCGTCGGCCCTTCCGCAGCATAGGTGTCAAGATTCACTTGCGCATATGGCAGAATCTGCGGACTGTTCAACTGGCGCACCAGGTGCGGATAGGTCACCAGATTCTGATATCCAACTACCCCCAGCAAGATGGCCATCACTGGAACGACCAAAGCAGGACGCAGCCAGCCGTGCCATGCGGGTCGAGTCTGGATCGGCGCAGCCACGGGCGTGGCGCGACGTTCGGGATCTGGGATGGCACCATCCTTGATCTTCTCGATCAATAAAGACGCAGCCTGAACGTCGGCCGCGCATGCCGCGCAGTTGAAATAATGCTCTTCAAATTCGTCACGGACCGCGGGGTCGAGTTCGTTGAGCAGATATCTTTCCGTCATATTTTGCGCAGTCACTAACTCATGTTCCATAAACGCAAAGTCCTCTCGCTTGATCCATAGTGCGCCGCCGCGATCCGGCGTTGCACATTCGTCAAGCTGATACAAGCTTCAAGGAATGATCCCCGTCCTTATATAAGTCCTTAAATTTCTGTTTGGCTCGGTGTGACAAGAGACGCAGATTATCCCGGGTTACACCCAGCTCGCGGCACACTTCGTCTTTGTCCCGCTCTTCAAAGAAGATCGCGCGCAGCACCCGCCGGTCGCGTTCGGGAAGTTGTTCGATTACGTTCTGAATTTTTTGCGCCGCCTGCTTGTCGTCGATGATTTTGGACACATCAAACGGCGAGGCGGGAAGTTCGGGAGCGTCATCGGAGTCCAGAGAAACGGCGGGATCGACGCGCCAGGACTCTTTCAAAATGTTGTTGCACATCGAGTTGACATAGGAACCGAGGCACTTCGGCTGGCGAATTTTTCCCTCGCGCAGGGCCACATAAAATCGCGCAAAAGTCTCCTGCTGCACATCTTCGATGGCTTCCGGAGACTTCAGTCTCGAACGCAACTTCACTTTGATCATGGCGGTGAAGTACTTGCGAAAGTGCTCCTGAGTGGGGAGATCACCGTCTCGCAATCGACTTAGATAGTCGTCGTCAAAGGAGTGGAATTGCAAGAGTTGACCCCGGGAACCAGAAAGTGGCAGACAGTTTAGCACTTCAGATGGAGATGGGAAGCTGTTTGCTGGAAACATGATGAAAGGCGGAGTTTTCGCCGCGGTGTGACCGCTAAGGCGACGTCCGGGTGTTGAGTTGGGGCGAGTGGCGGGCACTGGGAAGTCGAAAAAAACTCCTATTCGGTCGGCAGACTGGTGGGTCTGTTCCATCGGGGAAAACAAGAACAAAGCACCGGAACCGCTTCCCCGTCGGCTCCGGCGCTCTAATTGGATCCGGGCCCGGAGTTTGCCGGGCTAGGATCCTGAACTGTGGTGCAATCGCCTTACTGCACGATATTTCCCACTATTGGTTATAGTGTCGAAAACCGGCAGATCGTTTCATGCATTGTTGAAATTGCAGCGAACCCTTTCTTCCGTGGCCTTTCCAGAGTCTCGTAATCCCCCGCGCACCCTCTGACGGATTACAGCGAGGATCGCCTGCGGACAGCGGGATCGCGAATATCCCATTTCTCGGTACCGTCGTTCTTAGGAATTCTTCAAGGCGGCGGTCCGCATCATGTTCCGACCCCGATCGGCACCTGCGAAACGTTTTGGAGTCTGACAGCACTATCTGCACAAGGGCAGTTGCTCCGTTAAAAGAGGCGAATCTCAGGTCCACTGCAATTGGCGGGTCATCCGTCCGAATTTCATTCAGGAGAACTCAAAATGAGCGACGACAAGTCACGTCCAACATGCCCGTTTAAAGTTACGGGCCCGTATGTGCCGCCGCGGTTCCAGCAGGGGCCGGCCACGACCGCGTTGAATCTTGGTCCACTTGCGTTTCTGGCGGGAAGTTGGAGAGGCCCCGGATTCAATGCGATTTGGCGGCCGGACAATCCACAATCGCGGCCACTGACGACCCCCCCTAACCAGACCAAGCGCCTCCTTGAACTGAATCTGACCCATGACTCCTTCGACTTCCACGTGATCCCTGGAGTCGTACCCAACCGGGGACTGAATCCACAGACCGATCTCAGCCTGTACGGCCTGCATTACCTGCAGCGAGTCAGCGACGCCGACCCGTCCCCAAGCCCCAAAGTTAAGCCGACCGGATACTCGACAACCGCGAAACAGGCGCTGCATATCGAGCCAGGGTTATTCATGAACGTTCCCGCCAGCCAGCAGCCTAATCCCGGGGACACTCCGATCGTGAACAAGGACGCAATCGTGCGAATGGCGAGCATCCCGCACGGGGTCACGGTGCTGATGCAAGGGCCCAATCCGGGGACGAAGCCTAGTCTGGGCCCGCCAAACATCCCGCCCCTTACACCGTTCAGCACCCCGGGCAACGTGTATCCGGGGCTCAGTCCCATGCCGTTCCCCGGGCCTTACCCGGGCACGAACCCTCCGCTTCCGCTCCCGCCCGGGACGCCGAATCCGCCAGCCGTCGGGATCCAGCCGATCGAACTCGACGCCGTCGTCGGTCCGCCTGCCATCGCAGCCGGCGGCCAGCATGTAGTTCCGGAGATCAACATCAACGCGGACGTTCTGGTTCCAAATCAGCCGCCGCTGCCGGGGCCGCTGCCGCCTCCGCTGCCGGCGGGGTCGCCGTTGTCCTACCAAAGCACGGGCCCGTTCCCGGACAGTTTTCAGGGTTTTATCGACGATCCCAATAGCGTCTTGCGGGATGCGATCGCTGGCCAGGAAATCCTTGGCTTCATCCAAATCAATCTCACGACGGACTCCCAATCGTCGAATGGCATCCCGACACTCGGAGTTGGTAGCCTGTTCGAGACCGTCAGTAACATCCCGTTCCTGGGGGTCGCTAACCAAACTCAAAATCCCGCACCCGTTCCACTCCCCGTTCCTCCGGCGCCACCATACCAACCGGCTACCCTGGCTATGGAAGCGACCCCGATCCCCAACGCCTTCGTCTACTCAGCGAGCGCAACCTTCTGGATCGAGTGGGTGCGTATCGGCGACTATCCACTCCTGAAAACGGATCCCGGCCCGGCGGTTAAGGAGCTTGAGCCGTTCTGGCCGGAGGGCACTTACCTGCAACTGCAGTACTCGCAGCTTGTGATTCTGATTTTCAACAATGTGCTTTGGCCGCATGTGACCGTGGGGACGCTGACGCTCAGCGCGGGCTAGTCATGGAAGCCGGCGGCGTTCGATATAACCTCGACCGCCGCCGGTGGATCATGTAGTCTTGGGCTCGAGCCGTGAAAAAGGCCATTCCACGCTGGCCGAATCCGCTGTTTCACGGTGTAACCGGATCCTTACGCCTGCGGAACCGGCGCGCGAGGGCTGCTACAATCTTGGCCATCTTCGCTTTTTCACGATTGAAGTTCCTATGCAGGTTTTTACTGCCGGAAGACTGCTGACTCCGACCGCTGCCGTTGAGCATCCGCTCGTGCTGGTCGAGCAGGGACGCATCCTCGAAATTTCCGAGCGGAATAGTCGGCAGGTTCCCGACGTTTCTTTATCCGACTTCGGCGACGGCGTGATCGCGCCGGGTTACGTTGATCTTCACATTCACGGCAGCGCCGGTTATGACGTGATGGACGAGCGCGCCGAGGCTCTGCCGGCCATCGAACAGTTGCTTGCGCGGCATGGCGTCACAGGTTATTTCCCCACCACCGTCACGGCTCCGATGGAATCAACCTTGCGCGCGCTGGAACGACTGGCGAATGCGATCAAAACGCGCGAACGAGATCGCGAGACAGCGAACCCGGAAGACAAGAATCGACCTCTTCCTCTCGGAATCCATCTGGAGGGACCGTTCCTAAGCCATGCGCGGCGAGGGGTACATCCGCCGGAATATTTGCTGGCTCCAACGTTGCCCGTGTTCGAGCAATTGTGGCAAGCGGCGCGCGGACGGATTCGGATGATGACGATTGCTCCCGAATTGGAGGGCGCGCCCGAAGTGATTGCAGAAGCCGCGCGGCGCGGTGTTTGCGTGAGCCTCGGACATTCCGACGCTGATTTTGCTTCGGCCGAACGCGGCATCACGGCGGGCGCGCGTCACGCCACGCATACCTTCAATGCAATGCGTCCGCTGAATCATAACAATCTGGATCATCGTAATCCCGGGATTTTGGGCGCGGTGCTCACCGATCGCCGCGTGAGTGCGGACCTTATCGCCGATGGCATTCATCTCGATCCAGCAATCGTAAAGCTCATCGCAGAGGCTAAGGGACCGGACCGGACCGTGCTGATCACCGATGCGATTTCCGCGACGGGCATGCCCGACGGACGCTATCGGCTCGGTGGTTTCGACGTCGATCTCCGGGAGGGCAAGTGCACACGAAATGGCTCACTGGCGGGAAGCGTTTTGACCATGGACCGCGCTGTTCAAAATCTGGCGCGGTTTGCGGGATGGGATTTGCCGGAAGCCATCGCTGCGGCCAGCCGGAATCCGGCGCGGGTGGCGCGTCTTGCGAACAAGGGCGTTCTCAGTGCAGGAGCGGACGCGGATTTTGTTGTGCTCAACGCGCAGGGCGAAGTACAGCGAACTTTCGTTGGCGGAATTGAATGCTGAGTTGCAGCGATTAGCTCTCAGCCGTCAGCTCCAAGTTAAGGCTCCGCTTGGCTTTGACTTACTTTTGGCCGATCCGCTCTTCGATCTTCGAAACGAATTTCGGGGCGTGGCTTTTCATTAGCTGCTGAATACCAGGGCCGAACTCGTGCCACAGGTTCATTCCGGCGTCGTTGCCGACGGTCGAACCAAAATCGCTGAAAGGCGCGCCCACAGGCCGCCTCCAATAGGGACGGGACGCCGTGGCCGCGGCCACTGAGGTCAGAGTCCGCAGAAGATAGGAAGTGTTCAGCCTGCCCTTTCCCGAGTCATCGCGCGTGATAAAAATGCGCGAAGCCGCATACGTGGCCCTGCCTATCATGCTTCCGCTGCTGGAAGCGCGATCACTCGATTGCTGCGTCGGCGCTGGCGGTCGCAGGTACCTACCCAGAATCGTGTTCGAGTCTGTTGCACTCGATACTGGCTCGTTCAATGTGGCGAATTCGCTTCGATGCATTAGGGGCGCGTCGATGCCTAACGTGCGCAATGTCGAAGATGAGCGTGCTTCCTGGATCAACACCTTGAAGTTCTGTTCCTGAGTTGCGATCTGTTTCGAAGGGGCATCAGGCAGGGATTGATCGGCGTTCTGGCATACGGCGACGCAGCCAGCTACCAGGATAAAAGTAACCACGCCAACGGGTGCGATTCGCTTTACCATACGCACTTCCAGAAGCCGAGCCGCCATAAGCCTATCTCGACGCTAGCACGCCATTTGCCACTCGTCTGAGCACTAACGCTCAGCTTGTGCTCAGCCTGCAAGACATAACATTAGTTGAAAAATAAGGAGTTCTGGTTGTGAGGCAAATGACGCTTCTGCACAGCCGAGCCGAGCAGCTGTGCATGAACTGTCCTTTTGGGAACAGAATCTTCTGTCTCGGATGCTTAGGAAGTTGGAGCTGGACGGCATGGGCGGGGACGAATGCCCACACACGTGATGCCGACACGGTTCGATGGCGACTAAACCCAAATTGTCTGGGCTACCTCGCCAGCAAGATTCCTGTCAATTCTTTATGATGGAAGTTCAATCCTTCCGTGGGGTGGTTCAACGTGGCTGAGGCGCAGCAGACTGAGACGCAACCGACGCAAACGGCGCAGAGTAGTACGCAGACTGGCGCGCAGGTAAAGACGAACGGAATTGAAGTCCTGGAAACGCGGGAATGGCTGGACTCGCTCGATTACGTGCTCTCGCACGGCGGACCGGAGCGGGCCGGGCGGCTTTTGCAGCACCTGGCGCTTCATGCCCGGCGTGAGGCCGGGATCAACCTGCCGTTTTCGGCGACTACTCCTTACCAGAATACGATCCCCTCGCGGCAACAGCCGCCGTTTCCCGGCAGCCAGGAAATGGAGCGGCGCATTAAGAGCCTGGTGCGCTGGAACGCCATGGCGATGGTGGTCCGCGCCAACAAGATTCAGGAAGGCATCGGCGGACACATTTCCACGTTTGCCTCGGCGGCTACGCTCTACGAAGTTGCGTTCAATCATTTTTTTCAGGCCTCTACCGAATCCGGCGACCGCGACATTGTCTATTTTCAGGGACACGCCGCACCGGGGATTTACGCTCGCGCCTACCTTGAAGGCCGCATCCCGAAAGAGAAGCTAGAGAACTTTCGGCGCGAGTTGAAACCGGGCGGCGGACTTTCGTCGTATCCGCATCCGTGGCTGATGCCCGAGTTCTGGGAATTTCCTACCGTTTCGATGGGGCTGGGCCCGATACAGGCGATCTATCACGCACGCTTCATCAAGTATCTCGAAAATCGCGGGTTGAAAACCTCGACCGGCGGCAAAGTCTGGGCTTTCATGGGCGATGGCGAAATGGATGAACCGGAATCGCTGGGCTCGATCACGCTGGCCTCGCGGGAGCGGCTCGACAACCTGATTTTCGTGGTCAACTGCAACCTGCAACGCCTCGACGGACCGGTACGCGGAAACGGCAAGATCATTCAGGAACTGGAAGCGATTTTCCGCGGCGCGGGATGGAACGTGATCAAGGTGATCTGGGGCAGCGATTGGGATCCGCCTATTCAGGACGATCGCGATGGATTGCTCGTGCGGCGCATGGGCGAGATCACCGACGGACAGTATCAGAAATATTTCGTCGAAAGCGGGGCTTATTTCCGACAAAACTTCTTTGGCACCGATCCGCGGCTGCTGAAGATGGTCGAGCATCTTTCGGATGAGCAACTCGCGCGCATGCGCCTCGGCGGCCACGACCCGATCAAAGTGCACGCCGCATATAAGGTCAGCGGTTGACCACAAGGGATCGCCGACGATCATTCTCGCCAAGACCATCAAAGGCTACGGACTGGGCGAAGCGGGCGAAGGCAAAAACATTACGCACCAGCAGAAAAAGCTGAATGACGATGAGCTGCAAATCTTCCGCTCGCGCTTCGGCATTCCGATTCCCGACGGCGAACTGCATGATGCGCCCTTCTATCGTCCCGCTGACGACAGTGCGGAAATCAAGTACATGCAGGAGCGGCGCAAGCAACTGGGCGGTTACATGCCGGTGCGGAAAGTACGCGCCACTCCGCTCAAGCCGGTTTCTGAAGCGATCTTTGAAGAGTTCTACAAAGGCACGGAAGGTCGAGACGCTTCGACCACCATGGTTTTCGTGCGCATGCTCTCGAAGCTGCTGCGCGACCCTGAGGTGGGGAAGCTTCATCGTGCCAGTGGTTCCCGACGAAGCTCGCACATTCGGGATGGAAGCGCTCTTCCGGCAGGTCGGCATCTATTCGAACGTCGGCCAGCTGTATGAGCCGGTGGATATGGATACGCTCCTTTATTACAAGGAGGCGAAGAACGGACAGATTCTCGAAGAAGGCATCACCGAGGCGGGATCGATGTGCTCGTTCATCGCCGCCGGTACGGCGTATGCCAATCACGGCATCAACACGATTCCCTTCTTTATTTATTACTCGATGTTCGGACTGCAGCGGATCGGTGACCTGATCTGGGCGGCAGCCGACATGCGCTGCCGTGGCTTTCTCATCGGAGGCACTGCTGGGCGCACGACGTTGGCAGGCGAGGGCCTGCAGCACCAGGATGGAAACAGCCACGTACTGGCTCTTCCGGTGCCGAATCTGCTTGCCTATGATCCGGCGTTTGCTTATGAGATCGCCATCATCATTCAAGACGGCATCAAGCGCATGTACGTCGATGGCGAATCTGTCTTCTATTACTTGACGGTCACGAACGAGCCACTGCCGATGCCCGAGATGCCCAGCCAGCCGGGCGTTCGCGAAGGCATTCTCAAGGGCCTGTACCGCTATCAGGACCTCCGAAAAGAAAAACTCCAAGCTGCGCGCGCAATTGCTGGGCAGCGGCACGATCATGTTTGAGGTGCTCAAGGCGCAGGCGATTCTGGAGAAAGATTACGGCGTCGCGGCGGACGTGTGGAGCGTGACCAGCTACAAGGAGCTTTATAAGGACGGCAACGACTGCGCGCGCTGGAATATGCTGCACCCCACGCAGAAAGCAAAAGTGCCGTATGTCACGCAGACGCTGAAAGGCGCATCCGGGCCATTTATTGCGGCATCGGATTACATGAAGGTGCTGCCGGAAAGCATCGCGCAGTGGGTTCCGGGCAAACTGGTGTCGCTCGGCACGGACGGCTTCGGGCGCAGCGAGAATCGCGCGTCGCTGCGAGACTTTTTCGAGGTGGACGCCAAGCACATCGTTCTCGCCACGCTCCATGCCCTGGCGGGCGAAAAGGCGGGCGCGAAGGAAAATGGCGGCGAAGGAGTCAGCGCGAAACTCCTGGAGAAAGCCATCCGTGATCTTGGCATCGATCCGGAAAAACGCAACCCGGCCACCAGCTAAGAGAGGCAGAGGGAAAACGAAAGCATGGCAATGGAATTTAAACTGCCCGAACTGGGCGAGAATATTGAGAGCGGCGACCTGGTTCGCTTGATGATCAAGCCCGGCGCGAGCATCGCCGAAGGCGAGCCGGTGATGGAACTGGAAACGGATAAAGCGGTTGTAGAAGTTCCTTCGTCAGTGACGGGCACGATTGGTGAAATTCGGGTAAAAGAAGGCGACAAACTGCGAGTGGGGCAGGTCATCTTCACGGTAGAAAACGGAGCCGGCGCGACCACGTCTGCATCGAAACGGGATACGTCGAAACCGGATGCGCCGGAAAAGTCAGCAACACCGGCACGCGCAGCCGCAGCTTCCGCGAGTCCGGCTGCGGCAGACGCGGCCAGAATAGACTCGGTCAAACCAGACTCGTCCAAACCGGACTCGTCCAAACCAGCGGCCACGGTTGCACCTAGGGTGGACCGCCGCCCGACTTCTACAGGTTCGGCGACGGCCGGGGAGTTCAAATTGCCCGAGCTCGGAGAAAACATCGACTCTGGCGATCTCGTCCGATTGATGATTGCGCCGGGCACGAGCGTTTCCGAAGGCCAGCCGGTGATGGAACTCGAAACCGAAAAAGCGGTCGTCGAAGTTCCGTCCACCGTCAGCGGTGTCGTAGGCGATGTCAAAGTCAAAGAAGGCCAGAAGGTCAAGGTCGGGCAAGTGATCTTTACTCTGGAGGGCGGCGTGGCCGCCCCGGCGGAACCCACGCGCAGACACGAGCCCGTGGAACATATGTCGGGACAACATGGCAGCGCGGCTCGCATTCCAGTTGGCCATGCGAGCCGAAGGCAAAACCGAAGAACAGGCGTTGCCGCCCGATCTCCATCCGCCAACCGCCAGCGGCGACAGTGGCGTTCAGCATGCCGGTGCAACTGGGCAAAGTCGCAGGCACGGACAACGATCCCATTGCGGCAGCGCCGCATGTGCGGCGGTTGGCACGCGAAATCGGTGTAAATATTCGCAGTGTCGCAGGCAGCGGGCCGGGCGGACGCATTAGTGAAGACGACGTGAAGCTGTGCGCCAAGAACACGCTACTGGCGGCTGCAGCAGCGGCGCAAACTCCGCGCGGCAGCTTCGTTGAACCCGAACTGCCCGACTTCGCGAAGTGGGGCAAGACAGAAAGAGTTTCGATGCGCGGAGTGCGGCGCAAAACCGCCGAGCATCTACGCCAGGCATGGAACACGATTCCGCATGTCACGCAGCAGGATCGCGCGGACATCACGGAACTCGAACAACTGCGCGCCAGATTTGCGCCGCGAGCGGAAGAAGCTGGCGGCAAGATGACGGTAACGGCGATTGCGCTGAAAGTGTGCGCGTCGGCCCTGAAAGTCTTCCCGCAGTTCAATGCGTCGATCGATATGGCGAAGGAAGAAATTATTTACAAGCAGTACATCAACATCGGCGTTGCGGTGGACACGGATCGCGGGCTGCTGGTGCCGGTGATTCACGACGTCGATAAGAAAAATATCGTGGAACTGGCGGCGGAGATGACGCAGCTGTCGAAAAAAGCTCGCGACCGCAAGCTTACGCCCGAAGAGATGGAAGGCGGGACTTTCACCATCACTAATTTGGGCGGAATCGGCGGCACCGGATTTTCTCCCATCGTGAATCATCCCGAAGTCGCGATTCTCGGCCTGTCGCGTTCGCGGATGGAGCCGGAGTGGGTTAGCAACAAATTCGAGCCGCGCTTGATTCTTCCGCTGTCCCTCTCGTACGATCACCGGTTGATCGATGGCGCCGACGCAGCGCGGTTTTTGCGCTGGATCGCGGAGGCGTTTGAGCAACCGTTCCTGCTTTCGGTTCAGGGATAGGGCGAAAGCTTTAACGCAGAGACAGTTCTTTTTTCTTGTGGTTTGGAGGTCGGATACACCTAGGTCGCGAACTTCGCGCAGTGCGTCTCGGTTTTTGGTATTAGCTTAATTTGTTTCTCAGCGGCCTCTGCGTAGACTCGGCGTCCTCTGCGTTAAAGCTTTTGCCTGAGACAGCGAATTCTTAAAGGACGAAAAACGAAATGACGAACGATTCGAATCTCCGTGTGGCAGTAATCGGCGGCGGTCCCGGCGGATATGCCGCTGCATTTCTGGCTGCCGACCTGGGCATGAAAGTTACGCTGATTGATCCGGAAGTGAATCCCGGCGGCGTCTGCCTTTATCGCGGCTGCATCCCGTCAAAATGCTTCTGCTGCACGTGGCCAAGCTGCTCGAAGAAGCTGAGCAGGCGAAGAACTGGGGCATCGAATTCGCCGAACCGAAAATTGACCTGAACAAGCTGCGCGGATGGAAAGAAGGCGTCGTCAAGAAACTAACTGGCGGACTTGGCCAGCTTTCCAAACAACGCAAGGTCCAATTCATCCAGGGCAAGGCGGCATTCGTGAATGCGCACGACGCTGAAAATTACGAAGGCCGCGGCCGGCAGCGAAGAAAACTCTGACGTTCGATCGCATCATTATTGCTACCGGATCGCGTCCGACTGTTGTGCCGAGCCTGAAACTCGACAGCCCGCGGCTTATGGATTCGATCGGGCGCTCTCGATCTGCCCGACATTCCAAAAACTCTGCTGGTGATCGGCGGCGGCTATATCGGACTGGAACTGGGCTCCGTGTACGCCACGCTCGGCACCAAGGTGACCTGCGTCGAAATGATGTCCGGCTTGCTGCCCGGAGCTGACCGCGATCTGGTGCTGCCGCTGCACAAGCGTCTGGAAAAACTTTTCGCCGCGATCCTGCTGAATACCACTGTTAAGTCGCTCAAGGATGAGAAAACCGGCATTCGCGTGACGCTGGATGGTCCCAATGTCAAAGAAAAAGAGCAGGTCTTCGACCGCGTGTTGATGTCGGTCGGACGCCGCCCGAATTCGGAGATTCCCGGCCTCGACAAGACGAAAGTCAAGGTCAATCAAAAGGGATTCATCGAAATCAACGAGCAACGGCAGACGGCTGACCCCACGATCTATGCGATTGGCGACGTAGCCGGCGAACCGATGCTGGCCCACAAGGCGATGCACGAAGGCCGCACCGCGGTTGAAGCCATCGCCGGCCACAAAGTGGCTTTTGAACCGAACGCGATTCCCGCGGTCGTATTCACCGATCCTGAAATCGCGTGGGCGGGACTGACGGAAACGCAAGCCAAAGAACAAGGACGCGAGATCACCGTCGCCAAATTCCCCTGGGCTGCGTCGGGTCGCGCCGTCACCATCGACCGGCCCGAAGGCCTCACCAAACTGCTGATCGATCCGAAGACTGAGCGCGTGCTCGGCGTCGGCATCGTGGGCGCGGGCGCGGGCGAACTGATTGCCGAAGGCGTGCTGGCCATTGAAATGTGCGCGCTGGCGGCCGATGTGGGCATGACGATCCATCCGCACCCGACGCTATCGGAGACTATGATGGAAGCGTCGGAAGTTTTCTACGGACAGGCCACCGACATTTATCGGCCCAAGAGGTAGCGGTAGGCCGCCGTCCCGGCGGCTTCTCCGGTGGCCGCTGCGCCGAAGGCGAGACGCCTTCGGGACGGCCGGCAGGATGCCGACGCTACGTCTCCAGCGTCGGAGTACAAACTTTGCAATGAAAAAATTATCGCTGTTCATTCTCGTCGTTTGCCTTTCAGTTCACGGACTGGCGGCCCAATGTGCTCGCTCAATCCTTGGTCGCGCAGGTGACCAGCCTGCTCAAGCCAGGAACCACGGCGCCGCGCCAGGTCCCGCTTCCGCCGATCCGCTGGGACGCGATACGCCTTCGGGGACGGTGCTTGGATTTCTGAAGGCGGCGCAAGACGGAAATGAAAAAGCCGCGGCCGATTACCTGCAAATGAGCGCCGCACGGCGCCTGTCGCAGGGACCCGACGTGGCCGGCAAGCTGAAAGTCCTCATGGACGACGCCTTCGTGGGCAGCGTGCGGAACATCAGCACGCGTCCCGAGGGCAATCCGAATTACGGCACATCCGACCAGCAAACGATCGGAGATTTTTCCTCCGGCGATACGGAGGTTCCGGTTATCCTGGTGCGGGTCACGGATCCGAACGCCGGGAAAATCTGGCTTTTTTCTGCGGACACGCTCAGCAAGATCCCCGAACTCTATGACAACGTCGAGTCTCACCTAGTCGAAAATAAACTCCCGCAGAGCCTGGTGCGGAATTTTCTGGGGGTGCCGCGCTGGCAATGGCTGGCGCTTCTTATCGCGATTCCGGTAGCTTTCGCCATCGGCTGGGTGATCGTTCTGCTGCTGGCGATTCCTCGCCGGCTTTGGCTCAAGTTCAGGAATCGCCCGAACTTGCATTCTTACAGCCGCGTTTCCAAGCCTCTGCTGTTGTTACTTCAGCGCGCTGGCGGACCGTGTAATCGCCGGCTACCTCGGCCTGCCGCTGCTGCCTCGTCTTTATTATTACCGGACCGTCGACGTTTTCATCGCCATTGGCTTCTTCTGGTTTCTGCTCCGCCTCAGCCAGCCTAACCATGCAGCGCTTGCGTATGCACGCTATCAGTGGAGGCCGCATTGGCACGGGAACGCTGATGGTTTTGGCCGAGCGCCTGCTTACAGCGGTGGTGGTGGTCACCGCCGTGCTCTCCGTGCTCGCAATCGTCGGTTTCAACCTGACGACCGTGCTTGCCGGCCTGGGCATCGGTGGCATTGCGATCGCCTTCGCCGCACAAAAAACATTGGAAAATCTTTTTGGCGGAATTTCCGTGCTGGCCGACGAAGTGATCCGCGTCGGCGACTACTGCCGTTTTGCGGACCGCAACGGAACGGTGGAAGACATCAGCCTGCGTTCCACCCGAGTTCGTACCGACGCGCGCACGGAGCTCTCGATTCCGAATGGGGCGCTGGCGACCATGAACATCGAGAATTTCACCCGACGCGACAAAATTCTGTTCAACCCGGTGCTGGCAATCCGATATGAAACGAGTGGCGACCAGCTGCGCTATCTGCTGGCGGAAATCCGCCGCATGCTCTACGAGCATCCAAAGGTCGAAAGTGACAGCGCCAGCATCCGTTTCGCCAATTTTGATACCAGCTCTTTGCGCCTGGAGATCGCGGGCTACGTGCTCACCCGCGACGCCAACGAATTCGCGGCGATCCGCGAAGACTTGCTGCTGCGCATCATGGACATCGTCGCGAAGTCAGGCAGCGGTTTTGCCTTCCCATCCCAGACACTGTACTTGTCGCGCGAATCGGGTCTGGATAAAGAGAAAACAGCCGCGGCCGAGCAGCAGGTTGGGCAGTGGCGGGACCAGCACAAGCTGCCCTTTCCGGATTTTGCCGACGCCGAGAAATCCGCCTTCCGCGGTTCGATTGTGTATCCCCCACCCGAGTCGTCGCTAGGAAAATAGCGGCGTCCCTGAACTTTCCACGAAACGTTTTCCGGAACTATAGAGAGCGCGCTGCTTACTCCGGTAACTTGCGGCTTTGGGTAGTCGTTCCTAGCATGGAGGAGCCATGCCTCATGCTCTACTGTTGTCGCCGGATGACCAGGCCGTCACCGCCATTACTGACGTTTTGCAAGAAATGTCAGTGACCTGCGAGCGCCCCCTGGATGGAGTATCTGCTGCCCAAAAACTCAATTCGCAAAGCTTCGACCTGGTATTGGTCGATTGCGAAAATCTGCCGGCCGCCAAGCTGATTTTTGATGTTTGCCGCCGGGGAAAAAACGGCAACAACCCTGTCCCCATCGCGATTGTCGACGGCCGCGCCGGTCTGCCCACTGCTTTTCGCCTGGGCGCGGAACTGATTCTGACCAAGCCAGTAGCGAAAGATCAAGCCCGAGGTACGATCCGCACAGCAGTCGGCCGGGTGCGAAAACCTACCCCGGCAAATGAGAGCACCACCGCGCAACCTTCAAGCACGCCCGCGATGAACATGGCTGCGGTGAACGCAGCTACGGTGAATCCGGCTACGAACGGCTCTGCCATGACCGAAGACCACACCCAGGCAGCAGCCGCAGCAACAGTTTCTTCGCAACTGACCAGCTTTGATGAGCCCGCTCAGAGCTTCGTCGCCAGTTCCCTTACGAGCGCTGCTCCGGGCATGTCTGCAGGCCCCGCTTCAACGGCGGTGCTCGACTCGCCGGCGGTCACGACGAAAACGTATTCCTCTGTGGACGAAATCGACGCTCCGTCCGTGAGTCAAAGCTCGACCCACGCTGCGCCGGTTGAATCGAAGTCCACGCGCCCGCTGGTACCCTCTGACGATCCGGTGCTTGCCGAACTGGAGAGAATGGAACTGGAAGAATCGAAACCTGCGGAAGCGCAGAAAACTGAATCGCGGAAGCAAAGCTCAGGGCCCGACAAAAAGGCACTGGACCAATCTTCGCCCGATCAATCTTCACCGGACAGATCTTCACCGGACAAAGCGGCAGCCGAATCTGTAGCCCCGGTGTTTTCGTCCTACCAGCATGGCCAGCGAAAAACGCGCGCTCCGCTGCTCGCGTTGCTAATGCTGACGCTTGCCGCCGGCGGCTTTTATACCGCATGGACGTATCAGCCCGGATTCCGAGCCCTTGCGCAACCCCAGATTAATCGCGTGCTGGCGCTCGTCGGCATGGCAGCGCCGTCGACTTCGGCGCCAAGCCCGGCCACAACTGCGGCGACTGCACAGGCATCGCCAAGCGATTCGAATCTGTCGTCGAATCTACCACCAGCAACGGCCCCGGATTCCGCAACCAGTCCAGCGGGCAGTCCATCCACCGCTCAGACGACGAGTGTGACGACTGGCGCCACGACTGGTACGACGATTGGACCGACGGCAACGTCCAACGCGGCGAGCATTCCCGTAACCCCTCCTGCAAAACCTTTAACGGCTACGAACACCACAGTGGCTCCGCCAGCTTCCGGCACCACGACTATCGCGGTCGCGAGCAAGCCGGCGACCAGTAAGCCCGGCGACATCGGGATCAGCGCCAACAAGAATGACAGTAAGGTAGATATCGCCGCAATGTCGTCCAGTGCACCCTTGCCTGGGGAAACGAGCGCGGTCATTCTCTCTTCCAAGGGTGCGGAAAACCGGCTGGCTCACAGCGTTCCGGTGAAGTATCCGGCCGAAGCGCATGCGGAAGGAACGGTTTTGCTCAAGGCGGTCGTGGATGCGGACGGCAAAGTCGAGGGTCTGCGGCTGATCGAAGGGAACGCTACGCTCGCAACGGCTGCCATGCAAGCGGTGAAGCAGTGGCGCTATAGACCTTACGTGCGCGACGGAAAAGCTCAGATTTTTCAGACCGTTGTGATCGTCGACTTTCAGAAGCCGTGACGGGCGGCGCGCTGCCGGTCATTGCACGCACATCACACGCACACCACAGTGGTCCAAATTGCAGTGGTCCACGTCGTGAGCTGAGTCTTCCAAGTTTGCCATTGCAAATCAGCCGGCCAATTACTCACGTAACTTGCCGGTAACCCCAGCATTACCTTAGGATGACCTCATTATGGGTTACCAAGCTTTACTCTTCTGCCCTGATGAAAAATTGGCCGCGGTCGTCAGTCAGGTATTCAGCGAACTGGACTTCACGGTCGAAACGGTGCACGAGCCTTTTGGCGCGGTCAAGAAATTGATGGCGCAGCGTTACGACGCGCTGGTGGTGGATAGCGAGAACGAACAAAACGCTTCTTTGCTCTTCAAGAGCGCAAGAAATTCGAGTTTTAATCAGGGTTCCCTGGCAATCGCTTTAGCCGAAGGACAAATGGGAGTGGCCAAGGCATACCGCATTGGCGCCAACCTCGTGCTCACCAAGCCGATTAATGTCGAACAGACGAAGGGAACGCTCCGGGTTGCGCGAGGACTACTGCGCAAAAGTTCTGACGCGGCCGAAATCAGTGCTGGCACAGCACTGCTGCCACAGCGGCTGCCACACCGGCAAAAACAACGCCCATGTCAGCCGAGAGATCATTCCAACCAGCGAATCCGGGTACGCCAGCGATGGCGACACGGTCGACTCGTCCCCAAGCGGTTGAATTTCAAGCTCCGCTCGCGCCAATGCCAATGATCGCAGAGACGGAGACGGTGGAGTTGTTGGAGGAGTTTCCAGCATCGACCGCGTCGGCGAAACTTGAAGACAAACCTGCGGCGGTTCCAGCAGTGCCGCGCAAAAAGTCCGATCACAATCGCGTCTACAACGGCACCCGACAGGCGCAAAGCCTTTGTTCCGGTAACAGGCAACGCCATACCTGTACCATCGCAAGCTACGAGTTCCGCGTCCGCCTCGGTCCCGGGATCCGCCGCTGCGGCGGCTCCAGCCAAAGAGGTGAGCGCTCCGCCAGCCAAGCAGAACAAGATCGCTGAAGCGGAGCCGGCCAGTACTTTCCACGACATACCGTTGCAAGACGCAGCGCACGAAACCGCTTCGGCTTCAACTCTCAGTTCTTCAACTCTCAGTGCAGCGAGCGTGGGCCATACCCCGTCGTTTGCGGCATTGGACGAAGACTCGGGTGGATCGGGTGGAAAAAAGAAGATTTTGATCGTTGCGGCAATTGTCCTGGCTGTGGCTGCGCTCGGCTACTTCGGCTATGGATACCTGGTTCATCCGGCAACTTCGCAGCCGGTAAGGGCGCCTCAGGACTCGGGACAACCGAAGACTCTGCGGCCCACGTCTGCACCGGTGGAGACCCTTCCGCAAACTACGCCCGACTCCGCGAGCATCACGACCCCGGCTTCGGCCCCTACTTTGGCACCTAAGGCGACGACTGGCGTGACGACCGGCAATCCGTCCGCCGGTGCCGCCAAACCTCCGGCGCTTCGGATTGCAGCGGGCACTTCTGAGAGCAACGCACCGAACATCAGCCTGAACATGAGCGCTGACGGCGCGGCGAATTCCGAGCCGGGAGTTAAGAAACCCGCTTCGGCACCCATCCTCGTGAAGCCGAACACCGGCGAGGCCAAGACGCAGGCTCGTGATGAGGAGTCCGCACCACCACTTTCGGCCCCGGTGGTCGTGGCTTCGGCCAACGACAGCAACTTGAGGGGCCTGATATCTTCGACGCCATCAAATCTCGCCAAGCCTGCTCTGTCAACTCTAAGAGTTTCCCAGGGGGTGTCTCAGGGACTTCTGATCAAGCGAGTAAACCCAACGTATCCGCCAGCAGCGCTGCGGCTTCATACCCAAGGCGCAGTACTCGATTGAGGTCACTATTAACAAAGAGGGCAACGTCACGAATCCGAAAGTACTCAGTGGCGATCACCTACTCTCCCAAGCGGCTCTCGAAGCCGTACGCCAGTGGAGATACAAACCCTACCTCCTCGATGGCGCACCCGTCGAAATCCAGACCCAGATCACCGTGAACTTCAAAGCGAACTAAAAAAGGCAGGTATCAGGTATCAGGTATCAGGTGCCAGGTGCCAGGTATCAGGTGTCAGGTCTGAGTCCGTTGGATTTTCCTGCGACCTGACACCTAAGACCTGAGACCTTAATTCAGCTGCTCGTCGAGAGGGCGGTGCCGCGGACGCCCCGGATGGGCAGTGATACTGCGGAATTTGTGGTAGAGTGCGTGCAAATCTTCGCTTAACAGCCTTACCACCTCCATGCAGAAATCGCTGTGCTCCCGCAGAAACTCCAGGAAATCAGCGCGCGCAATGAAGGCTGCTGTCGTTTGGACGTCCGCTTGCGCTGTAATCCGATACCTTTCCCCGCTCATGCTCTCGCTCACGCCGAGAACGGTTCCGGGCCCAACGATCTCCAGAAGCTGGCTTTGACTCTGCATTGTCCGGCAGCAGAACACGAACCTCACCACTTTCCACGACGTAAACGCCAGTCGCAGGAGATCCCTCGTGAAACAGCGTGGCCCCTTTGGCGAACCGCCGGATCGATTGGATCCGGTGAAGAGCCTGCAGCATCTCGGGGCTAAGCTTGCCGGGGATAGGGGGCAACATAAAGGTACTTCCTCTCAGGCATGCCTATTCTGGACCGGACCAGAGGCGCGGACTGTGATTTGCATCACCTCCCTACGAGACACGTGACCCGAAGACCGCCGTTTCGAAACCACACCCGGCGGACGGGCCGCGAACGATTCCCCATATCAGCTTCGATTGAGCAGTTATGTCAGCCATGTCGATTGATCAGTTGGGGTATCGACCGCCGCGGAGAGGAGCTTCATGCGAGGAACTGCGCGGGTATTCCCGAGCGAAAAGCCCGAATCGGCAAAGCGCGGACGAATCGCTCATTGCCGTTCCAGAGTCTCGTCGATGGGCGTTTTGCCGCCCTTGTCGACGCTGACGACTTTATGGACCGGCTTGAATCCAGTCAGCGTGATATCCACTATATAGTTTCCCGGCCCGAGGACAACGCTGACTGGCGACAACTTCTCTACAAGTTGCTGGTTGATGGCCACCTGTGCGCCCTTCGGCTGGGTGTGAATCAGGATGGTACCCATGCTGGCGGCATTCTCGCCGCCATGTCCAAACAGGTGGTCGAACTTGCCGACGGTGCGCATGTCATGCTGCGTTGCCGAGCGCCCTGAGTACCGGGGCATACTGAAAATTCTGCGCGGGACCGAGATCGGCCGTGACGGTCTCATCCAGGTATCCCTGCTTGCGCAGGAACACGGTGTGGCTGCCCTTTTCTACGGCGAACTGCGCCGGTGTGACTTTTCCGGTCGGCTTGCCGTCGATGACGATGTTGGCCCCGGGTGGCGTGCTGTTCACCACCATCAGCGCATTAATCGGCGACAAATGAAGCAGCGAGAGACGATTTGCTGCCGGAAACAACATCGACGGATCGTATGTCGGGCGATATAGCCGGTCTTACTCACAGCGATGATGTGCTTGCCGGGACTCAGGTCCGCCAAGGTGAATGGTGTAACCCATGAGGGATCGCTTTTTCCATCGACCTGAAACTGCGCGCCCTGTGGTGTGGAATCGACCAGCGCCTGGCCCGGGATGACAACCGGGGCAGGAGCCGGAGCAGGAGCGCGCCGACTACCGTTTGAGTTGCGCTTTTCGATCTGGCGAACCTTCAGACTCGGTTGCGCTTCGACAATCGGCGGCACCGGTGGAGCTGGCTTGTCGGTTTGCGGCTCAACCCGCGGCGGCGCTTGCGCCTGGCCAGCCGGCTGGTTTGAGGATGAAGTCAAGTTGGCGCGGGCGGTCTTGGTCGGCTGCGGAGCAACCGTGGACCCGTCATCTTCCGAGCGCACATGAAAAAAGATAGCGACCGCAACCACCAGGATCAAGCCAAACGCGCCCAAGATCGAGATAGAGCATCAGCCGCGGAGGAACGGTAGCGATCTGATGCATTGCCTTTTCCGCGACTTCGCGCGGCTGAATTCTTCGGTTTTTCTTCCTTCTTTGGGAAAATCTGCACGTGCGCTATGGGAGTGCAGCGGCTCAGCCGGTTCGGGAGCGGGCGGTGCAAAAACTGGCTCCTTCAGCGGAGGCATCTCCGCCAGATCGGAAAAACTTGTTGCCGATGAAGTTCCCGCGGCCTCGGACATCATGGGATCAACGGCCACGCGGGGCTTATGCTGCTCGATCTGGTTGCTCCACCGGTGCCGCCGACAAAACCGGGCTGGTCCGGCGCCTGAGATTGCGGAACGCTCACTTCGAAGTCGTTGACTAAGCGCGCACTCGAATTCGGCGCTCCGTTGAACTCAGCGTTCGACTCAAAATTCGTACTAGTGTTCGAACCAACGGCAGCGGCCGCTGCTTTGGCTTCGGCTGCTGGCGCACTCATGCGCGGTGCAACCGGCTTAGGAGAAATGGATTCGGCGGGAGTATGAGAAGCAGGTTGCGGCGTAACTGCTCTCGGTGCCACCGGCGGGGCCGAAGGCTGCGGCTTGAGCGCGCTCGAGGCGGACGAGACAAACTTGCTGGCCGCCGCCGCGCGATCGGCGCGACTGACGGCAAGATCCTGCGCCGTGGCTTTCTTAACTTCCGTGGTGGCTTTCTTGCCGGTATCCTTGCACTTCTCCAGATCCTCCACCAGTTCGCGGGCGCTCTGATAGCGCTCGGCGGGATCTTTGGCCAGCGCTTTCATGATCAGCGCGCTCACCGCCGGTTGAATTTTGGGATTTACCGCAGACGGGCTGGCGGGCATCTCATGCTCAATCCGCCCGACCAGCGTAACCGGATCGGCAGCGTCGAACGCAGGTTGCCCAACCACCATCTCGTAGAGAATCGCGCCCAGGGTAAACAGATTCGAACGCAGGTCGATGGCTTCGCCGCGAATTTGTTCCGGTGAACAATAGGGCATGAGCCGGCCCAAACCTTTTCCCGCTTCGGCTTCGATCAAACTCATGTTGGAGATGCCATAGCCGAGAATTTTGACCAGTCCCGTCCCACTGCACCAGGATCTTCGCGGGCTCGAGCGAACAGTGAGTCACATCCTTCGCCGCCGCCTGCTCCAGTCCGGCGCAGACCTGCCGCGTAATGTCGAGCAGATCCCAGATTGAAAAGCCTTCCTTGCGGGCCAACATGGTGGCGATGCTGTTGCCCTGGATGTACTCCATCGCCGCGCAAAACTGGCCCTCAATCTCGCCCGCACCATAGAGCAGGACGATGTTCTGGCCGACAAGATCGCGCGTGCTCTCGCCCTCGGCAATCAGCGTTTCCACAAACGCGTCGGCGCGGTCGCCTAGCGGCTCCAGACTCTGCGTCTTGAGCGCTACAACCTGGTTGGTTTCCGTGTCCAGCGCCTTATAAATCAAGGCGGTATCGGACTTCGAAAGTTCACTCTGAATTTCGAAACGGCCAAACATCGTCGCCATTGCAATCGCCTCGCGGTGATAAGCCGCACTACACCCTGATGTGGAATTGACTGAGAACAGGGGGAGAATCAAAGTTAGGATACCGCTATCAACTGCCCCAATGAGAGTTACGAAAGTACCCGAAAAATGCTGGCGAGAGACTAGCAGTCTTGGACAGGATCCACCCCGAGTTGTCCTGATCCCGACCGCTGCATTATCCTCAGACTTGGCGTGAATTGCGGCAAGCAATTGCAACAGTCATTCCCTCTCGGGGAATTCTTTTCAATCAACCAGGGTGGGCTTTTCGGAGTCGCATGACCTTAACCCGCTTCGTGACCAAAAGCGCGTTTCGCAACAAGCGGCGCAGCACGCTGACCGTGTTGAGCATCACGTTCTCGCTCCTGCTGCTGACTCTGATGATGACCATCTGGCGCGGCTTCTACATTGACAAGGGCAGCGCGCAGTGGCGCAGCGGCTGGTCACCCGCCATCGCGTTTCGCTGACCGAGAGCATGCCGGTGTATTACCGCGAGAAAATCCGCACCATTCCCGGCGTGGTCGCCGTCGCCCCCACCAACTGGTTTGGAGGCCTGTACATCGACGACAAGCCCGAGAACTTCTTCGCGCAGTTTGGCACCGATCCCGACGGAGATCTTCACAGTCGCGACGGACCTCAAAATTCCCGCCGACCAACTAGCCGCCTGGCAGCGCGATCAAGCTGGCTGCGTGGTCGACAGCGAACTCGCAAAAAAATATGGCTGGAAAATCGGCGATCGCATCGTTCTCAAGGGAACCATCTTCCCGGTCGATCTCGAACTCACCATTCGCGGGATTTTCACCGCGCCCCAACCCAGCATCACGCTTTACTTCAACCAGAAATACGTCGAGGAAGCCGTTGCTTTCGCCAAGGGACGGCCGGCACTTTCAACATTCTGGCCGATTCTCCCGACGACGTTCCCGAAGATTGCAGCGACTGTCGATAACATGTTCCGCAATTCTCCCGAGCCCACGAAGACCGAAAGCGAGAAGGCGTTTCAGCTCAGCTTTATTAATAGCCTCGGCAATGTGAAGGCGTTCATCTTGAGTATCTGCTTTGCGGTATTGTTCGCGACGCTGCTGGTTTCCGCGAATACCATGGCCATGTCGATTCGCGAACGCACGCGCGAAGTCGCGGTGCTGAAGACGCTCGGCTTTACCCGGCAATCGATTCTCCGGCTGTATGTGAGCGAAGCTGTCACCGTAGCTTTGACGGGCGGCGTTCTGGGCTGCCTGCTGGCGGTCGCACTGGTGTCGGCTATGGCGAAGGCACCAGGAATGGGATTCTTTTTTCTGGGAATGCATGTGACTTTCACCACCTTTCTGCTGGCTCTTTTCGTCGCGGGCATGGTGGGATTGCTGAGCGCCATCATCCCCGCTTATCACGCGGCCAAGGTGGATATTGTGGAGGGCTTGCGCTATCTCGGGTAGAATGGCCCAGTAGCAGGGACAAAGCATGGCGATTCCAATCAGCTATAACATCCGCAATCTGAAACTGCGCAAGGGCCTCACCATCATGACCGCGCTGGGCATTGCGCTGACCGTGACCACGGCGGTTTTCCTGATGGCGCTGCTGGCCGGCCTCAAGCGGGCTTTCATGACCAGTGGCGATCCCATCAATGTGCTGGTCATGCGCAAGGGCTCGACGGCCGAGTTGTCGGGAGGTTTCGACGCCAATCTTTTCCCGACACTGAAAACGCTGCCCGGAATTGCCAAGGACGCGCAAGGCGATCCCATCGCTTCCGGCGAATGGGTGGTGGTAGTGGTGCTGCCGCGCAAGGATGGCACCGGCGAAGTCAATGTGTCGGTTCGCGGCCTGATGCCCGCCGGGCTCACGCTCCGTCCCGGCGCAAAGTTGGTTGAGGGGCGTTGGTTTACTCCGGGACAGCGCGAAGTGGTGGTCGGGAATTCCATCCACAATCGTTTTTCCGGCGCCAACGTCGGCGACACTCTTGATTTTGCCAAGGGACAGTGGAAAGTCGTCGGCGTTTTCGATTCCGGCGGCACCGCCTACGATTCGGAAATCTGGGGAGACGTCAACCAGATCGCCGCCGACTTCGACCGCCAGGGAGGCTATGCTTCGGCTTATCTGCGAGCCACCGACCCGGTCGCAGCCGACGCGCTCAAACACCGCGTCAGCGACGATCAGCGCCTGAAACTCGAGGGCACGCTTGAAACCGAGTACTACGAAAAGCAAACCAGTTCCGGAGGCCCGATCAAGTTTATCGGCACGTTTGTGGCCGTCATCATGGCCATCGGTTCCAGCTTCGCCGCCATGAATACGATGTATGCCGCCGTAGCTTATCGCTCGAAAGAGATCGCAACCCTGCGCATCATCGGATTCTCGCGCCCCAGCATTCTGACTTCGTTTGTGCTCGAGGCGTTGCTGCTTTCGCTGCTGGGAGCGGTCGTCGGAATTATTTTGATCTTGCCGTTCAACGGCATGAGCACGGGAATCGGCAACTCAGCTCACCTTCAGCGAAACCGTTTTCAGCCTGCACCTGACTTGGGAAGTCGCGCTGGCCGCGGTTGGGTTCGCGTTGATCATGGGATTGCTGGGAGGCTTCGCGCCTGCCTGGCATGCGGCGCGACAGGATATTCTGACGTCGCTGCGCGCCTAGCGTTGGCGGATCCGTATCAGCGCAATTGCTGTTTCGTATCAGGGCAATTGCCGTTTCGTATTAGCGCATCGCTTTAGCGATGCGCGGAACTCAAGCAAATGCCCCTTCAGTCGCATAGTATTAGTACAATGGTTTAGGCAATTTTGAATCACTCAAGCTTAACACACTCACTAATGCCCACGGAAACCGGACCCACGGATACCAGACACGACGACCTGAGCAGCCTGCGCATCGATCATTCGCTGCGTGACGGCGGCGGAGAACCGCCCGCATGGTCGCGCCGCTTCATTCTAGGCGGAATCGCCGTTGTCGTCCTGCTCGGGATCGCCGCGCTGGCTTACCGCGCCCTCGCTTCGGACACGGCGGAAGTCGAAGTCGTGCGCGCTACCGCCGAAGGCAGCGATGCTGGCGGGCAGCACCGTGCTTTCCGCCAGCGGATACATCGTCGCGCATCACAAGATCAGCGTGAATTCGAAGGTCACGGGCCGCGTGGCGTGGATCGGCGTGGAAAAAGGCGACAAGGTGAAAGGAAGGCCAAGTTCTTGTGCGCCTCGAAGACGAGGAATTCCGCGCCCAGTACGAACAGGCCCGAGGAGCGGTGGAAAGCGCCAAGGCACGACTGCTCGAAAATGAACATGGCTCGCGCCCAGAGGAGATTGAGCAGGCGGATCACAATCTGTCAGAGGCGCGGGCGACTGCCGTCAATGACAAGATCAATCTCGACCGCACGCGCGATCTGTTTGCGCAGGGAGTAGCCTCCAAGCAAAGTCTGGATGACGCCACCGCCAAATACGAATCTTCGCAGCAAAGAATGAATTCGCTAGAGCGGGCATTCAAGCTCATGCAACTCGGCCCGCGCTCGGAAGAAATTGAGCGCGCCAAGGGCGACCTGCTACAGGCCGAGGGTCAGATGGCTTACGCCAAGTCGCAACTCGACGCCACCGTGATTCGCGCTCCCGTCAGCGGCACGATTCTGGAACGCACCGCGGAAAAAGGTGAACTGGTCACCGCGCAGTTTGCCAGCGGCGCTGAGGGCGGCCCGCGCGGATCGGTCGTGGCGCTGGCGGATCTGAATGATATTCAGGTTGAGCTCGATATCGCGCAGGACGATTTTGCCAAGCTCTCTCCCAAGCAGGAAGGCATCGTTACGCTGGATGCCTTCAAAGACCGCTCCTACAAAGGCGAGATCGCCGAAATGTCTCCCGAAGCGAACCGGCAGAAAGCGACGGTCCAGGTCAAGGTGCAGATTCTGCAACCCGATTCTTACCTGCGGCCGGAAATGAATGCGACCGTGCAGTTCAAGGCGAAAGCCAGCGAAACTGCAGCAAACGACAAGAGCGCGGACGAAACAGACTTACGTTTTTGTCCCCACTGCGGCGTTGCGCGACAAAGACGGAGCAAAGTTTGTGCTGCTCGCTTTCAACGGCAAGGCGCTCCGCCGCGATGTTCACGTTCAGGGCCAGCGCTCAGGCGGCTATCTGGTGGACTCGCTGGTCGGCGGAGAAAGCGTAATCACCGCCGGGCCCGCGGATTTGCGCGACGGGCAAAAGATTCGTATCAAGGGGCAATCATGAGTGCAACAACGCAGACACCAACGCAACCCGCCGTGGGCAGCAAAGTCGTTCAGGCTCGCGGCGTGAGCAAAATTTTCAAGCGCGACGCTTTCCAAGTGACCGCGCTCGACAACGTCTCGCATCGACATCGCCGCCGGAGAGTTTCTGGCGCTGATGGGGCCTTCCGGATCTGGCAAGACGACGCTGCTGAATATGATCGCCGCCATCGACCGCCCCACTTCCGGCGAACTGCTGGTGATGGGCGAAAACATTTTTCGGCTGAACGATGGCCAGTCCGCCCAGCTGGCGCAACACGCACGTAGGATACGTTTTTCAGACTTTCAATCTGATCCCGGTGCTGACGGCGTTTGAGAATGTCGAACTGCCGCTTGCTGCTCACCAAGATGACCACGCGCAGCGCCGCGATCACGTGATGACTGCGCTCAAACTCGTCGGCCTTGAAGATCGCGTCCACCATCTTCCCAAGCAACTATCGGGAGGACAGGAACAGCGCGTGGCCATTGCCCGCGCCATCGTCAGCGATCCCACGCTGATTCTCGCCGACGAACCGACCGGCGACCTCGACAGTAATTCCGCCACCGACATTCTGGAAATTCTGAAGCGGCTGAATGAAAGCTTTCACAAGACGATCGTGATGGTGACGCACGATCCGCACGCCGCCCAGTATGCACACGTAACGCGGCATCTGGAAAAAGGACAGGCTGTTGCCCACGTAGCAGGCGATCGAGAACTTGCGTTTCGTATCAGGGTATTGCTTTAGCGATACCGCTAGCTCGAGGACTCCGGTTGCCCCTTTAGGGGCCGAGTGCAGTACCGTCGGCGATCAGGCCGTTCTACGCGAAGGCATTGCGCCGCGTCTCGGCGTCGCTGACCCACTCCCAGACGCGACGGCCCGCGATCGTTGCTCAGGCTGCGGGCCTCGCCGTAATCCACCAGACGATTCAAAACCGTCGTGACCGAAGCCAGCGGATCCTTGTGCCGCGCGAGAATTGCCGGAGCATGTCGTTCCAGTTCCACACAAACCTCGCGCGCCCCAAGCGGACGCCGCACGTCCATCAGCACTCTGCGGCACGCCTTGGTGAATCCGGGCTGACGGCCATTGGGCTTGCGATCGATCAGTTCCAGCAAGTCGTCGCCCAGCACCTGTTCGCCGAAAAGATTTGCCAATCCGGCAATCGTCTGCTTCACCGTGCCAATGCGCTTCATGATCTCGGCGCGCTGCCGCATAAGCTGGAGTAATTCCTCATGCGCCGCCTTCACCACCTGCTGCGCTGAAATGCTGTTGGCCGCAGCAGTGCTAGCCTGCAGTTTATCGCGGCCATCTTTTCCAACTTCCACAAACGCCTCCTTCAGAAAGCAAACGATGACGGGCCACCTGTTTCTAATACGGAAACGGACCCGGCGAAGTTCCGATAGGGGTTGGACTCGTTTGGCGAAGAAAGGTTATCGAAGAAGAAGCAAAGTTCTGTGGCGCGGACATTCCTGTCCGCGCCCGTTGAAGTTGCGGTTGGCGTTCGTTTTTGTTCCGGACTCGAATCTACCGACTAACGCCCAGGCACGATTGTCCCCGGGAACTGTATCTGCTGCAAGCGATTCGCGGGCAAGAATGTCTGCACCACACTCGGGCTTTAGCCCATCACCGTGGTGTGCTCGATGCGGATTTTGTAAAGCACGCGCACCTCTCCCGGCTGGGCGTACGGATACTTGTCGACTCCCATATATTTTTTCGCCATCTTGTCGATATGCTGGGCGGCGCCGTCTTCGGTGATCTCGACCACGGTGCCGCGGATTTCCAGATAGCGATACGGATTGTCGGGATCGATGATGGCCAGCGCAACGCGCGGATCGCGCCGCACGTTGCGATCTTTCTGGCGTCCCCGCGCCGAGTTGAAAATTACGTGTTGGCCGTCGAAGTCGCACCACACCGGAGTGACTTGCGGTCGTCCATCGGGCATCAGGGTGCCAAGGCTGGCGAAAGCTTTCTTCTGAAAAAGATCGGCGTATTTTTCGGGAATCACGTTGGACATCGCTGGCTCTCTCCTCGGTTGATCTTCGTTCGACATTGGGTCGATCTAGGGATGATTTGATAGACGACGAAATTATAGACGCCCGGAAGCGTTCTTTGGAGTCCGCCTCTCGAGCGCGTACAATCAAGGGCTCCACGAAACGGGCTAAGTTAAAGTCGGGCGCACCGATTCCTGATGGGACCGCCCGTCACGGGTTGCGCTTTTCGAAATCCCAAGTAAACTAGTAGTCTTTTCGGAGAGTTCGACGTTATGCGGATGACATTCACCTCGGCAAAATCAGCGCGGCGGTTCGGTCTTTGGCTCATCATTTTGTGGCTCGTCATAGCGGCCGCATTTTTACTTCCAGTCGCGAGCCCACTTCGGGCGCAGCAATCCGCGGTGCAACCTCCGCCAACCGTCGTCTTTATGACCGATTTCGGCGTGGTGGACGATTCCGTGGCGCTCTGCAAGGGCGTCATGTACGGCATCGCGCCCAATCTTCGCATTGTGGATCTCACGCATCAGGTCACTCCGTTTTCGATTCGGGATGGCGCTCGCTTCCTCTTCGGCACCACGCCCTACTTCCCGGCGGGCACAGTATTCGTCGTGGTCATCGATCCCACGGTGGGGAGTTCGCGCAAGGCCGTAGTCGTGAAATCGAAGCGCGGTCAATTCTTCGTGCTCCCCGACAACGGCCTGATGACCATGGTCGAGGACCGCGATGGCATTGAAAGCATTCGCGAGGTCACCAACCCTGACTGGATGGTCGGCGCCAGGATTTCCTCCACTTTTCACGGGCGCGATATTTTCTCTCCCGTCGGCGCTCACGTCGCGCGCGGCGACGACTGGACCCAGGTCGGTCCCGTGGTCAAGCAATTGGTCCGGCTCGATCTGAAACCGGCCAGCGTGGATGACAAAGGTTTGACCGGAGAAGTAATCGCCCTGGATGGTCCGTTCGGCAACCTGATCACGAATATCAGCGCCGACGATTTTCTGAAGCTGGGCTATCGGCACGGCGACAAGTTGAAAGTCACGATCGCCGGACGCGAAGTCGAAATGCCATTCGTGAGGACGTTCAGCGACGTACCGCTCAAACAGCCGCTTCTGTTCATCGATTCGCGCGGGCGGGCGAGCTTCGCCCTCAACCAGGCCAGCTTCGCGGCAGCGTACGACATAAGCCCGCCGCAGGCGATATTCATTCCGCGAAAAAGGAACTGAGTAAAGAAGCGAGGCACGACTTCGAAACGATACTTAGCAACGTGATCGAAACGAGATTACGAACGAGTCATCCAAGGAAGCCATCATGCATAACAGCAAGAATCATCGAACTGTGAATCGCCGGGAGCGAGCAACCGCGATCCTGAAAATCGCCATGGCAGCGCTGCTGCTCATCACCGCGTTCGCGTGGGGGCAGAGCTTTCGCGGATCGATTCGCGGCACAGTGACCGATCCGAGCGGCAGTGTGATTGCCGGAGCGAAGGTTACCGCGAAGAACATCAGCACCGGCCTGCAACGCGAGGCCACAACCGGTCAGGACGGAGCTTACGTGCTCGCCGAACTTCCCGCTGGAGAATACACCGTAACCGCGTCATCGGAGGCCCTCTCTCCCAGTGCGCAAAATGTGCTGGTCAATGTCGGGTTAGACACGTCCGCAAATTTCGATCTGACAAAAGTGCAGAAGGTGACGCAGCAGTTGGAGGTAACGGGAGAAGCTCCGTTAATAGAAGAGAACCGTGACGTACTCGGTGAAGTCGTAGACCGGAAGCTCGTAATTGACCTGCCGCTGAACGGCCGCGATTTTGGCAAGCTCGTAGCGCTCGTCCCTGGGGCGACAGTCGAACCGTCCGGTGTGGCCGCCATTCAGAGCGGATTCGGACAGTTCTCCATCAACGGTAATCGCGACCGTTCGAACAACTACACGTTGGATGGTACCGACAACAATGACCCGTTCTTCAATAATTCGGCGTTGAACCAGACGGGTATTGGCGGCGCGCCAGCCTCTCTGCTCCCGATTGACGCCATTCAGGAATTCAACCTGCAGTCCCAGTTCCCCGCTGAATACGGACGCAACAGCGGCTCCGTGGTGAACATCATCACAAGGTCGGGAACCAACCATTTGCACGGTTCGGCGTTTGAGTTCCTTCGTAACGACGCCATAGACGCGAGGAACTATTTCAACCGCGATCCGGCTCCGAAGTCGGCGTTTCGCAACAATCAGTTTGGCGCTTCGTTGGGTGGGCCGGTTATCAAGGACAAGACTTTCTTTTTCGGCGCCTACGAAGGCCAGAGGGAACGCGTCGGATCGGATTTCACATTTCTGGTGCCCACCGACACGAGCACGGTAGACGGACAGTCGGTGCCGAACCAGGTTCAACTGGCACAGGAAATTGCCGCCGCCAATCTAGGGGGATCCGCGCCGAGCCAAGCCATCACCAATCTTCTAGGCCTCTTTCCGCAGCCGACCGGCTTTAATGGATCGACCGGCACCGTTCCCGGCACCGTCGCCGACCAGAACGATGTAAACAGTTTGATTGCGAAGATCGATCACCAACTCAGCTCCAACGAGCAGATCACCGGCCGCTACGCATTTGCACAAAGCTACCAGGTGTTTCCACTCGGCGGTTTAGGCGGGGGAGCGGCGTCGCGATTGCCGCAATTCGCACAGACTTCCCCAACCCGGGTGCAGGTTGTGTCGGCCAGCTTCCTGTCGACTCTGAGTCCGAGCCGGATCAACGAAATCCGTTTTGGATACAGCCGATATCGCACATCGTTCAGCACGGAAGACGCGCAGTTCAATCCAGGCACGCTCGGATTCAATTTCGGCACCGGCCAACTGAGTCTGCCGGAGATTGACTTTGACGGGGTGTACGACAATCTGGGCGCGACTGGCTACAGCATTCCGCGCGGGCGAACCAGCCAAAGCTTTCAGATTCTCGACAACTTCACCTGGCTGCATGGCCGTCACACGGTGAAGGTTGGCGGTGAATACCGCCGGATCATTGTGGACAGCTTCAACAACAATCTGTCGCGCGGACAACTTGAGTTCGGATCCTCAGTCTTTGCGGGTGCGCCGGGTAGCGGCAGTTACTGCCCACTCACGGGCGCTGATGCGGCCTATTGTTCTGATGAAGCTGTAACAACACTGGCGAATCTTTACTTAGGATCTCCTTACAGCGCTCTGGCAAATTCCGGCGTCACGCAACGCACGACTTACAACAATGGCTTGAGCTTATTTGGGCAGGATGACTTCCGCGTTGCCCCGACTTTTACCGTCAATCTTGGGCTGAGGTGGGAATATTTTGGCCCCATCAGCGAGGCGCACAATCTACTATCGAACCTCGGCGCGGACGGCAACCTGGCGATGGTCGGCACCGATGGTGTGAACGGAGCTTACGCGAGGGATCTGAACAATTTTGGTCCGAGAATCGGCTTCGCCTGGAATCCGCGGCCTACGATCGTCGTTCGCGGCGGATACGGCATTTACTATGACTATGTTCCGCAAGACTTGCTGATCGCCAACTTCACGACTTCCGCTGGCTTAACGCAGAATCCAATCGGCCCTTCGCCGATTTATCCATTCCAGTTCAACTCGAACGCTTTCAATGGAAGCACGCCGGGGGCTGTGTTTACGCTTTCGACTCCGCCTTGCGCCTACCCTTGCGATATTTTCGTTACTCCCCGGAACTTCGCAACTCCCTACGCGCAAAATTGGAATTTCAATCTCGAGCGGGAGCTCTCGAAAGCGTTCGCTCTGCAGCTCGGCTACGTCGGAAGTAAAGGGACAAAGCTGGTTCGCCTGCTGGACTTGAATCAGGCGAATTCTCTCGGTAACCGGCCCAACGCAAACTACGGGGCCATGGACTCCCTTTCGCCCGTCAGCGCTTCCACGTATCACGCTCTGCAAGCCACGCTGCGTTCCCGCAACTGGCGCGGCCTGACAGGGTTTGCCGGTTATACCTGGTCGAAATCGCTCGATGACGCATCGGACGGTATTGACTTCAACTTTTCCACTGTCGCATTTCCGCAGAATTCTTACGACCTGCATGCCGAGCACGGCCCGTCAAATTTCGACACTCGCCATCGCTTTACAGCGGCATTTACTTATGATGTGCCGAAACTTGCTGGTCCAAATTGGATCGCGGGAGGATGGCAACTCAACACCATCGTGACGGCGCAGAGTGGACGGCCGGTTCCGATCGTGAGCGCGAACGATACGAGCGGGCAGAACGCTGACGTATACCCGACTCCCTCCAACTATCACCAACGGCCTGATCTCGTTCCTGGAGTGAATCCGATCAATCCCAACTGGCGATCCGCACCTGACACCATCGGATATCTGAATGGTGCAGCCTTCGTCCAACCCCCCTATGCAAGTCCGAACAATCTAGTTGGCAGCTTTGGCAACCTCGGCCGGAATGCGATTTTTGGACCGGATTACTGGAACGTGGATTTTTCGCTTGCCAAAGTCTCCCGCATTTCAGAGAAGGCGACTCTACAGGCCCGGGCGGAATTCTTCAACATCCTCAATCACCCGAATTTCGCGTTGCCGAACTTCTTCGTGGACCCGGGAGCCCCTCAACAAGGTCTCATCACGCAGACTCCAGACCAGGCCCAGACCAACCCCGGCCTCGGCGGCGGCGGCCCGCGCGTGGTGCAGCTTGCATTGAAGGTGGTCTTCTAGATACGGCTTAAGTCCTGCGTCTGCAACTCTGCGGCAATCCGCGGCAACACGGCTCGCAGCAATGCAGTGAACTGTCCCGTCACGCGTCGTCCGACTTCGAGCACTTCTTCGTGTACGAGCGCTTGATCAAGAATCCCCGCGGCCATATTCGTCACACAGGAAATGGCGAGCAGGTTCATCCCCATGTGCCGTGCCGCGATTGCTTCCGGAACCGTCGACATCCCCACCAGGTCGGCACCTATGGTGCGCAGATAACGAATCTCAGCGGGAGTTTCGTAACTTGGCCCGGCCAGCGCCGCATACACGCCCTCGCGCGGCGGAATCGCTAGCCTCTTCATTTCTTCCAGCCCAATTTCGCGATAACGTTTCGTATACAGGTACGTCATGTCGGGGAAGCGCGGCCCGAAGCGCTCGTCGTTCGCACCCGTCAAGGGATTCTGTCCCTGAAGATTGATGTGATCGCGAAGAATGACTAGCGCGCCCTGTCCATACTCCAGGTTGATGCCACCGGCCGCGTTGGTGAGAATCAAAGCGCGTATGCCGGCGCGCCCAAGCACGCGAGTCGGAAAAGCAACTTCGGAGGCCGAATATCCTTCATACAGATGCACCCTCCCCTGCATCACGGCTACAGGTATATCGCCGAGAGTGCCAGCCAACTTTCCAATCACAAGTTGTCCGGCATGACCGACCGCCGTTGAGCGCGGAAACGTCGGAATCTAGCTCATACGGAATGCGGACGGCTTCGATGAGATCGTCGGCAAAAGATCCGAGGCCGGAGCCTAGGACGATTCCGACCTGCGGGCGGAGCTTAGTCTGCGAAAGTACGAATGCAGCAGCGGATTCGGAGCGAGTAAACAGGTCTGGGGTCATTTATCAGAGTTGGCAACGAACGGTCATCATAATGAATTGTCATCCCGAGCGAAGCGAGGGATCACAAAAAATCCTCAAAACTTTTTCTCAAACTCGGCAAACGCCAGCTCCAATTGCCACTGCACCCGGGCGCGCTCGCTGCGATTCAGTCTTGTGGTGCAGGCGGAACTGGGGCTGCCAGAATCGCGAATTGAGACCGCACACGGGGACGCATACCGTTCGCTTGGAGAATCGCTCCATAGACTCTGCCCCGGCATAAAACTGTGTTCCAGACTCGCGCGCGCCATCCGCTTTAGTTCGCCATACGTCAAGCCATAGGTCTCGACCGCCCGCAGATATTCGTGCGTCATATCGCTGCGCGAAACGCCCTCGTCGTCGGTCGCTAGCGCCACCGGCACTCCATATTTGATATACACCGGCAGCGGATGGTGATCGCCGCTAACGCCCAGAATCACATCATTCGAAGTCAGGCAAATTTCCACCAGCACATTCTTCGCGGCCATTTCCCGCACCAGCCCGATCGGGTCGTTCTCGCTCATGACATCGACGCCATGCCCAATTCGTTCCGCTCCGGCGCGTTCAATCGATTCGCGAATGTGGAAGCGCAAGCCTTCCGGTGGAACCAGCCCCATCGCCAGTTCGCCCGGCGTGCAGCGACACGTGCGTAGCCGGATAAAACTTACGCAAGGCCTCGATCATCCGCATATGCAGATCAAAGTCGTGCATAGGCACGTAATAGTCTTCCGGCATCACCAGGTTGAAGCCGACAAAGCGCGGATCGGCCTTGACCAGTTCGAAACCAAGCAGTATCTGAGCGAAAACCTGCTCGCGCGGCAGCCCCCGCAGCACCTGGTACAAATAATGGATCGTCACCGCGCATCCCGGAGCAGCCTGCGCCGTCCCGCAATGCAGCACCTCTTTCTTGCGGGCTTCATCCGAGTCGAGGGCGCTGCGGACGGACGACACTACATCCGCCATGCCGCCGGCAAGCAACTTCTCTCGCAGTTTGCCGAAATCATTGTCCGGACCTACATCCCATCCAACCTTCGTGCCCAGAATGGCGGCCTGCGCTCCGTCAGCAGTATGCATCACCTCCACATATTGCAGGTGATCGGTCGCCGCTCGCGCTGCTACTTCGGCCAGAGCATCGCCAATGTGCTTCTCCATCGCCGGCCCGAATTTCTCGAATGTAGCGAAGAAATGGTCGTGGCCGGATTCCTCTTCGCGGTGCCAGTTGCGCATCGACCACGCGTCCACAAGCTGGTCATAAAGAATGTGATCCTGATAGGCGCAACGCACCGAGGGCTTATTGTTGTAAGGCTCGCAGGAATCGCACGCCGCGTGCATCAGTTTCGAAGTGCTGCGGTCGACGCACAGAGCATTTTCCGATGCCCAGTCAATGAAGGATTCGGCATAAATCGCGCCGCTCAGGTGAACATGCAGATCGCCGCCCTTGGGCATCTGCTGCAAAAATGCCAGCAGCAACCCCGGCTGATGCCGCACCGATTCCATGTACTTCGCCGCTTTCTCTTCGCCGGCTTGCCGCCGTGAGATCTGCGCCCCAGAGACTGTGCCAGGCCCGGTGCCGGGCCTGGTGCCAAAAAAAGGGCGATCAGAAACCACGCCACCGCTGGCCAACGCAGCCTTCGCATCACAGAAAAGAGCCCCCATCCACTGATCTTGTTCCCTTGCGATTGTAAAGAAAGGATGGGGACGAGGTAAGTGTCCTCGAAAGAACCACAAACGGATTGGCGGAAATGCAGGATTCATGCGGGTGAAACTCCGATTTGCACAATCACAATTGGAGGTGATCCGGTACGCGATCGTACGCACGAGCGCCAGAAACCCAGAAAAACCGCATGGCTGCCGGAGCTTTCGCGGCTGGGCGCAGGCGATTGCACAATTTTTGTGTCACCCGCCTGTGTACGGGCTGCACTCGATTGAAGAGTAAGCAGTTACAGATGCACGTTTTTCGTTGACGTAAAAAATAGAAGTGTTAAAACCATAATCGTTCTTTGACACGTTCTGAAGTTTTTCCGGTTGGTGCAGCGTCCGGGGCTCGAGCGAAGTCACTCAGACAACCGCGAGGTGAGTCTGGGAGGGCAAGTAAGGGTCTATAGCTAAGCGCTGGTCGAGAAGAACAGGAGCCACTGTTAAAGGCAGGATAGAGTCCCGAGGCGTTGAACTGATTTATCCGGTTGGCGGTGAGCCCGGAGCCCGAGCAAAGATCGGCTTGTAATGAACCCGCAAGGGAGTTACAGGAAAAGGTCAGCAAGGGTCTAAACGCGAGCTACTGGCCGAGACGAATGAGATCAACATCACCTCGGGACTCTCTATGTTTGTGCCCTCCTACGGGCGAAGCGCCCGATTCTCCGCATTCAATCGCACGTCACGGGAGCCTCATAATAGGCGTCATGTCGTAGCGTCGATATAGGCGTCGATCACGCCAGTGAATGTGATGAGATCGCTTTCCGGAAGGCAATACTGCGGATGCGGCTCCCACGATTGAAACAGCACGGAATCGGGTTCGCCTCCGTTCTCTCCCTGGAAGGTCTCAAAGCGGGCCACGGCCTTGCCTGCCCACTCGGCATCGGAAGTATCCTGAAAGTCACCGATATAGATGATGCCTGAGCGCATTCCGCTTTGGTGCATTGCATTCTCGATCTGCTTTGCGAGCGTCGGCCATTGCGGATTGCTGAAATCGTTGTCTGAAAAGAAGAACGGAAACGGTGTACCTGTGACCGTCTGGTAGGTCTCGTGCCACTGGCCGATGGCTGTCACCACGTCGGGCGTGTACGCACCGGCAATAATGGGCTCGACGTCGCCGACCTGCGTGTTCGGATAGACCGTGTGGACAATTTGCACAAACTGCCCGACTTCCGTCGCGGTTTCGGTCACCGAAAAGTGACACGAGTTCGGATCGCTGACCACACTGCCGAAATAATAGGGCTCGTCTACCTTGATGTACTGCACCTGCGCCCCAAAGCTTTGCAATCGCTGCAAATAGGCAAGTGTGAAACTCTGAACCAACTGCCCGTACGGCACGTAGCCTTCAACCCCCGACCCGCAGCTTTCTTGCGCCTGCAGCGCCGGGGCCTCGATCTCGATCCCCATATTATGCGCATTTAGAAACGTCACCACCGATTGCAATTCCTGATCGCTGGCGACGATAATCCATCCGGCGTAAAGCCCGAAAACCTGTGTCTTCGCAATGGCGCGTGGCCAAGGCGCGTTCGGCTGGAACAGATTAAAAAAATCGATTGACCCGCTAACCGGTTCCGCATTCGGAGGCAACGGATGGAACCAAACACTCGCCGACGACTGGAAGTGAGCGACCGGCGAGCCTCCCGAACCACAAGCGGTGAACCAGAAGGCGAGCGCGGAGCTGGCCAACGTGGCCAGCAACGGACGGTGAAAGGCACGGGCGGTCATTGGCATTCTTCGGTGTCTATTTTCTACAGCGCTCTGTTCATCCATATCCTGGTACATCCTTCGCCTCCCTGACTGAATGCCGAAAAGTGTGAACAGTTTGCTCCATTGCCGGGTCGTCTCCGGGAGGATCGAGCGTTCCTCAGGGCTTGTGTCGCAGTTCCATCAGCTTGTTCTGCTGCGCCTCGGTAAGCACGTTCTTGATGCGGACGAGCAAGGAGATCTGGGTCTTCTTGATCTCACGTTCGCGGTTCAGCACCTGATCCACCTGGGCAAGAACCGAGTTCTCATCCACGGGCCGAGCCTTCAGAAGCTGGACCAGCTTTTCTGTTTCCGACTGCATATCCCATTGCATGTCTAGAAACTTTGCCTGGGCTTTCTGAATCGCTTCCTTGATTGCCTTGGACTGGCCGTCGTCCAGGTTTATTTCCTGGCGGTATTTCATGACCAGTTCAGGAGGAAACAGGTTCTGAGCGATGGGATCGTCGGCGGGCTGTGAACCTTGTGCCCACGACGCGGCGGCGAAAAGTAACAACACAAACAACACCAGATAGGATTTCAAGAGCGTTCCTCCTTTAAGGCAAAGCTTGTTTTCTTTTTCTAGTTCTAACGACCGCACTTTTCTGTCCTGGCCCGGAAGCTCTGCCATCGTCGCAGCACACTCCTATGGCCGGTACCGTCCGCAGCAACTCTCGTCCGGGTGTCTCCAGCAGGAAGTCCGTAGGCGCCCTCCACTCGGTCAAGGAAGCAACCGGCTGGCCCACTTTCCGCTCCCGCCCCTGTGGCACGAGCCGCAGCAAGACGACAGCAGCCACCATCGTTACCAGGCACACTGCGACGGCAATGAGTTTTCCCGCAGACCACCAGGGGCTTAGCCCAGACGCGGCCCGCGAGGAGACTACAAATTGCGGAGCCAGCGCTTCTTCCTCCCGCCGCAACTGCGCGAAACGGGCCCGAAGGTCGTCGTCGCTAAAATCACGATTCTCGGTCATGTTCTCCCTCTTGCTGGGTAAGAATTTGGCGAAGCCGAGCCTTGCCCCGTTCAAAATGAGTGCGGGCCGTTCCCAGCGAAACTTTCAGCACCCGTGAGGCTTCCTCGACCGTGAGATCTTGATAAAAGGCCAGGTGCAATACGTCTCGTTGTCGTGCCGGCAACGCAGCCAAGGCCTGGAGCAAGGTGTGGCTGCTTTCGAATCCAGTTGCCAACGCTTCGGGATCGGGCGCAGGCAGCGGCGCCGCTCGGCTGGTGAGCCACCGGCCCAGAATCTGTTCACGCAACCAGTGGCGCCGGCGTTGCTCCAAAGCCGTGCGGCGGATTACGCCGAAGAACCATGTTCGCAGGCTGGAGTTTCCGTCAAAGCGGGCCGTCCCATCAATCGCTTTCAAATACGCAGTCTGCAAGATTTCCTCGGCCTCTTCTCGCCGGTGATCGCAACACCAAAGCGCCCAGCCGAAGCTGGCTGCGTGCAGCCGCCCGAGTTCACGCTCGAAATCGGTTTGCTTCATGCCGTCCGGGGCTTACCCCGCGCTCGCATCAGGTTCGTAGTATGAGTGGGCTGAAAGGGATACTTATATGACATGAAGACTAGAATTTTGCGGCAAAAAACGGGGCCACGGGTTGCGCCTTAATTCGAACGTCACACGTTTTGCGACGCGATCAGGGAGTCACAGCGGTATATTCCCATGCTTTTTAGGCGGATTCTTATCCCGCTTGGTCTCAAGCATCTCCAGCGCCTGAATGAGTTTCTTCCGCGTCTCGCGCGGCTGGATGACCGCATCCACGAATCCGCGGTCGGCAGCCACGTAAGGATTCGCCAGGCGATCGCGGAATTCTTCGATTTTTTGTTGGCGCACTGCTTCGCGATTTTCGGCGCCATCTAACTCTCGCTTGTAGACGATATCCACTGCGCCTTCCGGCCCCATCACCGCGATCTCAGCGCTCGGCCAGGCGTAGTTCACGTCGGTGCGAATGTGCTTTGAGGCCATAACGCAATAGGCTCCGCCGTAGGCTTTGCGTGTGATTACGGTAACTTTCGGCACGGTCGCTTCCGCGAATGCATACAGCAATTTGGCACCATGCCGGATGATTCCGCCATACTCCTGCTGCGTGCCGGGCAAAAATCCAGGCACATCTTCAAATGTCACCAGCGGAATATTGAAACAGTCGCAAAAGCGCACGAAGCGCGCACCCTTCACCGACGCATTGATATCAAGTGTGCCCGCAAGCATCGCGGGCTGATTGGCCACGATTCCAACCGGCTTGCCGTTGAGGCGCGCGAATCCTACGACAAGATTCTTGGCATAGTGCTCATGAACTTCGAAAAAATAGCCGTCGTCGACGACCGTATGAATCACGTCCTTCATGTCATACGGCATGTTCGATTGATCGGGAATCAGCGTGTCGAGTCTCTCGTCCAAACGATCGATCGGATCGGTGCAAGGCTTGCGCGGCGGGTCTTCGAGATTGTTCGACGGAATAAAACTCAACAGCTCGCGCACCATCGACAAACACTCGGCATCGTCGCGGCACATGAAGTGCGCCACACCTGAAGTTTCGTTGTGAGTGTGCGCGCCGCCCAGTTGGTCTTTCGTGACCTCCTCGTGCGTGACGGTTTTGATCACATCTGGACCGGTGATGAACATGTAGGAAGTCTGGTCGACCATCAGAATGAAATCGGTGATCGCCGGAGAGTAGACGGCGCCGCCGGCGCATGGCCCCATGATGGCCGAGATCTGCGGCACGACTCCGCTATAAAGCGTGTTGCGCAAAAAAATATCGGCATATCCGGCCAGCGACATCACGCCTTCCTGAATGCGCGCGCCGCCCGAATCATTCAGGCCGATGACAGGAGCGCCCATCTTGGCCGCCAAATCCATGATCTTGACGATCTTCGACGCGTTAGCCTCAGAGAGCGAACCGCCGAACACAGTAAAATCCTGCGCAAAAACAAAAACGAGCCGCCCTTCGACGCGCCCATAGCCGGTGATGAAACCGTCGCCATAGTACTTCTGCTCGGCCATGCCGAAGTTGTGGCAGCGATGGGTGACCAACTTGTCGGTCTCCTCGAAGGTGCCTTCGTCGAGCAGAAATTCGACGCGCTCCCGGGCCGACATCTTGCCCTCTTTGTGCTGGCGCTCGCGCCGCTGTGCGCCACCGCCTTCCAGCGCCATCTGGTCTCGCTTTTTCAGTTCGGCAATTTTCTCTTCGAGTTTCATAGGCAGACATTATAGGCGAGCAACGATGCGGCGAAGCTGTGACGATTGCCACGGTGGCGTGTGATGAAAGATGGCTATTGGCTGAGAACTCTGTTCGTCGTTCGCTTTTCGCCGATCGCTGGTCACTCCCGGCTTTGGGGCGAATCGCGAATAGCGTAAAGCGAACCGCGCCCCTACGCCCGCAAAGTCGCGGCGTCCAACAGGTTCAAGAACGCTATTTTCTTTTCCGGAGGCAGGAAAGACGCCTCGAAGGAATTGCGCGCCATTTCTCGCAGGTGTTCGTCGGCTGAAGCCGAAAGCCTCCTGCACCAGTGCGTATTCCGCGACCAGGGAGGTGCGAAACATGGCGGGATCGTCGCTGTTGAGCGTCAGCATGAGTCCCTCGTCGAAGTAGCGGCGCACTGGATGTTGCGCGAGTTCGGCGCAGCATCCCGTGCGCAGATTGCTGGTCACGCAGATTTCGATCGGGATCTGGCGTTCCGCCAACTCTTCCATCAATTCGGCATCCTGCGCGGCGGTCAGGCCGTGGCCGATGCGTTCCGCCTTGAGGTTCAACGCGCCCCAAATCGATTCTGGCCCGGCGCTTTCCCCGGCATGCGCCGTAAGATGAAGGCCGTGTTCGGCGGCGCGCGCGTAGACCTCCGTGAACCACTCGGGTGGGCCGGCACGCTCATCGCCGCCGATTCCGAAGGCCACCACGTTGCGATCGCGAAACTGAATGGCAAGATCGAGCACGCTCTGCGCCTTTTCGGCGCCGAACTGCCGGATGGCGTCGAAAATCCACAGCAGAGAGATGCCGAAATCCTTCTCGCCGCGCTGGCGGCCGCGCTCCAGCCCTTCGAAAATCGCGGCGAAGTCCTGCTTGCGCCAGAGGCAGACGCCGACCGAAACAATCACTTCGGCATGCAGAACGTTCTGCGCTTTCAGCCGCTCCATCAACCGGTAAGTAATCAGCTCGTAATCTTCCGGCGTGCGCAAGTGTCCGGTCACATCCTTGAAGGCCGCGAGGAAGCCGCTGAAGTCCGCGTAGCTTGTAGAGCTGCTCGACCTCGGCTAGAGAGGCGCCATCCATCCCGTGACGTTGACGCAGTTCGAGCAGAGTAGATGGCTCGATCGAGCCTTCGAGATGCAGATGAAGCTCGGCCTTCGGCAGCGAGAGGATGAAGCTGGAGGCCTCCGAAGGCATGGAGAGATTCTAAAGGATTGGCGGGGGGGAGAATCGGGTCATCTGACCATCTGACCATCGGGTGATCTAAGATCAGAAACACATCGCCCGATGGCCCGATCACCCGATGACCCGATCCTTCTTGCTGAACTCGCTATGATGGCGGCTGTAAAAGATATAAATAACCAGCCCCAGCGCCAGCCAGATCACGAACCGCAGCCAGGTGAGCAGCGTCAGACCTAGCATCAATCCGCCGCACAGAATGACCGAGATCAGTGGGAACCACGGCACAAAGGGCACGCGGAACGCGCGCTTGCGATCGGGCTGATTGCGTCGCAGCAAGATGACTCCCAGTGAAACCAGCACGAAGGCAAACAGCGTTCCGATGTTGGCGAGGTCGGCAGCATCTCCAATATCCACAAGCCCGGCGGGAATTCCCACGGCAAAACAGGCGATCCATGTGGACCAGTACGGCGTCTTATATTTGGGGTGAACCACCGAAAATAACTTCGGCAGCAAGCCGTCGCGAGACATGGCATACCAGATGCGCGCCTGCCCGTATTGAAATACAAGCAAGGAAGAGATCATTCCCGTCAGCGCTCCGATTACGATTACCGACCGGAAGAACGGGTGCACCCCGAGATACTTCATCGCGTAGGCGACGGGTGCGTCGGCGGCTTCTCCGGAGACGAATGTCGTGTACTTCATCATGCCGAGGAGCACTAAAGCGACGCCCACATATAGCAACGTGCAGACAATCAGCGACATGATGATGCCGAAAGGCAAGTCTTTTTGCGGATTGCGAGATTCTTCGGCCGCGGTGGAAACCGAGTCGAATCCGATGTAGGTAAAGAAAACAATCGCGCCGCCGGTGACGATTCCGGCAAAGCCGGAAGGCGCGAATGGCGTCCAGTTCGCGGGTTTTACCAGCATTCCGCCAACCACCAGGAAATGTCAGAATCGCGCCGATCTTAATCGCGACCATGATGTTATTGGTCTCGGCCGATTCCTTCACTCCGCGCACCAGCAGCAACGTGAGAATAAATACGATCAGGAAGCCCGGGAGATTGAAGTAAGCGCCCGTCCATTGTCCGCCAGCCCACACCGGACTCGCCCATTTGTCCGGCAAGTTGATGCCGAACGCGGCAAATTGCGCCTTGGTATAACCGGCGAAGCCCACCGCTACGGCTACGTTGCTGACCACGTATTCCAGAATCAGGTCCCAGCCGATGATCCAGGCAAAGATTTCGCCGAGCGTCGCGTACGAGTAGGTGTAAGCGCTGCCGGCAATGGGAATCATCGAGGCAAGTTCGGCGTAGCACAATCCGGCAAAACTGCAGGCGATTGCCACCAGAAAAAAGGAAATTGCAATGGAAGGCCCGGCCGGCGGACGCCCGTGCATGAGCGCTCCCGCTGTGCTGCCGGTGCGCAGAAAATTCGCAATCAGGTCGAGCGCCTGCGCATGCAGAATGGAAGGCGCCTGGAAATATTCTCCAGCAGCAGCCGTGCCCGTAAGAACAAAGATCCCTGAGCCAATGATGGCGCCGATGCCAAGCGCGGTCAGTGACCAAGGCCCCAGTGTCTTACTGAGCCGATGCTCCGGGTTCTCCGACTCCGAGATCAGTTTGTCGATGGACTTGCAACAGAAGGCCTGGCTGTTGGAGGTACGGATGACAGCGGCTGCCGGCTCAAGAGATGATTGCGACAAGTGTTCGTTGTCTCCTCACAGCGGGAGTCGGGCATGGGCGTCGGCCCATGCCCGGCAATGCTTGCGGCTTCGGCGAGATCGACCGTTCGAGATCTAGCGTTCGAAATCTAGCGTTTCGCCTGGCCGCGGATCAACTTCTTCACTTTGCGTTTTTTCGATCCGCGGGCGTAGTCGCGGGGCTTCTTCGGCTTTTCCGCTTTGATTTTTTTGCGGGAAGCTCGCTTGGTTTTCTTGCGCTCTTCTTTGGTCAGCTTCTTTGTATTTGCCATGAGTGCGTTTTTTCTCCTCTGATTGTTGTACTTTGGCAATCGGGTACATTTTGCAATTTGCCGCAAATACTTGGATTAAATTACAGCAATTACCCGATTCCGAGATTACGCAATTCTCTTACGCCTTTTCCAGTTGCGCGTACCGCTCCACTAATTTCTTCAAACCGAAGCGAGGAAATTGTACCGTAATCTTGGCGTCTTCCCCATCCCCTTCGCGCTGATACACCGTTCCTTCCCCATATTTCGGGTGCTTGACCTTCTGCCCGGGACGGAATCCGCGCCTGCCGGTCGGCTCTTCAGGACGCATTTTCGAAACATTGAATTTCTTGCCGCGCGACGCAAAAAACTCGGCAATGTTGTCGATCGAGTTGTAACTCTGCAGCGAGGGCACGGCCTTCGGCTTGACCCGCGCCGGATCCCAGGCGGCGCTTTGGTCCTCGTCTTCGTAGGAGTAGTGCGTGCTTTCCGCGACTGCGGGCGCCGCGGCCTGCGGGCCGGGCGTGAACTCCCGCCGCTCCATAATCTCTTAGGGGGCGCGCGTTTCGTCGCGAGCCGCCCAACTCTTCGACCAGCTGTGGCGGCACTTCTTCCAAAAACCGCGAGGGAACGCTCGCCTCGGGCAGATCCGTCCCATAACGCCGTCTGTACACTGCACGAGACAAAATCAGAGTATCCATGGCGCGCGTCATGCCGACATAGCAAAGACGTCTTTCTTCTTCGATCGAATCCGGCTCGAGCATAGTACGCGAATGCGGAAACAGGCCTTCTTCCATTCCTGCCAGCACCACCAGCGGAAACTCCAGTCCCTTTGGCCGCGTGCAGCGTCATCAATGTGATCTGCGCGTGCTCGTCGTACTGGTCGGCATCGCTAACCAACGCCGCATGATCGAGGAACTGGTCGAGTGTCTCCCCACGATCGCGCGAGTCCATGGCCGCATTCACCAGTTCGCGCAGGTTCTCGATGCGCGAGAAAGCTTCCGGCGTGTCTTCCTCTTCCAGTTGCTTGATGTATCCAGTGCGGTCAATCAGGAATTTTAGAATCTCGGCAGTATTTGCCGCCGCGCCCGGAGCGCGAAAACCTTCAACGGGCTCTTCGAGCGCTTGGCCAGCGGCTTCGTCAACCACTTCGTCAGCGGGAGGAGGGTTGTTTTCGTCGCTCCCATCGGGCTCCGTCACATCGTGCGCGGCAAAATCAAAACTGAAGTTGCCAGGATCGAAATCCGTATCGTTCTCCTCCGCTTGCGTAGGGGCAGGTGCCCTCACCTGCCCAGCCGAGCGCAGCTCGGCAGCGCTCTGGTCGGACGCCAAGCCTGCCGCTTCCTCCACCCGCTCCACAAATGTCCCCGCCAGCATGGCGCGGCCGTCTTCTACCAAGTCGCGAAAGCTCTTCAAAGCCGCCAACGCTCGCGCCGGCGCCAATTGGCGATTGATTGCTTCGCCAACTGCGCCCCACATCGACAATCCCGTTTCGAGCGCGAGCCGCTCAATCATCTCAATCGTCGTCTTGCCAATCCCGCGCACCGGAGTATTGATCACGCGCAGCAGGGAAACCGAATCATCCGGATTCTGGATAACCTTCAGATACGAAATCAGGTCCTTGATCTCTGCCCGTTCATAGAAGGAAAAGCCGCCCACCACGTGATACTTCAACTGGTAGCGGCGCATCGCCTCTTCAAACAGTCGCGATTGCGAGTTCGTTCGATAGAGAACGGCCGCCCGCGCCGTTTCTCCGCTTTCGCCTGCTGCCCGCACGTAGCGGTTGATCGTATCGGCGGCAAACAGCGCCTCGTTCTCGCCATCCGGAGCTTCGTAGTATCCGATCTTCGCCCCCCCTTGCCGCGAAGTCCAGAGATTCTTGCCCTTGCGCCGGACGTTATTCGCGACTACCACCGACGCCGCCTCCAGAATGTTCTGCGTCGAGCGGTAGTTCTGCTCCAGGCGCACAATTTTTGCTTCCGGAAAGTCGCGCTCAAACTCCAGAATGTTACGAATGTCGGCCCCGCGCCACGAGTAGATCGACTGATCTTCGTCGCCGACCGCGCAGACGTTGTGTCCATCGCCGGCCAGCAAACGCATCAGCTCATACTGCGGACGGTTCGTATCCTGATATTCATCGACCAGCAAATACCGGAATCGCCGGTTGTAGTATTCGCGTACCGCCGCCACCGACTTGAGTAAGCGCATGGCTTCGAGCAACAGATCGTCGAAGTCCATCGCATTCGCCTTCAAAAGCTCCCTGCGATATTCCTCAAAAATGTGTGCGATCTTTTCGTTCTTCGGATCCGCCGATTGCAGATAAATTTCCTGCGGATCAAACATGTGATTCTTGGCCCAGGAAATCCGCGAGAGCACATTGCGCGGCGTTAACTGCTTGTCGTCGAGGCCCAACCGCCGCATGATGCCCTTCACCACCTGCTGCTGATCGCTCTCGTCGTAGATCACGAAATTTTTCGTAAGGCCGATTGGCGGCTGTCCCGGCACCGTGGAAGGAATCCGCAGAGCCTCGATATCCCGCCGCAGCACCCGCACGCAGAAAGAATGGAAAGTAGAGATCACCGGCTTGGCGACGCTGAGCCCACCGACGAGCTTATCGACGCGCTCCGCCATTTCCGACGAAGCCTTATTGGTAAACGTCACCGCAAGAATCGATTCCGGCATCACACCCATCTTCTCGATCAGATAGGCGATGCGGAACGTAATGACGCGAGTCTTCCCGCTACCCGCTCCGGCCAGAATGAGCACCGGCCCCTCGGTAGTCTCGACTGCTTCGCGTTGTTGCGGGTTTAACTCGTCCAGAAAAGACAAAAGAGAATGGCTCCCACGAAATCGCTATTCAAATTCTACATTGCAATTAAATTACTGGAACGACGGGCGCACCCGTCCGTCAGTAGAGGGATCACCGCGAAGAAACCGAGTAAACAAACAGCCCAACAAGCGAAATCGTGGCAAGCGTTTCGAAGCCAACCCACGCCGCATATTCCCGCTTGTTTGGTGCTTCACGCCGTGGTCGCCAAGCCTTATAGAAATGGAGCGGAATTACAGTGACTGACGACAGGAGCAACACTATGCGATAACCAGAAGGCAGGCTCTTGTAGTCGTCATTGCCGCCACAATTAGAGAAACGAACGAGACAAGCCACAACGTCCCTTTGACGTGATATTTCACGTTGCCCCCTCGCGACCGGACAAGACTAGAGCATGCCCACTTCCCACTGGAACGACCGGAACTCGGCAAGCTTGCGGAAATCCCGCTCGTTAGCCGTGATGATTCGCGCTCCGGTCCTTGCTGCGCTCATTGCGATCAGTGCATCATTCGTCAATCTTCCTTGCCCGATTTTCTCGTATCCATACTTGGCCGCGACGCGTGCCAGTACTCGGCCGGCTTGGGTCCAGTCGCCAAGATTCGGAACCAGTATTCGCCTAGCCCGCTCGAAATCGTGCTCCAACCGCTCTACCGAGTCACGAATTTCTCCCCATGCCCCTGCATAGAGCTCTTCGAGCACCACCGAACTGAGCCATAGCAGAGTATCCGGTGTCAGGCGTCGCTGCGCCAGGATGGCATCGTCGCCCCGCCGTATTCCCGAAATGTAAATGGAAGAGTCGAACAAGGCGGCCCGCATTTAGCGGTCCAGTTTGCCATAGACATCTTTGATCTCGCCGCCGCCCCTAAAAAAACGTTCGTTCGCCTCGAAAGCCAACCGATTGCTTTCATGCTCGCTGATCGCGAAATCTAGCGCACGTTCGATGGTCTCGGTCTCCGTCTTCGCGCGCAGAGCTTTTTGGGCGCGCTTGATTTTTGCCGAGTCTAACTGGAAGTGCTTGTGTACGCGGCGATTGGTGGTGGCCATGACTGCTCCTCTAGGCAAACTAAGTATATCACGGATGTACACGGAAGTAGAAGTTATGTACATCGTTTGGGAGCCGGCGATCCAGGCTGGATTCGTGTGTTTGGGCCCACCTCTCTGGGCGAAGAAAGAGTCCTCGGTTCCCCGCTGCTATAATTAAGAATTGCGCTCATGACAAAGAACTCATCTGTACCCGCTGTCCCCGGCAATGCCCAAGCCGCAACTCGCCGCCTCATCCGCTCCACCACCGTCCTCTGCGTCCGCCGCGACAACAAAGTCGTCATGGCCGGAGACGGCCAGGTCACGCTCGGAGAATCGATCATCAAGCACGGAGCGAAGAAGATTCGCCGCCTTTATCAGGACAAGATTCTTGCCGGATTTGCCGGCTCGACCGCCGACGCTTTCACTTTATTCAGCCGCTTCGAAGCCAAACTGGAGCAGTACCACGGCAACCTCGGCCGCGCCGCCGTCGAACTCGCAAAAGACTGGCGCACCGACAAGTTTCTGCGACATCTGGAAGCGCTACTGCTGGTTTCCGACAAGGAAACGACATTCCTTTTAAGCGGTCAGGGAGACGTGATCGAACCCGACACCGGCATTGCCGCCATCGGCTCCGGCGGCCCCTTCGCGCAAGCGGCAGCCCAAGCCCTGGCCGATCACACGCAGCTCTCGCCCCGCGAAATCGCCGAAGAAGCAATGAAGATTGCGGGCCGGATGTGCATCTATACCAATGAGAAGGTTACGATCGAGGAGTTGTGAGGCAGGTCTCAGGAAAAACAAAACCTGACACCTAACACCTGAGACCTGACACCTGAATTTTTATGGCCATTTATCTACCCGGAACCGCCGAAGAAGAACAAGTAACGCTCGATGAACTGACGCCGCGCGAAATCGTCACCGAACTCGACAAGTACGTTGTCGGGCAAAAAGATGCAAAGCGGGCTGTCGCCATCGCGCTGCGCAACCGCATGCGCCGGCAGAAACTCGGGCCGGAAATGGCCGAAGAGGTCATTCCCAAGAACATCATCATGATCGGCCCCACGGGCGTAGGGAAAACTGAAATCGCCCGTCGCCTCGCCAAGCTCGCGAACTCGCCGTTCCTCAAGGTGGAAGCTTCCAAGTTCACGGAAGTCGGCTACGTTGGCCGCGACGTTGAATCCATGATTCGCGATCTGGTTGAGATCGCCATCGAAATGATCCGCGAAGAAAAGCTGGAAGATGTCGCGGATAAAGCGGAACTCAACGCTGAAGAGCGGTTGCTCGACATTCTGCTGCCCCCGACCTCGCCGCGTCCGTCGGATTCCAGTTCGTCCGCCGGTTCCACGGGCGGAGTGGTCATCGACGCCAGCACCACGCTGACCGAATCCTCCAGCCGCACTCGCGAGAAACTGCGGCAACAGTTGCGCGAGGGCAAACTCGACGACCGCACCGTGGAAATCGAGACCCGGGAGCGTAATTTCCCATCGTTTGAAATTATCTCGAACCAGGGCGTCGAAGAAATGGACGTCAATCTCAAGGACATGCTGCCCAACATCTTCGGCCAGCGCACCAAGAAGCGGAAGATGAAGGTCAACGAGGCGTTCGAGTACCTGATCCAGGAAGAAGAGCAGCGCCTGATCGACATGGAACAGGTCACGCGCACAGCCATCGACCGCGTCGAAAACTCGGGCATCATTTTTCTCGACGAGATCGACAAGATCGCCGGCCGTGAAAGCGGCCATGGCCCGGACGTTTCGCGTGAAGGCGTGCAGCGCGACATCCTTCCTATCGTCGAAGGCACCACGGTCAACACGCGTTACGGCATGGTTCGCACCGATCACATTTTGTTCATTGCCGCGGGCGCATTCCACGTTTCGAAGCCGAGCGACCTGATTCCCGAACTCCAGGGACGCTTCCCGATCCGCGTGGAACTGCAGTCGCTCACCATGGAAGACTTCGTCCGGATTCTGACCGAACCCAAATCGTCGCTGACCCGCCAGTACATCGCGCTGCTGGAAACCGAAGGTGTAAAGCTCGAGTTCACGCCCGACGCGCTCGAAGAAGTAGCGCGCTTCGCATTTCGCGTGAATGAAGGCACGGAAAACATCGGCGCGCGCCGGCTACACACCATCATGGAGCGCGTGCTCGATGAAATCAGTTTTGAGGCGCCCGAAAAAAAAGGGCAGGAATTCAAAGTCGACGCAGCCTACGTTCAGAAGATGCTGAGTGAAATCGTGAAAGACCAGGATTTGAGCCGGTATATCCTATAAAATCGCGTGCATGAGTGCGCGCCGTTGTCTTCTTGCACGTCTTCTTTCCGCATCCGCTATTGTTGCTTCCTTTGTCGGAGTCTCATTGGCACAGGAAAACAACCGCGTTGAAACGCAAAAAGCTAAGATCACCTTGATCGAGCTGTCGCCGCCGGTTTTTCCTCAGTTGGCGCAACAAGCCAGAATTGTGGGCGACGTAGAGGTCAAGATGGAGGTTCGTAAGGATGGAAGCGTTGCCTCGGCGGAGGTGGTGAGCGGCCATCCACTGCTTAAGCAAGCCGCATTGGAAAGCGCGCAGAAATCAAGATTACTATGCATGGGCTGTAGCGACGAAGTGACCTCATATTCCCTTACGTATACGTTCGGCTTTCGCAACGACAACGACAGGGACTGTGGGTACAAGCGACAGCGTTCATTGAAGTGCCTTGAATTGTGGAAATGTGGCAAGTCGCGTTATGAGCCCCGTGGGCCCATCGTCGGGCAATCACAAGACCGAATCGTCGTTCTTGCAGATGCACCATGTATCGAAGCTTGAACTGCAGTTTCCGCCGGAGGGTAGCGCCTTCGGATGAGTGCAACACTCAGATCCGTCATTGCCGCCAGGCGGCGCTGCTCTGATACCCTTTCCTTTCCGATGAAGCACCCTCTAAAAAAGTTCATCGCGCCGACAGCACTCTGCCTCTGCTGGCCAGTTGCGCACAAGTTGGACCGCCGCTGCCGCCGTCTCTCGAACTTCCCAAGCCTCCAACAGATTTGCGCGCCAGCCGCAAAGGCAATCACGTCACCCTGAACTGGAGCGAGCCCACTCTCACCACCGACCGCCAGAGCGTGCGCTATATCGGTCCGACGCTCGTGTGCCGCAGCCCAGAGTCTGAAATCAGCGAATGCGGAAATCCCGCAGCCATGCTGCCGGCGCCCGCCACCGTGGCAAGGAAAGTCCCCAAACACCCTCAGCACAACTCGGGCGGCGCGCGCCCCGAGCCGCAGAGCTACATCGACATCCTGCCCGCAGCCCTGTTGCTGAAGAATCCGGACGCCGAAGTCACCTACGCCGTCGAGGTGCTGAACCGCAACGCGCGAGGCGCGGGATTGTCTAATCGTGTACACGTGCCCGCGATCGCGACCCTGCCTCCGCCGGCTGATTTGGCTGCTGAACTCACCGGCGATGGCGTCGTCCTTTCGTGGACAAGCGCCGGTGAATTCCACATCGCCGGAGTGGAACTCCGCTATCGAATCTATCGTCATCAGGAAAATTCTGGCGACGAAGCTCGGGCAAAGACGTGATTGCCGGCGAAGTTCCAGTTCCCACTTCAACGGCCGAACCCAGCCCGTGCATTTCACCGATTCCGGACTCGAATGGGAGAAGACTTACCTTTACCGCGTCACCGCCGTGAGCATCGTTAAACGCGCCGACAGCGAGGTGCAAGTTGAAGGAGACGACAGTCCACGGTGCGCGTCGTCGCCCATGATGTGTTTCCGCCCTACGTGCCGGGCGGTTTGCAGGCCGCTTACTCGGGCGAAGGGCAAAAGCCTTTTATCGATTTGATCTGGGCTCCGGTCACGAACGCCGATCTTGCGGGCTACAACGTTTATCGCGTCGGAAGCAAACGAGTACCGCAGTCAAAGCTGAATTCCGAACCGGTGAAATCGCCTTCCTATCGCGATAACGCTGTCGCCTCCGGAAAAACCTATACCTACTCCGTCTCCGCCGTGGACGTGCGCGGAAACGAAAGCCAGCGTTCTGAGGAGACCAGCGAGTCCGTGCCTTAGTGCAGACGTCCAAAGTCCAGACTCCAGACCCGACGCTTGATATTTTTCGCGATCTTCCCTTGCTTTGTGTTTGAATAATCTCTGATGAAATACTGCCGATTCCTTCTCAACGGTTCCGCGCACTACGGCCTGGTCGAATCCGCCGCGGGCGCAACCACAATGACGAAATCACTCGCCTGCTGCTGCAGCCTCCGCAGCATAGCGATGGCGATGTCGAAGGCCTTCCCAGCCGCCGCATGGACCGCATTCCGCTCGCGCAAGCCTCTCTGCTGCCGCCAGTCGAGCCAACGAAAATCGTCTGCGTCGGACGCAATTACCGCGCGCACGCTGCCGAACTCGGCAACGACATCCCCGTGGAGCCGCTCTTGTTTTTCAAGCCGCCCTCTTCCCTGCTTCCGCCCGGAGGAACGATTCTTCGGCCCAAAGTTTCCGAGCGCACCGATTATGAGGGCGAATTGGGAGTCGTGATCGGCGCGGCGCTGCCACCAACTCCCCGATAGCGAAGACGTGCGTCCTTACATTCTTGGCTACACCTGCGTCAACGATTTCACTGCCCGCGATCTGCAGAAAAAAGAACCGCAGTGGGTGCGCGGCAAAGGCTTCGACACTTTTTGCCCGGTCGGACCTGTGGTCGCTGACGGCGTCAACATCGATCCCTGGGCTGGAGTTCAGGTCGAAACCCGCGTGAATGGCGAGGTGCGGCAATCGGGCAACACGCGCGATTTCATTTTTCCGCTCGATGTAGTCATCCGTTACATTTCGCAGATCATGACCCTCGAACCCGGCGACTTGATCGCCACCGGCACGCCTGAGGGTATTGCGCCGGTGAGTTGCCGGAGATGTCATCGAAGTTTCAATCGAAGGTATCGGAGTGCTGCGCAATCCGATCGCTGACGGAATGTAGCTGTAAGCTTTTTTCGGTCAGAACGGGTCTGCTGGACGGCGGGGTGGCGCCTCACGGCATAGGTCGAATGGGTCACACCACCTTGAGGTTCTGTGTCGTTCGTTGACGACATCCTACGGACTTATTTCGAACACGGTGCCGTATTCGCCATATGCGCCTGATCCACCATTGTTAGTAGTGCCGTAGAGATTGCCGGCGCTGTCCAGAATCAGGCTGCCGTACGGCCATTCCCCGTCCGCGATATTGAAATACCAGAGAACCTTCTCTTCGTATTTGCCCTTTCCGGCTGGAGGCACCAGTTCGAAAACAGCACCGGCATCGTCCGTGCCACCTCCGACGGTAGTGCCGTAGATATTCCCAGCCTGGTCGAGCACAACCCCGGCAAAAGGCTCGTTGGCATCCTTCTTGGGGCTCCTGAAGGAGTAGAGACGTTTCTCCGTCCATCCGTTCTTTCCGCGCGTCAGCTTGTAGACCGTCCCATGGTCGAGGGAGCCACCGGCTGCTGTCGTACCGTACAGATTTCCGGCTTGGTCGAGCACAGGAGCGGCCGCGGGCGCGATGCCATCTTTCGCATAACCAGGAAAGGTATAGATTACATTCGAATCCCACCCACCTTGGCCGTTCGGTGACACTTCGAACACCGTCGAATTTGTCACACCGAAGATGTTTCCGGAGTTATCCATAGTCAGCCCCGATCGGTTGTATGCGCCATTTACGCTGTAGATAACTTTCTCCGTCCAGCTACCGCCGGACGGGCTCAACTCAAAGACACCCGCGGAATTTGTGCCGTAGAGATTGCCCGTCGGATCCATGATCAGACCATTTCCCGGACCCGCGCCGTCTCCGTCGTTGGCAAAACTATACAGGACAGTCTCCGTCCAGGTTCCTCCCACGAGGCTCAGCTCGAAGGCCACGCCGAACCCATATGCGCCGCCCGCGCTCGCCGTTCCGTAGAGGTTGCCTTGGCTATCCAATATCACGTTCGAGAAATATGGATTCGCCCCATCCGAGCAGCTGTTCCCACCCTCTGAGCAGAAAGCGTGGATCACGGTTTCGTTGTAGCCTCCGCTGCCGTTCGGAGAAAGCTCAAATACGGTTCCATTCCCTTGGACGCCGAATCCGGTCGTCCCATAGAAGTTGCTGGCGCCGTCGGAGGTGAGGCCGGAGAAAATATCGCCTCCATCGCTGCAGTTCGGCTGGGAACAAAAGTTGTAGAGCACAGTCTCAGTCTGGGCCTGCGCCGGGGCCACGGCAACGACCAGGAGTAGGACGGAAAGTACGGCTAGTGGCAGAGCGTTGCGGATGGCACATGCTCCCACCGCCGTCCGTGTCGTTTCGGAATGCATAGTCGTCTCCCTCAGTTCGGTTGTGGTCTGCTGAGCCCTATTTCGTTTCGATTGTGTCGCCGCGTTCCTGGGAGACACTCTTGGATGACTCGCGCTTGCTTCAAGAGCAAGCCGCCGTCCGCCGACGTTCCATCCGAAAAGGGATTGTCCGAATAGAACAAAACCAGCGAAACCCGTGTGGCGAAGATTGTTTCCTTGGACGGACAGAGTGTCAAGCGGTTCTTCCAAACTCGTGAACTCCGCCTCTCACGGCTTCAAGCAAATGTCAGTTACTCACCGATCAAGCCGCCTAAGTCTTTGACGATTAAAGACTTTGCGAGTAAGTCCTTATCCCTCAAAGACCTGGCAAAAATCAAACGCTAAGTCTTTGATTCCAAAAGACCGCAGCAGGAGGGGTATCAGAAAGTTAAAAGGACATTCGCCACAATTTACGATTCGGGTTTCCTTTGTGCGCCTTCGTGTCCTTGGTAGTAGTTCCGTGAAACTGAAGTACTACCCAAAAAATCATGCTTTCCGATCTAAGCATCAAACCATCTATAATGGCGTATCGATTCCTCCAATTCCTTGGGGCCAGCGATCGCTTGGGGCTAAATCAATAAAAGGCTGAAGATTAAATATGTCGACGAAGTTGAAGGTCATGGTCATTGCCAGTTCGCTGGCGATTCTGCTGTTCACGATTGTTGGCGGTTTCGTTAACGTGCGCGCTTCTTCGAATGACGGAGCGTATCGCCAGCTTTCCGTGTACAGCGAAGTGCTGTCACGCATCCGCCTGGAATATGTGGAAGAGCCCAACATCGCGGGCGTGACCGATGGCGCGCTGCATGGCCTTTTGGAATCGCTCGACGCCAATTCCAGCTACTTGTCGGCGGAAGAATACAAACACTATAAGACGATGAAGAACGGCGGCAAAGCGGATATTGGCGCCGACATCTCCAAGCGCTCCGGATACGCGACGGTAGTTGCGGTGATTCCTGGAGGTCCAGCGGATAAGGCCGGGATTGAGAACTCCGATTACATCGAGTCGATCGAGGGTAAGAGTACGCACGAAATGTCGCTGGCTGAGATTCGCGCGCTGCTCTCAGGCGAAGTCGGATCGACGATCACTCTAGCGGTGGTGCGGCCGCGGCGCGCGGAGCCGCAGAAGATCGTCGTCACGCGTGACATCGTTGCCATTCCGCCGGTCAGCGAAAAAATGCTGGCCGATAACGTCGGCTATATCCAGGTAGACGCATTCCCCGAAGGCAAGTCGCAAGAGATCGCCGGGAAGATTGTCGACCTGCAAAAGCAGGGAGCGAAGAAGCTGGTCCTTGATCTGCGCAACTCCGCCGGAGGCGTGGAGGCGGAGGGCGTCGCTACGGCCAATCTTTTCCTGGATCATGGCACCATTACTTATCTGCAGGGGCAGAAGTATCCGCGTGAGGCATTCAACGCCGATCCGGCCAAGGACATCACCAAGCTTCCGGTAGCGGTGCTGGTAAATCGCGGCACTGCGGGACCCGCCGAGATTGTGGCCTCCGCCATTTTGGAGAATGCGCGCGGCGACGTGGTGGGAGATAAAACCTTCGGCGACGGCTCAGTGCAAAAACTGATCGAGATGCCGGACAACTCCGCTCTGATTCTTTCGATCGCCAAGTACTACTCGCCGAGCGGAAAGGCAATTCAGGATGTCTCGGTGACGCCGAATGTGCTGGTCGCTGACTCCACGGAGGATGACCTCGGCGGCGGATTGCCGGACGAAGACGATCAGGTAGCTCCCGTAAAACCGGGCGATAAGAAGGACGAGAAGCCGAAGAACTTGCCCGACGACCAACTGAACAAGGCGCTGGAAGTGCTGAAGAACCGTGGAGCGAAGGGATAGCAAGAACAAACAAAGGTTTCAAAGCTTCAAGGTTCACCAATCGCTCGCTTCGGCGGGCGATTTTTTTCGCCGGAAGCCTTACGACCTTGAACCTTCCTTTCAGCTACCATTGAAACGTTGAAACTTTAGACGTCGAAACCTGACCTTTGCTTACTATAAAAATTGCCGGACGGACATTAGTCGGGACGCTTCCTGTTCGGATTGCTCGTCCTGCTCTCCGCCGCGGTGGGCGCGGCCGCGGGGTTACTGCTCGTCTACTCGACCGACCTGCCACAAGTCGAGGAACTCGAGCGTTATCGTCCCAGTTCGGTCACCGAACTCTATGATGGAAAGGGCAGAGTCATCGGCACTTTTGCGCTGCAGCGGCGGGTCATCGCTACCTATGACGACTATCCGGAAGTGCTCCGCACGGCGCTGGTCTCGATCGAAGACAAGGATTTCTACCGGCACTCGGGCATCAACATCTGGCGCATTATCGGCGCGGCCTATCGCGATATCGAATCGGGCGGGAAAGTGCAGGGAGCGTCGACGCTCACCATGCAACTGGCTCGCAATCTGTTTCTCTCTCCCGACCGCTCGTTTTATCGCAAAGTGCAGGAAGCGCTGCTCGCCATCCAGATCGAGCGCCGGTTTACCAAACCGCAAATCTTTACGCTTTACGCCAACCAGATATTTCTGGGCCACGGCGCTTACGGCTATGAAGCCGCGTCGGAATACTATTTCAGCAAGCCGGCGAAGAAATTGAACCTGGAAGAAGCCGCGCTGCTCGCGGGACTTCCGAAGGCGCCGCAATATTATTCGCCGATCAACCACCCGGACCGCGCCCTCAAGACGGCGCAACCTTGTGCTCAATGCCATGCTCGAGGACGGCAAGATCACCGCGGCTCAGGCTGCGGATGCCAAGAGCAAGCCGATCGTGCTTGACTTGCAGAAAGATCCGAATTCGCTGGCGCCGCACTACGTGGAAGAAATCCGGCGTTACCTGGAAGCGAAGTATGGCAGCGACCAGGTGCACGAAGGCGGACTTCGCGTTTACACCTCGCTCGATATGGATCTGCAGAAAGCCGCGCGCCAGGCGCTGCTGGATGGCCTCGCCGCCTACGAACGGCGGCATGGCTGGCACGGCAAACTTCTCAACGTAATTGCCCAGGGACAGAAGCTCGACAAGTATGTGGATCCGGATTGGGATGAAGAGCCCGAAGTAAACGGATACATGCACGCGCTGGTCACACAGGTCTCGCCGGGAGGTGCGGAGATCCGCTTCGGCCAGCGTACGGCAACGCTCGCGCCGGCCGACGTGGCATGGATCAAGACGAAGCTCAAATTTCCCGACATCTTCCACGTTGGCGACATTGTCTACATCAAAGTGCTCGCGTTGGTTGCGACGGAAAAGCGCGGGTCAGCCTGGAGCAGGATTCAGGAGCCGAAGGCGCGCTGGTCGCCATCGATAACGCGACCGGAGAAATCAAGGCCATGGTTGGCGGGCGAGACTTTAACCTCTCGAAGTTCAACCGCGCCACGCAGGCCCTGCGGCAGGTGGGATCGTCGTTCAAACCGTATGTTTATACCGCCGTGATCGACCAAGGCGGCAGTCCCGACGACACGATTCTGGACGCGCCGGTAACTTTTCAAACTGCCTCCGGGCCTTATTCGCCGCACAACTACGACGCCAAATTTGAAGGCACGATTACGCTGCGGCGGGCGCTGGCGCAATCGAGAAACATTCCCGCGCTCAAACTGGCCGACCGTATCGGCATTAAGACGGTGATCGACTACGCGCATCGCTTCGGCATTACGGCCAACATTCCCGCCTATCTTCCTGTGGCGCTGGGTCGGCGGAAATCACGCCGCTGGAGCAGACCTCCGCCTTCAGCGTGTTTCCGAACGACGGCGTACGCGTGGCTCCGCGTTACATCACCAAGGTGACCGACTACGAAGGGCGCATTCTGGAGGAAGATTTCTCCGACATTAAAGACGTGGTCAGTTCGCGCACCGCTCGCATCATGACCTCGATGCTGCGGGAGGTGGTGCTGCATGGCACCGCGGTCGCGGCCGCCAAAATGCCGTATCCGCTGGCGGGGAAAACGGGAACGACCAACGATTTCACCGACGCGTGGTTCGTGGGTTTTTCTCCGTCGCTCACTTGCGGCGTGTGGATTGGCTACGACGAAAAAAAATCGCTCGGCGACAAAGAGACTGGAGCCCGCGCCGCTTTGCCGATCTGGATGCAGTTCATGAACGTCGCGCTGGCCGGGAAAGATCCCGGAGAATTCCAGCCCGCGCCGGGACAGGGGAATGCAGCCGTGGCGCGGAAAGTTGATACTCCCGATGTTGCGCCGGGCGACGGCGAATTGCACTAGAACCTGCGCAGCTCTCAGCGCGACAGCTCTCAGTCCAAAACCTTTCGCATCAGCCTCCCAATGCGAACGATTCTATATAGAGGAAACATACCTTCCGGCAATCGCACGGCGGCAATATCTCCTGCGCTTGGCGTCCAAACCAGTCGCCACAAGTATCGCCAGCGGTCGGCGCGTCGCTCGCGCAGTTTCAGAATCAGGCGGAAATATTCCGTAGATTCGAAATCGTAGCCCTCACCGCGCTCAAGACGCCCAGCAATTTCAGTTCCCAGAACGGCCGCCTGAGAATCGTCCGCCATGATTTCTTCCGCTGCTTGGGGAAGCTCCGCGCGAAGCACATTCTTTACCAGCCAGAAACTCACGCCGAGAATGCGAGTGATTCCCAGCGCGCGCGCGCGAGAAAATAACATCGCGTAGTCGACAGTCGTGGGCGGCGATTGAGATCGCAAAGTCTCCGCAATGTCCGCCAGCCAGATCAGCCGCGTCCAAAGATGCTTGGCGGCGTGGAGGCACAGCACCAGCAGCGAATCTTCGGGAGACAGGCACGGCACCTCGCACCCGCCGACGACGGTGCGGTCCGGCGCGCGCCAGCAGATCCTCCACGGGCAAATCGACCGCATAAAAGTGCGGCAGCAACGCCCACTGCAATTCGACAAGGTTCGCGCCCGCGGCGCCATCGAACGAGCGCTCGTAGCCCGTGCGCAGCCAGAACCGCTCGACGGCCGGCGCATATCGGCAGAGGGGCGATATCCGATTTCGGCCAAGCGTCTGTTTCGCGCGCTCGAAGTCGGCGGGAGAAATCAGGAAGTCGAGATCGGAAAAACTTCGCAGCGCCTGATCATGGTAAAGCGATTGCGCCAGCACCGGCCCTTTGTAGGGGAGCGCCCGCAACTCGCGGCGTTCAAAATGCTGCATGATGCGCGCCAGTTCGGCGGTGAACCACAGACTGCGCCGCAGATTCGCTTCGTAGGCAGAGCGCAGCGAGCGCTCGATTTCCGGTGGAAGCTCGCGAGCATTTTCGGGAACCATTTTCCTAGAACCAGATTCGATCAGAGTGTGGGCCACCAGCGGAAGCACTCCATGGTGCTCCGCCAGGCGAATAACTTCGCTCCAATCGAGGCGCCTGATATCCCAGTTCGCGATTCGCTCGCGGCGCGCTCGGGAGTCAGGTCCGCGCCGCCAACGCGCACACGAACCCGAATTCGTCTTCGGTTTCCCTTTCTCTTTCTTTCTCGGCGCCGTGCGCGACGCGGGCGACGAAGGCACAGGTTCGGGGAGCGTCATTGCAGCGGATCTCGGGGCCATGGCCGCATCGCTTCGACTTAAACGGTTCAAGATTTTACGCGCGAGCACCTGCAAGTGGATCGACGACGCCAGTGCCGCGCGTCCTCGGGCCGCCCTCTATCATCTAAAATGAATACTGATGGGCTCAGTTTAAAACCTTCGACGCGCGCGTGCTTCGCTCGCTCCCGCTCTCCGAGTTTACCAAGCACCTCGAACTCGAGGTGAACGGAGTGACTCACTTCAGCTTTGTTCCCGGGACAATGGCTTTCGGTGAAGGCCACGACTCCGGAGGGCGAGGAGATCACGCGCGCCTATTCGATCGCGTCGCCGCCGTCTGAAAACGGACATGTCGCTTTCTGCCTGAATCGCGTGCATGATGGATTCATGTCGAACCATCTCTGCAGTCTCGAGGCTGGCGCTGAGATTACGTTTCAGGGGCCGTTCGGCAATTTCATTTTGCATCCGCCGCGCGCGACACCGTGTTCATTGCGACCGGAACCGGGATTGCGCCGTTCCGCTCCATGCTGCACTGGCTGCTGGCTGAGAATGATCGTCATCAGGGACGCCAGTTCTGGCTGCTGTTCGGAGCGCGCCGCGAGCAGGATATTTATTATCGAGAGGAGTTTGAACGTCTCGCCGCCGACCACTCCAACTTCCATTTTTTGCCGACGTTGAGCCAGGGCGCCGCGGAAGTGGACGGGGTTGCGTGGATATGTGCAGGAACATCTCGGTAAAATCGTCGGGACGCGTACCGACATGCACGCTTATATCTGCGGCCTCGCCAAGATGGTCAAGGCGAATCGGGAGTTGCTGAAGGGCTTGGGCTGGGATCGAACTGTCGATCCGTTACGAAAGATACGACTGAGCGGACGACACCTTAGAATGGTCGCCGTTGCGAGTCCTCGAGGGGGAATCGATGTACAGCGCCGCTGAAAAACGTTACGAATCGATGCAATATCGCCGGTCGGGAAAAAGCGGCATCAAACTTCCGGCTGTGTCGCTCGGGCTGTGGCACAACTTCGGCGGCATCGATAACTTCGAAAATTCTCGCGCCATGCTGCGACGGGCCTTCGATGTCGGCATCACGCATTTCGATCTCGCGAATAATTACGGCCCTCCGTATGGATCGGCGGAAGAGACTTTCGGCCAGATCCTGAAGAAAGACTTCCTTCCTTACCGCGACGAACTTATTATCTCCACCAAAGCGGGTTGGGATATGTGGCCGGGGCCCTATGGAGATCAGGGGCTCGCGTAAATACCTGTTGGCGAGTTTAGATCAGAGCCTGAAGCGCATGGAACTGGCCTATGTCGATATTTTCTATCATCATCGACCCGACCCAGAGACGCCGATGGAAGAATCGCTTGGCGCACTCGATACGGCAGTTCGCTCAGGACGAGCGCTCTACGCGGGCATTTCAGCCTACAATGCCAAACAAACATCCGAGGCGATCAAGATCTTGCGCCACCTAGGAACGCCTTGCCTGATTCATCAACCTAGATACTCGATGCTGGTACGCGATCCTGAACAGGGATTGCTGGACGTGCTGGAAAAAGAAGGCGTGGGAGCGATCGTCTTCAGCCCGCTGGCGCAGGGATTGCTATCGGATCGCTATCTGAATGGGATTCCGAGCGACTCGCGCGCGGCTCGCGATTTTTTTCTGAAGAAGAAGGACCTCGGCGGGGACAAGCTTGCCAAAGTTCGGGCGCTGAATGAAATCGCCTTGCAGCGTGGTCAGACGCTGGCGGAGATGGCGGTGGCATGGGTGCTGCGCGATCCGCGTATTACCAGCGCGCTGGTGGGCACGAGCAGAGTGTCGCAGGTGGACGACAACGTCGCGGCGCTGAAGAACCTGAAGTTCTCGATCGAGGAGCTGCGCAAGATCGATGGAATTCTTGGCGGGCAGCCGGCCGCGTAAACGACCGGAGAGTTGAGTTCGCGATCCGAGTTCGCTAAACCCCAAGAGGACAGGGTTACGGAATCCCACACATTCGCAAGAAGCGCGAGTGTGTGGGGCACCCGGCGCTGGTTTCACATGAAGACAGCTAAGAACGACTTGGTTCGGTGCAGTTGGCCGAGCAACGATCTCTCGATTCTTTATCACGACCGCGAATGGGGTGTCCCGCAGCATGACGACCGCGTGCTGTTCGAGTTCCTGATTCTGGAGGGCGCGCAAGCGGGGCTAAGCTGGGACACGATTCTGCGGAAGCGCGAAAATTATCGCGAGGCTTTTGACGGGTTCGACGCGAAGAAAATCGCTCGCTACGACGGGCGGAAGACGGAGCGGCTGCTGCGCGATGAAGGGATTATCCGCAACCGGCTGAAGATCGCTTCGGCGATACGGAACGCCCGGGCATTTCTGGCGGTACAAGAAGAGTTCGAGGTGGTTCGATCGCTACATTTGGCAGTTTGTCGGGGGAAAACCGCTGGTTAATGCGTGGCGGTTGGGGCAGAAGCTTCCGGCACGCACTCGGGAATCGGATGCGATGAGCAAGGAGTTGAAGAAACGTGGCTTCAATTTTGTTGGCTCGACCATCTGCTACGCCTTCATGCAGGCTACGGGGATGGTCAACGACCACGCGGTGGAGTGCTTTCGTTATGCAGGGCAATGGCCGCGAAATCAGCCCGCTGGCATTCTCGATTCGGGTATTGTCCTAAAGGGACAGGACTTGCGAGCACAAGTCGTTGACAAGGGCAGCGCGGCTGGGCTATTCTAATATCTCTTTGGAAGTCCTGCGGCTGCCCGCCTGGAACACCTAGCGCGCGTTCTGCGTGGATGGATTACTGATTCAGGGCACTCAGCGGTCTTCATAGCGTTCTTTAATTTCTGGGAGATTTCCGATGTCAACCTATTTCCCTAAAGAGGGAGATATTGCGCGTAAGTGGTTTGTGGTGGATGCGAGCGGGCTGGCGCTCGGCCGCCTGGCTTCGCGCGTGGCCCGCATTTTGATGGGCAAAGAGAACCCCAAGTACACGCCGTTTATCGACACCGGCGATCACGTCGTCATCATCAATGCCGAGAAGATCAAGATCACCGGCATGAAGGCGGATCAGAAGGTCTATCACCGCTATACGGGTTATCCCGGCGGATTGCGCTCGGAAGAGATGAAGAAGCGCATGGTCCGCAAGCCGGAACTGATCATTGAAGACGCCGTGTCGCGCATGCTTCCCAAGAACAAACTGGGCAAGCAGATGTTTACCAAGCTGAAGGTTTACCGCGGCGATAAGCATCCGCACGAAGCGCAGAAGCCGGAAGCAAAGGTGTTTGCGTAGGAACGCCTCAGCTGCCAGCTCTCAGGTCTCAGCGAGCAACGACGGCGTTTAAGAATTTTGGAAAGGTTGGAGGCTAAGAGTTCATTCATCGCGCACTTTGGTGCTGATAGCTGAATGCTAAGTGCTAGAATGCTAACAATGGCTGAAACAGTTCAATACTACGGAACCGGACGCCGCAAGGCCGCGATCGCGCGGGTTTTTCTTCGTCCTGGCAGCGGCGAATTCAAGGTCAACGGCAAAGGGTTCGATGAATACTTTGTGACGCCCTCGCAGCGCATCAGCGCGAAGTCGCCGCTGGTTTCGACCGATAGCGCGGCCAACTTCAACGTGCTGGCGAACGTGTGCGGCGGCGGAGTCGCTGGACAAGCGGATGCGGTGCGCCTGGGCATCACGCGCGCTCTCATGGAGTTCAACGCGGAACTGCGCGGCAAGCTCAAGGCCGAAGGCATGGTAACGCGTGACCCGCGCGCCAAAGAGCGCAAGAAGTACGGACAGAAGGGCGCAGCAAGCGCTTCCAGTTCTCGAAGCGATAGTCGATTCGTCGTTAGTCGATGGTCGTTTACTGAACGACCTGACGAACTGACCGGCGAAACGACTGTTTTTAGGAGTTCAATTCATCTCCCCACCTCCCCTGAGATGGGGTGAACGGGAATGGCAATCCGGGGCCTCTTAGTGTCCGGATGCAGACCAACTGAGGAGGTTGATTGGCAAACATCACGATGAAGGAGTTGCTCGAAGCGGGCGTTCACTTCGGGCACCAGACGAAGCGGTGGAACCCGAAGATGAAAGAGTACATCTTTGGCGAGCGCAATGGTATCTACATTATCGATCTGCAGAAGACGCTGAAGATGTTCAAGGAAGCGTCGAAATTCGTGCAGGATCTGGCCGCCGAAGGCAGAATCATTCTCTTCGTGGGCACCAAGCGCCAGGCACAAGACGCGATTGCCGAAGAGGCGCAGCGCTGCTCGATGTACTACGTCAACCAGCGCTGGCTGGGCGGCCTGCTGACCAACTGGGTCACGGTGCAGAAATCCGTGAAGCGGCTCAAAGAGCTCGACGAAATGGCCACCGATGGCCGTTACGATCTGCTTCCGAAGAAGGAAGTCATCAAGCTCGAGCGCGAGCGCAAGCATTTGCAGGCGAATCTCGCCGGCATCAAGAACATGACGCGGCTGCCGGATGCGATCTTCGTCATCGATTCGAATAAAGAGCAGATCGCGGTGCGCGAATCGCGCAAGCTGGGCATTCCCGTGGTCGCCGTGGTCGATACGAACTGCGATCCGAGCGAAGTGGATTACGTGATTCCGGGCAACGACGACGCGCTGCGCGCGATCCGGCTTGTTCACCTCGAAGATTTCGGAGTCGATTGCCGAGGGCGTGCATGCTCGCGACGACAAGCAGATGGCGGACATTCAGGCGGTGGCCGCGCCCGAAGCGGCGGCTCGAAGCTCCAGAAGGCCGCCGAAGCTCAGCTTGCTGAAGTTGCGGCGGAGGGTGAACCTGTGCTGCGGCTGCGGCAGCCGACGGCACGACCCCGAAGGCGAAGAGATTCGCATGGAAGACGTGCTGGGCAAGGGCACGCGCAAGCGTCCCACGGCCGCCACGGAAGATGTCGACGAACTGCAAGCGGAGACGCGCCGGTTCTAGCAAAACGCAGGTTTCAAGGGTTCAAGGTTGCAAAGTTTTCAAGGGCGCAACCTTGATTGACCTCAGTGTGGCCCTCCGACTGACCCGCCTTGAAATTCTGAAACCTTGAAACTTTACAACCTGGTATTCCGAGGTACTCATGAGCACTACTATGGCAAATATTTCTGCTGCACAGGTAAAAGAGCTCCGCGAAAAAACCGGAGCGCCGATGATGGATTGCAAACAGGCCTTGACCGAAGCCAAAGGCGACTTGGAGCAGGCGGTCGTCGTGCTGCGCAAGAAGGGTGTTTCGGTCGCGGCCAAGAAGGCGGCGCGCGTGACCAGCGAAGGTTCGGTTGGCTACTACATTCATGCCGGCGGCAAGATCGGCGTGCTGGTCGAGGTCAATTGCGAAAGCGATTTCGTGGCGCGCACCGAAGACTTCAAAGAGCTGGTGCATGATGTCGCCATGCACATTGCGGCGAGCGATCCGAAGTTTGTCCGGAAAGAAGACGTCACGCCGGAAGCCTTTCGAGCGCGAGAAGGATATCTATCGCGCCCAAGCCAGCGGCCAGCGGCAAGCCCGCGCACATCGTCGAAAAGATGGTGGCGGGCAAGATGGAAAAGTTCTACGAAGAAGTGTGCCTGCTGGAGCAGCCCTTCATCAAAGACCAGACCATCAGCATCTCGCAACTGATTGCCGCGAAGGTTGGCAAACTCGGCGAGAACATCGCCGTCCGCCGCTTCGCCCGCTTCAAAGTGGGCGATGCGACCGCTACCGTCGCTTTCGTCACCAGCAAGCCAGACGAGGGCGGCGAAGCGGCAGCTCCGGCCGCCAAGTAGCAGCCGAATAAATTGAGGGGCGCTGCGGCGCCCCTTTCGTTTATGCTCTCCTCGTAGCCATTGTCATCCTGTGCCGAAGTGAAGGACCCGCTCTGCCATGCTCTGCACCAGTCTTCAAACGGATCCTGCTTAAAATCTCCGGCGAAGCCCTGGCCGCCACGCAAGGCTTTGGCGTCGATACCACGCGCATTCATGAAGTCGCGGCCGAACTTGCCGATGTGCACCAACTCGGAATCCAAATGGCGATCGTCGTAGGCGGTGGCAATTTCTTTCGCGGCGTTGCCGACCAGGCCAGGAACATGGATCGGGTTTCCGCCGATCACATGGGCATGCTGGCGACAGTCATCAACTCGCTGGCCTTGCAGGACGCGCTCGAAAAGCAGCACGTCTTCACCCGCGTGCAGACGGCGATCGAGATGAACCAGGTGGCCGAGCCGTTTATCCGGCGCCGCGCCATCCGGCATCTGGAAAAAGGACGGGTCGTCATCTTCGCCGGCGGCACCGGCAACCCGTATTTCTCGACCGACACGGCGGCCTCGCTGCGCGCCATGGAAATCAAAGCCGATGCCATTCTCAAAGCCACGAAAGTGGACGGCATCTATGACGCCGACCCGATGAAAGTGAAGGATGCGAAGAAGTTTTCGCACACTGACCTACATGGACGTGCTGAAGCAGGGCCTCAAGGTGATGGATTCGACCGCGATCTCTTTGTGCAAAGACAATAATCTGCCCATCATCGTTTTCAACCTGAATCAGCGCGGCAATATCCGGAGAGTCGTTCTAGGAGAGAAGATCGGGTCGCTGGTAAGCGCCTAAGACAAGGCATCAGGTCTCAGGTGCTAGGTCTCAGGGGTCAGGTTTCCTGAGCGCTGAGACCTAGCACCTGAGACCTGATTTATAATTCACGGTTCTATATCGCCATGTTTTGGAGCTGAGAGCTATGGCTCATCCTGCCCTGAAAGAAGTCTTTGCCGCACTCAAGACGCGGATGGATAAAGCGGTGGAAGACTTCCGCCGCGAAATGGCCGCTACGCGCACCGGGCGCGCGAACGTGCACATGCTCGACACGGTTTCGGTCGACTACTACGGTTCGCAGATGCCGCTCAACCAGGTCGCGCAGATTCACGCGCCCGAGCCGCAGATGATTACCGTGCAGCCGTTCGATACCTCGCAGCTCGGCGCGATCGAAAAGGCCATCCGCAGCGCCGACCTTGGCCTGAATCCGATGAACGACGGCAAACTGATCCGCGTGCCCGTGCCCGCGCTCACCGAAGATCGCCGCAAGGATATGGTGAAGCACCTGCACCGCATTCTCGAAGAGCATCGCACCGCGATACGGAACGTCCGCCGCGACGGCAACGACGCCATCAAGAAGGACGCTGAAAGACAAGAAAATCGCCGAGGACGATGAGAAGCGCGCGCTCGACGAAATCCAGAAGCTTACCGACGACGAAATCAAAAAGATGGAAGAGATGAGCAAGGGCAAGGAAAAAGAAGTTCTCGAGTTCAAGTAGTCTCGTCCCGGTGGAAGCGTGGCAAAGCACCGCTTCCACACAATCTCTATTGCACAGTTACCTTGACCTTGGCCATGCTCCGTCCGTATTGGTTCGTCGAATCGAGCGTGTAGTTGGTCGTCTTCGTCGGCACCACCGTCGCCGAAGTCCCACCTATCACTCCCACCTGCGGCGAGACGATGTTGTATTCGCCGTTGGTAACGCTCCAGCTCAAGGTCACTGGCGAGCCTTTCGAAACTGTCTGCGGATTAGCCGTGAAGCTGGCAATGGTCGGATTCGGTCCCTGCGGAATGTTGCCCTGCGTATAGATCGGATTCATCAGCACGACTTCAAACGCCGAGGCGGGCACCGTTTTCAGCGCGGCCAGGTCGTTGTTGTCCCAGCGATCGTCCGGATCGCCGCTGATGAAGATCGAGCTGCCATTGTCCGCCATGATCATTCCGTATTGCTGCAAGGCGGTAAGAATCACCGTGACTGCGGCGGAAATCCCGAAATGTCGAAGCTCGACTTCAGGCGTAATCGCATGCCCATTACCGCCGCGTAAGG
>CAVOTW010000027.1:0-32502 GCA_963699405.1 uncultured Acidobacteriaceae bacterium | reverse complement strand
AAAAATAAAATGACATATGACGTGATTGTCATCGGGAGTGGTCCCGGCGGCTACTCCGCAGCCGTCCGCGCCGGCCAGTACGGACTGAAGACCGCCATCATTGAAAAAGACCCGAAGCTGGGCGGCACCTGCCTGCACGTCGGCTGCATTCCGACCAAAGCGTTCTTGCACACGGCCGACGTCTGGGAGCGATTCCTGCATTCAGCCGAAGACGGCATCCATTGCGAAAATCCGCGGCTGGATTTCCCCATAGTGATCGACCGCAAGAACAAGATCGTCTCCAAGCACGCCAAGGGCGTCGAGTTCCTGATGAAGAAGAACAAGGTGGACTGGATCAAGGGTTATGGCACGCTTGGCGGGCCCGGGCAAGGTCGAAGTCGAAGTTCGGACGCGGGCGACGCAGATCGCTCGAAACCAAGAACATCATGATCGCCACCGGCTCGGAAGCGCGCATGCTCCCCGGCTTGCAGCCCGACGCCAAGCGCATCCTCACCAACATCGAAATTCTGGATCTGCACGCAGTGTCCCGAAGTCGCTGGCGATCATCGGCGCGGGCGCGGTGGGCGTGGAGTTCGCGTCGTGCTTCAACCGCTTCGGCACCAAAGTCACGCGTGTTCGAGATGCTGCCGCGCATTGTTCCGGTGGAAGACGAAGAGGTCTCGAAGGAACTGGAGCGGCTGTTCAAGAAGACTGGCATCCGCGTCGAAACCGGCGCCAAGGTGGAGAACGTTCAGCGAACCGACAACGGCGTGCGGTTCTCAGCGGCGCTCTCGCAACGGCAAAGCGCGAGGACGTGGAAGCGGAAACGCTGCTGGTCGCCGTGGGCCGCAAGCCGAACACCGAGAACATTGGGCTCGAAGGCACGAAGGTCGAACTCGATCGCGGCTTTATCAAGGTCGACCGAGTACCAGCGCACCGGCGAGCCGGGCGTTTACGCGATCGGCGATGTGGTGGCGGGCACGCCGCAGCTGGCGCACGTGGCGACGGCCGAAGGCATGGTCGCGATGGCGCACATTGCCGGCAAGCCGGCCACGCCGATCAACCGGAATCGCATTCCCGGCGCACCTATACCGAGCCGGGCATCGGCAGCGTCGGGCTGACCGAAGCGCAGGCGCGGGCCGCGGGCTACGAGGTGAAGGTCGGCAAGTTCCCGTTCGCTGGCCAACAGCAAGGCCAGCATTCTGGGCCAGCACGACGGCTTCGTGAAGGTGGTCGCCGACGAGAAATACGGCGAAATTCTGGGCGTCCACATCATCGGCCCGGAAGCCTTCGAACTGATCAGCGAAGCCGTGCTGGCCATGGAAGCCGAAGCCACGGTCGAGACGCTGATGCACACCATCCACGCGCATCCCACGCTTTACGAAGCCATGGGCGAGGCGTTCAACGCCGTCTACGGACTGGCGATCAATGCCTAATCTGGCAGTGGCTCGCGCCGCTGCGAGCTGCGCGATCTCGGCCGCATGCGATTACGCCGAGGCGCTCGAGATTCAGCAGCGATCTGGTCGAGCCGCGAAGCGGGGCGAGATTCCGGATCAGCTTCTGCTTCGTCGAGCATCCGCACGTGGTCACCATGGGCCGCAACGGACACGAGGAGAACCTGCTGGCGCGCCCGAACTCCTGAGCGCGCGCGGGATCGAGTTTCACCGCACCGATCGCGGCGGCGACGTCACCTATCACGGGCCCGGCCAGATCGTCGGCTATCCGATTTTCGATTTGCGAGAATGGAAGCGCGACGTGGTCGCCTATGTTCGCGCGCATCGAACAGGTGTTGATCGATACGCTTGGCGGAGTTCGGACATTGACAGCGGGCCGCGATGGCCGGCGCGTACCGGCGTGTGGACCGAGCAGGCGGAAAGATCGCCGCCATCGGCGTGCACATCAGCCGCTGGGTCACTTCGCATGGTTTTGCGCTGAATGTCGATACGGATTTGAGTTATTTCCAGTACATCGTGCCGTGCGGATTGACCAAACCGGTGACCTCGATGCGCGCACTTGGGTCGCGAGGCGAGCCGCGATGAAGTGATCGCCGCGCTGTCGCCCGCAGTTTCGCGACGCGTATTTGAACCGGCGAAGATGGAGAAATATATGATTGATGTCGTGATGCCCCAGATGGGCGAAAGCATCGTCGAAGGCACCCTGACCAAGTGGCTGAAGAAGCCCGGCGAGCACGTGGAGCGCGACGAGCCGCTGTTCGAAATCTCGACCGATAAAGTGGATACCGAAATCCCTTCGCCGGCGGCCGGAACGCTCTCCGAGATTCTGGTGGAGGAAGGCAAGACGGTAGGCATCAACACGGTGGTGGCACGGATCAACGATGGAGCAGCCGCGGCAGCCGCTCCGCGCCGCAGCCGCGCAGCCGAGTGCGGCTCGCCGCGGCACCGCGCCTGCCGCACCGCCAGCTCCCGTGCCAAGCTGCGGCCGCCTCCGCCGCCGTGCCGCCTCGAGCCGGTGGCCGCGGTGCGCGGAAGAGACCGGCTGGGCCGCTTTCGCCGCTGGTCCGCAAGATGGCGCGCGAGAACAACATCGATCTTGAGCCAGGTGAAAGGCACCGGCGCCGGCGGACGCATCACCAAGCAGGATCTGGAAGCGATATCGCAGGCGCTCGGCGCCGCAGCCCGAGCCGCGCAGCCGGCCGCTCCGTTGCTGCCGCCTCGCTCCGCCGCCACGCTCCGCGCTCCCGCACGACAGGTCGTCCAGCGCAGCTGTCAGCAAGCGCCCCGTCCAGCGCCTCCGCCGCCGCCGGCCGCCTGCGCCAGTCCCAGCTCAGGCACATGCCGTCGGCGAAGCTCCGCCACGCGCGTCGAGCCCATGAGCATCATGCGGCAGCAAGATCGCCGAGCACATGGTGTTCAGCAAGCGCACTTCGGCGCACGTCACCACCGTGCACAAAGTCGACATGACCCGCATCGCCAAACTGCGCGACAGCGTAAAGGGCGATTTCCAGGCGCACTACGGCTTCTCGCTCACCTTCCTGCCGTTCGTGATGCGCGCGACTGCGGCGGCGCTGCGGCCAGTTCCCGATCCTGAACGCTTCGATCGACGGCACCAACATCATCTACCATCGACGACATCAACCTCGGCATCGCCGTGGCGCTGGAGAACGGCCTGATCGTGCCGGTGATCCGCAACGCCGATGAGAAGAACGTGACTCGGGTCTGCAGCGCTCCATCGTCGATCTGGCCGCGCGCGCGCGCTCGCGCCAGCTCAAGCCCGATGAAGTGCAGGCCGGGACCTTCTCCATCACCAATTTCGGCAGCTTCGGCAGCGTGTTCGCGACGCCCGTGATCAACCAGCCGCAAGTGGCGATTCTGGGCGTCGGCACGGTGGAGAAGATGCCGGTGGTGATCGACGACGCCATCGCCATCCGCTCCATGTGCTATCTGGCGCTGACCTTCGATCATCGCCTGATCGACGGCGCGCTGGCCGACCAGTTCACCGGCAGGATCAAGGCCATCCTTCAGGACTGGAGCGAAGAGGTGATCGTAAGGCTGCAGATAGTGGGCGAATATCATCTTCAGATTCATGACGGCGACATTTCCGTCGCAATCGACCCGGCGTTCGGCAACATCGCCTTCTCGATGACGCGTCGCTGGGCCGAGATTCTTTCGGCCGCCGCCCGCATGGCGGCGACCCGCGTTGGGAGGGTTCCGCTTCTGCCGCCTGGGCCAATCGTGTCGACGCGACGGCTATATTCGCCGCGGCCGCTAGATTCCTGCTCAACCCGGACTTGGGAATCTTCGGTTCGACGCGAATCATCTGCCGATCCATGGATTGCTGGTTCGCCGACGCCTCGAGACGATCCACAGGAGGCGGTTCGGTGACCAGCCGGCTGGAGTTCTGGCGGTTCCCGCGATGGATAGCGCAATTCCGTTCGCCCACGCGATCGAGATGACGCACCGCGTGGCGGCGACGGCGCGCTCGAGATCGAAACCGCGATCGAGAATCTCTCGAAGAGCCTATGCCGCTCTCGATCGGCTATCACCCTATTTCCAGTTCACAGATTCGCCTCGCGACCGTGGAAGTTGCACATCGCCGCGCGTGATCAGGTTACGCTGTCGGATAAAATGATTCCGACCGGGGAAACCGAGCCGATCGCCTGGAATCCGTTTCCCCTGGCGGGGCAGACGCTCGACACGTTATTTACGATTCTTACCGGGAGGGATTTCTTTGGAGGGACGCAGCCAGCGGGTTCGGTGCGTTCGGGCCGAAGTTCCCGGTCGCGGTGGTCTACGCGCCGGCGAACGGGTCTTTCGTTTGCTTCGAGCCGATGACGGCGCTCACCAACGCGTTCAACAGTCAAGACGCGCGCTACCGTATATCCGCCCGGGAGTACTGGCGCGAGAGCTTCTCGATTCGGGCACACGAAGGTCTGCGACGAGCCGGCGAGCGTTTACTGACCCTGCTTCTTCAGCCGGCGTCGCGGCCGGCTTGGGCGCGGCCGGCCGGGCTTGGGCGCGGTCGCCGCGGTTGCGGGCGTGGGCGCGGTTTGTCGTAGAGATCGATGATGTCCTTGGTGATGTCCACCGCGTTCGAAGCGTACAGCACCGGCGTGTTCGGATTGCTCACGTCGAGGATCACCGCGTAGCCGTTCGCCTGCGCATACTTGTCGATCACCTGCATCATCTTCTGACCCAGTTCTTCGAGCATCTTGCGCTGTTCCGCCGTCCAGCTCAGCCTGGGCGTCTTCCATGTCGCGGTTGTAGCTCTTGGTCTTCTGGTCGATCTGGCGCGTGAGTTCCTGCTTGGCGGCGTCGGCCATCGCGTTGCCGCCGCGCTGCAGCTTGTCCTGCAGCTCGCGTAATGTCGCTCTGCTTCCGCTCGAGTTCCTTTTTCCGGGGCCCCATCTTGGCTTCGAGCTCCGCCGCGGCCTTCTGCCCGTCCTTGGTGCTGGCAGGGCGCTCTGAATCTGGATCACGCCGACTTTGGTCGGTATGTGGTGGCTGGCGCGCGGCCATCGGGCGCAGGCCAGCCGGCGCGGGAGGACAAAACGATCTGCGCACGAGCCCTAGCCGCAAGGACCCCGTCAAAAACGCAATGTATGCTTTTTCACGACTAACTCCTGCATCTGTATTCTTCCATCCGTAACGCTAAAACGTTCGCCCGACGGTGAAACGGAACGTCGTGCGCTGCTCGAAGAACGGCACGCGATTGACCGACTTGCGCGACGGCATTGACGAATGTCGCCGCGTTGGGGAAATAGCTGCGGTCGGCCACCATCGGCGGCTGAAGATTCTCCTCGCACGTCCAAGGGTTGTAGGCCCAATAGACGCGGAACGGGGCGTTCACCACCGGCATCAGCACCTGAATTCCAATCCGGTCGACATGCGCGGATCTTTGCGTGCCGGCGGCGATGACCGCGCGATTCGGAGAACGCCGCTTCCGGGAATTCCTGTTTCAATTGCGTGATTCGCGACGGGATTCAATTCCAGCTGGCTGCCTTGCACCAAGCTTGTTCGACACCGGCGTCGAGAAAACGCGCCAGCGTGACCGGGCCGAAGATCGGGATACGGTATTCGAAGTTGGCGACGCCGTAAGTATCGCCGCCGGGCGTCACCAGCTGGTACGACGGAATGTTGATTGAACGTCACGTTCGGTGAACGTCGTCACCGTTGGCGCAGTTCGAGGCCGTCTGCTGGCGCGGGTGCCGTCGGTGTTCAGCACGTTGAACGTGCCTCAATCGGGACGTACGCGATCGGACTGATACCCCAGATGTCGAAGCCGCGAATATCGTTTTCGCCGCCCATGAAGAAGCGATTGAACGGCGGCGCCACTTTCCCGCCGTATCCGGTCAGACACTTGCCGGCGATATGGAAGCCGATGATGTGTTTCGGATTGATCGGCGATTTGTGGAAGTACTTCGCGTCGATGACCGGCTCGATCTGATTCACGTTCCCGCCCAAGGAGCCGCCCGAAAACTGCAACGAAAACGACAGCGTCTTTCCGCCGGTCGGATTGATGGGATTGTTCACCGTGTTGTAGGTGTAGCTCGGCGTGATGGTGGAGGACTTGATCCCGTCGAGCGAGTTCGGGCCGTTGATGTGCAGGAAGTTGAGGTACGTGAAGTACGAACGTCGCCGCATCGGTCAACGTTTGGACGTTCTGGATGGTGTAGCCGTAGCTGAAGCCGAGACGGGCGAAGCTTCGCCGCAGCGGATAGCTGCAGAACACCGTGAAGCCGCGCGAATTCGTGACGTAGTTCAGCAGGTTCTGCGTGCCGAGCTGGTTGTAGAGCGAGATCAGGTTGGTTCCGGCCAGAATGGACGCTTCGCGCGCCTGGTTGTAATCGAAGCGGGAATGAACACCGTGAAACCCACCTGCATCGGGCGGTCCAGGAAATATGGCTCCGTGAATCCGAGCTGCACCGATCGCTGGACCGTTCCCAATTGGGCGGACAAGCTGACGGTTTCGCCCAAACCGATCAAGTTGTTGGTCGAATACAAAACCCGATGAAGCTTCCGGCGATGCCGGAAACGCCGCCGTTTAACTGGATCAACTGGCAACTGGCAACTGCTCTCGGCAGAAACGGCGATGTCCCACTCCTCGCGCGACCAGCCTTCCTGTTCCGACCAGTCGCCGGAAGAACGCCAGGGGCCGGCAGTCCAGACGATTTCGCCGGCAATGTCCTCGCGTTCGAGACAGCGCAACCGTACCGGCTTCGCTTCACGCAAAGTTACGCTCGCACCGAGCGGCGGACGAAACAGGCGCAGGGCAATCACCACGCTCATTTTTTCTTCTGCGTTTTCTTTTATGTTTGCCGCGAAATCCCATGCACTATCATTTTTTGCCATAGACATATCGTTCTTTCGATCCCCGGATCGCGTCCTTTGGGTTCGGCGGGCGCGAGCTCTCCCGGCGCAAAGTGCCGCACCGCAAACGCGCCTTCGCGATGCGTATCCAATAACTCCACCGACCCCACTCTTCCCTCGCCGACAATGCCTGCGATGCGTGCCAGCGTCAGCTCCAGTTTTTCGGGCTCGGGAAAAACCGGCTGAAACAATCCACTCTGCAGGGCTCGCGGGCGCGCCGGATCGGCCGACAAATGTATCTTTACTATGGGCGCTCCCGGTGGATGCGCCTGCAAATCAAGCTGCAACAATTTCAGAAATACTTTCGCGTCCAGCATTGGCGTGGGCAGCCGCAAAGTGCGGGTGAACTTTCGGGTGAGGATGCGGATGGGCGTCTCCGCAACAGATGCGCAACCGTTCGACGGCGTCCCTGCGAGTTCCAGATTCAGATGCAATTCCTGCACCGCCAGCGCGCGCGCACGCAAACGCGAGCATACTTGCTCAAGCATGCGGTCCAGCAAAAATGCCAGCGGCTCCAGCAGCACGATGGGATATTCCAGTTCCACGCTTTCGGCAAAAATCAGCCGCGGTTCCAATACACGCAAGTTGCGCGATGCCGCGCCGCACGCCAGTTTTTGCAGACGGATTCCCTGCTGCCCCAGTCGCTCGCTGAGCGGAACTTCGGGAAGAGCGGCCAGAGCACGCAGTTTGCGGATGCCCCAGCGATCCAACGTTTCCGCCCAGCGAGTCGCCTCCTCCGCATCGGAAGAAAAACTTTCCAGCAAAATCTCCACCGGCAAACCGCCCAGCCGCTCGGCTTCACGACCTTCGGGAATCAAGGTCACGCCTGAAAAACCGCGGGCTGCGAGCAAGGCAGCATCCGGATTTGCAGCCACGGCAAGGTTCGCCTCCAGTCCCATCTGAGAAACCCACTGCGCCAAATCGCGGGCAATTTTCGGCAGCGGGCCCAGCAACGGCTCCAGTCCGGCAAGGTTCAGCAGCACGATGCCGGGTGCGGTGTCTTCCACCTCCGGAGAAAACGATTGCGCGCAATCGAGCAGAGCAGCGTGGGCGGATGTCTCCTGCGACTCGGAACGCGTGCGCAGCACCAGGTCCTCCCATGCTTCCAGTTGCGACTTGGTCGTGCCTATCTCCACGCCCGATTGCCGCGCTCTTTCGTTGAGCGCCACCACTTTCTCCAGCGGAGGCCGTCCGGTGAGCACCGCGACGGTGGGCGCGCAACTCGGGCTCCAAGCGAGTGATCGCTTGCACGGAAAAATCGGGGATGAAGATGCAGGCAAACATAAACAGGTGTCAGGTCGCAGGTTTCAGGTCTCAGGAAAATCGTTCGTTCTGAGGACTCGATCATGACCTAAGACCTGAGAACTGAGACTCAAGACTATCCGCCCACGCGGCTCGACTGCTGAAACTTGCAGTCGATTGCACCGGCTTGCGTCCCAACTTTCCTTCCAATCGCGAGCGCAACAACTCGGCGGTGATTTCGAATTGATCCAACAATTCCGAATGCGGCAATTCCGAATGCATCGGTCGATTTTCTGAAAGCTGAGAGCTGACAGCTGACAGCTTTTTCCCCGACCTGCCACCTGACACCTTCAACAGCACCGACGAGCAACTCCCGGCAATCGGCTGCTGTTCCAAAACCAGCAGTGTTGTCAGCGTGTGCTCAATGGCGCGGCGGAAGCGGAACCACGATGCCAACGGAATTCGCCGCGCGCTCGGCACCGGAACATCTCCGAGATCGAGAGCAATCATTCCGAAACCGTTGCTCTGCAGCAGCAGGTCGGTGACTTTCAGCATTTGCCCCAGTTGCGATTCCCAGCGACGAGAGTCAATTTTTTTGCTGGAAGGTATTACTCTGATACGAATCGCCAGTTTCCGCGCGAGCCTGTCGGGTGCGCCGTCGCATGATTTTTATTTTTACGCGATGGAAATTTTCCTCCGCATCGCACCCACAAGCAATCGACTCATCTCCATGCCGGCCGCCGCCCCGGAGGCTGGATCGAACGCATCGCTCGCATCCACCAGCGCACAAACTTCTCCGCGCTGGGTGGCGCGGGCAAGCGCGAAAAGCAACACGCTGGTTCTCCCGGAGGAGGCCGCACCACAGATTTCCGTGAGGCAACCGCGAGCCAGGCCGCCGGTGAGCAAATCCAGTTGTGGAATGCCGCTCGAAACCATTTCCGGCACCACGCGCGCATCGAGGCGCGAAGCTGGAACCACCGCGGCCAGTTTGGAGAATGGCGCCCACCCGGGCCAAAATCTCCGCAGTGCTCTTTGCAGACTTCGCCGAGGCTCTCTCCACGAGCGCGTAGAGAAGGCGGCGGGGAAAAAATAAAAGGGCGGCCCGTGGCCGCCGGAAAAAACTGGAGAGGCAGACATACATTCTCACAATCAGCGAAGGTAGAGCGCAGGATGTGCGGCGAAGAATCATTATTCGCTTTTTGTTCGCCTACAAAAGTATCCCTCTTTATCCAGCCATTGTCAAGATAGTTTGGCTCGAATCCTGAGTCGAGACTGCAACTTCAAGACTCACACTGCTTTGCAGAGGGGCTTTTCACACGTGACGCGGAGACGCGGGAAGATCGGAAGCCGCGAGACCCAGGTACTCCGTTTGAGAGACTGGCTTTTGTTATAATCGGTTTCGTCGCAATCTGCCCGACGGCGCTATCGTCTAGGGGTTAGGACGGAAGATTCTCAATCTTCAAACCCGGGTTCGATTCCCGGTAGCGCTACCACAACCTTTAGCTTCTACACGTTACCAACGATTTGTCCACCTGTTTGTCCAGTAGGGACCCTAAGACATAATTGAAGAATGGCGAAGCGCAAGGCTTGGCTCGTGAAACGGGTCCGGCTAAACGGGAAATGGACCACTGGAAAACCCGTCCGCAGCAAGTGGGGCCGACTCACTCACCGCGTCCGAGTGAACGGCGAGACCCGTGAATTGGACGGCATCTTCCGACTCGAATACCACGACGAAAAAGGGAAGCGGTGTCGCGAAGTCATCGGTCCTGACATGGTGCGGGCCGACAAAGCACTCGCTCACATGCAGCGGAAACTGGACGATCTCGCTGACGGCCATCCCGTCCAGCTGAAGGCTCCGGGGAAGCACGACCTTTTCCTTTGCATTGATGAATACGTCGCGCACCTGAAACGCAGGAAGCGGACGCCGAAGACTATCGCTGGCATCGAGAAAACCTTCGAGCTGCTACCCGCTAGATCCCTCGAGGATCTGAACGTAAAGGCTGTCGCGGAAACATTCGTGAGCAGGCTCGAAGCGAAGGGCTATGCCCCGCAGACCGTTTACGACAAATTCGCGAAAGTCGTCAGCTTCCTCAAATGGGCTGAGGCCGAGTACGGTGTGAAACGGTTGGTCACGCTGAAGGACGGTCCGGCGAAGCCGCGTATCAGCGGGAGCTCGGACGCTGGCAAGAAAGATCCTTACACAAAGGAAGAGCTGGACGCCCTGAACCGACTGAGTACAGAGGATGAACGGCTCATCTGGATGTTCTTACTACAAACCGGGTGCCGTGAACAGGAATGGGCGCATGCTGAGTGGAGCGATCTGGATCTCAAGAATAGGCTGTTCCACATCCGAGCGAAGAACGGTTTCACGCCGAAGGACAAGACTGACCGCACCGTTCCGTTTGGGCAAAAGCTGGCTGATGCGTTGAAACCGCGTAAGGCAGTCGGGTTGGTGTTCGGGAACAACGGCCTGCCGCAGCGTCATCTGCTTCGTGTATTGAAGAAGCGAGCAGAGGAAGCTGGGCTTGATCCTAAGAAATGCGTTCTCCACCGCTTTCGCCACACATTTGCGTGCATGCATTTGCGGGCGGGCGTGGACATCAAGACGGTGAGCGATTGGCTTGGGCATTCCGATCTGGCTACCACCGCGATCTATCTCAAGAAAATCCAGAGTGAAAGTGACGCTACCAAGGCGATGGTGGATCGGACGTTTGCCTAGGTAGACGCAGGTGAGAGCCGGGCGGTCAACAAGACGTTCGCGGCCTTCGCTGTCCCCCACGGTGGCTTTGACGGAGCCTGCGTAGATAGCAAGAGCCGCCGGGACCGGCTATCCTCTCTGTTGCTTGCGTTTTAGCCGCTACGCGACCTGGAGAGGCCATAAGCGGCCTTGTTGTCGCGCTAGAAACGCGTCATGATCCCCTTTTTTCATGACCGCGCCGCCCCTAACCCGCCATTTTCTCGCCTTCACCAGCCCCGACGACGTCTATAGCGCCACTCAGTATCAGTTCGGAGTAAAGTCGTCGGACGTCTGTGGGCTCCCACTTTTGGCGAGAGACTGGCCCTTTGAATCGCCAAATCTCAATAGTCAATGTGTCATCCAACGGCAGGACTCCAAGGATCGGATCTTCGAACACGATTTCGTGGCACGGCGGACGCCCGCCCGACCTCACTACAAGCCTTACGCTCAGGTTAGATTCTAGGCCGCAAATCCGGACTGCGAACTTTGGCAGGCGCGGTGCTGGTTTCGATGAAATCATAACCCCTCCAACTAATGCGACTGTGATTAGCACTACGGCCCTGGAAGTCTTGAGATTGTTGAAAGCCCTGAACGGAGCCGAGCGGCTGGCCGGGCTGGAGCTGTTTAAGGGCGAGCGGAAAACTAAAGATTTTCGCCCGGCGAATGGCCCGTCCGTAGACGCTGTGAATTCGTGGTCCACTCATGTGCTTCACCGGCGGGGTTTTTCGCTCGCTTGCTGGAGTCGTGCCCTGACCGTTCCGTAGCCAACTCCTAACACCTCGGCGATGTCCCGCAGGCTGGCCCCTTCCTCCTTGAGTCGTACGATTTCGTCCTGGTCCACGATCCGGCGCGGGCGACCTAATTGTTTCCCGCAGGCGCGAGCATGCCGCAGTCCCGCATTTACCCGCTCCCGAATCAGGTCGCGCTCCAGTTGCGCGACGGCGGACACAATTGTGAACAAGCGCCTGTCCTAGCGGACTGGTGGTGTCAATGTTTTCTTGGTACGAGATGAACTGGATGCCGAGCGACCGAAACTCCTCCAGCGCCAGCAGCAAATGCTTCGTGCTTCTGGCGAAGCGATCAAAGCGCCAGACCACGATAGCCTCAAACTTTCGCTTCCGAGCGTCGGCCATAAGTTCGTCAAGTTTAGGACGCGAATTCTTCGCGCCGGATTCGCCCACATCGATATATTCCCGGAAAATGGTGAATTTCCGGGCGGCGCAGTAGGCTTTCAGGCCGCGAACCTGGAGGGCACAGCTTTGGTCTTTGGTGCTGACACGGGCGTATATCGCGACTTTCATAGTCTCGATCTACGGAGCAGCGGAAAAGGCGGACAAGATGGGAGTCCAATTACTTTCAGAAGGCGATGGCGGGCGGGGACCTGAGAGATTTGTAGATGCGCTGGTCGCAGCGAAGTTCCTGTCCATTAAGCCACGGCAGCTTTTGGAACTGGCCCGCAAAGGGACAATTCCAGCTTATCCACTTGGGGATGGCCAACGTCGCCTGTGGAGATTCCGGCTTTCCGACCTTGCGCAGGCGATGAAGGAACGAATGGTTCACCGAAAAAGCATGGGCACCGTTGGCGCGAACAAAGCGCGATTGACACGCTGAAACCGAATTACAACACACGCGTAGTCCGAGAACTCAGCACCTAAATTGTTGAAAATCTCTCGAGTGAAAAATATATTTTCAGGCGAGATTCGTCAGGCAGGACTGTTGCCTGTAGCCTGAAATGCCCGTCCAGAGCGGCCTTCCATGCAACCACCAGCATCGTCCGGCATCATATAGATAGCGGAAATACTCGGAGCCTTGGCTCCCAGTCGCTTTGTCCAGAGCCAACCCGCGAGCGTTCTACCAGATCTGGCAGACGAACCCAATTGCAGAGTATCTGCAACGTCGTAGGATCGGAGGGCTGACCCCTTCGTTTCTCTTTGACAACTAAATATTGTCAAGAAAGCAGGACTCGGTATGCCAGAAAGCATACAGATTCCTACTCGCACTCCTGCGCCGGATAACGATCCGGTGCCCGCATACACCGAACGTGAGGGCGTTGAACTGCTTTGGCAGAAGTTCGTCGAGCTTCTGAAAGAGCATGACCGCAGCCGTTTCGAGCTTGGGAAAGTTCTCTACGAATTGCAGGAACTTTACGCCAAACCCGGAAGGGGCACGTTCATCAGCAAGGTTGAAAGTCTCGGCCTGTGCCGCAGCACGGCATACCGCTACGTCAACTTATACCTTGACAAAGCCGGGATGGGTCCCAATTCGCCGACGGTAATGAATGATGACGATATTCCAATCATCGAAATTCCGCTGGCGCAATCGAACGGCGAGGCTACAACTCCGCCGGGCGACCCAGAGCAAGAGCCGAAACCTGAACCGACTGTCTGTTCGGTTCGCGTAACCCTCTCCCTGCAAGAGAAAAACTTGTGGGATAGTTGGCTTGCGAAGCTGGTGAGCTTCCTCAAGGCGAACCAGTATCCGGGTCTAAATGGCAAGGTGATCGAAAATCGTCACGATGCCGCTCTCTTCGCCGTCTACACCACGGTGACAAATCCGGCAGTCAAAGCATGGGAGGCTCAAGATGAAAACCATAAATCTGATTGAGCATCCCAACTGGGGCTATCAAAAGGTGCGAGTGCTGCACCAATTCCTCGACCTCAGTGCTGTCCGTACTTACGTGGGCGGCCCAGAGGACGCGGTTGGCATCGGTCCACATGACCAAATCCAGTTCAAGGTCTTACGCAATCGCATTGACCATGAGTTGGAAAAACAGGCTCTCCCGGTTTGTAGATTCGTCTACGAGCCGGGGAGCGCGGCAAAGCGGCTGGTCGCGGCGGGATACGTGGTAGATCCCAAGGCGTCGTCGGTGGTAATCGGATATTTCGAGCGTCACCGCCATCAACCCTACGGTCGGCCCACCGCTTTCACCTATAAATACCCGGCGTTGTTCAAGCAGATGCAGCCCTACATGCAAGCCGTAGACCGCGTCTATCGCGAAGAACTCCCGGAGATTTATGCGGTGCAACAAGCAGCGGTTGCGAAGACAAAGCCGTGCTGGATTATTCCCGGCACGGCCTTTACAACCGGAACCATCAACCAGGACTGGCAGACAGCGTGCCATCCTGATGAGGGCAATTTACCCGGAGCCTTCAGTGCACTGACCTGTATGGCAAGTGGTCTGACTGGTGGTGAGCTCATCCTTCCAAGGTGGGGCGTCGCCATCCAGTGGGGCTTCGGCGATGTGTTACTGGCGAACGTACACGAGTTGCACTGCAACGCGCCATTCGTGGGTGAGCCGGGAACGTTCGAGCGCATTACGTGCGTGTTCTACTTCCGGGAGAAAATGATCCTTTGTGGGACGCAAGCGGAAGAGCGCGACCGCGTCAAAATGATGTAGTTACTCAACTCAAAGCCCAGACCGCCCACCGGGTCTGGGCTTTTCTTTTTGGTCTTTCCCAGCAGCGGGAAAGACCAACTCCGTAAGACTAGCAACCTTCCTGCGGGAAGAGGGCAAGAAACTGGAGTAGGGGCCCTCTCCACCTTTGGCGGAGTCGCTTTGGATATTTGGATCTAGCTTTATCCGGACCTTAGTTTTTGGTTTTGGTTCTGGCTCCTGTCCAAACCTGCGGAGCTAAGACCGCGTCGGCTACAAGCTCACGACTGAGGCAACGGTTCCCCAGGGCGGCTCGAAAGTGGGCCAAAACAACTCTGCTTATTTGAAAACTGAAAAAACGGGTCATGAAATCCGGATCGCAAGTTAACGCCCGCAGTCAATCGGAGTCCTCCAAGCGCGGGCGAGCGAACTCCTGTAAATGGCTTTTGGCTGAAGTGGGCGGAGATGATCGGGTCTCTGGAGTTTCTGATCTGCGGAGCAGATCCGTTTCACTTGTACGTAGTTTGTATGGGGTTAATGTTTCTCTGTTTTTGAGCGAAGCGAAGAGCGAGGTTTGTCCTGCGGAGCAAATAGCTCTGTCGTCTCGCAGAGCGTTGAGATCAGAGACCCGCTTCTAAAACTGAGATCAGAGTCAAAAGATGAGAGACGAGACTAGTGCCGCTCCGGCACCACTGATGTTCCGACTCGGTACCACTAAATGTGAATCCTGTTCCTCTCCGGCACCACTAACTCGCCAGTACGGCACCACTAGCAGCTCTTAGGAAACCACAAGTTGTGATCGACAATTAGTTGAAGATGCTGACTTCGCGTTCGAAGTTGCGGAGGCCAACAACAATGAGTTTTAGGGAAACATTTCAAGAAACGCTGGACGCTCAAGTCAAGCGTGTCCTAGCAGATCATCCCGAGTTCGTCATTCGAGAGATCGGCCATGAACTAACAGCCACCATCGGAGAGATTCGCGCTTCATTGAAACGCCTCAGTGTCACTATGCGCGACGGTCGTCCGCCGCGCCGCGACTCGGAGAACTAACCTCATGTGGGAAATTCAAAAGAGGGTGATGCGAGCTAAGCGGGTCATTCTAAATAACAGCTGGGAAGTTGACGAAGGGAAACGGACTGAGGTCGTCAAGGGTCGCGTCATGTACGGCTTCCTTGAAACGCTCTCCGACCTAGCCAACAACAAGACCGGGAAGATGGCTTGCGGGATTCCGGCCATCTGTCGAGCCTCTGGTCTGTCGCGTTCCACCGTAATCCGTTGCCTAGCCATAGCCCGTCGCCATCGGTTCATCACCGACACTGGCGAGACCTTGCCACCGCCATACGAGACAATCGTGTATCAGATGGAGCCGCGCATCTTCATGCTTCTCGCCAAAGGCTATCTGGACACTAGCTATGCCTCCGTTGAGGAAGTGATGGAGGATCTCGGGTTCACCGAGAAGACAGCGCACATCCTCTTTTTTCAACACGATGTACTGAGCCGGTTCATGGAGAAACATCCGGACGGAGGTACGGATGATCAGTATCTGGAGATGGCTAAGCCCTACTGGCGTCCGGGCCTTTTCAACAGCCGTCGTACGGGAACCACCTGGGAACCGAAGCCCAGTGAGAGCCGGAGCCAATATGCAGTGAGGAAGCGCAATTTGTTCCTCAAGGTTTGCAAGGAGATGGACAAAGAAGCACAGAACTGGGTAACGCCGACGTTCGTTGAGGTCAAGCAAAGAGTATCGGCGTGAGGGTGACGACGAGTGTTAAGTTTCGAGACGCGTGAGAGCTGCGTCCTGTCAGCCGCTATTCGCCGACAGGAAGCCGCTCATAAATTTCTTTGCGCCTGAAGAATCCGCGAATGACCCCGATTGCCGCACTAATCGTAAGACCGATACAAAGCGCGCGTTCGTTGTCGGTGACTCCGAATATCCAGTAAACCACGAAGGCTGCGATTGGAACACACAACCAAATGCTGTACCAGAGCCCGCAGTAGAACATATTCCAGATGCGCCCGAAGATTGAGGGCTGCTCGTATCGAATGACAAGCCGTCCATACAAGCGCTCATTTTCGAGGCGCTCCGCCTCGCGCTCTGCCATGCAGCGTTCGTGCTCTACGTGCTCCGCTCGAATCTCCGCCCTCGTTTTCGGCGCGTAGTTGCCGAAGGGAGACTTCGAGCGCATGAAAGCCAGGTCGCCGTCGAGACGGTTCCCGGCCTGTGCCCGGTAAATCCCAAGCATCACTTGGTCGGCGGTGGAAAGTTTCTTTTCGTCCACGTTAGTTGAGGTCCGTTGCCCGCGTTCCGAGGAGGAAGGCGATCATGGCGATCCGGTCCGGGAGATCGACCTTCCTTCCGCCTGGCAGAACCCTCGCCATTGCGAGCAATTGTTCAGTGGATATATTTTTGTAGTCTGCGAGGTTCATCAGGGCCCTGCGGACCCGGCTTCGGATCGGCGGAAGTACGACCAAACGGTCCATACTCCCCCTCCTACGAGGGGATCGAAGATCAAGGGGAAGACTCTAGGTAGGAGTGAGGACGCCCTCTGGGCTGCGCCGGAGGCTAGAACACGCTCCTACGATATTCTAGCTCGGCTACCGGCTGGGTAGACAATGGAGCTGAGCTGCTGTAGGAAATCGAGTGGCGATTGGCCCGACGCCGTGAATGCTTCCAAGGCACCGGGCGCTACGAAGATCTGCCCAGGGCTGGATTTTGCCCCGGTCATTTGGCAACTTTGAACTGCCCGTGGTTTAGCGCATACCGAATGTATCGGTGCACTCGGGCAGCGTTGATGCCACGACCGTTGATCTGTCGCCCGACAAACTCCTTGCACAGCATCTCTGCGTCAACTTTGCCGTGTTTAGCTGTGTAGTCACACAGCTCCTTGTAGAAGCCGCCACGCACGGTCGCGATATTGCCAATCGTGTATCGTCCCACCGGCTTTTCGGCTTTGGCCTTCGGAGCCGATTTCTTAGGTTTACCGTTCTCCACTTCCGGCTTGTCGTTGGCTGCTGCCCGCTTCGCGTCTGTCGTACTTTTCTTCATCACCGATCTCCTTTTGACTTGATTGACTCATGGGGGGAACAGCGATCTTCTACCGGCAGGCAACGCTTTGGCATCAACTTGGTGGAGGTTCAGTTTGTGAGAGTCGCCAGATGTTCTAGCCGTCGGCGAGCGGAGATCGAGCAGTTGGCGGTCGAGTTCGCAACCAGCGGTATCGAGCGGAATGAGTCCTGCAGAAGGCGGGGTCTGAAGCTGAGAACGTTCAATCGCCATCGGAGGAACCCAGCAAAGCGGGAGGAATATCGCGGGGACGGGGTGGCCAGTTGGTTGCGGTTGAACTGGCTGGGAGGCAACACGCGGGAGTGTCTGGCGCATTTTGGGGCTTACACAAGCCCGCGAGATTTCCAGCGACTGCGAACCTGGGCCCCCCTGGTCCCGAACCAGATTCTGGCACCCGATTGAAATCTATAGAATTCTGTTGTTTCCAAGTGATTGCTGCTGAATCAGTTGCAGCTTGGCGCCCGAAAACTATTGAACTCTGTTGAAGTAAAGTGCTTTGACAGCCTCAAAATCGTCTACAGTCTACCAAGCGTATAAAGTGCGATACATAGAATCTGTTTTGAAAAGCACTCTCCCCGAGCCAGCCGAATTATTCTCCAGGTCGTACAATATCGAACCTCAGCAAATTCACCATAACATGCATGAGGAACCAATTCACATTGACGGCAGCACCCTGCTTTCTTTGTCACAACATTTTTGTGCGGTACGTCGCTGACAAGCGACCGCCTCCGAGCTTAAGTATTCGTCATCGACCGGCTCGGCGGACAAAAATTGGAACAGAGTAAATCTGGAAAAAACGAAGTCTTAGGGAAAAGTAGGCTCAGTGCGGCTGCACCGCCAGTCGCTCCGCTTCGGCCCGTTCGTTGTCAGCATCCGCCTTCTGCCCTAACTGATCGTAAATATCCGCCAGCCAAAGGTGCGCCATTGGGGCCTCGGGTTCAAGCGAAGCCGCCTTCTCCAGCGCTGCAATTCCAGCCTGAGCATCCCCTGACCGCGCCAGGGATTGCCCGAGAATCAGGTAGCTTCCATAGTCCTCCGGGTCGTACTGCAGTACTGTGCGGCACTCTTTGATGGCATCTACCACACGGTTGATGCGTGCATAGGCCAACTCCAGGAAGCTGTGCGCCTCCACAAGATTAGGCACCTTAGCAACCACGATTTCCAACTCCGGCACAGCGGCACGGAAATCCTGAGTCGCCATCAAACTCCTAGCCAACTGCAAACGACGTGCGGGCGAATCGGGATTCATTTGCACCGCCTTACGCAAGACTGGCACGGCCTGTTGGTAGTCCTGCTTCCGCATCAACCAGTAGCCCAACTTATCGTATAGCGGCAGGCCAGGTTCTTTGGCGACCACTTGTTCCAGCAAAGCAATCGACTCGTCCGAGTGCATGTCTTGCTGCAATACTTCGGCCCTATGGATCATGTTGGCAATATCGATTTTGTCCTTGGGATCGGAGCGTTGCTCGGCGGCCGATTCCTTGGAAGCATCTTTGCCCGAGGCCATGTATCCCAACGCTCCCAGTTTCTCCTGTGCCGATGGGTCCAGAGCAGCCTTGGGAGCCTCCCGCTCGCTGGCCGTCTTCTGCCGGAAAGCCTCCAGTTGGTTTGCCAGGGTGTCGGTCACCGCTGCGGAAGACCCTGCCAGATTGTGATTCGCTTTCGGATCTGCCCATTGGTCATACAGTTCCCGGCGCGGTGCCTGGATGTACAGATACTTGCCGGTCCGCAGCGACCGTTCCGCGCTCCAGCCGAATTCGGTCCGGGGATACTCCGACTGGGCATACGCCGCCCGGTCGCGCCACGCCTCCGCTGTCGACTTGCCCTCCGCCGCTCCAGCCTCCATCTTCATCAGCGTCAACAGGGATTTCCCCTGCACTTCTTTGGGAATGTCAATCCGGGCTGCTTGCAAGAGTGTAGGCAATATATCTACCAGCTCCACTCGATCTTCAATCCGTTTCCCGACGGCACTCCCATGCGGCAGCTTAATCAGCAGCGGTACCTGGATAGTCTCATCGTAAAGAAAAATCCCATGGGTATCCTCGCCGTGTGCCCCCAGAGATTCTCCGTGATCGGCCGTCACCGCCATTACCAAATCGTCGTACAGGCCGCGCAATTTGAGCTGCCGAAGCAGTTCCCCGACTGCCGCATCCTCGTACGCAATCGTCCCGTCATAGGGCGCGGAAGCATACCGGGTCTTGTAGGGTTCGGGCGGATCGTAGGGATCGTGCGCGTCATATAGATGCACCCACATAAAAAAAGGGCCGTTAGGGTACTTGTCTAACCACGCCAGCACGTGCGCCACCACTTCCTCTCCGCGACGCTGGACGGTGCTGTAGCGATCTTCTCCCGGCCCTTCATTGTGGAACCCGGCATCGTAGGTATCAAACCCACGGTCAAAGCCGGGAGCGTAGGGCGGATTCGGCTCCAGAATGATCGAGCCGATAAATGCCGCAGTGTGATATCCGCGGGCGCGCAAAATCTCTGGAGCATAGGGCAGCTCTTTGGCTAGCTCCATTTGAAATTCGTCCATGTGATGAAATTGCGGGTACGTGCCCGTCAGAATGGTCGCGTGCGACGGTGGCGTCAGCGGAACCTGAGAATAGGCGCGCGTGAACACGGCTGCTTGCTGCGCCAGTGCATCGAGGTTCGGCGTCAGCCCACGCTTCGAACCCTGAAATCCCATGCGGTCTGCGCGCGTGGTGTCGAGCGTGATCAAGAGAATGCTTGGAGATTTTGGATTCGATTCTGGTTTCGAAGAAGGCACCTCAGGACCTGTTGCCAGCGAACCCGTCGTCAAAGCAACGACAGTCAGGGCGACGACAAGTAGTTTTTGAAGACGGATGGCCATGCCTCGCGGATCTAAAAAAGGATCAAGGGCTTCAGTAGGCGACGGACGAACATACCTAGTCACGGTTGCTGATGATGCAACCGGGAGTCGATCCGAACGGTGTACCGGCTTACGTGCTGACCATCGGCGATGCAAATCGGTTTTCTTTGAGGAGGGCAAACAGTACGGTCAGCACGTCGGTCCGGGTGTTGATCAAACGCTGCCCCGGGCGGTTCCTCGTCTGAAGAAAAACGATCTGATCGGCAGAATCAAAGCGATTACCATGGGCGTGAAACGTGCCACCGCGTACAACCACGCTCGTGCGCTAGCCGGCCCTCTTAAGGCTCCCGAAATCAAATCGGGAAACGGTATCCACCTGATATCGGGAATAAAGCCCCAGAGAAAAAGGGGAAACGCCCAAAACCACACAATGATAAACATGATAAACCAAGCCGAACGAACAGCCTTAACGTACCCCGTCCAGGTCACAATCAGTCCAATAGAAATGAGTGCCATAGAAGCTTCACCGACGTGCCCTAAGGTGTAAAGGGAATATTGACAACATGCATCGAGCCCCTCGATAACTTTCCGGTCGCGCCCAGACAAGGCCGCTCGCGAGGACATCGGTACCAAAGAAAGTAAGGCGATGGTGAAAAGGACACTCGACACGAATACAAGGTCGCGACGGATTCTCATGGGATCCCCATTCGTTGGAGACTCTCACTCTTTTCTACAACAGGCAGCTTGCATCGGGAGCGAGGTGCTCTCCTGGACTACGTATTTTCCTCCAGTAGTCTTGTTTCTCTCCTTGCAGCGGCTTGCAAAAGCTTCCAGCTTCGTTATGCAGCAGTCAATGCTATTATTACCACCCTCACAATACCAACCTTCAACGAATTGCTCGTTATTCTGCTGACAGAGACCGTTAACTTGCGGGGAATCTTTGCACGTGCCCGGCGCATACTGTGGTTCCGGGTCGCTGCTAAATATCTGGCGCCAAAAATCCAGGAAGTTCTGCCACCACGATGGCTGGTTCGACGGTGAGGGACTGGGCGTTGAAGGTGCAAACGAGTCACAGGATACGAAGTCACCGCAGTTGAGCCCGGGTAGTAACCCCGCCAAGCTCCCCAATCCCAACAGCCCGTTCGGCGCTCCGGACGGTGCAGACCCCTCATCGCCCGGCGCGAATCCGCCTCCGCCACCGCCTCCGCTTATGAGGGGATAGTTGGGTAGCCAAATGGGGTAACAGAAAACGATGCACCCGAATTGAAGTCCTCCGAGGCTGATACCCCCCGCGCAAGTCGAATCGTATGGGTTTGAGAAGCAGTCCCCTGGGTAACCTGGCCAATAAAGACCCAGTGAGTCAATCGTGTTGAGCGGCCGGTTTCCAACGTACGAATATCGGTTCCAACTCTGTGGATCAGAGGGATCGACTGCTGCCAAACCTGATGGGTCGAGCGACAACCACCGTCCCTGTACAGGGCTGTGCTCGCGGTAAAGGAAGTCATACAGTCCTCCCACTCCACCCGAACCACTCGATTCCGTGTCCTGATTCTGACCTGTGAAAGACAGATCCTGTGTGCCCGAGGGCACATAGTTCTCGCCGAATGGAGCATAGGCGCCGCTGTAGTAGAGGTTCTGGGAAGATGTCGACCCCAATCGAGAACTGCCCAGCCAATCGGGATGGCGGTAATACAGCAACCCGGAGGAAGTATAGACAGCCTGAGCTCCTCCGGGAAGGCTCACAAAAGCTTTGACTAGAGACGAACCATTCATCAACGCCAGCTTCGCGCCGGTCGGGTCGTAGACAATTTCTGTCGAACTGGTACTGCACGTCGAGCCCTTGTCCTGCTCAACGACACGCCCCAACGCATCGTAAGTCTGACAAATCCCATTCGACGTGCCCGAGTCAATCCCGGTCAGTTTGTTCTCAGTGTCCCAGCTATAGGTATGGGAGTTGTCCGTAGCCATATCTCCGTTGTTGCCGTTATAGGTGAACGGCGAAGAAATGATCCGGTTGGTGTTGTTTGTATAGTCGTAGGAGGGTAGGAAAGTCAATCCAGTACTGCCCTGGGGCACGTCCTTCATGATATTACCAAACGGATCGTAACTAAACGTCTGGCTCCACGTGCTAGCACCACAGTTCGCGCTGGCTACCCGACCAAGAGCGTCATGCGTGTAGTTGCATGTTTGACTGTCGGACGGATTTAACTGGTCTGTGATCGCCAGTTGTTGCAGGCTGCCATTAGGGTTCCATCGGAGCGTTGCCGTATCCGTTTGCGGCGAACTCCCGACGCTATACTGGTACTGCGTCATCCTGCCAGTGTTGGGGTCAAAGGTAAAACTATCGCTATCTGATGAGCCCAATGTCAATGCCGTAACATGGCTGGAAGGATCATACGTAATATAAGAGACCACCGGACTCTGACCACTGCCCGCGGTCACCGTTGACATGCGGCCTTCGCCGTCGGTCGCGTAGGTGATTGTAGGCAGTCCAGAAAGGCCACTCAGCGTCTCTATCGCACCATTTGGCCAATAAAGAGAACTAACGTGATAGTACGTGTTGGTCCCAGAGTTCGGGGTCAGCTCCCATACATCTGAGGTCTGCCCGGTAGGCCAATAGCTGAACCCGAGATCAGTAATCTTGCCGGTGCAGGTTCCTGTGCAGGTGTAAGCCTCGGCCAAGCGAGTCTTAGCGTTGGCCATGCTGGTGCCGTTGACCGTCGCGGTGTCATAAACGAAGTTCTTGGCGGGAGTGTTGGTGCCTGGATAAATGACGCTGCCGACGCGATGGTAGGGGTCATAACCGCTATAACATGTGGCGTTCTGAGCCGCATCCAGTCGCTTAAGCATATTCCCCGCTGAAGTAATCGTACCGCAGGCGGCGTCGTTTGAAAGCGAATCGTAGCTGTAGTTTACCGCCGAATTGTTCATCTCCGGATTTGTTTCCGAAGTGAGCCGCCCGAGCATATCGAAGACGTAAGTACGAGTCTGCTGTCCGGACGATGCTTGAGCGTTCTGCGTGACGGTCGTTCGATTACCGAGCACATCGTACGCATACTTCGTCAAATAGCCAGTTGCGGATGTGTTCTGGTTGCAGGAGGCACCCGGAAACGCTGTCGTCCCGCTCGTCACTTCGCAAACTGAAGTCAAGCGACCAAGCGCGTCGTATTCCTGCTGACTTGATTGCGTGGGCGAGGCTAGAGTTTGCAGAACATCGTTTTCGTTGTACGAGTACGTCGTCGATCCTCCACCGCTGTCCGAGACGCTCGCTGTTCGGTTAAGAGCGTCATAAGTGTAGTCTGTTTGCGGGAGTCCGGTGCATGACTGCATGTTCGAAGTTACAGCCGCGGCGCTGTAGGGCAACGTCATTGCCATCTTTCGGCCAAAACTGTCGTAGCAGGTCGCAACCGTATCGTAGTTCGTCGCGCTTGGTCCCTGCTTGGTTTGCTGAAAGATAGTGCGTCCGAATCCATTGTCGGTGGTCAAGATGTCCACGATCGAATTACCGCTATTGAATGTGCTCGCATACTTGCTCTCAGTCTGGAACTGTTGGTTGCTTGAATCCAGGTAGTAGAAATAATTCGTAGTGGTGCCCGCCTGATCCGTGGTGCTGTAAGGTCGCCAAAATACGTTGCTGTAGTTCGAGCCGCTATAAGCCGTGCTACTGGTATTTCCGTTCTCGTCGGTGAGGGAGAGCAGCACGCCGCCCGTGCAGTTCCAGGTCATTGAGCGGGACATTCCCAACGGCTCGCTGATCGAGGTCACAAAAGAATTGCCACAGGACGCAGACGAATAGTTGTATGTGGTCTGTGCTCCGTTTGTCCCGCTGGACGTGCTGACATCCGTGGAAGTCTCCAGATTGCCGGTGTCGTAGTAGGTGTACGTACGATACAGGGTTGTTGTCCCATTCGCTTGCGCTGCCACGCTCGTCAGAAGGCCTCGGGAACCGGTGACTGAGACGTGCTGAGGCGTCCCGTGGGTGTGCGTTGGGGTACCCGCATCGTAGCTATAGGTTGTGGTTCCCTTGACGTTGTTGCCTGAGTCCTCAACGGTGACGGTCAACTTATGGTCCATGATGCCATTGCCCAATGGGGCATAACTGATAATCGTTTTCCGAATCAGAGATCCTACCGCACCGCTGCCGTAACCGTAGTCGTCAACCTCGCTTCTCAGCCCGCTTGCGTTGATATAGCTATCTGTCTCCGACTGCAAACCGCTGGCATTGGGAAGTTGGGTGAATGCGGTTGTACGAAGCGGAGGAGACGACACAGCGGTTGACGCGCAACTCGATGGCGTCGTCACGCCGTTGCCGTTGTAGCAGACAATGGTTGTGCTTAGGAGCGTTCCAGAGGTGCCCCCTTGATACGCCAACTGTTGCGTAGGGTAGAAATTATAGGTTGGGTTCGTCGTGTTGCCGTCTTGCTGAAAATCGATGACGGTCACATCGCTGGCGGAGCCTGGATTGACCGAATCCGGAGGCGAGGTTATCTGGGTCTGCCAGTGGGCTCCGGAAACATGCGTGCGGGCATACTGCCATTCGCCGCCTGGCGTCAGCGTGCGCGTGAGGCCAGCGGCACTTCCGTCGCTCTCGATTCCAGTTCCATTTGTGCCGCCTGTGTACGTGTACTGGATCGTTCCACCTGTCGATAGAGTTATTTGTTGAATCCTCCCGGTGACGCATGCGGTGGTTCCCGCTTGGAGGACACACGAACTGGGTCCAGGTTCGTAGGTGAAAGCATAGCTGCTACCGTCCGGCAACTGAATGCTGCTAACGAGCGAATTGCTAAGCGGACCATACTCCGTTATCCCGCTGACTCCGAAAGCTGTTTGCACTGTGTACTGCGTATAGTTCATCGTGTAGGATGCATTGCTGCCGGACGGCGCTGTATATGTAAAGGTGGTTGGGCTGGGCGGAGAGGGGGATGAAATTGTGAGAACTGCTGTCGTACTGGAAAGCGTGTCGAAAAACTGTCCGCTGCTGTTTACCGTAATCTCATTGCCATTTGCGTCTGTATAGCTACCCGAGAAAGCGCCCCGATTGATCGGGGCCGCGATTACGCGTCCCGAGCGCGATGTAACCGTCACATTTCCCCCAACAGCACTGAGAGTGTACCCTGAGCCGTCGACCGCCGTTGCGCTCCCGGTCCCCTTAGATATCCCACAAGGTCCGCCACTATTGTTATCCGTGTAGATATATGCGCGGTGGAAGACGCCAAATTGGTCGCCATATCCATAAGTACTCCAAACCGTGTAGTAGTACGTCTGCCATCTTCCAGCTAGGAAATACTGACAAGATGCCTGTGTTGTAGTCTGCGAAACATAGCCAACGGCTGCCTCAGTCGCGCCTCTCCATCCCCAATAACTATCCGGCTGCCACTGCGTGACGCCGCTGGAAGTCACAGGTGTCCAAACGGAACTGTCATAGCTGAGATCGTAAATAAACGGGGTGCCCCGCCCGGCCTTGTGCAGGACGGGAATCGCGAAATGCACGTTCAGATTCCCCAGGTTGACGGTGTCAAACGGCCCCCCGCCGAAACTTCCGAAAGGAGGCGTACCCGTCGCCACCTGAGCAGACGCGACACGAGTCAATAGAACCAAGATCAGGAAGAAATGCTTGGAAGAGAGCTTCATGTTCGTTTTTCTCCTATGCGCTCGGTACGGGCGTCTAGTTGATCGCGAAAATCGAGAGGGATAGGCCGGTGTTAAATAAAGCTCCGGTCACGACGACATCGACCATCAAATTCCCTTGCTGGTATTTCTGAATGTGCATCGGTACCGCCATACCGCTGACCGCCTGATAATTCGAGAAATCAACCTCGTCGAGGAGGTTCGTAGCTGCGCTGTTATCAGGATGCGCATTAAACGTCACCGCCGCGGGAAGAAAGGTGGTTGCATCGAGGTAGAAGTCCATCGTACTGAGTTGCTGCGGGCTTGGCGTCAATCCAAGCGGGTTGGGCTGGTAAACGTAAGACTCGATGTGCTGGACGCTTTCGCCATTTCGCGTCTCCAGGCCGATGTAGGAAAGCACTACGTTCGGACCTGCGGCCAAGGATCCAAGGACAGGGAAAAACCACACTGCATCGGTCAAACAATTCTGGGAAGCAAAGTAGCCGGATGCATTGTTCGGAGCGATCCACTCGCCCAGTGGGGCTCCTGTCTGGGCATCGCGAATTTCCGTGCGTGTTCCGCTCGTTAGTGCGAGGTCCATTCGACTCTCGCCCATACCCAGCGCCCGCAGGAGGGCTGTACCGGTGTCCGACCCATTCCAAGTGACACTCCCGCTCAGGGTCACGTCGCTGATGGCCTTCCCGGCCGTCAGCGCAGCGATTGACTGTGCGGCGAGGCTCACCGCCTGAGGGTCGCTCTGAGGCTGACCTTGGGAGAACGAGAGGGTTGAGGCGATGAGAACAACTGCGAAGGACAGCAGAAGACAGCAATGAATACGGGTACGCATCGAATCCTCCCTTTGGGGCGCCACAACGCTCAACCACCTCGAAACGACGACTCGGACGTTCTGTACAAAACGAAACTGGTTCAAACTCGCAACGAAAGAGTAATAAGAACCGCTAATTCACTGCTGCGCAGCAGTTGCTTGCGTGGTGGCACCTAGCCTTCAAATCGCTGGTTCACAGAATTTCAATGTGGCTGCTCTAAAAAAAAGAACCTTGTAACAGAAAACCCCACATCTTGTATTGTGGATTTTTTGGTTGTTACGGAATCCGAACAATGACCGAAGACAATTGGGATCTGTTAGATTTGCTTGATTAATAAAGTTGTATCTTTCGTCACATGACCTTGTGACGCTATTACGAAATCAGAACAGAGCGACTAACGTTTTCCAATTGCCGTCTGAACGCCATTCAATTACACTCTTTCGCGAATACAGGAACCCTACTGTGTGCTCCGATGAAACTGTGCTGTTTGCATGACACCCCAGTTAGCATCCGTGTTGTTGGCGACCAAGGCGAGTTGGTCGAGCGAGAAGCTGCTTGGAAAGTTGGGAGTTTCCGAAGCACTGGAACTTGTGAGCGGGGGCCATTGTTCCTTCGGCGCCCTCGGACTGAGCGGCTGCTACTAGGAGCGTTAGCAATTGCTGCTACGCTGTACTTGAATGCGTGCGGCAGTGGTGGCACTAGCGGTTCTCAGGGTCCACCGGTCATCATATCAGTCAGCATTGCCGGTCCTGCCGATGTCCAGGCAAGTTACTGCGCAACTTTCACAGCCACGGTAAAAGGAAGCGGTAATTACAATCAGTCAGTTAGCTGGTATGTGGACAATGTAGCCGGCGGAAACGCTGCTACAGGGACGATCAGCACCTCCGGAAGTTATTGCGCTCCCGCTCAACCTCCAGCGAGCAATCCAGTGACGATCGAGGCCGTGGCTAACGGAGATTCGACCAAGTCCGCCACAGCTTCCGCCCGCGTGATCGAGATACAGATTTCGCCGACCACGGCTCAATTACATGTCGGTGGCACACTGCAGTTCAGCGCGACCGAGTCCGGCGCATTGAACAACACCATCGTCTGGATGGTCAACGGAACAGTCGGTGGTAACGCCACTGTTGGGAGCATCTCGACTAGCGGTTTGTACACGGCACCAAGTCAAGCTAATGACAACGTTGCTGTCGAGGCTGCCAGTGCTGACTCCAGTTCGATTACTTCCAATGCGAATGTTACCGTGTCAGGTATCATTCAAATCTCGCCGCAGAACCCGCAGGTACAGTATCAAGGCACGCAGCAGTTCAGCGCAACCATTATTGGCTCGAATGATACCTCCGTGACTTGGAGCGCTCAGTATGGAACGATCAATTCCTCAGGTCTTTACACGGCCAGCGCCAACCAGTCGCCTGACACGATTTTTGCACAAAGCACGCATGCCAATGGCAGCGACACGGTTCAGATTGTTGGCGCGACCCCGGTGATCACTGGCATTTCCCCGCAACCCGCGACCGCGGGTGAGACAATCACGGTAACCGGCCAAAATCTCCAGGAACCAGCTACTGCTGTTTTTTCTGACGCTATTGGCGGACAGCTTCCAGTTTCGGTTTATGGCACTGACGATGGCTCCTCGTTTACAGTAACCGTTCCCCAAGGATCAGTGACCGGCCCTTTCTTTGTGCAAACGCAAAACGGCGGCCTTCCTCCCGTGAACAGCAACACCCTGACGTTCCAGCGCCTGGCACGATTGCGCATCCGGACTCCGCAAAAGGATTTATCTGCGGGCGAATCAGTGACCCTGCAATACGCTCTGTTGGGGGATTCCACTCCCGAAACTGTCACGTTTTCCGTCGACTTCGGTAGTTTTAATGGGGCAACCTATCAGGCACCGGCGACCGTGACCTCGGACACGTTTGCCCATGTCACAGCCTGCATCTCAGGCACCCAATCCTGCGACATCCTGATGCTCGGGCTGCATCCATTTCGCATCGCGCCCGAAGTACCTCTAGTTACGATCGGGCAATCGCTACAACTTTCCGCTATTCTGGGCGGAAGTTCGACCTCGGCAAACTGGAACCTGCTGGCAGGCGGGGGATCGCTCAATCAGACCGGCCTCTACAGCGCCGGGACGACACTTCAAGATGGCGGCCCCGCTATCATATCTGCCGCTGCCAATAGCGCGACCGAACAGACTGAAGTGGGAGTAACCGGATCTTTTCCCGGGTTGCTGAATCGTATCTCCGACTACTTCGACCAGCATTACCCCAACCTGCCGAGCACGGTTGCGGACGGCCTCGTCATTGTCGGGAACCGGATGTACGTTGCCGCAAGTAATTACTCGGGAGCAAACAGCGGCAGCTACTTCTGGATCGACATCTACGATATGACCGACCCGCTTCACCCCGCGTGGCTTACAGCTGTCGAAGCCAATTCTGCCGGTCCGCTCCTTTCCATCGGCCAATACCTTTATTCCTACCGGAACGTTGACATTGCCGTGCCGGGGTATCCCAACACCATAACTGTCTACCAATTGCAGAATCAGATTCCCGTGTTGCAGGCGCGCACCACAGTTGAAGCCTGGTACAGCATGTCAACGAATCAGGGAATTCTTACCTTAAACCCCCTGTCCGGCAACGCCCCTCCCGGTTACGCCGAAATGCTGCTCTACAATGTCACTTCGGGATCTATCACCAGCCAGGACTTCGATATTCTTTTGCCGACGGACGCCAACACCTACGCACCCGATATGGCTGCCGCGGTAGGCAATCGGCTATTCGTGTCCGAGGTCAACAACGACCCGACACAAGGCTATATCCTCACCTACGATCTCACGACATCCCCACCGAACCTGCTTGGCTCCGTGAATGCCGTAGGCGACCCTTCCTATGATAATTTTTACAGCTCCGGCAACTTTCTTTTTGGTGCCGCGAGTGGCATGGATACCTTCGATATCTCCGGTCAACTGCCCCAATTCTTGAGTCACGTTGACGGCATCAACGCCGTGCAAATCAATGGCACCCAGTTGCTGGCGCGCACGTTACAGCAGGGCTTCCGCATGGTGGACATCAGCAACCCACAGACGCCACAGCAAACAGCTGTTCTCTTTGATGGCGTGATCATCGGCTACGATTTGAGCCAATGGGTCGGAAATGACGTCTACGAGGCGGAAGGCGATGCTGGAATCGCAATCTATGATGCAACTCAGGCCGGTGGCCCGCTCTCTCAGGCCCAGCTCTATGGCGGCGGATACTCATGGAGCGAGATGTTTGATCAGCTCCTGCTCTCCCCGTACTTGTACGGCGCGGCAGCCACCGACGCGGGTGCGGTGCTTAACGTCTATAGCATCAGCACCAATCCCGCGACATTGGTTGGACAATATTCGGACCAGACGCAGGAATGCTACGCCCTGCAATCCTCAGGCAACTATCTCTATCTCGGATTGACCAATTCCCTGGATGTCTTCAACGTGGCGAATCCGACTTCTCCCGTTCTGGCTACCGCTTTGTCCCTGCCCGTCGTGAGCTTGGCGCAAACGGGGAATACTCTCTATGCAGGCACCTTCGATAATCGCCTGGTCATGCTCGATATCACTAACCCTGCGCAGCCGCAAATTCTGACGAGCCTCACGCTCGGTGATGTGCCGACCAGGATCCATGTCTTCGGAAATCTTCTTCTTGTTGCCGACGCCACCTCGGGGCTGTTGGTCTACAACGTCTCTACTCCCACTTCGCCTGTGCTGCTTTCCCAGATCACAGGCTTTGCTTCGGCGAACGACGTGACGCTGAGCGGCACAACCGCGTTTGTAGCCGCCGACGTTAACGGACTCGCTATCATCGATCTCAGCAATCCTGCACAGCCACAAGTTGTTTCACAAACACTGTTGTCAAGAATCGATCCGTTCGACAATATGCCGCCGCCCAACCAGGCGCTCTGTCTGAGTCTTTACAACGGACTAGTGTATGTCGGGACTTTTACCGACAACGGTCTCGTTTTCGGCTACGACTATACCAATCCGGCCGCGCCTCGCCTGGTCTCCGTTTATGCTTACGGAGAATTCATCCTCACCAATGTTGACAGCATGTTGCTCAACGGAACGGACCTGTTTGTCGGGGGCCTCCTGGGCGGCGCCTATCCGCTTATGCAAATCGATATGTCGGAGCCGTTCGACAGTATCAACCAGTACTTTCCTCCGCTCGCGTTGCAGAGTCCAGGCCCTCTGAACGGAGTTTCACGGAAGGTCCGCCTCAACAAAAAGAGCCGCTCCATGCCGCAGATGGACCCACGCTTTTTCAAAGTGCCGCCGGAACAGATAAGACACCACGCGTTCGACCACAGCTAGGCCGCGACGGAGAAACCGGTCTATGAATCAATCTATAGATGCGCTAAAAGCCAAATCGGCGGTCGTCCGCCCCCAACACGGCTTTACGCTGATCGAGTTGATCGTTGCGACCGCCATCCTCGCCATTTTGGTGGGGATGGCGGTTCCGATGGCAAAGAACGCCGTCGCGCGGGAGCGCGAGCGCGAGTTGCGCTATGACCTGTGGATGATTCGCGATGCCATCGACCGCTACAAAGATGCTGCCGATCGGGGCGCCTTTCGCACGAAGTTGGGATCGGAAAACTATCCTCCCGATCTCGACACGCTGGTGAAGGGCGAGGATGTGGCTGGCAAGAAGCTGAAGTTTATCCGCAAGATTCCGATTGATCCCATGACCGGGACAACCGAATGGGGACTGCGCTCCATGCAGGATGATAAGGACTCGACTTCCTGGGGTGGGCAGAGCGTTTTCGATGTTTACACCAAGTCGGATCAAACAGCGTTGGACGGAACCAAGTACAAGGACTGGTAGATAACCTTCGAAATTCCCGCAAGACCGAATAGCTCTGCCCACGGGCTCTCGCCTTCGTAAAATATTCGAGCCAGTACAGCCGCAGCCGGTCCCAATAAGCGATTGACCTGCCAGCACTGTCGACTCTTAGGACACCTGTTTTAGTCTGGCTGTAGCCGTATAAATCTTGGCGGTTCCCCTGCGATTCTGTTAGTCGAAATCACGGGTACCAGTGGCCAAGAGTAGAGTTACGAGTTTAGGTGTTCGAATGTCGCATTGAACTTCGCGTTGATGGCAGATCCCCGGCTGGCTGTAAATAGCGGAGTGTCGTCTCCACGGATTTGTGGCCAAGCCAACTCTGAACAGTCCTGATGTCCACTCCCGCCTGAAGGTGCCGCGTGGCGAACGTTGCCCTGAACTTGTGGAGCCACCACTGCGTCTCATCCAGCTTCGCTCGCTTCGCGATCCGCTTCGCCGCCTGCAGAAAGCACTCCAACAGACAGGCTCCAGAGAAAGATCGATCAAAATCGGGAGTGTAAGGCATGGCCGGTGGCCACACTTATCAGGGGAATCTGCTTAGAGGCGTCGCGGTTGCAAGCGGAGTGACTGGCGACAGCGCTTGCTCTTCGCGATCACGCAGTGGCGCTTGGAGCAGTGCGTCTACTTCTCGGGCGTGGGCCAGCGGATCACCCGTTTGTCCAGTTTGTCCAGTAGAGCCCTCTGCTCCACGGGTCTGGTTGAAAGCAGGTTCTGGCGTTTTCAGCCTGAAGGCTGCACCTACTATAAAGTAGGGTCTCAGAAATACAGCAGGACAAGCACTTTTCTCTTCCCGGTAGCGCTACCATACAGTCTAAAGTGCAGAGAAATACGTCCGGATTCCTCTAGAAAATGCGCGAAATGGGCACAATTCCCAGTCTTTTGCCTTCAAACGGGACCAGAGAAAGTGCTCCCATTCGTGCTACTAGGCTGGTGTTCTGCCATTTTCTCCGCAAGGCATCTGAGCAGTCCGGTTTTATAGACCCGTCCTGCGAATGCTATGCGATCATAAAGCGATGTTGCGGCGAAAGTCCCTTGACTTTTACCTGGCTTCGGAACCCACTTGTCCCTGCCTACAAGGCGGTTTCCAGCGCCGATACAATGAAACTTCCTACAAGGCGACCAATCGGTACCGACCCGCGTCCGAA
>CAVOTW010000026.1:0-121787 GCA_963699405.1 uncultured Acidobacteriaceae bacterium | reverse complement strand
GCGCGCGGCGTCGAAGTGTTGCTGCTGCCCGACCCGGTCGATAGCTTCTGGGTGGACGCCGGGCATTTCGTTCACGAAACCATTCAAGTCGGTCACGCAGGGCGCAAGGCACTCGGGCCGTCCCGCGAACCGACGCCAAGGAGGAGGCGCAGCAGGAGGCCGCGCCGTCGGTCAAAATCTTTGTCGCATTTCTTAAGTCCACACTGGGCGGAGGCGGTTTCGATGTCCGGATGTCCGACCGGTTGACCGATAGCGCGGTCTGCTGGTCGCGCCCGATAGCGGACGCCGACCGCGGGTAGAAATTCTCGCCGGCGGCGGACGGCTGCCATCGGCGGGCGAAGCCGATCCTCGAAATCAACCCGCGTCATGAATTGGTAGCGGCGCTCGCTGCGCTCGACGACAGCGAACGCACCTTCAAGGAAGACGCCGCGCATCTGCTGTTCGACGAGGCGCGTGTACTTGATGGCGAACGTCCGGCGGATGCGCGATTGTTCTCCGATCGTCTCGCGCGGGTGCTTGGACGCGGATTGAAGCCGTCGTCCTGAGGCGCGAGCCGTAAGGGGAGCGGAAAATTACTCTGCGGGAGTGACCGGAATCCGTTGCGGCGCCATTTCGGGCGAAATGGGCGGCGACGTGTCGGTACGCCCAGGGCTGGCCGCGGACCCGCCCTTGGGGCCGCGCAGCCGGACAAAGAGCTGGGTGGTGATCAGAAGGACGCACAAGCCGATGAAGACGGCGCTGATCGGCCGCGTCACGAATACCGTAATGTCACCGCGCGCGATCAGCATGGCGCGGCGGAAGTCTCCTCGAAGCGCGGGCCGAGCACGAAACCGAGCAGGATCGGTGCGGGTGGTAGCCGAGGCGCAGCAGCACGTATCCGAACGCGCCATCACTACGACTTCGCCGACCTGGAAGAAATCGTTGTTGGCGGCGTACACGCCGATGCAGACGAAGAACAGCGCACTCGGGTAGAGGAAGCGATACGGGATCGCCAGCATCTTCACCCACAGGCCGATCAGCGGCACGTTGAGGAGCACGAGCAGCATGTTGCCGATCCAGAAGCTGGCAACCAGACCCCAGAAGATATCGGGGTGTTGTGAAATCAGCTGCGGTCCGGGCACGATGCCTTGGATCATCAAGGCGCCAGCAGGAGCGCCATCACCGCGTCGCCGGGAATGCCGAGACTCATGGTGGGGATGAAATCGCCCTGGACCGAGGAGTGGGTCGCTGCCTCGGGCAGACCACGCCCTCGATAAGGCCAGTACCGAATTTTTCCTGGTCTATCCCGAAAAACTTCGCGAACTTCTTTATTCCGGCGTAGGCGACGAAGGACGCGATCGTCGGTCCGGTGCCGGGAATGAGCGCGCACAGCTGCCGGTGATAGTGCCAAGGAACATCGGGCCGACCGCCCGTTACATTTCAGCCTTGGTTGGCCGCATGTCTTTGAGGCGGACATTGGTATATCTGGTGTTGATGGGCGCAATTTGATTGACGCTGTTCATGAACTCGGCGATGCCGAATAGGCCGAGCGCCAGCGCGATCAGTTCGACGCCGTCGTCGAGTTCGGTCATGCCGAAGGTGAAGCGCTCGAACCGGTTTCAAGTCAGTGCCGACGGAGCCAAGCAAGAGTCCGAGCACCGTCATGGCGACGCCCTTGAGCGGCGAGCCGCGGCGCCAGCGTCGATCCGGCCAGCAGGCCCAACAGCATCAGCGAACAGACCTCGGCCGGGCCAAATTGCAGCGCCGCCCTCACCAGGAGCGGCGACAGGAAGATCATTTCGGTGATGCCCCAGGAAGCAATACGGTACTGAAACGGTTGAAGCGTACACACACAGCCACCACATTCGCTCTTCGGCCTGCTTTTGCCGCTCCAGGTAGCGCACCTTGATATCGGCCAGCTCGTGGTTTTTCTGCTCCGCGAGCCGGGTTTGCGACTCGATCGATTTCTTTTGCTGGTCGAGCCGATACCAGTACCCGAAGTTGAGCGCGCCGGCAATCGCCAGCACGGCCGCCACCTGCACTACTGGTCCCGCCCAACTGCCCAGCTCGAAGCTCGGCATGCTGAACGCAGGACCTTTTTTTCCTTTCGGTTTCGGAGACCCAAGCAGATTGATTCGGATCATAGCTTTTCAAAGCTCCTCAGGGCCAAGCCCACGGCCACTGCTAACTGGCCCGCGTTCTGTTCGACCAGCTCCGCCCCGGCCCCGTCCACCGGAGCCACGACTTTTTGAAACGGGTTGAACAATTCCACCGGCATCGAGAACTCCTGGCGCAATGCTTCGACCAGCCCTGGAACCTTGGCCGAACCACCGGCCAGGTAAATCTTCTCGATGTGCTCGCCCGCGGCGCTGGCGCGGAAGAAGTCGAATGTCTTCTGAATTTCCAGCACGATAATTTCCGTGACCTGCTGCAGGATCGGCGTCTTCGCGTCGTCGTGCACCGTGCCCACCTTGCGCCCCAGCTTCAGAGATTCCGCATCGTCGAAGCTCAGGTCCAGTTCCTTCTGCAGCGAATCGGTGTACTGATGCCCACCCACCGAAACGTCGCGCGGGAACAGCGGCGTCGTGCCCTTGACGATGTTGATGTTCATCACGCTCGCACCCAGGTTGAGCAGGGCCACCACCTGCGTCGCTGCGGGTTCGTAGTTGTACTCGTAGCAATTCTGCAAAGCCAGGGCATCGATATCCACAATAGCCGGAGTCTTGCCCGCCATCGAGAGTACGTTGGTGTAGTTCAGAATCTTGTCTTTCTTCACGGCCACCAGCAGCACGTCCATCTGCGGACTGCTCGCATCTTCCGAAAGAATCTGGTAGTCGAGATTCACATCGGCGAGATCGAACGGGATATGCTGCGCCGCTTCCTTCTGGATGGTCTCGGCCAGTTCCTGATCGCTCATCGAGGGCAGCGAGATTTTTTTCACGATCACCGAGTGTCCGCTGACCGCCGTGGCCACCGCCTTCGACTTGATCTGCGTGTCGGTGAACAGCTTGGCGATCGAGCTCGAAACCTGACCGGAATCCACGATCATCGAATCGACCACCAGGTCGGGCGCGATCGGCTCCAGTCCGAGGTGCGCCACTTCGATTCCCGTGCGCGTCCTTCTGAGTTCGACGGCCTTGATGCTCGAGGAGCCTACGTCCAGACCCACTATCGTTTTCGATCCCATTCCAAACATGTGCCCGCCCTTCTCGTACGCGTGCTCGCTCGTGCGAAGTTCGCTTACGGAGTTCCTGCAGCTTTGCCAACTGCCTGGACTTTCTTTTTGCCCCGCGGTTCCGTTTCCACTGACTTCTCTTCCATCCACTGGTCGATCTTCGATTTCTTGAAGCGCCAGCGGTTGCCCAACTTGAACGCCGGAATTTTTTGTTCGTTGACGTACTTGTAAAGCGTGTCCGGACTCACTCCCAGATACTGCGAAGCTTGGCGAATATTCATTACTTCTCGCGAGTCGGCCATTCAAATTTCCCTGCAGCGCTTGAGTTATTTTGGTGTGCTGAGCATATCTCAACCGGAAGCGAGGGGCTCTCCAAGGGAATCTGCGGGTTTTGTTGGGTTTTATGGGGTTTTTCTGGATTGCACGAAAAGTGGGCTTGCAGTCATTGTCTATATATTGTGCCCGTCTGTATGTCGAATACCTCATATAGTATTTCACACCTCGAATCGAGCTCCGGTCACCCGCATTGGGGTAACTAAGGTACTAGAGACGGTACGGAAGTACTTGGACGGGCGCGCAAGCCATTGAAAATGCTCCTCCTCGCTCGCTACTCCGGCCGCGTAATTTGACGCAATCTTCGTTGACTTCCACCACAATTGCCGCGCCGCGCTTTCCGCCGCTCACCTCTGCAGCGTGAGGTCGGTCACTTCTACTTCGGACAAGTTCCTGTAGCCTGATCTCTCTTACAGGGAGCACTATGAAACTTCTCGTAATCGGTTCCGGCATGATGGGTTCAGCGGCGGCCTATGACATGGCCCGCCAGGATCACGTCGTCTCGGTCACTCTCGCCGACAACGATCGCCAGCGCGTAAAGGATGTTGCCGCCCGCGTCAACCGCATCGCCGGGAACAAAAAAGTCCGAGCCGTCGCGCTCGATGCAGCGAAAGAAAAAGAAGCGGCGCGCCTGATGAAAGGTCACGATGGCGTGCTTTCCGCTGTTCCTTACCGCTTGAACCTCGGTCTGGCAAAAGCCGCCATCAGCGCCGGATGTCACTTCGCCGATCTCGGCGGCAACAACACCGTCGTTCGCCAGGAACTCGCGCTCGCCAAACAAGCTGAGAAGAAAGGTGTCGCCTTGGCCCCCGATTGCGGTCTCTCTCCCGGCATGGCATCGATCCTTGGCGGAGAGTTGGTTCGCCGCCTCGATGGGCGCGCCGATGCGCTCAAACTCTACGTCGGAGGCTTGCCCGAAAAACCCATGCCTCCGTTTCACTATCAGCTCGTATTTTCCGTCGAAGGACTCATCAACGAATACGTCGAACCAGCCCGCATTCTGCGCAAAGGCAAGCTGATCACCATCGATCCACTTACCGAGCCCGAAGAATTTCACATGGACGGCTTCGCTCCGCTCGTGGCCTTTCAAACCTCCGGCGGGACTTCCACTTTGCCCGAAACCTTCGAGGGGAAAGTGGGCGAGTGTTTCGAAAAAACGCTGCGCTATCCCGGCCACTACGACCTGCTCTGCGAGTTGAAGGCGCTGGGCCTGTTTTCGAATGAGAAGATGCGCGTCGGCAATGTGGAAGTGGCGCCACGGGCACTCATGTCAAAAGTGTTCGAGGGAAAATTTTCCGGCAAGGGTCCCGACGTTTGCATCATGCGTCTCGAGGCCCACGAGTTCATCAAATCTCCAGGAGTACGCGGTCTGCTCGGCGGAAAGCTGAAGGGCCGAGTGGCCACGTTTACGATGGTCGACCACTACGATCCCAAGAGCGACATGAGCGCAATGATGCGCACCACCGCTTTCCCGGCATCCATCGTCCTACAGATGATGTGTATGGGCGCGATCAGCAAGCGCGGCGCAGTCTTGCAGGAGCGGGATGTCCCCGCCGACGCATTCCTGGAAGAAGTGGCCCGCCGCGGCATCAAGATTGACTATCGGATGGAGTAGCCAGTGGCCTTAGCCGCCCATCCTTATGTTCCGGCGATCACCATCGATCCCCTTGCGGCCAGAGCGTAGAATGAAGCTAACCTGAGGTCTGCGCTCCTTCCGCAATTCTCCGCAAAGTCCTCTGCGGCAGGGCTTGAAAAATCAAGGAAGGCCTGCCATCATCCCTCAACGGAGTAGCGTATGAGTTTCGGTGTTTCGCGCCCGGTAACCGTGTTTGCGCTGTGCTTGCTGCTTGCCACCAGTGCGTGGCCGCAAATGAAGCCGGCTCCGCCATTCCAACAAAAAGGAACGCCAATACCCGAAACGAACCCAAGCCCCCATTCCGGGAGGCTTGCTGGTTGCCGTCTTTGGCGAAAATAAGACTGCTCTCGATCGTCAGGCTGTGGTGAAAGCCCTCAATAAGGACACGCAGAAAGTGGCCTGGGAGACGACCACTCGGCAAATCCGAGGCTACCCTTCGACCAATTTGAGCGCTGGGCCCTACGAGGTCGAGGTGAGTGCCGTTGGATATCTGACCGCTAAGCTCGAGGTGCAGATTCAGGAAGCCAATAACCTTTACAAAGTAGACGTCGAGTTGAAGAAGGATCCTGCCGCCGTCGACTTGATCGTGCCCACGGAGCAGCAGATGCCGGCCAGGGCGCGCAAAGCAATCAGTCAGGGCGTCGCGGCCCTCAATTCTGGAAAATTGAAAGAGGCCCACAAGCGTCTGATCGCCGCGAGTGAGTTGATGCCGGCGAACCCGGAGGTAAATTTTCTTCTCGGGTACTTATTCTTTCAGGAAAAGGATTTCCAACAGTCGGAAACGTACCTTCTCGCTGCGTCCACCCTTGACACCCACAATGTTCAGGCTCTCGCTCTGTTGGGGAGATTGCAAATTCAACGGCAGGATTATGCGGCAGCCAGAAGACCTTGGAACAAGCAACCACGGCTGATCCTGAGAACTGGATGTCCCATAGCCTCTTAGCCGAGACCTACCTGAAGCAGCACGAAAACGAGAAGGCACGGGTGCAGGCTCAACTCGCCATTGACAAAGGGAAAGGTAGAGGCAACTCCGCCGAGATCGCCCTCGGACAGGCTCTCGAAAACCTGGGACGCGACCGGGAAGCGCTGCAGGCCTACGAGACCTTCCTCACTGAGTCGCCCTCCAGCCCGATGGCGGCGCAAGTACGCACCATGATTGACCAGTTGCAACAGCACATTTCCAATCCCGCAGTAAACGCTGCGGCGGTCGCGAGGAATGCGTCCTCGGCGCCGGGTGTCGACGCGCTGCTCGCCACCAGCGCACCGGAACTTGCCATGAAGGCCTGGGGACCGCCGGGTATTGATGACGTCAGACCGCGCGTCGCTGCTGGAGTTGTTTGCCCCTTTGACGAGGTGATCGACGGCGTGGGCGAGCGCGTAAAGCAACTTCTCGACGATGTGGGCCGGTTTGGCGCGATCGAGGACATGCTGCACGAAGACCTCGACGCCCTCGGCCATCCCATCACCCGAACCACGCTCAAGTTCAATTACGTCGCCTCCATTTCGGAGACGAAGCCGGGTGTGTTTAATGTCGAGGAATTTCGCAACCCGAACGCGGATGAGTTTCCGGGCCAGATCGCTACCCGTGGACTCCCGTCCCTGGCGCTGATCTTTCATCCCGACGAGCGCGATGATTTCCAGATGGTCTGCGAAGGGCTGGGCGACTGGCACGGGGAGGCAACCTGGCTGGTCCGATTTCAGCAGCGCGCGGATCGCCCCCATCGCGTACAAGAATACAAAATCAATGGCCATTCCTATTCCATCAGCCTGAAAGGCCGGGCCTGGATTTCGGCGAATACCTTTCACCTGGTGCATCTCGAATCGGATCTGATCAGCCCGATGCCGGAGATCAAACTGCTCGGCGAGCATCTCGCCATCGATTACAATCCGCAGCTCTTCCAGAAGAAGAGTGTGGAGCTTTGGTTGCCCAAGAACGCGGAGATCTACTTCGACTTTCGCGGGCATCACTACCTTCGCCGGCATAGCTTCGACCACTTCATGATGTTCTCGGTGGATTCGGATGAAAAGCCGAAAGAGCCCGAACCCGGCCCGACGATGTAGTCTGCGGGAATTAAAGCGCAGGGATGATCGTAGGGAAATTCACCCACCCACCTGAGGGGAGATCACACACTCCTCCGTTAGCGGCCCCCCGCCACTCGGTTTGGCGGACAATACGGCCGGTTCGACATCCGCTCCTTTCCGTAATGGATGCAACAAAAAACGACCTCCCGTAGCCGCTTCGACGCCGGACATTTCGAATCTCACAACTCAGGCTCGGGTTACTTACACTTTGGCTACTCGCTTGCTTATGCATAAGTGGGTCGAACATTCACCAGAAGGAGAAGAAGCCATGTGGATGAGATCATGCGCGGTATGCAAGGCACTGATGATCAAGCTTCACTTGCACGATACCGTCCGCTGCCGGTGTGGGTGGGAGTGGGAATGGTAAAAGCCATCCAAGCGAAAGCGGACCGCCGCAAACAAGACGCAAACTTCACCAAAGGAAACGAGAATTTCTATGGCGCGAATGATTGATTTTCACATCCCGACGAACTTCCAAAGAAAAGTGACGACATCCCCGCAGTCAGGACCCGGAAAAGTAATCCGTTTTTGCTTATCGAAGAAATCAGCATAAGCGATCGTGCGTTGAGCGTGCGCTCGTGCGCCCGTTCGCCCGTCGCTACTGGTGATTCTCTTCTCCCGCCACGGTGATTTTGGTATCCGTTCGAAACTTCTTGTAGTCCCGGTAAGTCTGCTCGACATCGTCGTCATAGCTCTTGAACAGCGCCACGCGCGCGTCGAAATGGAGTTGCACGCGTTTCGGCAACCACACTTCATCATTCACTCTGGTTAGCTCCATGACAAAATGCGTTCCTTTGTGGATCCGAGCCAGCACGAAGCCAATCGATACGGTGTCGATGGCCGTGACGTCGAGTTTCACCCATTGCACTTCGGCTTTATCGATCCAAATACGGCCTTTGAATTTGCTGAGCATCCGGGCGTTGCGCTCCTTCGGCTCGTAACCCGGACGCGGTTCGCCCTCAAGCACCCAGGTGTCGCGACCGCCAACCACTTCCGAGCCGATTAGCCGGAAGTTGAACGCGTCGGCAATCTCCAACACAAACTTGCGATCCTCCTCGCGCTCCTTCTCTTCGCGCTCGAGCCGTTTACGACGGCCCTCGTCGGATTCGTCCTTGCGTTTGTCGATGAGCTTTTGAATCTTCTCGTCTTCCTTTTTTGCCTCGTCGGCAGGCAGTGGTTTATCGTCCTTTGCGGTTCGCCGCTCGACATGTTCGCCATAAATCTCCAACACCTCCGAAGTCCGGGACTTCGCTCTTCTTCACGCCGCCATGCCTATCGAGCGTGTGCCGCTCCACGCGCTCGATATAGGTGTAATCACGCTGCCGCTTATCGTTTTCCAAATCGCGCTCTTCGGCGCGACGGAGAAGTTCCCGAATCTGCTCGGGAGGCACAGCGCCGCTGGCATCGGGCTTCAGATCGATAGGCGGAGTTGGTTCCTGCGCAAGTCCGTCCGCTGCAATCAGGATCAGCAAGACCATCATGAAGTGACGAAGATTCATACGCGGCATCTACGTGCGCGAAAAGAAATGCGCAATGACTCCGCAATGACAACGAAGGAGATTCGATTCCCACGGTTCACATATTTGGCACTTGCCACGGCTAAAGCTTTTTCTCCGCCCGCTCCAAACACTCCGCTCGGAATAACCGCCCATCCACGCGATGCAACCGCTTCGCCTGCTCGCCTCGTGATCAGCCTAGTGTGAGAAATAGTCAGCAGATACTCCGCCACGAACCAAACCGGCTTCTCCGAACTCATCCAGTTCATGGGGTCGAAGCGCTTCATATGGACGGGCCGCGAGAAGGTTCGCAACGTCCGCTCCCCGCGGAGATTGAAATAGATATTGAAGTAACTCAAAGCCAGTTCGCGCAACGATCGGTACACGGGCTCGCGAAAGCGGCATCCCGTGAAATTCGACTTGGCCACCGCTCCCCAATGCCCATCGACCTGATATATGGCCAGTACGTGGTCGGTATCGTGCTCAGCCTCGAGATCAAAAAGCAGCGGAGGATAGCCGATGGCGCGGCAGCGCTGCCGCGGCAAATAGCGCGCCCTCGTAGCAATGCGCCGTGTTCTCGCGCAGCACGACGCGCGGCGACCAAGCGCGTGTCCTCGAGGTGGTAGGGCATGGCGTCCAGAGAGCGCTGAATGCCGTACGGAGTCTTCAGGCTCCGCAGCTTGCGAAGCTCGGCTGGGGTCAGTCCCCAGGTTTCTATGTGATTGACCATGCGGCCTTTATCTGGAAGTGTTTCACGTGGAACATTTTGTAGTGGTATAAATGTACGTATAATACTATACATATAGGCATGCCCATGAAGAAACGAAAACGAGTTGCGAAGCGTGGGAAGATTGCCCGGCTGCAGGCTTCCGCCGGACAGCCGAACCTTCCCCTTGAAGAATACTACCGGCCGATCAAGAAGCCGGTCACTTTGCGGTTGGACGCCGACGTTCTGGCCTGGTTCAAAAAGCAGGGGCGGGGCTACCAGACGAGGATCAATCAAGCGCTGCGGAAGGTCATGATGGGGGGGAGGAAGAAATCGGGGGTGTGAAGTGCGTGCGTTTCATCCCCCGCACGGAAAAATCGGTCCTTCCGCAATAGAACACATTCCGTAATTTGGCAATTTTGTAAATTTGCAATTTGAGCACCGACCGCCGGTTTTCAAATTACTAAATTATCCGATTACAAAATTACAAAATTCAGTTTCACTTGGCCGGTTCGTTCGCGGCTTCCTCTTGCTGCTCTTCCGCTTTTTTCCAACCTGAGCCAGGGTTGTATTCTTTCATCGCTTTTGCCAGAGCCTCGGTTTTTTTGCCGAGATCTTTCTCATAGACCATCCCATCCTGGTCAACCACGAATGTCATCACGCCCGACGACCGGTATTCCGCCGGATAGGCTACAAAGGCGAAACCCGCAGTCATTTTGCCGTTGACGAGATAACTCTTCGCGCCACCGGGGCCACCTTTTCCCTGCCCTTCGAGGATATGGAAATAGTAGCCGCGGTAAGGGGTGGGAGCTCCGGCCTGGCTCTTCACATAGTCTCCCGCAACAGCGTCCGCTACCAGCGGTCCGATGGGACTCTGAGGTTCGCCATTCGCGGCTTTCCAATAAAGACCGTTTTTCTGGCCTTCATCGCTGAAGATCTTCTGTGCATACTCGCCGTCGTGCTGCGCGGCGTATTCTTTTTGCGCGGTCACGAGTTCCTGGCTGATGCGAATGGCGGAGGCCTCATTGCGCCCAATCCGCCGGTAGATAATTTCCTTTTCGCCCGCTGCGGTGTCGAAATACCACACACTTCCTTTATTCATTAGCGGGATCGGCGACGGCCAATTATGCGCGCCGATATACAGGATTGTGGTTCCATCCGGTTCTTTCATCAGACGGTGCATTTCCCGATATCTCTTCGCAAAATTCGCGCGGCTCTCGGCGTCCTCGGCATCGTCTCCGGAGGAAACAATTCGCTTTCCCTCGGGTCCGAGGATTTCGAGCATCGCTTTCTGGTCATTGCTCTCGGCAGCAGTAACCAGCGCATCACTGGCCGCTTGCGCTGAGGAGAATGTTTTCTGACCCGGCTGTTGCGCCATCAATCCCGCCGGAAGACACATCGTTACGGCAATCGCGACCGCTGCGAATTTAGGAAGATTGGCCCAATGAAGTTCATCGAAACTCAGCTTAATTCGCCGCATATGGCTTCAACTCCATCTCCAGATTTTTTCAAGGACCTGACGAACTCTCGATTTAATCGAGAGTTCGTGCAAGAGTTCGTTCCAGGGGTCTGTTTAAGATATCGGCCGACGAATTCGATTAACGGCGCCCGCCGCCACCGCCTCGACCTCCGCCACCACCACCGCGGGCACCGCCGCCGCCACCACGGAAACCGCCACCGCCGACGCTAGCCCGTCCGCGCGACGAATAGCTTCTGGATTCACCGCCATGATCGTAGCCGCTGAACGCGCCCGAGCGTGTGCCGCTCTCGCCGCGAGGCGAAGCGTATCCGCGAGCCGCCTGACGGTTACCCTCGAACGGTCTGGCCCCAACTCCGCCATGGAAAGCTCCGCCACGCGCGATTCCGCCTCTGCCGAAGTTGCCACGGTTGTAAAATGTCCGGCTGTGGGAGTAGTACCGGCCGCCACCGAAGGTTGCGTATCGACCACCCCAATTGAACCCCCAGTGACCCCAGCCCCAACCAAAACCACCATACCAGCCGATGCCAAAGCCAAATCCCCAGGAGAAGAACGGGCCGCCAAACCAGATTCCAGGGTACGGATACCATCCCGGCCAGGCCACGATGGGATATCCGTAAATCAGCCAGGGATTGTACGCTGGAACGTAGACCACATCGGGGTCGGCAGGCTCGATGTCAATATTCGGGCCGTCGTCCTTGATGACTTCGTGCTGCGGGTTCTTGAGCGCACCGGCGTCCCGCGCTTTGCGCCGCATGACCTGCACCGCGTCCATCACATCCTGTTGCTGGTTGTAGTACGCGTCGCCGAGAGATGACGTCCAGGAAAGATTCTTGTCCATATTGCCAAGGACGCTGGGAAATGCACACAACGCCTTGACGCTTGGATCCCAAGGCTGCTGGTCGACAGCCTGACCCAAAGCCTCCCCCTTCAAATCGGGATGCGCCTGCACCCATCGGTCGGCCTCGACAACCTGGTCGGGGAAGGTGGACGCCGCGAGAATCTGCGCCACCAGCGAATCTGGATAGAGCGCGATGGGCGCAACCAACCGTTGCAACTGCTCCGGAGTCTGTTGCGCGTAAGGGGGCGCCTGTGCGCCTTGCGGCGGCGCGGCCTGCGCATCTGCATCTTGATCCTGAGCCGACACGCTTACCGGCACGGTCGCGAACAGCAGAGCGATCGACAGGACAAATGCCAAACTCTGCTTCGCCCGCCGAACGATTCCGAATCCTATAGTTTCTCTGGAAGTATCCATAATCTTAGAACCCCCTCCACAATGTTTCAACACCCGAGCCCGCCATTAGTTTCGCTAACTTAGTTTCGCTACTAAGGAGATGCTACAAACACATTCGAGGCTGCAAATTTACGTTTCTAGACAATACTCCGGCGTCCCTACCGCACAACTCTCCGAGTTCACGCGGGCTCTCGACCAGCACATCCGGAGGCGCATTTCCAGCGAATGCGGAGCAAAGCCGTAGGTTACGCCGCACGTCCACAAGCCGGCGTTGCGCCCGGTCAGCACGTCGATCGACGAATCTCCGATCATCAGCGCTTCTTCGGCAGCCACGCCGGTTTCCTGCAAAAGGTCTGCACCCCCAGCGGGTCGGGCTTCTTCGTCGCAAAGCTGTTGCCGCCGTAAATCCTGCACAAAGAAATCCCCCAAGCCCAAGTGCACGCACAATGTCGCGCGACGGGTTGACGGGCTTGTTGGAGAGCACGGCCATCAGCCTGTGCGCGCCATTCGGCGGGGCTCCACCGTACGCGTCCGCCAGGCGCGCCAGCATTTCCGGAATGCCCTCATAAACCGTGGTGTGGTCGAGCTTGTGCAACCGGTAGTAGCCCAGGAAATAGTCCAGAGCGGCTCGGAACGTTGCCTCGTCGCCGCCACTGCCATCGTTCGCCCAGCGCGCGGCGGACGAGCGTGGGAGCGCCATCTCCCACATAGCTGGCAATAAGGTCGCCGTCCAGTTCGGGACGGCCGATATGCCGCATCGTTGCATTCACCGAATGAATCAAATCGAGGCGAGAGTCGATCAATGTGCCATCCAGATCAAACACCAGCAGGCGGAGGCGGTGCGGATCGAAGGGACGCAGGAAACGAATCATGACTGATCAGGATAAACGATCGCGTGGGCAACCGACGTTGCGTGCCGCAAGCTTCATGTTGCGAGCGATCCAAAGCCCCTTTGGCCTGCTCGAAGCCCGTAACTTGCTGCTCGCAGCCAACCCTATCCCCAAATCGCCCAACCCATATACAATGTTGCGGGGCTGAAGCACTGAATGGCTACAACCAAAGTCGATCCCAAGCTGAATGAAGCAAAGGTAGCGAAACCGGCCAAGACCTATGAGGGCCTGACCGGTCAACAGCTCATCGATGCATATCGCATCATGTTTATGTCGCGGCGGGTCGACGACCGCGAGATCCTGCTCAAGCGGCAGCAGAAAGTTTTCTTCCAGATCTCGGGCGCCGGCCACGAAGCTCTGGGAGTGGCGGCAGCGCTGGCGTTGAAGCCCGCCTACGACTGGTTCTATCCTTACTATCGCGACCGCGCGCTGTGTCTTGGCCTGGGCGCGACTCCGTATGAAATGCTTCTGGGCGCGGTGGGCGCGGCGGACGATCCCAATTCCGGAGGCCGCCAGATGCCCTCGCACTGGGCCTTCAAACATCTGAACGTGGTCAGCCAGTCGTCGTGCACCGGCAGCCAGATTCTGCAGGCCGTCGGCTGCGCCGAAGCGGGCCGCTATTTTGCCGCGCACCCGAATTCCGCGAGCAAAGCTGAGGGCGATTATCGTCAGTCGATTATCGTCAATTCAAGGATGTTCAATTTCACGGCGACGAAGTCACCTACGTTTCGCTCGGCGACGGCACCACCAGCGAAGGCGAATTCTGGGAAGCGTTGAACACGGCCTCCAACCGCCGACTGCCGGTAATTTTTTGCATTGAAGATAATGGATACGCCATCTCCGTGCCGGTCGAAGTGCAGACCTCGGGCGGCAACATTTCGCGGCTCGTCTCCGGTTTCCCCAACTTCCATTTCGAAGAATTCGACGGCACCGACCCGGTAATCTCCTACGCGGCGTTCAGACGGGCGACCGATCATTGCCGCGCCGGCCATGGTCCCGCATTTGTCCATGGCCACGTCATCCGTCCCTATTCCCACTCGCTCTCGGATGACGAGCGGCTTTACCGGCCCGACGCCGAGCGTCAGGCCGATGCCGCGCGCGACCCGGTTCACCGCTTGCAATTGTTTCTGCTGCGCGAGGGAATCCTCGACGAAAAAGGCGATCAACAAAATCGAGAGCGAAGTCGAAGAGCAGATTCAGGCCGACGCCGACCGCGCGCTCGAAGCCGCCGTCCCGCAGCCGGACACGATCTACAACTTTGTGTACTCGCCCGATCTCGACCCTGCTTCGGCGGCGTTCGACACTCAGCCAACCGTGTCGACATCGGCTCCCGAAACCGCCGGGGATGGCAAGCGCCCCGCGGCCGCGAGCAAAACCATGGCCGACCTGATCAACTACACGCTGCGCGACGAGATGCGGCGCGACGAACGGGTCGTCATATTCGGCGAAGATATCGCCGACTGCAGTCGCGAAGAGTATGTCACGTCGAAGCAAGTAAAAGGCAAAGGTGGAGTTTTCAAACTGACCTCGGGATTGCAGATGGAGTTCGGCGGCGATCGCGTCTTCAATTCTCCGCTGGCCGAGGCCAACATTGTCGGCCGCGCGATTGGCATGGCAACGCGCGGATTGAAACCCGTGGTCGAAATCCAGTTCTTCGATTACATCTGGCCAGCGATGATGCAGTTGCGCGACGAACTTCCCCTGATTCGCTGGCGCTCGAACAATGCCTTCTCGTCTCCGGCAGTGGTGCGGGTCGCAATTGGCGGTTATCTGACGGGCGGAGCCATTTACCACTCGCAGTGCGGCGAGAGCATCTTCACGCATACTCCCGGAGTCCGCGTCATCTTCCCTTCGAACGCGCTCGATGCCGCGGGCCTGTTGCGCACCGCCATCCGCTGCGACGATCCGGTCCTGTTCCTGGAACACAAACGCCTTTACCGCGAAACCTACGGACGCGCGCCCTATCCCGGGCCTGATTACATGGTTCCGTTTGGCAAAGCGAAAGTAGTGCAGGCGGGAACCGATCTCACCGTCATCACCTATGGCGCGGTGGTTCCGCGCGCGCTGCAGGCCGCGCAAAAACTGGAGCGTGAGCATCACGTCAGCGTTGAGCTGATCGACTTGCGCTCGTTGAATCCGTTTGATTGGGACGCGATTGCCGAGTCGGTGAAGAAAACCAACCGCGCGCTGATCGCCTATGAAGATTCGCTAAGCTGGGGATACGGCGCTGAAATCGCCGCCCGCATCGCCGACCAACTCTTCCATCATCTCGATGCGCCGGTAAAGCGCGTGGCCGCGACCGATACGTTCGTCGCTTATCAGCCGATTCTGGAGGATGCCATCCTGCCGCAAGTCGAGCGACCTGTTTCGTGCGATGAAAGAACTGGCGGAGTTTTAAAGTCGGCTATTCGCACATCAGCTCTTAGTCCGTGGGCTTGCCTCACGTGTAGAGACGGCGCTTGCCCCGTCTCAGCGGACGCCTCCATAGCCCCGGACGGCCGAGCTTACCGTTTCCTCATCTTGCTCGAACCGCCTCCGACGCCCTTTCCGAAATTGAACCCCCACGGCCCGCCGCCATAACAAATAAGCGCAAACGCAATCGCCGCCAGCGCCAGCGGAAATTCGTAGCCACCGGAGCCCGTGAGCCCGTTCTTAAAATGCACTTTCCAGATGGCCACGCCCATCTCGATCGCGAAAGCGAGCGCGCAGAAGCGCGTAAACAATCCCAGGACGATTCCGATCCCGCCGAAGAATTCCGTCCCCGCGGAAAGATATGCCAGCCAGCGTGGAAGGCCGAGCGATCCTACCGTGTCCATGTGATGATGAAAGCCGCCGAATACTTTGTGATAACCATGCGCGATCATGATTGCGCCCAGAACGAACCGCATCACCAGCAGCGCCAGCGGTTGCAGCCGATTGAGAAAATCCAAGCTAGCCTCCAGAGCAGGTCTCAGGTCTCAGGTCTCAGGTCTCAGGTCTCAGGTCTCGGTCTCAGGTGCTCAGGTCTCAGGTCTCAGGAAAAGGCTGACCTCAGGCGGACAGACAGTCAATAGCGCCGGAGATGCTTTGGGAAAAAACTGGGGACTAAGCAGCAAGAGATTTTCCTGAGACCTGACACCTAGAGACCTGACACCTGCTGCTTACCAGGTCGAATAGGCCTTGCCGTTGCTGCCCATCTGGTGGGATCCGCTGTGGACGCCGATAATGCCATCCGCGTCTTTCTGGTACAGCGACAGCTTCGCGTCGTCTGCCGGCTCAACTTCCCAGGTGTTACTGCCCGTGATGTCTTCTGGAATGGTTTGAAGATAGCCCGCCGTCCTCAGATCCTCCAGCGAGTCGGGGGTTTTTTGCCGGTCCAGCGTGTACTGGAAGATCATCTGATTCATCGTATCCAGGTTGTGGCGCAGATTGTCCTCACGCACGCGCTGAATGCTGTGGCTGTAGATGGGCATGGCTACCCCCAGCAGGATGAGCATGATGCTGATCACCACCATCATCGAGATCAGCGTAAACCCGCGCTCGCGTTTTCTCACTCTGCTATTCATCCCTGCTTCAGTGCGTCCAACTCGAATACGCCTCGCCGTTGATCGACGTCTGATCCGATCCGCTATGCACGCTCGCAATGCCGGTATTGTTCGGATCCCAGGCGTTTTCGGATCTTCCGCCTCCGTCACCCAGGTGGTGTTGCTGCCGGTGATGTCGTCCGGAATGAACTTCAGGTATCCGGCCTGCACCAGATCATCCAGAGACTGGGGCGCATGTTTCTTGTCGAGCGAATATTCCTGGATGACTTTATTGAGCGTCGTCAGATTCTGATGAAGTTTGGCTTCCTTGGCGAGAAGGACATTATGGCTGTAATTCGGCACGGCGATCGCCAGCAGCACCATGATGATGCTGATGACCACCAGCATCTCGATCAGGGTGAATCCGCGATGGCGAACGTTTGCGATCGCGAAGCTGGTCGCGAAGCTGGATTGCGGACCCTGGAATCATGCGCATTGCACCGGATCTCATCTACCAGTCCTTGTACTTGGTGCCGTCCAACGCGGTTTGGTCCGACTTGCTGTAAACATCGAAAACGTTCTGCCCGCCCCAGGAAGTCGAGTCTTTGTCGTCCTGCATGGAGCGCAGTCCCCATTCGTCTTTGGTCATGGGATCGAGCGGAATCTTGCGGAGAAATTTCAGCTTCTTGCCGCCAACATCCTCGCCCTTGACCAGCGTGTCGAGATCGGGAGGATAATTTTCCGATCCCAACTTGGTGCGGAACGCGCCCGGTCGGCGGCGTCTTTGTAGCGATCGATGGCGTCGCGGATCATCCAGAGGTCGTAGCGCAGCTCGTGCTCGCGCTCGCGGGCAACGGCGTTCTTCGCCATCGGAACCGCCATCCCCACCAGGATGGCCAGAATGGCAGTCGCCACGATCAACTCGATCAGGGTAAAGCCGCGTCTGGCGGCCGGCTACCGCAATCTTCACACTCCGTTTATGAATGACCAGGTTCATTGAGATCCCAGAACTAGCGTTCCTACTGAATCGTAATGGCCGCCTGCGCTCCGCTCATCGCGATCGGCTGCATCGCCGGATCGCGCGCCCCGCCCCGGGTGATGGTCAGCGCCGACTGCCCCGGTCCCTTCGCCATAAAGGTCAGCGTCACCACCGCGCCCTGTCCCGAAACACCGCCCGCGCCCGGAGGCCGCGAGGCCGTGATTTGCATGGTGCCCGTCAGCGGATCCTCGCGATGCGCTACCGTCACGACCTGGCCATCCTGCGACAGGAATCCTCCGTTCGAAACATTGAGTACCTGCAACTGATTGGGATCGTAGTTGAGCTGCACGGGCACGGAGTACACGTTCTGCCCGCCGGAAAGCATGACGTTCACCGTGAAGGTCGAGCCCTTTGGCCTGGTTCAAAGCCGGCGGATCAAACAGAAATGTTCCCGCGCCGCCGCTCCCGGCTGATTCTGCGGCATCGGACTGCTGGCGGAGCTCTGACTTCGCGCGGAACGCTGCGCAGGCCCGCAACCGTGATTCTGCGGACGCTGGCCTGGCAGGCGTTCCCGAGCTGGCCTGCGGGCGAAGCCGCCGGCGCCAGCCGCTGGAGCCGGCGCCCGGGGAAGTTCCGGGTGCCTTTGGTGTTGGTCCGTCGCAGCGACAGCGCGTTGGCCGTACCCACGTCGAGCATATCTTCACTGCCATGAGAAATGTCCGGCCCGCGGACAATGTGCGGGACCAGGACGAATACGATTTCGTTGGTCGAGTGGTCCGAGGTATCCTGCGCAAAAAGATATTTCAGGATGGGAATGTTAGCCAGACCCGGGATCCCGGTCAGAGCCTTGGTCTTCGAGTCCTCCATCATGCCGCCGAGCAGGCTGACTTCGCCCTCTTTGAGCCGGATTTCGTTTTCGATTTTGCGCTGGCCGATCACCGGCTGGCTGATGCCGCCAATGCTCACGTAGGAATCGACATCCGAAACATCCATCGACAACTTCAAGGAAATTTCCCGTCCGGCATGCACGCGCGGCGTAATTTCGATGTTCACGCCCACATCGAGGTATTGGAATTGCGTGTTGACCAGCGGGTTGATGCCCACGCCGCCAATTCCGGGTTGGAACGATCCGGTCGCCACCGGCACGCGGTCGCCGATCTTCAACGTCGCCTTCTGCCCGTCCAGCGCGCGCACCTGCGGACTCTGGATCACCCTGGTATCGGTATCGTTCATCAAGGCCGTCGCCGTAGCCTGCGGAATCGTTACCTGGAAGTCCGTAGCATTCAGATTCGCGAGAGTATTCAGGTTGATGCCGTTCGATGATTGACGACGGCGAAGTCGTGGTTCCGGTGGATGAGGTCGTAGTGCTGGTGTTGATATTGGGCTGCAGTTGCACCGAAGCGCTGGTCGGAGGATTGATGCCGAGGGTGTGCGACTTGTCGCGGCTCACTTGCATCACCGCGATATCGATCAACACCTCGGGCTTCGCTTTGTCGAGATCGTCCACCAGTTTCTGCGCCAGCGCCACCTGATCGGGCGTGCCGCGCACCACGATCGCTCCCTGCGAGGGCAACTGCTGAATGCGGCTCACTTCGAGAATGGTGCGCATCGCGTTGACCACATCCTGCAACTCGGTAGGCTGAGAAAGGTTGGAAAGATAAAAAGTTTTGATGACGTTCTGTTCCAGCTCTTTCCGCTTCGCGGGAGTGTCTTGCGCGATAAAAATCGTATTGGGCGTTACCGGACGCCAAAAAGTCTTGGTCTCAAAGGAAATAATTTCCAGCGCATCTTCCAGCGTTACGCCGTTCAGTTCAATGCGCACCTGTTTCGGCACGTAATCGGGATCGAAAAGCACGTTGATGCCGGCCAACTTGCCGACCGTCTCGTAGATCACGTTGGCCTTCTCCGTGACCTTCAGCGTGATGGGCACGTTCGAGATGGGAGCCAGTTCGACCGGACCCTGCGCCGATTGCAGCCGTCGGCGCAAAGGCGTTGGACCCGCCGCAGCGGCGGCGGATTCTGCGACTTCCCGAATCATCTGCTTGGTCCGATTCAGTTCCTGCTGCGCGATGAATGAGGAAGGATCAATATCCAATCCCTTCTGGAACTCGACCACCGCCTCGTCCAGTTTGCCGGCATCGCGCAGAACCTGCCCGCGATGCACGTGCGACGATGCCGCATAGAAGCGGGTACGCTCGAACGCGGTTCGATATCGCAGGTCTTTCGGCTTCAGATTGTAGGCCTGCTTGAAATAGTCGAAGGCCTTCTCGTAGTCTTGCCGCGCCTCGGCGTCGGTGCCCTTCGCAGTAAGCCGCCTTTGCAGAATCATGTCTTTCCCGATCACCGGAAGACTGCAACAGAGCAGCAGCAAGACAAACAGAGAGGGACGGATCAGACGTCTCATCTAGCAGTCCTCATAAAAATCTCTCGCTTTTGCGCCGGAGGAATGTGCCCGGCCAGCATCCGAGCAAAAGTCCATCCGGCCACCCGAAAAAGCCACGGGCCGGGCATCGCAAAGGCCGTCAAGCGAAAAAGTACTGGAAATTTCGATTATAGCATCGCATCAAGTGGGCTCGAAGTGATTGGTAGAGCAGTGTTTACACTCATTAGTACAGGTACCCAAGGTTGCAGGTCTCACGTGCCAGGTCTCAGGAAAAACAAGCCAGGTTTTTCCCTTAGACCTGTCACCCGACACCTGAGACCTGCCTTCGTGTTACTTTCTTTTCAGCACCATGGCCAAGCAGACCACCCACCAAACCCAGCCGAATCGGGAAAAAAATCCTCGCCGCCAGCCCACCGCCTCGGGGGAAAAGGACGCCGCTGTTAACAGGAACGCCGAGTCATAACTATTTCTTGCTCGAAAAATTCGAAGCCGGGGTCGTTCTCACCGGAACCGAGGTCAAATCCGTCCGCAGCGGCACGGCGAATCTAAAAGACTCCTACGGCCTGATCAAAGATGGCGAACTCTGGCTGCTGAATTGCCACATCGGACCCTACGAGCACGGCAACTACGCCAATCATGCCGCTCTCCGGACCCGCAAACTTCTGGTTCACAAAGAAGAAATCCGCAAGCTCATCGGCAAGTCGCAGCAGAAGGGACTGACCCTGATCCCCACCCGCATGTACTTCAAGAACGGCAAAATCAAAGTGGAACTAGCCCTGGCCAAAGGCAAACAGCTCTGGGACAAGCGCGAAACCGAACGCCGAAGAACCGCCGACAAGGAAGCGCGCGAAGCCATCTCGCGGGGACGAAAAACTTAAGCGATGCGGTGCGCCACTTTCTCGCGTTTCGAGAAGTGGCCCCCGAGCCATCCATAAGATTGTCATCAAGGTTGTCATCCTGAGCGAAACGAAGGACCTGCTTTTCGCACCAAAGCCGAGGTTGCTAGACCTTTCCCCCACAAACGCCAAGTCCTTATAACTCAAAGATATGGCGGAAACAAAGCGGCGTAATCGAGCTAACTCATTGCTTTATAAATACTTTACCTGTATATCGACAGTTTCGTCTAGCTAAGTTATTGTTTTATAAAGACCTTACAGCTAAGTCCTTATTCCTCAAAGACCTGGCGAAAATTAACCTCTAAGTCTTTTGTTTTCAAAGACCCTTTGGGGAGGGGTCAACCGCAGTGGAGCGCATTACATCCAGATTTTCTCTGCTGAGTTGCAAGTTTCCCCTTCTAGCGTGGATACTGAATATCCTAATCATGAAAACAAATCTCTCTTCCACTACTCCATCTCAACTGGAAACCGATTGTCTCGTCGTAGTAGTTCTCGACCGCAACGAGAAAGACAAGTCCGCACCTTCAATCGAATGCGACGATGACGCTGTCGTCGCAGCCGCTAAAGATGTCATCGCCAGCGGCGAAGTTACCGGTAAGAGCTTCGAGACGACCCTCCTCCACAATCCCACCGGATTGAAAGCGAAACGTCTGCTCCTGATCGGCGGGGGAAAAGCCAAGGATTTCTCCGCTGCCGAGTTGAGGAAGATCGCTGGCACAGCGGTCCGAACGCTGAAAGGCAAAAGCATTCGCAGGTTCGCCTTCGCGCACAGCGGCGCAGTTCCTTCCCCATTCGCGATCCGCGCCATCGTCGAAGGCGCCACTATCGGCGACTTCGATCCTGGCTATTACAAGAGCGATCGCAAGGACAAGGACAAAAGCCAGAAGATCGACGCCGTCACCATCGTCGTGCGGAAGAGAGGACGAGAAATCCGGCCAAGCTGCTCTCGAAACTGGACGCATCATCGCCGAATCGCAGAATTTCACCCGCGACCTGGTCAATGAGCCGTCAAATCTAATGACGCCCACCATACTGGCCGAACGCGCGAAAAAGATGGCATCGGAAGTTGGCCTGGTTTGCGAAACCTACGGAACCGACAAGATTAAGAAGCTTAAGATGGGAGCGTTCTGGGGAGTCGCCCAGGGTTCCGATGAACCGCCTGCGCTCATCGTGCTGCGCTACGATCCGGTCGGCGCGGCCGACAAAGTACATCTAGGTTTAGTCGGCAAAGGAGTCACGTTTGACACCGGCGGAATTTCGATAAAACCGGCGGACGGCATGGAGAAGATGAAGTACGACATGGCCGGCGCTGCGACCATGATCGGCGCCATGCGGGCCATTGCGCTGCTGAAGCCCAAAGTCAAAGTCACCGCCATAGTCCTCGCCACGGAAAATATGCCCTCCGGCAAAGCGCAAAAGCCCGGAGACGTGCAGATCGCCATGTCGGGCAAGTCGATCGAGATCATTAACACCGACGCCGAGGGACGCCTCATCCTCGCCGACGGCCTCTACTACGCTCGCCAACTCGGCTGCACTCATCTGGTCGACGCCGCCACTCTGACGGGCGCGGTCGTCGTGGCCCTCGGCTACGTGAACGCCGGAATCTTTGCCAGCACCGACGAGATGTATGAGCGCTTCGCCAAGGCCAACCAGCAAGCGGGCGAGAAAATGTGGCGTCTGCCGCTCGACGACGAATACAAGGAACTGATCAAATCCAATATTGCCGACATGGTCAACGCCGGAAGCCGCTATGGCGGCGCCATCTTCGCCGCCATGTTCCTGAAGGAATTCGCTGAAGATACGCCCTGGATCCACCTCGACATCGCCGGCACTGCCTGGATGGAAGAGAACAAACCCTGGATCGCTAAAGGGCCGTCCGGAATCGCGCTGCGCAGTTTGGTGGAGTTTGTGAAGGGATGGAGCGCGTAAGAGCGCCAGCGTTTTCCGCTTCGCCATCACCTCTGAATCCTTTGAGTCGCAGGCTCTATCATAGAGCGTAGCGCCATGGATCTCCCCGAGAAAATCCGCAGTCTGCCTATGTCTCCCGGCGTGTATCTGTACAAAAACGCCGAGGGCGAGGTCATCTATGTCGGCAAGGCGAAGAACCTGCGCTCGCGGGTCTCTTCCTACTTCCATGAAGGGCGCTGGGAGGACGCAAAAACCGGGACGCTCGTTCGCGAGGCGGTCGACGTCGATTACATCGTGGTCGCCAATAACAAGGAGGCGCTGGCGCTTGAGAATCACCTGATCAAGCAAAAGAAGCCGCGCTTCAACATTCTGCTGCGCGACGACAAGACCTATCCCTACGTGAAGCTAACCCTGGCCGAGCGCTATCCGAGAGTTTACGTCACGCGACGCCTGCGCAAGGACGGCAGCGCCTACTTCGGCCCCTATTTCCCGGCCAATCTTGCCTATCGCATCGTCGACCTGATTCATCGGCATTTCATGGTTCCGTCGTGCAAGGTGGACTTGACGCGGAATCATCCGCGTCCGTGCCTGCAGTTCTATATCAAGCGTTGCCTGGGCCCGTGCGTGAAAGAGTTGACTACGCCCGAGATCTACGCTGAAGCCGTGCTCGACGTAAAACTTTTCCTCGAAGGCCGGCAAACCGACCTGGTCAAGTCTCTGCGCGAACGCATGTCGGAAGCGGCCGAGGCGCAGGAGTTCGAGCGCGCCGCCCGCTACCGCGACCTCATCTCGACCGTCGAGCAGTTGCAGGAGAAACAGCGGATCGCCGCCGCCGAAGGCGACGACGCCGATGTTTTCGGATATCACTACGAGAATCAAATGCTGGCCGTGAACCTGTTCCACATGCGCGGAGGAAAAGTCCTCGACCGGCGTGAATTTTTCTGGGAAGACCTGCCCGAGTTTGTGCCGGATCAAGGTTCCAGCCCCGGCTCCGCCGGCGGAGGACCCTGCCACGACACAGGAGTTTCATCCCGGCGAATTCTTCTCCGCCCTAGTCAAGCAACTCTACCTCGGCCAGCCCTACGTCCCGCGGAACATCTACGTGCCTGTCGACTTCGAAGATCGCGATGAACTGGAAGACGCGCTCAGTGAACAACTCGCGGGCGAGGGGAACCGCGCCACGCGCGTGCATCTCACCGTCCCGCAGCGCGGAGAGAAGCGCGAGCTCATCGATCTTGCCGGCAATAACGCCAAGCAATCTTACGATCAGCGTTTCCGCGTGCTGAAGCCCAATGGTCGCGTCATTCAAGAAGCGCTGCAAGATGCGCTGGCCCTTCCCGAGCTCCCGAAACGCATCGAGTGCTTCGACATTTCTCATATTCAGGGAGCGGAAACGGTGGCTTCGATGGTGGTGTGGGAAGACGGCAAGATGAAGAAATCCGACTATCGCAAGTTCATCATCAAGACCGTCGAGGGCGTGGACGATTTCGCCTCCATGCGCGAAGTGGTCACGCGCCGCTACAAAAGAGTTTGCGAAGAGAAAAAGCCGATGCCCAGCCTGGTACTGATCGACGGAGGCTTGGGACAACTTCACGCCGCTGCGCAGGCGCTCGAAGCGCTGGAAATCATCAACCAGCCGCTCGCCGCCATCGCCAAGCGCGAAGAGATCATTTACGTCTACGGACAGGAGGACGACCCCGTCGTTCTAGACCATCATTCTCCGGTGTTGCATCTCGTACAGTTGATCCGCGACGAAGCGCATCGCTTCGCCGTCACGTTTCATCGCAAACGCCGCCAGATACGGGATCGCGCCACCGAGTTACGGGAAATTCCCGGCGTCGGCGAATCGACCACGCGCCGTTTGCTGGAACATTTCGGCAGCCTGCAAGCTGTGAAACAAGCGGACGTCGCCGCACTGTCGGCAGTGGTCACCAAGTCCCAAGCTGAGGCGATTCTGGAGCACTTTCGAAGAACAACTGTTAGCTCTTAGCGAATGCCTCTTGCTTATCCCTTGACCTAATAATGGAACCTTGTCACCATAGTTAACACGAGGAATTCCATGAAATTTGGGGTCATAATTTTTCCCGGATCGAATTGCGACCACGATGCTTTTTGGACCGCCAAACATGTGGCCAAGCAGCAGGCAACGCTTCTCTGGCACGACTCGCACGATCTGGAGAATTGCGATGTCATCATTGTGCCGGGAGGCTTTGCCTACGGCGACTATCTGCGCACCGGGGCGATTGCAAAGTTTTCGCCAGTCATGGAATCCGTGCGTAAGTTCGCCGACGGCGGCGGACTGGTACTCGGAATCTGCAACGGTTTCCAGATTTTGTGCGAGTCGGGATTGCTGCCCGGAGCGCTGATGCGCAACGTCGGCTTGAAATATGTCTGCAAGCCGGTGCAGGTAAGAGTCGAAAATAACGAGACCCCGTTTACCAATGCGTGCCGCAAAGGGCGAAGTGCTGACGATCCCCATCGGCCACATGGAAGGCAACTACTTTTGCGATGACGCGACGCTCGCCGAATTGAAGAGCGACAACCGTATCGTCTTCCGCTACTCGAATGCGCAAGGCGAAATCACGGCGGAAGCGAATCCGAACGGTTCGCTCGAAAATATAGCCGGAATTTGTAGCCCGGGCCGCAACGTGCTGGGCATGATGCCGCATCCCGAACGCGTCCGCCGAACCCGAACTCGGCGGCACGGATGGCTTCAAGATTTTCGAGTCATTGGTAGGAGCGATGGCGACAAAATAATGCGGGTAGAGACGCGTCTTGCCGCGTCTCTGTCGCGACCTAGAACGCCCAGCGCAGCAGAGTGGCTCCGCTGGTAAATCCCGCGCCCACTGACGCCAGCAGCACCAAGCTTCCCTTCTTCAATTTGCCTTCCTGGCGCGCGGTTTCCATGGCCAGCGGAATCGTTGCCGCCGGTGGTATTCCCGAACTCTTCGATGTTGATGATGACGGCCTCCGGGCGCATGCTCAGGCGATCGGCGGTCGCGGTGATAATGCGCTTGTTGGCCTGATGCGGAATGAAGGCATCGATTTCGCTGCCCTGAATATTGTTGCGCTTAAGAATTTCTTCGCAGAGCAGCGCCATCTTACGCACCGCGAACTTGAAGACCGCGGCGCCATCCTGATGAACGAAGTGCATCTTCTTGTCGACGGTTTCGTGACTCGACGGATTCAGACTTCCGCCGCCTGGCATGTACAGCGATGCGCCGCCCGAGCCGTCGACTTCGTGCAGAAAGTCGATGAGACCGACCGAATCGTCTTCGGCGGGTTCGAGCAGAACTGCGCCTGCTCCATCGCCAAAGATGACGCAGGTCGCGCGATCGGTGTAGTCGATGATCGACGACATTACGTCGGCGCCGATTACCAGCACTTTCTTGTGAGCTCCAGACGCGACGAACTGCGCTCCCGCTTGCAAGGCATAAACAAATGCGGAACAAGCGCCCGAGAGATCGAATCCCCAGACATTCTTCGCGCCGAGTTTGTGCTGAACAAGACAAGCGGTGGACGGAAAGAACATATCGGGCGTAACCGTCGCCGACGATGATCGCGTCGAGGTCGGACGGCGTCAGATGCCGCGCTCGGCGAGCGCTTTCTTCGCTGCTTCGGTCGCAAGATCGCTGGTCGCAACTCCCTTGTCCACCAGATGCCGCTCGCGGATGCCGACGCGCTCCATGATCCATTGATCGTTAGTATCGACCATCTTCTCGAGGTCGGCGTTGGTTAGAAGACGAGGCGGAACGTAGGTGCCAAGAGCGCTGATCTTAACGCGCTGAAGCTGAGTCAATGAGGTCTCCTAGATGAAAGTGGGATATGAAGTGCAATAGCATGGCGAATCTGATTATTTTGAACGATGAGGACGGAAAGAAGGGCAAGGTCTCAGGTGTCAGGAAAACCGTAACGGTGAATTCAATTGATTTTGTTTTTTGTTCCTTGTTTTTCCCTGACACCTGAGACCTGACACCTGCTATTTCAACCTCGCCGCGAGATCACCGAACAGTGGCAACTCGAAGCGCTCGCCTTCCCATGCCTTGAAGGTTAAAACCATCCACAAAGAAAAACATGGCCAGCGAAGCCAGAATTCCGAATAAAAAAAAGACCATGGCCGCGGCGACATTCGAAAGGAAGAGCGCGGCCAAGGTCAAAACGAAAAAGACTCCCCAGAGCAAAAGCTTTGCCAGGCATGAAAGCGGACAAAGCGATGGCTGCGATATGCGGGCAAAAGCAGAATCAGCACGGCTGGGACGAAAGTGAAATAAGCGATGGCCGCGACCGCCCGTTCCGCCGGGAGGAAGCGGCGTCATTGACCATCCGCAAGCCGGGCAGTAGGCGGCGTCTCGCGGGCATCACGGTTCCGCAATGCGGACACTTCACGGTAGCGTGCGTCGGATTCGCTGGGCTTTCTTCTGCACTAGACAAGTCGGCGTCCATTCGCTCTTCTTCCGGCACGCTTCGCAAACACCATAAATCTGAAAAGTGTGGCGGGTGGTAACGTAATGGTGCTTGTGTCCGATCTCCTGCTCGATTTCTCCGACTTTTTCCGAGAAAAATTCGACCGAGGCGCCGCACTCGGTGCACACCATGTGGTGATGACTGCGGCGGTTGTACTGGTGCTCATAGCGCGCGATGCCGTCGTGGAAGGCGACTTCGCTGGCCAGGCCGCAACCTGCGAGAAGCTTCAGCGTGCGGTAAACAGTGGTGAAACCGATGCGCGGATCGGTTTTCTTGACCAGGCGGTGCAATTCGTCGGTGGAAAGATGTTCGCGAGTTTCGAGAAAGGTTCGAAGAATGGCGTTGCGTTGTTCGGTCTGTTTCAGGCCAACGCGTTTGAGATGCTGCAGGAAAATTCCTTCGGCCTCGCGGATGCTCTCCGGCGAGATGGTCGTGCTGATCGTCAATTCGTTTCTGCAGCATGGCGTTCGGCGCCGAAATCGAGCTGCGAAATCGACGCCCAAGGGTCGCCAACATGATACTGGGGGAGAGCGGGTTCCGCCAAACGGCCTAGTCTTTATGGCGGCGAAACACAAGATCGAACCATGGCTTCCAGGTCCTGCCGCCATCCGTGGAGATCGCCGCAGTCTCGCGAACATTTCCGTTCTCAGGCTTCCACTCGCCGCGGACGAGAGCTCGTTTCGCATGATCCATGCCGCTTAAAACCATGGTGTCGCCCTCCATTGTTCCCTCGATCACCAGCAATTCGCCGCGATTTGTCACCCAACTCTGATGCCAGACTTTTCGGCTAGCGTCGTAAATGGTAAAACTCTCGCCGTGGTGTCCATCAGAACCGCGGTAGTCCTCGTGCAAGACGCAGCCATCGAGAACGCGATCAACGCGAGCGCGCGCGACCTCAATCGGGCTGCCGACGTCGAACGCATCCCAATCACCGGCCCAGAAATCAAACTGGCGATACGTAGGACCGACGCAAGAGGCGGGAGACACTGATGAAGAGGCTCGTGCGACAGTTACGTCCCTCGCTGCGAAAAACGTACCCAGGTTCAGAACAATCATCAAACTCAGGAGGATCATCGAAAAGATGCCGACTTTCGACCACTGAGCAATCGGTTTCATTGGATTCGCTCTTGCCCCTTTTCCCGATTCCAGCGAAGCAACGTGCAGCTGACAGACTTCCCTCGAATCAGTGCGTGATTTTTCTCCGCCCTTGATATCGATTGTTTTCACAGCGAAATGGATGGCCGTGCATTGGACGTTTGCGGACCTGGCTATCAGAATCGTTTATCAGAAGCAAAACGGGCGCGGATATCGCGGTCCGAAAACGTCCAACATGCCAGGCAGAGTCGATTATCATAAGTTGCGATTGCGATGCCGACTTCGGATGGCGAGTCGCGCGCAGAGTTCGCAATTTGCCACGCTATGAATCTTGATTGGAAGGTATGTTCGCGAGCCCGGCTGTCGCGCGATCCGCGCTTCGACGGCAAGTTCTATATTGGGGTGGTCGGGAGCGGAGTTTACTGCCGTCCGATTTGCCCGGCGCCGACCGCGAAAGAAAAAAACGTCCGCTATTTTCCCAGCGCCGCAGCTGCCGCCGAAGCGGGCTTTCGTCCCTGTCTGCGCTGCCGGCCGGAGAGTTGCCCCGGCACACCGGCTTGGCTGGGAACGTCCAATACAGTTTCGCGAGCGTTGCGTTTGATCGGCGAAAGCGGTTTGGAGGATGGCGGGGTGGAAATCCTCGCGGAACGTTTAGGAGTAGGGTCGCGGCATCTTCGCCGGTTGTTTCTGCGTCACCTGGGAGCAACCCCGATTGCCGTTGCCCAGACCCGCCGCCTGCATTTTGCAAAAAAAGCTGATCGACGAGACCAGTCTTCCGATGAGCCAAGTCGCGCTCGCGTCCGGGTTCGGTTGCGTACGACGCTTCAATGCCGGCATTCGCGAGATCTATCATCGAACCCCGACCGAAATCAGGCGCCTGGCGCGACAGACATTGGGCCGGCAGACATCGGGTCGACAGGCTGTGGGCCGGCAAACAAATGTCCAACCGGGAAATCAATACTTCTTTCGCCTTCACTTTCGTCCACCCTATCACTGGGAGGGCATGTTAGCGTTTCTTGCAGCACGCGCCACTCCCGGAGTCGAGGTCGTAGAGGGGGGCAGCTATCGACGCACCATTTCTTTGAACGGCCGTGATGGTTACTTCGAAGTTGCGCTCGACCCGGGGCGCGACGCACTCGATATCCGGATTGAATTTGGCGAGCCCCATTCTCTCTTCTTCATTGTCGAGCGCGTTCGTGCGATGTTCGATCTGAATGCGGACTGGTCCGCCATCGTGCAAAGTCTTCGACCCGACCCGGGGTTGGCAGGACCCGTCGATGCCGATCCCGGTCTGCGAGTGCCGGGCTGCTGGAATGGTTTTGAACTCGCGACGCGGGCTATTCTCGGCCAGCAGATCACAGTGAAGGGTGCGACCGCCCTGGCCGGCCGTCTGGTAAGCGCCTTTGGGAAGCCGTTCCCTTCCGTCAACGGCCTCACTCATCTATTTCCTGTGCCCGAGGTCCTGGCGGGTGCGAATCTTGCCCGCATCGGGCTGCCTCGGGCACGCGCCGAAACGATTCGCACTCTGGCGCGCGCAGTTGCGAGTGGTGCCGTCAGCTTTGAAGGAGTTGTCGATTCCGAATCCTTTCTCGACCGCCTGTGCGAGATTCCCGGCATCGGAAAATGGACGGCGCAATACATTGCCATGCGAGCACTCGGAGAGCCCGATGCGTTTCCCTCCGCCGACCTCGGCCTGCTGCACGCGATGGCTGTAGACAGTGCCCGCGAGCTTGAGGAGCGCGCCGAAGCTTGGCGGCCGTGGCGCGCCTATGCGGCAATGTACCTGTGGAGAATGGCGAGCGAACGCAGAGTTCGCGAGGGCAAAATCCCTGGCAAGGATTTTCCCGCAGTCGAAAAAGTAACCGTTGAAGTAGGCGCTAGCGACCAGCTGGCGCCGATGGTCCTGTCGAATCCCGAGTAGAGTGCGGCTTCACAAATAGCTCAAGTCACGTTTATCGCGATGCGCGGTTGTCAGAGGCACCCACCGCCCCTACAATCTTTCAGTAATGTCTTCTGCCACTTCCCTACCTGGGATTTCTCATCCCGAAGTCCGGCGCCGCCGTGGTGCGCTCCGCATCCTGTACTACGCTGTCTGTCTTCTGCTGGTGGCGCTCATCGCCGGTGTGTGGTGGCTGTTTTGGATTGCGCGTTCGGCCCTGCCACAACTGGATGGCTCCATTTCGGTGCCTGGGATTTCATCCACGGTGCGCATCGTGCGCGATGGGCAGGGGGTGCCGACGATGGAAGCTTCCACGCTCGAAGACTTGTTCTTTGCGCAGGGCTACGTGACCGCGCAGGATCGTCTGTGGCAGATGGACATCATGCGACGTGCCGCTGCCGGAGAGCTTTCGGAAGTGATTGGCGAAGGCACGGTAGAGATGGACCGCGAGCAGCGGATTCTGGGGCTGCGGCTGGCGGCCGAAGCGGCCGAGAAAAAAATCTCCGCGCGCGAGCGGCCTTATTTCGACGCTTACGCTCGCGGCGTGAATGCGTTCATCGATTCGCATCGCAACCAGCTTTCGCTCGAATTCCGCGTGCTGAAGTACACGCCACGACCTTGGACTGTGACGGATTCACTGCTTGTGGGTGCGCACATGGTGCAGTATCTGAACCATTACAGCTACAAGCGAGCGCTGGAGCGGGAAAAAATTCTGGCCAAGCTGGGACCGGAACTGACGGCGGACCTCTATGTGAATTCTTCCTGGCACGACCGTCCGCCCACCGAGGTGCGGCGGATTCAGGATGAACCCGCGGCCAAGCACGGCGATGAGGATGACGATGACGACGAGGAAGTCGACCCGGATGGCGGAAATCCCCGGCTGAGTTCCGCGCTGTCTTCGGGACAATTCCCTCAAGGGGTTGAGGCCGCGCCCCACCCAACCCCAGCGTTCTATTCGGCGGTCATCTCTGCGCTCACTCGGGAAGAAGGAAATTTGTTTCGGCCGGGGTCGAACAACTGGGTGGTTTCGGGCCAACATACGGTTTCGGAAAAGCCGCTGCTGTCGAATGATATGCACCTCGACCACCAGATGCCGAACCTGTGGTTTGCGGCCCATTTGAAAAGTGGCAGCTTCGATGTGGCGGGCGTGACGCTGCCGGGAGTTCCATTTGTGATTGTGGGCCATAACCAGAGGATCGGCTGGGGATTCACCAACGTCGGGCCAACGGTAGAAGACGATTTCATCGAGGAGTTCAATGCGCAGGGCCAGTACAAGACACCGGCGGGATGGGTTGATGCGCAGCACCGGCAGGAGACGATTCACGTCAAAGGCAAGTCGGACGTGGCGCTCGACGTAGTGACCACGCGCCACGGACCCATCATTACAGGACTGATTCCCGGTGAGACGCGCCCGATAGCGTTGCGCTGGACGTTACAGGACGGCATGGGACTGATGTTCTTCGACGCGGACTCGGCCCAGAATTGGGATGAGTTTCGGAAAGCCTTCTCGGCTTTGGGAGCGCCCGGACAGAACGTGATGTATGCCGACGTCGATGGCCACATTGGATATCAAGCGACGGGGCGAGTGCCGATCCGGGCCGCGGGCGATGGCAGCCTGCCGGTGAGCGGCAACGATGATGCTCACGAATGGACAGGCTGGATTCCATTCGAAGAGATGCCGCATGTTTACGATCCGCCATCGGGAATTCTGGCGACCGCCAATGGGCGCATCGCTCCGGACGGCTACAAATACTCGATCAGCACGGAATGGGAAGCGCCGTGGCGGACGGATCGCATCTATCGCGTGCTCGAATCGGGAAAAAAGTTTGCGCCTGCGGACATGCTGGCGCTGCAGATGGATGTGTCTTCGACTTATGACCGGTTCTGCGCCGACAAGTTTGTATATGCGGTCGATCACGCTGCGAACGTGTCGGAGCGGGCGAAGCGGGCGGCGGAGATTCTGCGCGATTGGGATGGGCGGATGTCGGCGGATTCCGCGGCACCAACGATTGAAACCAAAGCGCGTCAGGAACTGGCACGGTCTGTTGCTGGAGCCGAAGCTGGGCGTAGCGCCCGATACTCCCGCAGGCACTGCTTCCGATGCGGCCTCCGGCGCGCTCAGTTGGAAGAGCTATGACTGGATGATGTCTTCGGTGTGGCTGGAAAATGTGCTCACCAAGCAACCGGCGCGGTGGCTGCCGCCAGGATACTCCGACTACGGAAGCCTGCTGACGGCGGCGATTGAGAAGGTGGTGAAGCAGTCGCGGCTCGCTGTAGAGGACCCCTCAAAAAGCAATACGCTGGACCCCGTCCGACCTCAATCAATGGACGTGGGGAAAGTATTATCCGGTGGAAATCGATCATCCTTGTGCTCAGCCAGCTTCCAGTGATTGGGCGCTTCACGGGGCCGGGACTGCATCCGCTGAGCGGCAGCAAATACACGGTAAAGGCGGTGGGCCGCGGATTTGGGCCGTCCGAGCGTCTGACTTGGAACTTTGCGAACTTTGACGATAGCACGCTGAACCTGGTGACGGGAGAGAGCGGAATCTTCCTCAGTCCGTATTATCTGGATCAGTGGAAGGCGTGGTATGGAGGCTCGACGTTCGTGTTTCCCTTTTCGCAGGCCGGGGTCGAGCGGCATCGGGCACATCGAGATGACGCTGATGCCGCGGTAGGGAAAGCGCTCATTCGTCGTTCGCTGTTCGTCGTTCGCTGTTTTCGTTATTCGTCGTTGCTGAATCAACCCAGGATTTTCTTTTGGGGACAAGGGATTACAGGGTCGACTTTCAGCCTGCGACTGGTAGGTCACGAAGACTTCCGACGATCCTCAGAAATCAACGGTCTTGACGTCGAAGAAATACCCGACCAAACCCCTGATCTCACCGGGATTTTCAGGATTGTTGGGGTTGTACTCCAAGGCATCGCTGAGTGACGTCGTAGATGTTGAGCGATCCGCCCTGGACGAGATACACGACATCTGGCGGGGAGTTGGCGGCGCGCTGCGTGTGGATGGGTTGGATGCCGGTCACGTCACCGTTGGCGGGAGGAATGATGACGCCGCCAGCCGGAGCGCTACCCACGGCATTCGTCAGCGTGTTGTAGATGGAAAGGCAACCACGAACTTCGGCCCCGGGTGGAGGCGGAACCGGCGGAATAATCTCGGTGCAGGTGTGCGCGCCGATAAAGAGCTGCCCGTTGGGTCCGAGCGCGATTCGGTTGTGATATCCATCGGTAATGATGATTTGCTGACGTGTTGGTCACTGACATGGTGCTGAGGTTGAGGATGGTGAGCTGGCCGCAATACTGCGCTTGGGTGGTTCCGGCGGGGCAAGTCAGCGACTCCCCGCCTCCGGGAGAATACGGAGTGCCCGCCAAATACATGGTCGAACCGTTGAGCAGGGCTACGCTGCCGGCTGCCGGGCCCAGACACGTTACCGGGTTCGAGCCGGGGTTGGGAATGCAGGCGGGGACAGACGCGACCAGCTGATTGGTGACCAGATTGTACTGCTGCACGCTGGCCTGCGATCCCCCGCATTCGGCGCCACAACTGACTACATAGGCCGTGCTGTCGTCGCTACTGAAAAAGGCCGCCACCGGACGGTCGAAAATGCCGGGACCGCCGATGTACGTTACCGGATTCCCTATGCCGATTTGCGACGGCGTGATCACTGCCACAGAATCGGAGTTATCCATAAAGCCAAGAAGCAGGCTGCCACTGTTGTTGATGGCAAGATAGTGAACTGCAGGAACCGCGGCCTGCCCCGCGAAAGCGCCACTGAGCAGCGACACAACGCCCACCAACCCTGGAGGCTGCCCCAACACCTGCGCGGTGGGAATGGCGACATAGGTGGTGGAGCTATCGGGGGAAACGACGAAACTCTCCGTCATTCCGGGCAAAGTCAGATGATAGGCGCTCTTTTCGGTGGAGTTGGTGATGATGCTGAACTGGTTGTCGGACTCTTGCGTGCCGTTTCCGCTGAACACCAGGGTCTGGGTCCGGTTGGGCGTCACCACCATCATCCCGGGAAAGCTGCCCGCGGGAATTGGGGTTACTGGTCCACCGCACATCGTTTTGAGCGTTCACGATGTACAAACCCGAGACCGAAGTACCGGCTGAGACGTTATTCGAAACGAAGGCGCGGTAAGGGATACCGCTCAGTGCGGAGCCGCTGCCGGAACCGCCGCCGCAACTCAGCCACACCAAACTGGCGGGCAGCAGCAATAACACTAGAATCAGGACTCTTTTCAAACCTGGGACTCCAACCTCATGCCGGATAACCGCTTGGATGCAGAATAGGGATTATAGCAAAGGAGGCACGTTGCCCCTGGGCAGATGCAGACTCCTCGCACCTTCTTGTATTCTCAAGTGAGATGCCGCAGAACTTTATTGAACGTCTGAAGCAATCGCCCGTGCTCTGCGACGGAGCCATGGGAACGCTGCTCTATGCCAAGGGCATCTTCATCAACCGCTGCTATGACGAGCTGAACCTGTCGCAGCCGGAACTGATCCGCGGCGTTCACCACGATTATCTTGCAGGCGGGCGCAGAGATTATCGAAACCAACACTTTCGGCGCGAATAGTTTTCGCCTGGCGCGGCACAGCATTGCAGACCGGGTGCGCGACATCAACCTGGCTGGCGCCTCGGTGGCTCACGAAGCCGCCAAGAGTTTTGACGTCTGGGTCGCCGGATCGATTGGCCCGCTCGGCATTCGCATTGAGCCGCTGGGCAAAACTTCTTTTGAAGAAGCCCGGGCTGCATTTCGCGAGCAGGTCGCCGCCCTGGTCGAGGGCGGCGTGGATTTGCTGATGCTTGAAACGTTTGGCTACGTGGAAGAGTTGCACCAGGCCGTGCTCGCCTGCAGGGACGTGAACGCGAAGATTCCGATCATCGCCCAGGTCACGATTGATGAAGACGGCAACTGCCTCGATGGCTCCGACCCCGAAGCTTTCGCCGCCCGGCTGGCGGAATGGAATGTCGATGTGCTCGGCATCAACTGCAGCGTGGGACCGGTGGCGATGCTCGACGCGATCGAGCGAGTTCGAGCCGTGACTTCGCTGCCTCTGGCCGCGCAGCCAAACGCCGGCATGCCGCGCTCGGTCGAAGGAAGGAACATCTATCTCTGTTCCCCCGAATACATGGCGAGCTACACGCGGAAATTCGTGGCCGCCGGAGTGCAACTCATCGGCGGATGCTGCGGCACCACGCCCGATCATATCCGCGCCATGAAATCGGCATTACGCGTGCGCGAAGCGCGTGGCAAGACCGCGCTTACGGAGGCGATTCATTCCGGAACGACGCTTGTAGTTCCGGCGAGCGTTCCCATGGCCGAGCGCTCTCGTCTTGGCGCCAAGATCGCGGCCGGCGAATTTGTGACCATGGTCGAGATCGTGCCGCCCAAGGGCATCGATATCCGCAAAGAAATCGAGGGCGCGAAGTTCGTCAAATCGGTGGGCGTGGACGCGATCAACATTCCCGACAGCCCGCGGGCCTCGGCGCGCATGAGCAACCAGGCCTTGTCGCTGCTCATGCAGCAGGCGGTTGGAATTGAAGCGATTCTGCATTACACATGCCGCGATCGAAACGTGCTCGGCATTCAGTCCGACCTGCTGGGAGCGGCGGCCACCGGCATCCGCAACCTGATCTGCATCACGGGAGACCCGCCGAAAATGGGGAACTATCCCGATGCCACGGCGGTATTTGACGTCGATGCCATCGGGTTGGTGAACATCGTCCACAACCTGAACCGGGGATTGGACTTAGGCGGGAATCCGATCGGCACTGGGACCAGCTTTGTCATTGGCGTGGGCGCAAATCCAGGGTTGCCCAACCTGGATGAAGAGATCAAGCGTTTCGAATACAAAGTGGAGGCGGGCGCCGAATACGCGGTGACCCAACCCGTATTCGACCTCAGACTGCTGGAGGCTTTTCTGAAGACGGATCGAGCACTGCCGAATTCCAGTAATCGCCGGAATCTGGCCGCTGGTCAGCGCTCGCAACGCCGAGTTCATGAAAAACGAATTGCGAGTGTCTGTGCCCGATGAAATTCTCAACCGGATGACCAAAGCCGCGAGCGCGGAAGCGGCTCGCGAGGAAGGCGTGGCGATTGCTCGCGAAATGCTGGCGGCGGTGCGCGACCGTGTACAGGGTGCGCAGATCAGCGCTCCGCTGGGCCGCTATGCCTCGGCGGTAGATGTTCTGGAGGCGCTGGGCTCGAAGCGCCCAGACTTCTGTTTAGTTTTGGGAATACCGCCTGCCCATCAGATTGAATAAATTACAAAAATTCACTGGACTTTCCGTCCCGGAAACGGCATTACAATAGAGGTAGGAGCAATCGGATTGGTAAAGTTTGAAGAATGCCTCGAGCGTCTCGAGAAGATTGTGCAGGAACTGGAAAAAGGGCGAGGTTCCGCTGGAAAAGTCGTCTGACGCTTTTTGAAGAAGGCATGCAACTTTCCGCGACCTGCCGGAAGCAACTGGAGGACGCGGAAGGAAAAGTAGAGATTCTGTTAAAACAGAACGGAAAGCTCCAAACTGAACCGTTCGAGCCCCCGGCCGAGAAAGCGTTGCGCAAGTAACGCAGTCCGTGCTCGGAAGATCAACGCCTGTGCTAGCAGGTGCTGCCGCAGCCAAGGCCGCCGCGGAATCGCGGCGCAGTCAGGGGGATGTATGGAAACACTTCGCGTCGTGCTCTATCACAATGACCCCGGAACTGCTCAAACTCTGGCGGTCAGCCTTACCCAACATTTTGACTCTGTTCACTTGGCCGGTTCGTACGAAGAAGCCCGCAGCGCGGTTGCGGGGCATCGCGCCGATGCGTTGGTTCTGGATCTGGAAACATCGGGACCGGACGAGGTCGAGCGTATCCATCATGAGTTTCCCAGCCTCTGCATCGTCGGCACGCACCGGCTGGCGGATGACGAACTTTGGACCGAAGCGCTGAATCAGGGCGCATCGGATGTCTGCGAGCCGCGCAAGGATGACGTGGTGCGCTCCGTGTTGCCTCGATGTCGCACGGGCTCAGGCGCCATGCGGCCGCGTGATTCCAGGTATCAGGTCTTAGGTGTCAGGTCTCAGGGAAAACAAGAGTAACTAAATGCTTTCTGGGACCTGACGCCCGATACCTGAGGCCCCGATCTTCTTCTCGCTTTCCTGAGACCTCACACCTAAGACCTGACACCTGCCTTTCGCCGCTTGTTATACTGCGGTGCCATGTTGAAAGAAATTCTGGAGCAGGGACGCGAAACCGCGGACGCCGCACTCGAGCGACTTTTGCCCCCGGCCAGCCAAGCATCCAACCTCCATTCATCAGGCCATGCGGCACAGCGTGTTTGCCGGCGGCAAGCGCCTTCGGCCGATCCTCTGCATGGAAGCGGGGCGCATGATCCGAGGCGACATCGCGCGACCAGTTCGCACGGCTAATTCGCATGCCGGCTCGTTGCCCCCTGGCATCGAGGACGTGGGCGCGGCGCTTGAGATGCTCCATACCTATTCCCTGATCCATGACGATCTGCCCGCGCTCGATAACGACGACCTGCGCCGCGGACGTCCCACCTGCCACAAGGCTTTCGGCGAGGCCATCGCCATCCTGGCCGGAGACGCCCTGCAGACGCAGGCGTATGAAGTGTTGGCGCAGATCGCATGCCCCGCCGAGGCGCGGGTTGCGATCATTCGGGAAATCGCGCACGCTACCGGCTCCATCGATGGCATGATCGGCGGCCAGGTGGTTGATCTCGAATCCGAGCACAAGAAGCCTGATCTGGCCACGCTCGAATACATTCACCGCTCGAAGACCGCCGCGCTGATCACGGCCAGCGTGGTCAGCGGAGGATTTATGCCGGAGCAACGCCGCCGATATCGACCGCCTGCGCACTTACGGCCAGTCGATCGGCCTGGCGTTCCAGATCGTCGATGACGTCCTCGATCTGACGCAGACCTCCGAGCAACTGGGAAAAACCGCAGGCAAAGACGCGGCTGCCGAGAAAACGACTTATCCGGCGTTGTTCGGAATCGAGGAATCGAACCGCAAAGCCGACGCCTCTGGTCGATCAAGCCTGCGCGCAACTAGACGGATACGGGGACGCCGCGCTCACCCTAAAGGAACTGGCGCACTATCTGGTCGAGCGCAAGAAATGAATTGTCGACCCTCGATCTGACGTTACACTTCGCCTCAGCGGATGGCTGGTGTCCGGTGGAAAGATCGCCAACCGGCACGATCAGCCCTTGAATCTCCCCGGCCGGCAGCGGTAGAGTGTTTATGCTCTCGCGGTTCTCCCGCCTTCTTATTCCTCACCAGCAATTTGCGTGTAATTGCTGTAGTGTGTGTGCAACTAAAGGCGGTTGTGGGAAACGCACCCCTATATGTGGTGTTTTATTACTTGACCCGTCCCTGCATTCGCCGTTAGAGTTGGTCAAATGCGTGGGTGACGTTCTTGGTTCGCGGGACGGCATCGAACGGAATATGACCAGCGGGAACCTGGGGAGTTAACAGCACAAAGTTCGCCTCCCACCCCGCGATTTGCAGCGCACTCCAGCCAGCGCCAACCGAGTCTGCGGACGGGTATGTCCGCCTACGAAGGAGTCACTTTGCTCAAACTTAAAAAGCTGCAAATCCTGGGATTCAAGTCGTTCTGCGATCGCACCGAACTGAAGTTTCACGGCGAAGGCATCGCCGCCATCATCGGGCCGAACGGCTGCGGCAAATCGAACATCGCCGACGCGATTTCCTGGGTGCTCGGAGAGCAGTCGGCCAAGTCGCTGCGCGGCTCGCGCATGGAAGATGTGATCTTCTCCGGCACTCGGGACCGCAATCCCACTGGCATGGCGGAAGTGTGTCTTACATTGATCGATCCCGAAATTTATGGCGGCCCCGATACGAACGCTCCAACCGAGATCGAGATTCAAGACGACCTGCCGACCGAAGAAAATTGGGATGAGGCGGAAATCCGTGCCCAAGCCGCTGCGGAAACGGAACGGGCGGTCGAAGAGGCGCAACCCGGACAAAACCGAAGAGGTTGAAGGCGAAGCTAGCAGCCGCAGCGCCGGCTACCGAATCATCGGCTAACGAGTTGCCAGCGAGCAACGGCAATGTGACCGTGCTGGAGCCGCAAGTAGTTCTGAAGATCCGCCGCCGCAAATTCAATCAGCAGCAACACCACGCCGGAGAAATCTCGGTGACGCGCCGGTTGTTCCGCAGCGGTGACAGCGAATACCTGCTGAATGGAAAACTTTGCCGCTTGCGCGACATCCAGGAACTGTTCATGGGCACGGGCCTCGGGCCCGAGTCGTACGCGCTGATCGAGCAGGGCCGCATCGGCCAGATTCTGAGCAGCCGTCCCACCGACCGCCGCGCCATCATTGAAGAGGCGGCGGGGATCACCAAATTCAAAACGAAGAAGCGTCTCGCCGAAGCGCGGCTCGAAGACGCCAAGACGAATCTGAACCGCGTGAACGACATTTTTGAGGAAGTTACGCGGCAGATGAACTCGCTCAAGCGCCAGGCCAGCAAGGCCGAGCGCTATGCCAAGCTGCGGGACGAGATGCGAGCCAAGCTACGGGTCGTGCTCGCCAGCAAGTTCACGCAGATGGATCAGGAGAGCGTTACGCTCGATACCCAGATCCAGCAACTGGGCGAGGAAATTCGGCCAGCAAACCGAAAGCGTGCAGCAAGCGGAAGCCGAGCATTCCGAGCGCACGCAGCGCGGATACGCGATCGAGACGGAGACGCGGCAAAATCGCGAGCGGCTCAACCAGATCGCGATCGAAGGCGATCGCGGGAAGGCGCGCATCCGAACCAACGAAGAGCGCTGCGCGGAACTGATCGTGCGCACGGCGTCCGCGGAAACGGAGCTGGCGCAGGCTCAAAATCGGCTCACGGCGCTAGAAGATGAACGCGACGGCCATCAGCAGGTACTCGACTCGGCGGCCGCCGATCTCGCAGCGGCGCAGCAGGAACTTGCGCTCAGCCAGCAGGAAACGGCGTACGCCGCCACCAATCTAGCTCTGCTCGAACAGTGAACAGGAATCGCATCGCGCCGCGATTCTTGAGGCCGTCGGCGCAGCGTCCAACCTGCGCAACCAGCTCACGCAATCCGAGGAGCGACTGGCGGGCATCGGCCGCGAAGAGCAGCGGCTGCGCGCCGAGATCGCAACCGCTTCGTCGCAATCGGAAAGCTTTCGGCGGACAACGCGGCCAGATTGCTCTGGAATTCGAAAGCGTTTCCCAACGCGCAAGCGGCCTGGCAACAGAGATCGCGAGCCTGCGCGAGAACGGTCGAGAACAAACGCGCGGCTGAGAACGAAACCAAGAAGCATCTCGATTCCCTCCGTTCCGAATACGCCACCGCGCTCGGCAAGAAGGGATCGCTCGAAGCGGTCATCGCCGAGCACGGTTATTCCACCGAGTCGGTGCGGCGGCTCTTTCAATCGGGCGCCATGCAGGGAGGAAACACTCCCGCCGGAGTGCTCGCCGATTTCCTTGAAGTCGAACCGCGCTACGAGCGCGTGGTCGAAGATTTCTTGCGCGACGAACTGAACTTCGTCGTGGTCAAGTCGTGGGACGCGGCCGACGAAGGCCTGCGCCTGCTGCGCTCCGATGTCAATGGGCGCGCCACCTTCCTCGTGCATCCCGAGGATTCGCAGGCGAAGTTTTCGTTTGTTGCGGATGAAAGCCATCATTACGCTCCGCTCAACGACACGGTCCTCCCCTGAAGAATTCGATTCGAGTGCTGAATGGATTTGGCAAGTCGCTCGAAGTGATTCTGCCGAAACTGGGAAACGGCTACATCGTGCCCGATCCCGCGGTGGCGCGCGAGCTGGCGCTCTCCAGTCCCGATGCGTTCTTTCTCGCGCAAACCGGGGAATGCTTTCACAACGTGACCGTCACCGGCGGCAAGCAGCGCAGCGAAGGACCGCTTTCGATGAAGCGCGAATTGCGCGACGTGCTGCGCCTGCTGGAAGAGTTGGAACGGGCTCTGCGCGAAAAGGAAATGCTCGCGCTCACTCTGGGACGCGAAATCAAGGACCACACTTCCCTGCTCGACCGCCTCGAAGAAGAGAAGCGCGAAGCGGAGAAGCAGGCGATGACCTCCGGCCATTTGCTCAAGCAATTGGAAAGCGAGATGACGCGGGTGCGCGAACGCATCGCCGTCAGCGAACGCGAACTGCAACGGCTGGCTGGCTGAGCGGCAGGAGCAGGAAGGCCTGATCGCATCGCGGCAAGCGGAACTGACCGCGATCGAGGGAACGCGCGCGCAACTTCGAAGCTACAGCTTGCAGCCGGACAAGACCGCCTGGCCGCTCTGCGCAGCCAGCGCGACGCGGCCGCGGAAACGACCTCGCAGCGGGCCGCTCGCGTCGCCACGCTCGAAGAGCGGCACCGTTCGGCGACGACCCTGCTACAGCGGATCGAGGCGCTGGTCTCCGAGATGCGCGAGCGGGCCGGCGCTTTGCAAACTCAAATGGAATCGGCGAGCGCCGAAATCGCGCAACGGCAAAATGAGAATGTGCAACTGGCGGAACAACTCGTCGCAGTTCGAAGCCGAGCGCAATGCTGGAGAAGCCCGGGAAGGCCTGCTGCAACTCGAGTCTGAGCAGGTGCGGGCGCGCCTCGCTGAGATCGACGAACTTCTTCGGAACACGCGGCAGCAACTTGATCTCGCTCGCGACCGCCGTGGCGAACTATCGGCGACAGCAGCCAAACTGCAATCCGACCTGCAACATCTGGCCGACACTTGCCTTAACGAACTCGGCATTGAACGTGCGGTCCTGATGGCCGACACGACTGAAGCTACGGCGATCCCACTGCTTGCCGGGGAGGAACTTGCGGCCGAAGATCAGGCTCACCGCGAAATGCGCGCCCGCCTTGATGCCATGGGCCCGTCAACATGATGGCGCTCGAAGAGTACAAAGAAACCGCAGAGCGTCACGAGTTCCTCGCAACGCAGCGAAAAGACCTGCTCGATGCCATCGCAGACACGGCCGCCACGATTCGCGAGATCGATCAAGTCTCGCGGCAGAAATTTGAAGAAGCGTTCAACAAGATCAACGAGAACTTCCAAGCCACATTCCGCAAGCTGTTCGGCGGTGGACACGGCTTCATGCGGCTGACCGACCTCGAAAACAGCGCGGAGAGCGGCATCGACGTGGTGGCATCGCCTCCGGGAAAGAAACTGCAGAACGTGCTGCTGCTTTCCGGCGGCGAAAAAGCGCTCACTGCACTGGCGCTGCTGGTCGGCATCTTCCAGTACACGCCGAGTCCGTTCTGCATTCTTGACGAGGTCGACGCGCCGCTCGACGAAGCCAACATTGCGCGCTTCACCGAACTGGTGCGCGAGATGAGCGTGCAGACCCAGTTCATCCTGATCACGCACAGCAAGCGGACCATGAGCATCGCTCCCGTGCTCTACGGCGTGACCATGCAGGAACCGGGAGTCTCGAAGCTTGTGTCGGTGAGGTTCGGAGCGGCGTAACAGCGAGATTCAGCATGGACTCCGGGCGACGAGATTAGCTTTCGCTTTCAGGTCCGAATACAACTGATGTACAATGTATACATTATGCCAGAATCCTCGGTTCTCACTCTCCGTCTCGATACCAAACTCAAAAACCAGCTCGACCGTTTGTCGAAATCGATGAACCGGAGCCGCTCGTTCGTCGCCGCTCAAGCAATTCAGGAATATGTCTCGTTGAATGAATGGCAAATTGGCGAGATCAACAAGGCAATTGCTGCGGCCGACCGCGGCGAGTTTGCCACCGACAAACAGGTGGAGCAGACGCTGAAACGTTGGACGCGTCGTGCACGTTAAGTGGCTGGAGTTAGCGCTCGACAGTCTGATTGCTGAGGCCGAATTCATCTCGCAAGACAGCGTTGCCGCCGCCGAGCGGACCGTCGTGGCGATCTTGGATGCAGCCGAGAACCTCAAGCGGTTTCCGGCTTTAGGCCGGCCTGGGCGCGTGGCAGGTACGCGGGAATTGGTTGTCTCCGGCACACCCTATATCGTCCCTTACCGCGTGCGTGGCGACACGGTAGAGTTGCTGCTTGTTCTGCATGCCGCGCGTAAATGGCCCAGCAAGTTTTGAGGAGAACAAAATTTTCTCTTGACGAAGCGTGCGCCTTCTTGCTTGAAATGGATAGAAACTCACTGTCTTTTTTTCCAGAGCCTTCCTCAGTTTTTCCACACGGCCATCTCTTCGAAAACCAGCGCCAGACAAGGCTTCTAGCTTAAACTGGAACTGTCAACTCTTTTCGATGCAACGGCGGACGGCGCAACCCGACGCTTGTGATGGAAATCGTTGACAAATTTCCCCCGACAGCTAGAATACGCAAAGTTTTCTTACCGGTGAATTTGCTATGAGCCCCGAAATTCTAGATCCTGTTCTGCTGCGAACCGACTATCCCGAACTGAAGTTGCACGCCAGCGGCAAGGTGCGCGACGTTTACGACCTCGACAGCGACCACCTGCTGTTCGTAGCCACCGACCGCATCTCGGCCTTCGACTATGTGCTCGCGACGGGCATTCCGCACAAGGGCCGGGTGCTGACGCAGATTTCGCTGTTCTGGTTCGACTTCCTCAAGGATATCGTTCCCAACCATTTCGTCACCGCCGACGTGAATCGCTATCCGGCAGGCGATTCGCAAGCATGCCGACGAACTCCGCGGCCGCTCCATGATGGTGATGCGCGCCGAAATGTTTCCCGTCGAATGCGTGGCGCGCGGCTACCTTTCCGGCTCCGGGTGGAAGGAATACAAGGCGACGGGCTACGGTCTGCGGAGTCAAACTGCCTGCTGGGATTGAAGGAATCCGACCAACTGCCGGAGCCGCTGTTCACGCCCGCAACCAAGGCCACTACCGGGCACGACATCAACATTTCATTCGAAGAGATGTGCAAGCTGGTCGATCCTGAATTGAGCCGCCAGCTTCGCGACCTCACCTTGCGCATCTACAAGAAAGCCGCCGATTATGCGCGGCAGCGCGGCATCATCATCGCCGACACCAAGTTTGAATTTGGACAAACCGCCAAGGGCATTACCCTGGCGGACGAAGTTCTCACCCCGGATTCCTCGCGCTTCTGGCCGGCCGACACCTACCAACCGGGCAAGGCGCAGGATTCCTACGATAAGCAGTATGTACGGGATTACCTCGAAGAAATTCGCTGGAACAAACAACCGCCCGCGCCAGCCCTCCCCCAAGAAGTGGCGCGGAGGACGAGCGAAAAGTACCTCGGGGCATACCGTCAGTTGACGGGACGCGAGTTGGAGATTTAGTCCGCGTGCGCTGGTGTCATTGCATTCGATCGCAACATTCGGATCACTGAATTCGGATCGCTGAAACCATGGGCATTGCGGACTGGATCATCCTCGGCTTTCTGGTATTTTCCGTGACTGCGGCAGCCATTGAAGGCTTCTTCCATGAAGCCTTCAAGCTGGCTGGCTTGGTTGTGGGATACCTGCTGGCCGCCTGGCAGTATCATCGCCTGGCGGACTGGTTCGCGCCGCATTTGAAATCGCCGTGGCTGGGCGAGATCGCTGGTTTCCTGATTATTTTTTTCGCGGTCCTGATCGTTGCCGGCTTGGCCGGACGGATCGCGCGCTGGGCCATGAAGAAAGCCGGTCTGAGCGCGATTGACCGGGTTCTGGGCGCGGTGCTCGGTTGTTGCGAGGCGCGCTGGTGGTGGCGATAGTACTCACGGCCATGGCGGCTTTTGCACCGGCCGCGAAGTGGCTGGAAGGATCGGAGTTGGCTCCGTATTTCCTGGTAGGCGGAAGGGCAGCGATCTGGCTCGCACCGTCGGAATTGCGCCACCGCTTCTACCAGGGCTTGGATTACATGCGGCAGGCTCATTCGGCAACGGACAAGGCCAGACGCAATTCTCCGGGCCAGCGAAATAGTGGTTCGCTGTGAACATTGTGAGCAATGAGTTTTAGGTGTAGCGTGCGGAAACGAGGCAGCAGGTGAAGGATCAACTGGAAGCACTCATTCTTCAGATGTACAAAAGCAATATTCTCTACTCGGAAGCGGTCCGGGAATTCAAAAAGCGCTTTATCGTGACCGTGCTCGAGGAAAACCGCGGCAATCAATGCAAGGCGGCGCGGCAACTGGGTATGCACCGGAACACGCTGAGCCGGACCATGCAGGAGCTTAAGATCGATGTTCGTCCGTTGCGCGCCGGCGCCAAGCGTCCGCCGCGGAGCGCGCGTCCCGTCACGCTGGAAAGAAAACAAGTGCGGTAAAACGCAGTTGTTAGCTCTAGCTTTTGGCCTTTGCTAATAGCAACGTTCCAGACTAGACAACACAAAAATAAGGCGGTCCCGCTTGGGACCGTCTTAATTTTTGCTACCTCAGATTTTGCCCAAGCCCCAGTTTCCCTGCAGACCTGTGCCTTGAGACCTGCCTCAGTGCGCGGCCGGCTTCTTGTGGACGGCCGGCTTCGGCGCCGATTTCACCAGCAAGGCGCCTTCGTTCATGGTCATCACGAACGGCTTCGCCACGTAGGAGACCGGCGTTCCTTCGAACTGGAAGTCCGCACCCTCTTTTGGCATCTGCTTTGCTGGGATCGCGGCCGTCATGGTCAAGTCGATGTCGAAGCGCTTGGCATCGATATCGTCGGAACTGCCGGCCAGTTTCAGTTTGGTCGGGGCTTCGACACTTTTGCCTTTCACCTCGGTCTTGCTGGGCGGGTCGATACTGATGACCTGGGCCGCCATCTGCAACGGCTTACCCTTCAGCACGCTCCACACCTTGTCGGCATCTTCGGGCGCGCCTTCGGAAAGAACCATTTGCCACTCCGCGAAGCTCATCTCCTCAACTTTCTTGCTCTTTACCAGGTCCGCCGCCTGCTCGGCGGGAGTGGGTGGCACGTACTGTCTTGATCGCGAAATTGTCGGGAGGCTTGGTTGCGGTAGCGGTCAGCGTCAGCACATCGGTCCATCCATCTTCGCTGCCGTGGTACTTGGACGTATTTGCTCTTGCCAAACTGCGCGATCTTAGCCTTGCCGTCAGCGTTCGGTCTGCAAATTCGAAGCGCGGGCGATATAGAAAAGACCTTCCAGTCATCTTTCTCGCCGGTCCCGCCGCGAGGTCAGCGAGTGCCAGGTAATAGACTTCGGTCAGGTTGGCCGGATCCGCTTCGACCGCGGCGCGGAGAAACTGTTCCGCCTTGCCGTAATCCTTGGCCGCATAAGCGGCCATGCCGGCGGCGTTGTTGAAGATTGCCGTCGTCTGCGATTTCAGCTTGTCCCAATCCGCGGCCGGAGTGTCAGCGGGCTTGGTCGCCGTTGTCCAACACTGCAAACCTTTTTCAGCGGACTGGCCGGCTTCGGCGAGACTCTGTTGCGCGTTCGGGCCGGTCGCCGACGCTTGCTTGGAATAGGTGACCAGAGCCAGCGCCCGGATGTTGCAGGGATTCACCTGCAAGAGTTTCTGCGCCGTTTCGAGCATCTTGGCCTGATTGCCCGTCTTCTGGTAGGCAACCATCAAAAGCTCCAGCGCTTCTTCCTTAAACACGCTGTTGGGATACTGCGTAAGAAACGCTTCAAAGCCGCTGACCTGGGCGGCCGGGTCCGACTGCCCCGCGGCGCCCACGTAGGCATTATACTCGGCCGGGTCCTTGATCTCTTTTTTCTGGGGCGCAGGCGCGGCGGCCGGCGTGGCTTCTGCTGCGGTGCCGCTGGAGCGGGCGCGGCAGCGGTTTGAGCGACGGCGGTAACGGCTGCTACCAGCAACATCGCGAGAACAATCTTCTTCATTCCTGTGGCTCCTTAACTCTTCGGGGAAGCTGGAGTAGACATCTTGCCCGATTCCACGTCGTTTTGGTGTCGGGCTTGCACGTGTCCGGCTTGCACCATGAAGCAATGCTTCACTGCATGGTCCCGAAACTCATGGGCCGTCAAGCGATAAGACACGGCGTAACATTATTCCGGTGAGCGGATTATAAGGATGTACTCCCTCTAAGGCAAGCGCCTTGCGCCTTTCATTCTTCCTATCGTTCCTTTCAGGTTGGATGCTGAAAAACACAACAGCGTACAGTTTCCTCATGTTCGATGCGACAATCGAACGAAGGCGAAATACAATACGCGTTGGCAGGAGGAAGATTGCTTTGACGAATATCGACTTCATCATCGCACCGGCCGCTGACCGGCCAAGTCGCTGTCATCACGGGTGCCGGACGCGGCATTGGCCAAGCCGTGGCCCTTAGACTGGCCACGCTCGGCGCACACACCGTTTTGTGCGGACGCTCGCGCGAAGCGCTGGAACGAACATCGACCGGATCCGGTCGATCATCCAAACTTCCACGCCAGCCAGCGGTGGACTGACTTCCGCAACGCCAAAGGGTACCGCAAGCAAAGTGCGGCGGATGGGAATAGGGCCGAGTGTACCGTGATTGAATGCGACATTACAGATTTGCGTTCTGTAGAAGCGCTGGCCGAGCAGGTCAAGCGCGTGTTCCATCGCATCGATATCCTGGTGAACAATGCGGGCATCAGCGGCCCGGAAGGGCCTCTCCATCGGCTGGCGCCCGAGAATTGGGAAAGCATCCTGAATACGAACCTACGCGGCGCGTACTACTGCATCCGCAGCTTCGCACCGCTGATGATCGAGGCCGGCAGCGGATACATCATCAATATCTCGTCGTTGGCTGGCAAGAACGCGCTGCCGAACGGAGCCGCTTATGCCGCGTCGAAGTGGGGGTTGAACGGATTGAGCTACTCGGTGGCGGAGGAGTTGCGCGCCCACAACATTCGCGTTTCGGTGATCTGCCCGGGATCAGTGCATACCGACTTCAGCGTGCACGTGGGCAAAAATACCGAGAGGATGCTTCAGGCTTCGGATGTGGCGCATGTTGTGGCCATGCTGGTTACGCAGACGCCGCAATCGTTTGCCAGCGAGATTTTGCTACGGCCGACGCAGAAGCCCTAACCGCAGCTTTTGCGGGGATCCGCCGTTTTATGATCCAGCTGAAGTTCTAGTTCACAGTTCTTTTATCCACGATTTACATCCCGTTAACCCAAGCTGCCAAGACACGGCGAATAATTCTTGCTCACCTAACTCCCAGGAGGCCTGAAGTGTCCCACCCTCGTTTGCTCCCCCTCGGGCTGGTTGCTTTGGTGCTAGCGAGCCTGTTTTCTGTTCCGGCCGCTGCCCAAGGAAGCAGCAAGATTCAACACGTTTTACTCATTAGCATTGACGGCATGCACGCGCTCGACTTTGCCAATTGTGTCAGAGGCGTTCCGCAGTATGGGAATTCGACCTACTGTCCGCACCTCTCTTCACTTTCCTCAACTGGAGTGCATTACGTGCAAGCCCTGACCACGAAACCTTCCGATTCCTTTCCTGGTCTCGTGGCGCAAATCACGGGCGGCACGCCGCGTTCAGCGGGGATTTTCTACGATGTCAGTTACGATCGCGCCCTGTCGCCGCCCGCAAAAACTACGCCGTACGGCATTATCGGCGGACCCAAGCTTTGCCCGAGCGTCATTGGCACTCAGGTCGGATTCGACGAAGAGATCGACTACGACTACAAAAAGCTTGATGCCGGACAACAGAACGGCGACTCTGGGATCAACGGTATCAATCCCGACTACCTGCCGCGCGATCCAAAAAATAACTGCGCCCCGGTATATCCCCACAATTTCATCCGCGACAACACGATCTTCAACGTCGTGAAAAACGCGGGTGGTTACACGGCATGGTCGGATAAGCATCCCTCCTATGACTTTACCAACGGGCCAAGTGGCGACGGCGTCGACGATCTATGGTCGCCGGAAATCAACTCCATTCCGGTGGCGCTGCCGACGGTCCAGGGTTGCAATCCGCTCCCTGACCCGGGCGCGGCTCAGAAGACCAACGCCTGGACCGACAGCTTCCAGAACATTCGCTGTTACGACCAATACAAAGTCCAGGCAGTGCTGAACTGGATCGACGGCAAAACGCACGACGGCAGCGGCACCGCGCCCGTGCCCAACATTTTTGGCATGAACTTCCAGTCCGTGAGCGTCGGTGAGAAGTTGGTGGAAAAATCGCTCAGCCTGACGGGCGGCTATCTCGACCCGCTCGGAACGCCGAGCCAATCCTTGTTCAACGAAATCCAGTATGTAGATACTGCCGTTGGTCAAATGGTTTCGGAATTGACCAAGCAAGGACTGTTGGACTCGACGCTAATCATCGTATCGGCGAAGCATGGGCAATCGCCAATCGACATCAATCGCCTGCTGCGCATTCCGGCAGATGATCCCTCCGACGAACCGCCTTCCCAGATCCTTTCGCCAAATGGCATCGGCCCCGGGTTCCCGGTTGCACAAGCCGACGAAGACGATGTTTCGATGCTTTGGCTGACCGATCAAAGCCAGACGGCGACTTCGGTGGCCACCTTGGCGCTGAATGAAAACCTGTTTGGGCAGGGAGAAATTTTCGCCGGCCCCTCGCTCACGCTGCAATTCAACGATCCCCTCACCGATTCGCGGCCTCCGGACATCATCGTGGCTCCGAACGTTGGCGTCGTCTATACGGGTGGCACAGGCAAAGTTTCCGAGCATGGCGGCTTCGCTTACGACGATCGCAACGTTCTGCTCATTGTCTCCAACCCGAAGTACAAAGCGTCGACATTCAACGATTCGGTTGAGACGCGGCAGATTGCTCCGACCATCATTAAAGCTCTGGGCCTCGATCCGACCTTGCTCGATGCGGTGAAGTCCGAGCACACCGAAACGTTACCCGGGCTGCCGTTTACACAACCATAACTCAGAACCACGCCGTGAATGGATGCGGGAAGCTCACTGCTTCCCGCATTTTATTGCTGAAGTTCAATAAGGCGGAGCGACGCATTCGAGCAGCATCTCGCGCGCAAATTCTGCCGCTGCTCCAATACCTGAAACGTTAACTGACGCGCGCGGGCATCGTGGCGTCGATGTCCTGTTTCAGCGAAACGATAAGCCCAACTCAAGCTTTCCGCCCATACTTCCGAAAATTAAGCCACCTGCCGGCCTATCCAAAAGATTTAGGATGAACAGATCACCCGGAACATCCGAGGAACAATTGAGCTCGTTTCGAGAATTCGTGCAGCGTACCCGGAAGCATCGGGAATTCTGGGACACGGTACCGGCCAGTTCAGTGGCCCTGCTGTCAGGGGTGGCGTTCTGTTTGCTTGCGAGCATTGGCGCCATCAGCCAGTTGGCCTCAGCGCATGTTTCGATCGCAGCGTTTTGGGTCGGCGCTGGTGCGACCGGGATGTTTGGGGCCATCATTACATGGGTTACGATTCGCAAGAGTTGGTGGTGGATCGTTGGCATTTCACCGGTGGCGGTCGCTGTGGTTGGGTTGCTCTCGGCGTTTACCCAGAGGCAGGCAACTCAGCGTCTGACTTTGTCCGTTGACGCCAAGCAGTGGATCGAGACAGGTTCAGAGACCACGATCTTTTTATTGATGATCGGCTTCATATTAACCATGGAATTCATTCGCCGTGAGGGCGCCAGATTTTTTCGGACGCACACGGAAATGCGATTGGCCGGCGAGATCCATCAGGCGTTGGTACCCACCATCGAACGGGAGATCGGAGAGTACGCATTTTATGCCACTTCTCTGCCCAGTGGAATGGTAGGTGGTGACCTCATTGACCTAATCGACCGAAACGGAGATTGGCTGGCATACGTCGCCGACGTCTCCGGGCACGGTGTCGCTTCTGGTGTAGTGATGGCAATGGTCAAGAGTTCCACCCATATGGGAATGCGATTTGACTCTCAGGCTAAACGTTTGCTCGCGGGTCTTAATGAGGTCCTGTGCTCGCTGAAAGCACGCAATATGTTCGCGACGTTCGGACTCGTGGCGTACTCGCCCGTCGAGGGTCTACGCTATTCTCTCGCTGGCCACCCGCCGATCTTGCGCCGACGTGGCCTTACGGTCGAGTTTCTGAGTGATGAGAATTTGCCGATTGGCGTTTTCCCGGACGCTTCGTTTCAGAGTACACCGCTGGAAATCCGCGCCGGCGACGTTTTGGCGGTAATCACGGATGGCTTGACTGAAGTATTCAACCCGGCCGGAGAAGAGTTGGGCATGGAGGCAATCTCGGAGGTCTTGCGCGTGACGGGGGACCGTCCCCTGAACGAGATTGCTGCGGCCATCTTCAAACGCGCGGACCAGCATGGGCCACGCATCGACGATCAGAGCTTGCTCCTAATCCGGAAAACGGACTGAACGCTCCGGATCTTTTCGTTCAAGATGCCCATCACCGGCCTAGGTCGCGCAGTCCGGAGTCTGGATAGCTTGTAACCAAGCGTTCTCACAACTTCGCGCCGCGCAGCGAGTCTCCGACAACTAGATACACCGAACATCCGGCATCAATCCGCCTCTGCTTGATTCCACATCTCACGCAGCAGGCGCCATTTGCCATCCAGACCTCTTCTCAAAACAAGAAGCATCTTGCCGCGTCCGTTGAAAGGCGGTTTACCTCCTGGCATAAGCACGACTTGATGCTCGCTGCACCATTCGGAAGCTACGTCGCCCGACACATCAATCGCAAAGCACTCCATTTCAAACTTCTGCATCCTAGCGCCTTGAATCTCGGCTGTGGCCCTATCGAGGAATGCGGCGATTGCCTTCTTCCCCACAATGGGCTTAGTGGAAGGCAGCAGGCTGATGCCGTCGTCCGCCCACAAGGCTACTGTGGCTGCATTGTCCATCCGCCTGGTCGCATCCCCGAACTTTTGATTGAACGCCTCGATCTCTGTACGAGGACTCGGCGGCGCCGTTTGCGCAATAATAGGCAAAGCCGCTGCGAGAAGCAGCAGGGGAAATAACAGAGACTTTTGCATACATATCCTTTCGCATACGCAGCAGCGCGCATCGGTCAAGCATGATCCTTCACTCCGGCTTTCTGTCATTGACAGGATGGACGTTAGTATACCGGCCACATCCTTCGACTAAGCTGAGACTTCACTTCGTGAAATCCCGGCTCCGCTCTGGATGACAAGTTGAATTGGGGTGACTCGGAACTGACAACTGAGAGCTCTCCTCAGTCTTTGAACAGATTGTCGAAGGCCGCGCGGGCGTCATTGGGACGCTGAGCGGCTTTGCTGGACGTTTCTTTTTCGACCATCACGCGGATGGAGTAGAGCGTGCAATCGTTCCGCTTGTCCTTGGGAGAGATTCTGGCGGGAATCGGTTGATTGCATTCGAAACGACTGGAGGGATCGAAGTGTTCGCACTGTTTGCAGGCGTGCAGGGCGAAACCGCATTTCGGGCACTGGCCGACGGGATCGGTGAGATTCTGCAGCAAGGCGCCGCATTCGGCGCAGCGGGAGACGGTGCGCGTTCCCGGCATGTTGATGGGGCGCGGGCCGAAAGGTATTTTCTCTCTTTGGCACTGGGAGCCGACGACTTGTCGAATTCTTTTTTTGCGCCACCACCGGAATCCTGGTATCCGTGCTGGCGATACTTGCGGTCGGACAAAAGCGCCTCCTGGAGAATGACCCACAGACGGCTCATTGTCCGCTTTTGGCGCTCCAGGCACAAGAGCTTCTTTGAAGCGGGTTTCGCGAGATAATTGTGGGCTATCCAAAATCCGAGCGAGACGCGTGGAGAAGCAACCTTGCTGCGGAGAGCGCACTCCAACATCTAGCTTGGACATATGCGGGATATGGCTTGCGGGCGCGGATTGTGAATCACATTTCGGAGTGCTACCATCGAATCGAGAGTATTGAGAGAACTTTTGAGGAGGGTGTTATGGCGGAACGTGATGGCAACAGCTTTTTGTGGTTTCTGGCAGGGCTTGGGGTGGGAGCAGTGGTCGGCGTGCTGTATGCGCCACGCTCTGGCGATGAGATGCGCGACGTGATTCGTTCGAAGGCGCAGGAAGGCAGCGAGCGGGCGCGGGAGCAGGCTCGGCGGGCGCGCGAACAGGCCAGTGAATGGGTGGATCGCGGCAGCGACGTGATTAACCAGCAAAAAGAGCGCTTCCGCTCCGCTTACGAGGCCGGGCGACAGGCGTATAGTGAGACGACCGCGGCCGGAAGTGAACCGGCCAAGAATATCTAGCGGCGACAACAAGATTGTGATCGTCCCACTCATTCGCAACAACCGCGCAATAACCGCGAGTGAGTGGGGCATCTGCAGCAGGAGCAGCCATGGATGACAACCTCCTAAGAATTTTTATTGCAGTGACCACTTTCGCGATCGTGGTGCAGGCGGGAATTCTGGTGGGCCTTATACCTTGCGGTGCGCAAGAGCACGGCGAAGATGGAAGCTCTAGCCACTGAGGTAACGAGTAAGACTCTGCCTACGGTGGAAACCGTACAAAGCATGCTGGTGGAGTTGCGTCCGAAAATCGAAGTGCTGACGACGAACGTCTCGGAGTCGAGCAGCCTGGTGCGCAATCAGCTTGAACGGATTGACGCCACGCTCACGGATGCGCTGGACCGGACGCGGCTGCAAGTGATCCGCGCGGATGAACTGCTGAATCGCACGATGGACAAAGTGGAAGAGACGAGCGAAATTGTGCACAAAACCGTGGTCTCTCCCTTGCGGCAGGTCAACGGACTGATGGCGGCGATCACTACAGGAGTCGACGTGTTTTTTGGGCAGAAACGGCGACACGGGAAAAACGGCGCCGGCGTGCCGCAGGACGAGATGTTCATCTAGAATTGCTTGTGTGGAGATGGGGCTTTCCGCGTCTTAGCGGGGCGGAGCCCGCCACTACACGATTCCCTTGATTCTTCTATCTCATTCTTCCCCCCGCCCTGCACTCTTTCACTTCTTGCGTCGGGCACGTAGATCGAGTGGATGTTTTGTTCCGCGGCCAGCTTCTGAAAGCTAGTGATATCCGCATTCCTTACTTGATCCCAGTTGGCCAGTAATTCGATCGGTCTGCTTTTTCAGCTTGTCGAATTCCTGGTACTCGGATTCGGTGGGAGCGGAGTCGGCGAAACCGGACACTGCCATCGAAAGAAACGCCAGCTTCGCATCGATTCCGGGCGCGTAGGCCAGAGAATCTTCACTCGCGCTGATTTTGAAATTGATCAGCGGATCGCGAACCGCGATCAGTTTGGCATCAAGGGCGGTCGCGCCATCGAACACGGCTTTCGTGGAATCGCCCGACACGAGGCGCTTCTTGAGGCCGCCCAATTGCTCGCGGACATCCTGGATCTGGTTTACTGCTTCGTAGACGCGATTCAACTGCTCGCGCACGTCCATCTCCAGTTTGAACTGCTTCTCCAGATCGCTTTGCGACGTGGTAACTCGCGGATCAATTTTCACTTCGAACGGAGCGGTTACACTTTTGCCATTGGCGGTTAGGCGCACTTGATAGTTGCCGGGTAACGCCAGCGGCCCTTTTGCGCCCTCGTTGTATTCCCAGAGAAAATAGCCGGGAACTCGATTGGCTTCTTCATAATGCAGATCCCACACGAAACGATTCAGGCCTTCTTCGGGCTTGATCTGCTTTTCTGGCTTCTTGTCGTCGGGATCGAGCGGCTCGTCTGGTGGGTCGGTTTTTGTGCTCGAATATTTGCGGATCACGGTGCCGGCCGCGTCCAGGATTTCTATTTTCACTTCCTGCTTGAGCTCAGACTTCGGCGCCTGCTTCATGTAGTAATAAATCACGGCACCGTTGGGCGGATTCTTTCCGGCAAAGGCCAAATGGGATGGAGCCTCGCCGCTATGCACGCGATAAGCGGTTGCGGGTTGGTAAAGATGGATGTCTTCCTTGGCAACGGAATCGGCGATACTGACGCAGCGGCGAGACGTCGTCGAGAATCCAGAACGCCCGTCCGTGCGTCGCCAGTACGAGATCATCATTCTTGACGACAAGGTCGTGGACGGGCGTGATGGGAAGGTTGATTTGCAGCGATCGCCAATGGGCTCCGTCGTCGAAGGAGACGAAGACGCCGCGCTCAGTGCCGGCGTAGAGCAGACCTTTCTTCTTCGGATCTTCTCTTACCGCGCGAGCGAAAGCTCCATCGGGAATTCCGGTGGTGATGCGAGTCCACGTCGCTCCGTAGTCGCTCGTTTTGTAGATGTAAGGCGCCAGATCGTCATTCTGATGGCGGTCGACGGCTACGTACGCGGTGCCAGCATCGTGCGGAGACGCTTCGATCAAGCTGATGCGGCTCCATTCGGCCAGGCCTTTGGGAGTGACGTTCGTCCAATTCTTGCCTTCATCGCGCGTGATCTGGATCAGGCCGTCGTCCGTGCCTGCCCAGATCAGGCCTTTCGACAGGGGCGAAGGAGCGATCGAAAATACGGTGTCGTAATATTCGGTGCCGGTGTCGTCAACCGTGACCGGACCGCCCGAAGGCTGCTGTTTCGATTTGTCGTTGCGCGTCAGATCGCCACTGATGGCTTCCCAGTGAGTTCCCCCGTCGGTGGTTTTGAAAACGCGCTCGCCTCCGTAATAAATCGTGTTGGGATCGTGCGGAGAGATGACGATGGGTGCGGTCCACTGAAAACGGTGATCGAGCGGGGCCGCGCCGCGGGCATCGCTGAGTTCAGGCCACACGGCAATGTTCTTGACCTGGTTGGTGCGGCGGTCGAAACGCGTGAGGTTGCCCTGATAGTCGCCGGCGTAGACGATGTTCGGGTCTGTCGGGCTGGGCGCGATGTAGCCCGCTTCGCCGCCGCCCACCTCGTACCAATTGTCGCGGCCGATGGCGCCATCGTCGCTGCGGCTGGCGATGGCCACGGTGGAATTATCCTGTTGCGAGCCGTACACGTAGTATGGCGTCCGGTTGTCGGTGATGACGTGGTAGAACTGCGCGGTCGGCTGGTTATCCTCGCGGGTCCACGACTTGCCACCATCGAGGCTGACGGTGACGCCTCCGTCGTTCGAGGCGATCATTCTTTTTGTATTTTTGGGATCGATCCACAGGCCGTGATTGTCGCCGTGCGGGACTTTTACTTTATTGAAGTTGCGGCCGCCGTCGGTGGACTTGAAAAACTCCACGTCGGCCACATAAACGGTATTCGGATCCTGCGGATCGGCGATCACGTGCATGTAGTACCAGGCACGTTGCAGCAGCGAGTGGCTGGAGTTGACGAGATCCCAAGTGTCGCCGCCGTCATCGGAGCGGTAGAAACCGCCGCCGTCCTTCGCCTCGACGATCGCGTAGACGCGCTCGGAGTCGGCCGCTACGGCCAGGCCTATGCGTCCATAAGGACCTTTGGGAAGACCGTGCTCTTCGAGTTTCTTCCAGGTTGCGCCAGCGTCGGTGGAGCGGTAGATGCCGCTGCCGGGACCACCGCTCGAGAGCGACCAGGGAGTAGCGCCTCGCCTCCCAGAGAGCAGGCAAATAGGATGCTGGGATTCTGCGGATCGAAAGCTACGTCGATGGCTCCGGTGTTCTCGTCTTTGTAGAGAACCTTGTCCCAGGTTTTGCCGCCGTCCGTGGTGCGGAAACACGCCTCGCTCCGCGTTCGGGCCATACGGATGACCTAGCGCGGCTACGAAAACGATATCGGGATTGCGCGGATTCACGATCACCTTGCCGATGGACGCGCGAATCTTTCAGGCCGACGCTCTTCCAGGATTTTCCGGCGTCCATCGACTTCCAGACGCCGTCGCCTTGCGAAATATTGCCGCGAATGCAGGCTTCTCCGGTGCCCACATAGACGACGTTCGGATCGGACGCAGCGACCGCGATACTGCCGATCGAGGGAGCTCCGTCTTTATCGAAAATCGGCGACCAGGTGTTGGCGCCGTCGGTGGATTTCCACACGCCGCCGCCGGTCGCGCCGAAATAGTAGGTGGTGGGATCGCCGGGAATTCCGGCCGCGGTCAGCGAACGGCCTCCGCGAAACGGACCGATGGAACGGTACTTCATGCCGCTGAAGATCGGGTCGCCTTCGCTCTTTTTCTTCTTTGCTTCGTTCTTGTCTTTTCTTTTTCATCCGCTGCCGATGCGGACTCGGCGCTGGTGTCTTTTTGCTCGGAATCGAGTTTGCGATTCCGCTCTTTTTGCTGGGAGAAAGTCAAGATTGCCGACAGCAGGACAAAACACGCGAGCACGACGATGTGCGTGCGCACTTTTCCGATCATCAATTCAATGGCCCCGAGAAAAGGATTTGCTTGATTCATGGTAATGCCTGGGGCGGGAAAGGTACAAACCGCATTTGCCGCATCGTCAGAGGTCCGAGCTCGGCGCGGCAAAAATCTTCACCGCAGGAGACACAGGATACACAAGCTGCACAGAAGCATCTTTCACGACGTACCCGCTTAGTCAATACGGCACGCGACGAAAGCCTACTGAATTCTTGCCTCTGCCGCCTAGAATGTTTCAAACATTTCTCCATTTTCTTGTTTGAAACGGAACGCGCTACGCATGCAACGAGAGTTCACATCCAACGACTTGATCGCCCTGACCGGAATCAGCGCCCGTCAGCTGCAATGGTGGGATGAACGCGGCATTGTGGCGCCGGCCCGCAAGGGACACCGCCGCATCTACAGCTGGGACGAACTGGTCACGGTGGCAGTCATCTGCCAGCTGCGGCGGCGCGGGTTCTCGCTGCAACGCATGCGGAAAGTGATTCGGTTTCTGCAGCAGGAATTCGGCACCAGCCTGGCGGCTACGGTGCGGGCGTCTTCGGAATATCACCTGCTAACCGACGGCACTCATCTTTATCTGCGCACCTCGGCACGACAGGTCGTGGACCTGCTAAAGAATGCGCGGCAGCCGATGTTCGATATATGCCTGAGCGACGAAGTGCGGCGAGTGCGAGGAGAAATTCAGGCGCGCAAGAAGACGGTGGGCTCGGAAGGGGTTCGGTCTTTGCTGCTGCGGCGACGGCGTAGCGCGTAACTCGGTGGGCAGCAATCGCGGCGTAAACGGAAAGCGGGGGAGGCATGATGATCGGTGAATTGAGCATAATCAACGAGTGGATTCCCGAACAGATGGAACCCGGCACCGTATTCGTGCTGGAGAATGCGGGCGAGGTGGGAGAGAAAGAAGATCCGTATTGGGCGGTGCTCTCCTGCCCTTCGTGCGGCACGTTGGGTCTTGATTACGCGACGGCAGATGGCTGGGCTGTTGCCGACAATTTGCGGGTCTTCCCTATGCTCGGCGCAGTTTTTTATTAAGGATGAGGAGATTACGCCGCGGAAGCCGTTCTAACGCTGAAGACCCAGCTTGTCGCGGGTCGTTGGTGCATGTCGACGTGCAGCCCCTGAAGGGGCATTCAATTTCGAAGTTTTCGGCATCGCTGAAGCGATGCCCTGATAGAACTCCTCGCGAAACCTGAGTGACCAATCCGAAGTCGCGACATTCGGCTCCGCTCAGGGCAGGTTCCGCCCAGTCACCACACGAGGCATCACACAGAGCATCTACGTTTTCGCGACGGCGAGGTTTACCGGGATCTGCTCCACTATCTCTATGTCGAATCCTTCCAGCGCGGCGACCCTTCTTGGGTGATTGGTCAAGATTCGGATGCGCTTCAGATTCAGGTCGGAAAGAATCTGAGCTCCAAGCCCGATCTCGCGATGTGTCTTGCGTTCGCTTTCTGGCAGCGACGGGCAGACGGCGATCGCGATGGAAAGTTAGAAATGACTGATCGCCGATTTTTTCCGCCGAAAAACCTTTGGAGGTCTGGTGCAGGTAAATCAATGCTCCTCGGCCCTCTTCGGCAATCATCTTCAGAGAGGCTTCCAGGGTTTGATGGCAGTCGCAGCCGGTGGCTCCAAAAACGTCGCCCAGCAGGCAGTGGGCGTGCATTCGGACCAGCACTGGCGCGGACGGAATCGTTGATGTCGCCGCGGATAAGCGCCATGTGGGAAGCGCCACCATCCACTTCGCTCTCGTAGGCGATGAGCGCGGAATTCTCCGTACTTGGTTTCGACCAGCGCCTCGCCCACACGATGGACGTAGCGCTCATGCTGCATGCGGTAGCGGATCAGTTCCGCTACGGTGAGCATTTTCATTTCATGCGTGCGGCAGAAGTCGATCAGGTCCGGGACGCGCGCCATGGTGCCGTCGTCCTTCATGATTTCGCAGATGATGCCGGCGGGAACCATGCCGGCCAGGCGGGCTAGATCAACGGAAGCTTCGGTTTGGCCGGCGCGGACCAGGACTCCGCCTTTGCGAGCTCGCAGCGGAAACATGTGGCCGGGGCGGGCCAGGTCGGAGGGGCGCGTCCTCGGATCGATGGCCACTTTGATGGTGTGGGCGCGATCATGGGCAGAAATTCCGGTGGTCACGCCTTCGCGCGCATCGATCGCCTCGCAGAAAGCAGTGCCGTATTGCGACGTGTTCTCGCTGCTCATGGGACCAATGCGGAGATGATCGAGACGATCTTCGGTCATGGCGAGGCAGACCAGGCCGCGTCCGTACTTGGCCATGAAGTTGATCGCTTCGGGAGTGACTTTTTCCGCGGCCAGGGTGAGATCGCCTTCGTTCTCGCGATCCTCGTCGTCGACCACGACGATCATGCGGCCGGCGCGGATTTCTTCGACTGCGGTGGGGACGTCGGTAAAGGGTGAGTTAGGAGTCATAGGCATCTACACTGCGTTCAAATTGCGCCGCTTTGAGGGCACGAGTTCGTTCTCTTTCTCTGCTGCCGCGGAACAGTTTCTTCATAGCTCTCACTACCCATCGCATCAGTACGATGATTGCGGCCAGGAAGACGGCCACGATCGAGGCGGCCGCCAGCCGGGTGGCGAGTTGCCAGCCAGGTCAAGAATACCAGCAAGCGTGTCTTCTCCGGCGCTGAGGGCAAAATTCGAAAGGGGCTCGGGGGATGGCGTTACGGCTACTCGGGCCGCAGTCTTGCCTCCGTGGGCCGCCAGGGCGATGGCTCCGCCAGCCAGGGTCGCCAGCAATTGCTTTTCGGGCGATAAGCTGGGACGTGGCGCCATAGGCGATCAGGGCGGCGACTGGAATTCGCATGAAAGTGTGCAGAGCGTTCCAGAACAGATCGAAGGCAGGGATCTTGTCGGCAAAAAACTCGATGGCGAAAAGCACGCCCTGACGGCGCGATCACCCACCAGCTTGAAAGCAGATGCAGCCCGGAAGGCAGATCGAGCAAGCCAGCGTGGCCGAGCAGTCCGAGGGTGGCTATGGTGGCATAGACATTGAGGCCAGCCGCGAAACTTACGGCCACGATCAGACCGACGAGTTCGGAACCCCCAAACTTCATGTCTGCCAGCATATCCGGCACTGAGCCTCGACGCCAAGACCCCCGGAAACAGGAAAGGGTCGCCAATGGCGACCCTTTCGCAAAACCGTCCCCCCCGTGTTACAGGGTGGATTCGATCTCGAAACCCCAAGCTTCGAGCAAGGGCTCGGGGATGTACTTGGAATTCTTGTTCCGCCGGGCCCACTCGCGCAGCCTTGTCGAGCGCAAATACTGGTCCGGGGAGAGTTTGTACTCATGCACAACCTGTTCGAACTCCGTAATAGTGGGGGTGACCGGTCCGATAGGCTCGGGCTTGCCCCAGTTCGGGTTTCCGCGTCGCTTCGCCATGAAAAATGTACCCTCTTGTAAAATAAGGACTTCTTCTAAAATATTCTGTGCGCTGCCAGTAGGCCTCTATTATCTTTGATTCCAAGTAGGGCCCAGGAGATTCACGGTCAAGAGGAAAACCTGCAGCCGCCGACTCCAAGCCCCTCAACCCCTATGGAAGCTATTGATAATAATAGGTTTTTCCACACAAGTCAATAGAAAAGTTGAGTCCGTTAAATCGTTTCTCTATCCCCTTTGTGCACAGCCAGTTGCAGTTTGGCGAATGGGGAAATTGGTCCCAGGTGCGGAATAGGCGGGGGAATAGCCAGTTCCCTGCGAGCAACTCGTCGGCGAGTAAAAGCCCAGCTTCCGACGTTGAGCCATCGAAAAATCGGGCGCAGGTCGAGTTTTCCGAGTCGACGCCGGGAGCCCAGAACACGACGTGACCCCAGTAACCGGAGGATTGGGCCATTGCGTTGACCACGGAATATCGTACGCTTAGAGTGCGAAGGGGGAGAGCATTGTGTTCAGCCAAATGAGGGCTGGCGGATCTCCTTCGATCAAGCACCGCCAGGGCAATCAACAGGAGTCTTACTGTCATCGGCCTCGGTGCAGGCAGGATATTGCAGGCAGACCGATCTGAAGTGTGAATTCGAATGATGAGTTTGAAGTCTCTGCTGCTGAGTTCGGACGAAAAAACGGTGCGCGTCCTGCGCCGGGTGCTCAGCGACCTGGAAATTGACGTGGAGCACTGCCATAACGCGGACGACGCCGTCCGCCGGATTACGCGCCAGCGTTTCGAAGCCATCATCGTCGATGGGGCAAATGCGGCAGATGCTGCGAGTGTACTTGCCGCAGCGAAATCCGCGCCCGTGAACAAGCGAGCCATCGCAATTGCACTGGTGGAGGCTTGTGTCGGACTCAAAGGCGGTTTCGAAATGGGAGCACATTTCGTCCTCCACAAGCCGTTTGCGGTGGAGCGCGCCAAAGCCAGCTTTCGGGCGGTGCGCGCCCTGATGAAGCGGGAACGGCGGCTGCAGATGCGGGTTCCGGTGCAGATTCCGATCGAATGTTTTGGGGCCAGCCGCTACAAAGCCACGACCGTTGATCTGTGCGAAGGTGGCATGGCGATTCAGTTTTCCGGACGCGCCGCCAAAGAGAGTCCGCTAAGGTTTTCGCTCGAATTGCCGGGCACGAGCGAGGTGCTCAATATTTACGGAGAACTGGCGTGGGGAGGCAACGACGATCACGCCGGTGTGCGCTTCAAAAATACCAGTGACGAACAGCGCAAGGTGCTGCGCGAGTGGCTGAACAGCCAACTTCCGGAGCCGGAGCCGGACGATCCGCCGGTGAATTGCCGCCTGACTGACCTCAGCCTCGGCGGGTGCTATCTGACGACAGGCTCACCTTTCCCGAGGGGCACGCGCGTGACCCTTTCAATCAAAACGTCCGATATGGAATTTCGCGCCGCGGGCGTAGTACTGGTCGCACATCCGGAATTTGGGATGGGGATGGAGTTTCTGCGGAACACGTCCGAACAACGCGAACAGGCGCAACGCTTGATCACAACGCTGCGCGATAACGCCGATAAATCTCCCGAACTTCAGGTCGAACCCGACGGATTGGAAATGTCGTCTTCTGACGACGCGGCTCAGTCGCAGGCTTCCGCGAACAAGTTATCGGAAAGCGAAGATGCACTGCTCGACCTTTTCCGGCGCAAGTTTGAGGTGCCGATCGAAAGTTTCCTGGCGCAGATGCGGGAGCAGCGCGAGCAAATCAGCACTTAGCTGTTAGCTCTTAGCTTTTGGCTCAATTCCTTGGTATTCGGCTAGCGGCTGATCCTCTTTTTTCTTCTTTATGCTTCGGGAATAAGATCTTTCATCTCGCCACGCTGCAGTAAATACGCTCCTGGTCCCTGCTGCCCTCGGATCGAACGGCAAAACTCAGCTACAACGAACCCGGCTTTGATTGCTCCTCGAAATGCCCACCTTGTTGTTTCGCGCCACTCTCGAGCCAAACTCGCGTCTGTGCGCTCTACCTCCAGAATGTCGCCTGGAACTTCGATACTGACGCGCTGCCTGGCAAGCGATTCGGTTAGGTCGGCGCGTCCGGGTTGGCCATTAGGATCGAATCGCACTAACGGAGTCAAAAGGCGCAGGGCATCCAGCGTTTCCGCGCGCGCATTCGTGCTCTTGCCAGCCAACCGATCCCGCACCCGCCTCGAATTCAGTATCCAGCGCACCCACAGGCGGTCGGTTCCGTTGCGATGCAACACGCTGGATGTTTCCGGACCGTAGAAATCCACCTTGTAGGTATCGGACACCACTCCCAGCTTAAAAAAATTGAAATGCGCATTGCGGCTCTGCAACGGGTCGAAGGTCCACGTCATCTCATGAACGCCCATGGACATGGCTCGTTCGCGCTGTGCCTGCTTCAGACGCGAGCCGAGATCCAGATGGCGATAGGCGTCGAGCACGGCTAGCATGTGCGAGTGGATCGTCGTCTGTCCGTGTTCGCGGCCGAGAAATCCGAAGGCGAAGCCGACTAGCTTCTCTTTCTCATTATCTTGATCGAAGGCGCCCACGAAAATGTTGCCTGCCGTCTTCAGCGCAATGGCGAGGGTTAGGGGCAGTGCGTCGTCGTCCGCCATGGCCCAAACTTCTTTTTCTACCGCTTTCAATTGGCTGAGGTCGTCGATACTCTTGAGGTCGCGAATTACGATTTGTTGCGCAGCGTTGCGGGACATCATGAGCGGACCTTGGCGCGCTTCTGTTTTCTGGACATGGCGAGAAAGACAACCGTGTACAGCACCGGTTGCGTGCTTGTCAACCTGAATCCTTTTTGTTACCGCCGATGTTCGAGTCGCTGAAGTTCGATAACGATCCGATGAAAGTCTAGTGACTGCGGCGCCGAGGAAGGCTGAGATTTTTATTTCCCTTCAAAAGCGGAACGGGCTGCAAATTTTTTCACGTTGACGCTCACGAGGATTGAGGGGACAATGGCAGCCGTTCTCGCCGTCAAGATGGAAATTCTGAGTTGGAGATTTTCTGGCGCAGCTGCTGAAGAGGAGAATTGTAATGGTGTCCAAACTTGGAAAGACTGCCTTAGTTCTCATCGCCGTGTTGACGCTTGGGTGCACGACATGGGCTCCAGCGAGTGAGGCTGCGTCCGTCAGCGGGAGCGTTGCCCAGAAAAAAAGCAAAACGCTTAAGATCACCATCAAGGGCAAAATTGGACCCATCTTGTCAGGATCAGATCCTCTCGGCTTAGATGGAGAGAAGGGATCGGTCGAGGTGGTCGCGAGCGAGTCCCTGTCGCCCACCTCACAGAGCGGCAGTTCGGTAACCTACACTCTTCCCGCGGGAGCGATCACGGTTAAGAGCGGGAAAGAAGAATTCAAGACCGATTCGCCATCCACAATGACGATCGATCTGACGGATTCGGCGGACGTTCTGACTCTCATTGCCGCGGGTCCGGATGGTCTGATGGTCACGAGTACGACGTATCTGGAGGCGGACAGCTGGACGACCGGAGTTTTCACCCACCCCGAAACCTTCACACCCTCCCCGCAGGACCTGACTTCGGCTTCGAGCGCCGGGGGGCCGGGATGCCAAATCGAATACGTGATCGAAGGCATTACAACCGTGCTGGGCTTTAGCGGAACCGCATCGAACAAAGATCCCGTGGACCCTGTGCTTCCTGCGCCTCACGTGAACCGATATCACTTCGATCAGTAATTAGCGTGACGATCTCATCTTCCGATGGTGCCCTGTCCAAGCCCCTTTTGGGCGGGGCCTTTTCGTCGCAGAAGCTTCGTGTCTTTATCGCTAGTTGCGGCAAGGCTGAAACCGCGCCCTCCCGAAGGAATCTATGAGATAAATTCTAGATTGTTCGGGCTTCTGTTGAGCATCCAACTCTATACCTGCGTGCTACTCTCGAACCCGGAGAGGAAGACTATCGTGAAGCCGACTGTAAAGCTACTTCATTGGACAGTCCTGATCGTGCTGGGAAACTCGCTACTGCTAGCTGCCGACCACGGCACGCTGGTGCGGGAGGCGGTCCTCTACCTGTCTCCTGACACGAATTCCAATAAGCTCGCGCAGGTCGAGCGTGGGCGGGAACTGATTCTGCTCGATCGAAGCCCGCGGTGGCTGCACGTGGAAGCTCTACTTGGTTCATCGCTCGCTCCTGACCCGGCATTTGTTTATGAAGATGAGGACCGGGGCAGGACCGTCACCGGTTGGGTGCTTGATACCGGCGTGGTGTGGTCGTCCACGCCCAACGGGGATCGCATTCTGTTTGGTGCGGCGGTGGATTCCGAGGACGAGGCCAGCCGACGCCATGGACGGCGGGGCGCGGCTCAAGATGCCTTGCGTCTCTATCACCGCGTCTATGATATTTTTCCGGCCGGCCCGCTGGCCGGCGAGGCGCTTTACCGCGCGGCCGATATTCGATGGCAGATCGACCGATCAGATATGCAATCTCGCCCCTCCGCGCGGGAAAAAGATCCCCATCTTCGCGAAGGGATTGATGAGCAGAACATGAAACTGGTGATGAAAAAATTTCCAGACACAAAGTGGGCGCAACTCGCCGCTTTCCATCTGCTCGACAACAAACTTTGCGGCGACTGGCAGGGATCTTCGAAGTGTCCGGAAAAGGAAGCCGACATCTACGAAAAGTACGTAAAAGAACACCCGGAGTCACCGGCCGCACCCGAGGCGCTCTACGACGCGGCTTCACGGCGAGCGGCTCTGATCGAGATTTACAAGACAGAGGAGCAACCGAAAAAGTCGGAGCAGTCCAAGAGCCTGGCAATCGAACTCGCGCAACAGTTAGTCTCCAAGTATCCGCAGAGCGACTGGTCTTCGCGCGGACAAACCTTGCTCTTCCTTGTGCAGCAGGGCTCGCCTACTTACGGGAATGCGATTCAGTAGGCGACTGCATTACTGCCGGGCGACGGCACCCGGCGCTCCATTCGATCTACCCAGCTAAAGTGACGCTCGTTTTGTCCGCTTCCGGCATAATCATCATCTGACTACTACCCTGGTCGGGGTGCATTCAAGGAGAGTGTTTATGCTTTTCTCAACTGGCGGGTCGAGAGGTCAATTCCGCATTGCGCTTCTTAGCCTGGCTGCCTGTTTCTGCTGGCTGTCGTTTATCGCTCCTGCCTTTGGACAAGGACCTGGCCAAGCAACGGCGCAAGTTCCGGCTGCGGGCAGTGAGAGCGCACAGCCTGGCGCTAACAAGACAACCGCCGATAAAGCTAAGGCGATGGGGACTCGACCGGCGGAACCATCCCCGGTGCTGCAGCAATTGAATTCCGCGATCGAACTGCTTACGGCGCGAATTTCTCCGGCGGTGGTTCAGATCCTCGTCACCGGCTATGGGACTGTCGACGAGAATAGTCGCGGACAAACGGCGCTCATCACTCGCGAGCAGGCGATCGGGTCCGGAGTGGTCGTCGATCCGGACGGCTACATCATGACCAATGCCCACGTGGTCGAAGGAGCGCAGCGCATTCACGTAGCGCTTCCGATGGCCTCGGTTGATTTTCCAGACCAGATTGCGCCTGTGGGCAAGCAGCGGATTGTGGAGGCACGCCTGATCGGCCTGCATAAAGAGACCGACCTTGCCCTTATCAAGATTGAGGAGAGTGGCTTACCCACGCTCTCACTGGGCAGTCGCCGGCCAGTGCATCAGGGAGAACTGGTGTTTGCCATGGGTAGTCCTGAGGGACTGGAAAACTCGGTGACCATGGGCGTGGTAAGTTCGGTTGCGCGGCAGGCGGATCCGAACCGTCCCATGGTTTACATTCAGACCGACGCTCCGATCAACCCGGGCAATAGTGGCGGCCCGTTGGTGGATAGCGACGGCTATGTCGTTGGGATCAATACTTTTATTCTGTCCTCAGCGGGCGGGAGCGAGGGGCTGGGGTTTGCCATTCCGGCGCGAATCGTGCAATTCGTCTACGAGAGCTTGCGCAAGTACGGGCACGTGCATCGGATCGAGGTCAAGGCGGGGGCGCAAACCATCACTGACAACCTCGCCAAAGGATTGGGGCTCGCGCAAAGTTGGGGGGTGGTGATCGATGACGTGATTCCGGGAGGTCCGGCCGAGGCGGGCGGGCTGCAGATTGGGGATATTGTGGTGCGCGCCGACGGACGACCGATCGGAACCCTGCCCGCCTTCACTGCTGCTCTTTACCTGCATCCGCTGGATGAATCGCTGAAGCTCGAGGTGCTGCGAGGGACGGAACGTAAAACTTTGTACATCGCGGCGCTGGAGATGAAAGACGCCATGGACGCTCTGCCGAATCTCGCCAACACGCGCGAGAATCTGATTTCGCGTTTGGGGATCCTGGCGCTCACATTGGACGATAGATTGCGCTCTATGTTGGGCACGCTACGTATTTCCACCGGGGTGGTGGTGGTGGGACGAGTGGCGAATTTCATGAGTGCTGCGACGGGCCTGGAACCGGGGGACGTAATCCACAGCGTGAACCAGACGGCGATTGATTCGTTGAGCTCGCTACGCACAGCTTTGTCGCAGATCAAGCCGCACGATTCGGTGGTACTGCAGGTGGAACGGGCAGAAGGATTGCGGTGGCTGCCGTTTGAGATGGAGTAGGCGGCGTCCACTGCGCAGATCTGACGTCCGCAAGTGTATGCGGGGAGCAATAAGGACGTGACTTGCGTAACGAATTAGTTCCGCTTCATGGCGTGGGTCCGGTCTTCGGCAACCTATAATTTTCGCCATGGCATGGCCATCCAAAGGCGCCCAGGTCTTCCCCGTCGTTTTTGGCGGGATCTTTATGGCCTTTGGACTGTTTTTCGCCACCGCCATGCTTTCCGCTGCTCCTGGCCACGTCCAGGGCAATCGCTGGGCGGGAGTGCTGTTCAGCGCGATCTTCGTTGCGATTGGCGGCGGAGTTATTTACGCCGGAATTTATGGCAACCGTAAATTAAAGGAACAAGCGGCAGCTCCAGGTAAACAATCCGCAATCCCCATGGCTTTGGCGGAAGGATTGGGCAGCGAGCCGAGCCGAAAGCAACAACCGCAACAGCGCCATCGGACTTTGGCTGGCGGCGATTTTTTGGAATGCGATTACGTTCCCAATCGCATTCTCGGCCATACCTCAACTCTGGCGGACCTCTGCCCCTAAAGTCATCTTCCCGCTTGCCTTTTGTGTGGTTGGCGTTGTTCTGTTGGGCGCGGCAATCCGGACCAGCATACGGCGGGAACGCTTCGGACAAACCTATTTTGAATTCGCCTCGCTGCCCTTTTCTCCTGGCCGGACGCTAAAGGGGACGATCCATTTGCGCTTCAACACCGATGCCAGACATGGCATCGACCTGCGTCTTTCCTGTGTTCGCCGAGTCATCACCGGCTCGGGCAAGAATCGTTCCGTCCAGGAGAGCGTTTTCTGGGAAGCCGTGAAGAACGTGCCGCAAGCCTCGCTCACGCCCGGGCCCACCGGCGATGCTGTGATTCCAGTGGACTTTGGCATACCGAGCGACGCCTATGAGTCGAATCACGACCAACCGGACGATCAGGTGCTATGGCTGTTGCACGCACAGGCGGACGTTCCCGGAGTGAATTATTCCGACGATTTTGAGGTCCCAGTCTTTCGCCTGACGCCAGCGCCGGCCTCAAGCTCAGCGCACGCTGTCTTTCCGAATGACGCGGAGGGCGCAAGCGTTGCGCCTGCTTTCCAGACCGATGCCTCCGAAGTTGCTGCTCCCGCGAACCCGAAAGTTGTTGTCTCGACCGCGATGGATGGCAGTACAGAGTTTTACTTTCCCGCTTTCAGGAATCCGTCCCGGATCCTGATTATCATCTTCTTCACCGCGCTGTGGACTTGCATCGTCTTTTTCCTTGCAACTTCCAAAGCACCGGTGTTCTTCAAGGTGGTGTTCGGACTGTTTGAGCTCCCGCTCCTCTACGGACTGATTCAGGCTACGCTGGTTTCATTCCGCATCCAGGTGCGCAACGACCGGATTGTCCGCCGTCGGGCTCTGCTCGGCATCGGAGCGGCTCGTGAATTTCCCTTCTCCGACATTGCGCAGATTTTGGCCGTCACCAATGCACAACAACCTGGCTCACCGGCTTCTTACTTTCTTCGGCTGCAAATGAAGAATGGAGAGACTGCGAAGCTTGTCGACATGATCGACAACCGTCAGGAAGCGCGCTGGGTCGCCGCCCAATTGGAGAAGCTTGCGGGCCTCAAACTCGACACCCACGTCGCTGTCGACGGTGGTTTCCGGAACTACGGCCCGCCGCCGCAACGCGGGCAAGTACCCTCGCGATCGCCCGGATCTTTTCGGCTCAATAGTCCGGCTGCAACCGCCGTGGCGATTGCGTTCTTTCTCGCCTGGACGGGCTTCGTCAGCTACCGGTTCTTCTCTCGGGATTACCGGAAGCCAATTCGAGTATCCAAAATCAGCATATCGCCGAAATCGTCGCTGCAACCGGCAGCCCACTCGCCGCTCACAGACGTCGATATGCAAAATCTACGAACGCTACCCGAACAGGCACAGGCAGAAGAATTGCTGGACCGCGCAATCCGGCACGATGCAGGCGCGCTCGACGTGTTCGAGCAGAATATTGGCGCCTGGCACGGCCTCACGCGCACCGTGCGCATGAACGAACTCGAGCGTCGCTCTCAATTCTCGACCGACCTGCGCGTTCGTCAAGCCAATGCGGATCTCAACCTGGCAATCAACGGAGTTGCGAAAACGGAAGCCTCGGCGGATCAACTCATTGCACGTGCGCAAGCTGACGCCGAGCATCGCGCATACTACGTGTTTTCCATGGGAATGCTGGCCGGCCGCGGCGTGGCTTACGATCGCATTTATCCGGTCCTGGTGGACTACGCCAAAAATGATCCCAACCCACAGGTGCGGCAGTGGGCGGTTGAAGGCATGCGCTACCTTGGCAGCGATGAAGCGCTTGACCAGCTCTTTGATTCCTTTACGCACGACCCATCCGACGCGGTCCGCGATCGCGCAGGCTGCAACGTGTCGGACTGCGGGAACTTCATGCGCAAACAGCGCATGCGAATGGTTCCTAAACTGATCGAGTTGGCCGCAGATTCCCAAACCACGCCGCAAATGCGCAATTGGGCCTTCCTCGCATTGCGCGAGATCACCGACGAAACCTTGCCCGCCGATGCATCAGCCTGGCAAGATTGGTATCGGCAACACGGAGCCGCAAAAATGGCCGAGTTTGAACGGTTGGATTGGTGGAGAGTGCGCGGCGATCAGTAGCAGGCATCTGCCGGTTGACGATGGCTTTCCGCAACCGGTCTATAGTGCGACGGGAGATTCCAGCTGTTCTTCGGATGCCCACCAGATGCCGAGTTCGGCGGGATGTTTCCGGTGGCAATGCTTGACACCCAGGCGATCCAGTTCACTCAACACTTGTGTGATCGCCTGATCCAACGATGCTTTCACCGTCTTGCTCAAGCTGCAGCTCGGCTCGAAGGATTCCCCTTCAATTCCCACCAGAAGCACATCGGTGGGCGCGACTCCGAACAACTCGGCGCTGAGGAGTGCATCGACCAGCGCTGGCGAGTGCGGATCCATGCGCACGGCTGGAGTGATGCGCATGATATCAGCTTTGCGGTACAGCAGCACTGTTCCCGGATCCGTATCCGCGTGGACGGAATCGATGAGAATCACGGCATCATTGGCGGAGAGCTGATCGATCAGGTCGAGAGCCGGGGTGCCCAAGTCGATAACTTCGACGCCCTCGTCGAACTCGTAGTGGGCGGCCAGAAGCCGCGCCACATAAGGCCCGACTCCGTCATCCCCGAGCAAGACGTTCCCAATCCCGCCAATGAGTACTCTCTTCACAGTATCTTCACTTTGGCAATCTGGCGGCCTGACGCATCGAACGTGTGGCAGGCGCAGGCCATGCAAGGATCGAAAGAGTGGATCGTCCTCAATACCTCCAACGGCTCCTCCGGCCGGGCGAGCGGCGTGTGCAGCAGCGACGCTTCGTAGGGACCGTGGGCGCCGGAGGCGTCGCGCGGGCTGGCATTCCAGGTCGACGGCACCACCGCCTGGTAGTTCTTGATTTTTCCGTCCTTGACCACGATCCAGTGCGACAGTGTGCCGCGCGGGGCTTCGTGGGTTCCGACGCCTTCCACTTCGCCGCTCGGAAACACCGGCGGGTTGTGGACCGCATAGTCGCCCTTGGCGACGTTGTCGATCAACAAGCGCAAGATGCTTCTGCGCCAGTTCTCCCAACATCGCGCAGCGAATCGCTCGCGCGCCATGGCGGCCCAAGGTCGATTCCAACATGCCCGGAGTCACCTGAATATGGCCGACGGCACCGATGGTGTCGATCGCTTTCACCGCATACTTCTTGCGTCAACGGATGGCCTTGGGCGAAACCGACCAGCACCTGTGCCAGCGGACCGACCTGCATCGGAGCGCCATTGAAGCGCGGCGCCTTGACCCAGGAGTATTTCTGGTCGCCGTTCCAGCCGGTGAAGTCGGGATCAGTCACTCCCTTATAGGGATGGAGAGGCTTATCACCGTGATAATAGGCGTGGGCTACGTCTTCGCTGACGCCATCGCGGAAATCCTTATCGGCTGCGGTCTTGAAGGTATGTACGCCGCCGATGTTCCCGTTCATGATGTACCCGCCCGGAAGATCGTAGGATGAACCCGCGCTGTCGAGCGGCAGATCGGGGACCGCAAGATAATTGTTCACGCCTTTGCCGATCTTAAACCAGTCGGGATACATGGAAGCAACGGCGCAGACATCGATGAAATAGACCTCGTTGACGAAGCGAACAACCTCGGTCAGCAGCTCGCGGATCATTTCCAGCTTGTCCATATCGAGGGCGCTGGTGCTGTCCAAGTCGATCGCGTTGGCGACGCCTCCGACGGTGAGGTTCTGAATGTGCGGGGTTTTTCCGCCCAGGATACCGACCACCTGTAGCGCTTTGCGCTGATACTCGAGCGCTTGGACGTAATGCGTGAAGGCCAACAGGTTGACTTCGGGAGAGAGCCGCATGGCCGGATGGCCCCAATAGCCGTTCATGAAAATTCCGAGCTGGCCGCTCGCGGCTACGGCTTTCACGCGGTCCTGCGCAGCCTGGAACTCTTCGCGGGAATTGCGCGTCCAGGGCGAGATGCTCTCCGCCAGCCGGGTCGTGGCTCCGACATCGGCCTTGGGAATCTGTAGAACGTCGACCCAGTCGAGCGCGGACAGTTGATAGAAGTGGACGATGTGGTCGTGCAACGCGTGCGCAATCAGGATCAGATTGCGGATGTACTGGGCGTTGAGCGGCACCTGAAGCTTCAGGGCGTCTTCCACTGAGCGCACGCTGGCCATGGCGTGCACCGTGGTGCACACACCGCAGAAGCGCTGGGTGAAGAGCCAGGCATCGCGTGGATCGCGGCCTTTGAGAATGTTCTCGATACCGCGCCACATGGTGCAAGAAGCCCATGCATTGCTAACCGCATTGTTGTCGACTTCGACATCGATGCGAAGGTGGCCTTCAATTCTCGTGATGGGATCGATCGTGATTCGGTTTGCCATGATACCTGCTTTTAGTGGGATTCTTTATCGGACAACGACAGCTCGTTGTGGTCGAAGAATCCGAGATATTTATTCCGGCGGATGGCCGGTTTGCGAACCTTGTAATAGGCAGCCATGTTGCGCCACTCCTGATTAGAAGCGGGAAGAATGGCGAGCAACTTGACCGCGATGAGAAAGATCGCGATGCCGATGGAAGCAAAACCGAGCGCGATCAGGATCTCGATAGTGGACGGGAAATACATCGCGTGCGGGCCAGGCATATAGGCCAAAGTCGTGGGGCTGAAGCGATACAGCATGCCGCCGAGAGAGCTGAGGGCATAGCCTACAAACATGGTTTGTCTTCTGTGGGTCTTGATGGACTGCAGAAGCATCCAGCCGCCGTAAGCAATCAGTAGTGTCTCCGTCCAGAAAATTCCGGCAAAGCTGGTGAAGTGGAAGGCCGTAAACAGTGACCCGCGGAATAGAAGGTCGAGGTTGCGGATGGCGAGCCAGCCGAAAATTGTCCACGCAGAGATGCGGGCAGCTTCGTCAAGAACTTCCATGTCCATTGCGCGTTTCCAGACCAGGCAGCACAACATCGTGGTTCCGGCGACGCACGCGAACGACATGAAAGTGGCCGCGCCCACATACAGCAAGGGCAGAAATGGAGTCTGCCACAAGGGGTGAACTCGTTGCCCTGCCAGCAGCATCAGCGCGCCCAGGGATGACTGGTGCATCGCGGGCAATAAGTAAGCGGCGGCAACGATGATGGGGAAGAATGCGTGCAGAGCGTGTTCGACGCGCTCTACGGCAGGCTGCCAGTTAACGTTCAAATGCCAGAGCCGCTCCAGGATAGGAGGAATGTTTTCCAGGAACAGGGGGATCGAGGCATATACCGACATGCAGATTGCAATCTCGGCCATCGGCGAATGCAGGTTCCAATGCCACGGTAAAACGACCCAGTAGAAGTTCCAGGGACGGCCGACATCGACACCCAGCAGACAAAGGCCGCAGGCGTATGCCAGCATGCTGGTGAGGAGGGCCATTCGCATGAGCGGAAACAAGCGTTTTCGCCCGAACGCCCACGCAACAACTCCGACAGCGAAGGCTCCCGACCCCCACGCCGTCAGTACCACCACGTTGAATGTCTTCCAGATTCCCCAGCCGAACTTGTCGTTCATGCCGCTGGCCGGACCGAGCCCAACGATTTCGCGGTAGACGGTTAGGATGAGCGACAATACGGCTAAACCTACCAGAGCGAGGAAGAACGGCGTGATCACGGAGACGCCATAGACTGGAACCGCCCGCTCCCAGCGCGGCTTCTTGTCGGTAGCCGGCGGTTTTGTTTCCGCGAACGGCTCGTTAGTCAGGGTTGCGGTGCTCATAATTGCGCCCTCAGTCCGGTTTCCTTTTCTTGCTCGTGCGTTTCCTGCTCATGGCCCTTCAGGTTCTTGCGAATCACAGTCACCAAGCCGACATACAAAACCGCTGGCAGCGCAAAGTAGGAATAAATCCGTTTCTGCCAGCGCAGGGTTGAGGAGGGACCGGAGGTCGGTCCGATCTCTGGCAAACCGAGTTTCTCGAAGGGCACACGAGACAGATAAAGAGCTTGCGTGCCACCGTTCTCGATTTCGCCGTAGACGCGATCCTGATAGTAACGGCCAGGATTGTTCTTGATGCGCTTCTTGGCTTCGAGCAGCAATGCCGACCGCTTCCCAAAAATCACCGCGCTCGTAGGACATACGCTGGTGCAACCAGGCTTCAGCCCCTTGGCCAACCGGTGGCTGCACAACTCGCATTTGGTGATGACAGGATTGAATCCGAGCCATTGAAAGCGTGGCACGGAATAAGGGCACGAGATCGTGCAATAGCGGCAGCCGATGCACTTGCCGCCATCCCAGTGCACGATACCGTCGTCCTTATCTTTATAAAGAGCTTCGAAAGGACAACCGGCGACGCAACCGGGATCGAAACATTGCATGCACTGGCGTTTCACGAAAGACGGTGCAGAGCCATCCTCAGGTTTGTAGAGCTTGATGATGTTGCGAGTGAAAACGTTGAGGTCGGTGGGCGCCTGATGCAGTCCGTCACCGCTGGTATCAGGCTCTGTATTGTTCGCCGCGCTACAAGCGGACTCGCAGGCCTTGCAGCCGATGCACAGGGTGGCATCGTAAAGTAGGCTGAGAGGCTCGGTGGGAGCGGAAAGTTCCTCGGCCTGAAGCGCCTGGGTGCCGACGGTCATGGCGACGGCCACCGGCACTCCGGCCTTGCCGATATTCGTAATCAGTTCTCGCCGTGTGATCGCCACATTAGACCTCTTTCCGGTCAGATTTCTTGTCGAACTGCTTCCCGGCCTGACCAGCTTCAATTCGTTCTTCGCCAGCCTCTTGACTGCTCTCGAAGCGTTGCGAGTAGACATAGGTCGCGCCGCCAAGAACGCCTGCCACCGCGCCTACCAGGGCTGTCCCGGCCACTGTAACTCCACCGACCGAACTGTAAATCGGCGGATAGGTATCGGGCGGGGTAGCGAGGTGAATCGGAACGGTTTCGAAAGTACCGAGTTTCCAAACCACGTCTTTTTCCGTGCAGCCAAGGCAGGGAATGCCGGCTCCGATCGGCCAACAATCGGCAATCTCATTGAAATGGCGCGTGCTACAGGCGGCATGCGTGACCGGACCCTTGCAGCCCATTTTGTAGAGGCACCAGCCCTTGCGGTGGCCTTCATCTCCGAAGGCAAGCGCGAACCGACCGGCGTCAAAGTGCGCTCGCCGCGGGCAATTCTCGTGGATCACGCGCTCGTAAGCAAATTTTGGACGCCCGGCAGAGTCGAGCGCCGGCAGTTTGCCCATGGTCACATACTCCAGAACCACGCCCAGCAGGTTGTAAGGATTGGGCGGGCAACCCGGCAGGTTGATGACGGGTTTGTCGGTGATGATCGAATCCACCCCGACCGCGCCGGTAGGATTCGGGTCCGCCGACGGCACACCGCCCCACGAGGCGCAGGATCCCATGGCGATCACGGCCGCCGATTTGGCGGCAACTTCCCGCAGAATTTGAACTGCCGGGCGGCTGCCCAACTCCATGTAGACGCCTTCGTCCTTCATGGGAATTGAGCCCTCCACCACGAGGACAAATTTGCCCTCGTTCTGGGCAATGGCTGTCTGCAATGCCGCTTCCGCCTGCGCGCCCGAAGCTGCCATCAGGGTCTCGTGGTAATCGAGCGAGATGACGTCGAGAATGAGGTGAGCCACATCGGGAGCAGAGGTTCGCAGCAGAGTTTCCGTGCATCCCGTGCAATCCTGGAAATGGAGCCAGATCACCGATGGGCGCTTCGTCTTACCGATCGCTGCCGCGATCTCGAAGACCGACTTTTTGTGGGTTAGCGCCAATCCCGCCGGGGCGGTGGCCATCAGCATACTGCATAGCTGGATGAAGCTTCTCCGTGAGACTCCGAGAGCCTCCAGATGCTCTTCAATCGTTGAATGCTTGGACATTTAGCGCCTTCCTCAACGCAGGTATTTCCCGGGATCGGTAGACCGGAAACACTCGCGAACGAGAGCGGTGTTCTAACCCGTGGCACCGCAGAGGCGGAAGATGAGGACGAAACCGAAGATACGCGCTTCCAACCGGTAAGACTCTAAGAGTTAAACTAAGGCTCAGCAACGAATGTTCGTAGTGCGCGCGATCAGATTTTCTCTTCCCCCGATTCCCTGTTGTTCCAACGTTCTTTCCGGCCCGGCAACTACCCGGGATGTTGCATAACGGTTATCTCCTGCATAGGGAGGTCGAGTCGGTGACTGCCGTCACTGCTCATTGTGAGCGCACCCACTAAAACCGCTCTTCGTGGCTATTGGAACAGGAGTTACGGGTTGCCGACGCGGAGCCGTGGAAGGCATACTTCGGTGGTGGAGATTTCACCGCAAAAGGCCGAACTTAGGTTAGTTACTTAGGGTTGGAGGCTAGGGTTTATGATCGAATTTCAGCGGCTTGCAACCCGCACGACACTCGCGGTCTGCCTGCTCGGAGCCACCTGGGCTGCGCCGTCTTTTGCGCAGCAGACACAGGCGCTTCATCCTGAGTACGCCGTGCAATTTTTTCAGGTGCAAGTGGAAAACCAGGATCTGCGCCTGGCGTACCGCGACGTCCAGCCCACGGGCCCATCCAACGGAAAAAGCGTGCTTCTGCTGCACGGAAAGAACTTCTCGGGCTTCTACTGGGAGCCCACCATCGAGTTCCTGGCGCAGCAAGGTTATCGCGTAATTGCGCCGGACCAGTTAGGGTTCGGTGCATCATCGCGGCCCGACATCCATTACAGCTTCTACCAGATGGCGGAGAACACGAAGGCTCTTCTCGATCATTTGGGCATCCAACGCGTCAACATAATTGCGCATTCCATGGGTGGAATGCTGGGCGTGCGTTTCACTCTGCTGTTTCCGGAGACGGTCGAAAAACTGGTGCTGGAGAATCCGCTCGGTCTCGAAGACTACCGCAAACTCGTCCCTTACCTTCCGCTGCAACAGCAGTATGCGGTGGAATTGAGCCAGACCTATGAAAAGATGCGCGATTACCAGAAAACCTATTACCCGGGAGCATGGAAGCCGGAATACGAAATCTATGTGCAGGATCAGGCCAGCATCCTTAATACGGGTGAGTATGCGCGTGACGCGTGGTCTTCAGCACTCACCTACGAGATGATTTACGAGCAGCCGGTCGTCTACGAAATGGGGGAGATTAACCGCCCCACGTTGTTGATCATCGGACAGGCCGATCGCACGGTCGTCGGCAAAAATCGCTTGCCGCCCGGTTTGCAATCCGTCGCGGGACAGTACCCTGAACTGGGGCGCAAGGCGCATGCAGCCATCAAGGGTTCAACCCTGGTCGAGATTGCGGAATGCGGCCACATCCCTCATATCCAAAAGCCTGATGAGTTTCGCAAAGCAGTGATGACGTTCTTCGCCGCGCCTTCATCGCGCTGATACCGTGCGCAGGCAGTGACGTAAAGCACCACAGAATCCCTCACATAGACCGATGAAACGTTCTCCTGCAGTCTCGCACTATATGTCAAGGGAACGGGCTCTATCAATCGCGTTGTCAGTTTGAACGCTTCCGTTCGCCCATGAGGTCTCCACGAAACAAGTTTGTATCGATGAACCCTTTGTGCGCGTTCGTCGCGTTTGTAGGTGGAAGGTTGGTTAGCGGGGCGCCTGCCTCAGAATTGGAGTGCGTTATGTCTGTTTTCGTGGAAAGTGAGCGCCCGATCGGAATGGGCGGAAACACAACGACTGCAAGCAGCAACTCGCAACGCGAGGCGGACGCGATGAACTCCCGACACGAGCATCGACGAGGCTGGTTGCTTCGATGGCGCGCTCTTCTTTTTTGGCTGCTCTTCGTTTCGGGCCTGCTAGTCGAAGCTTGGGGGCCGCGCATGACGATCCAAAACAATCAGTTCATCGCACCGCCTCTCGTAGCCGGTTCTGACTTTAATCCTCTTGAGGCGGTCGCCCGCGAGCGGAGGGTCCGGCTGCTCGCGGCCACCTTAACCCTGTCTGGCACCATTGGTTTGGCTTTCTCGTATCGCGGGGTCCTGTTCGGGAGACGCTCGGCCGGCACCGATCTCGTTAACGGAGGCAATCCCGCTTCCAGCCACTCTCGAATCTGAAGTGAGGGCGCGAGCGTGCTGCATTGTCCCTCTTCCGTATTCGACAATCCGTTGCTGAAAAGGAGAACACTATGAAACTCAGATTGCGGAACCTTACTCGTCCCGCCCAATTCGTGGTCGCCGCCGTCGTCGGCATTGCAACTTTTGCGGTGGTCGCGAACGCCACGCAAGCGATCGAACTTGGCCGTGTTCCGCTAGTTACACGGTTACTCCGGCTCGAATAGTGGTAACTACACTCCCAAATCCAACACGCCCGTGATCATCCTTGCCGACCAGACAGGAACGGTCTGTGGTTGTGATGATGTTGGATCGAGCCTGATGACGGTGGTGAATTCATCGGTCGATGGGGAACTCGTATGGAATGGATTCGAGAGCAATGGAGGTGGCCTGACTGAAGGATTCAGCCCCTCCGCGGGGACCCATATTATGTACATCGATTTTGGTCACGCCGTGGATCTCGAAGTGACCAATGGCACCAGTTTCCACGTCCACAACGCCGGCGGCGAGACGGCCAACGGAACAGTCACGCTGCTTTTTTAGTAGAAACCGGGGCACCCCATCCTGCCGCTCGTTGGTCCTCGTTGGTCAAGGACAGGATGGGGCGCCACGGGTCGCTTATCGGCCAGAGTGAGGGTGGGAAATCAACGAACCCAGCAATTCAGCGGATGCTTTCTTTTTTTGGCGTCCCCGATGGGATTTGAACCCATGTTACCGCCGTGAAAGCGGGATGGCTAAACGTAACTCTAACAAACCACAGGAACACGGACGCACTGGATGGCGTTCTTGGAACAGGAAGAAGCACCTTAATGTGTCCCCGATGTGTCGCCGGCAGATCGTGCATCGGCGGCTGTCCGTGATAGTCCTCCTAGTTGAAGGACAGAAGATCTGCGCGACAGGCCGACGCAGTATCGGGACCCGGCGAACATGCGAATTTAGCTTTTGGCGAAAAACCACAGCTCTACTGACCTACGCCTCCTCGTCGGTGTCCGACTTCCTTCACCCCCGCGCCACCCTCGCCGACAGCAATCTCATAAGCACATTCCCGATCACCAAAGGCTGGTGTTCTCCCGCACTTCCCGCCAATGCGTATGACCGCTCAAACCCGTTCGGTCCCAGGATCTTCATTTCCCAACTGTCATTTTCCCGAGAACCGACGATCGACACGCGCCAATCGCCGGGCCTGTCGCCCAGGTGATGCTCAACCAACGCCTGAATTTCGGCGCCTGGATCACCTATGTTATGCAGTTCGAGCAGCACAGCCATTTCCGTCTATTCTATTGTCGGCGATCTAGTCTGGCTTCCGAGTGAAGATCAGAAAATAATCCATCCCGTCGGCTTTCACGAAATCCTGTGAGTCGCGCAGTTCGTAGCCGGCCTGGGCAGCTTCGCGAACGACCACGTCTTTGCTCACGCCATGATCGGTTCCGTTGCCATTGCGATCAATGATGCCGATCTTGGCTCCTGGTCTTAGCGATGAGCGAAGGTTCCGAAGCAGGACAATCGGATGGGCTACCTCGTGGTAGGTCTTGAGCAGGAGCACGGCGTCGACGCTCTTGGCCGGGATTTGGGGATCGTCGGGTTTGCTGAGGATCGTCTTTATGTTCCGGAGTTGCTCTTTTTTCGCGCGCTGGTCGATGTATTCGATTGCCTCCGGGTTGATGTCCACTGCATATACCGTGCCCGAGCTCGTGACGCGGCGGGCTGCGTGCACTGTGAACCAGCCCGATCCGGCACCGATATCGGCTACGTTTTCGCCGGGCTGAATGCCCAACAAATCCATTACCCGGTTGATCTGCAGGCGTTCATCCCGCCCCGGGGAATCAAAAATGGAAAGATCGCCAGTGTAGGGGGTGCTGGTCTTGCGTTCTGCAGACGGTGCTGCGGAACCGGACTGGGCACGAGCCGGAGTCCACGCAGACACCCACAGACCTGCCAACAACACTGAGACCGGCCCGAGCCATCTGAGGGCTCTGCCAAACGATTTCCAGTTCATTGTTCCCCTTGGGTTGCTGACAGGGACCTCAATTAGGTCCACCTTTTCATTCGATGCAACTGCATAGTTCGAGTTCATTAGAGCGTCTTGCGCGGCCTCAATCAACACCGGGTTAGGATGTTGGCGGAGGGACTCGTCGACAGAGAATCGCGGCACGTCTCGGTATCTCCGAGCATACGGTCAAGCTCCACATCAGCTCGATTCTCGACAAGCTGGGTGCGTCCACCCGCACGGAAGCGGTGACGATGGGAATCCGGCGTGGGCTAATTCCGATCTGAATTCCCGGTGGACTGTAAGCCCCCAGAACCGAAATCGGCGTGGAAGCCCCGCCCCTGACCGCGACCAGCAAAGTGGGGCAGCAGACGGGACCGAAGGGCCCGAACCCCCTGCGGGGATTTTGGGACACCTGCCGAGCCAATCTGGGCATGGCAGGCGCCAACTTCCGCGAGAACCCGCGAGAAATCCAGATTGCGAGCTAATCAGCAGGGTTCCGGGTGGTTTTACATCGAACCCGGTGCCGGTTGTGCAGCAGCTCGGCGCTCACGCAACTTCTTTTGGACCTCCGCCAAGTACTGCCTCGCCTGCTCACGTGTCTTGATTGAACGCACCCGCTGCAGGATTACCGTCCGTTGCTCCGGTGGCGACATTTCAAGATCCTGGCGCAAAGCCGATTGGAGAATCACTGGCAGGGTGCCCTGGTCGACCGTCTCATCCGGTCTGGCGGCAACCGTCATGCTCAAGTCCGGCACACTCATCTTCATTACTGTTGCCATTTTCATCACAGCCGGCCCGGCCTGAACGGTCGCGGGCGGAGGCAGAGTCGTGGGAGTGTCGGTCCTCGGCGCATTCAACGAGAGGAGCACATCGAGACGATTAGCATTGGCATCGCGCTGGGTCAAAGGATTAATCCCAAAGAAAGCCTCGAGAGTTGCTGGTATCGAAGCATGGTCATACAACCGATGATCGATTACATTTTTCGGGACCAGTGGCGAGATGACAACGGCTGGGACACGAGGCCCATACTGCCGGAACGTAAAGCCGTACTGATTGTGTTTGCCCTGCGGCGTTGTATCACCTGGCGCCGCTGCGGACGGGGGAACGGCGTGATCGAAAAACCCGCCATGTTCATCCCAAGTAATGATCAAAACACTGCTATTCCAATGCGGAGAGTTGCGGATCGCTTCGTAGGTTTCCTTGATTAACTCCTCGCCCAGAGTGATGTCGGTGAGCGGATGCTGCGAAGTGCTGTTCTTGTATTCGTTCGTGACATCGTAGCTCGGCTCAAGAAAGACGTAACTGTACGGATAGGTGGGCTGGGCAAGATCGCTCGCGAAATTGCTATAGTGGCGGATGTCAAAAAGGCTGATGCCCTTCAGTGCGGCGACCATGGGAAAATCATCGCCAGCGTATAGACGCCGCGATACGCCCTTCTTTTTCAGTACATCGAAGATGCTTCCCGCCTTGAACTGAAACCCTCCAACCGTCTCCCATTCAACGATTTCTTCCGTGGTCGGACTATGGTCGAGCCCCCCAGAAGAGGCCGCGTGAACAAACATGCGGTTTGGCCATGTAGGACCGGGCATGGATGCATGCCAGTTGTCGCAGACTGCAAACTCCTGGGCCAACGCAACCACGACTGGAACCTGTGCGGGAGTAAAACACTTCATGACCTCGCCCGGACCCGCAGCGCCGCCACTCGCCACGTATGAGGCAACGAACCCGGCATTGTTGATGGGTGGGTATGCGCCCCCGGGAGGATACGTTGCGCCACCTCCGCAGAGCTGCTCCAGCACATTCGTGAACTCGTGCCCCGGATCCACCGGCATCACGTCGTCGGCACTTTTATCAACCTGGTATGTCTGGCCATTGAAAGTGTTCACCTCGGTTCCGGTCAGGCCATTGACCTGAGTAGAACCGCCGTTCGCGGCGTCCTGCCCTGTAATGCCCGAGAACCCGAGTATGTGATCAAACGCGCGGTTTTCCAGCATGAGGACGAACACATGTTCGATTAGGTTAGACATTTCTATTCCGCCTGCAGCACCCTGCCGTGCAGGGTTGTCAAACTACGCTTTCCTTCGGACCCGGTGCATCCTCGGAAAAGCCAGAACCAATTCCGGCATCTGGGGTTCCTGGATCCGGGCTTCGATCCGAGTATCCCGATTCCTAGAAAGGTTCCCGCCGAACATTCGAGTTATGTTGAAAAGCGAGCGACTCCCGCATACCAGGCATATGTCGTGGAGCTGTCACTGACGACGTCACATTCAGCGCACAAGACGGCGTTTTGCAGCGCAACCGCATTGAGAACCCGCCCCCGTTCAGGGGCACCATCCATCTCTGAGCCCTTCATCACAGAACCTCGAAAGATTATCTTGACTGCATTTAACTCTCCGAGAGGAATTGTGCAGAAGATGACTTCGATCCTCAGAGATGTCGTAGCGCAACGGACGTTGGTTCACTGTTTGTGAGACGGCGGGGGTTCTGACGTGAAGTTCGCGACTCCAAGCGTTCAAGGTAACTCGCCCGCAAACACCTGTTTGTGGGCAGCCGAGACGCCGCTTCAGTGATCTAGTAAATTCAAGTGTTTGCAAAGTTGACGACGAAGTAGATTTTGGGCAGTTTCTCTGCTCTGGTCCGGTGCGGGATCGGCTGGCTAGAACTACATCGAAGACGACGCCTTAAGCGCACGAAGAAAATGGCCTCTACGTCCCGTCGCCCAAAGCGTGCGATCGACGACCTGATGAGCAGGCCTTGTCTCCCGCTCACAAGAATCGCGACTTCGCGAGGCTGCTCACTACAAACCTCTATGGCCGCGCCCAGCTTGGATGCGCAGCAATGCGGCGATCAGTGCGTCTGTATCTTCGTACGTATTGTAGAACGCCAGAGATGCGCGAACCGTGCTCTCGACGCCCATGCGGCGGAGAATCGGCTGAGCACAGTGGTGGCCGGAACGTACCGCGATTCCTTCCTGGCTTAACGCGGCGCCTACATCCTCAGTGCGAACGTCGTCGAGAACGAAAGACAACACGCCTGCTTTTTCGCTCGCGGTACCGATCAGCCTCAGCCCCGGGACCGTAAGCAGCCCAGCGGTCGCATAAGTCAGGAGTTCATGCTCGTAGGCGGCGATGCTCTCCATCCCAATCTCATCTACATAGTCGAGCGCAGCGCCCAGTCCCACGGCATCGGCGATATTTCCGGTTCCGGCTTCAAAGCGCGCGGGAGCGGTCTGGTAAGTGGTCTTCTCGAACGTGACATCGACAATCATGTTGCCGCCGCCCTGCCATGGCGGCATGGTGTTCAGCAGGTCCAGCTTTCCATAAACCGCGCCAATGCCGGTCGGAGCGAAAATCTTGTGTCCCGAGAAGACGTAGAAATCGCAGTCGAGATCCTGCACGTCCACGCGAATGTGGGAGACGGCTTGAGCACCATCGACCAGCACGCGGGCTCCGTGACGGTGAGCCATCTCCACCATCTCGCGCGCGGGCGCGATGGTGCCTAGAGCGTTCGATACCTGGCTGAAGGACACGATCCGGGTACGCGGACTCAGCAGCTTCTCGTACTCTTCGAGGATTACTTCGCCGCGATCGTTTACCGGGGCCACGCGCAGGCGTGCGCCTTTTTCTGAACATAATTGTTGCCAGGGCACTATGTTGGCGTGGTGTTCGAGCCAGGTGATGACTACCTCGTCGTCCTGCTGGACGTTGCGGCGTCCCCATGCCTGGGCGACAAGGTTAATGCCCTCGGTGGTGCCGCGAACGAAAACTACCTCTCGCGACGAGGAAGCATTAAGGAAGCGGCGGGTTTTTTCTCGCGCCCTTTCATAGGCGTCGGTGGCTCTCGCTGCCAGCGCGTGCGCGGCGCGATGGATGTTGGAATTTTCGTGCCGGTAAAAATACGACAGGCGATCAATGACCGCATTCGGTTTCTGCGTCGTGGCGGCGTTGTCGAGCCACACCAGCGGCCGCCCGTTGACTCGTTCCTGCAGGATGGGAAAATCCTGGCGGATCAAGCGCGGATCGAGTGGACGCTTGCCGATTCCAAGATCCGCCGGGGCCACATCTGGCCTGAACTCGACGGACTCGACTCCTGGTGGCAGAGAGGTAGTCTGCGACGCCGCTCTCTCTGTGGTGGGGATGTTGCCGGACGAACCGGGGACCGTCGAGACAACTGTGGGAGTACCCGGAACTGCGGTTGGCACGGTCCGAAAGTCGGTTTCAGTGACTGGATTCGCCGGTAGTGACGAGGGCAAAACCGGAAAGCCAGGAGGCGATTGGGCTCCGGGCACTCCGGGAAAAGAAAATAGCTCGCTGATGGTCGGAAATTTCGCCGCGGAGCCCGGGTAAATGGATTTTTCCTCAGCGGCAAAATCGGCGGGGGCTGCCGGAATTGCCGAAGACGGACCGGACTTGGGAATATCGGGCGTGGATTGCGGCAGGTCCGTTACGGGAGCGGCAGAATTCGCGGTTGCGATCGTGTTGGGAGGGGGCTGAAACGCAGGTGTGCTAGGCTGCGAGACCAGCGCTGCGGGAACGGCCTGGACTGATGCGCCCGGCACACGAGGAAATGAAAATACATCGTTGAGACCCGCGAAATGGGGGTCTTCGGCCCATGGATCTGTTCTGCCTACAGCAGGACTTCCTGTTGGCGAAGATGGAACTGCGACCGGATCCGACCCAGTCGGCGGTCCGGTCGGAGGGGACGTAGGGACAGACGGCACACCGGGAAAGGAATACATCTCGGCGGCTGGCGGAATTTGCGGCGCAGCGGCCCAAGGGCCTCCGCTTCCTGCATCGGCAGAGGATGTAGAGAGCGGGATAGCTGCGGGCAGAGCGGCGGTTGTTACTTGCGGAGCGAGCGGCAACTCGCCCGCTAGCGACGCGGCGATGGCACGGAAGTCAGCCTCGTTCAGCGTGCTGGCTGGCGACGTTGATGACGGTTGCGGAGCATTGGGCGCGGCCGGAGAAGAAAACATTCCTCGCGGATTATCTAGAACGGTCGTTCCAGGCGCGGCGGGAATCGCTCCCTCCCGGAGGGGCGACAGCGATGACGGCAGCACGTTTGGAGGCACAGCCGCTCCGGGAAGCGCCGCAAAAAACTCATTGGCGAGTTTTGCAATCACCGTCGGATCGGGGACTGTCGACATCAGGGCGGAGACGCCCTGGTATTTCTGCGTACCTTCTTCTTGCGCAGTTGCTGGCGTGGAAGGCGACGTCTGCCCGTCGGTCGCTAACGGATCACTTGTACTCGTGATATTGATCGACATTGACTCCCTCCAACACACCGATTGCATCTTCCGTAAGAACGGCAATCGAGCAATAGAGCGAAATCAGGTACGAAGCGATCGCCTTATGATTGATCCCCATGAAGCGAACCGATAAGCTAGGCGTCACTTCTCCGGGAAGACCGGGTTGGAAGAGCCCAATCACGCCCTGCTTTTTCTCGCCGGTGCGCAACAGCAGAATATTCGTCTTCTCACCTTTGATTGCGAGTTTATCGGAAGGAACCAACGGGATTCCGCGCCAGGTCAAGAATTGTGTGCCGTATAGATTCACCGTCGGAGGCGGAACGCCACGGCGTGTACACTCGCGGCCAAACGCCGCGATCGCGCGCGGATGAGCAAGGAAAAAGCCTGGCTCCTTCCAGACCCTTGCGATCAGTTCATCCAGATCGTCTGGCGTGGGCGCTCCCTTTCTGGTCTTTACGCGAAAATCAGAGGCAACGTTATTGACCAAGCCGTACTCCGCATTGTTGACCAGTTCGTTCTCCTGGCGTTCTTTCACTTTTTCGATCATCAGCCGCAGTTGTTCGCGAATCTGGTCATGCGGGCTGCGGTACAGATCGGAGATGCGCGTCTGCACATCGAGCACCGTCGTGACCGCGTTCAGCGTGTACTCCCGCGGCTTCTCTTCGTAGTCCACATAGATTTCAGGAAGATCGATTTCTTCATCGGGACTGCACTCGATCGTGCGGGTGCCGGGATGGGTGGGCTTTACTTTGTTGACGCGGTAGGTGCCGGCTTCAACTGGAACCCACGACAGAAAAGTCACCAGCCAGCGCGGGGTGATCTGGTCCATCATGGGGACGGTTTTGGTCACATTCGCGAGCTGGCGTGCCTGTTGCTCGCTCAGCGTATGACGGACTTCTGCTTTCTCAGCCATAGCAGTTGCTCCTCAGTGAATAGGGAAAAAGGTTAAGACGGAACAGATAGCGTTTGCGGTGAACGAATCTTGCAAGAGCTTCAACTTTCTTTCTAACGACAAAAAATAACACCAGCCACGAATTCAGGCTGTGACAATGTTCACAAGTCAACGTTCAGTTTCTCTAGCGGCGGGAACATTGCAAAGCTCAGATTCGGCACACTGGAGAAATCATGCAAAGTTTTGATAAAGGGATTCCGCAGAAGATTTAACTAGCCCGGGCGCTATGTGTCAAGCGCAATTCGAACGAATTCCAAGTTTGTGGATGGAGATGGTTACAGATAATTCATCGCGGCCTTTACGCTATGGGCCGTCAAGCGCCCGCGGCGGCGGCATGCGCCTTGTAGAATTTCTTCTTTGCCCGGGCACGGATCTCGTCCAGTTCCGCGTGCAGCCTTCTGACCTCGGCGTCGAGTTCGATAAAACTCAGACACTGCGCGGTGAGCAACTTTTCAGCCTTCACGCCAGCATAGTCCTGGCCGCTGCTGACCGTGGCGCAGATGCAAGCGGACGGTTGCCCTGTTCTCGGGTCGCTCTCCAGATACAGCAGATCCAGCGTTGAGGTGTTCATATTGCGAGGATTATTCCACAAAATGGTCAATGGTGCTCTGCCATGATTTCCACAGCGACGCCAAGGTCCCGGAAACGCAAGGTCGCAGATCCAGCTACTTCCACTCGAGAGCTCCTGGAGGAGAGAAAGGCCTTAGTCGCAATCACATTATGATGATGTCTATCGTTTTACTGCATATAGGAACGATGGAGAAGAGGAAACGTAAGCCCACCCACCGAGGGACGCAGAAAAAACTAACCAGCGCGGCTGAAGGTTACCCAGGCATCCGATGGCTGCTCTTCGACGTCGGATTCGCCGCCAGCCTCCAGTAAGCCGACGACGCCACGCAGATTCTCCCATGCCGCCTGATTCAACGCCGGGCCGGAGCTGACCAGATCGCGGATCATATCCCACGCCGCGATGTTGAGTGCGCCTTCCGGCGAGAGCCCCAAGGCCAGCGAGACGGAGCACTGCGGGCAGAAGACGATCCGCTGCGCCGACGATTTCTGCCGTGGCTTAATTCCCACTGTCTGCGCGAACATATAGATTGCGACGAATTTTCGTCCCGCCTCCAGTTCCCGGTTACAGCGCAGGCAACGTATATTTTCCAAGATTCTTCCCCAGGCCAGTCGCGGCCAATGAAATACGACTACTTTCTCGAAAGCACTGCCGAGGGCGCAAGTATGTAGAGGGATTCCCGCCTTTTCACTCTCCATCGACTAGGGGGGCGGACATCAACCACCTTCGATAAGTCTGAGACTTAAGGTTCGAGCAACCGGAAAACTGCTTGCGCCGATGTTGAAAAAGGCGCTGTTCGTCGCGATCTTACGTGGTCCTGATCATTTGATCTCGTCCCTACCAGTCCTACACTCTTCGAGTCCAGTCCGCTGAACGTCCCCAACCGGCCTCGAAAACAAAGTTGGTCAGCGGCTTTCTCTGGCGCGGGATCGCATCTTTCTTGCGTAATTTTTCAGAAAGCTCTGCCGAGTCACCGGGATATCCAATGGCCGCGGCGGCGACGGGCTCATAATCTTGAGGAATCGAAAACTCGCGGCGAGCTTTTTCAACATCGAATCCGGCGATCTGATGCACCAACAGCCCCGACGCTGTTGCCTGAAAGGTGAGATTGGCGATGGCCTGACCAACGTCGTGGAACGCGTGCCGGTTGAGTTCACCTGTCGATTCAAACGTCAACCTCGCAACCGACAACAGAAGCACCGGGGCGTGTTGCGCCCATTGCACATTGAATTCAAGCAAGCAGCCGAGCAGGCGGTTGAAATCGGATTTGTTGGCCTTCGCGGCCACAATGAAACTCCACGGCTGCTCGTTCATGGAAGACGGAGCCCATCGTGCCGCTTCCATCAAACTCGTCAAGGTTTCTGACCCGACGGACGTTGAGGCGAAAGCGCGAATGCTTCGCCTGCCTGCAATCAAAGGATGAACGTGAGATTCGCAAGTACTCTGTTCAGCTTCCAGAACGATCGGTAAAGCTGCGTCTTTTGCCATCAAGTCCTCCTCCTATTCAGGCTCTTACCACTGGGCGCTTACCACTGATCGTTTACCATTCGATCCTCGACAACCGACCGGCGTTGAAGCACGCGGCCGAGTATGCGTTCTTCAAGTGAGGCGAAGCGGGCGCTACCGCGCGTTCTTGGCCGAGGAATGTTTACGATTTCGTCCAATGCGACGCGCCCTCCCTCGATCAAGATGACACGATCCGCCAGACTGATGGCCTCGGCAACGTCATGGGTTACGAGCATGGCCGTGAAGCCACGGCTCCGCCAAACGTCTTCGATGAGTTGCTGCATTTCGATGCGTGTGAGCGCGTCCAATGATCCGAGCGGCTCATCCAAAAGCAACAAATTCGGATCATGAACAAGAGCGCGAGCCAACGCAACACGCTGCCGCTGCCCGCCCGACAAGGTAGCAGGCCAGTCGTTGGCTCTTTCCGCCAAGCCAATTTGCGCCAGAACTTTTCGCGCCTGCGGGATGAGCGCAGAATCGAGGCCGAGCATGACGTTGGGAAGAACGCGTCTCCACGGCAACAGGCGAGAATCCTGGAACATGACGCGAACGTCCGGCTTGCCGTGGTGCATTGCAACGTTGTCGGCAACTTTGCCCAAAGTAATGGCTCCGGTTTGCGGAGTTTCCAGACCAACGACTGACCGCAGCAGGGTACTCTTGCCACATCCGCTGCGACCGACAATCGCCACAAATTCACCGGCGGTGATCTCAACGTCAAAGTTTTCGAGCACGGTGCGTCCACCGAAGGCGATGCTGACGTTCCTAATGGCAACTGAAACACCGCGCGAGCAGCGGTGCTCCCCAATCGCGATCTCTCTCGAGCCGTAAGTGACAGGCAAAGTGATCCCTATCTCGCTGTCTGATACGCTGGGTTCCAACGCAACCAGTAGCGTTCCAAACCCTTCGCCAGAAGATCAGCGAGTTTCCCCAAAATCGCGTACAACAGAATCCCGACCACCATGACATCCGTCTGCATAAATTCACGAGCATTCATCGTCATATAGCCGATGCCCGAGCGCGCCGAAATGGTTTCGGCAACGATCAAGATCACCCACATCAGCCCGAGAGAGAAGCGCACGCCGACAAGAATGGAGGGCAATGCTCCGGGAAGAATAATTTCCCTGTACAGGGGCCAGCCCGAAAGACCGTAAGTTTTTCCCATCTCGAGAAGTCCGCGGTCCACGGAGCGAATGCCGTGAAAAGTATTGATGTACACAGGAAAGAAAACACCCAGAGCGACCAGAAAAAGCTTGGCCGATTCGTCAATACCGAACCACAAGATGACCAGAGGGATAAGCGCCAGAGGAGGAATGTTGCGAACCATTTGTATCGTAGTATCCAGCAGAATTTCAGCCCAGTGCATCGAGGCGGTAAGCAACCCGAGGAACAGTCCCACCCCGCCGCCAATGACGAAACCCGACAAGGCACGCAGAGTACTGACCCGAACATGCATCCATAATTCGCCGGAAGCGCTGAGTGCGATGAACGAACTGACGACCGCACGTGGCGAGGGCAGAAAGCGGCTCGGCAGGATCCCCGCAGATGATGCCCACTGCCAAACAATCAACAGTAAAACGGGCACAACCCACGGCAATGCTTGCTTGCCGAGAACGCTCGGCCGAAGTTGAATGTACGCGGAGGATCTTTTCTGTCCGTCTTTCATGCTTCCCTCGTTCACGCTTCTCTCTTTCATGGTTCCTCACTCAGCGTTTAGGCTGAGTTCCCGTCGAAGTTCCCGGCAACGTCGCATCGCGGACATTAATATGCTTGGGAATCAACTTGAGGTCGTAGAAGGCGTCGGCGATTCTCTGTTGCTCAGCCAGCACGGCATCGTTGACTGGCGTCACACCATAGCCGCCCCGCGACAATGCCAGCTCAAGCGTCGCTTGATCCAAACCGATCTGCGGTTGCAGCACCGCGGCTGCAGCTTTCGTGTCCGTCTTTGCCCACTCATCGACTTTCGCCAGTTCATCAATGATGATCGCAATCACGTCCTCTCTCTTTTTTGCATACGACCGCGCGGCGAGAAAGAACTGATGATTGCTGACAACGCCATTGCCATCGGCAAGAATGCGAGCACCGGTTTGCCGTTGAGCCGCGGCGAGAAACGGCTCCCAGATTGCCCATGCGTCCACGCTGCCGCGCTCGAAGGCCGCTCGCGCATCCGCCGGGGTGAGGAAGATTGTATCTACATCCGTGTACCGCACTCCTGCCTTTTCCAGCAACTTGACCAGCAGAAAGTGAACATTCGAGCCTCTGTTGAGCGCCACTTTCTTGCCCTTGAGTTCGGCCACCGTCTTGATGGAAGAATCCTTCGGAACCACGATGGCCTCCCCAGCGGAAGCCGCCGGCTCGTTTCCGACGTAAACCAGATCCGCACCGGCAGCCTGCGCGAAGATCGGTGGAGCTTCGCCCACGGTACCGAAGTCGATGCTGCCCACGTTCAAGCCTTCGAGCAATTGCGGCCCGGCAGGAAACTCCGTCCATGTGACTTCAACGTGCAGCGGCGCCAGCCGTTTCTCCAGAGTGCCGCGCGCTTTCAGCAGTACCAACGTGCCGTATTTCTGGTATCCGATCCGCAGCACGTTATTGCCGCTCTGAGCCCGAGCGAATGGAATTAAGGCTGTTAGTACCAAGATAGCTGCCACAGTCGTGCGGTGAAACTTCGTCGGTTGAGAACTGCGCATAAGTCTGGGTCCTTAATCGTTCCTGCTGTTGCGAATTATGTTCAGGAATAAAATGAGGGCTTCGGAAGCTGGCGATTCAACGCCCACTCTCCCAACTCGCGAATCTTGTAGTCGACCGGATCGTGCAATGTGTGGGTGCGCAAATTCCTCCAGAACCGGTCGATCCGCGCCGGACCGGCCGCGGCACGCGCTCCCATTACTTCGAACATCCGATTGGTGATCTCGAGGCCGACTTTGCTGGTTGTCACCTTCGCGGCGGCGACGTCAAGCGCGCACTTGCCACGCTGATTTTCGGTGATCGCGTCTCCGCTCTCCCATGCTCGCTGCAGAGACTCTCCCGCAATGTCCGTGAGGGCCTGCGCTGCCTGAAGGCTGACAAAGAAACTACCGTAATTCGCCAGAATGTAGGGGTCTTCCGTTGCGTTCTGCGCCGTTGAGGAAATCCATGGCCGGGTTTGCGCCAACGTGTAGTTGCGCGATTCCTCCAGCGCTCCTTCGGCGATTCCCAGAAAAATATTGCTGAGAATCAGCTGCGCGATGCACGAACGCAACGACGCCCGGATACTCCCCAGCGGACCGGGTGTCTTCAAAACCTCTTCCGGCTTGGCGGCCACGTCGCAGAACTCCACGGTTCCGCTGTCTGTTTGCCGTTGTCCCATAGCATCCCAGTCATCGAGAATGCGAATCCCTGGCCTGCCAGAAGGTATGGCGGCTACCATGAACTTTTCGTCCACGGAGCGAATCGCAGAGACGATCAGCATGTCGGAGTCAATCGCGCCGGAACAGAAACTCTTGCGCCCGTTAATGAGGTAACCCGTACCATTCTTGGACGTCAGGCTGGTTCGCTTGTCGAGCGGATTCAGCGCGTTACCCCAGAACCATTTATTGCGGACGGTTTCAGAAAAAAGCTCTTCGGTCTGCGGCCATGATCCGTAGAGCGACACGGAAGCGAGCATGAGGTGCTGAAAGCCGAACAGATGGGCAATTGAACTATCGACACGCGCGAAGATTCGTATGAGTTTCATCGTGTCCGGCCATTCCATTCCCCACCCGCCCAAGTCTGCCGGAATCGTTAGGTTGAGCAGTCCGCTCGCGCGCAATAGGTCTCTCTCAATCTTCGCCGTGCCGCCCCGCTTATCGCGTTCAACGGCGGTTTGAGCAAATGCCGCAGCCAATTGATCGGCAATCTCGAAGGCATGTCGCCGGGGCTGAACATTTATTGCGATGTGATTCACCGTAGAAAGCACTACCATCCTCCTCTGTTGTCCGGCATGCAGGCCGGACGTCGCGTAGTTGCCTGCTGCTGCTCCAGCAGCAGTTCTGCTGAATTGGTGTTGCTGTAGCAGCAGACCCCGTGCTGACCAAACCGCCTGTCATTCGCCGCAACCGCGTGAAAACTTGAAATTCATGGACATACGTTCGCTTGTCTGTTGGCAAGACAATTGCCAAAGCTCCTGTGAAACTCAGTCCCCCGGAAAGAGATCGCAAACATGGAAGTATTCTGGTTCTTGCCAACTCACGGAGACGGTCGTTACCTTGGCGCTGCCGAACAGGCTCGAACCGTCAATTACGGCTATTTGAAGCAGATTGCTCAAGCCGCCGACCAGCTTGGGTTTCAAGGCGTGCTACTGCCCACCGGACGGTCGTGTGAAGATGCCTGGGTCGTGGCCTCAACTCTGGTCCCGGTAACTACCAAGCTAAAGTTCCTGGTCGCGATTCGTCCCGGCATCACTTCGCCCACGGCCGCGGCACGAATGGCGGCGACGTTCGACCGGCTTTCCGATGGACGTCTGCTGATCAATGTCGTTACGGGCGGCGATCCCGACGAGGCGCTCGGTGACGGCGTGTTTCTTTCCCATGATGAGCGTTATGAAGTGACGGAAGAATTTCTTCAGATCTGGCGCGAGGCAGTCGGAGGCAAGGCGATCTCCTTGAACGGCAAGCATCTTCATGTTGAGAACGCAAAGGTCTTGTATCCGTCGGTGCAAAAGCCGCATCCCCCGCTCTATTTCGGCGGATCTTCCAAGGTTGCTTACGGCTTGGCGGCACGGCAGGTTGATGTCTATCTCACTTGGGGAGAGCCCCCGCAGGCGGTTGAGGAGAAGGTTGTGACAGTTCGACGTCTGGCGGAGGAACAAGGCCGCTCCGTTCGGTTCGGCATTCGCCTGCACGTCATTGTTCGCGAAACGGAACAACAAGCGTGGGCTGCAGCAAACGATCTGATCCGCTACGTCGACGACGATACGATTGCCCGGGCGCAAAAAACATTTGCACGCTTCGACTCCGAAGGACAGCGCCGCATGGCGGAGTTGCATCGCGGTGGTCGCGAAAAACTGGAAGTAAGTCCCAATCTCTGGGCAGGCGTGGGCCTGGTGCGCGGAGGCGCCGGCACAGCGCTGGTGGGCGATCCAATCACCGTAGCGAAAAGAATGCAGGAGTACGCCGACTTGGGAATTGAAACCTTCATTCTGTCCGGTTATCCGCACCTTGAAGAAGCGTATCGCGTGGCTGATTTGCTGTTTCCACATCTGACTCTTTCATCGAAATCCGAAAAAACAGTCGGAAACATCACTGGCCCATTCGGAGAACTAGTCGCGAATGAATATCAGCCGCGCACGACCGCGGCGGCACCGGTGCCGGCGCAACAAAGTTAGCCACGCGCCAATCCGATTTGTCTTCTGCAGGGTCTACCGAGGAGGAAAGTTGAACAATCAGAAGAGGGCAAAGCTCGCTCTAGTGATCGCTGTTTTGATCGTCGCGGCGGTTTCGCAGAGCTGTAGCCGCCAGAAGTCAGTTAGGCCCACGACCATCCGGCTCGACTATGCCTATTACAACCCCGTCAGCCTGGTGCTAAAGGACAAGAAGTTTCTCGATCAGGATCTCGCCGCTGACGGCATTTCCGTTGAATGGACGCAAAGCTTAGGTAGCAATAAAGCGCTCGAATTGCTGAACAGCAAGAGCGTCGACTTTGGGTCCACGGCTGGAGCCGCCGCTCTCATCGGAAAAGCCAACGGTAATCCGATCAAAGCTATCTACGTCTACTCCCGTCCCGAGTGGACCGCTCTGGTAGTTCGCAAAGATTCTCCCATCACCAAAGTCGAAGATCTTAAGGGAAAGAAGGTGGCCGTGACCCGCGGCACCGATCCCCACATATTTCTCTTGCGCGCGCTTCACGAAGCTGGCCTGACCGAAAAAGATATTCAGATGGTCGTCCTACAGCATCCCGATGGAAGGATCGCACTCGAAAAGGGAGACGTGGATGCCTGGGCCGGCTTGGATCCGATGATGGCGCAAACCGAGCTGCAGAGTGGCTCCCGGCTCTTCTATCGCAACGTCAACTTCAACAGCTACGGTGTCCTCAACGTGCGCGAAGAGTTTGCCCGGCAATATCCCGCATATGTTGAGCGCGTGCTGGCCGCCTACGAGAAGGCTCGTATCTGGGCCCTCCAGAACCCAGAAGAATTTCGCAAACTTTTTGCCGCCGATGCCAAACTCGACAACGCCATCGTCATAAAAGTTCTGGAGCGCACAGACCTGACCAATTCGACGATCGGAGACAACCAAAGACGAGTGATCATCGCCAGCGGCGACGTGTTGAAACAGAACGATGTGATCAACAGCGCCACCGATGTAAGCGCAACCGTGGACAATCTAATCGATCCTCGATACGCACAAGACGTGGCCAACAAAAGCCTTGCGCAGAAATGAGTACCGCGGAGCAGAACCGAAGGCTCGTATGGAAGGGCGCTACCGCGGAATTGGCAGCGAAACCGCCAGGCAATGCCAGACGAATCTACGTTCCGGATCGACTGCTGGGATGGATCATTCCCGTGAGCGTACTGTTCGTGTGGGAACTCCTCGCCCGGCTGGGGCTGATTCCCCCCAATTGGCTGCCGGCGCCAACGGTCGTCGGCCAAACAATCTATCAGTTGGCCGTCTCGGACGATTTGTTGAAACACGCGGCAATCACCATTGCCCGTGTGGCCGTGGGATTTCTGCTCGGAGCAAGCGTGGGCACACTCTTCGGCGGTCTCACCGGCTACCTACCGGGTGCTCGCAAGCTACTTGATCCCTCATTGCAGGCGATGCGCAGTGTTCCTTCGATCGCATGGGTCCCGCTCTTCCTGTTATGGCTCGGCATCCAGGAGACGTCGAAGATTGCTCTCATCTCCGTGGGTGCGTTCTTCCCTGTTTATCTGAATCTCTCCGTTGCCATGCGACACGTCGATCCCAAGCTGCTCGAAGTTGGCAAATTATACCGGCTGAACAGTTTCCAAATGGTCCGCAGAATCATTCTTCCGGCGGCCTTGCCCGAGTACATCGTCGGCCTTCGCAGCGGGCTGGGCCTGGCGTGGATGTTTGTAGTGGCCGCGGAACTTTTGGGAGCGAGCAGCGGAATCGGATATCTCATGGTTGATGGCGAGATGACCGGCCGCGCCGCCGTCATCTTAGCCAGCGTGATACTGTTCGCCGTCTTCGGGAAGGCTAGCGATTGGATGATGAACGCGGTCGGCCGCAGGCTTCTTGGTCACAGAGCCGCGCTGACGCGCATTCGGCGAACGGTGTCCTATCCCGCTGGCGTCGGCATGAGCCAATTCAATTATGGGCAACAACATTTTCGATCAACGCGGCACGGTCAACATCGAAATCGTGCATAAGGTCTTTTCAGGTTCCAAGGGCACGCTCTTGGCATTGAAAGATATTCTGCTAACTATCAATCCCGGAGAATTCGTGTGCATTGTCGGCGGTAGTGGCTGCGGAAAAACGACCTTGTTGAGAATCGTTGCCGGTTTGGAAACCGAATATGCAGGCACCGTTTTTCTCGACGGCGAGAAACTCCTGGGGACTGGCTTGGATCGCGGTGTCGTTTTCCAGGAACACCGCCTCCTTTCGTGGCTTACGGTGCGTGACAACGTTGGTTTTGGACTTGCCGGTCTCCCCCCGGAAGAGCGCAGAGACATTCGACACTACATCCGCTTGGTTGGGCTGGATAAGTTTGAATACGAATATCCTCACCAGCTTTCAGGCGGCATGTCTCAGCGAGTGGCCATTGCCCGAGCACTCGCGGGACGTCCTAAGGTCCTATTGTTGGACGAACCCTTCGCATCGCTGGACGCGATGACTCGAATGCGCATGCAACAGGAAATCCTGCGTATCTGGGAGGCTGAGCGAACGACGGTCGTGCTGGTCGACCCACGACATCGAGGAAGCGGTATATCTCGCAGGACCAGGGTTGTCATCATGTCTCCGCAGCCCGGCACGATTCGGAATATCCTACCGATCCGGCTGTGGCGGCCGCGCGACCGTACCGATCGCGAATTTGTCCGAGTCCGCAAATCGATCCACGATGAACTGTTTGGATCGGGCCGCGCGGCACAACTTTCCGAGAATCTCTAGCTGGCGAATGAATCAGGAGGGATCGTAGGAAGGATCGACTGAAGCTCTCAATTTTCGACCGTTGGGCAACTCGCCGCACTGCATCAGCTTGGCTCGAACGATATTCCGGCTGATTCCGAGCAGTCGCGCCGTCTGAACTTGATTGCGATGACAGAATTCATAGGCTGTCGTAATGACCGCCGCCTCGATCTCCGCGTTAAGGTTGGGACGTCCCTCTTCAAGAACTGCCACCAGTGCATCACGCAACCTGTCGAAGGGCTGCGCTGGACCACTAGTCGCGATTCGGGGCACACGAGGAGAAAGCCTCAAATCTTCCGGTCTGACTATATTTTCCCGGCAAACCAAGAGCGCGTGATGGATGACATTTTCCAACTCTCGTGTATTGCCCGGCCAGGAGTGCCGGTTCACCAGGACATCGAATGCTTCCGCGCTCAGTGCGGGATCCCTCAATCCGAGCCGCTCCCCATAAACGCCCAGAAAGTGTTGCGCCAAAGGCAGAATGTCCCCCGGCCGTTCGCGCAGCGGTGGAATATGCAGCGTGGCAACCTGAAGCCGGTAATAAAGATCTTCGCGAAAACGTCCCGCGGCAACTGCATCCTCAAGATTCACGTTCGTCGCCGCTACTACGCGAACGTCAATCGCCACGGGACTGCGCGAACCTAGCCGAACCACCTGGCGTTCTTGCAATACGCGAAGCAGCTTTACCTGCATCGCAAATGGAAGATCTCCAATTTCATCCAGAAACAGCGTTCCGCCCCGGGCCGCTTCAAACCATCCTGCCCTGGCGACCGTTGCTCCGGTGAATGAGCCGCGCTCATGACCGAACAGTTCGCTCTCTACGAGACTTTCGGAAAAAGCTCCACAATTTACGGCCACAAAAGGGCCGTCGACCCGTGGGCTCAGCTTATGCACTTGTCTGGCAATGAGTTCTTTGCCGGTACCCGTCTCCCCAGTGACCAGAACGTTTGCGGTGCTGGGCCCGATCAAATGCATTCTCTCAAGTAGTGCCTTGGACTTAACGTCTTCAAACACCAGCGCCGACGCCCTGAGGCTAAAAGGCACCCCAGGGGGACCGGCAAAACTAAGAACTGAGTTGGGAACTGGCGATAGGGACATCAATAACTCTACTATACTGATCGACATGATAGTTTAACTGACTGGTTGTGTCAAGAAAATCACAACTCAGGCTCTATCGACGGGGCCGACGAGATAGATAGAGGCGGATATTTTGGGTTGCGGAACCGAAGCAAATACAATTGCCGATCGTGTGTAGCTCCATAGGACGCATCCTACGTTGATCCTTAATATCCCTGCTGCTGGCTCGGTATTGGCGCTAAACTGTCCCATTGGTTGTGCAACGGAAAGAATCGTGTTGACGCGAGCCAGAAGTCCGCTTCTGGGAGATCGCTGCGAATCTCCCCTAAGTCCGTTCCTGGATCGCAAGGACAAGGTGCCCTAGGGAGCCGCGTCAGCTTTCAGAACCAACGTGCTAGACTGTGCCTCCGCTTCAGGCGATGGGCTTTGGGGGCTCAAAGCTGTGCAGGCCGCACTCAGTCTTTGCTAAGCCAGGCCAACGCCCCGCCCTGGGGCCTTCGCCCGGCAATACGGCGCGCGTGCAATGTGTACAACCGATGCTCGAGTAGTTCTGATCATAGAGTGAGTTATACGGTACGCCGTGTTCGGAAAGATAGCGCCACACCTGTTTGGAAGTCCAGTCGGCGATCGGATTCACTTTCACCAGCCCGAATTTTCCGTCCCACTCGACCTTGCAAACGCTCTTGCGGAATAAGGTCTGGTCGCGGCGAATGCTCGTGATCCAAGCGGCCAGTGTATTCAGTTTGTGGCGAAGCGGTTCAACCTTCCGCAGGTTGCAGCACTGATCGGGATCGCGCGCCCAGAGCGCCGCACCTTGGATTCGATCCTGCTCCTCGGGCGAAAGCAGCGAAAATACTCTTTCAATTTTGATCTCGTATTTTTGCTCGATTCTATCGATCAGAACGTACGTCTCCGGAAAGAGGAATTTGGTATCAAGCGTGAAGAGGCGAAAACCCTTGCGTGTATGCGAAGCCATATCAATCAGCACCATGCCCTCCGCCCCAAACGCCGAAGCGATGGCCACATCGTTTCCATAGGCGTCAAACGCCCAAGACAAAACCCTCTGTGGACTCCAACTCTCCGCGGCCAGCTGCACTTCTGCGATCTTATCTTTGTTGTTCTGCACTTGATTGGCTCCTTATCTGCCCTTAAGCGCGGAGCCGGCGAGCGAAGCGTTCTGGAAAAGTGCCAGTGGCAGCAAATCTTCGTTGTCCTGCGACGGACTTGGCAATACCTCTTTGTGCAGTATGGCTGCGGAACTACTCAAGGCCACGACCTCGCCGACGACCAACACAGTTGGCGCGGCGAGTTTTGGTGCGCGGTGCAAATCGACCACCGTCGTGCGATGCCTTTGCTCGTGCCTGGTTGTGGCACGCGAGATGATGGCGCAGGGGGTCTCACCGGTAAGCCCAGCCGCCAGCAGTCTTCTGGCTATTTCAGAATGGTCTTGTCCCGGCATATAAATGATCAGCGTCGCACCGCTTCCGACTAACTTGCTCCAATTCGCGGGGTCTTCGTTGGAAGGGCGGCTTTGGGAAGCTCGATGAGCTGTAATGAACACAAGCGCCGACGACGCGCGCCGGTGCGTCAGCGGCATCTGAGCCGCGGCGGCCGCACCCAGGGCCGAAGTCACGCCCGGAACAATCTCGAAAGGGATGTCATTGGAACGCAGGGCTTCGATCTCTTCCCCGGCGCGTCCGAAGATCAGCGGATCGCCACTCTTCAGCCGGACCACGCGCAGTCCGGAGGAGGCCAAAGAAATCATCAGGCCATTGATCTCGCCTTGCAGAATCTTTTTTTTCCCGCACCGTTTGCCGACGTTGTGAACTTGGGCGGTTGAGGAAATCAGTTTCAGGATTTCGGGCGCGACCAAGTCGTCGTGCAAAACGGTGTCGGCGGTTCGCACCAGACGAAGAGCCTTCAGTGTCAGCAACTCTGGATCGCCCGGTCCTGCGCCTACCAGATAGACTTTGCCCTTCATGCGCTCTCTCCTTTGGCTTTAAACTTTTCGTGCTCAACGCCGGGGACCTTGGCTAACTCTGCTTCGAATGCTTCTCGGCTCGCGAGCGAATGTAGCAGTTCCAATTTGCGCTCTTTTTCGAGAGTGCTGGCTAGAATGAGCTGCCTGGTTACGCCGAGTTGCTCAACCCATGCCGCGTATTCCTCTCCGAACTGCCATTCCAATTGCTGCCGAAGTTTTTGCGCCAGGGATGGACTTCTCCCTGCCGTTGAAATCGCGATCTGCAGCTCGCCACGCCGCACTACCGCCGGATAAAAGAAATCGCAATGCGCCGGAAAATCCACGACGTTGCACAGCACTTTGCGCCGTCGCGCCTCGCGATAGATGAGTTCGTTCAAACTTCCTGAAGCCGTCGCCACGATCGCGAGAAACTTGTCGTCGAGATCACTTGCCGTGAAGGCGCGCATCTCCAGTTCGATTCTCCCCGCATCGGCCCATTCGTGAACCTGTCGGCTAGCCGCCATCGCGACGACCTGAATACAGGCACCAGTCTCGATGAGTCCGGCGATCTTCGGCTCGCCCACTTTGCCCGCGCCGACGACCAGACATCGCTTCTCCGCCAACTTGATAAACATTGGGAACAAGCTACTCACCGTCTCCTCCGGCTGCTTGCGACAAGGTTTTTGCGATGATTGCCGGTGGCAAATCGCGAGCGACCGGCTCCACCGATTCGCCCGCGAGAAATTCCCGCAACTCGGAGTCGGTGTGACGGGCAAAGAACTGACGCAGGTTTTCGCCGGCCGCACGCGTGCCGAGATATTGCCGAAGCAATCGTTCGATCGCATCCGGAACCACGGCCGCGGGGCAGCGATATCCCACAGGCCGCGCCGTCGCTTGATGCGAGCCGAGCGCTCCGCCAATGCAAAAGTAGTAGGCGTCAACCAGGCGGCCATCGACTTTCATCTTCTTGCCGTCGATACCGATATCGGCAATCCAGTGCTGTCCGCAACTGTTCGGGCATCCAGTCACGTGCAGTTTGAGGTGCTGATCAAATCCTGGCAGACGCTCATCGAGTTCTTCCACGAGCCAGCGTGAGAAGCTCTTCGTCTCGGTGATGGCTAGCTTGCAGAATTCCGTTCCGCTGCAGGCGACAGTGCCACGATAGAAAGGCGAGCCGCCGACCCGCAATCCAACCGCGTCCAGTTCCTTCGCCAAGCTCTCAGCACTACGGTGAGGAACGTTGACGATGAGCAGGTTCTGCATATTGGTCATGCGTAAGTCTCCAGCCGCGAAGCGGTCGGCGAGATCGGCCGCGATCTGCAATTGCTCGGCCGTAATCCGTCCGCGGAGAACCGCCGCTCCGACGTAGCAGTAGCCCGGCTGCTTCTGCGGATGAATTCCCACGTGGTCGCGATAAACATCTGCCGGCGGTAATTCCTCGACGGCAGGGTCGAGTTGAAATCCAATTCGCCGCGTCAATTCCTCCAGGAAACTCGCTGCCGTCCATCCCTGGCGTAGAAAGAGAAATTTCAGCCGAGCCCGCTCGCGATGTTCCCGCAACACATCCGATTCACGAAACAGTTCCGCAATCCCACGAATGACCGGCAGCACCTGATGCCAACGGATAAACGCGTTTATTCGTTGCCCGAGGTGCGGCTCGGTGGAGAGTCCTCCGGCAACCCGCAGGGAGAAACCCGCTTCGGAGGTCCCGTGCGCCATGCGCGTCGCCGCCGTCAACCCCACATCGTTGATCTCCGGATATGGGCACCACACTCGGCATCCGGCGATCGAGATCTTGAATTTGCGGGGCAGGTTGTAGAAGTCGTGATTTCCGGCCAGCATTCGCGACGCTTCGAGCACCAATGGCGATGCATCGCAAATTTCGTCCGCATCCACGCCCGCAACTGGGCAGCCTGTAATGTTGCGCGTGACGTCGCCGCAGGCGCTCGCCGTGTTCAGTCCCACCTTCGCGAGCGCCTCCAGCAGATCTGGAAGCGCCTCGATCGTGATCCAGTGCAGCTGAATATTCTGGCGCACGGTAATATCGGCAACACTGTGAGCGTAGCGGCGGGTGAGTTCGGCAATCGTGCGTAGTTGTTCGGAACGGAGAAGGCCGTTGGGGATTCGGATTCTCACCATAAAGCACTGCAATGACCGTCCTTCGCCGCCCTGGCCGCCAGTTACGCCCGCCCCATCGCCCTGCGTATACACACCCCACCAGCGAAAGTAAGTTCCCAGCCACTCCGATGGGATCGACGCGAAGCCCTCGCGCGCGAAACGTCGAATTTCTTCCAGGCCTTCCCAGGGATTCATGGAACGCTTCAAGCGCTCGACTCTTTGTGCTTTCGTTTCCTGCGCGGTATTGGTCATAAATTGCTACTCCCAGCCGAGAGATCTCTCGCTCGCAAACAATAAAAAACCCACCACCAGATCAATCTGGCGGTGGGTTATAAGTGCCGAATTAGAGAATTTCCCTTAGGTCGGCAGCCTCCCCGCGCCAGAGCACACGTACGCGCAACAACAACAAGCGCACATCGCGGAAAGTTTCTGTCCTAACATTCTTGATATCCTAGGTTGACTGGCTCGCACCGTCAACGAACGTCAGCTTTTTGTTGGATTCATATTTTCTCTTCGACGAATCAGAATTTTGCATCCCCGTCATCCGGACCCGATCATTTAAGGAAAATACGAGACTGTGGCCAAGCTTGATCATGCTGTATTGCTGGCGGTGGCGCTGGCCGAGGCCCGCAAAGGACTGGCCGAAGGTGGCATCCCAATTGGGGCTGCTGTCTTCGATGCGGAGGGCAGACTTCTCGGCTCTGGGCACAATCGTCGCGTGCAGGACGGGGATCCTTCCACGCATGCGGAGACCGATGCCTTCCGCAAGGCGGGACGCCAGCGCAGCTATCGTGGCCTAACCATGGTCACCACGCTGGCGCCATGCTGGTATTGCAGTGGATTGGTCCGGCAGTTCGGCTTCGGCAGCCTTATCGTCGGAGAGAGCCGCACCTTTCAAGGTGGACTGGAGTGGCTCCGCTCCCTTGGGGTGCAAGTCTTTGATCTCGATTCTTCGGAGTGCGCCTCGTTGTTGGGCGAATATATTCGCAGAAATCCCGAAATCTGGAACGAGGACATTGGAAAAGAGTAGCGGTCGCCGTCGTAAACCAAGCTCCTTTCAGCACCGATTTCCGGGCACCTGAAATTTCCCCCGGGATGGAGACTTGAGAATAGGGGCCAGAAGTCCTCTTGTAGGAAGTTTCGCCGGATCGGTACTGGGAAACGCGCTAAGCGTCACCAATGATTGCTGGCGAGAAGTCGACTTACCGGTACCAATCTGGCCGACTTCCCCGAAGCCCATTTACGGCCAGTCTCTGATTGCCGACAATCCGAGAGTCATCGCGGTGCGGGCCGGATGGGAAGGCCGAACCGTTTGGCCAACTACAAGAGAAGATGGGTCCCCTACTTCACCCGGTTCACCGCGTCTACAAGGCCTGGATGTGGGTTAACGGCTTTCCCCTTCCACCACTGTCTTTGCGGCTCCAACTCGAAGATTGCAAAATGCAGATGCGGGGTGCGCGCATCCGCGTTTCCCGTTGATCCCACAAACCCGATGACATCCCCACGGTCTACCGCACTCCCTCCCGCAGCCCTTCCACGTACCGGTCCAGGTGCGCGTAGTAGTAGCAATACACTCCCGTTTCATCGAACTGGTAGATGGTATTGCCGCCCGGTTTGCTGAGGAACAGTTTGCGGATGGTTCCTGATACCACTGCGTGCACGGGTGCCCCCTCGGTTCTAGAATATCGATCGCCTCATGCCGATGCCCGTTGTGAAATTCTTCGAACGAATCCCGTAGATCCACGAGGGCGAGTCCGCTGATGGCTAGAGTCATGTCAAGAACGGAAGAGGTCGCACCAACAGCGAGAAGCGCCGAAAGGAGCATGGCAGTGTGAACACACAGCTTCAAGTCTGTTCCTCCCTGGGAAGAGCTTCGCTTTCTCATTCCTCGAACACGACAGGCGTCCCATCTCGAACCAGGTCGGCGACCCTGGTGGCGTCCCAGTTTGTCATCCGCACGCACCCGTGTGACGCGGAATGGCCGATTTCCCCCGCTTCAGGCGTGCCATGGATCCCGTAGTGCGGTACGTTGATCCCAATCCAGACAACACCCACCGGATTGTTTGGACCTGGGGCGATCTTCACCTTGGCATTTGCTTGATCGCCGTCCCAGAACAAAGCGGGGTTGTAGTTGTAGGTTGGATTTCGCACCATATCCGTGATTACCCAATCCCCGAACGGGACCGGGTCGTGCTCGCTGCCGCTCGTCACCGGGGCGTAAAAGATGACCTGGCCTTCCCTGTCATACACGATCAGGACCGAGGACCTTCTTGGAGACAACGATCTTAACCGGCCCAGTCTGCGCCCGCGTCGCTTGTTCGGTGCCCAATACGTGGGGGACATGGATGTTCTCTCCAGCGATGAACCGGGCGCGGGGGTTCAAGCGCTTGAGCAGGGCCTGTGCCGAGTGGAATTTACCGCCGAGCTCTTCCAGCACGGACGTGGAGTAAAGACCCGGCAGTTTCGACTGCTCCGTCGCGTCTTCCGGAATTGTTTTGTTGAACGGGCCGGCGGCATCTTTCGCGGTGATCGTGTAGGACACGATCGGTTTAATAGTACCGGCGCCGAGCGCCTGGAGCAGCGCCTTGCTGCTCCGCGCACTTGGAGCAAGCCCGCGCGCGGCCTGAAACGCCGCCAGGGCCTCGCGGCTGTTCTTTCCACCCTTGCCGTCGATCTCACCCGACGGAAGTTGGCTCGGTCAAGAAGGATCTGCATGTCGAGCTCAAGACCATCGATCGGGATACCGTCAGTTAGGACGACGGCGAATCCGGGCGCGGCCTGGTTCCTTATTTTTAAGGTTCTGTCGGAAGATGTGCCATGAGCACTTCCCCTCCCATCACATTGACTTCATGCGGCTGCCCGGCGGAAACGTCAGGCGGTCCTCGTCACCCGCCGGCCCGAGACATATCCTTTCGTCGCGTCGCCGTGGTCCCTCAGTGGACGCGAACACAGCCAAAAAATCGTCGATCACGAAAATTCTCATAAGCTCTACCACCCCACCGCGGAAGAAACGGTCTCTCTTGGAGCAGAGTTACGCCAGACAAACTCGATTTCTCCCGCCATTCTTGGCGCCATACAGCGCTTTATCCGCCGCCAGAAGTATCTCCTTCTCCGAGGTAGGAGCGACTCCTGCTACAACTGTGGCGCCGATGCTGGCGGTCATCGGAATCTCAGAACTCGCGGTGAGAATCGGCGCGGACGCAATTGCCAACCGAATTCTGTTTGCACTTTGCTCAACTTCAGCTTCGCTGCAAGTGGGGAGCACTACTAAGAATTCTTCCCCACCGTAACGCCCAACCAGATCATAGGAGCGAACGCTGTGGACAATACGGTTTGCTACCTCCCGAAGAACAATGTCGCCGGTTAAGTGTCCGAAGGTATCATTGATTTTCTTGAAGTGGTCGAGATCGAGCATGAAGACGGATGTCGATGTGTTTGCTCGTGCGGCACGCTCCAGTTCTCGATGCAGCAGGTCCAACACTGCTCCCCGATTCCAGATGCCCGTGAGCACATCATGCGTGGCTTGAAATCGAAGTTCGTCTCGAGCGTTGATCATATCCTTCTGCAGTGTGAGAATCCGCCGACCGACGCGCAAGCGGGCTCGAAGTTCATTGCGGTCAAATGGCTTGGTCAAATAATCGTCGGCTCCCGCTTCGAGCCCCCTCACGACATCTTGTTTGTCGTCCTTCCCCGTGGCCAACAAGATGTATTGATAGGGGGACCGCTGCTGTTCGCGAATCCTGCGGCACAGCTCCGTACCGTCAATCCCAGGCATGACCCAATCGAGGATTAGCAACTCGGGCGCATGCTCCTGCTGGAGGATGTTCCAGGCTTGGGCGCCGTCTTCTGCAATAATCACACGATAGCCCCAGCTCTCCAACCAAGTCTGGAGTATCCTGCGGAACATCGCGTCATCGTCAGCGATAAGCACACGGCCGCACGGACTATCTGCCGCTGGTTCCAGAGAATGGAGTCTCGACGGATGACCAATACTCATTGTCCGGCTCCTGAAGACGCCGCCAGAACTTTTGCTGATCTCGGCTCGCGCATCGCTGCAACGATGGCAGAGATCTCCGGTTCGAGGGAGACGAATACCCGGGCCGCCTCCGCGAGGTCATGTCTTCGGCCCAGTTCCTCAAGTTCTCGAGCCTTTTGGGTCACGTCCGTGAGCCCCAGATACCCCAATTCTCCTTTTATGCTATGCGCAGTTCGCTCTATCAATTCGGCATCTCCTTGAGCTAAAGCGCGACGCAGGACCTCCAGATGCGTGGGAGCCTGATCGACGAATATTTCAATCACTTCTTGAAGGAGCTTTTCGTCGCCCCCAAGCCGCTCGAGCATTTGTTTGAAATCTAACGTTACCTGCTTCGTAGGTTGAGCTTCCTGGTGAACTTTTGTGGCCGTCCGACCAAGGTCGCCGCTGGGCACACCCATTGCCTTAGCGATGGCCGATTCCAGCTCTATACTATTGATCGGTTTCGATACGTATCCGTCCATCCCTGCTTCCAGGCAACGCTCGCGGTCTCCCTTCATGGCATGGGCTGTCAGGGCAATGATCGGCAAATGAAAGCGCGTTGTCGTTTCCTGCAGACGAACATTCTTGGTGGCAGAGAGGCCGTCCATTTGTGGCATTTGGATGTCCATCAGCACCAGATCGAAGGAATGAACTGCCAACAGCGCCAATGCCTCGACCCCATTGTTCGCAACGGTAATCGCGTGCCCCATTTTTTCGAGCATCCGGGTGGCGACAACTTGATTCACGCGGTTGTCCTCTGCTAGAAGAATGTTCAGAACCTTCATTTGGGCAGGCGATTTCGACAGCGCTGTGGTTTCTGGCTGCGAGATAGCAGGATTCTGTCCCAACACAGCCAAAATGGCTGACAACAGTTCCACCTTTCGAATTGGTTTGAGAAGGTAAGAAGTGACGCCCAACGAGCGGCAACGTTCGGTGTCTCCACGACGTCCTGCCGAGGTGAGCATCATAATAGCCATCATGTTGAACCCGGGACGCTGTCGAATTTTCTCGACCAGCGCGAAGCCGTCCATTTTCGGCATATGCATATCCGTCAGAATCAGCTGGTATGGTTGTCCTTTAAGCTTGGCTGACGTCAGTTCAGTTAGGGCCTGTTCACCGCCCTCGACACCCGTGCTATTCACTTCCCAGCGTTTCAAAATCTCCTGTAAGATTCGCCGATTCGTGAGGTTGTCATCAACCACCAGCACCCTGAGGCTGCGCAGACGGTCGGTAGGAATAACGGTCTCAAGTTTGGTATCCCCGTGAACAGCGCCTAGTTCAATAGTAAAGTGGAACTGGCTTCCTCGACCCACTTCACTTTCCAACCAGATTCTGCCGCCCATCATCGAGATGAGGCGGGCTGAGATGGTCAATCCTAAACCTGTGCCGCCATAGTTGCGGGTTGTGGATGTATCCGCCTGAGTAAACGGGTCGAATATGAAATTCTGCTTCTCGAGGGGAATTCCAATTCCGGTGTCCGCTACCGTAATCCGCACGGTTCGCGTGCTTGCGGTACCAGCTTCAGACTCAACTCGAACGGCGACCTCTCCCTGTTGCGTGAACTTAATCGCATTGCTGATGAGGTTGAGAAGGATCTGGCGCAGGCGGACGGGATCGCCGGAAACCCATTCCGGCACGTCGGGGGCGATGTCGCACAGTAGCTCCAGGCCCTTTTCATCGGCGCGCAATGCTAGCGTCCTCAGAGTTTCCTCGAGGCAATCCCGCAGATTGAAGTCGATCGTTTCCAGCTCAACTTTGCCTGCTTCGATTTTGGAAAAATCCAGGATGTCGTTGATCACCGCCAGCAGTGTGTTTGCTGAGATCTCAACAGTTTGGAGATATTCCCGCTGTTCCGGATTGAGTTCCGTGTCGAGTGCCAACTCCGTCATCCCAATCACACCGTTTAACGGTGTGCGAATCTCGTGGCTCATATTCGCCAGGAACTCGCTCTTTGCGCGGCTTGCGACTTCGGCGGCGTCCCTCGCCCGGCGCATTTCAACCTCCGCTGCCATGCGCTCAACGACTTCCTGCTGCAAGGCTGCCGTTCGATCCTGCACCCGCAGTTCAAGTTCGTCTTTTGCCTTCTGTAAAGCAAGATCCCGCCGTTGAATGCCGTCCAACATTTGATTGAACGAGGCGACCAGCCTGCCCGCCTCGTCGCTGCTGCGTTGAACTACTCGCAGAGAGTAGTCTTGCCCGACCGATACTCGTCCGGCGATTTCAGCCAACTCCACAATTGGATCAGCCACGATTCTAAGTAGCCACGACGAAGCCCAGTAGGCGATTAGGGTGGAGACCAGCAAGACTACGACCGAAATTTGTGCGTATTGCCGCAGTTTGGCTCGGAGGCCGCTCAAATCTGAGACGATGACGATGGAGCCAATTTCCTCACCATTCAAGAACACGCCTTGAGCGAGGATTATCGTCTCGCGGTCAAAGTAGGCACCGGTCTTATGCCAGGAGGGTACCCGAAAGTTGGTCTCCAGATCAGCCCGGCGATACTCCGCAAACATCTCACCTTTGTTATCGTAAAACGAAGCGGCAAGAATGTTGTGCTCGCTACGCAGGGCTCCCAGGATTTCCCGACCCGTCTTCTTGTCGTCGAAGGTCAAAGACGCAGCTGCATTCGCGCCCAGTGTATCGGCCAGCGTCGCCAACTCACTGACCGTTGTGCTGCGAAAACTCTCTCGCTCATAGATGGCGAATCCGGCACACGCCAGCACCAATGCCAGAATCGTCGCACCCAGGGTTACAATGGCGAGCTTCTGCCTGATTGGTTGATTCTTGAAAAGCATGCTTTATCTTCTATTGCCTCCGACGACGGTTTTCGCCAGCAGCAACAGGCGTGAACTAACTTTCAGATTGGCGATTTCGGCAGCTCCCTGGTTGATCTCAAACCGAAGTTTTCGGTCTTCGATGAACATACGGATGATGCCACCTTGCTGCAGGAAGTCGTCCGATTCGCCGACCGTGAGTACAGGCGTCTTGCGCAAAGCCAACATTCGCAATGGAACAGTGCCCTCATCTTTTCTGTCGACAAAAACCATGTGGCACCCCTGACCTTCTTGAAATTGCTTGAAATGCCGGATCCGTACCACTCGGGCGGCAATGTACTTGCCTTCAACTGTTCCTTCCAGATCGCCGTGAAACGGATCCTCTCCCACAACGCAGATGACAAACGGATTATCAGCATTCCCCAGTGCCTCCGGCGGCCACTCCACGAACTGGGCGAAATGAAAAAGGAAAGCTGCCTTCAGTCGGTATTCGTCAACCTGGGATTGCGCGTTAGACACCTTCGGACAGATCACGATTAGCAATGCAACTAGCACCACCCCTAGACAAAGTTTCGAGCAAGCCCTTGTCGGTCCGCTGGCATAGCCCGAGCGCCAGTGCCAGCGGCCGTTGAACTTGAGCAAGTCGATATATGGGAGAGATAGATGCAAACTTTTCCCTCTACAGGAGTTGCCCTTCAGCGGTCGAAACTGCATCCATGTTGTTTTCGGGCGACTAGTTCTGTGGACCATTCCGAAAGCTTTGCGATCATCAATGGGAAACAGCGCGACGCCACCAGTTCGGGCACGTAACACAAGGCGAAGACATTCATGGTCGTCGACATCCTTAGAAACGCCATTCGAACTTGGCATAGGCGCTCCGCTTGACGAGATCCGACTGTACAGAGGAGTCTGGCCCGGTGTACTCCAGATGACGATCGTGCAGCAGGTTTTGTCCTACGAGACTGATCGCGAACCGCTCCCCAGCCTGCCAAGTTATGTTGCTATCAAGTCGCGTGTACGAGGGCACCGCGATCGCGGGAAGTGACCCGACAAAATTTGCAATGGCATTCCACTGCATGTGACGGGGAAGATTTACCCGTGATCGCAATTGAGCCTGATGATTGGGAACACCGCCTTGCGTCTGCGGAGCCGTGGTTAAGTCGTCGCTTGACGCGTCGCGGTGCAAGTGCATGGTAAGGAATGAGTAACTCGGACTTAGAGTCCATCGGCGAGTCACTCTCCAGTCAACGAAAGTCTCAAAACCATGAGTTTCTCCGTACAGTAGGTTGGCGAACCTGCTCAGTACGACCAGATGTGGAGTTGGGTTAGGGTCAAACACAGGCGTGCCCGGTTCCACCGATACCAGGTCACCATAATGATTGAAAAAAATTGTCGAATCGAGTGTAACGCGGGTCGACAACTGGGCACGATATCCCATTTCGACAGATGTCTCTCTCTCCGCTTTCTCGTTTGGATTTCCCGTGTAGCCGACGAGCATGGGGATGTTGCCTTGCCCAGGAAGCGCAGCCAGATCTACGGTAATCCCCGTATCGCTTCGAGCTGGTGTTCGCTGGGCCTGAGAAACCACAGCCCAGACTGTGCTTCGAGCATTAGGGGTCCAAGCAATCTGACCACTAGGCTCAAGTTGGAAGCCGGTATAGTCATTGTGCTCCAGTTTTGTTCCTAAAGTCAGATATAGGCGCTCCGGGAGGATTGTGATTTCGTCTTGGACGAACGAACTGAACAGCTGAGTGGTTCGACTGGCTGGAGTGAATGAAATCCTGAGCGTGGCAAGTGTGTCGTCGGAGTTTACACGGTAGCCCAGCCCCCATACAAAATCTTGCCTCGTGCCCCAACCAATATGGTGCTGGAAATCGACATCAAAGGTGTTCACACCAAATCCGTAGGTAGTATCACCCCGCGTGTTCCGGTCAAAATACACCTGCAGTGACGTTTCCGAATGTGCAGAAGAAACATGATCCCACCGTGACAACAAGTCCCATCCTGAATAGCGGTCTCGAAGATCAAGAAGACCATTTATGGGCGGAGAAATCGAGATGACCGAACTGGCAACTTCCCCTGCGTTTCCTCTGTTGGCATCACCTTCGATCGTGATCGGGTCTTGGGCAGATGCGCTGGCGTCGACGCGAAAGCCTGCATGAACCATGTCCCAACCATCGTCGCCGTTCGCGCCAGACGGAGTGGGGAAATGGTTGCGGTCGAAACCGTCCGCAAACACTCGATACGCCGTCGCTCCTCCGATCCTTCCCCCATACCGGGCAGCCCCGAAGCCGTGTTCATAGCTGCCGGCTCCGCCGGTTACAAAGCCGCCTTGGGTATCGCTAGCTTTCTTTGTAATGATGTTGATCACTCCATTGACGGCGTTGGCTCCCCACACCGTGGCTCCTGGACCCCGTATAACCTCAATTCGATCAATGTTGTCCAGCGGCACATCCAGCGCGTCCCAGAATACTCCCGAGAGCATCGGCGAATACACAGTGCGCCCGTCGACTAAGACCAACAATTTGTTCGAATACTGGCCATTGAAACCGCGAATACTGATAGCCCACTTGCTGGAGTTGATCTGAGCCACGTCCACACCCGGGACCATGCGCAATAAATCCGGAATGTTGTTGGCGCCCGAGCGTGCAATGTCCTCAGAGGTAATGACGAACACTGCTGATGCGGCTTTGGAAATCTTCTGTTCCTTCCTCGAAACCGAAGTTATCTCCATGTTCATCAGATCTTCGAGGTTTAGTTGTGTGAGATCCTGCGGCGCCGCTTGACCCAGTACAATCTCACACGCCGTTATGAATACCATCAACCCGACCAGCGCATTCCTCCGTGAAATCATGAACCATCTCATCACTTGCTTCAGGACCGAAATATGTCTCGTTTTCATACGTTTGTTTAATAATCCGACAGATGAACGCTTTGTGAAGATCAGCCCCATACCTAAAAAGTGGCCTATTCGCTCGACGTGCGCTCTTGCGGGCCATGCGGGCGGCTTTAACTGACTGCATTTAAATGGCCGACTTCTGGCGTCCCTGGAGGCTTGTCCTACTTGGCCAGAGCCAATAGTCATGTGCGGATATCTAATCTACACTTTGTAAAAAGGGATGTTGCCACGGGGAGCTCGAAAAGAGTCTCGGAGAGAATAGCTTTGGCCACTGCTGAACCACATCCAAAGGGATTGTAGTCAACGACTGAGGCACGCTGAAAAATAATGAGGCAACTATAGAGTGTACGTCTCCATAAACGAATCCCGTCTATATCACCATCCCGAGTGGCAGTGCGTCGAACGCTATTCGGGTGATACGGAGTTCGCTGCAAGTAACAGCCACTCCTTCTAGTTTTTTGGATGACATAGTGACTGCAATCACTTCGGTATTCCTACTCTTTGTGCCATGCAACCAGTTTCGTTGATGGATTGTGACTCCCTCCGAGAGCTTCCTCCCCCAGTGGTGCCGCGCCCAGCCGATAAATAGATGCGACCTCCCGGTCTGGTCACCACGCTATAATTGCCAGCACCGATGGCTCTTACCTCTGGCACGAAGCTCGGTCCTTATGAAATTCAATCGCCGCTGGGCGCGGGCGGGATGGGCGAAGTCTACCGCGCCCAGGACACGCGCCTCGACCGAATTGTTGCTATCAAGGTTCTGCCTTCGCATCTTTCCTCTGACCCGGAATTGCAACAACGCATGGAGCGCGAAGCAAAAGCTATTTCTGCGCTCCAACATGCGAATATCTGCACGCTCTACGACATTGGTTCGCAGGATGGCGGCAACTTCCTGGTCATGGAATATCTCGAAGGCCAAACGCTCGCCGAGCGTCTGCAGAAAGGACCACTGCCCCTCGATCAAGTTTTGAAGATCGGAACAGAAATCGCACAAGCCCTGGAGAAGGCACATCAACAAGGCATCATCCATCGAGATCTAAAGCCAGCCAACGTCATGCTGACCAAAGCGGGCGCAAAGCTGATGGACTTCGGCCTAGCTAAACCGAAGTTGTCGATTGGCTCCCAGGCCATTGGACCATTCACTCCTTCCACCCCGACAATGAATCTGGTCTCTCTCACTTCGGCTGCCTCGCCGCTCACCCAGAAGGGTTCGATCGTTGGAACTTTTCAGTATATGGCGCCGGAAGTCTTGCAGGGAGCGGAAGCTGACGCGCGCAGCGATCTTTTCAGCTTCGGATGCGTCCTCTACGAAATGGTCACGGGACGACGCGCTTTTGAAGGCAAATCGCAACTCAGCGTGTTCACCGCCATCCTGGAAAAAGACCCAGAGCCTGTCATCGCCAGCCAGCCGCTCGCTCCACGCCTGCTCGACTGCGCGATCCGTGCATGCCTCGCCAAAGATCCGGCTGAGCGCTTCCAATCGGCGCACGACCTCGCGATGGACCTGCGCTGGATCGTGCCTTCCACGTCGACAGAATCGGCAAAACCCTCCCCTCAGTTCAATCGGTATTGGGTTGCCGGGTTGGCCGCGCTCCTGCTTGCTTTCGTGGCCTTTGCCGGTTTGGGAGGATACCGCTGGGCAAAATCCGCCGACGCAGCCAGTTCGGTTGCCGTGGAGTCCTACATTCTTGCGCCCGACAAGACCAGCTTCACCCTCAGCAACGATGATGCGGACGGTCCAGTTGTGCTATCGCCCGACGGGAGAAAGATCGCCTTCGTTGCCCAGCAGGAGCAGCAGGTTGACCGTATTTATGTGCGTGCTCTGGATGATAAGGACGCGAAGCCGGTCAGCGGAACCGAAAATGCGACCTATCCTTTTTGGTCGCCGGATGGACAATCGTTGGCATTTTTCAGCGCAGGCAAGTTGCGCCGCGTATCCCTGAGCGGTGGTCCAGTATTGGAAATCTGTAACGCAACGCGCTTCCGCGGCGGAAGCTGGGGGAGCGAGGGAATCCTATTTGCGCCCGACGTTACCAACGGAATTTTCCGTGTTGCGCCTAACGCAGGTTCCACTCCGGAGCGGATTACCACCGTCAGTGCCGATCAGACAACACACCGGTGGCCGGTTTGGCTCCCCGACGGAAAGCACTTCCTTTATCTGGCCACGACTCATTCCGGTGCGGGTATCTCGAATTCGGATAGCAATGCCAATAACGGCATCTACCTTGCTTCGCTCGATGGCAGGGAAAACCATTTCGTGGTAGCTGCGGAATCCAACATGCGTTATCTGCATGGCCACCTGCTATGGGAGCAGAGCGGATCTTTGCTGGCGCAGCCCTTCGATCCGACCACAGGCAAATTGAGCGGCGAGTCGGTCGCGCTGGCCGCAGGTGTGGCGTACAACCCGTCCACTTGGGATGCAGCTTTCGACGCCAGCGAGAATGGGGTCCTGGTTTACCAGCCCGGTCCCGACGCCAACAGCCAAAAGTTGCTTCTGTTCGGCAGTGACGGGAAATCAGTCCCCGTCCCCGATAGCAACTCCTTCCTGGATATACGCATTTCCCCTGATGGCCGCAAGGCTGCGGCGTTGACCGCCGGCACCAGTCGCGAGATTTGGCTGCTCGATCTCGATCAAGGTACTCGAACCAGGTTCACCTTCGGATACACGGCCGATGGGATGGCGTGGTCTGGGGATAGCAAGTATCTTTATTACTCCGAAGTATCGAAGACCAGCAAGATCGTGCGCAAGGCGGCCGATGGTTCCGGACAACAGACCACGGTTTTTGAAGACCCACGTCCGCTGCACGTCAGCGACGTATCCGGTGACGGGCGCTACATATTGTTCGAGCAGTCGTACGGGCAAATTCCCACCACAACCTTACTTCTGCAATTGACCGATGGCGCCAAGCCGCGGCCGCTCACGGACTACGTCAGCGGCGCACACTACGCGCGCTTCTCTCCGGACAGCAAATGGGTCGTGTACGCGACTATCGAGACCGGCCGCTATGAACTATACGCCACTTCGGTGTTACAAGGCGGCAAACAGCAGCTTACCAGTGCTGGGGGCTGGCTGAGCCGATGGGGGCGGACGGCAAAACAATTTACTCTACCACTATCCAAGGCCCGGTATTTGCGTTGCCGGTTTCTGTCACCAGCACCAGCATCGAGGCGGGCAAACCTCGGCCTCTGTTCACTTTTCCAGGGCTGCAGCACACGGGCTTTTACACCGCCGCCTGGGACGCGACCCCTGACGGCCGCCGCTTTCTGTTGAACGTCACCGGGGAGAATTCAGAACAATCTGCCATCCTGGTCACGAATTGGCCGTCCCGATTGAGGAAATGAGCCTCTTTGCAGGGACCAACTTCGGCCTTTTCGGGGCGGTCGATCTTCCTTATTGCTACCTAGAAACGCGCAAGCGTCCAGGATTGTCTCCAGGCTAGACGACTTATCGATACAAATTCGGTTAACTTCCGGATTGCCGACCACGCATCCGGAATCCTCGCCTCCGCTGTGCAACGTGCTGAACACGCTATAATTGCGCGCAAGAATGACCCTAACACCTGGCACGAAACTCGGTCCCTATGAAATCCAGTCACCGCTGGGTGCAGGCGGAATGGGCGAGGTGTACCGCGCGCGCGATACACGGCTGGAGCGCAGCGTGGCGGTCAAAGTTTTGCCTGCTCATCTGTCGGACCGGCCGGAAGCTGGAGAGCGCTTCGAGCGCGAGGCGCGGACGATCTCTTCTCTCAACCATCCCAATATCTGTCATCTGCACGATGTCGGCGAGCAAGATGGTGTGCGTTATCTCGTCATGGAGTTGCTCGAGGGCGAGACGCTGGCCGACCGTCTGCGACGCGGTCCGATGCCTCTCGATCAGGTGCTGCGTTACGGCGCGGAGATTGCGGAAGGTCTGGACGCCGCTCACCGCCGGGGTGTGGTACATCGGGATCTGAAGCCCGGCAACGTAATGCTCACCAAGACAGGCGCCAGGCTGATGGACTTCGGATTGGCGAAGGAAATCAGCACCGTGAAACCGGTGTCGGCTGAACTGACCGCGACGATGACGAGTTCGCACGCGACTCCGCTGACCCAGCAGGGCACGATCGTCGGCACATTCCAGTACATGGCGCCCGAGCAAGTCGAAGGCAAAGAAGCCGATGCGCGCAGCGACATTTTCAGCTTGGGGGCCGTGTTGTACGAGATGATCGGCGGCAAGCGGGCGTTTGAAGGCAAGACGCTCGTCTCGGTGGCAGCCGCGATTCTCGAAAAAGAGCCGGCTCCGATCCGCACGCTGCAGCCGGTGACTCCGCCGGCGCTGGAGCGTGCGATCAAGAAGTGCCTGGCGAAAGATCCGGATGCGCGTTGGCAGAGCGCGGGCGATCTAGCCAGCGAGTTGAAGTGGATTGCGGAGGGCGAGGCGGCCGCAGATGTACAGACCGCGTCACGGGATGCTGCTCGGAAGTCGTTGTTTTTTGCCTGGGCATTGGCGGGGGTGGCGTTGGTCGCGGCGATTGGGTTGGCGTTCTTCCATTTTGGCGCGCGCGAGGCAAAACCGGTCGTACGCACCCAGATCGCCTCATCGGATAAATGGGACTTTAATTTCGTAGGCGACAACGCCGGTCCTCCGGTGATTTCGCCCGACGGCACGCACATTGTTTTTTCGGCTCACGCGCAGGGCAAGCAGCAGCTCTTTTTGCGCTCGATGGATAATCTGACGCCGCAGCCGATTCCTGGTACCGACGACGCAACCTTTCCCTTCTGGTCACCCGACGGCCGCTCCATCGGCTTTTTCGCTGACGCCAAGCTGAAGCGCATGGACATCGGCGGCGGGCCGGCGACTATCATTTGTGACGCTCCCATCGGGCGTGGAGCATCCTGGGGCCCGAACGGGACCATCGTGTTTTCTCCTCAATTCAGCGCGCCCATCTACCAGGTATCGGCTACGGGAGGAGCGCCTGCGCCGATCACGAAATTGACCAATAACTACACCACGCACCGCTGGCCGGCGTTCCTCCCCGATGGAAAACATTTTCTATATCTCGCGGCGAACCACGCGGCACCTACGGTTGGCGATACCGCCGTGTTTTGGGCATCCCTCGATGGCAAGCAGAACAAGCTGGTGGTATCGACTTCTTCGAGTGCGGCTTATGCCTCGGATTATCTGCTCTTCGTGCGGCAGAACGCGTTAATGGCGCAGCGTTTTGACCCGTCCTCTGGTGAGTTAAAGGGCGAGGCTTCAGTCTTGAACGACGACGTACAGGTGGATAGCTCGGTGTGGCGAGGAACCTTTTCCGCCTCAGACAATGGCACGATGGTTTACCAGCCGGGAATGGCTGGCGGCGCGATGCAATTAACCTGGTTCGATGATCATGGCAGGGAGATCGGGCACCTGGGCGAGCCGGACGACTACTACCAAGTGGAACTCTCACCTGACGGCAGGAAGGCGGTAGCGGCCATCGGCTCTTTCTCGTATGTCATTTGGGTCTATGACGTGAAGCAAAATACGCGCACCCGCCTAACCTTTGGGCCTGCCCTGTATATCAGCCCAATCTGGTCGCACGATGGGAAGCAAATTGCATATATGCGCGGCGGAGTCGCGACGCTGCAGCCAGCCATTCTAGCCAAAGCGGCGGATGGTTCGGGGGAGGAGAAGAAACTGCTGGACATTGGCGTATACCAGGGGTTGCAGAGCGGATTATGCGATTGGTCTCCGGACGGCCACTACATCCTCTTTATTGCTGGGACGGCTTCCGGTAGGAAATGGAACCGACATCTGGGCCCTTCCACTGTTCGGAGACCGGAAACCGTTCGCATACATTGCTGCGCCAGGAAATCAGCTCTACGCGCAGTTTTCTCCCGACGGACATTGGGTGGCGTATTCGTCGGATGAGTCGGGGACACTGGAGGTTTATGTAGCGCCGTTTCCCTGGACGGGCGCGAAGTGGCAGGTTTCCAATGGCGGAGGCGTTCTGCCCCGTTGGCGACGGGATGGAAAGCAAATCTTCTTTCTACGAATGGGGAGCGCCAGTACATTCGGCGCTGACGTTGATGGCCACGGATCGAGTTTCGAAGTGGGCGCGATGCACACTCTGTATAACGTCAACAATCTTTCTCCGAACACGGCAGGACAACAGTACTCGGTCACGGGTGACGGCCAGCGGTTTCTGCAGATCACTACCGGCGACTCAGGAAAAGGCAGGCGGCCGTTAAATGTGATTCAGAACTGGACAGCGCAGCTACAGGGGAAATAGAGGGTCGACGTTTCGGGTTCGATCCCGATCAGCCCGCCAACTAACAAGACTCTAGTACAATCTCACCGCAATCATGAAGCATTGTAAACATCGGAAGAGCCCCGGTTTACCGTCAATAGTGATGTGCCAGTTCGGCTTCATCCAGCAAGCGTTATTCAAGCCACTAACCGTTCGTCTAATTTGTCTAATCGGAAATTCAGCGATTTAACGAAACACCAATAAAAATGCGGTGATGGTGGCCTTAATCGGCTAGAAAAAGCATTAGACGGTTTTTGTCTAATTAGTCTAATCTGGAAATACGGTCGAAGATGCCGGAAGGAACGGTCGTAGCTTCCTGAAGTGTAGCGCACAGGCTTACGTATTCTGCCGGATCGTCTCGCAGGTTGGGCCCCCACGCAATCGAGAATGTAGCGCGCTACTTGCGGGCGAGAATGCAGGAGGAACGGTCGTAGCTTCCTGAAGTGTAGCGCGCTGCACCGTCCGTCTCTTGTCTCGTTTCTTGGTCATAACGCTCTCCTCCGGCTAGCTTTCGCCGAGTTGGTTTATCGTCGCCCATGAAGCTCCCGACCCGTTCAACGGCGGCGTGGCCCCATCATCATTCCTCCCCGCTTGTCTCTTCGGTGATACAAATAGGCAAACAGCCATGCGAACTCCGGTGTGCCTTAGTTATGAGACGTCCCAAATACGTCCCAATAAAAACCTCGATTTCAGGTTTGTTTTTGCTGTAAGTCGTTGAGAGATCAAAGGTAGGTGCTGGGAGAGCGCATCGTTCGCAACGATGAGGTCGTCGGTTCGAGCCCGACTAGCTCCACCAATCTTCTCAATCACTTGCCGAGTTTTTTCGCGGATCGCGCGGGAACACCCGCGACAGACGACGTCTGGGCCGCAAGAGCAGGGGGTTGCTCCGCGAAGAGCGCATGGAAGATTTCGCCGTTCGTGACAGACATTCCGGCAATCACTACGCTAGTTAGAACGATCAGCCATTGCGTCCAACAGGATTCCTCATAGCAAACCTCCGCTGGTCTTTTATTTGCATGGCGACAGCAATTCCATGCTCCTCAGACCACGAAAGGTCTCAGGCAACCGAGGGCGATGACTCTGTCACCTGAATCGGCAAGGTGAAATGAAAGGTTGCACCTCGTCCATCGTTGGCGGTTGCCCACAACTGGCCACCATGCGACTCCACAATGGAACGACTGATGGCCAACCCCATGCCGCTGCCCTGCGTCTTGGTGGTAAAGAATGCAGAAAAGATCTGTTCCATTTTCTCCGCTGGCAATCCCACGCCCGTGTCACTGACCGAGAACTGGAGTTGACCGTCCTGCCGTTGCGACTTCACCGTAAGCTCTCCGCCTGAGTCTCTCATGGCTTCGATGGCATTAAGCATGAGGTTCATGAACACCTGCTGCAGTTGCACACGGTCTACCATGATTTTAGGGAGTTCGGCGGAAAGTTCCGTGCGCATGGCAACCGAGTATCGATCGGCCTCACCTTTTAGCAGCGTGAGCATTTCCTGGATAATTCCGTTCACGTCGACCAACTCACGTTGTGGAGGAGATTTCCTGTAGAAGGAACGTATACGGTCGATGATCTCAGCCGCACGATTCCCATACTTATCGATTCTGGCTGCCGCCGCACGAGCCCGATCAAGATTGGGCGGTTCGTGTGCCAGCCATTCAACGCAGCTGTTGGCGCTGGTGATGGCGGCAGCGATGGGCTGCTTGATCTCGTGTGCCAGTGATGCCGCCATTTCCCCCAACGTACTCACACGATTGGTATGGGCCAGATCGGCCTCGAGCTGTCGCAGCCTCTCACGCTCTCGCTCGGCAGATTTGAGCTCCGTAATGTCGGTCGAGCTGCCCACGAACCGCTCCAAATCTCCGGCGTCGGAAAAGACGGGATGGCCAACCGCGTGGATCCACTTCACCTTTCCATTCGGAAAAAGAATGCGGAACTCATGATCGTAATCGGCTTTTTCAACGATTGCCCGTTCCGTAATACCCTTCCAACTAAGGCGATCCTCGGGGTGGACGCGTTCGATAAATTCTCCCCAAGTCGGCGATCCCTGGGCTGGATTGAAGCCGTAAATCCGGTACCACTCCTCGGAGAGGTACTCCGTCTTCATCTTCCGATCCACTAAGCGCCAAGCCCAGCTGCCCGTATGGGTCAGCTTTTGCGCCTCGGCCAGATAAGCTTCGCTGCGTTGCAGGGCTTCCTGTGCTCGCTTTCGGTCAGTGATATCCATCGCCGTCCCAACGTACTCGACGAGATTGCCGTTCGCATCGAGAGACGGATGGCCGACAATGTGAAGGTATTTCACCGTTCCGTCGGGCAGCACAACGCGGTAATCGTCGACGAACTCCCGTCTCTCGTGGAATTGCTTCCGACGGTTCTCCCTGGCCCGGTCGCGATCCTCAGGATGGATTCGGTTCCGAAGTTGTTCCGCGGTTGGCACGCCCTCTTGCGGATTAAGCCCAAAAATTCGAAAAAATTCGTCTGAGCAGTTAAGAAGCTCCTCGCGATCGGAGTGGAACACCCAGCTGCCTGTGTGGCTGAGCTTTTGCGCCTCGGTCAAGTGCGCTTGCCGGCGCTCCAGTTCCCGGGTCAGCAGTTCTTGCTCGGTGATATCCATCGCGGTGCCGAGAAACCCCTTGAGGACTTCGCCTTCAATAACGGGAATGCCGACGCAGCGAATGTAACGTTGCTCGCCGTCGGGACGAACAATTCTCTTTTTCACGTCGCAGCCAGTGCGTTCCGCATACATTCTCTTGATGGTCTCAGCCATAAAGTTGCGGTCTTGTGGGTGAACGATGGCAAGATACTCCCAAGTGTTGGGGCCCCCCTCTGCGGATCCAAGCCGTAAATTCGAACAGCTCCTCAGACCAGTACTCAAAAAAACCTGAGGGTTAAACGCCCAACTTCCCATGTGCGCCAGGCGCTGCCCTTCGCTGAGATACTGCTCACTCAGGCGCAGTTCCTCCATTAGTTGCTCTTGCTCAGTAACATCCATCCCTGTCCCAAGGAAGCCCTGGAAAATCCCTCCTTGCGTGACCGGAACACCCACGCAACGCACGTACGAATCTCTCCGTCAGGGCGCACAATTCGTTTTGTGAAGTCGAATGCAAGATGGTCATCCAACATTTTCGCGATGCCTTGTTTCATGAAGGCGCGATCTTCCGGGTGTACAAGAGCCAAATATTCTTCTATTGTTGGCGGCTTGCCACCCGGATCAAGACCATAGATGCGAAACAACTCGGAGGACCAGTACTCGAATCCAGCTGCGTCGAATGCCCAACTTCCCATATGGGCAACGCGCTGCCCTTCAACGAGATAAAACTGGCTTTGCTGAAGCGTTTCCTCGGCACGCTTGCGCTCCGTTACATCGATCACGGTGCCCACGAACTCGCTGAGATTGCCGGATTCGTCGAGGACCGCATGACCGACGGCGTGAATGTCCCTGATCCCTTTTTCCGGATGAATGACGCGGTAGTCCGTTTCGAAATCCGCTTTGTCGCGGATGGCTCTCTCGAACCGTTCTTTGAGCGTCCCTTGATCGTCTGGATGAATTCGATGGAAGAATTCCTCGAATCGCGGCAGCGGGCCAGCGGGATCGAATCCCAACACCGAATAGCACATCTCCGACCAGTACCTGATATCGCCGGTCGCGGGGTTCCACGCCCAACTGCCAGTTTGGCTGAGTCTCTGCGCTTCCGCCAGATATGCTTCGCTTTCACGTAGCTTCTGTTCGGCGCACTTGCGATCTTCGATGTCGGTCGCGACCCCATACCACTTGACGATGTTTCCGTCTTCATCTCGCAGCGGCACCCCGCGGTCCAAATGCCAGCGATATTGTCCATCCGAGCGGCGGAAACGCACCTCATTTTCGTGAGGCTTGCCGGTAGCAACCGCTTCCATCCATTTACCTGCATGTCGCTCAAGATCATCAGGGTGAATTGCTGCTTGCCACCCTGATCCGGCCGTCTGTTCCGCCGATAACCCCGTGTACTCCACAAATCGCTTGTTAACGTAAGTATTGGAGCCGTCGGGCAGAGCACTCCACACGATCGCCGGAATAGTATCGATCACGTCGCGAAGCTCTTTTCACTCTTGCGAAGAGCATCCCGCTGACGCTCCAGATGGCGGAGTCGAAGGCGAAAAAGTCCAGCAAGAACTGCCAGGAAGAGCAACACACCTAGAGACCGAAACCATACCGTCTGGTAGAAAGCTGGCAGTATAGCTGAAAGCGATGTCGGCGGGCGGGCCGGACCAGTCGCCGTTCGTATCTGACGCCTCAACGCTGAAATGATAGGAACCAGGGGGAAGGTTGCGATAGGTAACGGGAGTGGCTGCCGCGGCTTGTGCCAGCCCTTATCTGTTTCCTGCAGTTTGTAACGGAATCGGATGGCCTCAGGATCGGAGAGGCTCACCGCGCTGTAACTAACCTGCACGCTTGATGTATGAGCTGGTAAAGAGAGGTTCGAGGGGCGGGCGTGTAGCTCTTATCGTCGGCAGAAACCGACTGGACGGTGATCGGAGGCGGGACTGTCTACTG
>CAVOTW010000025.1:0-42540 GCA_963699405.1 uncultured Acidobacteriaceae bacterium | reverse complement strand
CACCAGTTCTCCGGGAGAATCGTCGCCGTCCTTTCCAGTGAAGCTGTAGAGGACACTGAGAGTCTGCGCGCGCAGCGATTGGGCCGCCACAACCAACGACATACATGCAATCGCCAGCGCCAAGGCCGTTCTTGCTGGCCGCTGGCGCATCTCCGAAATCCCGCCCTGATCCCGCACTGGGCTCGTCATATCGGCCTCCCGATTGAATCCGCAGAGTGTACAGTGCCCGAAGTACTCAATCAACAACGCACTCGAACTGGATTATTGGTATAGCATCGCCGTTTCACTCATTTCCATGGGCTGCAAGGAAAAAACCGCCCAGGACCCGAGCGGCGTTTCTGTGCTGGCTGACTCATGGAGTCACTTCGCCGCTACCACCGTAGACTGAGAGGCGACTACTTGTGCTTTCACCTTCCGTAAGCTCTCGCGAGTCTCGCGGACCTCAGCCTCCAGACTCCGTATCGCTGAGCTTTGCGCCACGAAGCAGCGTCTGCTGCTGTTTGATCTGACCGCAGAGCCTTAACCAATTCCCCCTGTTGTTCCTTGTTTGCAGCCTGCTGAAGCTCAAACTCCCGCTGCTGTTCCTTGATCGCGTTCAGCATCGACCAAATAATCGGATCGTTGTTCACCAGCAGATAGCCTTTGCTGTTTTCCGTCACCGCTTCCGGGATGACTCGCTGCACATCCTGCGCGACCACTCCGATGTGTTCGTCCGTATCGCGAATTCCGAGCGCGTTGTCGGCCTTGTAGCGGTAACGAATCGGATTGAGTTTCAGAACCTGGCTGAGGCCGGAGGTGAAGCTGCCGTTAAGATTCTTGAGTCGGCCATCGGAATAGGTGCCCCATGAACCGCCTCCTGGCTTGTCGGCGCTGCCGTTCACGGTGAGGAGGCTGTCGGGAGCTGTGGTCCCGATGCCCACGTTGCCGTGTTGCTCAATGGATATGCGGCGGGTAAAGTCCGTGAAAAGGTCGATCCCATATTGATTGGGACCGGCAGTGCGCGAGGAGGACATGCCTTCTCCCGAGTTGAGGCCGAACGTTCAGATCGATAAAGTCGGTCCCGTTATTCAGGCCGGTGGAATCGAAGGCAACGGTGCCCGCCACGTCCAGTAAATGCCCGGGCGCGATCGTACCGATGCCGACGTTGGTGCTGGCTGTGGCGAAGTTCACGCCTTTGATGCTGCCCAGCACCATGGCATTGCTCTCATTCACCATCGCGTTGGCGCCGATGGCTGTGGCGTTGCTGAGGGTCCCCCCCCCGAATTCGGCGTTGAACCCCACAGCGGTGTCGTAGCTTCCAGTCAGGTAAGTATCATTAACGGGGACCCCGGCAGCACCTCCTACCGCTGTGTTCTCGCCTCCCGTGGTGTTGGCTTCAAGTGCTTCCGCGCCGACGGCGGTATTACTGTAGCCCACGGTGTTGTAACTTAATGCCGCCTGGCCGACGGCGGTGCCGAAATTTCCCGTGGTGTTGGCGAGGAGCGCCTGAAAGCCGGTGGCGGTGTTCGCGCCTCCTGTCATCGTTGCGTTCCCCGCGAAGCCGAGGAACGCGTTCTGACTCGAATAGGAGCCGAAGGCGAAGGGATTGCCTCCTATCTGGAAGCTGGTGGCCGAGACGTCGCCCAGGGCATCCACATCGAAAACGATCGAGCTACCGGATCCCCCCTGGAGGATGATGCCGGCGTTGCTTCCCACCTGGAAACTGCCCGCCACGCCGCTAACAGAGGAACCTGCAACGCCGGTTCCGCCCGCTGAGCTGCCCTGTATCGCGGTCGTGCTGGCATTGGTGGATGCGCTGATGGTACCCGTGTCCGTCAGATTGCCGATGATCGCCTGATTGCCTGTGAAGGTATTGGCTGCGGCCAGTTGTGGCACCTTGGCCGTGTTGAGGTTGAGGGTGACGTTACCACTGGTCCCGCCGCCGGTGAGATCCGTTCCGGCCGTCACTCCCGTAATTTGGCCGTAGGCGCTCGTCAGCAAACATAGTGTGGATAGCAAGAGTACTGCGAACTGCATCTTCGAGCTTTTCATGGCACATCCTCCAAATAGTTTTCTCTGAGATCAGGTTGAACTGCGAAATTGCCCGCTGCGCTGGAGGGGCCGTGGCTCGCGGCTCTGGCCCCCTTTGTTTCAGCGCAACTGTGACTTGCCGATAGCACTTACTTGGGTTGAACAACCGCGGGTTCAACTGCGGCCCGGACTGGCAGCATAAATAATGGCAGCCGCGGCCTTACCGGCTCTGGCTAACCTTGCGTTAAAACGTCGCTATCGTATCGACGTCCCATGGATCGCCAGGAGTTGCATGGTAGTAAAGCAGCGAATTGCCGCTTGGCCCAAAGGCGACCACGTCCGCCTCGCCGGCCGTGTGCGCTTTTCGTACTGCAATTACGGGCGCGGAAAACGTGGTTCCGGACCCAGCAACCGTGTCGGCAACGAACGGATTGCCAGGCGTTGCGTGGTAGTACAGCAACGAATTGTCAGGCCCCTCTGCGACCACATCCGCCTCGCCGACCGGGTCTACCGTGCGTACCGCCATCCCAGGCGCGGAAAACGTGGTTCCGGACCCAGCAACCGTGTCGGCAACGAACGGATTGCCAGGAGTTGCATGATAGTAGAGCAACGAATTGTCGGGCCCCACCGCCACCACGTCCGCCTCGCCTTTCGAGCGTACGACAATTGCGGGTGTCGAGAACGTTGTTCCGGAACCAGCAATCGTGTCGGCAACGAACGGATCGCCAGGACCTGCATGATAGTAGAGCAGCGAGTTGTTCGGGCCTTCCGCGACCACGTCTGCCTCGCCGGTCGGGTGTGCCTTCCGTACCGCAATCGCAGGGGCCGAAAACGTCGTTCCAGCCCCAGCCACCGTATCGACGTCCCATGGATTGCCGGGAGTTGCATGATAGTACAGCAGCGAATTGTCGGGCCCCTCTGCGACCACGTCCGCCTCTCCGGCCGGATCTACCGAGCGTACGGCAATGGCGGGCGCCGAGAATGTTGTTCCATTCCCAGCAATCGTATCGACCGCCCACGCAGACTTAGGAGTTGCATGATAGTACAGCAGCGAATTGTTCGGACCTTGTGCGACCACGTCCGCCTCTCCGGTTGAGCGAACGGCAATCGCGGGCGCCGAGAACGTCGTTCCATTCCCAGCAATCGTATCGGCGACAAAGGGTTTACCAGGTTTTGCATGATAGTACAGCAGCGAATTGTTCGGACCCTCGATGACCACATCGGCCTCACCGTTCGAGCGCACTGCAATGGCTGCCGGGTTCTGCGCTAGGGCGAGGGTGGGCATAAATGATGCGGCGATCAGTGTCATTGCCGCGCATATGAGGTTCCGTCGTCTTGCGAGGTTGTTTGGTTGGCTGTTGTTGGTTAGCTTGTTTTCGTTCGTCGTTTTCATTTTGATTCTCCTTGTTAGTTTTTTGGGAAGCTTGTACTAAACTCGTTTGTCCTAAATCCCTGTCTGTCGGATTCGTTCCGCCACCGCACCACTTTCGTCAGCAACCCGATTTTTTTTCGAAAGCCTTCCATGGCAGCGAAGAACCGTGTGTTCTCATCGGGACAAATGCCGCTCTCGAACCTCTCTGAACTCATGGAGGAGGAACATCAACCGGAACGGAGCCCTGCGAAATCGGACCCTCTTGAAGACGAAGTCTTGCCCGTTCCGCCTGCGCCGGCGTCAGCTTCTGTCCGCAAAGCGGGCAGAGGTCGAAGGCCGCCGCCGCGCCACCCACTAACAGCGTCAGACCTTCCTCCCGGATCGTCACCTCAGTGCGGACGGTGCGGGTCGTGCCGCGGCCGGACGAGTCAGAACGGAAGAAGCTTGCCCGCTCGCTAAACCATTGGTAAAGTCGCTTCATCCGGCTCTCGCTGACTGGTCGCGATTGTTGCGGCAGTCGCACTGAAAAGGCCAGTCACACGTTCTGAAAAGTTCTCAACAGTCCTCAATGTTCTCTATGTCGGGGAAAACAGAAGGAATATTTCAATTCGGAGAGTTTCAGGTCGATGCCTTGGCACGGACCCTGCGGAGGGAAGAGGACGATGTCACGCTCAACTACCGGGCCTTCGATGTGCTGCTTCTACTTTGTGCAGAACCCGGGAAAGGCGCTCACCCGGGACGAACTGCTCAAAAATGTCTGGCCAGACACCTTTGTGGACGAGAACAGCCTGGCGCAAAGCATCTCCGTCCTGCGTCGTGCTCTTGAGGAGAAGCCTGGCGACAACAACTATATTGTCACCCTGCCGGGGCGTGGGTATCAGTTCGTTTCGCCGGTGCAGGTCGTTGCTTCAGAGGACGCGAGTACCCTGCCCGAAGCTGGCAACGGGCGCCACCAGGGGCCCCAGCGGGCTGATTTTTCAGAAACAGACGATCCAGACCAGCGTCATCACTCTATAGGAGAAAGAACAGCTGAGCTTGCCAGTCTCCGCGAAGTCGGGCGCTCGGGAGACTGGTCGCGGTTCTAGCCAGTAGTTTCGGCATCGCTAGCGCGGGGATCTATGGATGGAAGCAATTCCACCGCGCCCCGCCGCCAACGAATCCTGCCGCCATCAGTTCGGCCGGATGCCCCGCCCGGCCCGCCGTTCCATCGCAGTTCTCGGTTTTCGTAACCTGTCTGGCCGTCCAGAAGAAGGCTGGCTCTCCACGGCCCTGGCGGAAATGTTGAGCACCGAACTGGAGGCCGGAGAAAAGCTGCGCCTCGTTTCGGGGGAAGACATCGCGCGCACTAAACTCGATCTTCCTCTGGCCGACGCTGACAGCCTCTCCCGAGACACGCTGTCGCGATTGCACAAGAACCTGGATAGCGACTTAATCGTCGCTCGGCTCCTACACCGCTCTCGGCGAAAAACCTGGCACCCGCATCCGTCTCGACCTGCGCCTGCAAGATACGGTCGCCGGGGAGACGATCGCCGACGTCGCTGTCGTTGGAAGCGAGGCCGACCTGTTCGACATGGTGTCTCAGGCTGGTTCCCAGTTGCGCGAAAAGCTTGGCGTGGAGGCGGTTTCTCCGGTGGAGGCAGTGAGCGTTCGCGCCTCCTTGCCTTCCAATCGTGAGGCCGCTCGCCTTTATTCGGAGGGGCTCGCCCGGTTGCGCGTGTTCGATGCCCTCGAAGCTCGCGATCTTCTGCAGCGAGCCATCGCTGCCGATCCGAAGTATTCGCCTGGCTCACTCCGCTCTGGCCGAAGCCTGGTCCCGGTTGGGCTACGACAAGAAGGCGCAGCAGGAAGCCAAGCAGGGGTACGACCTGTCCGCCAATCTTTCGCGGGAAGAGAAGTTGGTGGTGGAAGGCCGCTATCGCGATATCGATCATCGAATACGAGAAGGCCATCGAGGTCTATCGCACGCTCTTCACCTTGTTCCCTGACAACCTCGACTATGGGCTCAAGCTGGCAACGGCGCAGACCCGAGGCGGCAAAGGGCATGATGCTCTGGCCACGGTTGAGTCGCTGCGCAAGCTCGCGCCTCCAGCTTCTGAAGATCCCCGTATCGAATTGGCGGAGAACAGCGCGTGGTGGGTGCTCGGCGATCTTAAGCATAAGGAGAACCTCTTGCCCGCGCGGTCGAGAAGGCCAGGGCCCAGGGAGCGCGGCTGATCCTGGCACGAGCTCTGGAAGATCAGGCTATGACATTCAACGATCTCGGGCGAACGCGGGATGCGATTGACGCTTTGCCGCGAATCCAGAGACATCTCGGCCGCCGCCGGAGACCGGCAAGGCGAGGCCAGGGCTTTGCGCGCTTCGGCGGATTTGTTATCGACCTCGGGGACCTGCCTCAGTCCATCCGTCTGTATCAGCAGGCACTCACCATCTTCCAAAAGAACGGCTCCGAAGCTGGTGTGGCCGCCGTGCTCAACAACCTCGGGGTGGTCTATGAGGCAAAGGGCGATCACGCCACCGCCGAGAAAATGTATCGCCAAGCCAAAGCTAGTTTTCGGCTCCTCGATGACGAAGAACGCGCCAGTCAGTGGTTACCGGGAACGTTGCCGAGGAACGAATGGCGCAGGGGGATCTGCCCGGCGCGATCCAGCTATATGAGGAGCAGCTGCAGCTAGGGGATGCCAGCGAATACCGGGTGCGCCGCTCTCGCCGGTCACGGCATCGCGTTCGTTCACCAATTGCAGGGGGACCTTGGCGGCGCCAAGCAGGGTTTCGAACAATCCCTCGCGTCCTGGCAGAAAAGTGGCGATCGGATTACGTCCGCCTACGCCATGTGGAGGTTGGGAAGTCTGCTGCTTCAAGAGGCCGATTTTTCGGGCGCCCGCAAGATGTACGAGCAGGCACTGGCTATCCGGACCTCGGCAGGCGACAAGTTCACCATCGCGGAGACTCAACTCGGGCTCGCGGATTTGTCGCTGGAAGAGGCACATTCTCCCGCCGAGCAAGAAGCGGTGATCCGGCAGGTCTTGGAGGTTTTCCAGAAGCGAAAAGCCCGCGACGACGAGACTCTGGCTTGGTGCATCCTCGCCCGCGCACTGCTCGCGGAAGGTAAAGCGTCGGGAGCGACCGAGGCTATGGAACACGCGCGCTCCCTCGCGGCCAAGAGCCAGAATCCAGAAATTCGCTGGCGGACCGCCATCACCGCGGCCCGCATCGAGACCGCCGAAAAAGGCATCGCCCACTCCGCTGCCGGGAGTGCGACACGTAAAGAGCTGGCCGCCATCATCGCGAATTCACGAGAGCTGGGCTATATGGGCATCGAACTCGATGCGCGTCTCGCGCTCGCTGAAATCGAAATGAAGTCGGGGCAAATGGCGGCGGGACGCGCACACCTGACCGCTGTCGAGGCGGATGCCAGGGCCAAAGGCTACTTACTCATTGCACACAAGGCGGCCCTCGCTCGCGGCTGAGTTTTCCGCTCAAACCAGGTAACGGCCATACTGTCGTTACCTCGCTTTCACGCCAACAACCTTGAGTTTATGAATGCTGTGCGACCCATGCAGCGGGAGCGGCCTCGGTATGGGTCAAGGTTGAGGCACCCCTATGCCGCCGCTCCGCTACGCTGGCCATGTTTGCTCGACTCTGGTCGGCCTTTGTACGCTCGTTCGATGATCGGCACCAGCCGTTCCGGCAGTTCACTCTTCATCACGTATTCATCGACCAACCACAGGATTCGCTCTGGCATCTCGCTGTACGCGGAAAGCAGGATGATCGGCAGGTTGGGAAACCTTTGTTTAATATGGAAGGCTACGGCTTCTACATCCATGCCTTCATGTTTGTACTCCAGCAAAACCGCAGCCACCGACGTTTCCTCCAACATTTTCATCGCAGTGTAGCCGCTCGACGCGATCTCTACGCAATAACCACAAGATTCTAGAGTTGCCTTGCGAAGCTCCAGCACTTGTGGACGGTCGTCTATGCACAACACAGTTGGGGAGTCCATTGCCACATCTCCTCTGGATAGTCACAAGCTGTATTTGGCTCACCGTTGCCGACGCGATAACACGCGACGCGGACAACATTCGTCGCGACGTGATGGCGCTACCGTCGAAAAAGAGCCTTCCGCGATCAGTAAGCCATGATTGCAAAATAAGCAGCCAAAGAAGGCCTGTCTGTTCAAAATTGGTCACCTTCCGACAACAGCAATGGAGCCTAGCTGATGCGGCAGTGCCCGCGTCCTGCCTGACTCAGGGGAATGCAACATTCTGAGGTGCGCGGTGCTATACTCCGTTTGAGGTGGTTACCACCTTCTCCTCTTTCAGGTTCCCTGAACTAAGTCAGCCCATCTGAAGTTTTCTCTCCTTAGGCTTTCGAAGAAAGCCGCGTACCCCATGCATTCGAATGCGATCCTCGACCAAGCTCAGCAACTCTACAACGTGAGTGACCGTCTCGACACGCTAGCAGATCTACATCCTCTCGTCTCCGAAGCGCTCATCACCATTGCCGGAAGCGTTCGTAGCACGGCAACTGTGTTGGAGGTACTGGTTGCGACGAAGATAGCGCCGCTCGCCGGATTAGACCCAGCGAGTGCCTGACTTGCCCGTTGCTGTCTGGCAGCCTGGATCGTCGGATCTCGGCGAACAAGCTAGCAGATTTCTATCGGCCGTAGGTCGATTGATCGAGGTCCCTACGGCGCAGCCTGTCGCCACGACCGATGACAGCATCACTCAGTTTCTTTTCCTAAGTGTATAAAGTTGAACAGTTTTTGAAATCGTCACTGAGTAGTCTGCTTGAGAACGCGGTACTCGGTCATGGGTTAGTGTCGGCGACCCCGACGTTCGGACCCTCACGACCGCGGCCATGCTCTAAAGTGGCCACTCTCTAAATAAGACGCGCACATTAGAACCAGACATTGCACATTTCAGGCCGGACTCACGCGAGTCCGGCTTTTTTGTTTACCCGCCACCGTTATGTGGAGACCACGGACATCTGCATCCCGCCACCTGGAGTGCCGTGGCGCTTGCTGGAAGTGAGCTTTTTTGCTCAGATTTCGACATTTCCAGAATGAGAAACTTCTGCCAGAACCATTTGCGAGCGAGGTTGAGTCTCGCCGTGCGTTTGTCCGCAAATCGGCCGTCCATCCACGCAACCCGCGTCAGCAAAGCATCAACGAGCAAGCGAGGGATGGTAGCCCCGAGGAATCACAATGCATATTCGTTTCGTTCGTGCGCTATTGTTTGGGCTGGTCGTGCTATCGCTGTCGGCAGCATCGTTTGCGCAAATTGGGATGGCCATTACGATCGGGCCGCCCCCGTTACCTGTCTATGAGCAGCCTCTTTGTCCGGGCGACGGGTATCTCTGGACACCTGGCTACTGGGCCTACGATTATGACGTTACCGATTACTACTGGGTGCCGGGGACATGGGTGATGGCGCCCGAAGTCGGTTTCCTGTGGACTCCCGCGTATTGGGGTTGGGGCGGCGACGGGTTTGTTTTCTACGACGGCTACTGGGGTCCGCAAGTAGGTTTCTACGGCGGCATCAATTACGGCTTCGGCTATTTTGGAATGGGTTTTGAAGGCGGCCGTTGGGACGGCGGACACTTTTTCTACAACCGTTCTGTCAGCAATGTGGATGTCACCAACATTCACAATGTTTATGACACCCACGTGAACTACAACAACGTGAGTCACGTCAGTTACAACGGCGGCAACGGTGGAATCAGCGCGCGTCCGACAGCACAAGAGGAGTCTGCGTCGAGAGAGAGACATGTTCCGCCGGTAGCGGCTCAAACTCAACATGCGCAGGCGGCCCGAGCCAACCCGCAGCAACGCGCTTCGGCGAACCTAGGTAAACCGGGCGTCGCAGCGACACCCAGGCCCGGAGATTTTAATGACCGTGCGGCTGTTCCAGCTAAAGCGGTAGGAGCGCCTTACACCGCAGCGAATCGGGGAGGAAATCAGGGGCGTTCGGACAACAATGCTGCTCAACCCAGCACGGCCGTTCATCCCCGCGACCTTCCGCCCTTAACACGGACTGCACCCAATACGGGCAACCTGAAGCGGGATCAGAAGTATCAGCAGCAGCAGGATAAGCAAATCGCGAAGCAGCAGCAGGAACGAGACAAACTCCAGCAGAATCAGGATCAGGAGCACGTGAAACTGGATAAACAGAAGGCCAATGACAGCCAGAGGCAGCAGGTGGAGCAGAAGCACCAGCAGCAGACGCAGCAATTGCAGCAAACTCACCAACAGCAGCAACAGCAACTGCAGCAAAGACAGCAGCCCGAGAGCCGGGAACCGGGCAGGCGGTAAGATCTTCCTCTGCGGGAAAGCGCTATCGCTCATTGAAGATGCCGGTCATTGAACGAACATTGCCGGACGAGAAGATGCCGCCTTAACGGCAAGGTCTGGCTTGGATCAGACTTGGATGGAATGCTCCGGGCACCCGAGTTTTTAGAGGGTGCCCTTTTTCAGCGGTGGAATGTCGTGTGCTCCGAGGCGCTTCAGAAAGATTCCAGACGTGTTAGGAGCGCGAACAGAAGTCTTGCAGAGCACGGATTGGCGGGCCGTGTCTAAGAACCCACGACATGAGCCATTCTGCACAGTATTACTAGAACGGGTGAGCGAATCTATCGACGTGTCCAAATCGAGGATAAGGAATGCTTTTCGCCGGTAAAGCCGCGAGCGCTGGAATCGCCTTCCTATTGTTGACGATGGGCACCTCGGGGCCGCACCCGGCGCCGTTACGTTCGCGAGCAAATCTCAGTGAGGCGGTCCCAGGGTTCGCGCATCCAAGCGACGTAATCGATTTGCAACAAACTCTGCAGAACACCGGACACTACCGCGGGAAGGTCGACGGTGTGGTCGGTCTACGGACTCGAGCCAGTATTCGCGCATATCAGAAGGCTGAGAATCTGCCAGTCACTGGCCAGCTTGATACCCAGACCGCCGGTAGACTCGGAGTTCCAGCTGAGGTTCGCGACGAGATCAGCTACCAGACCAGACAAGCTAAACCTTCGGCAGGCGTCACGTGGACGGGCAGTTCGGGACGAAAGCGCAAGCAATCCCCGAAGGACGTCAAGAGATTGGCAACAACAGTCCCCCCGGCGTGAGTGGATCGGCTTCTCGAGAGATCAGGATGAAAAACTGGTTTTGTGAATGGAACTGCGGCTCGTGGTTCTCCGCGGAACACCAGTCACGTGGAGGAGTTACTTGAGGCCGTGCGTTGGCATTGTCGTGCTTTTCCCCTTGTTTCTTGCTGTCGGAGCGACCTTTTCCGGTCCAGATATGATCCCGCCTATCAGCGGGCTGTCCGTCGCGAATCTGCAGGATACGTTCGAAGAAATTCACAACGGACATCGGCATGAGGCGATCGACATTATGGAGCCGAGAGGGACACCCGTGCATGCGGTGGTCTCCGGAAACATCCGTAAACTGTTCCTCAGCAAACCTGGCGGCAACACGATTTACCAGTTCGATGAAATGGGAGTGTATTGCTATTACTACGCGCACTTGGACGGGTACGCGAAAGGGTTGCGGGAGGGAATGCGGGTCGACCGTGGGGACATCATTGGTTTTGTGGGCTCCACGGGAGATGCGGATGCGCGCGCGCCGCACTTGCATTTTGAAATCCATGAGTTGGGGCCGGATAGGCTGTGGTGGAAAGGGAAGGCCGTCAACCCATATCCGCGCCTGGTAGACGCGCTGAGGCGCACCAAATAACAATCGTGTCGGCGCCTGCCCATAGCGGTAACGAATCTCGTCGTCGCGGGCTTCGATTCCTCATTCCTTGAACACGACTGGCGTCCCATCTTTAACCAAGTCGGCGACCCTGGTGGCGTCCCAGTTTGTCATCCGCACGCACCCGTGAGACGCGGAGTGGCCGATCTCTCCCGCTTCCGGCGTGCCGTGTATGCCGTAGTGCGGGACGTTGATCCCCATCCAGACAACACCCACCGGATTGTTTGGACCCGCAGCAATCTTCACCTTGGGATCTGCTTGATCGCCGTCCCAGAACAAAGCGGGGTTGTAGTTGTAGATTGGATTTCGCACCACATCGGTGATCACCCAGTTCCCGAACGGGAGCGGGTCGTGCGTGCTGCCGCTCGTTACCGGGGCGTAAAAGAGGACCTGACCTTTCCGGTCATACACGATCAGGACCGAAGCTTTCTTGGAGACAACGATCTTGACCGCTCCCGTCTCGGCCCGCGTCGCTTGATCGACGCCCAATACGTTAGGAACACGAATGTTCTCTCCAGCGATGAACCGGGCGCGAGGGTTCAGACGCTTGAGAAGGGCCTGTGCCGAGTGGAATTTCCCGGCCAGCTCTTCCAGCACGGATGTGTAGTAAAGACCAGGCAGTTTCGACTGCTCTGTGGGGTCTTCCGGAATTGTCTTGTTGAACGGCCCCGCGGCGTCTTCCGCGGTGATCGTGTATGCCACAATCGGTTTAACAGCACCGGCTCCGAGCGCCCGGAGCAGCGTCTTGCGGCTCCGCGCGCTTGAAGAAAGCCCGTGCGCGGCCTGAAACGCTGCCAAGGCCTCGCGGCTGTTCTTCCCACCCTTCCCATCGATCTCACCCGACGAGAAGTTGGCTCGATCAAGAAGGACCTGCATTTGGAGCTGTGCGGGCCCGCCTGACGGGGCCGGACGGTTGGCCGCGATCGAGCTGGACGAACCAAGAAGAATCACCGCGGCGGCTACGAAACACGACAGGGTCTTAGATGTGAATGTCATGGCGCCTCCCGAAACAACAAATGTGACTCCCCCTGCTGGTTTTGAGAACCACACAGCGCAAAATCATCAGGCGGCGACCTCACGCATCGGCGAAACACTGCTCACGTCAGTCAGACGACGTAAGAAATCACCGACGAAAAAGAGTCGGACTCGGGAACGCCCATTTCCCGTCATCTCTTGGCTGTGACCCGGTCAGCGATTTTGTCATATTCGGTCTTCGGCAAGATGCGCCGTGTCACCACTTCGCCGGGTTGGCTATAAGGACGCCCTGCAATCACCCGGCTCGCTTCTGTCGCAGTCACACCCGGCAGGCTCAACAACTGCTCTTTTGTGGCAGTATTTAAATTGAGTGGCTTATCGCGACTCCAGCCCTCGCGTATGCCTGCTTCCACAGCTTCGGCATCCCGCTTCACCTCCGCCGTTGCTTGCGCGGTTTTCTCCTTCAGCTCCTGCGTGTTTTGTTGTTGAGTGCAGCCCGCGAGGCCAGCCACCAGCAAAATTGTCGGAATGTGTCGATATTTGAGGGAGTCCATTTGATGAGACCCTTTGCGTCGGGTTGACGGATAGGTCAGCCCTCTGTAGTCGTCCATCGCCAAAACGCGGCGCCTATGGCAGGTTGCTTAACCAACTTTCTTCAATTCGGCCAGCTGTCCTTTCAAGTTTGCGACTGCTTCTTTAGCATCGCCGATCCGCTGTTGAACTTTGCCCACCTTCTTTTCTGCTTTCCCGTCCGCTTTTAGATTGCGGTCACGCGTAACCTTCCCGACCTCCTCCTTGATTGTTCCCTTCAGTTCGTGGAAGCTGCCTTTGACCTGATCTTTCGTACTCGTTTTCATATTTCTCCTTCGCCCTCGTGACGGATCGATTGCTGTTCATGGGAGTCACTTTGAGGGCTTTCCACTTTTTTAATCTCGTGTCTTTCTGAGGTCTGAGCAAAATTGATCACTCGGCCCGAGGTTTTTGCATCATGGGAACGGCAGGTGGAAAAAACCGAGAAACAGTACTAGTCGTGGAGCACTACGTTGAGAAGCGAACTGTGAACCTGCAATTCATCCCGACCGTGATAATCAATGAATCCCAATTTTCTAAACCTGTTCATGAAGAAGCTCACCCGCGAGCGGGTTGTACCGACCATCTCTGCCAGCGTCTCTTGATTGATCTTCGGGATCACAGGCTCGGGCTTTCCGTCCTTGCCGAACTGAGCCAGCAATAGCAACATCCGGGCAAGTCTCTTTTCACTGGAGTTGAAGAGTTGGTCAACCAAATCCTCTTCGTATCGGACGTTCCGTGTCAGCAAATACGCCACGAACATGTCGGAAAAGGCGTGTTCGCGGTGAAGGACTTCCATCATGGACTTCTTGTCGATTTGCATGACAGAGCAATCGGTCATCGTGGTCGCGGAGAACAAGCGGAGAGTCTGCCCTGTGAGGCAACCTTCTCCGAAGAAATCGCCCTCGTTCAGAATGCCGATTGTGGCTTCCTTCCCGCTGTTCGACACAACGGTGAGTCTTACCTTTCCTTTCTGAATATAAAACACAGCATCGGACGGATCGCCCTGGACAAAGATCATCTGCTTTCTAGGAAAAACTGCGATCTTCCTTCCGCCGTTCATGGTTGAAAGGAATATCGTGGGATCGAATTTGCCGACTTGCTTGGCCGCGGCGGGTCTCATGACTGGCGACCTCTGCTGGCTGCTGTCTACAAATTATCTTATCGGTGTGCGTTTTTTGCCCGTGATGGACGTCACATTCTAAGGTGATGGCATACCCGAAGTCCCAGACAGGGATGAGGAATGTGGGCGCGGCATCCGAACCACTGATGTCCCGCGATGCCCGGTCGATGCACCGCTTTCCCGTAGGCACACGGACTAATCGCGTGGGGAATGATGATGTGGAATGCTCTGCGCCAGTGAAAGCCCTGCCAACTCAAACATTGATGAGCTGGCGAATAGCGTTCTTTTCGGTAGTCGGAATGGGATACGCCACGCTGGCGGGTGGCATCCGATCCGCGCGAGTTTCAAGGAAGGCCCGCATATAAGACTGCGCTACCCGATTCCAGACCATGCGCCGTGCATAGAAGTAAGCGCGTTCGCGCATTTGCTGGCGGGACGCCGCATTATCCAAGAGTTCAATGACCGTATCTGCTATAGCCGCGGGGTCCTCGAAGGGAACCAGTGCCCCGCGCCCGTCGTCCAGGAGTTCGGTGGCGTGCCAGTACGGAGTCGAAATGATCGCCTTGCCGGCACCCATGGCATACGCGAGAGTTCCGGATACAGCCTGTGTCTCGTAGCGGTACGGCATGACGTAAATGTCGGCGGAACCGACCAGGGAGGCCATTTCTTGAGGGCTAACGAAGCGGTTGAGGAAGATCACGTTCTCCTCCACCCCCATTTCATTGGCTAAGGCCTGCAGTTTCATCCGATATCGATCACCTTCGCGGCGTCTGACATGCGGATGAGTAGCACCTGCGATGATGTAAACCACGTTGCTGTGTCGAGCCACGATCCGCGGCAGGGCGTGAATCACATTTTCGAATCCTTTGTTGGGAGACAACAACCCGAACGTGAGCAGAACCGTCTTTCCGGTTGAAAGCGAATCTTTGTAAGTAGCCGGTTCCGCAAAGGGCAGGTCGGGGATGCCGTGAGGGATTAGTTCAATTTTGTCGCTTGGAACTCGAAATACATCGTGTAGGAACTGGGAAGAGTGCTCGCTCATAACGATGAGACGATCGGAGCGCGCGGCGATTTCTTGCAGCACGATAAGTTGGTTGACGTCGGGCTCACGAAGAACTGTATGTAGAGTCGTCACCACTGGCATTTTGAGGTGTTGCAGCAGCCGCAAGATATGGCTTCCGGATTTCCCTCCAAAAATTCCATACTCGTGCTGCAAACACACAACATCGATGTCGCTGGAATTAAGAAAGTCAGCGGCGGCTGAGTAGGAAGATAGGTCGCTCTCGGTGATCTCGAATCGCACCCTGGCGGGGTAGCTATAGTGCGATTGCGGGTCATTGACGGCGACCACGAACACTCCAGCGGCCCCGTACTCAGCCGTAATCGCATTACACAAATCTGTCGTGAACGTAGCAATTCCGCACTGTCGAGGAAGGTGGTTCCCGATCACCGCTACCCGCATTGGAGGCGACGGGCTGAGTAGTGCGGGCAAGGACGAAACCGGCTTCCTTTCGAATCCCAGAGGACCTTCTTGGCACTGCGTTAGGGATTTCAGTTTCAGACTCACCGACAGTTCAGCCGCGGACATGGCATGCTCCTCAATGGTACGGTCCGGTTGTTGGGCGATCAGATGCGGGTGAAGCAGGCGCCGGGAGGCTCTACTTAGCCCTCCTGGCGTCGACAATCGCATTGCCTTGCGTCAAACTACACTTCGACGTCCGCTCAGTAGGAACCACCAATCCCACAACCAGCAGCAGGTGGATTAGACTTCCGCCGAGATGCAAACCGAGTTCATTCCCGAGCACCTGAATGTGAATCTCATCCAAGGTCCACGAGTGAGTGCATCGTGCGAACGGATAAGACAATAACTGATGGACCACGCTGCCGCCCGAACGTCGGATAATGAGAAACAACCAGTCGAGCTTGGGAGCCCTGCTATTTGTCGACTCTTGCCTCAGCTTTTGCTCCGCGAACTTCCGCAAGGAATGGTTCGGCTGCGGCGGGAACGGCCACCTTACCCAGCAGCAAGGCCCGAGTTGTAACGTTGTGTCCATAGATCGCGCGACGAGAATCATTATCTTGGCGGAGCGAGGCGCCTTCCAACGTGAGCCCGGCGAACGCACCCTTGGCACGGGAGTAGGTCAGGATCTCTGTATCCAACTTCCAATCCGTACCGGCTTCGGCGTGCCGCCCAACTGGACCCGCCGCCGCGGAAGCGTCCCCTCCAACTTGGAAATTACTCGAGAGCAGTTTTTGCATCGCTCTGTCATTCTGAAAAATCAGGACCACGTCCACAGCCTCCACTCCGATCTGCAGGCCCCAACTTCCGCCCGAAATCGTGATGAATGCCGGCGCACTCCAGCCGTTCGCCGTGCGGCACGTGGCGATGCCTTTACCCTCTTTAGCTCCGAAGATAAAGCCAGCTTTGACCATGTGCGGAATAACAGCGACGCAATGTGCGTGCTGCAACACTTCTTCCGGGATTCCCTTGTCCGGCATCCCCATAATTTCGTGCATCACACTGGTGGCGTTGTCCATCCGTTCGGTGGCATCTTCCCGCGCCGAACCCGCCCAGCACAGCGTGCCGAGACTCAACATGGCAAGTACGAACATTGCTTTTTTCATGAATAACCTCATTTCTGTTACCTCTGGCCGCATCTTCGGCTTCGCGCCCCCTATAGAGTTAGGCGCAATTTCGATTGGAAATATCCGGTACGAGGTCGATTCCGAAGTTAGCAAATCAGAACTCAAAACGTCTGAGCAATAATGCTCACGTGCCACAGTAACTGTGTTTCGCGCCGTGACAGTCCGTTCACATCTCCTGAGCGTCATTCGCCGTCAGACTAGCTTGCTTTCTTTAGTTCTTTTTGGACTCCGACGACCTCGACCGTGGACCCGACGTGGCTTGGCGAATTCGACACGACGTTCGTCCGCGAGAATGACGAGGAGAAGCAGGAGTATTTCGCCAATTGGCGCAACCGTCACCTTACTAATCGATAATCACCAGCCAGCAAGCAGCATGCAAGTACGTTCATACGGTCAGGGGACAAGGCGTATGGTCACACTGGCATGCAATCTCGACTTCTTTGGATCCCGCATCTTTGCACGCTGGACCGCAGTAACGTTCACCAGATTGCACCGAGCACCGGCATGGCAGGTGCGCACACTTGGTCTGTTCAATCGTCGTCATTTTGCTATTACTCCTTCTCACGTTTCTGTTACGAGAATTGCTGTCGGAAGCCGCAGAATCTGTACTTCGGGATCATTGCCGCAGTTGCACGAACCGTTCGCAATCGCAATCGTTGAAGAGCTCGGAAATGATCCCGTTATGCGTTGCCAGTATCGGACGTTCAGAGCAGGAAGACTGGTCAGAATTGATCGCTTTCGAAATCAAAGTTTCCAACGCCAAGAGCCTTTTTCAAACGTTTGGATGCTAGCTAAGAGGATCAGCGCGCTGGATGGTACCAAGAGAGTCGCTGGCTGCACGAGGCCGGCTTCGGGAGTCGGGTATGTCGGTTTGGAGTCGAAACCAAATGCGATGTCCATTGATAATAAACGACTTGTTGGCTTCGTTTTGCAAAATCCACTTTTTCCGAGGCATCGGTTTTCGATATTATCTACTATAATGATCGACATACTAACATTTGAAGATAGTGCGACCGATTAATCGCTGGAGTAATCGAGGTCTTGATCACGCTGCAGTAAGGCGCTTCAGTCGGCGGCGTGGGTATCTCCACATCGCAGGCACTCTAGCTGTCGTGTTTTGCGCTATAACGCGCCAATCCGACCGCGGTAATTGGGCGATTTTCAACCTAGGAATGAGGTAGTCTGCTTATGGCAACGAATGCGATTCCCGCCCCTGAATTGAGTGCAAGTACGGCGAAAGGGGCGTATGAAAGTTACCCGCCCGTCACGCTGAAACAACGGTTTGAAAAGCTGCTGCGCGAGGTATTCGAAGAACACGAAGAATACCTGGGAGTGACGCCGGATTAGTAGGGTTCGTATTGAGTCTGGTTTTAACAAACGGCTGGAGGGGACAATTGGCGAAGCTAGGGTTCCGCCGTTCCTCGACCTGGGATTGGTGACGTGGCAAGTCATGCTGGCTGCGGACTCAACATGTCAACCGTGTGCGGGGGATTGCGCCAGTTAAAGTCCGGCTGTTGCGCATAGTAGAAATGGACTTTGTGCCGGACCACACTTCCGACCAGCCCAGGATGATGCGCACGTGATGTTTCGTACCTTTGGCAATCATGTGATCGAAGTCGGAGAGAATTCCGTACATTGGGTCGATGCTCCTTTTTCTCCTGCCAGAAACCTTTGTCGCTGCAACTTAGGCGAAGCCCGTCGATACGGAAGGCATCAATGGTGGCAGGACGCCGTGTTTTACGAAATCATCCCCGCAGTTTTGCGGCTTTTGCCATCGCTGCTTTTGCCCTTGTTGCTGGTATTGGACAGCAACAATGACGGCGTCGGCGACTTGAACGGCATCAGCTCGAAGATGAGCTACCTGCATGAGCTTGGAGTCGACGCCATCTGGATAACTCCATAAAGCGGGAGCTCAAACTTGGCAAATGCGTATGGCCGGATACTCCCTTCTGACAATCTCCCCATGAATTATCGAGTTTCGCTATGGTTCCGCCTTTGTTGCTCACAACTTGCAGCCGTGGCTGGCGGAACACACGTTGAAAACCGAAAAGGAATACGTGGCGTTTCTCCGCTCCAAAGGCGTGACGTAGTAGCGCGGATAGTTGCATAGTGGTTCGTTCCAGCGTGCATCTTGAAGCAACCGGCCGGATTCGCGTAGGTACATTACGCGGTTTTGCTTATAGCGTGCGCTCTGTGTCAGAAGGCTGGAAGCTTGCTGACTGTGTTGCTCCCAGTACCCACTACCCAGATGTTGCTTCCGTCGAAGGCCACACCTTGGAGATTCACCCCTCCCACAGAATAGGTGCCGATGACCGCGCCCGTGCTGGCTAGCAGCTTGCTGACGGTGTTGCTACTGCCGTTCGCCACCCAAATGTCGGTGCCGTCAAAGGCTACGCCGTTGGGTTGGCTTCCTACGGTATAGGCGCCGACCACCGTGCCCGTGCTGGCCAGCAGCTTGGTGACACTGTTGCTACCATTCGCCACCCAGATGTTGGTTCCGTCGAAGGCGATACCTTGGGGATTGCCTCCTACAGAATAGGTGCCGACCACGGCACCGTTGCTCGCCAGCAGCTCGGTGACGCTGCCGCTGCCGCTGTTCGCCACCCAGATGTTGGTTCCGTCGAAAGCGATACCGATAGGTTGGCTTCCCACGGCATAGGTGCCGACCACCGCGCCGGTGCTTGCCAGCAGTTCGGTGACACTGCTTCCGTTGTAGTCCGCAACCCAGATGTTGGTTCCGTCGAAGGCCACACCGGTAGGCTTGCTTCCCGCAGAGTAAGTGCCGATCACCGCGCCGGTGCTGGCCAGCAACTCGGTGACAGTGTTGCCAAAGGAGTTTCCCACCCAGATGTTGGTTCCGTCGAAGGCGATGCCGTAGGGCCCGCTTCCCACAGGGTAGGTGCCCACGACCACGCCAGTGCTGGCTCGGAGCTTGGTGACGGTGCCGCTGCTGCCGTTCACCACCCAAATGCCAATTCCGTCGAAGGCCACACCGTAGGGGTTGGCCCCCACAGAGTAGGTTAGACTGCTCCACCATTGCAGGAGCGCTACATGCCCCGGAGGAGTCTCACCTTTACCCTGTGGCCCTTGCGGCCCAGTTGGGCCCGAGGGTCCGGTCGGTCCCGCGGACCCGCGGGACCAGCAGGGCCCGTCAATCCGGGTAGACCCTCAATTCCCTGCGGACCTTGTGGTCCCGTGATACTTAGACCCATTGGTCCTTGTGGACCAACTGCCCCATTGAGACCGTTGATGCCATTCGTCCCAGCCTGTGCCATCATTGCCCACGGAAGCGTGCCGGGTAGCGCAGTACCCGCCGCTACTGGTGCTGTTGCAACATATGTGGACGTGAGGGGGGTAGCAACGGTGCCGCCAGTGCCGATTATTTGCGAACTCCCGGCACCAACCGCAGAATCCGACGATGCGTTATCACCATTGATGCCCCACGTTCCGTAGGCAATGGGTCCGAAGCAGTTCGACCAGTCCGTCATACAGAATTGCCCGGATGCCCCGCTGACACTCCAGAAGCCACCGTTGCTGTAGGTCATCGTTAGAGTGGTCGAAGTTGCAGTGAAGTCATTGTTGGGTTGGCCGCCTGTATTGTAGCTGCCGGAGCTAAACGCGGAATTACCCGGCGTTAGAAGTGTCGAGTTCGTGGCACTGTCTGCCAGCGTGAGGTTCCACGAGACGATGTTGGAAGTGTTCAACGCTCCAAGGGTGCCATCGGTTGTGATCGTGCCAACCATAGAACCAGCGGAACCGAAGGTCAAGTTGACGTTGTAAGTAACGTTGTTAGCACCTGGGGCGTAGGTCGCGACATCGTTCATGGCATACGCGGTACTCGTGTTGAAAGCGCCACGGAAGTTGAAGCCTGTGCCATTTGTTCCAGCGGCGCCCTGAGCGCCTTGCTGACCAGTTGCCCCGGTCAAACCTGCGGGACCTTGCGGTCCTGCCGACCCGGTAGCGCCAGTCAACCCCACAGGGCCCTGAGGACCAGCAGCACCTGCCGCGCCAGTTGCACCCGTTAGGCCCAGAGGACCTTGCGGACCTGGCGTTCCTGTGGGTCCAATCGGACCCGCCGGACCTTGCGGCCCGGCTGGGTATTGGTAGAAGGATTCGGAGGTCGCGACGTAGGAGCCCGCCTGAGTACCTCCAGCTATGTAGATCACGCCGCCAACGACAGCGGCTGCTGGCATGTTCCGTGCTGCGTCGAGCGGGGACAGGGATGTCCACGTGTCGGAGATCGGATTGTACGCCTGGACGGCATTCGTTAGACCGGAGCTGTTACTGCCGCCGATTACATACGCGAATCCGTTCATTACCACCACGGCGGGCCCTTCCCAAGTCGGCACGGGTATGGTCGAGACGCCTTGGGACCAGGTATTTGTGCTCGGGTTGTAAATCGAAACTGGTAACACTCCCGACGACTGAGCGCCGCCAAGGACGTACAAGTTACCGTTGATCGCAGCCCCACCACCTCCGTTGATCCCCGTAGGCATCGAGGCTAACGACGTCCATTGGTTGGCTACGGGATCGTAGACTTGAAGGGTGGATACGGTCCGATAGTCGGAGGTTGCTCCGCCAGCAACGTAAAGCAGACCATTGATGACAGCTGTGGCCGCCGAAGCGACGGGGGTCAGCATTGGCGAAGCGTTCGACCAAGAGTTGGTCGTGGGGTTATAAATTTCCACTTGATTGGTTACTCTGGCGCCGCAATCTGAGTTGACGCAGCCGCCGACTATGTAGAGTTGACCGTTGATCACTGCCGCTGAAGCATAATTCACGGTAATCGGTAATGTTGTAAGAGTGGTCCAAGTGTTCGTCGTCGAGTTGTAAGATTCAACGTTGGCGCTGGGGTATCCGGCGACTACAAACTGCCCGTTCAACACTGCTCCCGGTCCGTCGGTCGCCGTTGGCAAAGAAGCGACATAACTCCAAGTGCCGGGAGGGATGCCGGATGCACCTGCTGGTCCAACTGAACCCTGAACACCCTGCGGTCCCTGCGAACCTGCTGGTCCGGCTGCGCCTATAGCGCCTGTCAATCCGATTGGTCCTTGTGGACCGGTAGCTCCTGTGGCTCCGGTCAAACCTTGCTGCCCTGTAGCTCCAGTCGGACCCGCTGCACCGGTGGCTCCCGATGCACCCGTGAGGCCGATGGGGCCTTGCGGTCCTACGGCACCATAGGTCACCTCGAACGTGGTCGAGCCCGCACTTCCATTGGTGACCGTCAGCTTGTAAGAACCCTGTGCTTGCGCGGGCAGGTTGGCTACAACCGAGGTGTTTGAGCAGACGGTGGTCACGAGCTTGAGCTGGGTCAGGTTGAAAATGACTGTGGGAAGTTTGCTATTAGCGCAAAATCCCTGTCCGGTAACTGTGATCGTATTTGCTGTGTAGTTGATGGACGCGCTGTCGATGGTGACCGGAAGCACAACTCCGAAAGACAGTGCCGAAATCAGAGAGAACAACACGACGCACAAGTAGCGTTTCATTCCTATTCTCCAGTCCAGTCCGATGCTCGGCTCGCGCCTCTGTTGGAGGTTCGCGACCACATGCTCTCGCGTCCAGTTCTTAACCTGAGCTCTTCCGCCCGCACGGGGAGGTGCAGGGTTCTCCGGGAGTGTTTTTGGGGGAGTTACTTTCGCCATTCTTAGGCGTGGGCGCGGGCAGCGAAAGATAACCTTCGGGCCATTACGTTATCAGTACTTTGGGGGCCGATTATGGTATTGATACGAAAGTGCCGCGCAGGGATCGTACGGCTCAGGGAATACGCACGAAATCTGCGACCTGAATCTGGAAGACTACCACTAGGACAGAAGGAGTAGACACCATGCCGATGAAGAACCCGCCCCATCCCGGAGATTTCATTCGGACGGAGATTATCGAGCCCGCGGGCCTGTCGGTAACGGCGGCGGCGGCCGCGCTTCAGGTTTCCCGGCCCGCCCTGTCCAGCTTGCTTAATGGCAGGGCCGACCTTTCCGGGGATATGGCGCTCCGCATTGAGAAAGCCTTGGGAGTGAAGATGGACACGCTCATGCGGATGCAAGCCTCCTACGACATCGCCCAAACCCGCAAGCGTGAGAAGCAAATCCACGTGCGGCGGATTCACCGGGCAGCCCCGGTTCATGCGTGAGGAAGTCAGCACGCATGCGCATGGTTCAAGAGCTCTTGAAACAATCTCTCTGCAAGATCTCACTCGGCTCATCGAGAAGGATGGTTGACCTTTGGTCTTGGCATCGGCCTCGATCGCGGCCAGCGCGCCGTCCCGCAGGGGTTGTAGCTTCATTTCGATTTCAGCGAATGCCCGGCGAGCACAACTATTGAGTTTGGGCATTTTGACCTTTGGCGGAAAGATGTTTGAGTTTGGCGACGAGTTGGTGAGCAACCACGGTTAACTATGTAGTAATATACATACGTCACTATGGTAACATATAAGTAAACAACGATTGCTGGATCCGGCCAAAGCACCACATGAGGTTGAAGCCCTGGATTTTGAATGATTCGTGTAATGGATATTCGGTCGAGCGCGTGCTGCGCGGCGCTTCGCTTGTCCGGGTGGCGCTGGTGACAAGGTTGCAGAATCAAGTGTTGCAACAACTGACCGCTCTGTTCAGTTCCAAGTAGGAACCAAGCCAAATAAACCCCGCCCAAACAGAGCTTGAGCGGGGAGCCCTTTAGAGTTCGGGTGAAACCTAAGCCTGATTCGTCCGTCTAGGGCTGATAAATCTGCACGTAGTTGTAAACGGTGTTGTTCGGCGGGACGGCCCAGTTTCCGCCGCCAATGCAGTACAACTTCCCCTTATAGACAGCGGAGCCGGGATCGGTCACGGTGTTCGGCATCGCGGCCAGGGTGGTCCAGGCGTTCTTCTTCAAATTGAACCCTTCCATCAGGGCGATCGGGCTGTTGCCCGATGTGTTGCCGTCTGAAACATAGAGGCTGCCACCGATGCCGCCGGAACATGCCCCGTTCCGGCCGTTGGGGTCGGACTTGAGAGACGTCCATATATTGGTGGCGATGTCGTAGGCTTCGTTGTCGCCGGTGTCGCTGCCGCTGTATCCGTCGGCGGCCACAATTGCGGTCCCGACCAATCCCGCAGAAATCTCCGACTTGCCCAGCAACAGTCCGGCTTCTTCGGTCCAGGTATCGGTCGCCGGATCGTAGGCTTCGACGGTCGAGAGGCGGCTGCCGTTGTAGCCACCGATCACAAAAATGATGCCGGCCTTGTCCGCGACCGCCGTGGCACTGCAGCGGGCGGTAGGCATGGCGGATTTCGCCGACCAGGTATTCGTCTTCGGGTTATAGGCCCAGGTCGCATTGGACACCGTTCCTCCGCCGTTGCTGCTTCCACCGAAAACGTACAGGATGTTTTTCACGACCGCAGCCGCTCCCTGAGCTGTAGCCGCCGGGATGGGAGCACCGCTGGTCCAGGTATTGGTGACCGGGTTATAGATCTGGTTATCGGCCGTGGCGGGGCCGCCAGTGTATCCGCCGACGACATAGATCAGATTCTTGACGACGCCGATCATGGGCCAGTTGAGGGCCGTGGGCATGGGCGCGCCGCTGGTCCAGGTGTTGTGCGTGACTGCCGGAACCTGTTGACCAACAGGCTCGCTCTGGGCTGCGGCGGGCACCGCTGCCGCGATGAGAGCGACCCCTACAACGACAGGGGTGAACATACCGCAGGTGAACCCGATTTTCCTTTGCGACATAATTGCATCCCCCTTTGTACCGGGCCGCAAAGTGCAAAAGTGATGCAATCTGGTTAGGCTCGGGCACCAAAACCGTCGGACATTATGTACCGAATTGCCTCACTTCCGCAAGGGGGCATGAGCGGGCAAAAGCGGTCAGTAGCGGGCATTTCGGCCTTGCAGCAGCCTGTGGGGATGATTGTTGTGAGTCGCATAACTGGCGCAACCAGGCAATTGCACTAATAATGCGGCGTTTGCACCCTGTGACGTCCGTGACAGGCCCGCCTCTTTCGACTTCTACAGAAACTGAGCGATGCTCTGACGATCAACCTTCAAAGAAACGGGATTGGTGTTTACTACTCCGCCCGGGGGTAAGACGCCAGGTTTCGACGTACTCTGGGCGAACCCCGTTGAGGGTCGATGACATCTTCGTCGGCAGGGTATCGCGCTGATCGAGGTTCACTTCGAAGTATGTCAGCGTTCCACTCCGGCTGCCTGCTGCCGTCGGAGTGAACGCTATGAAGGCATGCCGACTGCCTCCTTGCGGGGACTCGACCGCAATTTCAGAGTGCTCTACACGGGAACCTTTAGCAAAGTCTTGTTTCCGTCGTTGCGGCTGGGTTACCTGGTCTTGCCTCACGACTTGATCGAGACTTTTCAAGAGGTGAGGATGGCCATGGATATATTTTCGCCAGCCTTTTATCAGGAGGTCTTGGCAGACTTCATTCGCGAAAGGCACTTCACTCGCCACATTCGCAGGATGCGATCACTTTACGCGGAGCGTCGCACGACGTTAGTTGAATGCTTGCGGCAGGAATTGGGTTTGACGGGCGAAGTGTCGGGGGCCCATGCAGGAACGTACCTTGTCCTGACCCTAAACAGAATCTCTGAGCGAGCGATTGTTGAACGCGCCGCCCGCGGTCTTTGGCTGCTACCCCTGTCGCCTTTTTATGCCAGTACGCCTTCACGGAAAGGGTTGGTTCTCGGTTACGGCAGCACGCCGGTGGAGGAAATACCAAAAGCGGTTAGAAAATTAAGAGAAGTTCTAGCAGGATCTGTAACGGGTACCAGAATGAACCATCCAAAACGCCTTCCATGAGGAGGCCGGTCGGGTCAAGTGGCGTTGAGATGTTACGCCAACTGAAAGTCTTGCCTGGGTCTGCTGCCCTCGGCCATTACCGCACATCACGATGTGATACCTCTCACTGAAGGAATGCGCTCGTTCGTATCTAATGAATACTGTTCACCTCTCCGAAGAGCAGTTCCCAATCGCGGAAACGCACACCCCCTTAAGGCGAACGACCAGAATTCCCGGGGAAATCCATTTGCGTCAAAGAAATTGTTAGGGAAGTTGTTTGGAAAATAGGGAAAAACCATATCCCTCCCTGATTCGGAAACTAACGAAATATTATTATAAAAACCACACGGAGATGAATCATGAAATCGAGAAGTTTGATGTTACTTGCTGCGATAACATTGTTTGCTGCACTGGCGGCTCAAGGCTCTACAAACAAAATTATAACGTTTGACATTACAGGCGGGGGTCCCGGCGCCTACCAAGGCACTATAAGCAACGGGATCGACTCGTCGGGTGCGGTCACGGGATGGTACATAGACGGGAACAATGCGAATCATGGCTTCCTGCGCACTTCGGACGGGTCTGTCTTGACGTTCGACGCTCCGGACGCGGGCACTGGTTCAGGCCAGGGCACGTTAAGCAAGGTGATCAACCGAGCGGGGGAGATTACGGGATCCTCCGTTGACTTAAACGGCGTCTATCACGGGTTCGTGATCGATCAGAATTGCAAGACCCCGCCGTGCCCCCTCATCCCCGATCCCCATTTCACGATGTTTGACGTTGTAGGTGCGGGCACAGGCTACAGCCAGGGCACTATAAGCAGCAGCATCAACCCAAAGGGGGAGGTCACGGGATATTACGTTGACGCGAACAACGTGTCTCACGGCTTCCTGCGTGATTACCGCAACAACGTCGCCATCTTCGACGCTCCAGGCGCGGGCACAGGTTCCGGCCAGGGCACCATAAGCAGGGCGATCAACTCAGCGGGGACGGTCACGGGGTCCTACATAGATGCGAACAACGTGAATCACGGGTTCGTGGAGCAGAGTTGCGTGACCGAGCCGTGCCCCCTTTATGTGCGTCTCGTGACCTTTGACGCTGTGGGTGCGGGCACAGGTTCCGGCCAGGGCACTATAAGCAAAGACATCAACGCAAAGGGGGAGGTCACGGGATACTACGTTGACGCGAACAACGTGTCTCACGGCTTCCTGCGTGATTACCGCGACAACGTCGCCATCTTCGACGCTCCAGGCGCGGGCACAGGGCCCGGCCAGGGCACTATAAGCAGCAGCATCAACGCAAAGGGCGAGGTCACGGGATACTACGTTGACGCGAACAACGTGAATCACGGGTTCGTGGAGCAGAGTTGCGTGACCGAGCCGTGCCCCCTCTATGTGCGTATCGTGACGTTTGACATTGCAGGCGCGGGCACATACTCCGGCCAGGGCACTGTAAGCAGCAGCATCAACACAAAGGGGGAGGTCACGGGATACTACGTTGACGCGAACAATACGTCTCACGGCTTCCTGCGGACCAAGTAAAACCAATCGGAACAAACATCATGCCGCCCGACGTCTGGGCGGCTTTTTGGTGTTACCCACAGGGAAGCACGATGGCTTCTGCAACCATGCGATTCACTCGTTGACCCTGTGACCAGGGTTTTGATGAACCGGAAATTGTCGCTCTTGCAGTCCGGTTGCCCGCCGGCTTTCCAAAGGACGCGCCGGACCGCGTGATCGCAGCCACGGCTATCATTGAAGACGTACAAGCGAATATAAGGCGCAAGTAAAATGGTCCACTACGGTGTGTGTCAAAGAAATTGGTTGGACGAAGGGGAGGGAGTTGGCGAAGCTAGCGCGGGCGCAGGGTCAGGAATTCGATTGTGCACCCTGGGTGCACAAAGCCCGCTCCATGCGCAGGAAAGACTTCGGGAGGGCAGTGGAAAAGGAACTGACGGGAAGGGAAGAGGAGCCGTCGGAGCTGATCTATTTCAAAGTTTACAAAAGTCAGATCCCGGTCATCGAGCAGGCGATCGAAACGGCGGCTCTGATGCTGGGTACGGACAAATCGCGCGGCTACTGCTGGAGATGATCTGCGCCGACTTCCTGGCGGGAGCACACCTTGACAATGGCAACCCGGAAATCCTGCTCAACTCGCTCTCACGCTACTACAAATTCTTGCCCGGGGAGCAGCAGCAGGCTTTTCTCGAAAACCTGCGTCAAAAGGCGTCCTAAGAATGAGTCCCCCGAAAGCGGCGCCCCTCCGGCTGGACCCCGTGTCGTACGAAAGCCTCCGCCAGCAAATCCTGCGTCGTGACGGCTGGAGGTGTCAAGCCTGTGGCGCAATGTCGAATCTTGAGGTGCACCACATGGAGTTCCGCAGTCATTCGGGAGCCGATTCCGAAGAAAACTTGATTACGCTCTGCGCGGAGTGCCACGAAAGAGTGCATCGCCGCCCCACGGGCTATCACACGCGCCATTGCGCCGACCTCATTCTGTCTGCGGGGGGATGGCCAGATGCAGAACGAGTCAGTGAAAAACTTGAGCGGCAGTATCCTCGAAACGCAAACGGGGTGTCAAGAAATATCGTTCGGGTTTGTCTGCGATCTTTGTTGCTCGGCGTTGAAAAATACAACACCCGCGCTTCGCCGTAGAATTTCCGAGTAACCCCCGCCCGCAAAAAGATCAATCTGGAAAAGTGAACGCGTCCCCACGCCGTCGCTAATCGTTGTCGTAATATCTCGATAGCACTCATTGACCATGATGGGCAGAGACCTTTAGAACCGTCTCAACAACCGCAACTCATTCAATGCGTCAGGCGCTCGGTCAATGGAGGAGCAATCCACTCTCCGCTGCGGCGTCTCTGCAGGCGCTCGAGCCGGTCGTACGAACGACTCAGTTGCCTCTCGATCGTTGTTTCATAACGAAGAAGTCTGTCCAGAGCTTCGGAATTCGGAATGGCGTGTTGTCCGATGGCAGCTTCTACTACGTTAGCCAATCTCCGCTTAGCCAGTTGTTCGAGAAAGGTGATTGCGTTTGTAATAGATGCAGCGAGGATCTTAGAGCGCATTTGCGGGTTTGACGTCTGGGATCTTCTTGACATGCCCGACTCCTCTATTCGTTCTTGGGCATCCTTGTCGTGTGCCAGCAATCGGCGCTCAATCCCCGGCATTCGCTCAAATATCTTCTGGATGAGCTCTTCCGAGATTTCGCCCGTGTGTTCGATCATTTTTTTCGCGTTCTGCAATTCGAGGATCACGGAGGCCTCTTCTTTGTTCCATTCCTCGCAAGATTCTATTTGCTCGTTTAGTTCGCTCCTTCCAAGATCGCGTCGCGCGACAAGATTTGCCGCGTTCTCGTAGCGGGATGCACGTTGAAGCCTCCACCAGCATTGCGCAATACGGTCAACCTCTAGTTCCTCAGCCCGCCCAACTGGCTGGTATTGGTCCCAGAGCGCGGCCAGCAGATCCTCGTACTCATGAGGGTCTTCCTGTAGCGCTTCAAAGTCTGTGGTCGACTTCAGAAACAACCCGTGTTTGATAGCATTCTGCCGACTCAAAGCCTTTCCTCTAGACGTCCTGGGCCCGGTCGATTTCAGTGCGTTCTGGCGGTTGGCTTCAGCCTTGCGCATCGATACAGGCGGTTTCTCGGGTCCACTCTTTTCTTCGGGCTGTCGAGCCATTGGCTGGGTTGCTTCGAGGGCAGTGATTTCGCTGTTCGTCACTACTTTAGAACCATTCATCAAAAGCTCCCTCCCGATTTATGACTGTGGCAGAACATGGCGCTGAACCTGTCATATTGCTCGCCGACTTCCTATCGACGCCAGCCATGCTGGCGTTCCATTCGCCGTATCAGGCGACGCGCGTTTCCCCCGTAGTAGCCCGGTTCGTCGTCTTCCTCGTCCCGTTCCTGCTGCAGAATCTTGAAGTAGTTTGCCACCGCTGCCGTGGGGTCCACCTTCTGCATCGCGGCTACACGCTCGTTTACCCGCCGCTCTAAAGGCTTCTGGGACGGCTCTGGGTGCGACATGATCACGTACTTGGCCGCGTCGATTGCGTGATTGTCTTTGTCGACGATCGCTTCTGAAACGTTCCTGCTGAGAAGCCGCTGCGCCGTCAGTTTTACCCGGCGACACCGCATCATTTCCCAGAGAAGATTAGGACAGTCCCAGTTGTGCATCCCGAATTGCGGCGTCTCGCTATAGCGCCGGCACACGATCTTTACTGTGGGCTCGCGGTTCTCGAGATCCGCCCAGTGCATTTGCAACCGTCCGGCAAAGCTCACATCTGAACGATCGCCGCCGAAGGGGATAAACTTCTCGATGCCTTGCTCGTAGTACAGTTCCCCGAATGACTTCGCGCGCTGAATCGCTTCCCCTGGCTTCTGGGACTGCTGTGCTGTTGTGTGATAAATCGTTGGGTCCGCAAACACGGTTTCGATGCGGTTGAAGTCTGTCATGCGCTTGATGGCAGGACCATGCTGCCAGATCTCTTTCCCGGGCTGGTAGTATTCGCCGGCGAAGATGATCGTCCCATCAAAGGTGTGATATACGCGCTCGAGTGCTGTGGGGTTGGTTTTTCCGTGGTCGAATCCGCCTTCCACGCGCCAGTCTTGGTCTGGTTCCCAGCGCGGATCTTCGATGACGATTTTCTTCCAGTAGGTGAGCAGGGTATCGGCAAACACCAGTTCACCGCCGCCAGCTTCGTCAATGATTTCCTGCTCGCGATCCCATGCGGCCTGCGAAGTGTATTTTTTTCGCTCCGCCTTCTTCCACTCGGGATGAAGCTCCGGATCCCGCTCCGGATCACAGGAATAGTGGAAGCGCAGAACTTGCTGACCGCCGGAAGTCCGACGATAGGTGACACCCTTGCGGATGTCGAGCGGCGACTGGGGCCGCATCGCTACCTTTACAGCGCTCTCGATCTCCTTACTCCTCGTTTCTGATGATGTCTCTTCTGGCATCGGCGTACCATCCGGCCCCTGCGCTGGAATTGAAAACAATCTTGCCCTTCACCGCTGAAATCGCTTCGTTGTAACATTCGCCGGCGTCCGGCTGAAACGAACTTTCGTCATTCAAGTAGCCCCATGGGTGGTAGGAGCGAATCTGGTTTGCCCCCCCGGGAATGCCGACGATGTAGCTACCATTGGCCCAATCGAGTCGATGATCCGGCTGTCTGTCCAATGGCTTGGAAAGCGGATAGGCAGCCTGGATCCGAGGATCTGACTCGCGATAAAGGTGCTTTGCATATTCGACGAGCTGAATGACCTTGTCTTCCTTTTGGGTCTGAAAAAGAACGCCGCGGTGTGCAACCTTCATGGCATGCAGCGTAAGGTAAGCGACGCAGCCCCATGAAATCATCAGGTCGCGCGATTTCTCAATCCAGGTGATCTGCTCAAGATCAATGGCCGTGAACAAGTCTCTGAAGTAGTCGTATGGTGGAAAGTGCTCATGAGGCCCGGGGCGGCCTTCTTCCTTCCAATGATCGTTGAAGGTCTTGGTGTGCCTGGTTATCCACGTAAAGGTATCGGCGATGGCTGCGTCTACCCATGCCGCGTCCTCTGCAGCTTTAATCGGGGCGCTTGCCTTTTTCTGTTCGCAGGCTATCGTCCCGCCTAGGGCTCGATCCAATAAAGGGTCGAACACGGTCAGGACTTCCTCCGGAGCCGGCGCTAGAGGTTTTAGGAGGTTAGTAAACAGCGTAGCCGGCAGCTTTTCCGCTGTCGCCTGGCTGCCCACTTTAGCGCGGGATTTGCGCATCATTTTAGACCTCCAGTTCGGAACCGCTAAGCTAGGGGTCGCCGCTCGGCGACCTGGGTTTCAAAGCTTACCAGCGTCCCACTCTCGGGGACGGTCTAAAACTGACGCAGCCTTCATAGGCTGCCCTACTCCCTTGACGAAAAGAAGTTTACCACCGTCACTGCCCGGCGGCAACAGCCTCACCGTTACAAGTCGGATACTCCGTGTTTGCCAGATGCCGCGGGGTTTTTTGCGCTGACTCCAACCCACCGAGCCTTTTCCGCCTGACTCATGAGTCTTTAGTCCTAGCCTTCTGTTTCGCGACCAGGCGCTGCATGAACTTCGGCCCTTCCTTCTTGGAGCTCTCCACGCATTCGTACAGGAACATCTCGCAAACCTGAGACAGCGCCCGCTGCTCGTCTTCCGCTATCTTCTGAAGCTCACGCTTGAGCTCCGGAGGAACCCGAAAGGCTATGAATTCGGTCTTGGCCACACTCGAAATATAGCCTCTTATGTGATCGCCGAGCAACGTCATTTGACAATGTTAACGATGTTATGTATGTTATCACTAGATAACACAGGAGGCTTATGAAACTTCCCGCACGTAAATCGGGCACCACGCCGGTTCCAAACTTCAAAAGGTTACTTCGAGAAAATGTTCGGATTGCCGGAGGAGCCATGCATTTTTCAAGGCATGCGATTGATCTCCTCGCGTCCATCACGAGAGACTTCCAGTTTTCCTTCAAGGCGGGCGAGCTTCAGATCATCAATGGCAACTGGTATGTAACGCACACGGGACTGCTCCGCCTTGCGCGTCGCAAAAGATGCAGCGGCATCCATGTTGAGGCCGTCGATTCGTTGTGTGATTCGGCGGCGAATCGTTTCGTGCTCAAGGCAACGGTCTATCCGTCCAAGAGTTCCTCCGGTTTTGTCGGCTACGGCGACGCCGATCCCTCCAATGTCTCCTCGCTCGTTCGCGGCGCCGAGATGCGCGTGGCCGAGACCCGAGCCGTCAATCGTGCCCTGCGCAAGGCCTACGGCATCGGCATCTGCTCGGTCGAGGAGATCGGAACGGTTCCGAATCCTAGCGAGAAATTCCCTCCTCAAAATGTGAATGGCAATGGAAACGGCAATGGCAGTGGCCCGAAGGTCCGCGACCGTCTCTGCCAGATCATCCGCCAGCACAAACTCGATCCTGAACTCGTCAAGGCCTACGCCGTCGACTTCTGCGGCACAAAGACGCTCCGAGAGGCCAGCCGCGAGCAAGTCGAGAACTTCGTCCAGCAACTGGCCGACTGGGCCGAGAAGGACCGCAACGCCCTGCTCTGCCAGCTCAACAGCTACCCGCACCCGCAGAAGGAGGTGGTCGCATGAAACGCCAAGTCCCTGGCCTCGCCGAAACTGCCCGCGATTCGCGTCCGGAGATTCCCGACGGCGTCTTCCTCGTCCGGGTCGATGGCGCCCAGTTCCGCTGGCACGCTCAGAAGCCCTTCTACGTCCTCCGACTCTCCATCCTCGAACCCAATGCCCTTGCCGGCCAGTCCATCGTCGGTCGTCTCTACTGCACGCAGAAGGCGATGTGGAAGCTGGGCTGGTTCCTGCGCGATTTTCTCTATGACCCGGAACTGCTGGCCCACGAGCAGATCGACGAGAAGGCGCTGCCCGGACTCCGCGGCGTGGTCAAGATCAGCCACACCGTGGTCAACGGCATTTCGCTCATCAACCTCGACGGCTTCGCTCCGGCCAGCCAGTGGGAAGAACTGTCCACAACTCCGGTTTCGAGTGCTCCTCGCTCCAGTTCTGCGGAGGCATCTCGATGAACTACTCCTACACCCAGATCAGCCAGTACCTGACCTGCCCGCGCCGTTACCGCCACCGCTACCTCGATGGATGGCAGGAGAAAGACACGCGCGCCGCCATGCTCTTTGGCCGAGCCTTCGAGCAGGCCGTTGCCGCTCTGTTTCGACGGGAAGACCCGGCGGCGGTGCTGTTCGAGCAGTGGAGCGTGTGCAAGGACATGGGCCTCGCCTACTCCGGCAACGACACCTGGGACCGCATGCTGCAGCAAGGCATCCAGTTGCTCGAGCGCTTCGCCCAGGACGGCCGCGTTCGCATTCGACGCCCTCGTTCAACCCAGCAGGTTCAGTTCAATCGCACACTCGGTTCTGGCAACAATTTTGTCGCCTACGTCGATGCCATTGGCGAACTGGACGGCACACCCTGCGTTCTGGAGTGGAAGACCACCTCGGCCCGATATCCGGAAGAGCCGGCCGGCATTTCCGCACTGGATCCGCAACTCGTCTGCTATTCCTGGATGACCGGGCATCGACGAAGTCGCCCAGGTTGTTTTCGTGCGCAAGCGACTGGTCGAAGTTCAGTACCTGCGGGCCACGATTTCCGACGAACAGCGGCAGGAGTTCGCAACCCTGGTCGAGGACACGGTCCGACGGATCGAGTCCGGACTGTTCCTGCCGCACAGCGGCATCCGCTTTCCCCAGAATCCCTGTACAACCTGCCCCTTCATCGGGCTCTGCCTCGACAAGCGCGATCTGGTCGAGGCTGGACTGGTTCGCAAACCGGGAGTCGATCTTGGTCTGTTTGACGAACTTGTTTACTAGGTATCCGCCGATGCCGCCGAAGCTCAATCGCAAGCGCGCCCTGTTTGTGCTCACCAAGATCGACGAGATCCTGGCCTGGGAAAAGCAGAAAGAAGCGGAGCGCGACACGCGGTTCGTCGACTTGGGCAGGTATCTGTGCGAGGTGCGGGCGGGACAGTACTGGCGGCTGGAGAAGCTGGCATCGTTCGACGAGTTCCTGGAAAGGCGGTTTCCGGAATCGAGAAGGAAGGCGTACTACCTGATGTCCATCCACGAGCATCTGCCGCCGCAGGCGCGGAAGGATCTGAAACAGGTGGGATGGACGAAGGGGATGGAGTTGGCGAAGATCGCGCGCCGGGACGGTCAGGGCTTCGATTGTGCAACCTGGTTGCACAAAGCCCGCGACCTGCCGAAGGAAGACTTCCGGCGGGAAGTGGAAAAGGAACTGACGGGAAAGGAAGAGGAGCCGTCGGAGCTGATCTACTTCAAGGTCTACAAGAGCCAGATTCCGGTGATCGAGCAGGCGATCGAGACGGCAGCCCTGATGCTGGGCACGGACAAATCGCGCGGTTACTGTCTGGAAATGATCTGTGCGGACTTCCTCGCGGGCGCGCACCTGGATAATGGCAACCCGGAGATCCTGCTCAATTCGATCTCACGCTACTACAAATTCTTGCCCGGCGAACAACAGCAGGCTTTCCTCGAAAACCTGAGTCAAAAGGCGTCCTGAGAATGAGTCGCCCGAAAGCGGCACCCCTCCGGCTGGACCCCTTGGCTTACGAAAGTCTACGGCAGCAGATCCTGCGTCGCGACGGCTGGAGGTGTCAATCTTGTGGCACGATGTCGAATCTTGAGGTGCACCACAGAGAATTCCGCAGTCATTCAGGAGCCGATTCTGAAGAGAACCTGATCACGCTGTGCACGGCATGCCACGCCATCGCACATCACGGCGAAAACAAAACTCACGCACACTGATACTAATGTTGAAGGACAGCCTTATCTGTTCCACAGCGAAATGCCCTAACATAATTATTGACCACTATCGGATGCCTAGTCCAAATCCAACTTGACGGCTTCCGCCACACGCCATCCAAGTCCTCCACCACGACCGCATTGATGCCATACTCTTGGCACGTTGCGTCTAAAGAACTTCCGTCCGTAAGCCTGAATAGACCACCGAGCTTTTGCACGCGCATTGCACAAAGACTGGGGTCTCCGCCAAAGGGCGTCCCACATTTCTCACCGCCGGCAGCGCTATCGTGACCGGAATACAGCATGTTCAGTATCGGATCCGTACTGTTCGGATTGCTCTGGAGGACCGCCGAAGAAGGAAGTTGCGCATCGAGAACTGCGTAAGCTGACCGCAGAGCAAATGTCCGTTTGCCGAACTGTCGGTCCGTATCGACCCAGCCTTCTCCCCTAATCGCCCCGCGATCAATGAGGACTGGAAACATGCGCAACATGAAGACCTGGTACACGGTTCCGACGATGCCTAGAATTAACAGCGTAGCGAGCACGGCGCGAACCCACGGACGGTGCGTTGATTGTGGCGGAACGCTGGAACGATGAAACCACCAATCATGAACCATCGTTGCCCCCCACAGCAGCAGAATCAGTTGCGCCGGAAGGAAGCACCTCCATCCTAGATCGTTATTGATGATGGTGCCTGAACGCAGGAATGTACCGATCAGGAAACTCGTGAGGACCAACGTCCATGCAGCCAGCTCGTTGGTGCTGGCCGCAATCCTGCCACTCGTAAGTTGCCGCTGGCGTTGAACGCCGACGGCGAAAAAGAATCCGAGCTCCATCGCATAGTTGATAGGCAGGAAGAGCACGTTGCCGACGGTAAAGGTGAACTCTGTTCGGAACTGGATACCGATTCGGTGAAGGAAATAAAGTCCTAACGGAAACGGGCGCAGGGCGAATTCCACAAAAGCGGCGCCGCTGCCGGGACCGCGAAGGCCGGCAAGGTAGGGTAGTGCCCAAAGCAACGCCACCGTACCCGCGGTCGCGAACATCGCACTTTCCATCCAGCCCTTCCGCACGATCAACACCAGGAGCCAAAGGGAGACAGCAACTACGAAAGTGAAGGTAACGTAAACGGACATGCCCGCGGCACTGGCAAAGGCCATACCCGCCACAATGACGGGCCCAGGCGCCCATTTGCGATGGACGTCGGCTTGGTGTCGCAGAAGCAAGAATCCGACGAAACATGCAATCAACGCAGCAAGGTGGTGCGGCACCCAAAGCATGGAGTCAACCCAGGAGGTGATCTGTTCACCGTTCCACCACTCCATATCCGCCATCCAGAACCCACGGGCAATTCCAAAGTACAAGTTCGGAAAAATATCCAAGCCCGTGACAGATAGCAGACCTACCGCGAGTAAGGTCTTTTGCTCGATGCTCGTTTGGACTCGTGCCATGAATTTGAGTCCGATCGCAACCATACAAATTAAGCCCAGACCGCACCAGACCACTCCGGAATACACTGCGTAGCGCGGCGACAAATGGAGCACCTTCATGGGCAAGCTGCAAAACAGCAACCATAGGTAGTGATAGCGCAAGGGGGCCGCTGCATTGGCAAAGAAGGGATTGCTCGGGGGAACATGGCGAGCGATCGCAACCGTCATCGCGGTGCGTACGGAGTGGTCAAAAGCGGCAATTGGCGGATAGAGCTTGTCCCCGACTTGCAGATCTACCAGCGACCCTATGGCCGCAATTACCCATAGCGCCGGTAGGCCCAGACCGGCCCAGGTGTATTTTGAAATCGGCTGGACCTGTCCTCGCCGAGCCTCCTTGGCAAGAAGCAGCGCGCAGAGGGCGAACACACTGATATAGAAAATCCAGAGACCAGGTTCCAGGAACCGGGCAAGAAGGTACGAAAGCATCGGGCAAATGGCGATGGAAAGTGGGACTGCGAGAATCAGGCGCAGGACTGGACGACGCTGCCGAAATTCAAAAACGTCGAGCGCCCATCCCACTACATACCCTGGGGCGAATACGAATGGGAAAAGAGCAAAGCACGCCTTGAGAATCCCCACCGTGTCCATCATCGTGAAATTTTCCATGGGATTCGGTCAGTTCTGACCTGGTCCTAACAGGTTCGGACCGCGTCGGAAACCTAACAGTCTGTGCGATGGCGATCCTTGTTACATCCCATCGTTACCTTTGTGCAAACAATGTGCCCTCAATCAGTTTGCAAAGAAGATGTCCATCGCCCGCACTACATTAGGAGAGTTTCCGCTGGTGGTGATGGCGAAGGCGAAATCATTGGGGCTGCCCAGGCTCTGACCTTGACGCGCGAAAACCCCGCCGAAGAATTAATGATTGCTGATTGGACGTCAGCCCTGGTGCCATACCAACTGTCACACCATATTGTGACGGTCATCACGATGTGCACACGTCAAGAGCGGGATAATTACGCCAGCCTTCAGAGCTGGACTACAACTTCAGTATGATACAGGTCACCGGTGAGTACCCCTCCCTTTGAACGATGGATTGGCGATTTGCGCCAGAAACCGATACTGCTGGGCGCATTGCTCGTACTCGGCACTCTGCTGTTGTACTGTTCTGTCGCGCATCATGAGTTCCTTACGTTTGATGACGACATGTATGTCACCAGGAACATTCATGTAAGCACAGGTTTGAATCTCGACAATGTGGTTTGGGCTTTTACCAGTTTTTACGCGGCGAACTGGCATCCGCTCACCTGGATTTCCCACATGGTGGATTGCCAACTGTTTGGCCTGAATTCCGGACCTCCGCACTTGGTCAACGTAGTACTACATGCAGTGAACGTTCTGCTGTTGTTCCTGCTGCTGCAAAGAGCCACGGGCGCAGTGTGGCGCAGTTTTCTCGTGGCCGCGCTCTTCGCTGTGCACCCGCTGAACGTGGAAACGGTTGCCTGGGTGGCGCAAAGAAAAAGTCTGCTCTGCACCTTTTTTTCCTTAGTCACGATTGCCGCTTATGGCTGGTACATCCGGCGGCCCGACGGGAAGAAGTACTTGGTCGTCGTTGCCGCCTTTGCGCTGGCGCTGATGTCCAAGCCCATGGCAGTAAGCCTCCCGCTTGCCTTGCTGCTACTCGACTACTGGCCCTTGGATCGGTACAAGGATGTTCCATTCCGGAATAAGTGGATAAGGTTGTCAATGGAGAAACTGCCTCTGCTAGCGATGAGCGCAGCGAGCTCCGCCGTAACGATGGTCGCGCAGCGTTCTGGTGGTGCTGTGGCAGAAGCCTCTTTACTGCCACTGTCACTGCGCCTGGGAAATGCCGCTGTGGCCTATGTTGCCTACATCCGGAAGATGTTCTGGCCTGTCAATCTAGCCGCCTATTACCCCCACCCAGGGCATTCCTTGTCCTGGTCCGACGCCACCTTATCGACAGTTATCTTGGTAGCGATCACTGTGGCGGTGTTGTATTTTCACCGCACTCGCTACCTTGCGATGGGCTGGTTTCTCTTTGTCACAATGCTGATTCCAGTAATCGGAATTGTGCAGGTCGGCGGCCAAGCCATGGCCGACCGTTACGCTTATGCTCCTTGCATCGGCCTTTTTATCATCATCGCATGGGGTTTAAACAGCATAGTCCATGCGACCGCTCTCCCTCGTGTCGTGCCCGCGGTTGCTGCACTGTGCCTGATCTTGGCATTTGCGGCTGTCACCAGCCACTCCCTGCAGTACTGGCAGAGCGGCGTTACGTTGTTCACGCGGGCGAGTATCGTAGCGGATCGACCCGATTTCATAATTGACGATCATCTAGCGGATGCCCTGTTTTATGCCGGCCGGTATGATGAGGCTTTTCAGCACTACCAAGAAGCGTGCGCATTGGAGTCAAACGAAGATTGTCATTACCATATGGCAGAAATTCTGCTGAATCGACGTCAATTCCGAGACGCCTTAGAACAGTACCAGCTCGCGGGGAGTCTTACCGACAGAAAGGATGTGGCGCTCCGGTGCTTGATCACTTCGGGCAAAATACTGTTGGATCTCGGTGATTACGAGACTGCAGAGACGAAATTCGCGACAGCGTTGCGGATCGATCCCAACAACAACACCGCATTGCAACTGCGCCAATGGGCGGTGACCAAGCGCAATCAGCCTTAGCCGATCTGCGCTGACTTCCCGGTGGGCATTCTCCTGAACAAACCAGGCCCAGAAATCCAGCACTAGCTCGTGATGCTGTGAACGTGCATTGGTGTCAGAGATCACAGCGATTTGATGCGCCTTTTCTAAAATGCTGATGGAGGACGGCATGCCGCCGGCTGCCACCCCATTAGCAGGAATTGTGTTCGATTCAGCCGGGAACATTTACGGCACGACCTCCAGGGGAGGATCGAGCAACGTGGGCGTCGCGTTCGAAGTGACTCCGTAAGGAGTTCGCTAGCTCCCTAAATTAGCCGCCACAGTGGCGCGATGGTGGAATCGCGGGTTGTCAGCGGTGATGAGCGCGCGAAAGATGTGCTACCTGACGCAACCCAGTCATTGGCATTGCCGCGCATGCTGTCCGCTGATTTGAAAGAGACCGATACGGTTTCTCTGAGAATCCACCACGTAAAGGCAATAGCCTGCATCAACCCAAAGGCTTGATGGGTGAATAAATTTCTCGCCTTTGACTGTAGATAGATCAAAAGTGTAGAGCCGCTCCCCGTCGTGACGATAGGCCTCAATCTGGTTGAGATCAAAATTGCTAATGTAAATATTGCCCTTGTCGTCCACTGCCAAGCCAGTGTGATTATCTGCGAAGATCAGTGGAATCGCCCGCCGGAAGTGGCCCGCCGGATCGAGGATCTGAATGCGTGTGTTCCCGACATCGAGCACGAACAATTCACCACCCTCCACTACCACCTGACTGGGAAAGCTGAACTCGCCTGACTGGTAACCGCCGCCGAGCTTACCAATCTTGCTAACGGGCCGCCCTCGGTCGTCCATAACAACAATTATGTGGCGTTGCCTGTCGCAGACGTAAACCAATCCCGTAGCTTTATCGATCGCGATCCCCACCGGACTGTCGCGGTATGATTCTTCTCGCGGTGTCCAAAAGTGTCCCCGAAAGTTTCCTGCAGAATCGTAGATGAGTACTGTTCTAGCGGCCTTGTCGACGACATACAGATTGTTGTGGGCGTCCACGGCAAGCGAGACGGGCGAGCCCAAACGGTCACGTCCAATTTCCAAAAGAGAGTACTTGGAATGGCTAAAATCAAAGACGTGTATAGCGTTAGCACCGAGGTCGGCAACAAAGACATGGTGCTTCGAATCCGTCGTCACAGCCGACGGCGATTGCAACACATCAACAGGGGCTAGACCGTCTTTGTGACCTGCCATGAATTCGATCGCCCGATTCACAAAAGGATGGAATCGGCGTACGTCATCAGCCGAGGAAAATGCACGCACAAAACTGAGACTCGCGGCAGACTGCTGGATTTCGGCTTGCGAGCCTTGAGCGTCGGCGAATCTCTTCTTCTCACCAACTGCGGGGCCGGCGGCGATGCAACACACAAGTAGAGCCCAGGCACTTCGCCGAGTCAAGTTCGCCATACTGACAGAAGTTAGCTCTATTCCTAGGACGATGCACTGACCAGCGTCACAAGGAAACGTGCGGTTTGTCACATGCCCGAACGACCACGAACGTTATTGATCCGAAAGTTGCTGTCCGAACCGTCGACAGACAAACACATCTACTTGCGCGGTTTCCCTACGCGCTGGGCGGTCGCGAACATTTTGGCGACCGTATCCAGATCTTTCGGCTTCACGGCCCCCGGAGGGATGCGCGTATTAGTCAGGTCTTCGAGCGTCAGCACTACCTCTCCAAGGGCCATCGAGTCCACCAACCCGGACGAGACGAGTGGCGTGTTCTCGTCAATCACCAATGTCGGCTTGCGAATTCGCCGAAGGATATATTCGATCATCTGCTTTGCTTCTTCAGTCATGTTGACTCTTCTATCCCTCCAGGAGCCCGCTTGCTGCTGAGATAATCCCCAACGGCCTTTAATCTACGACAAGTTCAGGATGTTCTTTCTGCAGCTTCTCGAAAGTGGCGGATCGTGCCGGTTTTCCGGCGGTGCTCTTTACAATCCATTTTGGTGGCTTCAGGAAAACTGTTCCAACACACACGCCCATGGCGGCGATGACCTGGCCACGAATCTCGCGCTCGATCTCGACGGTATTGGCGAGCAGGTCTTCGCTTTCCACCTCGGCAACTAAAATAATTTCTTCGGTTCCGAGATCTGGATTGTACACACCCATTGCCACTACTCGACCATCATGAACGGCGCGGTGGCCGGCAGCGATTTCCTCGATGTCCTGCGGGTAGAGATTTTCCCCGCCCACGATGATGAGATCCTTCTTCCTGCCGACCACATAAAGTTCCCCACCTGCGCAGAACCCGAGATCACCTGTGTAGTACCAGCCCTCAACGATCGCTTTTGCCGTGAGGTCGGCACGGTTGTAATAACCGTCAAATAAGCAATCGCTTTTGATAAGAATTTCGCCGGCATGGCCTTCCTCGAGCGGAGTGCCCGAATCAGACACGATGCGGATCTCATGGTTGGGCAGCAAACGACCAGATGACGTAAAGGAGACCGAACCGACGCTTCCCTCCGCGACTCGGACGACGCGATGCGAATTCCGAAACTGTCTGCCATCGGCCCAAATGCGCGTGGTTTCGGTAGGCCGATCGATGTCCGATTGCGTGACCGCAAAAACGTTCTCGGCCATCGCATAGGAGCTTTGTAAGGCATCTGCCTTCAGTCCAATTGCCGCAAACGCGGTTTGGAACTCCTGCATGCTGCTTGTCCGGACGGGTTCCGAACAATTGATTAGCGCGCGAACGGAGGAGAGATTGTACTGTGCGCGCCGATTCGGCCGTGTGCGGCGGGGAACAAATTGAAAAGCAAAGTTGGGTAACCACGCGAGCGTGCACTTATGCTCGCTAATGACCTGCAACATCGTTTCGGGATGCATCACCCAGTCAAGAGGTGACTGCATAACGAGCGGTATGTGATAAGCCATTGGAAGCATGAAGCAGGCGATCAGGCCCATGTCATGATAAAGAGGCAGCCAGCTATAAATTCGGTCCTTCGCGTTATCGATCTTCAGCGCATGCGAAAGATGCGTCAATTGGCGCAACACGGCAGCGTGCGTGAGAGCCACACCTTTTTGCAGTCCTGTTGTGCCCGCTGAATGTTGAATGAATGCCACTCCATCGCCGTGATCCGTTGCATTCGCGAGTTCTTCCTCCGCACCCACGCCTCTGCCATCCCCCGCTCGCAGAAACCTCGTCTCCTCGCCCAGCGACACGTGCCCAAGCATTTCATTCGAAAGCTCTTCATCTACAACGACCAGCTTGGCGTTCAGGTTTGCCGTAACTCCTGCCACTCCCAAGCGGTATTTGGATGGCTCAACCTTGTCATTGGGGTAGGCAATAAACGCCGGCACAGCATCGAGCATCATCGCTCCCACGAAGACCGTCATTGCAGCAATGCCCTGCGGCATGATGATGACCACGCGATCCCCGCTGTTCACGCGCTGACCGCGAAGCACTACAGCCTGCAGACGGGCGCGCCGGCGGAACTCGCCAAATGTGATTGTCTCTTGTTCGTCTTCGTTGACCCAGGCCGTGACGAAAGGGCATTCGCCGGGAGCTGCCTCCAGCGCCTCGATGAGATTGCGGTATGCGGCCACACACTAGTGTAGTGGATGAGAAGTGTTGCGGACCAAATCGCGTTCTTGTAACAGCGTGTAGGCCCCGTTATTCTTGTTCCGCGGCTCAAATAGAATTCGCCAAGACCGCGAACCACCGAAGATCACTGCACACGGAGGAAACCTGTTTCGAATCATCTCGTACGTTCTGGCATTCGTGCTGTGCGTGGTAATCTTGGCAAAGGTCCGTTCCCGCCCAATCAGGCAGGCAACCATCCTGATCGCAAGCTACGCGCTCTATCTCACGTGGGGAGTCTGGTTCGCCGCCGTCCTCCTCGCCTCCACCTTAATGAACCATCTCGTTGGAGAATTC
>CAVOTW010000024.1:0-155971 GCA_963699405.1 uncultured Acidobacteriaceae bacterium | reverse complement strand
TCAGCGTCGGACAAACTCCATAACGTCCGCACGATTCTGGCGGATTACCGGCAATATGGGGAAGCCATCTGGACGCGCTTTACGGGAAAGAAAGAAGGCACGCTCTGGTACTATCGCGCCTTAAGCGACGAATACCAGAGGCGGAGTCCGAACCGCAACACGCGCGAACTCGAAATTGCCGTTGCCGAGTTGGAGTTGGCCGTAGGGAAAAAACCACGGTGGTCGAAAAAGCCCAGGAAACCGTTGAAGCGGAAGTTCACCCAGAAGATACCCACTGCGAATTCCGGGAGATGACCAATGCCCCGAATGGTTGATCTGATCCGCAATTCGCAGGTTCCATCCAACCTGATGCAATCGGCTGCGCGCGGAGCCCTTTCGGTACCTCCGGCGGAGACGATTGAAATCCTTGTCCATCTCGCGCTTCATAACAAATTGTTTAGTGAGCAAGCGCGCCTGACACTGGCCGGTTGGGATGAAAAAGCCAGCCTGACCGCTGCTGCCGATCCCAAGACGAGCGCCGAAGTACTGGGATATTTGGTTTCGCCGGAAAATCTGAGAACGTTTCTGCTCCCAGTGCTGGCGGAGAATCCGTCGGTGGAGGAAGAATCGCTTGACGTCGTTGCGGTATCAGGATCACGCTCGGTGGTCGAAGCCTTGTTCAAGAGCCAGCGAGTGATGAATTCTCCACGGCTGTTGCGGGCGCTACAGTCGAACGCCAATCTGCGCCCCAATGAACTCGGCGAGATTGCAAGTAAGCTGGCCGCTTTGGAAACCCGCCGCGCAGAGGATCAGGACGCAACCGAAACGGGCGTTCCGGACGAGATTATCGAAAGCACGGTCACCAAGTATCTGGAAGAAAATGCGGCGGAGTTGGCAGCCGAAAAAGATAAAGCCTTCGAGCTCCTGGGAAAGTTGCACGAGGATGCGGATGACGAGGCCGCCGCGAGCGCGGCTGCAAAAGCGGAAGAGGAGAAAATAGCAGCGGCCAGCGCGGCAAAGTCTGCTGCGGCTGCTCATGCGAAAAAGCACGCCATTCCCGCTCACGCGGACCGGCGCGACAGCACGCTACAGAAGATTTCCAAGCTCGACATTAAGGGTCGAATTGCGCTGGCGATGCGCGGCAGCAAGGAGGACCGGTCGATTCTGATCCGTGACTCCACCAAGCTGGTACCGCTTGCTGTGCTGGACTCGCCGAAGGTTTCCGAGGCCGAGGTCGAAGCTTTCGCCCTGCAGAAGAACGTTCTGGAGTCGGTGCTGCGAGCGATTCCGATGAAGCGCAAGTTCGCGAAGAATTACAATATCACGCGGAATCTGGTCTTCAATCCGCGCACACCGCTCGATCTTTCGCTTGGACTGATGAAGAACCTGCTCGTCCATGATCTTAAGAATCTGTCGGGCAACAAAGAGGTTTCCGACACGATTCGCAAGTTGGCGCTGCGGATGTTTAAGCAAAAAGTGGAAAAGAAAGGCTGAGGAACAACCGCGCTTGAAGCAATCGGATCCGATTTACGAGTTGTTATCGCGGGCGAAGACGATCGCCGTAGTGGGATTGTCAGCGAGTCCGATGCGAGTGAGTCACGGCGTTTCCGCATACATGCAAGCTGCGGGCTACAAGATTATTCCGGTGAATCCGCATATCGCGGAGACGCTTGGAGAAAAGTCGTATCCGTCGCTGCTTGAAATACCGGTTGAAGTGGCACAGAAAATCGATCTGGTGGATGTATTCAGGCGATCCGAGTTTGTCGGCGAGATTGTGGAACAGGCGATTCAGTTGAAGATTCCCGCAATCTGGCTGCAGGAAGACGTGATCAACGAACATGCGGCCGAAAAGGCGCGTCAAGCTGGAATGTTCGTGGTGATGGATCGATGCATTCTGAAGGACCATCGGGCGAGGTTTGGGTAGGGTTTTTCGCTGATCGCTTTTCGCCTTTCGCTGTTCGCGCTGTCCTCATTCGTTACTAGCCTCTCCGATTCTCGTATTTTTGGTTTCGCGCCTAATCCCTCAGTTTACTTGCTGGTAAACAAAACCCCCTTAGATCGGTATTTTAGAATCAAAGACTTAGAGTCCGATATTTGCCAAGTCTTTGATAAATAATGACTTTATTGGTAAGGTCTTTATTAATGAATACTTTAGCTGATATTTTGATGAATTAAGTGACATTCCACGAAATTCGTGGGAAGCTTGGGTGGAGGGAAGTCAGAAGTCTCGCTGGTCGATAGTCGCTGGTCGATAGTCGTTCGCGAATTCTTAATGGAGGATGTGGCGTGGTCATCCAACGACTAACGACCGGCGACAGCACATATGTTGGGAGGTCATATGCTGAGAGGAGGAGTGCGGACTGGGAAGGCGGAGGTTTGGGAGCGGAGGCGGATGGAGGGAGCGCGGTTGCTGCGGGAGGGGGTGTGGCAGGCGGAGGTGGCGCGCCGGGTAGGGGTGCGTCGGCAGTCGGTGAGCCGATGGGCGCGGGCGATCGGCCGGGGCGGAGTGTGGTCGCTGAAGGCGCGGCCGGTGGGAAGGCGTCCGAGGCTGCATGGGGAACAGTGGAAACGGGTGGAAAAACAGTTGAGGCGGGATGCGGGGGCAGGGCGGCGGGGTTGGACGCTGAGGAGGGTGGGGGAGTTGATTGAGCGAGAGTGCCGGGTGAGGTATTGCGAGTCGGGGGCGTGGCGGGTGCTGGGGCGGATGGGGTGGAAGTGGCGGGGTGGAGGGAGGGGTTGGAGGCAGAGGTGAGTGGCGGGAGGTGAGAGGTCAGAGTTGAGATGCCGTGCCGTTTCAATGCTGACATGACGGTTGAGTCCACAGGGAAGTGGAAAATACTCTACCGCCCAAAGGCGTTCATAAACTTCCGCATTGCGGGACTCATGCCAATTGCGGAGCTAGTAGCGTATTTGAACTCCGTCGGGGCAAAAGCGGATGAATGAAATCGCGATTCTTTCGCCAATAACAAATGACAGCTAGGGGCTCTCAGTTCACCAAGCTGCGATTCTGCGTCACACCGTGAAGAACGAAGCCAAATAGAAACCCCGCCCAACGCAGCTTTGAGCGGGGCACCCTTTAGAATTCCGGTAAACGCTAACGCCAATTCCTCCGGCTACGGCTGACAAATCCGCACCTGCCCGGAGGAGTGTTAGTCAGAATGCATCATGTCTACGGGACCAGGGTGGAAACCGTCATCGCGGCTAGAAAGCTGCGCTGTTCGCCCCCATTCCCGCTATCTGTGATGGTGATGCTTTCGAGCGTTTGTGTCGCAAAGGTGGCAGGCAGTTCATAAACTTGTTCGTCCAGTCTCTGGCCGTCGCCATTCACCCACGCGTTGATGGTGGCGGATTGCGCCACGCCTCCGGGCAGTTGGCAGGCGATAGTATTGGTCAAGTTGCCATTGTTGTAGTCGCGGATATTGACGCCACCGATGGGGTCAAAGGTCCAAGTGGCCCCGTTGCTTCCCGTAAACGTAATCGTGACCAGGCCCGATTGGGTCGACCCCCAAAACGTATTCATGAGGGTATAGACGGTCTTTACTTTGGCCACGTTGACCGGAATCGTAACCGAGACCGTACCGCCGCCCCCTCCTGCCGCGACGTCCGAGTGCCAAACGTTGTTCGCCGTCCCCTGCGCGTTTCCTGGAATGAGGTACGGGACGCCATCGTAGGTTTGCTCACCAAAAGGGAACGTGGAGCAGTTGATAAAACCCCCTGAGGGAGCCCCGCACCAGGTAGTGTTGGCCGCGGAAGAAATGTCGATAGTCGTCAGTTTCGCTTTGGCATTCGCGAATCCTGCGCCCAGGCAAAACATCAGCATCATAGCGGCGATCTTGTGTGGTTTCATGGTTCCTCCAAAATTGGTTGGCTTCGGTTCTTGTCGAAAAACCCTATCATCACCGTCCCGCGCAGCCTCGGTCTTACGGACCGGTGGTCGAAACGGTTAGCGCTGCCAGAATGGCGCGCTGCATGTTCTCGCCCCCGCTGTCAGTGATGGTGATGCTGACCAGCGTCTGCGTCGCAAAGGCGGCAGGCAGTTCATAGACCTGCTCGTCGAGCCGCTGCTGGCCCGCGCTGTTGGTCCAGGCATTGATCGTCGCGGATTGCCCCACGCTACCCGGCAACTGGCAAATGCAGGTATTTGTGTAACCGCCGTTGTTGTAGTCGCGGACATTGACGCCACCGATGGGGTCAAAGGTCCAAGTGGCCCCGTTGCTCCCAGTAAACGTAATGGTGATCAAGCCCGACTGCGTCGATCCCCACTCCGTATTCATGAGCGTGTAAACCGTTTTGACTTTGGCCACATTCACCGGAATTGTGATCGAGACCGTCCCGCTCCCTTGTCCGGCCGCCACCGACGCGAACCAGGCAGTATTAGCCGTTCCCTTCTTGTTGCCGAGGAGGGTGTAGGTGACACCGTCGTAGCTCTTGTTGCCGTATGGGAAAGTGGAACAACCGAAGAGGCTCAACCCGCACCAGCTGTTGTTGGCAAAGGACGAGATGCTGATTTTCTTTTGCGCCGCGTTCGCCAATCCGCCGAGGCAGAGGATTAGTAACAAGGCTGAAAGCTTGCGGTTCTTCATGTTTCCTCCAATGGTTCCTCACAGTGCTGCTTGTCGAATGGTTTGGCTCACACCATCCAGCAACCGCATTGGCAGTCCTTGGCCAACAGGCACCTACGCGGCGCGACAATTGTGGGTTGAAACTTTGCGGGGCCCGGGAGTCTTTCGTTCGAAATGCGGGAGCAGCTTATAGCGAGCCCACCTGCCACGCAAGGGCACGAAGAGGCTATAACGGGAATGGCAGTTCTATATAGAACGGTTTCGGGAGATATTCTTTAATGAAATAGCCAACAGCATATTGCATTGCCAATTGTCGATTTCGGAACACTCGCCTTCGCCGCCGTGGTCTCATTGCCGACCATGCACGATCTGAACAATTGCGATGCTCAACCGCTGACCCCGATGGCTCCGTGGCCCAAGTTCGTGCGCGTTCCTTGCGCGCTAACCTTTAAGATCATCTTTGGATTGGAATGCTCTTCAACTTCGGCATGGTTCCTCCCAACCTGCCGCCCTTCGCAGGGGTCGATGAGTGAAATCGAGATTTTGCAACACGGAACGGGTACAATCGGCCACGCCCATGCGCGGACCTACGGTTCACCTTCGACCTCCCCGAATCGCGGACCTGCGGGAATTCCTCACGGCAGTCAAACAAAGTCGAAATCTTCATCGTGGCTGGGTATCTCCACCATCGTCACCAGCGAGTTTCCGGGCATACCTCAGTCGGATGAAGCGGGATGATTTTCGCGCATTCCTGGCATGCAGAGACGAGACTGGCGCAATTGTCGGATTGGTCAACGTCAGCCAAATCTATCGCGGGCCGTTCCAGAATGCATATTTGGGATTCTACGTAATGGAAGGACATCAAGGTCAGGGGCTGATGAGAGAAGCCCTTGGACTCGCATTGCGGATTGCATTTGGCCAGCTCAAATTGCACCGATTAGAGGCAAATGTCCAACCTAGCAATGTTCGCTCGGTCGCGTTGGTGAAATCTTCGGGATTCAGGCTGGAAGGATTCTCGCCCCGTTACCTGAAAATTGCTGGGCGCTGGCGTGATCATGAGCGTTGGGCCATTCTCCGAGAACAATTCGTAAGAAGCGGGGCATAAATCTCTCGAACAGGCTAGAGTGGCTCATTGACCCTGCGACCGGCTATCAGCTTCTGTTTTGCGCGTCTGCACCAGAATCACCGTGGCATCGTCGCGCAGTCCAGTTCCATTCGTGAATTTCCTGACATCCGCAAGCAGACCTTCTGGAGTGATGTCTGGCGACTGCATCTGTGCGAGCAGCCGTTCCGCGCCATATTCTTCGCCAGAGTCGATGTCCGCCTCGGTGATTCCATCGGAATAAAACGCGATGCGCGAATGCTGGCCGAGCGTGACCGCTGTTTCCGAAAACTTGCTGGCAGAAATTCCAAGCGGCAAGCCGTGCTCGTGATCGATCCAGCGGTAGCCGGAAGGTTCGACCAGCAGTGGCGCCAGATGACCGGCGTTGGCGATTCGCAAAATGCGGCTCGATGGGTCGAGTTCGGCATAAACCATGGTTACGAAGCGGCCATTGGGGAAATCCTCGATCATCATATTGTTGAGGCGCGTCAGGACCTCGGCGGGTCCCGAGCCGGTTTGCGCCAGCGAGCGCAACATGCCGCGCGTGGCCGACATAAGCAGAGCCGCCGCCGTGCCCTTGCCGGAGACATCGGCGAGAACCAGACCCCAGCGTCCGTCCTCGAGCGGAATGAAGTCATACCAGTCGCCGCCGACCGAGCCCGCCGGAATCGAAAGACCGGACACACGAAACCCCGGGATCAGAGGAGAACTGCGCGGCAACAGGGCCTGCTGAATCGAACGCGCTTCCTCGGCTTCGCGGCTCATGCGCTTGCGCTGTTCGCGCTCATCGCCGAAGCGCCGCGCGTTGTGTACTGCGACGGCGACGTGAGCGCACAACCCCTGCAGGAGGCGTAGTTGGTCGGGGCAGAAAGCGTCGAGTTCGCAATGGGAAGCGGTGAACACTCCGACCAGATCGCCCTCGCGTTGCAACGGAATGGCTACCTCGGAGCGCGTATCCGGCTCACAAGAGATGTAGTAGGGGTCGCGAGTGACGTCGGGCGCGTAGTGCATTTTGCCGGTGGCCGCGACGTGTCCCACCATTCCTGCGCCTGGCTCGAGGCGATGACCCTTGCCGTAGAGGGTGCAGCCACGAACGGCGGTCAGTACGAAATCATCATGTTCGGGATCACGCAGATAAAGATTGATTTCGACGCAGCCGAGCGACTCTGCAACCTCATCCACGATCCGCGGAATTAGTTCTTCGATGTCGAGAGTGGAGGTGATCCTTTGCGCAAATTTCTGCAGGCGCACGAGTTCGGAGATCCTGAGTGCGGGTGTTTCGGGCGATGTCTGGCCGGAGAAGCTGAAATCCGTTAGCGGGCTGGTGGACACGACGAAACCCTCCTGCCGGTCAACTGGGGCTGTTTATGGGATGGCGGAATTCAGGCTTCAGATTCTCTTTTTGTTCGGCTCGGCGTGCGTGTTCGGGGACGATTTGATGTGCGGCTGGAAGCCGGCTGCTTCAGCCGTTTGATTTCTTCCAGGCGTTCGCGAATCCGCTTTTCCACTCCTTCATTCGTCGGGTGATAGTACACGCGGTCGCGCAGGCTATCGGGCAGGCACTGCATGTCGGAGACCTTGTTTTCGGCGTCGTGGGCGTACTGATAGTCTTTGCCGTAGCCGAAGCCCTTCATCAGGCTAGTGGGGGCGTTGCGCAGGTGCAGCGGGACGGGTTCGGCGGCAGTTTGCTCCACGTCTTGCTGAACCGCTCCGTACGCGGTGTAAAGGGCGTTTGATTTCGGCGCGACCGAAAGATAGACGACCGCTTGCGCCAATGCGAGATTGCCTTCGGGCATGCCAATGAAATCGACCGCGTCACGCGCGGCCATAGACAGCGCGAGTGCGTTCGGTTCGGCGAGGCCGATGTCTTCGACCGCCATGCGGACGACTCGGCGGGCGATGTAGAGCGGATCTTCTCCTGCTTCGAGCATGCGGGCGAGCCAGTAGAGCGCGGCGTCGGGATCGCTGTTGCGGACGGACTTGTGCAGCGCGGAAATGATGTTGTAATGCTCTTCGCCGCCTTTGTCATAGAGCAGAACGCGCTTCTGGAGAGCTTCCTGGATGGTTTCGTCGGTGATTGTTGTGCTCGCGGTTGGAGACGCGGCTAGCCGCGTCTCTTTGTCGGTTGAACCGGACAGTGCGGCGGCTACTTCGAGAACGTTGTAGGCGCTGCGGGCGTCGCCACTTGAGTAGGCGGCGATTTTGCGAAGGGATTCTTCCGAGGCTTCGAGATGCATCGGGCCTAGCCCGCGCTCGGTGTCGGTGAGGGCACGTCTGAGTAGCACGACAATTTCATCTTCCGTCAACGGCTTCAGGACGTAGACGCGGCAGCGCGAGAGTAGCGCGGAATTGATTTCGAACGATGGATTTTCAGTGGTGGCGCCGATCAGTCGAATGCTGCCCTTTTCGACGTGCGGAAGGAAGGCATCCTGCTGCGCTTTGTTGAAGCGATGAATTTCGTCGACGAAAACGATGGTGCGTGTGCCGTACTGGCGGGCGCGGTCGGCATCGCTCATGACCTGCTTGATTTCCTTGATGCCGGCGAGCACGGCGGAGAACTCGATGAAGTCGGCCTTGGTGATGCGGGCAATGATCTTGGCGAGCGTTGTTTTGCCGGTGCCCGGAGGTCCCCAGAAGATCATCGAGGTGGGATCGTCGCGTTCGATCTGCACGCGCAGAGGTTTGCCGGGGCCGACCAGGTGTTCCTGGCCGACGAATTCATCGAGCGATCGCGGGCGCATGCGATCGGCGAGCGGGCGCGTGCCTTGAGTTGCGGGATCGTCTTGCGGGATGGGCGGGAAAAGGTTCATGAGATTTGTAATTTGTAATTTGTGATTTGTAATTTGAAAGCAATCGTTGCCAATTTAATTTCGGTTTTCAATTACCAATTACAAATCGCAAATTGCAAATTCCTCACTTTCGATTTCTCGCCGCTTCATACAATACGATGCTTGCCGCGACTCCGGCATTCAAGGATTCGACTTGCGCGGATTGCGGGATTGACGACGTTTCGTCCATTTGGCGGAGGAGTTCGCGGGACAGGCCGGCGCCCTCGTTGCCGATGAAGATTGCGAGCGGCAGTGTCCAAGAGACCTGGGGCAGCGGCGTTCCCTGGTGCGACGAAGTTGCCAGCAGGCGAACGCCGCGCGCGCGCAGGAGCGGAATCAGTTCGGCGGAAGAGATCTGCAGAAAAGGCAAACGGAAAATCGAGCCGGCCGAACCGCGAAGAACTTTCGAGTTGTAGGGGCTGACGGTTCCTTCGGTGAGAAAAACTCCGGCGGCGCCAAAGGCTTCGGCGGAACGCAGAATGGTGCCCAGGTTGCCCGGGTCTTGCAGTCCGGCAGGCACGACGAACGGACCGTGACTCGAGCGGTCGAGCAATTGCGCGGCAGAGAAAGTTCCGCAACTTGACGCAGCGCTGCCACTCCCTGGGGCGCTTCGCTGGGCACGATCGAGTTGAATAGTGCGTTCGGCAAAACGAGCGTTTCCGTGCGGGCGTTGATCTGGGGCAGAAGTTTTTCGGCAAGCGGGCGAGCCGATTCGCTGAAAAATACGCTTTCCAGATGCTGGCCGCTGCGCAACGCTTCTTCCAGCAGTTTGACGCCTTCGATGGCGCACTCACCTTGGGGAGTCAGTTCGGCGCGGCGGAAAGCCTGGCGCAATTCTTTCAGCCTCTGGTTGTGACGGCCGGCAACGGGGCGCAAACGGTCTGCCTGAGTGCGAGTTCGAGCGGCTTCACGTCTTGCTTCATGGGTTGGTTCCAAAGTCAGGATGTATGGTACATTTCATTGTTTAAGCCGACAATCGTTTAAGCCGACACTGCTTATGCCGACCATCGGAAGGGACCAGAGTGCGCGCGGAAATCCTGAAAATTCATCCAGAAACGCCGGAAGCTTCGCTGATCAAGTATGCTGCCGAGCAGATTCAAGCCGGTCAGGTGCTGGGCATGCCGACCGATACGTTTTATGGTCTGGCGGCGGATCCGTTCAACCTGCGCGCGGTCGAACGAGTGTATGAGATCAAATCGCGTCTGCGGCACAAGCCGCTTTCGCTGCTGATTGAGAACGTGGACCAGGCAGAAGAATTTGCGCGTCCCTTGCCGGATGATTTTCATCTTGCTGGCGCGGCGTTTCTGGCCGGGACCGCTGACCATGATTGTGCCGGCAGCGTCGCATCTGCCGCTGAAAGTTACCGCGAATACGGGGAACGTGGCGCTGCGTGTTCCGGCGGCTGAAATTCCGCTGGCGGTTGTGCGGGCGGCAAAAATTCCGATTACTGCGACCTCGGCCAACCTGAGTGGCGCTGTGGAATGCACGACCGCGGAAGCAGGTGCGGGACAACTGCAGGACCGCATCTCGCTGATTGTGGATGGCGGAGAGTCTCCGCGGACAATTTCGTCGACGATTGTGCACTTCAAAGAAGATGGCACCTGGCAGATTCTGCGCGAAGGCGCGATTCCGGCCAAGGATATTGTTGAAGCGCTTTCGTAAAGCAGGTTTCAAGGATTCAAGGTTTCGATGAGCATTCGAGGATGCAGGCGTAAATGTGAAATTCGCGATCGAAACCGTTGAGACTCGCCTTGAAACTTGGCCTGAAGCGATGACCAATCCATCTGACCACAAGAAATCCTATTGGATGCGTCCCTGGCCGCTTCTCTTGCTGGCCGTCTTGGGCGCGCTGCTGTCTGTTTTTCGGAGTCACGGGATCGCGGATCGTGCGCGCCGCGGCTGAAACGCCCACGAAAAAAGCCGATGTCATTGCGATTTTCGGAGCCGCGGAGTATGCGGGACATCCTTCGCCGGTGTACCGGGCGCGCCTGATCACGGTTACGAATTGTTTGAGAAGGGAATGGCGCCGGTGGTGATCACGACGGGCGGCGCGGGGCAGGATCCGGATTTCAGCGAAGGCGGCGTGGGCAGAGACTATTTTCTGCGGCGCGGCGTGCCGGAACAGGCTCTGATCGCGGAAACGCAAGGCTCGGATACGGCGCACTCGGCAGCACGCGTAGCCAACATCATGCGCGCGAATGGCATGCACAGCTGTATTGCGGTCAGCGATGCCTATCATGTGTTCCGCATTCGGGCGTTGCTGGAGCACGAAGGAGTGGAAGTGGAGCTGGCGCCCAGGCCCGAGTCGCGTCCGCGTTCTCTGTTGGACGATTCGTGGCAGTGATGCGCGAAGCCACCAGTTATCTGGCGTGGAAGGCCGGGTTGCCGTAACGGCAGCTGCGAGCTTCGAGCAGCGCAAACCAAACGTTTACTCGTGAGTACGCGACCTGCGCCTTGTATGGTGGCTTAGACGAGGCAAGACTCGTCTCTACGGAGCGGACAATGTTTGCTCGGGGCTCGGAACCCGCAGCTCAAGGCCGTCTTCCTACCAGCCCATCTTTTCGCGCAAGGTTGTGACGTGGGCCACGTGGTGGCGTCCGTGCCAGGAATAAAGTGCGAGATTTTTTTCGAGCGTCATCGGGCCCAGTTCTGGATGCCGGAAGGTGCGCTTCCATTCGGCGTCGGTGAGTTTGCGAAGCATCAGTATCCAGCGCTGGTGCAGGGAATCGAGCAAAGCCAGCGACACTTCAATCGGCGCGTGCTTGCCTCGGGTAACTCGGCCCATAGATTTTCCATATAGGGCTTGATGGTGGGTTCGTCTTCGGTGAGTGCCAGCTTGAAACGGATGTAGGAGTTCATGTGGCTGTCGGGGACATGATGGGCGAACTGGCGCAGCGTCCATCCGCCTTCGCGGTAAGGAGTGTCGAGTTGCTGGTCGGAAAGTCCGCCAAGAGCGGCGCGCAAGCGGGCGGGAGTCTGCTCGATGTCGGTGAGGTATTGCTGTTTCTGTTCTGGCGTAACCGAGCCGGCGTAGGAAAACTTTCCGATGGGATAGCGCGGATCAGACATGAACGTTCCTCCGGATGGGTAGATGATCCCATGGCGATGGGTGGTGCAGAAAAAATAAAAAAGAGGATCAATGCGAGATCGGCTGAGAGCTATAGGCGCGAGCTGACTATCTCACCATGGCGAGGATGCGGACTGGCGCCTCGCCCGGCTTTTTGTCTCTTGCCGGGGCGACGATGATGAGCGAACCGGTGGCCGGCAGCGGAGGGGAAGCGCGTTGCTCCTTCCAAGACATAGTTTCCGTGCAGGGCAAGTTGCTGCGCCAGGGTGCGATCGATAGGTCAAGTTCACGGGCGTCTCGACCGCAAAACCGATGGTGTAGCGGGCTTCGATAAGGAACATGGCCGCATCACGAGCGATAGGAAACGATGCCAGGGGGTCTGTAGACCGATCGTCATTGGAGGGAACGCCGGTTGACTTGGCCGGGAGCGCGCCGACGCGGATGGCGACGACCGCACCTTGCGGAATTATGCCGTGCAGCGATTCCCATGCGGCGATATCGTCGAGAGAAATCTGCCCGCTGCCTTCGGCTGCCGCCTTCAAGTCCATCACCACCAGCGGGGCTACCAGGCGCTCCGGCGGAATCTGGCCTGCGGCCCATGTCCCGGGAATAAAGCGCGGCCGGAGCAATGATGCGGGTTCCGGATTCCGCGTGCGGAACCATCCGTCGTCGTCTGCCCCACGGTCAGGTCCACCACGTGCGAGTAGCGATCCTGCTGCGTGGAGCCGGGGCGGCGATCGGCAAACAGCAGAATGGCCAGCACAAGCGCGTACGCGATGATGAAACTGCGAATCCGCATTCCGTTCCTTAATAGTAGGAAGCTAAGAGATACATGACATCTGTCTGTATTGTTGCCCGTGGAAGCATCCCAGTTCAATCCACGTTTGTACATGACCCGCCGATTGGCTCCAAATGCTTGCTGGCGTAGGGCCGAACGCCACCGCTCTCCCTGCACTGCCAGTATTCGACTAGAAAACTTTCGTTTCCGTCGCAATGTTTCTGGCAAGACGCGCCAGGAGTTAGAATACAGTTAACTTTTCCCGTAGATCTCCAGGCCATGGCCATCGCCGATTTGGATTCCGGCGGAGTGCCCGTGCCTGCCACGAACTGAGACTTGCAGGAACTAAGGGAATGTAGAGGATCAATGTTCGGCCGCGAAGAAAAAGTTTCCGCGTTTCGCCTCACCGCCGTGCAGTATGTCGTACTGTTCATTTTTCTACTGTTGGCGTACGGGTTGTGGCGGCTGCAGGTGATGGCAAGTGGCCATTATGCGCAACTTGCGGAGCAGAATGCCGTTCGCAATGTGCCGATTCTGGCGCCGCGCGGCAAAATCCTCGATCGTGAAGGCCGCATCATTGTCGACAACTATCCCTCGTTTTCCGCGCTTCTGCTCCGGGATTCCACGCGTGATCTGAAAGCGGACGCTGACGCCATCGCCAAGGGGCTGCACTTAAATCCCGAGGAAGTGCGCCAACGGATTCGGCATTTTTCGTCGATGCCGCAGTACCAGCCGATTTTCCTCAAGGAGGACATTACTCCCGACGAACTGGCATTCATCGGCGCGCACAAGAACGAACTTCCGGAGCTTGAAACCATCATGGCGCACCGGCGCCTCTACCCCCGCAACGGATTCATGGCGCATTTGATCGGCTATGTCGGCGAAGTGACGGAGGACATGCTCAACCAGCCGCAGTTCGAACTCTACAACCCCGGCGACGTGGTTGGCGTAAGTGGAGTGGAAAAACAGTACAACAATCTTCTGATGGGTAAAAACGGATCGCGACGTGCGATTGTGGATAGCCGCGGCCGGGAAGTCGGGCGGCTGGACGAAACTCCCGCCGAGCCCGGCAAGCAACTCAAGCTGACGGTGGATCTAGATCTGCAGATTGCAGCCGAGCAGGCGCTCGAGGGGAGGAATGGCGCGATCGTGGCGATGAATCCGCACACCGGCGAAATTTTGGCCATGGTGAGCAGACCGACGTTCGACCCCAATGATTTTGCCGTGAAAATTTCACGGGATGAGTGGAACAAGTTGATCGACGATCCCGACCATCCGCTGCTGAACAAGGCGATTCAGGCGCAACTGGCGCCCGGGTCGGTGTTCAAGATCATTATGGCGACGGCCGGGTTGCAGGAAGGCGTAGCCCAGACCATGCACGTGAATTGTGGGGGCGGAGCCAGTTTTTACGGCCGCTATTTCAAGTGCTGGGTGGTTGCCGAACACCGCACCCATGGCGTGGTCGACATCAGCAAAGCCATTTACCAGTCGTGCGATGTTTTCTTTTACACGTTGGCCGAGAAACTGGGTATTGATCGCATTGCCAAGTACGCGACTGCCTTTGGGCTGGGGCAGAAGACGGGCATTGATCTGCCGCAGGAAGTCAGCGGCGTAATGCCGTCAGAGGAATGGAAAATCCGCAACTTCAAGCAGAAATGGTACGCCGGAGAAACCATCTCCGTGGGCATCGGTCAGGGCGCCGTGGCCACCACGCCGATTCAGTTGGCGCGAGCCATCGGTGCCATTGCGAGCGGTGGATTGTTGGTTCGTCCGCACGTTATCAATCCCACGGACTTGCCGGCGAACATAGTTCCGGCGGCGGATACGCCCGGGCAAAGCCGGGTGCCCATCGATCCGGCAAACTGGGAACTCATCACCGACGCCATGTCGAACGTGGTTGCGCCCATCGGGACCGCACCCAGCGCGCACTTACAGGGTATTGACCTGGCCGGCAAAACTGGCAGCGCGCAGACGATCAGCAATGCCTTGAAGGCAAAGCTGGGCGCGGGTGGAAAGAAATTCAAGGACAATGGCTGGTTTGTGGGCGTCGAGCCGAGGCGAGATCCGGAGATCGTCGTGTGCACGTTGCTCGAAGAAGGAGAACATGGATATCTGGCCGCCAGGGCTGCGGCGCAAGTGATCAAGGCCTATGTCGAGAAACAGCGTCGCCAACCCACCAAGGTCGCCGGCTCGGGCATCGGCAAAGGCAAGGTCGAAATTGGCGCGGTCTGGAGCCGAATCCGGCGGCGCGACGAAGACGAAGACGGTGCTAACCAAGACGCTGCGAGTGGCGGCGAAGACCATCTCCACGCGGGCCGCTTCTTGATCGATGTTGCGCGCAAAAGAGCTTCGCTGGCAGTGGCCGCACCCGGCATGCACTAACTTCCACTTGAACGCTGACGGCGGACCGCTGATGACTGATAGTCTTCTCGTGATACGTTCAATCAGGAAATGAAGACCGCTGGCCAACTGGCTCTCGACGCCGCCACCGCACGCGGAGTGACCTATGCCGACGCGCGCGTAGTCTGCGATTCGCAATCGCTCGCTGACCACCAAGAACGGACGTGTGGGTCATGCTTCGGAGTCCGAATCGCTGGGGATCGGCGTGCGGGTAATCGCAGATGGTGCTTGGGGATTTGCTGCATCCGCGGATTTGAGTCGCGTCGGAGTGGAAGCGGCGGCCGGGCGAGCGATTGAAATTGCGCGCGCCTCGGCGCGGGTGAAGCGCGAAGATGTTCGACTCGCTCCCGAGCCTGCCGCGGTGGCGGAGTGGACAACGCCATACAAAGTGGATCCTTTTACAACCTCGGTGGAGCAGAACCTCGATCTCCTGCTGAAAGTTGATGCCGAGATACGCGCCGTTCCGGGCGTTACGCTTGCCGAAACCGGCATGAACTTCCAGCGCGAAGAGTCGTGGTTTCTTTCTTCCGAGGGCGCTCGCATTCAGCAGACAAAATATTCGACCGGAGCTGGTTATACGGCCTATGCATTCGCCGGCTCCGAGATTCAGAAACGGTCCTATCCGAATTCGTTCGGCGGTCAATGGCAGAACCGCGGCTATGAACAAATCGAAGAGATGAAATTGGTGGAGAATGCCCGCCGTGTGGCGGAAGAAGCCGTCGCGCTGCATCATGCCGACCAATGCCCGGAAGGAACGGCCACAATTATTCTCGATGGATCGCAACTGGGCCTGCAGATTCACGAATCCATCGGCCATCCAATTGAACTCGATCGTGTGCTCGGCATGGAAGCGAATTTTGCGGGCACATCGTTTCTCACGCTCGAAAAACTTGGAAAGTTGCGCTACGGCAGCGATCTGGTCAATGTGGTGGCCGACGCCCGGCAGGAACACGGACCAGGGCTCGGAACCTTTGCCTACGATGACGAAGGCGTGGCCGCTCAGTCGACGCCGATTATCACCAATGGACTCTTCACCGGATATCTAAGTTCGCGTGAAACCGCCCACACGATCAGAGCTGCGCGGTCCGGTGGAACTCTGCGCGCCGAAGGTTGGAACCGGCTGCCCATGATTCGCATGACCAACGTCAGCATTCTGCCCGGCGAGAAGCCTCTGAGTTTGGAACAACTCATTGCTGCGACCGACGATGGCATCTACATGGAGACCAATAAATCCTGGTCGATTGACGACAAGCGCTACAACTTTCAGTTCGGATGCGAAATCGCGTGGGAGATCAAGCACGGCAAGCGCGTGCGGATGCTGAAAAATCCGTCGTATTCCGGTATCACCACCGAGTTTTGGAATTCGATGGACGCGATCTGTTCGCGCGACGAATGGACCCTGTGGGGAACGCCAAACTGCGGCAAGGGCCAGCCGCAGCAAGTGGTGGGTACTGGACACGGCGCGAGCCCGGCGCGTTTCCGGAATATTCGTGTCGGCTCGGCGTATTCGTAGAGACGGGAGATTTTGTAATTTTGTAATTTAGAAGACCTCTAAGTTGAAGTAGAGGGGACTACAAATTACCAAATTACAAAATTACCCCTTTACAAATTTTCATTGATGTTAACCAAGGAACAAGCCGCCGACATCTTCGATCGAATTCGCCGCTTCTCGTCTGCCGACGAGGTGGAAGCGATCTTCACCGGCTCCCACTTTGCCCTGACACGGTTCGCCAACAGCGCGATTCATCAGAATGTGGAGGAAGAAAACTCCGTCGTTTCGATCCGCACAAATTTTGCCGGACGCACGGCGCGCTCCACCGCCAACCAGTTTGACGACGAGACTCTGCGGCGGGCGGTTGCCGCGTCCGAGAATCTCGCGAGCGTGCAAGCGCCCGATCCGGACTTGTTGCCAATGCCAACGGCAGCGGAGGCGAACGCCGCGACCGAACGCGCAGAGGTTCATTCCACGCGTTTCTTTGACGAGACCGCGGCCATCACCCCGGCCGATCGCGCCGAGGCGGTCAAGAACATCGTAACTATTGCCGCTAAACACAAGCTGACGACGGCGGGTATTTACTCGAATTCGGAATCTCGGGAGGGAATCTTCAACTCGCGCGGCCTGGCGAATTGGCATCATCAGACGTTGGCGGAGATTTCCATCACCATGCTGGCCGATGATTCTTCCGGCTGGCAGAAACTGAATTCGCCCGATGTGAGGAATCTCGATCCCGCGCGCCTGGCGGAGACGGCGGCGCGAAAGGCGGCTGATTCCGCGCATCCGCGGGAAATCGCGCCGGGGAAGTACACGGTGATTCTCGAACCAGCCGCCGTCCTCGACATCGTTGGCTTCATGTTCTGGGATTACAGCGGCGTGGCGATTCTCGACCAGCGCTCGTTTCTAAACGACCGCATTGGCACGCAGCTGTTTGGTACAAACATTAATATCTCGGACGACACCGCGCATCCTTTGCAGGCGGGTTCGCCCTTCGATGGTGAGGGTATGCGGCGCCAACGCGTACAGTTGGTCGAAAACGGAGTGGTCAAGCGCGTCGTATATGCACGCGCTACGGCGCGGAAGATGAAAAATTCGGAGTATGCGTCCAAGGTGGGCCCCATCGAACCTACCGGCCACGGATTCCCGCTGCCGAACGAGGTCGGTGAGATGCCCATGAACATCGTCTTCAGTGTGCCCGAAAATCCGCGAACGGTTGAAGAAATGGTTGCCACCACCGAAAGGGGCGTGCTGGTGACGCGGCTGTGGTACATCCGTGAAGTGGACCCTTACGAGAAAATCGTGACCGGCATGACCCGCGACGGGACGTTCTTGGTCGAGAACGGCAAAGTGCAGTGCGGTCTCCGCAATTTCCGCTTCAACCAAAGCTTGATCTCCATGCTCTCGAACGTGGAGGCGATGAGCGTTCCGGTTCGCGCCTGCGGCGAGGAATCTTTCGATATGGTTGTGCCCGCGATGAAGGTCAGGGAATTTAGCTTCACAGAAACAACAAAGTTTTGAGGAGGCTGGCCCTGTCTTGGAAATTCTTTCATGGGCGTTTTCCGGCGGAGTTCGGCATAGGTGACTCCGATGTGCTAAACGCCAAAAGATGCCCCTTCCTGTGACCGCGCACCCAGCATTTCCGCTACGCCCCTAAGTCCCTGTACCAGCGACACTTCGCCGCCCTTGTTCCATGACTTCCGTAACTTTTCATCGTCCCATGTGCGGTGTAATCTCGCCTTTGAAATGTGCACATGCTCAATCGGAGTGGTGCACGGCACGAACCGGAAGGAAGGTCGTCGCGAACGTGTCTGAAGCCGCCAAGGGAAACGTTGATGTCAGCAAAAATCGAAGGAGTTATACGGACGTGCAAGGCGCGCCTCGCTTCCCGATTAAGCTGCCGGTCTCATTGAAATCGACTGTCAGCCAGTCTGGAGTTGCGGGCGCGGCAGTGGCGTTAAAGTCGGTAGAAACCGAGAATATTTCCGCCAACGGTGTCCTCTTCCGCATGGATGCCGATGTTCCCGTAGGTTCTGCGGTCGACTTTACGCTCTCTCTTCCGGCCGATGTGGTGGGCTCAGAAGTTGATGTGCAAGTGGATTGTCGCGGGAGAGTGGTGCGTAGTTTTGAAGATGGTGGCCGGCGTGGAGTCGGGGTGGTCATCGATGAGTACCGTTTTGAGCGCAAATAATGTGCGCAGGACTGCCGAATTACGGTAGAGGAATGTTTGGCCGCGCCTGGTAGGGCGCGAAAAAGAGGATGGATGGGCAGTACTTCGGTCAGCACTTCGGTTGGTGTCGAGGCAGGCGAAGGCTTTCAGCCTGAGGATGGCAAAAGCACGATCCGTGTGATTGTGGCGGATACCCAAGCCATATTCCGCGCCGGGCTGCGCAAGATTTTCGCGCTCGAAGACGATATACGGGTCGTCGGCCAAGCCGAGAGTCTCGAGCAGACTGTTACCGCCATCCAGAAATTTTCCGCTGACATTGTGATCTTCGAAGCTGTGCTGTCCCCGAATCCAGCCGACGCTATCTCCGATCTTCTCCGGCAAAATACGCACTGCCGTTTCGTCGTTGTGCTGCAGGAACCCGATCAGGAGTTGACGCTCGATCTGTTCCGGCGCGGCGCCCACGCCATCGTTTCGCGCGAAATTGAGCCGGAGATGCTGGTGGAATGCCTGCGCAAAGTCGCCCAGGGCGAACCCTGGCTGGACACGCGCGCGATCGCATGGGTGATGCAGGCTTATCGAACACAAGGGGCGCGTCCGACATGGTTCGCGGGCCAAGGTGTCGCTCACACCCAAAGAGTCGCTCATCGTCTCCTGCGTCACGCAGGGAATGAAGAACAAAGAAATTGCTCTAAGAGTGGGCACCACCGAACAGGTGGTCAAGAATTATCTGCGCAAGGTTTACGACAAGCTGGGAGTAGCCGACCGTCTGGAGCTCGCGCTCTACTGCCTGAATCACCGTGTGGTGGAGGGAGCGGTGCCGCCCAAGCCCGCCCAGACTGGCAATAGCGGCGCTCAGGCAACGCCAGAGACACCGCACGCCGCAGCCGCTGCTTCCGGATCCCACTCCTGATTCTTCTCTTCTAGTACAATCCTTGCTTCGGATAGTTCTCAGTTAGCTCCCTTGTTTGTACTGAGAACCAGGGACTGAGAATGAATTCTCCATTCATCCAGAGCGAGAGAGAGGCGAATAATGAAAGGCGACGCAAAAATTATTGCCATTCTGAACGAAGTGCTTAAAGCGGAACTCACTGCCATCAACCAGTATTTTCTGCACGCCGAGATGTGCGAAAACTGGGGCTATCTACGGATGGCTAAGCAGATCCGCAAGGAGTCCATCGAAGAAATGCAGCACGCCGAAATTCTGATGGAGCGCATCCTCTACCTCGACGGTGCTCCCAACATGACCGACTATTTCAAGATCAATATCGGGCAAACGGTGAAGCAGCAACTGGAGAACGATTTACAGCTCGAATACACGGCCGTGAAACGCCTGAACGAGGGCATCAAGACGAGCGTAGCTGCCGGAGACAATGGTTCGCGCGAACTGATGGAGAAAATCCTGCTCGATGAAGAACACCACATCGACTGGCTGGAAGGCCAACTGCACGCGATCGAGGAAATGACCTACGAGAACTACCTCGCGCAGCAGTTGCACAAGGCCGAGGAAAGCTAGCGGCCGCAATGGGAGGGGTAAGGCTGAGCGTAGCCTGGCCACTGCTACGCGTTTCGTCGGGCGAGTGATTGTAAGTTCGCGAGCGGAGCAACGCCTGCTAGAATCAAGACAAACATTGCGCAGGGCGCCGGAGAGATGGCCGAGTGGCTGAAGGCGCACGCTTGGAAAGCGTGTTTACTCGAAAGGGTAACGTGGGTTCGAATCCCACTCTCTCCGCCATATTTTAAAGCACTTGTACGTACACTCTTGGTGGATGCATTCCCGCCTTCCTCGTGCTCGTGATTATGATTGTTCTGATCAGAGACATCCAGGGCCGCAATCCGTTCTAGAAAGCACCTAAGCTATTCTCCCTGCGGGAGGCAGGGAAACCAAGGATGCCAAAAGTGGCATCCAACCCCAGACGAGCGAAAACGGGTGCGAAACAGGGAAGCGGTTTCCGTTTGGCACGCTTCACTCGCGGCCGTCCATATGTCCGAAGCCATGGAAACCCGCTGCTGCATCGCCGGAGGCGGCCCGGCCGGGATGATGCTAGGCTTTCTTCTCGCCCGCGCGGGCGTCGATGTGATCGTTCTCGAAAAGCACGATGACTTCCTTCGCGACTTTCGCGGCGACACGATTCATCCCTCGACTCTCGATGTGATGTACGAGCTTGGTCTTCTCGACGAATTTCTCCAGCGTCCCCATGACGAATTAAAAGCGATTGCCGCGCAGGTCGACAGTGAAACTGTCACCATCGGCGATTTCACCCATCTTCCAACCCGTTGCAAATTTCTCGTGCTCATGCCGCAGTGGGACTTTCTTGACTTCATTGCCGAACACGCCAGAAAATATCCCGCTTTTCAGCTTAAGCGTAAAGCCGAAGTCACCGACCTGATCGAAGAGAACGGCGCGATCGTCGGACTCCATGCCCGAACTCCAACCGGAACTCTCGAAGTCCGAGCTGGCCTGACTGTTGGAGCCGATGGTCGACGCTCGATTGTTCGTGCGCGCGCCGGCCTCGAAGTCCTCCCTATTGGCGCCCCGATGGACGTGATGTGGATGCGGCTGAGCCGCAAAGCGGATGATCCAGGACAAACCTTCGGCCATGCCGAGGCGGGAAGGATTCTCGTCCTGATCAATCGCGACGCCTATTGGCAAGCTGCGCTGGTCATCCCGAAAGGCTCGGCCGATGAGGTTCGGCGGCGCGGCATCCCCGCCTTTCAGCGCGAGATCGCAGATATGGAACCCTTTCTTCGCGATCGCGTGGAGGAATTGAAGGATTGGAATCAGATGAGCCTGCTCACCGTCGCCGTCGACCGGCTGAAGAATTGGTCGCGTTCCGGGCTGCTATGCATCGGAGACGCTGCGCATGCCATGTCTCCGATCGGCGGTGTTGGAATCAATCTCGCCATTCAAGACGCCGTCGCTGCCGCCAACATTCTCAGCCCGAAATTGCGAGTCGGAGTGCCTTCGCTCGAGGAGCTTCGGGCGGTTCAGGAACGCCGTACGTTTCCGACGGTGGCCACGCAACGACTACAGGTCGGGATTCAGAATCGAATCATTCGGCGCGTGCTCGGCAGCTCCAAACCGCTCAACCTGCCATGGCAATTGCGACTGCTGAACCTGTTTCCCCCGCTCCGCAGAATTCCGGCCCGCATCGTTGGCATGGGTTTTCGCCCCGAGCATGTGGCGAGCCCAATCATTGCCAAACCCGCGCCGCCACAAACTCATGGCGCCGCCTGAGCGTTTAAGTCGGTGTTTGCTGCGTGCGCAGGCTGGCTGCATCCGATAGAGTCCAGCCAGACTTTTTCAAACATTCCAGTCGTGCAAGTGTAGCTCAGCTCTTGAAGTATGGCTTGTTATCGAGAATTGTCGTAACGCCTTCCCGACAAAGAAGTCTTGCCACCAATGAAGTTCGAATGATTCTTTACTGCCTGGAGAGGATTGTTCACTACAACGGAAATCATCGTTGCCGCATCGTAGCGTTGCGGAGAGGGATTGATCGACGCAAGAACGCTTCCTGGAGGATGAGATGGCAGCACGAAAGAGCGCACGTAAGAAATCGAGCAGCCGCAAGTACGGCAAAGGGGCTGGCAAGGCCGTTGAAAGCGCGGTTCGCCGCGAAAAGAAAGGCACGCTTCGTTCTGGAAAAGGGGGCAAGGGCGGTGCAGTAAAAAGCCGTAAGCAAGCGATTGCAATCGGACTTTCCGAAGCCCGAAGGAAAGGCGCCAAAGTTCCGAAGAAGGCGCAATCATAAATCCTGGCGGTCGCGAAACGATCGCGTTTGCCCGCAACCACATCACCGGAGTCAATCTAATGAAAGCTGTTAGCTACCAAGGTCCTCGTAAGATGTCCGTTTCAACTCACGTTAAACCAAAGAGCAAGAGTCCCACCGATGCTTTACTTAGGGTCACAACGAGTGGAATATGCGGCAGCGATCTCCATATGTACGCAGTGTGGCGCGGGCAGCTAATCTCGACTGAATGCGAGCCGGTGTCGCCGATTTAGCGGGGACAATTGTGTTCGAAAGGCTCAGCGAGTTTCTAGGTTGATCAGGGTAAACAGTCGGACAATCTGCCAATGCCGCGTGGGATTGCCTCGGTGAAGGTCATGCGGATTCCGTGCTCTGGGCGCAAGATCACCATGGGGCGTGCTTCGATGGTCTGGCCCGGGACCAGAGCGAAATCATATTTTCGGAGCAGAACACTCAGAATCATGAGGATCTGCAGCATGGCGTAGTTGCCGCCGATACAGCCCCGAGGTCCAGCCCCGAAGGGCAAATGAGTGAAGGGCGTATGAAGCTTCTCCTTCACTTTGGAGAAGCGCTCCGGGTCGAAGCTCTCCGGGTTCTCCCAGTACCGCGGCGAATGGTGTACGCCGAAAATGAACACAACGACCGTCGATCCCCGAGGTATATCGAAATCCCCTGCTCGATCGTCGGCGAGAGCCATTCGGTCGACCATCCAAAACGGCGGATAAAGGCGCAGCGCCTCCAATATCACCTGAGTCGTAAACTCGAACTTCGGAACGTCAGAGTAAGTCAGAGCCCTTTCGCCTAGCACAGAATCGAACTCCTGCCGTACCCTGTCGACACAATCCGGGCGCGAGCTTAGCAGGTAGAAAAGCCACGATAAAGCGTTCGACGAGGTTTCATGGCCGGCGACCAGCAGTTGCATGCTCTCGCTGAGGACCAAATCATCGCTCATGCCGTGGCCGTCGCTGTAACGGGCATCCATCAGGATCTGCAGTAGATCGTGGCCGGGGGCCTCCTGGCGGCGGCGCTGGATGTAGTCGAGCAGAATGTCGAAGGCGCGGGTTCGCATTTCTTCGTGTCGGCGCAACTCGCCCGAGACCGCAAACCAGGGATTCAGGTAGGGCTGAATGGTTTGGCGAACCATAAATTCCTGGACGGTCGAGATGGCCAGGCTGATGAGGTCGATGTCTTCTTCTTTCAGGCGGGCGCCAAACAGGGATCTGCCTACCATCGCGAAAGTAATCTTCATCATGAGGGGATAGATATCGACCGGGCCGATTCGGGCTTGCCGGTCGAAATCGCGCAGCGAGTCGGCGAGTGAGTCCTGCATGATTGAGGACAGAACTTCGAGTTGCTTTCGCTCAAACCCCGTCTGGATGAGGCGCCGTTGCGTGCGCCAGGGCTCGCCCTCAGTGGTGAGAAGACCTTTGCCCAGGAAATGGCCCATCCGTTTTTTTTGGATCTCGGACTTGTGGTAGTTCTCCGAATTCGTCTTCAGCACGTGCTGAATGACCACCGGGTCGGTGGTGACAATGGCTTCCTTGAGGCCGCCAAAATAGAACCGGAAGGTGTGCCATAAAGTGCGGTGTACTTCGAGAGGACCTGCACAGGATTGCGGGCCATCGCGCGCGAATCGAGGAAGGAGCTGAATCGGGAGACAGCGGGTATGGGTTGCGGCAAGATCACGCCTCGCTAACCAGGCGCTCGTTGATAACCGCGGAAAATCGTGCGGGATCTGTCTGAATGGATAGTCTCGTCATCTGAATAATCTAGGTACTCGAAAGTTGATCCCCGTTCCCCAATTGTTTCAACAGTAACAGATGATGCTTAATCGCCCGGCTCATGGTGGGATGTTGCCGATAGGGAACGCCATATTCCTCGGCGGTCTCCTTCACAATCCGGGTCAGCGCAGCATAGTGAGTGTGGCACACAAAAGGGCAGAGATGATGGGCGATATGGTGGTTGAGTCCGCCAACCAGCCAGCCGACGAGCGGGTTCGTGGTCGCGTAGTCGGCCGTGGTCGCGAAGATGTGATAGATCCCGTTGTCAAACTCGCTGCGGCTCGAGGGGAAGTAAGTGCTGTCGATGCAGTGCGTGGTCTGGAATACAAGGGCTACGCTCAAACCGATGATCATATGAGCAAGCACAAAAGCCAAAGCGACCAGCAGCGGCGATTTCCCGAGCCAACACGACCGGCAAGATGAGCATGTAGGTGAGATAGAATGCTTTTCCTGCAAAGAGGATGACGTATTCTCGCACCGGATGTTTCGCACGTTTCAGATAATCGTGGGATGGGAAGAAGAAGCACTCAAAGTCCCTCAGGAACACATAATCGAGAGAAAATAGCGCGTAAAGGAACAGGGCATAGATGTGCTGGAACCGCTGCAGTGGCGTCCGAGGTTCGTGGGGCGTAAACCGTAAAACACTGCGTCCTGTGAGCGCGTCGTCTTCACCGTGGAGATTGATGCAGGAGTGGTGGCCTCGATGATGGAGGATCCGCCACATGTATGAGCTGATTCCACAAAGATCGAAAACATAATTCAGGGCTTTGTTTACGGACCGCACCGAGGAGATGGCGTTGTGGTTGCTGTCGTGCGCGATGTTCAGCAAAAGAAATGTCTGTGCGATCGCATTTAAAAGATAGAGGGCGACGAACTTCCATGAATCCGGCTTGAGCGCGTAGAGAGCAATCCAGCTGCCCGCGAGCACCGCCAGGCCCACCGCGATTTTTACCCACATTGTGCGGTCGGCTTTGGGAGAAATATTCCCGGAGGAAAAGAAATCGTCGAGGCGGCGACGCAAGACCTTCGGGAACGAAGCCGAAGAGGCCGGATCGGGAACGGAGTGCCGCAGGGAGGCCTCCGACGGTACAAGATCTTCAATCTCCGTGTTCAGACTAATAACCGCCTCGTCTCGGACAGCCAGCGCAATATTGTCAGGCGGATCCGACGGATGCCGGTCCGGTTTGCCGAGGGTTCTAGCGCAGGTGTCAGAAATCGATGTTAGCTCCAAGACGGAAGGAAGATCAAGGGGATTTCGGATGATGCGGAACCGCGGTCACGATGCATCCTTCCCAGCTTTTGAAATCTCTGTTACTATCGACCGCTCAGCGGTATGGAAACAAAGTGCTTTGAGTCGGGCGATCCGGCGCCGGGCGGAGTGTAGTCTTCGCGCGACCGAGAGCCGCATGGTTTATATTTAAATAAAGACTACGCCTGTGTTCTCGCACTCGGTCTGCCACCTGTGCAAGGGAAACAGCGGGACTTTATATTTTCTGACTATGGAGCCTTCTCGGTCGACATAGGGAGGTTAGCGAATGGCGGTGTGGCCGCCAGAGGTACCGATCCCGATCAATTATGGCTTCGATTTTGGACAAGCTGGATAGTCTAGGGGATCAGCACCCGCACAGACTTCTCTATTCGTACATCGATCTGAATGGCAATCCGATCGGAGGCTACTCGTACGAGTCGTTTCTCCATCGGACGAAGGTGATCGCCGGCCATTTGCGCAAGGAGCATGGTTTCGCGGCGCAGGACCGTCTTCTGCTCGCCTACCCGCCCGGGCTCGAAATGATTTGCGCGTTTTTTGGTTGCGTGCGCGCGGGATTGATCCCCGTGCCCGTTTATCCCCCCAGTTCTCGTGGCTTCCAGGGCGCCCTGTACAAGATGGTCCACATCGCAAAAGATTGCCAGGCGGCCGGCATTCTAACGAGCAAAGATTACCTCGGATCCTTGAAGACAAATCTTGCCAGAAGCGGAGTTTCGGCGTCGGGAGTCGACGTCGACTACATTTCCGGTCTTCGTTGGGTCGTAACGGAAGACTTCGTCGATACGATTTCGGACGAAACTTTTAACGGTGCTTCGAAGATCCTGTTCCTCCAGTACACGTCGGGATCGACTCGAGATCCTAAAGGCGTGATGGTCACGCACGAAAACATATTGCATAACTGCCCGCTCGTGATCGACCATCCCGCGCCGATAGTCGTGTCCTGGCTCCCGCAGTATCACGACATGGGACTGATTGGATGCTACCTTTATCCCGCGCTTACGGGCGGCACGACCTATGGCTTCGCTCCCACGGACTTCATTCAGCGGCCGACCCTGTGGTTCGACGCGATCAAGACTTACGGGGCCAGCGCCTCAGCGGCGCCCAACTTCGCTTACGACTATTGCCTGCGCGCGGGGCGGCTTTCGAAGGAGAGTCTGGAGAATTGCGATCTCAGCTCGCTCAGGTTGCTGATGGTTGCCGCGGAACCCGTCAAACCGGACACTTATACACGGTTTCTGCAGGCCTTTCAGCCCTACGGACTTAAGTCGGAAAGCTTTTCTGTCGCGTACGGGCTGGCGGAAAATACTCTGGCGGTTTCGCTCGGTGGCCGCAATATTATTTCAGTCAACAAGAACGCCATCGCGCTGGGCAAGGCCCGCATGACCACGGAGGTTTCCGAAATCGGCGCGGCCACTCAGATTGTCAGTTGTGGAACTCCCCTGCCGGGCCTCACGGTAAAGATCGTGGATCCGGAGAAGCACGTCGCTCTGGAGCCCGGTCGAATCGGCGAGATTTGGATCGCCGGAGCGAGTAAGTGCCTGGGTTGCTGGAATAATCCGGAACTGACGCTAAAGCTGTTTCACGCCCGGCTGGTGGACGACAGCCCCTATGACGATGGCTACCTTCGGACGGGCGATATGGGTTTCTTCCACAACGGCGAACTCTTCGTCTGCGGCCGTATCAAGGACATGATTATCCTCCGCGGGCAAAACTATTACCCGCAGGATATCGAGGCAGTGGTGGAGAAAGCATCCGGCCTGATCCGGACCAATTGCGTTGCCGCGTTCCAGATTCACGAAGAAAGCGAGCCGGCACTGGCGATCGTCGCCGAGGTGAAAAATCCAAAAGCGCTTCCGGACGCGCTGAAGATTGCGGCCGCTGTCCGGAATTACCTCAATGTGGAAGTGGCGCTGATTTCTTTTATAGCGCCCCGTGCGATACCGAGAACCAGTTCGGGCAAGATCATGCGCCACAAAACCAAGCACATGTGGCTGGAAGGTCAATTTACCGTTCTTTCCGAGTTTTCGCGGGAAAAAGACGCTGCGGCTCCGCTTCTGAAGGCCAGTCGCCTTTCGACGTATTGAAAGCCCGTTACAACCTGACGGGCACGGAATCGTACAACCTCGTCGAAGCCGGCCTGGATTCCCTGGATCTTGTTGTGTTCATGCACGAGATCAAGGAACTTTTAAAGGATAAAGGCGCCGATATGCTGGCGAGGCAGGTGGATATCGGTCTCATTCAGCGTGTGAGCGTGGCCGAGTTGTTTCGACTGGCCGAACAGTTGGAGCGTGCTCCCGAAGAAGCACTGGTTCCGCTGCGGCATTCCCTGGCGGCTTTCCGTGAAGAGCAGCGCGCGGCGGAAGAGCTGATGATGAGAAACGACAGGAAGCTCATCTTCGAGCCTCCGGCGCCTGCATTATTGCCCGAGGTACCAATCCTGAATCATGTTCTGCTCACCGGCGGCACCGGCTTCATTGGGCCGTTCCTGGTGAAAAGTCTGCTGGAACAAACGCGCGCGAAGATCCACGTTCTCGTCAGGGCTTCCGACGAGCATCAGGGCAGGCAAAGACTGAGGGCGGCGATGGAATCGATGGGGCCTTGCCCGGCCGAGCTGATGCAGATGTTCGAGGCTCGCGTGATTCCCGTTTGCGGAGATCTTGGCCAGCAGAAGCTGGGATTGACGCGGAAGGTCTGGGATTTCCTCGCGAATGAAATCGATACGGTGTTCCATAACGGCGCAACCGTAAACTACCTGCTCAACTACGACCGGATGCGTGACGCGAACGTGCTGGGAACGAATGAGGTCTTGAGACTGGCGTTCGAAGGACGGCCCAAGAGCTTCAATTACGTCTCGACTACCTTCATGTTTGGCTGGGCGGTTAAGAAAGTTCTGTATGAGACCGACTTCAACGAGAATATGGAGCTTCTCGATTTTGGATACAGCCAGTCCAAGTGGGTATCGGAACAAGTGGTGATGGACGCGCGCCGCCGCGGGCTTAGTACGCGGATTTTCCGGCCCGCTCTGGTGAGTCCCTCCGTTACCGGCGGAGGCAATAACTTCGATATCGCCGTTCGTTTAGTTGCGTTCATGGTGAATCACGGCATTGGAGTCGATGCTCTGAACCAGGTTAGTTTCGTTCCCGCAGACATCACGGCCAACAATATCGTTGCGATTTCCACCACTCCCGGCACGGCGAATAAGACTTATCACGTAGTGAGGGACGATTACGCGAACATGCTGGATATTACCGGGCTGATTACGAAGGCGACCGGGCGGCAATTCGAAATATTCAGTCTTCCCGACTTCGTTCCCGAGCTGATCCGGAGATGCAGGAAGGAAGATCTGCTCTTTCCGCTGCTGGATTTTCTGGTGGGCTCCGTCGACAACATCTCGGCGATGGAGTTCAAACGCTATGACAGTTCCGGCTATCAAGCGGCTCGGAATGCTTCCGCATGGGGCAAGCCGGATCCGTCTCTCGAAGATACGGTCAATGGCATCCTGAGATTCATGCAGCGAAAGGGAATCATCTCGGTTGCGGCTCGTGAGTTCAACGCCGTGGGTACAGCTGCCGGTAGGCAGGTTCACCTGCGCGGACGGATCGACTGGCGGCAAAGCGCCGTTACTGTTTCCGAAATACCATCGTCTCTTTTACTTGCTGACCGGTTTCCAACGTGCCCGTCGTGGTTAGCGTCATCTGTGCTCCGTCGGCGGAAACCACCCATCGATCCTTTTGAGTGATTTGATCGTCTCGCCGGTAAATCGAATCGACCGTGTGAGCGTCGACAAGTTGGAGGCGTCACGGTATCGTTGCTGGAGTTTTTCAGATCGTATTCCTTGCCGTCAAAACGGGCGGTGTAGCTGAAGTCACCCGAGAAACGGACCCCATCCTTTCCGTCCGCCTCGATCTTGAGCGCCAACCCTTGCCGCAATCGAGTCTTGCTCAGATCCTGGGTCCACTCGCCAGCGAATAAGTCTGTCGGCAGACTTTTTCCCTCCGCTCCGCGTCCACACGGTGATCCGGTCGGCACGGCCTTTCTTTGAAGTCGTGCTCGTTAGCTCGTTCCCATCGCTCGAAAGTTTGTCACGAATCGTCGCCACGACGGCTCCATCCTTCTTCTCTTTGACTTCGACTTGATGCTTATCGATCCTGCGCAGCTCGATTTGATTAAACGCCGGATTGCCTTGTACGGACGCTTCATGGCCGTCCAACTTCGCCGTGAAATCGAGGTGGGTGTCGCCTGAAATCACTACGTGCACCTCATCGTGTAGAGATGTGATGGAGAGTTTGTTGGGGGGATCCAGGGTAGACTGCGCGGAGATGAGCGTCCAGGAGCCGATGCGGGGGTCCGTGGCGCCAAGGGGTCTGCGGCACCAAGTTGAATGGCGACAACCAGCCCGAGCAACGCGAGTTTGTGCATTGGTCCTCCTGGAAACCGTGATCTTCACCAAACAATAAAGTAATACGAACCGGTCCGGAATGCGAACCCGGACGCAAAGGGTGAGTCGGAAGCAGAGATTTCACGAGATCTGCCCGAAAGTCCGAAACAGGCTCCGCGCGGAAGTGAATATCTTAAGGTAACGATTTTGAGTAGTGGGCTAATTGCCTGTTGCTGATTCTTCCGCTGATCCTCTAGGATTTTCGAACGATGACAAGACGATGGAGAAGAATTAGCCCGCTACTCGGTTTCGCGTGACATCATGAATCTCGTGCATGTGCGCCGTTTCTGGCTGGCCGGGGTAGTCCTTGCCGCCGTCCTGGCGCTGCTTCCATTTTCCTTTCACGCCGAGCGCCATCTGGAGACTGCAACCCGCATCGAAGGCAGCGAAGCGGAAAGTGTCGCCGCAGGAGTTGGCCACTCGTTTTCGTTCGCCATTCGTGGACCGCGTGGTCCTGGTGGTTCAGGGACTCCCCCCTGCCGATTCGGAGGAGGGCGAGCAAGCGTTAGCAACGATTGAGGAGAGACTGAAAGAGGAACCCGGCGTGTCCGGAGTCGTTTCCTATCTTGATTTTCGCGATCCGATTTTCCTGGGCAAGGGAGGAGGAACTTTTGTTCTGGTGGGACTCGCCTCGACCGAGGGTCCAGTCGAGTCGCTCGTCCCCAAGCTTCACGAGCTGGCGAACTCTCTTCAAAACCAATTGCGGGGCCGTTATCCGGCGGTGAAGCTCGAACTGACGGGCGAGACGCCACTTAATTTCGACATTCGGAAAGCTAGCGCCGACGACGTACGACACGCCGAAACTCTCGTGATTCCTGCCACGCTCGCACTTCTGCTGGTGGCTTTCGGAAGCCTGGTGGCGGCCCTGATTCCGGTAGCCGTTGGCCAGCTTGCCATCGCCACGGCCATGGCGATTGCAGGATTCATGGCCCTGCGCTGGCACTTGTCCATTCTGGTTCAGAATTTGGCCACGATGCTTGGGCTAGGCTTGGGAATCGACTACGCGCTCCTCATGGTCAGCCGCTTCCGGGAAGCGATTGCTGCCGAGCAAAACGGACTCAAAGCCTCGCTCATCGCGGCACGTCAGGCAGGTCATACCCTCCTGATTTCAGCCTCGACGGTGGCCATCGGATTTCTAGCCCTCTTGACCGTTCCCATCAGCGAAGTCCGTTCCATCGGTGTGGCTGGATTCCTGGTGGCGGGAATGAGTGTGTTGCTGGCAAATACTCTCGTTCCGGCGCTGCTGGCAGCTCTCGGTCAGCGAATTAATGCTGGCCGGTTGCCCTTCATTGCGAAGTTTGGACGCGCATCGGGCCGCACGCACGGGAAACCGCTGGAGGCGATGGGGGAAGGTGATTGTCGCCCATCCCTGGCTTGCCATCTTTCTGGCAGGCGTCCCCCTGCTTCTGCTCGCCTCCCAGGCCGCGCGGCTCGATACCAGCGTTCCCAGAGGGGATTGGCTTCCGGCAGCGGCGGAATCGGTTCGCGCGCTTCACACCCTGGAACACATGGATCGGGCGGGCATGGTTTACTCGTTGCGCGTGATTCTCGAACTTCCAACCGATTCCATTGCGCAAACGGACTCGGGCTGGAATGCACTCGACCGTTTCACCAAGCGGCTCGCGAGCGACCCTCGTGCCGACCGCGTGATCTCGCATCACCACGATGGCGGGGAGTGACCGGTCTGCCCTCGGCAACCTCTCGCGTGAGACGCGTCGAACGTTCCTGAGTCGCGACGGGCGGGCGGCGCTGATTGAGGTGTTACCCGCGACCTCCGTTTCCCTGAACGATCAGGTCAACTGGGTGCGGGAACTGCGCAAGACGGGCGCGGCGGCTCTCACGGGAATACCCGGCGCCACGCTGCGCGTTGGAGGCATCCCGGCGCTCACTGCCGATTATCAGACGATTGTCAGGGACCGGTTCGCTTCGGTCATGGCGCTGGTGGTGGTGGGGACGCTCATGGCGCTGCTTGCTGGGTTCCGATCGCTTTTCGCCGCCGTGAAGGCCATTGCTCTGAACTTGCTCTCGGTTGCGGCCTCCTTCGGAGCATTGGTTCTAGTGTTTCAGGATGGACACGGAAGTCGGCTTCTTGGGAGTTCCTGAGGGAACGGGCAGCGTATTTCCCATTGTGCCCATCGTCGCCTTTGCCATCGTCTTCGGACTGAGCATGGATTACGAAGTGTTTCTGGTCGCGCGAGTCCTCGAAGCGAGGAGGAGCGGGCTGAGTGAATTGGAGGCAATCCCCGAGGGGATGGCCAGAACCGCAGGACTGATTACGAGCGCCGCCGCGATCATGATCGTGGTATTCGCGGCATTCACCTTTGGGAACTTCCTGGTGGTGAAGATGATCGGATTTACGCTGGCGGTAGCCGTGTTCATCGACGCGACCCTGGTTCGCATTGTGATTGGACCTGCGCTTCTTCGCGTTGCAGGCGATTGGAACTGGTGGCCTGGAGGGCTCGCCGCCACAAGCGACGCACCAGTGACCAGCATTGGCGAATGATTCGCACGCGGTGCGAGCGCGAACCGCCGAAACATCTTACCTCCCTGGTCCGCTGTCCCGAGGACTTCCACGCTGTTATCATTTATTCGATTGTGAGCCACTATATCCGCGCTGCAATCCGCATACTCTCCTTTTTTCTTCTTCTCGTCCCGACGACTACTTATGCGGCGCCGGCACGCCCTGTCAGCACGATTGAAGCTTCCGCCACGCCGCCGGTCATCATCATCGGTTTCGTCGGCGGATTTGTCCGGCACGATGCCCTGGCCCATAGCGCGGTCCAACTCGCCGCGCATCTACGCCACGATTACCCGTCGGGCGTCTATGTGGAAGTCGTTGAGAACCATTACCGGGCAAAAGCTCACGCGCAGATTATCCATTTCTTGGGCGGCGATCGCCACGGGGTCCTATCGGCCGAGGAAAAACGCAACGCCCGTGTCATCCTCTACGGGCATAGCTGGGGTGCTTCGGAAGCCGTCACGCTGTCAAGACAACTGGGGAGAGAAGGAATTCCCGTATTACTCACCGTTCAGGTGGACAGTATCGCCAAGCCCGGCGAAAACGACAGGGTCATTCCCGCCAATGTGGCCGAGGCCGCAAATTTCTATCAACTGAATGGCTTTCTGCATGGCCAGAGCCAGATCCGCGCTGCCGATCCCACTCGCACACACATCCTCGGAAATTTCCGTTTCGACTACAAAGCCAGTCAGATGCGCTGCCAAGACTACCCGTGGTACGACCGCGTCTTCATGAAGGCCCACATCCAAATCGAGTGCGATCCCAACGTCTGGGCTCAAGTGGAGGCCCTGATCCGCTCGAAACTGCCTCTTCGTCAGCAATAGTTCACGAAATTCCTACCAAATCTCGCAACTCCTGAGCGAAGTAAGGCCGACGTCTATCCAAGGATTCCGAAATCATGCGCGTTTCGCATTGATGGATGCTCGCAAGTCATTGTCCACGAGATAGATACATGATCGGAGCGGAAAAACGAGAAAATGAAGATAAAAACACTTGACATGTTATGTAGTGTTGTAGTTAACTATAACACTAGAGGAAGAGGTTGATCGCTTGCAGCTAGTTCGCAAGAGGGAACCCAGACCCCGAAAGTAAAGAAGTGCAAGGAGAATGCAACATGAAATCCCATCGTCTGATGCTGTCCGTTGTTTTGATGTCGCTCGCTACCGTGGCCTTTGCCCAGTCCGACGCGCAAAAGACCTCTGCGGATCCTGTGCCTTCCCCGGCGCAGAAATCCTTCACAACCATGAAAAGTTTGGCGGGCGAGTGGGAAGGCCCTGTCACCGTCCCGGAGATGCCGGAGATGTCGGGCGGAAAGCCAGTGCACGCTTCGCTGCGCGTCACCTCGCGCGGAAACCTCCTGGTGCACGAGATCCAGGAAGCAGGGACAGCGTTGGATCCGACAAAATACGACCACCCTGTCACCGTGCTTTACGTGGACGCCGACCAGCTTACGCTGATTCACTATTGCGACGCGGGCAACCGGCCGCGAATGACCGGCAAGATGTCGCCCGACGGCAAGACGGTCGAGTTTGAGTTTAAGGACGTCAGCGGGAGCACGGAGTTCCACATGCACCATGCAGTGTTCACCATCATCGACGCCAACCATCACACCGAGGATTGGACGTTCATGACGATGGACAAGCCGATCCACGCGCACTTCGACCTGCACAGAACGAACTAAGAGGTGGTATCTCTGGTAAGGTCTGGAACGGACAAGCTGGAAAATATGATGGATCGTGAGTGGAACGACAGTCAGCCGATTTACCGCCAGCTTCGCGACCGCGTGGTCGCGATGATACTCGACGGCGTACTCAAGGAAGGCGATCCGCTGCCCTCCGTGCGCACCGTGGCCGCAGAATATCGGGTCAATCCACTCACCGTCCTCAAAGGCTATCAACAACTGGTTGACGAGCAACTCGTCGAGAGCAAGCGAGGTCGCGGAATGTTCATTAATGCCGGCGCGCGCAATCTGCTGCTGCAAGGCGAACGCCAGAGGTTTCTAGCGGAACAATGGCCCGTGGTCTACGCCACCATTCAGCGGCTTGGCTTGACCGCCGAAGAACTGCTGGATGCTGTCGCACCCCGTCCGTCGTCGACTGGCGCGGAGGAGAAGCCAAAATCATGACCGTCATCGAAGCACGAGGCCTGCGCAAGGCCTTCGGCACAACCATCGCGCTGGACGGCATCGACTTGCACGTCGAAGAGGGCCGCATCCTCGGACTGATCGGCCCGAACGGCGCCGGCAAGAGCACCGCGCTCAACGCGATTCTCGGCCTAACTCAATATCAGGGCGAGTTGAAGGTTCTAGGACGCAACCCCTGGACCGAGCGAGACCGTCTCATGCGGGATGTCTGCTTCATCTCCGATGTTGCCGTGCTGCCGCGCTGGATAAGGGTTTCGCAAGCGCTCGACTATGTTGCGGGGGTGCATCCCCGATTCGATCGCGCGAAGGCGGAAGGGTTTCTGGCAAAGACCACCATCCAGCGCACCAGCAAGGTCCGCGAATTGTCGAAGGGCATGGTAACTCAGTTGCACCTCGCCCTAGTCATGGCTATTGACGCGAAATTGCTGGTTCTGGACGAGCCGACACTTGGCCTCGACATCCTGTATCGCAAGCAGTTCTACGATTCACTGCTCAACGACTACTACGACCGCACCCGAACCATCGTCGTAACCACACATCAGGTTGAAGACGTGCAGCACGTTCTCACCGATCTCATGTTCATCAACCGCGGCCGCATCGTGCTCGATTGCAGCATGGAGGAGTTCGAGTCGCGCTATCTGGAAGTGATGGTTCATCCCGAGCGGGTTGCAGCAGCACGGGCTCTGAAGCCGATTCACGAGCGGCAGGGGTTGGGCCGGAGCATTCTGCTGTTCGATCTGAAGCTCGGCCATGTCGATCGTCAGCAACTCGCCAGCTTCGGCGAAATGCGTACGCCCGGCATTGCCGACTTGTTTGTCGCCGTGATGGGCAACCATGGCCCCGAAACGCAAGGAGCAACCAGATGAATACTCAATCGAACGCCATGCCAGAGTCTCCGCTCAACTCGCAGCCAATCGCGCCCGCGGCCATGTCAGCGACTCGGCCCATGTACTGGGCGATCCGCCGTGAATTTTGGGAGAACCGTTCGATCTACATCGCACCGCTGGCTGTCGCCGGCGTCACCTTATTTGGATTTTCAATCAGCACGATTGCGGGTGTCTGGGAAAAGGCACTAAGGCTTGACCCGACGAACCACGATGCCATTGCCTTGCCGTATGACATGGCGGCGGGTTTGCTGATGGCGACCCTGATTCTCGTGAGTGTGTTCTATTGTCTGGACGCGCTATACGGCGAGCGCCGCGATCGCAGCATCCTGTTCTGGAAGTCGCTCCCGGTTTCCGATCTCACCACCGTGCTCGCGAAGGCGAGCATTCCGCTCCTGGTTCTGCCACTCCTCACGTTTGTGATCACCGTTGCCACACAGTTGATCATGCTGCTGGTGAGCACCGCCGTCCTCGCGGCAAGCGGTCAGCATGCTTCGACGCTATGGACGCAGTTGTCGTTCGTGCAGATGTCGCTGCTCCTGCTCTACCACCTTCTTACGTCCCATGCGCTCTGGCCTGCGCCCGTCTATTGTTGGCTGCTGCTGGTCTCCGGCTGGGCGCGGCGCGCGCCGCTTTTGTGGGCCGCCATACCGGTGCTTGCAATCGGCGGCGTCGAGAAGATTGTGTTTCACACTTCGTATTTTGCGGGCACAATCGGCTCCCACTTCATCGGCGCCGCACCCGCTGCCGTTATGGCAGAGACTGAGATGCTCCCTACGGGCCCGATGACCCACATCACGCCAGACATATTCCTGGGCAGCCCGGGGCTGTGGATTGGGTTGGTATTGGCCGCCATGTTCCTCGCCGCCGCCGTCCGCTTGCGCCGCTATCAAGGACCGATCTGACCGATCTGACTCGTACGTTCTGTATTCAAGAACTCACGTGATCGAGGAGCGAGCAAGTAACCAAGGGAGGGAAAAATGCGATCTTCGCCCATTTTGCTTTTTCATATTTGTTCTGGCACCTTAGGAATCCTGTCCGGTGCCGTAGCAGTGATTTTCCGCAAAGGTTCCCGCCGGCATGGCCTCGCTGGAAACGTTTTTGTCATCTCCATGCTGAGCCTGGCCTCAAGCGGCCTCTACATGGCGCTCGTGAAATCCCAACCGGGCAATGTTTTCGGCGGCGCTCTAACCCTTTATCTGGTAGCCACAGCGTGGATGACGGCCAGGCGCAGGGACGTGGGCCCCGGCATCTTCGATTGGGGTGCTCTTCTGGTTGCCCTGGCGATCGGAACCGCCGCCGTGACTTGTGGGTTCGAAGCCGTGAATAGTCCGACGGGCCTAAAGTATGGATTTCCTGCCGGGCCTTACTTTTTCCTTGGTTGCATAGCTTTGCTGGGCGCCGTCGGTGACGTTCGCTTGCTCGTGCGCGGAGGTGTTTCTGGGACACATCGCGTCGCGCGGCATCTTTGGCGCATGTGCTTTGCGCTGTTCATCGCCTCGGCTTCCGTATTCCTGGCACGGCAGCAATTATTCCCGGCCCTGCTGCAAAAAACGGGCGTACTGATTCTCCTGAGTTTCCTGCCGCTGCTATTGATGATCTTCTGGTTATTTCGGGTTCGGTTCACAGATTTGTACAAAGAGAAAGCAATCCGTCGCACGGACGAAAAGTTTCTCCAGTTAAGCGCTAAGGACCGCGCCACCGTCGGGATGCTTCACAAACTCAACGCTCCCTGATTCGCTCCCTCTGGTTGTTACCGTCGGAGTCATACTGACCCTGGGTGCCTAAGCGGACTTGCCGCTATACTGGGTTTGTCGAGCCATCGCTCAACGGAGAAGGCATGTCGAGTCTGAAGGAATTCCGATGCGAGATTTGCGAGACCGTCAGTGAGAATCCGGTCCGTTGGTTTGTGATTGAGTGCACAGATCAGAAGCTCGCGGTCATCAAGTGGGATTTGACCGCTGCCACCAGCCCATCCGCCCGGCATTTCTGTGGCGAAGCTCACGCTCAGGTCTACATCAGCCGATGGTTTGAGGCCATGTGTGTGCCACCCAAACGAGTTTTGAGGGTTATCTAGGTGCTTGGTCTCAGGCCCAGCGAATCATAACGAACAACGCCGCCCATTTAGACAAGCTGGATTCACCCACGCTTCTCTACCAGGCTGAGTTTCTGCTGGGCGAAGTAGAGCGGGCAACTGGGAACGAGGACGCGGCCTACGAGTCGTACTGCCGTGCGAGAGCGGCGGTCGAGCGCCTGCGCAGCAGCTTGCGCGGGGAAGAGCTGAAAATCGCCTTTTTCGAAAACAAACTTGAAGTCTATGAGAGCCTGGTCGACATCTGTTTGCGCCGCCAGAACAGCTTTGAAGAAGCGTTCGCCTACATCGAACAAGCGAAATCACGGACTCTTATGGATTTGCTGAACCAGCCGGTGCACGTTCCGACGGCTGCCGATCCCGGCCAAAGCGAACTTGTGCGCTCGATCCGCAACCTGCGCGAAGAACTGAACTGGTACTACAACCTGATCGAGCGCGAACAGTTGCGGCCGGAAGAGCGTTCCCAGGAGAGGGTGCAGCACCTCGAGCAACAGGCTCGATCCCGAGAAGCCGATTTCATGCGGGCAGTGAAAGAAGCGACGGCGGCAGAGGCGAACGACGCGGGCGTGCAAATTTCCTCGGCGATGTCGTTGGAAGATATCCGGTCGGTGCTTCCGGCCGATACCGCTTTGGTTGAATTCTTTTGCACGCACGACCGGATCGTTGCATGCGTACTTACCCGCGACAGTCTGCACCTCGCGCCCGTGACGGTGCAATCGCGAATTCAAAAGCTGCTGCAGCTTCTGCAATTCCAAATGTCGAAATTCCGCCTGGATCCACAGTACGTAGCGACTTTCAGTCAGGCCTTGCTCGAGTCGACCCAAGCGCACCTTAAGAATCTGTATCAAGAGTTAATTGCGCCCGTCCGGCACCTGCTCGAGGTTCGCCACGTGGTGTTTGTACAGCACGGATTGCTGCACTACGTTCCGTTTCATGCCCTGCATGACGGCTCATCGTACCTGATTGATCGGTTTGCGATTTCCTACGCTCCCAGTGCCAGCATTTACGCGCACTGCCAGACGAAACCAGTCAATACTGCCGGGCACTCTCTAATCCTCGGCGTGCCCGATGAGCGCACTCCCGCCATTGGTGCGGAAGTGGAGGCGCTCGCCAAGATTTTGCCCGACCCAAAACTGTTCATGGGCGAAGCTGCAACCGAAGATGCGCTGCAAACCTACGGCCCAAGCAGTAAGTCGGTACACATCGCGACCCACGGATACTTTCGTCAAGACAATCCGATGTTTTCGTCGATTCGTCTGGGAACATCGCACCTGAGCCTTTACGACATGGCCCACTTGCATCTGCCGGTCGAACTGGTTGTGCTGAGCGGTTGCGCGACCGGTTTGAATGTAGTTACTCCTGGAGATGAGTTGATGGGCCTGGTTCGGGGACTGCTGCAGGCTGGAGCGCAATCACTCGTTCTGAGCCTGTGGGATGTCCACGACGACAGTACCAAAGACTTCATGGTTGAGTTCTATACTCATCTGCTGCAAGGGCGCCCTAGAGCGGAAGCGATGCAAACGGCGTCCATCTGCCTGCGCGAGCGCCGCCCCCACCCTTATTATTGGGCTCCCTTCTTATTGATAGGAAAGGGTTAACAAGATCTCGAATATTTATTGGGCAGACCTGTATTTTTTGAGCCCCTGCCATCCCTTTTGTACTAGAACCCCCGAAGCTTGCGAGGACAAGGAATGGAGCACATTTCAGAACATCGCTGGGCTGATTTTGTACGCGGAGTTGGCGGACCCGAAATCAACATGGACATCCGGACACATCTTGGCCAGGGATGTCCGAAATGCAACACGGCTCTCGATGCCTGGAGTCGCGTTCGAAGGCTCGCAACCGAGGAGGCCGCTTACGCTCCGCCGGAGAATCTGGTGCGACTGGTGAAATTGGGCTTTGCCGGCAAACCGGCGCGGCCCCGGAGATGGACTCTGGCCAACCTCGTCTTTGACAGCTTCCGGCAGCCGCTGCTGGCCGGCGTTCGAAGCGGAGCTCTTAACGTGTGGCAAGTTATTTATGACGCCGAAGGTCTGACCGTTGATTTGCGCTTCGGACGTCGAGCGCACTCCCAGGATGTGCACTTAATCGGCCAGGTGCTGAACAAGCAGGAAGCGCGGGCGTGGCACAACGCAACGATTGAATTATCCAATGGCGACGAGCGGTTGGTGGCAACCACCGCGGTCAACGCCTCGGGAGAGTTTCAAATTGAGTTTGAAGCCAAGGATCATCTCTGGTTGTCGATTAAGGCGGAAAACCGCGATACAGTGCGGATTCCCCTGACAAACCCGAGATAAGGTAACAAACTATGGATTACCAAAGAAAGCAGCACGAGTTACTTCGGAAAGAGTACCGGTGTAAGTGGAAGGCACCACGTTTTCACTCTACACTCGCAATCTGGAACAAGGGTCAAAAGGGGATAACAATGGGTACACTTAACTCAAACACGAGTCTGCAGCGTGCGGGCATGGTAGTTTGCCTGCTCTTTTTGCTGGTAGCTTTTTGCGCGCCGGCGGCGCAGGCTCAAACGCGTCTGATTGTGCGGGACTCGCTCGGACTGCCGGGGCTCAACCTCACCTGCTTATTGGCAGGTTGCACCGTTGTAGGCGGCCTTGGAGACCCCAATGGGCAGTTGTTCCTCGTGACTTTCCCCGCCATTCTGAATCCAGTCACTGGCCTGCTCCGTCTGAGTCTTGAAACCGGCATTCTTGATGTGGAAATTGACCAGCCGGTGAGTTCGGTTCCGGCGTACGCCAATGCTGATCCCGGCTATCTGACGGACGAGACGCCCACCGCTTATTACGGCGCGACGGTTTGGCGCGGCTATCTGGCGCAGCCTGGGAACGAGTTAGTACGCACAGCGCAAACGCAAGCGGCATTTAACGTTGCGGGTGCGGGAACGACAGTCGCGATTATCGATACTGGCGTCGACCCCACCAACCCCGTTCTAAAGAATGTTCTGGTCAATGGCTACGACTTCACCACCAATACCAGCGGCGGTTCGGAAATGACGGGCGCTCCTGCTGCTCCCAATCTCAGTGAGGCGCAACCGGCTGTGCTGGACCAGCGGACAGTTGCGGTACTCGATCAGCGCACCGTAGCAGTACTGGATGGCACCGCGTACTCAGACTTCGGCCATGGGACCATGGCGGCTGGAATCGTGCACTTGGTCGCGCCCCAGGCGAAGATTATGCCGCTCAAGGCATTCACGGCAGCAGGCGCCGCGTACGACTCCAACATCCTGCGCGCCATCTACTATGCCGTGAGTAAGGGCGCCAATGTGATGAGTATGAGCTTCAATTACACGAGTTACTCCGCGGAATTGGCGACCGCAATCAAGTATGCCAACAGCCACGGTGTCATTTCAGTCGCATCCGCAGGCAACAGTGGCGAGGAGACCATGGTTTATCCGGGCGGTCTTCCCGGAGTCATCGATGTTGCCTCGACTTCGAATACCGATGTCCAGTCCACATTTACGAATTACGGTGCACCGCCGGTGTTTCTGGCCGCGCCGGGAGAAGGCGTCGTCACGACTTATCCTTGGGGAACCTGGGCCGCCGGATGGGGGACGTCATTCAGTTCGCCCTTCGTAGCCGGTACGGCAGCTCTCATGTTGGGAGATAACAGCAAGTGTCCCAGCTGGGCCGTCCCCGATGGTTTGGCCAACGCCGATTACCTGGGCAATCTGAATCTCGGTTACGGACGCTTGGATACATACCAGGCAGTGCAATCGTGCCATCTGGTGCTATAGAAGTTCAATGAGGGCGCCGGGGAGCATGCCCGGCGCACCACCAGAAAAAGAGAGTCCACGACGATATGGCGGCAACCCTTAATTCGGGTCTGGACGTGTCTGGGCTCGTGCTTCGCGTCAAGGAACTGGAAGAGCAGCATCTGGCTTTCCGCAACTCTGTGGTTTGCGCGTTCAATCAGATGCTCGACCTGAAGGACATTAATACCGGGGTCCACAGTACGCGACTGGCGGAATGGGCGCTGCGCGTGGCCCGGAAAATGGAGATCCCGGAAGAACGGCTTTATCAAGTCGAAGTCGCCGCGTTGCTGCACGACATCGGCAAGATCGGCGTGCCCGATGCAATTCTCAGAAAGCCCGGCCCTCTTACGCCCGAGGAACGCGCGCTCATCAATCGCCACCCCGAGTACAGTTGGTCCATCCTGCGCCTGTTCCCTGGGCTCGAAGAAGCGAGTCTCTACGCGTTGCACCACCACGAGAGCATCGACGGGGCGGGCTATCCTGCAGGCCTAAAGGGGAACGATATACCGCTGGTTTCCCGAATCATCTGTGTGATCGACGCTTTCGACGCCATGGTCTCGAATCGCTGTTACCGGCAAGGCCTTCCGCACACGGAAGCAACTGCGCGCTTGCTCCGCAGCAGTGGCACGCAATTTGATCCACAAGTGGTACAGGCCTTCATTCCGATTGCGGAGCAGGAAGCCGCCGACGTTTTCGCCGCCGCAGGAACCAGCATGTCGGCCGTGCTGTAGCGGCCGGGCCGTCGCCAACGACTCTGGTTAGCGAAAACTCCGATTCTTCTTTTCATAGATACTCGTCCGTCGGATTCGTTTTCTGGTAGATTCTGCAGTGTTTCTACGAGCGACTCCCCGCAAAACTCAAAACTGAATCACGTCGAGTTGTAATTCCCATCGGTACGTCCACACCTGAACATTGTGTTGCTACAACTCCCACATACAGGACTCGCTGTTGATGGTGGATCGATTGCATTCGAGCTTAACAAGGAGAAAAAGCAATGCGATCGAACACATCGACCAAACTTCTTGTTCTGATAGCGACGGTGGCAACTTTGTTCCTGTCGAGCATGTTGCTGGCGCAGAGCTTGACGCAAGGCGCCATGAGCGGCACGATCACCGATCCAACCGGTGCGGTTGTTGCCAACGTGACCGTCAAGATCACAAACCTGAATAAGGGCTTCTCGGCGGAAGTAAAAACCAATGCGCAGGGTATTTATCAATATCCTCTGGCCGACCCGGGCCCCTACTCGATTGAAGTCACTGCCGCCGGATTCAAAACCTACTCGGCGAAGGCCGAGATTAACGTCGGACAAGTGACAGTCGTGAATGCGAAGCTCGAAGTCGGTACTGCATCCGGAACCGTGGTTGAGGTTAGCGCCGCGGGAGAAGTACTGCAGACCGAAGCCGCTGACATGACCACCAACTTTGACAAGAACTTGGTCGAAAACCTGCCCAATGGCGGCAACGACCTAACCGCAATTGCTTATACGGCGCCAGGTGTACAGATGAACAACGCCGGCGGTATGGGCAACTTTAACGTGAATGGTTTGCCCGCTACCTCGAACGTGTTCACCATTGATGGCGATGAACGACATGGACCCCTTCTTGAACCTGAACAACTCCGGTCCCACCAACCTCATGCTCGGCAAGAACAGCATTGAAGAAGCGACAGTCGTCACCAATGCCTACGGCGGCCAGTATGGACAACAGGCCGGAGCGCAAGTCAACTTCGTCAGCAAGGGCGGCACCAACAATATCCACGGCAACCTCCAATACCAATGGACCGGGCGAACCTTGGATGCGAATGACTGGTTCAACACCTTCGCGCCAGCAGGCTCAGGCATACCGGTACACCCCGCCCGTTTGCTAACAACAACCAGTGGGCAGCTTCTTTGGGCGGCCCGATCAAGAAGGACAAGACCTTCTTCTTCCTCGACACCGAAGGCATCCGTTACATCGTGCCGTCGACCGTGCAGGTCTATGTCCCGACGTCAGGTTTCCTAAGTGACATGATCACGAACCTGGGAACCGTTGGGGCCTCCGCCGCCACCATTGCCACCTATAAGGAAGCGCAGGCCGCTTGGCTGGCAGCTCCCGGCTATGCGAAGGGCGTCGCCATCGCTCCGGGTAGCCCATCGTCCCCAGGCAGCTGTACCGACCCGTTTACTGGTGCCCAGGTCGACCCGAGCAATACGGTCGGTTGCTTCGCCTCGTACTCGGCAAATCCAGGCGTACCCGCGCACGAATGGTTGCTGATCGGCCGCATCGACCAGAACATCGGCAACAAGGATCGCGCTTTCTTCCGCTTTACCATTGATCGCGGTATTCAGGCCACCAACGCTGACCCGCTCAGTCCCATCGCTTTCTCCGCTGCCAGCTTCCAGCCGGCTTACAACGGCGGCTTCACCTGGAACCACACTTTTAGCGGCACCGCGACCAACCAGTTCAACGCCTCGCTCCTCTGGTACAGCGCAACTTTCCAGGAGAACACGAACGGGCCGACTTCGCCGTTCCCCTACTCCCTGTACGTGGATGCCAATGTCCCCAACACCAACATTTTCGGTGCTCCTGGCCCCACCGGTCTGAACGGAGCCAACTTCGATTTCCCCCAGGGCCGGAACGTCACCCAGAACATGTTTGTTGACGACTTCTCCAAAATTCTTGGGCGGCACAACATCAAAATCGGTGCAACGTACCGCCGGTTCGATATCACCAACTACGACGCCGGTGTGTTGACAACCCCGCTGATAAACGCCGATTTGGCTAACTTCTATAACGGCGGTGCTGATTTCTATCAACAAAACAACCCCATTAGTCTTACCGCGCCCGAGAACACCGGCGGTTTCGGAGTCTATGCTCAGGACGAGTGGGCAGTGACGTCTAGATTGAAACTCACCGTTGGTCTGCGCTTGGAGCACAACTTTAACCCGACCTGCGATACCAGGTGCTTCACCAACCTGAGCGCTCCGTGGCCCTCACTCCTCGCGACCCAGACCGACAGCACCCCCTATAACCAGGCGCTTCTCATTGGGCGCAAGGATGCCTTCAACTCCATCGACGCTGTGAACCTCGCTCCGCGCTTTGGTTTCACATGGTCGCCGATGGCTGACAGCAAGACTGTGATCAGCGGCGGCGTTGGCTATTTCTATGACGCTTTCCCGGCCTTCATCACCGACCAGTTCGTCAACGCTCCTTACCTCGTGGGCGTGACCCTCACGGGTCCAGCTATTTGGAGGGGCGAGCCCAGTTTACTGGGCCGATCCTGCCGGCGCCGCAGCCACCGTTAACAACACCGCGAATGCCATTCGAAATGGCGTCCCCTCGTCTGGAACATGCCCCGGCGGCGTTCCTTCCCTCGCCAATGGCTTGACGCTAGCGGAACTTGAAGGTCCGTGCGTAGGAGGCGCTCCGCCCAATGTCACCGGGTTCACGAGCAAGCTTCGTACCCCGCACTACCAGGAATGGAACTTCCAGATTCAACAGGAACTCGACAGCAGGAGCCGACTCACTCTCGCCTACGTGGGTAACCACGGCATTCTCGAAGCGTATCCGAACAGCACCGGGAACGCTTTAGCACAGTTCACCGTCCGACGTATGCGCCGATGGCTGACTCGCCGGCTGCCTTGCTCGCCTCGATCATCGCTTCGCGACAGTTACGCAATGGCAGTCGGGCGCGGTATCCAATTACAATGGCTCTGACCGCCAGCTACAGTCGCCGCATGACGGCTGGGTTCGTGGTCAATGCCAATTACACCTGGTCGCACGCACTTCGACGAAATCTCCAACGGACGGCTCGAGGGCTATGGTGTTACCGCCATTCAGGGCAAATCAACCCTGCCTGCTTCTGCTTGCAACAACTACGGCAACGCCGACTACGACATCCGCCATAGCTTCAACGCGAACTATGTCTGGACCGAACCGTACCACTTCGGCAACCCAATCCTGAATGCCATAGTGGGAGGCTGGCTGGCGTCGGAGAACTTCATCGTCCGCAGCGGCGTGCCCTTCACCGTGACTGACGGCACCGGTATCTACCTCCAACGGAGGTACGGCCACGCCGGCGCAGGCGATCGGATCGGCACAGCAAAGCTGCAAGAATGGAACCAGCGCGTGCTTCAACTCTGCGGATTTTATCAGCGCGGGCCTTCAGCCCAGTGGAGCACCACTGGGGTACTTCCCGACACAAACTCGCAACCAGTACCGTGGGCCGGGATTCTTCGACTCAGATTTCATCGGTCAATAAGAATTTCAAAATCCGGGAGCGCATGACGTTCACGGTCGGCGCCAACATCTACAACGTGTTTAACCACCCGAACTTCCAAAACCCGAACCAGGTTGGACCCCGGGTGTTCGAACAAGTCTCCCGGCCCGGTTCGCCAACGCTCGCGGACAGATCGCAGGACAGGCAGCACCGCCGACCGGGCCTTATGGCTCGTTCTTTCAGGGTCTGCCGGCTGGCCGCGAAGGTCAGTTCCAGGCCAAGATCGTCTTCTAACGATCTCGCATAAGAATAAGGACTCCTCTCGCGTGGAAAGCGTCTCCTTTCCGGGACGCTTTCCTAACGCGGGGAGTAAGCCGTATGGCGGCAATACTCCGGCGAACGCGGTTGCGGAATTTTCGTCAGTCAGCATCGCCGCAATAGTTCAACGCTTGTCCCATGGCTATGATTTCGAATGCGGACAGTTATGGATCGAGATCGAAATTCAACACCTGACAGCAACGTGAGCGGGAAGCGCCTGGGGTTGACGTTTTTGGCCCTGCTCTTATGGTCGCTTCGGGAGCCCGATGTGGGCGCTCGGGCAGGTCGACCTGAAGGTCCGTCCGGCGCCTGATTTCGGAGCGGACGGTATATGGCTCGACCAGGGCGCTCCGGCGCCGCACCATATCTCCGGATATCGCGGCCATGTTGTGCTGATCGATTTTTGGGAGTACACGTGCATCAATTGCATTCGGGATTTCGGCGTGGTGAAAGCTGGTATGTAAATACCATCAGTACGGCTTGGACGTTGTGGGAGTGCATTATGGCGAATTCGATATGGGATTCAATGTAGAAAATGTCCGCGCGGCAGCGCAACGGTTCCAGTTGCCTTGGCCCGTGGCTCGCCGATCAGAAAGGCTCGACATGGAAAGCGTTCGCGGCCGACGGCTGGCCCGATCGCTATCTCGTGGATCCGCAAGGCAACATCGTCATGAAAGTGTTCGGAGAATTCGCCGATCATGAGATGGAAATGAAGATCCGCGAGTTGCTCGCGGTCGCGCATCCCGAAGTGATGAAGATTCCGACTCGATCCGGAAGAGGACAACCTCAAAGCGGCTTGCGGAGTTCCGACCCAGGAGACATTTGTTGGCGAGATCTACGGGCGCAGCGCTATCGACGACATGGCCGGGCATCATGCCGGAGAGGAGGCCGATTTCCAGCCCGCACATTCGGCGCCCGACGGCGGAGTGATGATGGTCGGGCGCTGGCGCGTTGAGCGCGACGGCGTAATCTCAGCCAGTCATGGCGCTGCTGCCGAAGTGCGTTACCATGCACGATCGCTCTACAGCGTACTCAGTCTTACGGGGGCGAAAGCCAGTCCGCGTCAATCTTTTTCAGGATGGCGTCCCCTTGCCCAAGGAAAGCGCCGGTGCCGATGTGAAATTTGACGACAAAGGAGCCTTTATCGAACGTTACGGAATCGCGCATGTATTATCTGGTCCGGAGTCCTGCTTTCGGCGCGCACCTGGTCGCACTGCAACCAGAAAGTCCAGGGCTTAGGACTGCACTCCTTCACCTACGGTAACAATTGCCAACTGGAAGATCGCCCATAGCGTATCTGCGCATCGTGCTGAAGCGCGCGTTCACTTCCAAATGCGCATTTCGCGTCATCGCTGAACGCTCACGCCATCGTGTGATTCCAGTCACAGCGTCCTGTCCTGAACGCCCTTCATTCTAAGGAGATGATGTGGCGGGTGACAGAATGAACTATCCCATTTGGCAACTTGGATTTCCTGGCGGGCTGCTGATCGCGGCTATAGCCGTGCTTCACGTCTTCATCTCCCACTTTGCGGTCGGCGGCGGCGCCTACCTGGTTCTAACCGAGCGTCGTGCGTACTCACACAACGATTCGGAGCTGTTGGGCTACGTGAGGCATCATTCCAAGTTCTTCGCGCTGCTGACCGTTGTTCTGGGCGCGGTTACCGGCGTGGGCATCTGGTTCACGATCGGATTGGTCAGCCCGGAAGCGACTTCTTCGCTCATTCACACCTTTGTTTGGGGATGGGCGATCGAATGGGTCTTCTTCTTCGTCGAGATCGCGGCCGCTCTTATCTACGCCTACCACTGGGACACGCTGGACCGGCAAACTCATCTCATCATTGGCTGGATCTACTTCGTGGCCGCCTGGGCGAGCCTGGTGGTGATCAACGGCATTATCACCTACATGCTCACGCCCGGACGCTGGCTCGAAACCAGGAACTTCTGGGACGGCTTTTTCAATCCCACCTATTGGCCCTCGTTGTGCATTCGTACCGCGATGGCAGTAGGCTCTGGCGGGAATCTTCGGGCTGGTGACCGCGATGTGCGAACCCTCTCCCTTGCGGGAACGCGTAGTGCGTTGGGCGGGCTGGTGGCTGGTGCTGGGAATTGCAGCGCTGCTGCCTTTGAGCCGCTGGTATTTCCACGACTCTCCCTTCCTACTCGCGAGCGTATTTCAACGGGCTTTCGGCACCTACATAGCAGTCCGTCATTCTCTGCGGGGAGCCGCCGTGTGTGCCGGCGTGGCCCTGCTGCTGACGCTGGTGTTCGCGCTTCTCCGGCCGAAGATGATGAACCCAGTGGTCGTGGCAGTGCTGCTGGTTGCCGGGATCGGCGTCATGGGCTCGGGCGAATATCTGCGCGAGTTCAGCCGCTATCCCTACGTCATCAACAGCTACATCTATGCCAACGACATCAGGGTGGGGCAGATGCAGGGTATCACCGCGAACGGTGTCGCCAAGACTTCGCCTTGGGTCGAAGCCGAGCAGCGCCAGACGCCACATGCTTATGGCCGGCAACTTTTTGCGATGGAGTGCGGCTCCTGTCACTCCGTCGATGGCTATCGCGGGATGCGCAAGTTCGCCCGCGGATGGGACGCGAAATTTGCCAGCGAGCTCCTGCTGCACCTGCCTGTGGTTCGCGAGACCATGCCACCGTTCGCCGGCGATGAGCATGATCGCGCTGCCTTAGGCGGCTATCTGGCCTCGCTGGCGCCGGCGACACCGTCTGGGGCGAACGAAAAAGAACTTGGGCAGCAGGTGTTCGCGATCCATTGCGCCCTGTGTCACAGCGTGGGCGGTCAGCGGCGTCCGCTGGATCTTAAAGGGAACCGATCCCGACGCAATCGTCGGCATGCTCGGATCGCTGGGCGACATCAATCCAGACATGCCGCCCTTTACCGGCACGGATGCGGAAGGTCACGCGTTGGCCGTCTATCTGAGCAATCCCAGAACAGTAGTCAGCAGGAGGATTCATGGTCATGAACTTGCCCATTCCTCATCCCGATCCCATGCCGTTGCCGGCGCCGGTCTGGCTTCTGCGCACCCTGCTCCTGCTGACGTTCTTTCTCCACGTCCTGTTCATGAACTGCCTCTTGGGAGGCACCGCCGTCGCCCTGGTCTGCATGCATGCGGCGCAAGAGTTCGGCATTTTCCGCGCGGCTTGCCGGCGATCTCGGCCGCCTTCTGCCCTCGGTTTTTGCCTTCACCATCACGCTGGGCGTGGCGCCGTTGCTCTTCCTCCAGGTGATGTATGGGCAATTCCTTTACGCCAGTTCGATCCTGATCGGCGTGCCCTGGCTGGCCATTATTGGGATGGTTGTTCTCGCCTACTACGGCGTCTACTTCTTTTCCCTGAATGAGCAAACGAAAGAGCCAGGCGCCATGACGACGGCGGTTCTGGCTCTGGTGGTGCTGCTGCTGGCCTCCATTGCCTTCGTCTACAGCAATAACTTCACCCTGATGCTGTCGCCCGGAGCGCTGGCTGGACCTTTATCGCAGCCATGCCGGCGGCTGGAACCTGAACTGGTCAGAACCTTCGCTTCTTCCGCGATACCTCCATTTTGTGTTAGGCGCCGTTCGCGGTTTCCGGACTGGGGTTGGTAGTGCTGGGTCTTCGCCAGAGAGAAGACGAGTATCGCCAGTGGCTCATCCGAACAAGGATCCTTGCTATTTACCGGCGCTACCCTGCTCAATTTTGGTGTGGGGTTCTGGTTCCTGGCGAAATTGTCGGTCCCGCCCGACTGGCCTTTATCGGTGGCAATGGATTCGCGACCGCATTATTAGGGGTCGGAATGCTTCTGCCGCTGGCGGCGATCGCGCATCTCATCATGGCGAAAGCCAATAAGTCTCCGAAGCGTCAACTGGTGATCGGAGTAAGCTGCGGCTTGCTGACAGTGGCGGTTATGGTCGTCATGCGCGACGTGCTGCGAAACCTTGCGCTCGCGCCCTACTTCAACCCAAGTCAACTGCCGGTTGCGCCGCAGTGGGGCATCATTGTGCTTTTCCTGGTTTTATTCGTAGCCGGCCTGGCAACTTTGTATCTACATGCTGCATAAGGTCGCGATCGCAACCAGGATGCAGGCACATACCCCGACTTTGTCATCCTGAGCGAAGCGAAGGCCTCGCTTTCTTTGCGGGCATAACCCTTCGCTTCGGAGGACAATTGTGGCTAGTGCCGCGAATCTTCGAGATGTAGCCGACCGCGAACGAACTCCACAACTTCCGGCGTCACGTAATCTGGCGGCCGGATCGCGAACTTAGGGCGGTCGATCACCGGTTTGAGCGAGACTTGTTTCCACGCCGGCCCTTCCGAGCCTTCGACGGAGTGCAGCAGCACCGCGTCGGCGCGGTCCAGATAGTTTTGCGCGGTGGCTTTGAAATCAGCAGTCTGCCGGGTCGAGCACAGTTAAATAGAGATCCGGTTTCACAAAGCGCAGAATGCTGTTCGATTCAATGATCGTATGTTCGGTTGCGGCCAGGATCTTCCGAATACGCGGCATGGCTTCTGCCAGATGTCCTTGCTCGGTGCGGACCCACCATGAGTGATCGGCGCCCGCAACCAGAAAACGTGAAGTGTCGGACTCGCCGGAACGATCTTTTTCTTCCGAAACAGCCCAGGAATGATCTGCAGTTGCACAGTCGCAGGCTTCGCCGTCGGCAGAGCAGACGCCATGTCCATATTGTGTGATTTTGAGAGCGGTCCAGTGAAAACCAGGCAACGCTGCGATAAGTCCGGCCACGACGCTGGTCTTGCCAACGCTGCGTGAGTGTCCGCCAATGACGACGATAGCCATGAAAAAACAATCTCAGAGTTTGTCATCCCGAGCGAAGCGAGGGATCTGCAGCTCGCCGCAAGATGCAGATCCGCCCGGGATGCAACAATTCATTCCTTCTTTGCTTCTCGCGATAAAAACGCCAGCTCTTTAAGATACTCTCGAATGGGACGCGCCGGCGTTCCCCAGAAAACGACTCCTCTGCCGCGAATCACCTTCTTGGTGGGAATGCCGCTCTGAGCGCCCAGGATCGCGCCTTCTTCAATGCGCACATGGTCCGCGATGCCCACTTGTCCGCCGATGATCACATTGTTTTCGACAACTGCACTTCCGGAAAGGCCAGTCTGCGCCGCAATGACCACATCCTCGCCGATGTGCACGTTGTGGCCGACATGCACGAGGTTGTCGATTTTAGTGCCACGGCAGATGCGCGTTTCGTCCAGCGCGCCGCGGTCAACGGTCGAGTTAGCTCCGATATCGACGTCGTCTTCGATCACCAGCCGTCCCACTTGTGGAAATTGTTCGTAGCGTCCAGTTTGAATATCGCGGACATAGCCGAAGCCTTCACTTCCGAGGACAGCTCCAGCCTGCACGACGACGCGGTCACCGAGAGTTGTGCCCGTGTAGATTGTGACATTCGCGTCGATACGGCAATGCCTTCCGATCGTCACGTCGTCCCCGATGACTGCGCCGCAGCCGATGGCTGTTTCATCGCCGATCTTAACGTGTTCCCCGAGAACGGCTCGGGCGTCAATGGCCACATTTTCGCCAATCTTGGCGGAAGCGGCAACGATAGCCGAAGGATGAACACCGCGATTGCGGCCGGGGTCGCGCAGCATTTTCGCGGCTCGCGCAAAAGTGAGGCGCGGCTGGGCAGAAATCAGGATGGGCTTTGCGGTTACGCTGGCGGCGAAGTCGCCGGCAATCACGGCGGCGGCGGACGAGGCAAGCGCTGCGTCCAGATGACGGGCGTCCTCCACGAAGGTTAGGCCGTCGCTCGTCGCGGATTGCAGACTGGAGACGCTAGTGACCATGATGGAGTTGTCTCCGAGAAGACGGCAGCCGAGCTTCTCGGCGAGATCGCGCAGGGTTTGCTTCATGGTTGTCTATTGTCGCACCTCGCGTGGAGACGGGGCTTCGCCCCGCTTCCACACAGAGACGAACATCAGTACAGCGCAGGCTCGCCCGGCGGCCGCGTTTTCCACCGCCGATGAACCCAGAGCCACTGGTCGGGGTAACGGCGGATGACCCCCTCGATCACCTTCGTGAATTTTGCGGTGTTGGCGACGATGTCGGCTTCGTTATCATCTGTGCGAATCAACTCGACGGCGGGATCGAACCGCAGAATATATTTGCGCAGTTTCGAATCCCACACGGTGAAGCCCGGGACGACCGCAGCGTCCGTTCGTAGCGCAATACGCGCCAGGCCGCTGGCGGTGCACGCCGGAATGCCGAAGAAATCGACGAACACTCCCTGTGGCGGAGTCATGTTGGTATCCATCAGAATGCCGACGGTTTCCCCGGCACGCATGGCAGAGAGCAGCCCACGGACGAAATCGTCTTTGTCAACGGTGCGGTTGCCATGCATCGTCCGGTAGCGCTGCAGAAGGGCGTCCACGTAGGGATTGTCCAGCGATCGCATGACGATCGACAGCGGATGCCCTTGCAAGGAATGAGCGAACGCCGACAGTTCCCAGGCTCCAAGGTGCGCGGTAAGGAATAGCACGCCCTTGCCGCGAGCATACGCGCGCTCGAAGTTTTCAAAGCCGTCATAGACGACGATACGAGAGACATTTTCGCGAGTGTATCGAGGGAAAAGGCAAACTTCGGCGAGTTGGCGTCCCAGCGAAATGAATTCCCCGCGAACCAGTCGCCGCCGCTCCCGCGCCAGCATCTCAGGGAAGGCGAGAGCCAGATTGCGCAGCCCGACGCGTCGCAAGCGTCCATGAACCGCATAGACGGTAAGCCCGAGTGCAATTCCAAGGGCGCGGGCCATCGGACGGGGGAGCAAGCCCAGGATCTTTACCCAGGGCCAGACGAGCGCGAACTCAAGTCGTTCTCGCACAGAGAGTCAGCACCCAGCACCCCAGTGCCCAGCCTCAACGTACGTCGAGAATTTGTGGAAACGAAACCACTAGGTACTGGGTACTGGCCACTGGGTACTTATTTTGCTGCCTGCTGTGCCCATTTGGCCAGCGTGCTCAAGGAACGGATAAGCGTCTTTAGGGGCGTCGATGTCGCCTTTAAGCGAGGTTTTGAACGGCACCATGCGGCCGTAGAAATCGCGAGTGCTGTCCTTGTCCTGCTTGATCACGGCGCCAGAGAGTTCGAGTCCGGCGAAAAGACCACGAGAGCGCGAATAGGTCAGAACCTCCGCCCTCATCTTCCAATCGGTGTCAGCTGCGGCGTGGCGTCCGACCGGTCCCGCGGCAGCGCTGGCATCGCCGCCCAGCTTGAATTTACTGGAGAGCAGGTCATCCATGCCGTGCTTGTTCATGATCAGCATGACCACATCTGTGGCCTGGCCGCCGATCTGCAGGCCAAAACTGCCGCCGCCAATCATGAAGAAGGCCGGTGCGCTCCACCCTTTCGGCGTCCGGCAACTCGCGACGCCTCTACCATAACGCCCGCCAAAGACGAATCCTCCGTTCAGCAGCGACGGAACCACAGCCACACATTCGGCCGAACCAAGAATCTCTTCGGGAATACGCTGGTCCGGCGCGGCCTGAATTTCATCAAGCACAGTGCCGGCGGCTTCGACGCGCCCCGAAGCTTTAGTGTTGGGCTCGGGGGCCGCGATGTCGGGCGACGCAGCGGCGGAGGGCGTTGCCGCCGTGGCTCGTGTCCCCGCCGCGGGCTTGGCATCATCCTGAGCAGCGGCGGACAGAAGCATTCCATGGAAACATGTCAGAAAACAAACGAGCAGTATCAAAACGAAGAACTTTCGCATCATGCCTCACTGGGAGATAAGAGTATCGATTTCGTTGTCTCTGATTCTATTCGATGCGAGCCGCGAAAAGGGGGATATCCAGGGAGTGATCAGGCTGAGTCAGCCTAAACACCACTGAAAAACGAAGGTGGTTGCTTTTTGGCAGCTTTCCTCGCCCGCCGGGTGCCCCATCCCTGCGCGATTTTTGCGCGAGGGTGGGATTCCACGGTAGCGTCCGCCAAGGTTTTTGCATTTGACTTGATCTTGTTTTGGCTTTTGTTTTTGGGTGGCGCAGCGGATGACCTGCCAGTGTTGCAAACACGTAAGTTATAGCAAATATAGCCGTTTCCAAAGTCACAAAAGGTAACGAAGTTAACGAAGACCTTACCGAAACCTTACCGCTCTTGCGTCTAATACTCCGCCACGACTTTCTCGCCTTCGCGCCTTTGAACCTTCTGTGTTCGTTTATCGTACCTGTAGACCGTCGAATTGATTTGCAGCACCCGTTCCGGGGTGACGTCTCACCCCTCCACCCGATGCCGAAGGCAGCGCAAAAACCCTAACCCCGGAAACCAGCCCTCGGGACGACGACAACGTCACCCCTCACCGTCCCCGATTCGCGACACTGCCGGGTACGGATCGGCCTCGGAATCGGGATCGGATCGGGCAGCTAAACGGGCCGGAATCAGAGCGCGGATCGGCGGCTAAAAGAAAACTCATTCCGACACGCCAGCGACGCGAAGGGTGTGCTTGACCCATCCCGCGAAGTGGTCTTTATCCGAGCTGCCCGGATCAGCCAGGGTTTCGGCAATCTTAAACTCATCAAGCGCCCTCGAGAACTCACTTTGATCGTACAGAACCTCCCCGATGTGGAAATGAGCCCGCGCAACCAGCGAGCGCTCCAGCGGGCCAGTGATTGCCTCTTGGTATAGTTCCAGAGCGCGATCGTGTCGTCCAAGGAGTCCGTGCGCCACCGCCTCCCGATACGAAAGTTCCGCCCTTTCTTTTGGGGAAATGTCTTCCGTCTTGAGTGCATCTGCGATAGACAACGGCTCGATGGCATGACCGAGCGTTATGAGGTTTGCGATCAATCGAAGCTGGGCATCATGTCTGAGTTGAATGTGCTCGTTATCACTCAAGAGGTCTGCATGCCTCTTAAGAAACGCCCTGAGTTCCTGCGCCGCCAGATCGAGCTTGCCCTCGTGCCCATGAGCGCATGCCAGCGTAAACTCCGCGTACGGTCGAGTTGGACTCTCTTCGGGCAGAAGCCTTACCGCTTCCGAAGCCGCCTCGACTTCCTTATCGAAACGGCCGAGATCGTAGTACGAAAGAGCCTCGTGCAAGAGGATTGAACTCCTGTCCGCTGCATCCGTGGCGCTCTCGCGAAGCGCTTCAAATTCCGTCAATGCTTCGGCTGGGCGCCCCGACTCTCGAAGCGTTTGTATCTCACGGAATCGATTCCAATCGGTCATTCTGTTTCGGGCCTCGCCAGGAGCAGTTGCAATTAGGGGTCAGTGGCAGGGTCGTATTGGTGAGGACCCCTCTGCTGTAACAAAATGCTGGGCATCGGAGCAATGACCGATGCCCCTCCCCCCACAATGCGCGCAAGGGCCGCTACGCCTTCAGCCAATGCCTTCTCAGCAATTTCTGTCAATGTACGTTTGGCGGTGATGTTCGGGGCCTCACTAGCCACACCGCGCAACACCTCACCCGATTTCAGCGTTTGCCCAACGCTCTCAGCTGCGGCCTTCGCCGCCACCGCAGCGCCATTAGCTTGAGGCGCTAGCCCTGCCGCAGCGACCACTACCACAGGGCCGGTAGGAGAGCCAGAACTCTTAGACGAGTCGGAGTTTGAAGCCGGAGCTGGGGTTGTACGCACCCCGGCGGGATCGGGCGTCGGAGGCGGCCCGCCCAATTCCTGTGTTGGTGGCTTATTTTGCGCCGTTGTCGTCTCTTGCGCCGGTTGTGTTGTTTGGTACGGCGCATAGGGCTGGGCCGAGAATGACTGATCCCACCCAGCAAGCATTGGAATCAGACTAAGTGAGGTACCTTCTCCCTCTGGCACCGCCATCTTATGACCGTCGGCATCCGCTTTGTTGACCGGCCCGTTCTCAGTGTAAGCGTACAAATTCAACGTCTGTGGATCGCCGAACTTGGCATAGGGCACCGTCGCTGGTTTCGCTGCCCAGTCCGGCGTCATGAACCGGCCCAAGCTGGACGCTTCGTATCTCGCCCCGAAGTTGTCCAGCCCGCTCTCCGTGTCTCTTTCTTTGCCGGTGAACTTGTAGTGCTGCGCAACCTGGGTCGAGCAGTAGTCGTTCTCCTCCCCACCGTAGGGATAGTAATCCACGTCCTGTTCGCACGCGCTGGCTGTCGCGTTCTCCACCACGCCATGCGACCCCAAGTGGTCGGAGAAATAATAATGCACGGCGATGGTCGTTCCCCCCGAGGACACTTCTCGACGTGCAACCCTCTGGCCATTGAAATAGATATACTCTTCCACGACGTTGCCCGACAGATCGGTCTCATCCAGCGTATCACTGCCCCTTCCTCGCCAGTACAGAGTGCCGTTGGTTCCGCTGGTCGGGCAGGGTGTCGTCGAAGTCGCGGCCACGCACTTCTCCGCACGGTCACCATCTCCGTCATACACGTATCGGTAACCGGAGGTCCAAATCAGCCGGTTCTCCGCATCGTAAATATACGAGGTCGAGCCGCCGTTGGTAATCATGTTTCCCGCCGCATCGTAGGCGAAGCCGGAAAGCTGATTGTTTGTGCCCGCCGACTGGCTCAACGGCTCGTAATACGTCTTGCCCGCAACTTCGGTGCGGTTCGTCAGGTTGCTCCAAGGGTCAATGGTAAAGGTCTCTCCCCACTGCGTATCCGCTAGACTGCCCGGTTGCGATGCGATTTAGAACGTCGTAGGTGAAGCTCTGGCTCCGGGTGTTGTCCCGGTTGTTCACGATCTGGTAGATGTTGCCGTTATCGCCCGTTGTGCTGGCAGAAAACGAACAAGGCGAAATGTTGAGAGACATACCCAGATGAAAGTCGAAACACTCGCTGAACACCGGGTTCTGGCCGGTGACTCCGGCGGAAAGCAAAATCGGCTGTAACCGGGTGCTGTAGACGTTGGTCGTTGTAATTCCAGCAAAGCCAGACGCCGAACCCATCGTCATCCCAGTCAATTCGCCCGGTGGAGCATAGGTTGCGCCAGTCACAAAATTGATGCTGTCGCCGGAGTCCACCAATTTCGTGGCGCGGGCAGCCGCGCTGTAGGTGTAGGAGACTGTCTTCAATGGGGGAGTGGTCAGTGTAGCCAGAGAACCGTCAAGGTTGTAAGTATAGGTGACGGATTTTGTGACGCCCGCAAGGTCCCTCGATTCCTGCAAGGTTCTTCCCATTTGGTCATGCGCCCATGAAGTTCCGCCAGATCCGTCGCACATCGATGTCCGACGCCCTTAGGGTAGCTGTCCGTCAGGGTCGGAGGCGTGGTAGTACAGCCTAGCCGACTTACCGGGACTTATCCAGAAACTCATAATTCTTTCAGAACAACGCCGCTCTAAGCCACTGCAAAGGACAGGTTTTCAGTTTGGACCTTCGGTTGCAATGCATCTCAGCAGCAGTGGAGATCCTTCCGCGCCCGCATCGCTTAGCTGCCAGCCTTCGGAATGTGCACTGGAACCAAATTTTCGACTGCGGTTCCCGCCTCGAATGGGGTTAACTACGATCCGCGCGGCCCGCGGCATCGGCACGTCCGCATGGTCTGGACCGTGGGATCGGCAGCCATGGGCGCGCTAACCGTCGAGCCTGAGTAGTTGCGGACACATCTTCGCAGAAAGGAAACGAAAACGAGCATGATGCGATTTGCAAAGATCGAAAAGATTGCATCCAGAGTTGCAGTGGGAGCGCTTGCGCTCGTGAGTTTGCTGAACATGACTGTGAGCACGCGGGCACAGGAGGCAGAGAGGCCATATCCGAAGATGCTGCCACTTTCCCAGTATTTCATGGACCGGAATGCGGCAATCGCGCTGGCGCGAAGCGCTGCTCCGGAGGGCATTTCAAAGGATGCGTCTGTTTTGGTGCTGACACCCCAAGGCTGGGAAACAGCGGTCAAAGGTACAAACGGTTTTGTGTGCATGGCGGGGCCGGCATGGACGGCCAGCATTGACTTCTATGACGTCTGGAGTCCGAAACAGAGAGGGGCGATTTGCCTCAATCCAGCGGCTGTGCGGTCGATCCTGCCGATTTTTCGTAAGCTGACGGAAATAACACTCGCTGGAGTGACCTCCGTTAAAGAGCGCATCGCGGGCATTCAAGAGGCGTACGCGAAGAAGGAGATTCCGCCGGCGGAGCCGGGGGCAATGAGCTATATGATGTCCAAGGATGCATACCTTAGCCATTTGGGTTCACACAATTTATGCCACGTGATGTTCTTCTTGCCGATAAAAGATCCTGCTGAATTGGACGCTAATGATCCGAACTCACCCATTTCTTCCACGTCAATGTGGTTCCCGGACCCTGACAAACCGGATAGTCCACTGAACAAAGAGCTGCCACCGCTGCGGACCGTACCAATCGAAGTGCCGTATTGGTCCGATGGCACTCTTGCGTTCCATTAAATAAAGCCGTATGGCAACAGCGTCGATCCATAAACGACCTACAGGTCCTGGTAAACGCCCTACTTAGACCAGGGCGGAACCACGCCGTTGGTGCGCGCGTACGCGATCGACTGCCCCAGATGCTCGTGTTGATCTTCGAGAATCAGCATCAGCGCGTCCTGCTTCGTCATGTCTTCTCCGAACAGTTTCACCCGTGTTTGCAGGTCCTTGTCGGAAAGCCCCGTAATCGCTTTTTGCAGACTGGCGTAAGAAGCTTTCAGAGCTTCCTGTAATTTCACCGGATCGGTGATGGGCGCGGGCTTTGCCCCGGTATTCGGTGTCCCCGTGAGCACGCCGGCGAGCATGCCATTCTCCTTGACGATCAGGTTGAACACGTCGCTGACGGAGCGAACGCCCTGGCCGGGCTTCCAGTCGTACTTGCCCGACATAACGCGCGCGAGTCCGGCGAATTTGTCGGAAAGCGTTCCGGCATCTTGTCCGAATGCGGTCTGAATTCCTGCCGACTGCGCCTGCGCCAAGGGCACCATCAGAGCGACCGCAAGCGCAAGCGCTCCGTACTTAGTCAGAATCTTCTTCATGTGAAACTCCTTTACGTCAATCTGAACGACTCGTACTGCTCGTAACGCCAATGCAGATCTCAACGCGGCGTTTTAACTGCCTGTCGATGGTCCTGCTCACTGGACAATATGTCGCGAAGAATCGGCGTTTGCAGGAAAAGTGACATGCGGTGTCCGAAATGAGACAAGCGGCCAGAGTTGGCCGTCAAAGAGCACTACGCGCTTTGAACCGCGCTGTCCTCAGTGATGTCTCGTTCGACGTTACAGCTATAATCCGTGCCGGAGGGGTCGACGCACCCATTGCTGCAGATCGCACCAAATAGCGGGCGGACAAGATGGATTTTGATCCTGTGCGCATGGACGATGGTGGGACTGTTGTTTGCCGCACAACGGATCGTGGTAGGGAAAGTACAGGGTGCGCACGTCAACTGGGTGATCGAGGGTGCGCTCGAACTTCTCTGGTGGTACGTATGGGCGGCGTACACACCGCTTGTGATGGGTCTTGCCAAACGGTTCCCGTTGGCGGGGCCGAGGGTCGTACTTCACCTGACGATCCATACAATCACATCGCTCACGATAGCTCCCTTGGCATCTGTCACCCAATATTTTCTGAGCCTTGGACTTCTGCGATTTGTTTTTCACATCACTGGTCCTGGCGTGCACCAATTTCTCTCGCCGTTCGGAGTCAGTGTTCTATTTATGAGCTTTACTGGCATGCTTACGTACTGGTTAGTTGTGGGCTTGTATCAGTCGATCCACTTTTACCAGGTTGCGATGGAGCGCCAGACGATAGCGGCACAGCTGGAGACGCAGCTCTCCCATGCCGAACTTGAGAACCTTAAGAGCCAGTTGCATCCGCACTTTTTGTTCAACAGTCTTCATACCATTGGAGTCCTGATGCAGGAAGACGTCGATGCTGCGAGCCATCTGCTGGTCAGCCTCGGCGACTTGCTGCGCATGGCCCTCGAACGGCGGGAGAACGAGATCACCTTGCAGAGCGAGCTCGAGTTCGTCGGCAAATACCTGGAGATCGAACAGACGCGCTTTCATGATCGGTTGAAAGTTCACATGGACGTGCCGCCTGACCTTCTCGAAGTCTATGTACCGAGTCTCGCCCTTCAGCCACTGGTTGAGAATGCCATCAAGCACGGCATCAGCGTCGATTCCGCCGCAGGCCGGCTGGAGATCGCTGCCCAACGCCACAACGGCAGAGTTTGGCTCTGCGTCCGCGATGATGGCCCCGGTCCTGCACCGGGATCGCGCCTGCGATTCGGCGTTGGACTCACCAATATCCAGTCACGCTTGAAACAGCTCTACGGGGACGAGTCGTCGCTGGAACTTACCGGGGGCAACGGCCGAGGCTGTGAGGCCATCATCACCATTCCACTGCGGAGTTCGCATGAAGACACGAGTCCTCATCGTCGATGACGAACCGATCGCCCGGCGCGGTATCCGTCGCTATCTCGCCGAACACGACGGCATTGAAGTCGTAGGCGAGGCGGCGAACGGAATCAGCGCGGTGGAGCAGATCAATGAACTTCATCCCGACATCGTTTTTCTCGATGTGCAGATGCCCGATCTGGATGGTTTTGGAGTCATCGAAAATGTGGAGCCAGTGAACGGCCCCGCTCCCGTATATATCTTTGTCACGGCTTACGATGTGCACGCCATTCGTGCATTCGAAGTGCACGCAGTTGACTATCTCTTGAAACCGTTTGATAAGGAGCGATTTGCCAAGGCCCTGGTTCACGCACGCCAGGTCCTCGAACAGCGCGGGAAAGCAAATCGAGGTCTCGAACCACTGCTCCAATCCCTCCGTAGTCTCCGCCCGTTGGAACGCTTTGTGGTGAAGGACAAGAAGCGGATTTTCTTTGTTCCCGTTTCCAACGTTTTGTGGATCGAAGCCACGGGAAACTATGCCTGCATACACACCGCCAGCGACCGTCACCTGTTGCGGGAAACCATGGCGCACCTGGAAGAGAAGCTCGCGCCACACCACTTCATCCGCGTGCGGAAGTCGGCCATTGTGAACGGTGCCTGCATTAGCGAGATTCGTCCGATGTTCGATGGGGTTTACGACATCGTACTGGCTGGAGGAGCGGTGGTCACGTCGAGCCGTAGATACGCTCATAAGTTACGGGCGCTGCTGGAATCCTAGTCTTGGCGACTAGTATGTAAATTGGAGCGTCGGCGTGGAATGCGAGCGGCGAAGATGGCCGCAGCCCTCCTCGAAGCGCATCGTGGCTTTCAGCGACAACGAGATGCGAAAAGGGTTTACGAGAAAACCACAGCCCGCGAGGGATACTGGCTCTGATGGCTTCCTACTTGCCCCCTCATCGAAAACGCCTCGGTCCAGCTAGTCTTCCTGGGGAATTGTTACGCCAAGGCGTTTCCGATCAAAGCTAGCGACAAACAGGAACATAACTGCGAAGCAATTCATGCACGCGTCGCAGGCTTCGCGGTGAAGATGCCCTTGAAGCTTTCGCGGTACTGCAGGAAGACCAGAATCCACAACACGCAAGCGACCAGAGCCGGAGCAATGCTCGCCGGCGCAAGCGTCAGGTGAAACGCAAGGATGTTGTAGAGCTCCGCCGCCAGCAGTGTCAGCGCAAGTGGCACGAAAAAGCCGGAGAGCAACAGCAGTCCGCCAAGAACCTGCACCGCGAAGAAGAATGCGGCAAAGTGCGATGCGCTGACGGCGACAAGAAACTGAATCGCCAGCGGATTCGTCGGTGGCGGCTGGTGGATGAAGTTGAGAAATCCGTTCAGCCCAAAGACCGTAAAGATCAGCCCCAGCAGATAGCGAGCAATAATTGAAGTAATCTTCATGCGTGTCCTCCTCTAGAAAGTCTGCGCGTGCGTCTGCACGGCCTGAAGATGCGGCGCAAGAAACGCGTTCCGGTCATGCCCTTGGTTCAGCGCCGCGGTTCCGCCTGCGGTGAGGAAGGTCGCATCCGTCACGCCAAGAAAGCCAAATACGGACCGCAGATACGGCTCCACGAAATTGAACGAGGCCATCTGCGTCTGGGCGTCGTAGATCCCGCCGGTCGCGATGATGAAGGTCGCCTTCTTGCCGATGATCAGGCCCTTCGGCCTTCCGTCCGCATAGGAAAAGGTCCTGCCGACACGCGCAATCTGGTCGATCCAAAGCTTGAGCACGGAGGGCACACCGAAGTTGTGCATCGGCACGCCGAAGACGTACTCATCGGCCTGCTCCAGTTCGGCGAGCAGGGAGTCCGAGAGCGAAAGCAATTCCTTCTGCTGCGGAGTGCGGGCCTCTTCCGGCGTGTAGACGGCTCCGACCCATTCCGCATTGATCGGCGGGATAGCTGTTGCGTTGAGGTCGCGGTATATGACCGTTCCATCCGGGTGCGAAGCCTTCCATTGGGTGACGAACGCAGCGGTCAGCTCGCGGGAGACTGACCGGCCGTAGAGTGGGCTGGAATCGATGTGAAGCAGAGTGGGCATTGATGAATTCCTCCTACACGACAATTGATGTAGTAATCAACATATGTCGATTCAAAAAATAAACAAGTGTCGCTTTAGCTCCGCTGAAGAGGTATCCTTAAATAGTAGGAATGGCCCAGCTCCTCCAACCCGAGAACGGAAACGACCGATCCGCGCATCCTGCGCAGCCGCCGCATGCTCATGGATGCTCTAGCCAAACTATTGAATAAAAAGGAGTTCGAAGATATCTCCATTCAGGAGATCGCCGACGAGGCGACGCTAAACCGAGCCACGTTTTACCTGCACTATCCCGACAAGAACGCGCTGCTGCAGGCGATGACAGAATCCCGCTTCCGCGATCTGATAGAGCGGCGCGGCATCACCTTTACCGACTGCCATGGAGCGCTGCGCGCCATTGCACTCGGCGTCTGCGACTATCTCGCTGAGATCCACAGGCTGTCCCAGTCAGTTGGCTCGGATACCGCTCGAAGGCTCCATCATCCCTGTCGTCGAGGATATGTTCAAGGAGGGCCTTGCCCTTCATGGGATTGCACCCGGCGTCGATGCGGCGCTGCTGGCGACCACGGCGGCCTGGGCCGTTTTCGGAGCCGCGCGCCGCTGGTTTCAGACCCCCAACCGTATTCCCGCCGAGGAGATGGCAGCCAAGATTGAAACCATGGTGAGTCCGGTCCTTTTCGGCGCCTCTCAATAGCTGAAGAATGCCAAAGCCAGCCATTCCATGCTAGCGAATCTCGGACATTCCAATGTCGCGACGAGGCACCGCAGTGGCTCGGCTTCGGTGATCGCCGGCGCACTGACGCAGCCTTCAGCCATCAGAAAAATGTTCAGCTTCTGATCGGGTTCAAGGTTTTAAGGGGATGAATTCGGAAGGACCGCTCGGACAAAAAAATGCGGGGCTGAAATCGGCGACCCTAATCTCCGGTTCCAACCCCGTCTCCCAGGTTCTGTGGTAGGTGGAGCGAGTATGCGGCAGGTCGCGAAAGCGGACAAGATTACGAGGGTCATTGTACTTTGGTAACCGGAGGCACTCGCCCCGTCCCCTCCCTCGATGGTCGGTCCGAATCGAGGGCTTCGGACGAGGAATGGACTAGGGATAGAGGAATGGACTAGGAATAAAGGATAGGTTCGTCTGTTCCCAGGCTAGGTCAAGGTTTTGTGTCGCCAAGGTAGCGCAGAGGCCACTTCTCGAAAAGCACGAGCAGTGACGCACCCCAGCTTATTTATCGCGGTTGACCAATTCCAACTTGGTCGGCTCTTAGTTATGGTTGGCGATCTCGCGGAGCGCGGCCGTGTTTCGAATCACCATGGTCGAACCTTTCGACTGCAGGATCTGGCGCTTCTTCAGTTCGGCAAACAGACGCGTGACCGTTTCCCGCGAAGTTCCAATCATCTGCGCGATTTCCTCGTGCGTGAGTCGGAGCTTCAAACGGGGATCCGCCTTGGCGCCATCTCCGTTCTTAGCACTCCACTCCAGTAGCAACTTCGCCAGTTTCTCGGCGGCGGAATGGGACAATCCGAGCGAGCCCGCTTCCTTGCAGGCATTGTGATATTTCTCGCTCAACTGCTCAGCCACTTTGAAGCAGGCCTCCACATCATCTTTCAGGAAGTGCAGAAAGTCCTCGCGCTTGACGAAATTGACCTGGCAGGGATCGAGCGTTTCCGCCGTCACTTCGTAAGGTTTGCCGGAAATTGTGGCGCTCAGACCAAGCACCTCGCCGGGATCCGCAAGTTTCACGATGACGGTTCTGCCGCTCGGCGAGTTAATCGAGAGCTTGACGCTGCCTTTGCAGAGCACGAAAATGCCGCGGGGCATCTGCCCTTCGACAAACAATACCGCCCCTTCGGGATAGGCGGTTGCGTATTTGATGTTCTCAAAAGCCTGCAGCGCGGCCGCGGGGAGATCGCAGAAAATTCGATCCGTGCGCAGCTTGCAGGTAATGCAGCTTTCGACAATCTCCATTCCGTATGGCGAGAGCATGAACGAGCCTCCTGAACGACCTTGCCCCAAATGGCTTACGTGCACCGCTTCTTGCGCAATCCACGACGGAGCTAAGCCGGACCTCTGCCGCCAGTGTCCGCCGGACAGGAACACTTCGCTGTGCTGCAAGGCACATTCGAATGTGATCTTGCTCACATGGTCGGGGTAATCCGCGCGGGAGGCAGCACCTGTAGCGCCGGCAGCCTTGCCGGCTACATCGTAGCGCCGCCGTCCCGGCGGCTGTCCGGCGGGCGTCCACGCCCGCCGAGAGGGCCAGGACGCCCTCGATCATCGCTTCGGAAATTAGGACGCTGCCGAAGTCCTACTTCGCTTGCAAGGATTCGACGTAACGGGTTAGGTTGCCCACGCGTTGCTGTACCTCGCCCTCGTGGCCGCTACTCATGTTCCAAAACAAAGATCCCCATACAGGCATTTCTTTGGAGCCGTGTGCCGGAAGAGAGGATTCGCCGCGGATGGAAGCTTCGACCTTCAGTGAAGGATATTTTCCTCCATTGTTCTTGCTGAGCTGCGTCAGGTCGGCGGGCGGAATCTTCAGCGCGGCGGCCGCGGGGCCTCCGCCCTTGCCGTCAGTTCCGTGACAAACGGCACAGTATGCCGTGAACATTTCCTTCCCGGATGCGGGCGACGTGGTCTTGATCGGGACATGTTTGATGTTTTTGTCCGGCGCCGTCTGCGTTTGGTCGTTTTGCATTTGACTAGGCGCGGCGACGGTGCAGGCGTAGACAATCAGGGCCGCAAGGGGCAGAGTCAGTTTCTTTAGGGACATTCGTTTCTCTCCTTTCAAGCCAAGCGCGCCTTCGTTGCCGGCCAGCGCGCTCCGAAAACAGAAAACCGCACGACGACACTACTGTACACGTTGCCCGTCGTAACGGCGCGGATTATTGCGCCAGGATTTTCCATTCCTGGCCGTTGCGTGCCAGAGTCAGTGCGGATTTTGTCGGCTCGCTGCGATAAAAGTCGGCGTTATATTTATTGATCAGGGTTTGACGGTCCCAGAGATTGAAGCTTTTCACCAGCGGACCACCCGCGTCGAACACGTCCCCGATTTGATTGGGCACCCACTTCCAGGTGTACGCGACGGTCGCGGTGTTGCCGTCCACGACAATGCCGGCAATACTTACCAGTTGCCGTTGCGCCAGCGGAGCCTGATACGAGAACGTGCCATCCGCTTCTTTCTCTTTTTTGCAACCCGCAACGCTGGTCAGTAATTGCTCTCCCGCGGTTGTCAGCGAGACCTGTACCTTGCCCCCCGCCGGTTTCGCCAATTTCACAATTCCTGCTTTTTCCAGTAATCGATAATTCGGATCCTCGGGTTTTTCATCGCGCGCTCGGTTTTACCAGACCCGTGCGGAAGTGGATCACGGCCGGACCACGTTGTTGCAGCGCCGCTGCCACTATCCCGCTCGCCTGCTGCGCGCTGAGAGTTTTCCCCCGGGCCTGCAGTATGACGTAGCCGGCCAAACCCACGATCGCCGCTACCAGACACATCATCAGAAGCAGTGGCAGGACCGATGAACGTCGTTCCATCTCAACTTCGGCTTCAAACATGGCAGCCCCCTTTTTCTTGAACCCCTGGAAATGATTACCAACCTTATTGTGAGACCAGGGTCTTCCGATTGCTGTGATGGACCGCACAATCGATTGTCGTGTTTGCCTCACCGAAGTAACGCCCGGGTCGGGGGACGCGCGCCGTTTTTGGCCGTGTGCGTGTCCTCACGTACCTCCGTGATGTCTGTCACAGCAGACAGTTCATATGACCGGGCATAATCAGGTTCAGTTTTGTGGTGAAGTTCTACCTTAAGCGTGGAGATTTCATGGCAAAAGGACGTGTTTCCATCGTCGTTGAGCGCTGCAAAGCCTGCGGTTTCTGTGTGGAGTTTTGCCCCTCCCACGTGCTCGCGCTTTCCTCCGCTTTCAATTCCAAGGGCTACCATCCACCGCACGTTGTGCATCCGGAAAAGTGCAGCGGTTGTGATTTGTGCGGGATGTATTGCCCCGACTTCGCGATCTGTGCCAGCAAAGTCGATCCTCCCAAGCAGGTCGAATCCGCGAAGGGCCAATCTACTGCGGCCCAATCCAAGAAGGTGACCAATGAAAGCTGACCCGAAAGGTGTGCTCACCGGCACGCACTTCATGGACGGCGACCACGCCTGCTGCGAAGGTGCCCTGGCGGCCGGTTGTCGCTTCGCCGCCGGATACCCCATCACTCCTTCCACCGAAGTAGTGGAACGTTTTGCCGCTCGCGTGCCGAAAGTCGGAGGAGCGTTTATTCAGATGGAGGACGAACTCGCCGCATCAATCGCCCTGCAAGGCGGGGTTTGGGCGGGAGCCAAGTCGTTTACCGTGACCTCCGGCCCCGGTTTCTCCCTGATGATGGAACACATCGGCTATGCGGCCATGACCGAAACGCCCTGCGTGTTTGTTGATGTGCAGCGCGGCGGCCCGTCCACCGGCCTGCCCACGCTACCCGCACAGGCTGACATGATGCAGGCGCGTTGGGGCTCGCATGGCGACTACGAGATCATCGCGCTGTGCCCCAATTCTCCGCAGGAGTGTTTCGACCTCACCATCAAAGCCTTCAACCTGGCCGAAGAATTCCGCGTGCCGGTAATGTTCATGATGGATGAAGTCGTCGGACACATGACGGAGAAGGTGGTGATTCCTCCCGCCGATCAGATCGAAGTCACGCCGCGAAAACATACTCACAAGTCGTTTGACGAATATCTTCCGTACGGCACCAACGGCGACCTGGTTCCGGAAATGGCGCACGCTGGTGATGGCTACAACTTCCACGTCACTGGCTTGACCCACGACGAGCGCGGTTATCCCAACATGACGCTGCCGATTCAGGACAAGCTGGTTCGTCGGCTGCAAAACAAGATTCTCAACGCGGTTGACCGCATCACCATGACCGAAGAAGAACAAATTGATGGCGCCGATGTCGTGGTCGTGTCCTACGGAATCACTTCGCGTGTGGCCCAGCGGGCGATCGAAGCGGCTCGTAAAAAGGGCTTGCGCGTCGGCAAGTTGCGCCTGATTACTGCGTGGCCGTTCCCCGAAAAGAAAATCAAGGAACTCGCCAAGAAAATAAAAGCTTTTGTGGTTCCCGAACTCAACCTGGGTCAGATGGTGCGGGAAGTCGAACGCGCCGCCGGCGGCCAGGCCAAGACCTTTGCCGTATCGCACGCAGGCGGCGGAGTGCACAACCCAGAAGACATTCTGAAGGTAATTGTGGAGGCCAGTCGATGACCGACAGCTTGAACACCGATCTTTTAAACAAGGGTCTGACGAATAAGGATCTGACGGAGAACGAGTCGTGCAGCGGCTCTTGTGGCGACGACGCCGACGTTCTCGTGAACCCCGTCGAACAATTCCTGCGCAGCGATCGCGTGCCCCACATCTGGTGCCCGGGATGCGGGATCGGTACCACCGTGAACTCTTTCGCTCGCGCCCTCATCGATTCGAAAATCGATTTGGGATCTCTCGCCCTGGTTTCCGGCATCGGCTGCACCGGCCGCGTGGCCGGCTATGTGAAGCTTGATTCCTTTCATACCACGCACGGCCGCGCTATTCCTTTCGCCACTGGATTGAAGCTGGCGAACCCCAAACTGAACGTGGTCGTCTATTCCGGAGACGGCGATCTCTCGGCCATCGGCGGCAATCACCTGATTCACGCTGCGCGCCGCAATATCGACCTGAAGGTCATCTGCGTGAACAATCTGATTTACGCCATGACCGGCGGCCAGACTGCTCCCACTACTCCCGATCACTCGACGACGTCGACGAATCCTTATGGCGTGTTCGAGCCGTCGTTCAATTTGCCGCACCTGGTCGAAGCGGCCGGCGCAGTCTACGTGGCGCGCTGGACCACCTACCATGTCAAGCAACTCTCGCGTTCCATCGCCGAGGCATTTAATAAGAAGGGATTCTCCTTTATAGAGGTGATCTCGCCTTGTCCCACGCTCTATCAGCGCAGGAACAAGATGGGCGACGGCCTCGATGCCATGAAGTATTACAAAGAGAAGAGCCGGGTCAAGCACGGTTGTCCGACCGGTGAAGTCGGCATGACCATGACCGGAGAGATCATCGTCGGCAAATTTGTGGACCGGGAACGCCCCGATTACCAGACCATGATGCGAGCCCAATATCACGAGTCGCTGGGTGACACCTACGTGGAACAACCTGAGATGGAGACGGTATGCAGCTAACGGAAATTCGTCTTGCAGGATTTGGCGGCCAGGGAGTCATTCTTTCGGCCATCGTGCTCGGCAAAGCAGCCTCGATTTATCAGGGCGCCTACGCCACCATGACGCAGAACTTCGGACCGGAAGCCCGCGGCGGCGCATGCAGCGCGCAACTCGTGCTTTCCGATTCGCCCATTTTGTATCCTTATGTTACGCATCCGGACATCATGGTCATCCTGTCGCACGAAGCCTATGTGCGCTTCGGCTCCGAGGTGAAAGAGGGCGGCATCCTGATTGTCGAACAGGATCTGGTGCGCGTTTCCGACGTCAGTAAATCAGTACAGGTTTATAGCATTCCCGCGACTCGCATCGCTGAAGAGCTGGGCAAGCGGATGGTACTGAATTCCGTGATGGTGGGATTCTTTACCTCCGTGACTCGCCTGCTCGAGCCCGACGCGGTCCGCAAAGCCGTTGCGGATTCGGTCCCCAAGAGCTTCCGGGAACTCAACCTAAAGGCTTTCGAAAGCGGATTCGAGTACGGAGCCAATGCGTTAAATACCAACGCGAGTCGCGAGGATGCCCTTTTGGCAGCTCAGTATTCGCCGGAGTAAATTAGTGGGAATGCCGAGTCCGAATTCCCCGATGACTCGGGTCGGGTCGGGGAATTCTGAGTCCACGTCCTCGTATTAATTATCTTCTCTGCCTTTCCTGTTGCATTCTTCAGCGTAGGCTGTTGCAAGGTTCATCAGGGCGTTTGCAGGCTGCAACGCACTGATTCCACGGGGCGATTCCTTCTTTTGCCCCCGCAAACGCTGAAAACACTGGCTTCCGTCTGTTGCGATTGTCATCACCGCGCTGTTCACGATTTCATCGCCTGCGCCTGCGCCGCAAAATCGTCTCTCGTCTATCCGCTTCATTTCACAAGAGATCACAGCCCCCAACAACCTTCTTCGATGCTCTCCTCATCTTGGCATGGCGATTGCCTTTAGTAAAAGTGTGAGCGGCTCAGAAAGAAACGGCCCTCCAAATCTAGACGAGGTGACTTATGACAGTCCTACTGGTTCTCTTCACATTCTCAGCCTTCTTACTCATCGACTATTTCCGCAGCCGCCGCGCCGTGGTTCCGGCGCTACAAGTTGCCCCCTCGAAGTCTGACTCAGTTGCGCCCCGCCTTCAGCCGGCCTTGGTCGCCGGTTTCGCGGTGCCGGAAAATCTGCGCTATCACCCGGGTCACACCTGGGCGCTGAGCGAGAGCACGAACCTGGTGCGGGTCGGGATGGATGATTTTGCCTCGAAGCTGACCGGCAAGGCGGAAAACATCACGCTGCCGCAACGCGGGCAGTGGATTCGCCAGGGCCAGAAGTTGTGCACGATTTATCACGACGACGCAGCCGTCGATATGGTTTCGCCGATCGAAGGCACGGTGTCGGACATTAACCAGGCGGTGATCGAGAATCCAAAGCTGGCGTTGAGCGATCCTTACGGCAACGGCTGGCTGGTGACGGTGAACGCGCCAGATGCCAAGACGAGCTTCAAGAACCTGCTGGGAGGCGCGCTGGCGCGGTGGTGGACAGAAGAGTCGGCAAGCCGCCTGCAACGCCGGATTCCAGCAACGATGGCCTTCGCGGGAGCGCTGGCGCAGGACGGTGGCGAAGCGATCCAGGACGTAAGCGCGCAGATTCCGAACCAGGAATGGGCGCCGATCGCGAAAGAGTTCTTCCTGTCATAAGTGGACCGGCGGCCTGGCGAGGCCTGAACCACCTCGCTGGGAACCACCGAAACGAAGACCGCTCCAACACCGGCCGCCCGGACTCAACCCCGGGCGGCCGGTGTTTTTATGGAGGCGAGCGGTGCAACACCTATAAAAGGAGGGAACTGACAGGAGACAGAAATTTTACAATCGGCCGGTTGCGGCGCTCGACTTCGGTTCGATATGCTGAATTCCACTGCTTTAACAGTTCGGCTCAACGGGCTCCGAGCGCCGGTCGAAAGCAGTCAGGAGTGTTCCATGAGATATTTGCGCAAGTCCGCCTTGGCCGTTCGTGCTTGTCTCGTAGCAGGAGTTTTGCTGATTATGGTCGGATCTTTACTTGCAGCGTCTGGGGGAATCTACAGCTTCACGCTCAACTCCATCGATGGCCAACCGGCTCCGCTGGCGGCTTACAAAGGCAAAGTGGTCCTGGTGGTGAATGTGGCGAGCCAGTGTGGCTATACTCCGCAGTACAGCGCTCTGGAAGCGATCTATGAGAAGTACAAGGATCAGGGCTTTGTCATCCTCGGTTTCCCGGCCAACAATTTCGGCGCCCAGGAACCGGGTACCAATGAAGAGATCAAGACCTTCTGCACCCGCAAGTACAGCGTGACTTTCCCGATCTACTCCAAGATTTCGGTCAAGGGTGCCGACCAGGCTGCCCTCTATTCGTACCTGACCAAAGAGACCGGCCCGGGCATCCGCGGCGACATCAAATGGAACTTCACCAAGTTTCTGGTGGATCGCAACGGAAACGTAGTGCAGCGATTTGAACCGGCCGTAACACCGGATTCGAAGGAAGTGGTTTCGGCAATCGAGAAACAGTTAAAGCCGTAGCGGTCGGGAAGAGTCAACCTGGAGTTTCAGAAGAATCGCCCGGACAAAACTTGCTTCGCCGGTGTTACCGCAGTACGGCAAGTGGTGCACAGCGTGCTTTCCTTGAGGTCAATCCACTCCACGGCGTGGGAAGAAGCCATGGCGCAGCGGTAATCGTCGCAGTGCGTCAAACTGACGGTGTGGCCGAGTTCATGCACCGCTTCCTTAATTACGCGCTGACGAAACAGTTGCGGGTCGGCCGGAAGGCCGTAGAGTTCCTGGCGCAACCGGTGCGCGGAGACCAAAGCGCAGGGTCCACCCATCTGTGCCTCGCCGAAAACGAAAGTAAGAATCGGAATGTATAGATCCACCGCTGCAACCCCCAGCAGTCGCCAGGAGTCCTCCGTGAGCAAACTCTGCATGCGATGGAGGATTTCCGACGAATGGTATTGCTGCCGTTCCCCGTGGTAAGCGAACTCCGGATCGAGCCGCACCGGCAGCACCCTGCAGGAAACTCGGAACGTTTCTTCGATGGCGGGACGCAGATCCTTCAGCAGTCCGTCATCCACATTCCCGATCGGCAAGAGTTGCAGCAGTTTCATTAGGAACTCCAGCTCTCAGTTTCAGCCTGGTCTCGATCGCTGAGACTGAGAGCTGCCGCCGATCAGCTTATCGCGTCTCAACCGGAGTCCTCGTCCAGCCGTATTTCTTGAGCTTGTGGTAGAGAGTGACGCGGTCGATGTCGAGCAACTCCGCTGCGTGGCTCTGATTGCCGCCGCACTCTTCGACCACCCGCAGGATGTACGACGCGCTCCATGTCTTCGAGGGTCTTGCTGGAGCCGTTGCTGGCGGCTTGCGATTTGAAGATGAAGTCCTGTTCCTTCAGTTCCGGCTCCTGTCCTACGACCATGGCACGCTCGACCGCGTTTTCCAGTTCGCGAACGTTTCCGGCCCAGGGTTGCTCCTGCAACTGGTTCATGGCCGCGGGTGCAACTCGGGTGATGCGTTTGTTCATCGCCATGGAGAACTTTTGCACGAAGTGATTGACCAGCGACGGGGATGTCGTCGCGGCGCTCGCGCAGCGGCGGCAACTCGATGCGGAAGACGTTCAGCCGGTAGAACAGGTCGGGGCGGAACTTACCCTCCTCGATCAGTTTCTCCAGATCCTTGTTGGTGGCGGCGATGCAGCGGAAATCCACCTTGATGGTTTGGTTTCCGCCCACGCGTGTGATCTCGCGCTCCTGCAATACGCGCAGCAGGTCGGTCTGGGTTTTCAGGCTGATGTCGCCGATTTCGTCCAGGAAAATCGTGCCGCCCTCGGCAATTTCGAATTTGCCTTTCTTGCGGAACTGCGCGCCGGTGAAGGCGCCCTTTTCATGCCCGAAGAGTTCGCTTTCGAGAAGCGTCTCGGTCAAAGCGCCGCAGTGAATAGCGACCAGGGGGTGAAACTTGCGCGGGCTGGCTTGATGGATCGCGCGCGCCACCAGTTCTTTGCCGGTGCCGCTCTCACCCGTGATCAGCACCGTAGCGTCGGTGGGACCAACCGTTTCGACGGCTTCGAAGACCTTGCGCATGGGGCCGCTCTGGCCGACCATGTCCTCCGGACGCGCAACTTCGGCGACGGTCTCGCGCAAGAGCACGTTTTCCTGCGCTGTGCGCTTATGCGTCAGCGCCTTCTTCACCAGGTGCGCGATCTCGTCCGGGTCGAGTGGCTTGGTCACGTAGTCATAAGCGCCATTCTTGAGCGCTGCGACGGCGGTTTCGACCGAGGCGTAGCCGGTCATGATGATGACTAAAAGTTCGGGATCGATTTCGTGCATGCGGCGTTGCAGTTCGATGCCATCGGTGCCGTGCATCTTGATATCGACCAGCGCCACATCCCAGCGTTGGGTCGCGAGTTGGGTGAGTGCATCACCGGCGTTTTCCAGCGTAGTCACGTCGTAGCCTTCTTCGCGGAACCATTTGCCCAGCGAGTCGCGCACGCTCAATTCATCGTCGACAATCAGCAATTTTCCCAGTGTGCTCACTTCAGTCACCTCGCCTTCATCGCAGTGTTGTCCGATCCAACGCTAACCAGCGCAGCGTTCGGGGATTGACTTGGCAGGGTTATGATGAAGGTCGTGCCCCGACCCAATTCTGATTGGACTTCGATGCGCCCATTGTGTCGTTCCATGATGCCGCGAGCGATCGCCAAGCCAAGCCCAACCCCCCCACTTTCTTTTGTCGTCAAGAACGGTTCGAAGATATGCGGGAGAATGTCGACCGAGATGCCCGTTCCGTTATCGCGTACCTTGATCTCGATTTCTGTGTCGCCGTTGATTAGCCGATCCTCAAGCCAGAGGGTGCCGCCTTGTGGCATGGCATCGATAGCATTCATGATCAAGGCTACAAAGACCTGTTCAATTTGCGCCGGATCGCAGGAGATGAACGGCAGGTCTTTCGTTAGATCTAATTGCAGCTCGACCCCGCCCATCTCCAGTTGATGGCGAACCAGCAGCAGACAGCGATCAATTACTGCGTTCAAGTCGGTCTGACTGCACATTCATGGGCGAGGTGCGGGAAAGGCTTAACAGGTTTTTCATCAAGTCGCCGCAGCGCTGGCTTTCAGAGACGATGAGGTCGAGACTTTGCATCGCCTCCTCTCGTTTCTCGAGCGCGGTTTGGCCAGACGCCACCCACTTTCGGATGAGCTTGGCATAAGTAAGAATCCCAAAGAGCGGATTGTTTACCTCATGGGCGACGACTGCGGCCATCTTGCCCAGAGAAGCCATCTTTTCCACGTGCAGCACATGATCGTGGGCGCGACTGAGTTCCGTCGTCTTCTGATCGACGCGATCTTCGAGCGTCTTGGCCCAAGTGACGATTTCTTGCATTTGCCAGTTGCAACTGCAGGCTCATGTTGTTGAAGGAGTGAGCCAGATTCCCCACTTCGTCCCGGGATCGCACGTCGATCTGGTACCCAAGCTTGCCTTCGGAAAGACGTTCCGTGCCGTGTTTGAGCGCCTTGATGGGTTGGTCAACCACTCGCCACACAAATAGCCAGCTTAGAACCGCAACCATCAGCATCGCCCCCAGCGTGTAGAACAGCATGCGAGTGCTGCTAAGCCTGAGTTGCGCGTCCGCGTTAGCGAGGGAAAGATTTGTATCCAACACGCCCAGAACCTGCTGGCTGGCGGGATGCGCGTGGCAATCGGCATTGGAACAACTGGGCTGATTTTCAATTGGGGTGATGATGCCCAGCACGCGCTGTCCGCCGGCATCGCGATAAATGCGAAACCGGTCAGGACGATTCAATCGGCTCAGCGGTTGCGACCGATTGTGGCAGGCATAGCAGTCTTCGGCCGACTTATCAAGGACGTGGCTGACTTCGGCCGCGTCGGTGGAGTAACTGATTCGCCCCTGCTGATCCAGGATGCGCACCCTGGTTACGCCGGGCTCGTCGGCGATGGCTCGAATCGCGTGGTAAAGTCCCTCGCGATCGTTCCGCAGCATGTAATAGGTTGCGCTGTTCCTGATGATGTTGCCGACCCGTTCGGCGCTGGCCAGCGTGGCCATTTCCAGATGCTGCCGGTGCAGTTGAATATTCAGGTATCCCTGAACGGCAAAAACGACGACCATGACGGCGAGCAGGGAACCGATCAACTTGGCACTGATGCTGTGAGTCAGTCGTCTCGATCCCGCCCCTCGCCGAATTGGCTCAGTCTCCCGCATGGCCTAACACTGGAGTTGCACCCAAGTGTCCGAGTTCGCTTTCCGTTTCAGTTCCGATACGCGCCCTCGCCGGAGCGTGTTCTTCGGGAAAGATCGGCAAGTATTTCGCGGCCAACCCGAACAGGGCGAAGCCCATGGCGCAGATCATCAGTGTGATCGAGAACTCCGTCCACTTTGGTACGTAATGATGCCCGACGTAAGTCTCGAAGCCGATGAGCGCGATATTGAGGCGGTTGGTGATGAATCCGAGTAACGTGGAGATGGAGGCCAGATACAGCAACTGTGGCGACAGCCTGACCTTCTTGAAGCTGAGCATGGTGATCGGAATCAGGAAGGTGAGCGTCAGTTCGAGCCAGAGAAAATACGCTTCATAGCTGGGTTTAAAGATTTGTGAGAGCTGGCCGCGATGGTAGAAGTCTTCGAAGCGCAGCAGGAGATTGACCCACAGAGCCACCAGCAACGCTCCGCCGAGAGTGACCAGAACCGGGAGCTCCAATTGACGTCCGAAAGCCTTCGCGCTCTGCGTGGATTCGAAGATGGTCATGGCCAGACCGACCGCAATTGCCGAGCCAAAGAAGAAAAACGGAAGCGCTGGCGTGTACCAGAACGGATGCAGTTTGCTCGGCATAATCAGATAGAGAGAGCCGAGCGAACTCTGGTGCAGGGTTGAGAGCAGGATGCCCAAAACGATCAGAATCGGATAGATCTTCTTAATCCACTTGACGGGAGTAGGCCAGTGGAGCGCTTCGAACACGTTGGGAAGGAATTCGAAGAAGAGGACCGTGGTATAGGTCATCACGCACATGCCCACCTCGAACATGACCGAGTGTGGATTCATGTAAATGAGCTGATGCCAGATGTACCAGGGACGCCCCAAGTCGAATAACAGCCCCACGATGAAAAGCACATAACCGAGAAATGCCGTCAATACCGCGGGCCGTACCACTGAATGCAAGCGCTCGACGTTGAACAGGTACACCGCGCCGCACATGATAAAGCCGCCCGCCGCCAGCATGACGCCGCAGAGGCAGTCGAAGCCGATCCAGAGGCCCCAGGGGAATTGGTCCGTCATGTTCGAAACCGCGCCCAACCCCCGGAAATAACGAACGATCGTGGAATAGATTCCGAGGACCATGATTACGAGGAATACAACTCTCCAAAAGGTCAGTTTGAATTTCATTTTCCGCTCCCGTTCTGCTTTTGTTTCTTTTCTTCTGCCTCAGCGGCGGCAACTTCGTCACGGCGATGGGAAACCCAATAAATACCGCCCAATGCCAACGTCCAAACCGGAATAAAGTCTGGAATTCTCTCCATCACCCGCCCCGTGTATTCCGGCATTGGAGTGTCGCCGATTTTCGCGGAAGCAGGATAGCCGTATTGCTCCGGGTTCTCGTCGGAAATGATAAGGACAGAAGTCCCGCCGAGTTCGTTCAAGCCATAAATACGATTAATGTATTTGGGGTCCTTGCTGATGCGGTCCTGGGCTTCTCGAACCAGGTCAGCGCGTTCTCCGAACTTCGTGGCGCCAGTCGGACAGACCTCGGCGCATGCAGTCTGCTTGCCTTCCGCAATGCGGTCGGGACACATAATGCATTTTCGGACCCGCGGATTCAGCGACTGCCATTCATACTTCGGCTGGTTGAACGCGCAGGCCACCATGCAGTAGCGGCAGCCGATACATTTCCAGACGTCGTAAACAACTGGACCCTCTGCCGTTTTATGGAAAGCGCCTACCGGACAAACCGAGGCGCAGGCGGGTTTCTCACAGTGCATGCACAGGCGGCGCATGAATTTGCTGTCCAGGGTCTTGACGACCGTATATTTATGGGCCGATTGCTCCGACTCGGCAGCCACCTTGTCGTCGTAGGGCAGTTTGTTTTGCTCCGCGCAGCCGGCTTCACACTGTTTGCAACCGATACACAGCGTTGCGTCATAGAGAATTGCTTTGCTCATAGGAATTGCTCCTGATTGCTCCCAAGTGCGACTTGTTTCAGTGCAACGAAAGAGGGTGGAAAAGCACCTTGGGACCGAATTGAACTGGGAACCGTAACTAACAAGCGGAACGAGTCGATCGACAAGATAGATGAGAAGATAGGTGAGAAGAAAGATGAGAACAAAGAACCGGGTCCGGAGCAATGTGCCCCCGAACCCGATGGAATGCAAGCGGGAGAAGAAAAAGTCCAACTGGCTGCGGATCGGCAAACTTCCGACTCCGGCTGCCGAATTGAGGAGAACATCTTCATACTTCCCCTAAGTCTTCTTCCACCGCCGTCCGCCAATTCGCGCGAGCGGCGATTACCCAATTCAAACCAAATCAAAAAACAACGACTACTTCTGTAGCGAGCGAATGTAGGTAACGATCGCTTTCGCGTCATCCGCGGACAGAGCTTTCACCGGCCCCGGGTGCTTCGCCGTGCCTGTAATCCCAGCGGCGAGATCGGCATCCGACTTTTTCTTGGTTTCGTCCGAAATAAGGCTCGGAGCTTTCATGGCGGGCTTGCCAGCCAGATCGGCACCGTGGCAGGCTGCACATTTCGATTTGTAGAGGCCTGCGCCGTCGTCAGCCCAGGACAGATTGGGGATCAGGATAAACATGCCTACCGCGATTACCATTACCAACGTCACAAGCTTTGTCGTCTTCATGATTTCGTATTTTCTCCTAGTGAAATTTTGCAACAAGATAGATGGAGCGGTTCTTTTCGCAGAACGTGTCCGTGTTGCGAAAATAACCACCACTGCAACCTCCAGGAACTGGATGTAACAAAACTCAGCAGCTGCATCGCTGCCTATTGGGAGTTTCAACGTTGACAGGGGGCCATGGCAGTGACCAATATCACCCTCCATGGTGACATTTGCGAGACAGCGTACTGGTGAGCCGGTTACTTGGAGATGTCGAGGTCACCGCGGTAGGTGACTGCGGTCACTGCGGCTCTGGTTACCAGGCGAGAAAATGCACCGTAGCGAGGTGTAGCTATGCCGATCCTTCTGATGGCTCTGCTCGCATTGTTGGTATTTGGACTGATTGGAATTCTGCTGGCCGCCGCGGTACTTCTCGAACAATCCAAGCGCGCCCGGTCGGTCAAAGGTAACGCTGCACACGTAATGGCCGCCGGCGTTGCTCCCTCTCTTCATCCCAAGGTTTGACCCAGCCGCGTAACGACGGCGCGGGGACACGGTATCCGTCTGCAAAGGAGAAATTGCATGACCACGCTTGCGCTCGATCCGAAAGCCAATAAATTGGACAAGAAAGCCGATCTGGCCGGACCAGGAATCGGCGATTACAAAGAACTGGAAAAACTTCTGCCCCGTGATTACCACTCTTTATTGACTCCGAAGGAAACCCAGCAGGCGCTGTATCAGGTGAAACGCTATATCGCGGACAACCTGTGCCAGGAACTGAACCTGATGATGGTCGAAGTGCCGCTCATCGTCGATGTCGAGAGCGGCGTCAACGACATGCTCGATCGCGACGGATCGCGCACGCCGATTCAGTTTCATATTTCCAACGATCGCAACCTGCATCCCGTCGACGCGCAGGTTGTGCAAGCCGCCACCAAGTGGAAACGCATCGCGCTCAAACAATTCGATTGCAAAGTTGGTGAGGGCATCTGCACCGACATGCGCGCCGTGCGCAAGGACTATTTCCTCGACCACGACCATTCCGCCTACGTCGATCAGTGGGACTGGGAGCGCGTCATCACCGCCGAGCAGCGCAACCTGGACTTCCTCAAGGCGATTGTCAGCAAAATCTGGAAGGTGATTGTTGGGGCGGAGAAGTTCGCGCAATCCCTGTTTCCGCAATTAAGAGACTCGCGCTATCCCGATCTGCCCGAAAAATTGACCTTCCTGCACGCCGAGGAACTTCTCGAAATGTATCCCGACTTGCCGCGCAAGCAGCGCGAGACAGCGATCCTGCAGAAGTATCCGGCTGTCTTCATCGTCGGCATTGGCTGGCCGTTGAAGGATGGCTATCCGCATGAGATGCGCGCCGCCGATTACGACGACTGGGTCACCGATACGCGCAATCAGACCGGCAATAATAAAGACACGCACGGACTGAATGGCGACATTCTGGTATGGAACTCGGTCACCAAGCGGCGCCATGAACTGACCTCAATGGGCATCCGCGTTACAGCCGAGACTCTGAAACAGCAGCTTACGATGGCGAATCAGTTGGACTTCATGCAACTGCCGTATCACAAAGCGATTCTGAATAACGAAATTCCGTTGTCGATCGGCGGAGGAATCGGGCAGTCGCGGACTTTGATGCTGTTGCTCCGTAAAGCCCATCTCGGAGAAGTCAGCGTCACCGTGTGGCCGAAGATCCTGAAACAGATGTGTGCGGGGAAAAACATTTTCGTGTTGGAGTAGATGGTCTGAGGACGTCTTATCCTGTTTTCCTCGACAGGTGGGGGCGGGACGCCCCCACTACAGCCGCCGGGACGGCGGCGCTACTTGGATAAAAGGCTCTCGGACGGGAATATCTCCCCGGTCAGTTGGCTCTTCACCGCGGCAGCCAGCCGCCGTATGCCTTCTCGTATTTGCTCCGGCGCGGCGTTCGAGAAATTCAGGCGCATGTGACGCGAGCCTTCGCGGCTGTCGTTTCCCGGGCCTGCGCTTTCCGGGCCATCTTTGGCGTAGAAGGAATCGCCCGGCACGAACGCCACATTCTGCTCGATGGCTGATTTGAAGAGAGCTTGCATGTCGATTCCGTCGGGCAAAGTTACCCAGAGAAACAGTCCACCTTGAGGATGCGTCCAGGTGACTGTGGTCGGGAAGAACTCTTGCAGCGCTTGCAGCATTACATCGCGCCGCTCGCCGTAGATCTTACGAATCAACTTGACGTGCTTGTCGAGGAAGCCATCGCGCGCAACTTCATAGGCAACGAATTGCGTGAAGGTGGACGTGTGCAGGTCAGCACCCTGCTTCAGTTGCGCCAGCTTGCCAATGACGTCCGGTGGCGCGACGATCCATCCCAGTCGCAGCCCGGGAGCCAGCGTCTTCGAAAAGGTACTCAGGTAAATGACATTGCCTATGGAGTAGCCGTTGTCGCGGCGCAGGTTCTCGCGATCGAGCACGATCAGGGAAGGAAGATGTTCGCCTTCATAGCGCAACTGGCCATAGGGATCGTCTTCGACAATCGGAATGCCGTAGCGGTCCGCCAGCAACACCAGTTCGTGACGGCGTCCCTCCGACAGTGTCGTTCCGGCCGGATTCTGGAAGTTGGGCAACACGTACATGAATTTTGGCCCCGAGCGGAGAGGTTCCTCCAGCAGGTCGGTCCGCAGGCCATTGTCATCGATCGGAACGGAAACATATTCCGCGCCATATACGTTGAACGCCTGTAGCGCGCCGAGATAGGTGGGCGCTTCTAGAAGAACGCGGTCTCCGCTATTAATAAATAGCTTGCCGATCAAATCGAGCGCCTGTTGCGAGCCTGAGGTGATGAGGACGTTCTCGAGCTTCGCTTTGATGCCGTAGCGGGCCATGTTGTTTGCAATCAGTTCGCGCAGCGGGGCGTAACCCTCGGTTTCGCCATATTGCAGGGCCAAGGCTGCCTGCCCGGTAAGAACTTTGTGGCAGGCTTCCTCAAAGCGCTGGACGGGAAATACATCGGGAGCGGGCAGGCCGCCGCCAAAGGAAATCATTCCTGGCCGTTGGGTGACCTTTAGCAACTCGCGGATTTGTGAACTGGTGATGCCCTTGGTGCGCAGCGCGTAACGAGACGTCCAGGCGGTTGACATTGCAATCCCCCAATTTCCAAAAGCGTGAAGCCTTGCGATGGAGGACAAGCGTCCTCGCCCGTCCAGCCGGGCGGGGCGCCCGGCGCTCCACCTGTTTGGATGCTAGGCGAAGCCGTCTGGTTGAGTGACCGCACCGATATGTGCGTGTTCATCGATGAAAAGACGGCCTGCGGTGAGTGCCTTGCGGTCGATTTCCAGCAAATCGAGTTTTTTCACTTTGTCTTCGAGCACGCTCAGTGCCGTACCGGGAGCCAGGCACTCGGTCTCTTCGAGCAGCGCGCCCATCATCACGATGTTGGCTACCTTGGTCGAACCCAGTTTGTCGGCGATTTCTGCCGCGGGAATCGCGACCACGTTCAGTTCGGGCGCGGAAAAGTCAGCGGGAACACTTTCGCCGTTATAAAGAATGGTTCCGCCGCTCACGAGCTCGTGGGCAAACTTGCGCAGCGAGAATTCATTCATAGCCACGAGCACATCCGGGTGCGAGATCAGAGGAGTGCCAATCCGCTCTTTCGACAAGCACACATGGCAGTGCGCGCTGCCCGAACGCATCTCCGGACCGTAGGACGGCAGCCAGCTCACTTCCAACCCTTCGCGCATGCCCATTTCGATGAGCAGTTGTCCCAGCAGCAGCACTCCCTGTCCGCCGAAGCCCGCGATCTTGATCTTCGCGTCCTTGTGATGGCTCTGCTTCGCTTTTGCAGCCTCGGTGGTCTGGATTTTGGGAGTGATGCCCAGCACATCCGCGACAGAGCGTTGCGGCGGGGCATTCTCCTCCACGGCTGGCTCCTTGATTGCGCGATCCTTGACCGCTGACTCTTCCGACCGCCGATCGCGGAAAACGTTCAGAGGAAAGGTGGGGATCATCTTATCGGCAATCCACTGCCGCGCCACCACCGGGTCTTTGCCCCAGATCGTAGGACATGGCGACAGGATTTCGACAAACGTGAAGCCCGCTCCATCGCGCTGAAGTTCGAGCGCTTTGCGGACGGCGCGCCGTGCTTTCATGATGTTCTTGTTGTCCGAAAGCGCTACGCGCTCGACATATACAGGTGCTTCCAAGGTCGCGAGAAGTTCGGCCATGTGGATAGGGTAGCCTTCGTTCGACGGCCGCCGTCCCCACGGTGAAGTGGTGCTCTTTTGTCCAACCAGGGTTGTGGGCGCCATCTGGCCGCCCGTCATGCCGTAGATTCCGTTGTTCACGAAAAAGACGGTGATTTTCTCGCCGCGATTGGCGGCATGGACAATCTCCGCCGTGCCGATCGCCGCCAAATCGCCATCTCCCTGATAGGAAATCACAATCGATTCGGGGCAGGATCGTTTGACTCCCGTGGCCGAAGCCGGCGCGCGGCCGTGCGCGACCTGCACATTGCCCACGTCAAAATAGTAGTACGCGAACACCGAACAGCCTACCGGACTCACGAAGATGGTCCGGTCCTGCAGGCCGAGATCCTGCAAGGCTTCGGCAATCAGCTTGTGGACGACTCCGTGTCCGCAGCCGGGACAGTAGTGGGTCTGATGTTGCAGCTCCGCCTTGCGATCGTACAGATCATAGAACACCGACGAGACGGGAGTGGATTTCCTCGTATCCGTCGGGGTTGAGTTTGGAATCGCCTTCGAGATTGGTTTCGGGCTTGAGTTCGACTTTAATTTCGGTTTTAACTTCCAACTTGCTTGGCTGATCCGCTTGCTGATCACGCTCTCGTTTGCCATTTTCGTTGTCCTCTTACAACCAGATCGACGTGGAACTGGTTTCAGACCGCCACGGTTATGCGTGACAAAACCTGTTGTTGCAACTCCCTTACCGAGGGCACGTTCCCGCCCACCCGGCCATAGAACTCCACCGGCACCTTGCCGTTCAGCGTCAGGCGCACATCTTCCACCATTTGCCCGTTGCTCAATTCGACGACCAGCACCTTCTCTACCCTGGAAGCCGCTTCCAGCAGTGCTTTCTTGGGATAAGGCCATAGAGTGATGGGACGCAGCAGCCCTGCCTTGATGCCTTGCTTGCGCAACGCCTCGACCGTCGAAAGCAACACGCGCGACACGATGCCATAGCCGACCAGCAGCACTTCGGCGTCATCAGTATAGTAAAGTTCCGCCCGCTGCTCGGCCTCTTGCGCGCGAATGTACTTGGCTTCCATTTTGCGCTGGTGTTCTTCCAGTTCATCGGTTTCGAGAAAAATGGAGCTGATGAAATTGGCACGCGTCTCTGCCGTTCCCTTGACCGCCCACGGCTTTTCCGGCGGCTGCAGCTTCAATGTCTTCGAGATCCAGCGGCTCCATCATTTGCCCGACGAAGCCATCGGTCAACATGACTGCCGGATTGCGATACTTGTCGGCGAGTTCGAAGGCCAGCATGGTGAGATCGGCCATCTCCTGCACCGACGCGGGAGCCAGCACCAGGTTCCGGTAATTGCCATGGCCGCCGCCTTTCACCATGGCGAAATAGTCGCTTTGCTCCGGCCCGATGTTGCCGAGGCCCGGTCCACCGCGCACCACGTCCACGATCACGCAAGGCAGTTCTGCGCCCGCCAGATATGACATCCCTTCCTGCATCAAACTTAGGCCTGGCCCGGAAGATCCTGCTCATGGTGCGGACGCCCGGCAGCAGCGGCTCCATACACCATGTTGATAGCAGCGGTTTCGCTCTCCGCTTGAATAAAAGTTCCGCCGACCTGCGGGAAGTAGAGTGCCGCCGCCTCGGCGATTTCGCTGGCTGGAGTGATGGGATATCCGTAATACCCGCGGCATCCTGCGAGGATTGCGCCCTTGATCACGGCCACGTTTCCCTTACAGAGCTGGCGCATATTCGCCTCCTGGCACAGGCGCAACTGCCTTGGCCTTCGCTTTCACCCGATAGACAGTAATCGCGCCCGGTTCGGGGCAGCAATAAAAGCAGATGCCACAGCCCGTGCAATCATGTCCCGTGTAGTGCGCCGGATGGGCTCCATAGGTATTCAGCTCATGCCCGAGTTCCAGGCACTTCGGCGGACACGACGCCACGCACAGTCCGCATCCTTTGCATTCTTCAACATCGATTGTGACCTTACCGCGCGCTTGACCTGCCATCGCTCACCTCGTTCACAACGCCACTGTAGTCACGCGATTTCCAGACGAAATCATGCGACCCGGGCTGCCCTCACGGGCGCCGCGCCACGACTTGTCAATTTCCATTAGAGACCGTCGCCGCGGCTCTAGCGGTGACATTAGGCACCAGGCGTTGTGAGGCCCGTCACATCCGGCCTAACCTATTGCCAAAGCTGGTCGAATAGGTGTTCGACCGGCGCATCTTTTTTGGGAGCGTCCTCTCGCAGTGGAGAATGAACAGAGAATAAGAGAGCAGGGCCGTGCGGGGCGTTCAGACCAGCGGGTGGAAATCCGGGTATTCCACGCCCAGCAAATGATAGGCTTCGTCCATCGTGCGAACCACCTGCAACTCCGGGCGAGTCTTTTCGCCGAGGAGCTGAAACATGCGTGCTAATCCGTAAATGAAAATTTGTGGAACCACCAGCACCCGCATGTATCCAGGCGGAAACGCAGGCGGAGACGCAGCCACTTGCCGGATCGCGTCGCCAGAAACTTCAAAGTCCGTTACCGCCGAGAAATCAACAATGCCGCGGCAGGGCGGATGCAATGCCATGTACTTGGACCATGTCGCATACAAGTCCAACAGAATTGCGCCGGTCATGCGGCCCTCCAGGGTCGCGCGGATGATATTGTGCTTCGCATCGAAATCCACAACGATGTTCACGGCAACCCCGTTGTCACCTTCTATCCGCAAGTTTCGATGTACCTTTGCATGTCAGACCTGAACGTGTTGCAGCCCTTTGACGGCCCGCATGTACTGGGCGCGTTCGAAAGCTCCCGGATCGGCGCAGCGAAGCTGGCTCATGCTGCCTTGCATCTGCTGTACCGATTCATATTCGTGATCTTCCATCCACTGGCGGACGCCTTGCTCCACATCACGAAGATGTCCGATTCCATTGCGCAACAGGGACGAGCACATCATGGTCACATCCGCGCCCACCATGAGCAGTTTGATCACGTCTTCCGCACCATACACACCACTGCTCCCGGCGAGGCTCGCCCGGATGCGGCCATGAAGAATGCCGATCCAGGTCAGGGGCAATCGCAAGTCCTGCGGGGTGCTGAGAAGCACGCTCGGTTTAATTTCCAATTCTTCCAGGTCGATGTCAGGCTGGTAGAAGCGGTTGAACAACACCAGACCGTCGGTTCCCATCTGATCCATGCGCTTGGCTGCATTGGCCAGGTTGCTGAAAAACGGACTCAGTTTGGCAGCCACTGGAATGTGGACCGCTTGTTTTACTTCCCGGAGAATGTCGAGGTAAGTGTTCTCGACGTCGGATCCCAAGATTTCCGTGTTGGTCGGTATGAAATAAAGATTGCACTCGATGGCATCAGCTCCGGCTTTCTCGACCTCCTTCGCATACTTTTTCCAGCCGCCCAAAGTCGCGCCGTTGAGGCTGGCGATAATCGGAATGTCCACCGCATCCTTGGCTTTGCGGATGTGATTCAAGTAGGCTTCGGGGCCGGTGTGGAATTCGCTCGAATGCGGAAAGTAGGTCAGGGCCTCGGCAAAGCTCTCGGTGCCGGCGTTGAGATGGAGTTCCAGTTCCAGCGCCTCTTTGTGCAGTTGTTCTTCGAACAGCGAGTAGAGCACGACAGCCGAAGCGCCCGCGTCTTCGAGGCTGCGGATGTGGCTGATTTCGTGCGAAATGGGAGAGGCGGAGGCGACCAGTGGGGTGCGCAACTGCATGCCCAGATATTTCGTGCTTAGATCGATCATGTTTCCTCGTCGAGAATCACTCTGGTTAATTCTGTCGGACGCAAGTCGCTCCGATGCTTTCGCCCGAGCTGCTATTTCGCGCTTTCTGCCGGTACGGGCGCTGCCGGCCGGGGAGGACTGTCGGGCGTCCCAGCCGGAACGGCAACCGGTTCGGGTTGACGCTGCGCCAGGTACTCATAGAGCCGATAGCGAGTTTCAACATCTTGCTGCGCTTCCTGCCAGAGAAGCGCGGCGTGCTCCGGATGACTCTTCTGGAGCATCTTGAAACGCGTCTGCTGCATAAGATAGTCCTTGACCTTGCGCGTGGGCGTGCGGGAATCAAGCATTAACGGATTCTCGCCGGCGAGCGTGCGGGCGGGATTATAGCGATAGAGCAGCCACTGACCCGTGTCCACCGCGACTTTCTGGTCCGACATCGCTGTGGTCATGTCGATGCCGTGTGCGATGCAATGCGAATAGGCAATGATGAGGCTCGGGCCGTCGTAGGCTTCCGCTTCCAGGAACGCCTTGAGCGTGTGCTCGTCCTTGGCGCCCATGGCGACGCTCGCGACGTAAACATTGCCGTAACTCATTGCGATCAGTCCGAGATCCTTCTTGGGTCCGGGCTTGCCTCCCGCCGCAAACTTGGCAACGGCAGCCCGCGGAGTCGATTTGGACGCTTGTCCTCCGGTGTTGGAATAGACTTCGGTATCGAGCACAAGCAGGTTCACGTTGCGTCCGCTGGCCAACACGTGATCGAGGCCGCCGTAACCGATGTCATAGGCCCAGCCGTCACCGCCGATGATCCAAACGCTCTTCTTTACCAGCATGTCGGCAACAGACAGCAGTTGCCTCGCTTCCGCTGTGTCCAAGCTTTTTAATTTTTCCTTCAACAAGTCGACGCGCTGGCGCTGGTCGAAAATGTCTGCCTCGTCTTTTTGCGGCGCCGAAAGCAAAGCGGATGCCAGTACTTCGCCGACGGCCGGCGCGAGTCGGCGTACCAGTTCGCGGGCGAACTCGGTCTGCTTGTCAATCGACAGCCGGAATCCCAGGCCGAACTCGGCATTGTCTTCGAACAGGGAATTCGACCAGGCTGGTCCACGGCCGTCAACATTCTTCGACCACGGCGTAGTCGGCAGGTTCCCGCCGTAGATCGAAGAGCAACCGGTCGCGTTGGCAACCACCGACCGGTCTCCGAAGAGTTGCGACACCAGCTTCAGATAAGGTGTCTCGCCGCAGCCCGAGCAGGCTCCCGAAAATTCAAATAAAGGTTCCTGCACCTGTTGCTGGCGAATACTCGTGTTCTTGATGCGGCGGCGATCGAGTTCTGGAATCTTGAGAAAGAAATCCCAGTTCTCGCGCTCCGCTTCGCGCAGCGGCGGTTGCGCCACCATGTTGATGGCTTTCAGACGCGTCTCGCTCTTGTTCTTTGCCGGGCAGATATCGACGCAAATGCCACATCCGGTGCAGTCTTCCGGAGCGACCTGGATGGTGTACTTCAGGCCTTGCCACTCCTTGTCGCGGGTGTCGTTCGATTTGAAGGTCGCCGGTGCGCCCTCCAGATGCTTGGAGTCGTAAACCTTGATGCGGATCACAGCGTGCGGGCAGACCATGGCGCACTTGCCGCACTGGATGCAGGTCTTCGTATCCCAGGCAGGAATCTCGAGCGCAATGTTGCGTTTTTCCCACTTCGCCGTGCCGGTCGGAAAAGTGCCATCGACGGGAAATGCGCTTACCGGAATTTCGTCGCCGTGGCCGGAGTAAATGACTCCGAGTACGTCACGCTCAAACTGGGGCGCTCCGGCAGCGAACGCGGCCGGCATTTCGGTGTGACTTGTGACTTTCTCCGGGACCGTGACTTCGAACATGTGGGCGAGGGTTTCATCCACGGCGCGCAGGTTTTGCTGCACGACCTCCTCACCCTTCTTGCCGTAGGTGTAGCGGATCGACTCGCGAATGGCCTCGATGGCCTGCTCGCGCGGAAGAACCTTGGAGATCGCGAAGAAGCAGGTTTGCAGAATGGTATTCATGCGCGAGCCCATTCCGGTATCGCGCGCCACCTGGTAAGCGTCAATGATGAAGAACCGAGCTTTCTTGCCGATCAGTTGCGTCTGGACTTCGCGTGGCAGATGATCCCAGACTTCATCCTTATGAAAAGGACTGTTGAGCAGGAAAACGCCGCCTTGCACTAACGAGCTGAGCATGTCGTAGCGTTCCAGAAAAATCCATTGATGGCAGGCCACGAAGTTGGCCTTCGAAATCAGGTAGCTGGATCGAATCGGCTGCGGGCCGAAGCGCAAGTGCGAAACCGTCATCGCGCCCGATTTCTTGGAATCGTAGACGAAGTAGCCCTGTCCATAGTTGGCCGTGTTTTCGCCGATGATCTTGATTGAGTTCTTGTTGGCGCCGACGGTGCCATCCGCACCCAGGCCGTAGAACATGGCTCGCACTACATTCTCGGGTTCGATGGAAAATTCGGAATCGTAATCGAGACTCGTATGGCTGACGTCGTCGTGAATGCCGATGGTGAAATGGTCTTTCGGATTGGGCGTCCCCAGGTTGTCGTAAACGGCTTTCACCATGGCCGGGGTGAATTCTTTGGACGAAAGTCCATAACGTCCGCCGATGGTTTCGGGCGCGACCTTCAGCGTCCCATATCCCAGCTTGATGCCTTCGTGAATCCCGTTGACCACATCAAGATAGAGCGGCTCTCTGGCGGAGCCTGCCTCCTTGGTGCGATCGAGAACGGCAATCTTGCGCACGGTGGCGGGAAGAGCTTCGATAAACTGTTTGACCGCAAACGGCCGGTACAGCCGAACTTTCAGCAGGCCAACCTTCTCGCCGTTTTGGTTCAGATGGTCCGCGGTCTCGTGCGCAGTCTCCGCACCCGAGCCCATCATGACGATCACGCGCTCGGCATCGGGCGCGCCCACGTAGTCGAACAGATGATAGGAACGCCCTACGACCTGGGAAAACTTATCCATGACCGCCTGGACTTTATCCGGGCAAGCGTCGTAGTAAGGGTTCCCGGCTTCGCGCGCCTGAAAGAAAACGTCGGGATTCTGCGCAGTACCACGCAACGCAGGATGATCCGGAGAAAGCGCTCGCTGGCGATGCTCGATGACTCGATCCATGTTAATCAGGGCGCGCATATCGTCTTCGGTAAGCATTTCGATCTTGTTGACTTCGTGCGAAGTGCGGAAGCCGTCAAAGAAGTGCAGAAACGGGATGCGGGTTTCGAGCGTGGCGGCATGGGCGATGAGCGCCAAGTCCATCGCTTCCTGCACAGAATTCGACGATAGAAGCGCGAAGCCTGTAGTTCTGCAGAACATTACGTCGGAGTGGTCGCCGAAAATCGAGAGAGCGTGGTGCGCCACCGTGCGTGCGCTGACGTGGAATGCGGTAGCCGTTAGTTCCCCTGCGATCTTGTTCATGTTGGGGATCATCAGCAGCAGGCCTTGCGACGCCGTGAAGGTCGTGGACAGCGCTCCCGTCTGCAGCGCGCCGTGAACCGCTCCGGCAGCGCCACCTTCGCTTTGCATTTCAATCACATGGGGCACAGTACCCCAGACGTTCGGTATCCCTTCCGACGACCATTGGTCCGCCCATTCGCCCATGTTCGACGATGGTGTGATGGGATAGATGGCGATGACCTCATTGAGGCGGTAGGCGACATAGGCCACAGCCTCATTGCCGTCCATGGTCTTGAACTTGCGCTTCATGAAATCCCCTTCATTCTGGTTTCGCTGTGCCCTCGTCATTCTGAGGGAAGGTAGGTAAAGCATGACGGAATAAGGTGATGTTGTCGCGAACAGAGCTCACAGGGGCTTGTGATGTACGTCACATCGACCCTATCCCCAGCCCGTATTACCGTTGTCTGGTGGCGGGGCTTTGCCCCGCCGGAACGGGGCAAAACCCGTGCTCACACAGACAGATAGCTGCCCCTATTGCTGCCATCGGCGTCTGCGGGCAAAACCATGAGGAAGTATCGCGGTAAACCGCTCTAGCCTGTTCTCACGGGAAACAGTTACAGCTCCTTGGCTACAGATCCATGGTCGCGCGGAGCGAGGTGAGATCTTCATCCGCCCGAATCAGAAAGCCCAGGCGTCGGAAGACGGCTTGCATGGCGATATTGTCAGGCAACATCTCCGCCGACACGACGGCCACCTTTTCATCGCGGGCCACCTGGACGACGCGGCGGAGTAATTCATTTCCCAACCCCATACGTTGGTACTGATCGGAAACCAGCGCCGCCACTTCCGCTTCATTTCTCGAGTGGAACTTGTTCATACGCCCGACGCCGATGATCCGGCGCTCTCCGGTAGCGGGGTCGATCAGCTCGGCGACCAGTACCATTTCGCGGTCGTAATCGCCGAAGCAGATCCGCAACAAGCCGTTCATGCGCCACCCGCCGGCTCAGGCTGAGAGAAGAGAAGTAGCGCAAATACACGCTACGATCGGAAAGCGTCTCATGAAACTTGATCATTTGCGGCTCATCTTCGGCGCGGATCGGCCGAATCGTAACCTGACTTCCATCCTTCATGGCCCAGCTCGAAACATACTGCAACGGATAGGGACGAATGGCAGGCTTAGGCAACTGGTCAAGGGTTACGGAAGGCGCGTGCAACACGATTCTGGCGTCAAGGGCCAGCAATCGCTCCGGGGAAGCCAGCAGGGGATTGATGTCAATTTCCGCAATCCACCGCTGTTCCAGCACGAAGTTGGCTGAACCGGACCAACAAGTTTTCCAGGGCCGCCATGTCAATTTGCTTGCGTCCGAGGGTTCCCTCGAGCGCGGCGAAGATTCGGGTTTGCTCCATCATTCTTCGCGCCAGAGTTGTGTTCAACGGTGGAAGCGCCAGAGCGCGGTCGCGATAGACATCGACCAGAAGACCGCCGGAACCGAACAGGATGACCGGCCCAAACTGTGGGTCGATGCTGCTGCCGAGGATCAAATCATAGCCATTGAACTTCATCATCGGCTGCACGGTGACGCCGGAGAACTGCTCCGGGGCAGCTTTCTCGGAGACCCCCCTCTCAACCGAAGACTGGATTTCGCGATAAGCGCGGCGCGGACCGCGGCTTCATCCTGCAAGTTCAGTTTGACGCCGCCCACATCCGTTTTGTGCGGATCGTGGTGGAAAGAACCTTCAGCACCACCGGAAAACCCAATTCCGACGCCATCCTCGCAGCTTCGTCCTCGCTGGCCGCGACGCGCGTTTCCACCGTGGGGATGCCGTAAAACGACAACAACCTGCTTCGATTCCAATTCGTTGAGAATCACGCGGCCTTGCTGGCGCGCATTCTGAATGAATTGCTCGGCCTGATGGCGGGATGCGCCCGCATCCTTGAGTTCCGCCAGCGCGGGAGTCTCATACAATCCGCGCAGAACATACGTGTAGCGCCACATGTAGGTGAAAGCGCGCGCGGCCGTGTCGGGATAAGGGAAGGTCGGAATGCCGCCTGCATTCAAAACCGCTTCGCCGGCAGCAACGCTGCTTCCTCCCATCCAACTGGCGAGCACGGGCTTGCCGGATTTGGCGTAAGGGATCAAACGTTCTGCCACCAGTGCAGGATCGGTCATGCCCTGCGGTGAAAGGATGACCAGGAGCCCATCGCTGTTCGGATCCTGCGCGGCGATATCGAGGGCGCGAGCATAGTGCTCAGAATCCGCATCGCCGAGAACATCAATCGGATTGTTATGACTCCAGTGCGCAGGCAGGAACTCTTCGAGTCGTTCGCAGGCTTTCTGGAGAAAGCTCGGCCAGTTCTCCACCATTGGCCACCAGCGAATCCGTGGCTAAAACTCCCGGTCCGCCCGCGTTGGTCACGATGGTAAGCTGCGGACCTTTCGGGCGGGGTTGCTTGCCCAGCACTTCCGCAATGTGGAAAAGGTCCTCGATGCTGTGCACGCGCAAGACGCCAGAACGGCGGAAGGCAGCGTCCAGCACTTCGTCGCTGCCCGTGAGCGCCCCGGTATGAGCGGCCGCGGCGCGCGAGCCCGCTTCCGAGCGTCCTGCTTTAATCACGATGATCGGCTTGCTGAGTGCAACTTCGCGAGCCGCCGACAAGAACGACCGCGCATCCCCCACCGATTCCATATAAAGCAGGATGCTCTTGGTGTACGGGTCGTCGCCAAAGTAGTAGATTAAATCGCCCCAACCCACATCCAGCATCGAACCAGTGGAAACGATGGCGCTGAATCCTACGTGTTCGCGTTGGCTCCAGTCGAGAATCGCGGTCAAGAGCGCTCCGCTCTGACTGAGGAACGCGACGTTGCCCTTTCTGCGGCGCATTTCGGGCCCAAGTGGCATTCAACCCGATCGTCGGGTTCATAATGCCCAGGCAGTTGGGGCCGATCAAGCGCATGGAAACTGCGCCGCAACTGCTCTTCAATCTGCTGTTCGAGGGCCACGCCCGCCGCCCCGCGTTCCCTGAATCCCGCGGAAATTACGACCGCAGATTTGGCGCCCGCATCCACGCACTCGCCAATGAGCTGCGGAACCGTCGCCGCCGGCGTGGCGATCACGGCCAGGTCCACCGGCCCAGGGATGTCGCGAATGCTCGCTATAAGCTTTGAGCCCCAGCACTTCCGGATGCTTGGCGTTGACGGCGTACGCTTTTCCGCGAAAGCCACCGTGCAACAAGTTCTCCAAGAACGATCCGCCCGACAGCGCCGGGACGACTCGTCGCACCAATCACGGCCACCGACGCGGGAGCAAAGATTGCATCCAGGCCATAGCTCCTCTGGTGGAGGCTGGTTTTCCTGCTTCGCCGGTTGTCCCGCTGAGACCAACCTCAGGCGAACTCATAGAAATCCTCATCAATCGATTATAGCGATTGCAGCGACGGGTCTGCCTCGAGGACGAGACGATCCGTCCCGAGGATAACTGCACGGTGCGTGTTCTTCCGAGAGAACTGTTCGTTGCCGGGAGGAGATGGCTTACCAGGCGCTTCGCTCAATTATTTATCGGAAATCGGCAGAACTGGTTTCCGGCGCGCTCACCGGCCGCACTCACCCACCTGCACGTGCGGTTCAAATTTCTGCTCGACGGAGAGAGCGCGCGATACCAGGCACAGCCCCTGGGCCTTGTGCAAGAGCTTGAAGGCCCGTGCCCGGTCGTCTTCCTGCGCAATCTTCACGTGCGAGCGAATCAGAATCTGTGCTGAACCGGTAACCGGTTTCCGCCCTTTTGATCGCGCCTTCCGCTTCCACCTGCAGGTCGGTGTATTCAAACTTCGAATTCTCCGCGAGAGCCCGAAACGTGGTCGTGTAGCAACTGGCGACGCGCAGAGCAGCAAATCCTCCGCAGTCCACCTGCCGTCATACCACCAAAAGACGGCGGCGCAGAGAAATGGATGGCATTGGGCGCGGAGTCGGATTTTGCAAAGCCCGTCCGGCCGGACGCCCACCAGGCAACTACACGAAACGGATGCACTTCTGCCAGGTTCGATGTCATCTTCTTGTACCCCAGGTTTCGAAGTTAAGTGAGTATCAGGCCTCTGGCGGAAAGTTGGGATAACCATGTATGGCCGGTATTGTTCCTCGCCGACCGCACAACCAGGCCATGCGTTGGGTCACATTTTCGGGTGATTCTGATCACGGGGGAAGCAGGTGATACAATTTTGCGTACAGTAGTGACGAATGCGCGCTCCCTACGGGCTGAATATCCTCGACAACTGCCTCACCTGCCCCATGCGGGAGGAGCATCTGTTTTGCAATTTGCCGCCGTAGCGTGTGCAGAGGCTGAATGAGATCCGGTCCACCGCCATCTACCCGAAATCCGCCATGCTGTTCATCGAGGGGCAACAGCCCCGTGGGGTATTTATGCTGTGCACCGGGAAAGCGAAGCTTTCGACTTCCTCGGCGGAGGGCAAGACCGTGATCACCAAAATCTCCGAAGCGGGAGACGTTCTCGGCCTTAGCGCCACGTTTCCAATCGGCCTTACGAAGTGACCGCCGAGATGATCGAGCCGGGCCAGGCCAATTTCATTACCCGGGACGCCTTGATGCAGTTCATGCGTGAATATGGAGAAGTCGCAGTGCGAGTGGCCGAGCAACTCAGCCGCAATTACTACTCCGCGTATGAAGGAATTCGCACCCTGGGGCTCACCAACTCCCCGGCCGAGAGATTCGCAAAATTGCTGCTCGGCTGGTCGCAATACTTCGACCGGCGATCCGGTGCAACTGAAACTCACGCTCACGCATGAGGAAATCGCCGAAATCATTGGCACCACGCGGGAGACGGTTAGCCGCTTGTTCTCGCAGTTTAAGAAGAAACAGCTCCTGCAACTCAAGGGCGCGACCCTGATTATCCGCAGCCGCGCCGCGCTTCAGAAAATAGTCAACTCCTGACCCAAGCTGTTAGCTTTTTGCCTTTAGCGAACAGCGAACAGCGAAAAGCGAAGAGCGAAGAAGCGAACGAAAAGCGAAAAGCGAAAAGCCGCCCATCGGATTCCAAGCCTTAACCCTCCGCGCCAGCAAGCTACTTCTCGAGCGCAAATTCCTTTTCGACCGTAGATACCAACGATAGCGGAATGCGAACTCGTCGTACATGGTCCGACATCCGAGTAACGCCTTCCACTGCAAAGCCATTGCCGTCCGCAACGGGATTGGAAACCAGTTGAAACTCCTCACCATACAACCTGATATGTTTTTCTCGTGCGTAACCGAGCTCTTGAAGCCGGGTGCAGATAATCTGTCGCCTATCATTTCCATTTGTCATAAGAAAACGCCTGCGGGTGTGCTGCTTCCTCTGAACAACTCCGCTGAAAACAACTGGGGCAGTGGGGGCTAGGATGGATGGCATTACCGGGACTGGCTGGGGCCGGTACAACCATTTTATTTTTTCACAATATTCGTAGAGTTCTTCGCGAAAGTCTGGGTGCGCAATCTTCAATCAGGGCTTGTGCCCGCTCCCGGATGGTCTTCCCATGCAGGTAAGCCACGCCGTACTCCGTCACCACATAGCGGATGAGACCACGCGAGGTAACCACTCCCGCGCCAGGGCTCAGCATCGGGACAATTCGTGAGATCGTGCCATTCTTGGCGGTCGAGGAGATGGCAATAATCGGCTTGCCGCCCTTCGAACGCGACGCCCCGCGAATGAAAGTCTACCTGCCCGCCGATCCCGCTGTAGAACTGGGTTCCGACCGAGTCGGAACAGACCTGCCCGGTCAAATCGATCTGCAACGCCGAATTCATCGGCCACCATGTTGTTGTTACGGGCAATCAGTCCGGGATCATTGTATACGACGTGGGATGAAACTCGAAAATGGGATTGTTGTCGACGAAGTCGAAGAGCTTTTTCGTTCCTAACGCAAAGCCGAGTATGATCTTGCGCGGTTTGAAGTTCTTGCGCGCCCCGGTGATCACCCCCGCTTCAATCAGCGGAATCACGCCATCGGATACCAGTTCACTGTGCACGCCCGAGATCTTTGCGATCGCTGAGGAATGGAAGAACGGCATCGGGAATCCCTCCGATGCCGGTTTGCAACACGGCTCCATCTTCAATCAGGCTCGCAACGTTGCGCGCGATCGCGATGTTCAACTCACTGACGTCGCCGACTTCTTGAGTTCGCACAGCGGCCGCGACGAATCCACCACCACATCAATATCATTCACATGGATGAAGCTGTCGCCGTAGGTTCGGGGCATCTGGTCATTGACCTGCGCCACCACGTAGTGAGCGCACTTGGCGGCTGTAAGCGTGGTGTCCACGCCGATGCCAAAGCTGCAATAACCGTGCGAATCCGGCGGAGATACCTCGATGAGCGCGACATCCATCGGCATCGCCCCGCTCTCGAACAGCCCTTCAATCTCGCTGAAGTAGATCGGAGTGTAATCGGCCCGGCCGTCGTTGATCGCCTCGCGCACGTTGCCGCCGATGAAAACGGCATTGTGCCGGAAGTGGCCCTCCATTTCCGGAGCCACGTAGGGAGCGCATCCCATAGTCAACATGTGCACGATCTCGACATCCTGGACGCTCAGGGCCGCGCCGCACCAGTGCCTCGACCAGCGTCTCCGGCTCCGCGCAACCGGGCTGGATATACACCCGCATCCCCGATTCGACGCAGCGCAAGGCGTCGTCCGCCCTTCGCAGCTTTTTCACGTATTCGCTTTCCCAGGACATATTTGGACAGTCTCTTATTTCTTTCGGACGGCGCGGCCATTTCCTTGAGAGCTCGGTCCCCCGGCCTCCAGTTCGTAACCGGCGGAGGCATAGTAAATGGCTCGATCAAAGAACTGCTCCAGCAACTGCAGCATTTCCAGTTCGCCGAATACTTCGACCGGCCGTTCCAAAACCGATTCCTTCTTGATGAATTCCCACAGGTTATCCTTCGTCATGACGATGACCCAGATCACCTCGCTGAGCGGCACTCCGCTGGCGGGCTCGTTGCGCCCCAATCTGCGCATAGCGTTGCTTCAGGCTGAATTCATCCTTGCCCATGATCCACTCGCCCAGATGGCCGTAGATCTCGAGCACGCGTTCTTTCAGGTCTTCCGGCGGAACATTGGTTGGTAGCGGGCGGTCAATTCGGATTTCTGACTTGATCGAGAAGGCAGGTAGACAGTGCTTCGGAATGGGATTCGATCAGCCGAACGAGCCGATATAACATCATCATGACGTCCTCCGGTTCTGAACAGCAGCTCAGATACAGTCTCAACGCCCGCACTGTCTAAAGCCATGATAGCGGGTACGGTTGTTTGTGACAAAGATCACAACGGGACTACCGTTGAGGATCAGAAGGCGGAGCAGCGATCGCAGGCCTCGGCTGAGGCTCGGTCCAGCTAGGCTTTCGGCCATAAGGCGACATCTGCTCGAACGCACCACACCACAAGCGATGCCAGACTAGGCTTTGGAGACGAAAATCAGTGACTCGACATACACCACGCTGTGACTCCAAACACACCCGACCCGGCTGTGGAAAAAGCCAAAAACGCGCTACTTTCTTGACCATTACCCCAGCTTGCGGCATCGAATAGGCATCCGTCCTCCCATGGGAAATCGTTGTTGCGATGCTACGTCCTGACGGATGCTGGCGGTGATGACTTCAAGAAATTAAGATAGGCAATAGCAGGAAATTGAAAGGTAGGATTTGATGACTTCCGTAGCCTCATTCATCTCCGCACAACAAGATTCCATCCAGCCACTGACGCCCGAAGAACTGCGCAAGATCGATGCCTACTGGCGCGCGGCCAACTATCTTTCCGTCGGCCAGATTTATCTGTACGCCAATCCGCTTCTCCGCGAGCCGCTGAAGATCGAGCATGTCAAGCCGCGACTGCTCGGGCACTTTGGCACTACGCCCGGTCTGAACTTCATCTACGCCCATTTCAATCGCCTGATCAAGAAATACGATCTGAATGCCATCTACCTCGCCGGCCCCGGCCACGGCGGCCCCGGAATGGTCGCCAATACCTACCTCGAAGGCACCTACAGCGAGTTCTATCCGAACATCACGCAAAACGAAGCGGGCATGCAGAAGCTGTTCAAACAGTTTTCTTTTCCCGGAGGAATTCCAAGTCATGCCGCGCCCGAAACTCCGGGCTCCATTCACGAGGGTGGAGAGCTCGGGTACTCGATCATGCACGCTTGCGGCGCGGTGTTCGACAACCCCGACCTGCTCGCCTGCTGCGTGGTGGGAGACGGCGAGTCGGAAACCGGGCCGCTGGCCACGAGTTGGCATGGCGGCAAATTTCTGAATCCGGCGCGTGACGGCGCTGTGCTGCCGATTCTCCATCTCAATGGCTGGAAGATCGCGAATCCGACCGTGCTGGCCCGCATGAATGATCAGGAACTAACCCAGTTTTTCATCGGCCACGGCTGGAAGCCGTATTTCGTCGAGGGCGACGAGCCAGAAAAGATGCATCAACTGATGGCCGGAACCTTGGATGCCATCGTCAACGAAATTCGAGCGATTCAAGACCAAAGCCCGCAGTGGTGGCGATGCAAGCCTGCCCGTTTGGCCGATGATAGTCTTGCGCAGTCCAAAAGGTTGGACCGGGCCGAAAGTGGTCGATGGCAAACCCATCGAGGGCACCTGGCGCGCCCATCAGGTGCCGGTGGCCGACCTGCAGTCGAAGCCGGAACACCTGAAGATTCTTGGAAGAATGGATGAGAAGCTACCGGCCCGAGGAGCTGTTTGACGCAGAACGGAAAATTCATTGCCGAACTCGCGGAACTGGCTCCCAAGGGCGAGCGCAGGATGGGAGCGAATCCGCATGCCAATGGCGGCTTGCTGTTGCGCGATTTGGTCATGCCGGATTTTCGCGATTATGCGGTCAAGGTTCCGAAGCCCGGCACCGAGAATGCGGAAGCCACGCGCGTGCTCGGCATATTTTTGCGCGACGTGATGAAGCTCAACGCCGAAGCCAAAAACTTCCGCGTCTTCGGCCCGGATGAGACGGCCTCGAACCGCCTGGACGCTCTCTTTGAAGTGACCGACAAGCTGTGGATGGAGCCGATGCTTCCGGTCGACGAACATCTCTCGCACAATGGCCGTGTGCTCGAGATGCTCAGCGAGCACATGTGCCAGGGCTGGCTGGAAGGGTATCTGCTCACCGGGCGTCATGGCTTTTTCTCCTGCTACGAAGCGTTTATCCACATCATCGATTCCATGTTCAACCAGCACGCCAAATGGTTGAAGGTTACGCGCGAGATCGAGTGGCGGCGTCCCATCGCCTCACTCAACTACTTGCTGACTTCTCACGTCTGGCGGCAGGATCACAACGGATTCACGCATCAGGATCCCGGCTTCATCGATCATGTGGTCAATAAGAAGGCGGACATCGTTCGCGTCTACCTTCCGCCCGACGCCAATTGTCTGCTTTCCGTCGGCGATCATTGTCTGCGGAGCCGCCATTATGTCAACGTGATCGTTGCCGGCAAGCAGCCCGCCTTGCAGTATCTCGATATGGAGTCGGCCATCGAGCACTGCAGCACCGGCATTGGCATTTGGGAGTGGGCCAGCACCGACAAAGGAATCGAGCCCGATGTCGTCATGGCCTGCGCGGGAGACGTGCCCACGCTCGAAACCTTGGCTGCGGTCGATCTCTTGCGGCAGCATTTTCCCGACATCAAAATTCGCGTCGTGAATGTTGTCGATCTGATGACCATTCAGCCTTCGAGCGAGCATCCCGCACGGCCTCTCGGATGTGGATTTCGATTCCATGTTCACCGTCGATAAGCCGATCATCTTCGCCTATCACGGCTATCCGTGGCTGATTCACCGCCTCACCTATCGGCGGCACAATCACGACAATCTCCATGTGCGGGGCTATAAAGAAGAGGGCACGACCTCGACGCCCGTTCGACATGGTGGTGATGAACGATCTCGATCGCTTCCACCTGGCCGGGGATGTGGTGGATCGCGTTCCCCGGTTGCAGAAAGTCGGCGCTCACTTCAAGCAGTTGCTGCGCAATAAACTGGTCGAGCACAAACAGTACATTCACGAACGCGGAGACGATTTGCCGGAAATCCGCGACTGGACTTGGCCCTACTGACGTGGCGCTTCTGAAGTGGCCCATTAAACGTGGCCTACTGAAAGAAAATCAATGAAAGTTCTTGTCCTCAACTCCGGTTCCAGCAGCCAGAAGAGCTGTCTCTACGAGATTGGCGATACGCTTCCCGAGGATCCGCCAGTTTGCATCTGGGAGGGAAAGGTCGAGTGGGAGGATGACCAGGCTCGATTCTCTATCAGGAACTTCACGGAGTTTCCCAACAGGACGTCGACCGTGGCGGGCTCTCGCGAGAAAGCCATCGAACGTCTGCTCGAAGGCTTATGGAGCCGCGAGACGCAAGCGATTGCCGACCCTTCCCATATCGATGTAGTGGGGCACCGCGTGGTCCACGGTGGCCCGCTATATTTTTTACCCGCGTTTGTCACGGCCAAGGTTAAGTCGGCGATTGAAGATGTTTCCGTTTTCGCCCCCTTGCACAATCGCGCCGAACTCGAAGGCATGGCAATCGTCGAGAAACTGCTGGGCTCCGTGCCCCAGATCGCTGTCTTCGACACCGGCTTTCATCGCACCATGCCTTTGGCGGCGAAAACCTATCCCGGTCCCTACGAGTGGTTCGAGCAGGGAATTCGCCGCTACGGATTTCACGGCATCAATCATCAATACTGCGCGGAACGCGCGCAGCAATTGTTGGGCGAGCCAACCCGAAGCGTCTGGTGACTTGCCACCTGGGCAATGGCTGCTCGCTGGCGGCGATTCGCGACGGCAAAAGCATCGATACGACCATGGGTTTTACCCCGCTCGAGGGCCTCATGATGGGTACGCGCTCGGGCTCGGTCGATCCTGGAATCCTCACCTACCTGATGCGGCAGAGGCACTTCTACGACGAGGAGCTTGACGACGTGCTCAATAAAAAGTCGGGACTCCTGGGGATCTCGGGAATCTCCAGCGATATGCGGGAGGTGCTTGACGCCCGCAAGAGCCGGCAATGAACGGGCAAGCTTGGCGTTCGATATGTATGTACATCGCCTGCGCTCGGGCATCGGCGCCATGACGGCCGTGCTCGGCGGCATCGATGCTCTGGTATTCACCGCGGGAGTCGGCGAAAACTCAACCGAAGTTCGCGGCGCGGTGTGCGACCAATTGGCGTTCCTGGGCTTGCAACTCGACCCGGCAAAAAACGCACAATCGCCTTTGGCCAACGATACAGATATCTCCGCTCCGGATGCGGCCGTCCGCGTGCTGGTAATTCATGCGCAGGAAGACTGGATGATTGCCCGCCAGTGTTGGGAACTCGTCAGGACGCCGTCCAAAGCTGTCTCATGATCCGGTAGTGGTGCAGTTTGAATCTGTGTTGAAAGGGCACGCCTTCAGAGAGCGAAGAAAACTCAGGTTTTGATTTTGCCTTTTTGGCCGTGGGTGCCCCATCCTTGCGCGTTTTCTGCGCAAGGGTGGGATTCCACGGTGGCCTCCAGCTAGGGCTTTTGAATTTGATTTTGCCTTTGGGTGGCGCAGCGGCTTACCGCTGCGATAACTGTTGTATCTTCACCATCGGCTTTAGCCGCTGGGGAACTGTGTTTTTTCCAAACTGAACCACCACCCATGATCCCGTGACCGCAATCACAGAATCAATCATGAGCCTTGGGCTATCGTATAGAGGGCCAGGTTCCCTCTATGCCGGATTTGGATCGCTCGCCGCAATCGTCTCTTCGAACATCGTTGAATCGGTCGACTTTCCGCGCTGCCCTTGCCAACTTCGTGCCCCAAGACGCCACGGCCTGCGGACAAGATTCGCTGCCATTGAAGCCGGCCTGCGAAGCCCGGCTGGCGAAGCCATGCGGGATGCGATGGCGCGATGGATTGTCGACTCGATCGTTCCGGTGGCCAGATTAGTTCCGCAAGCATATGAGAACTGGCGTCCCCCGGTGCGCGACGCCATGATGTTTGTGGTGGCGCGTCTTTCGCCGGCGCGCCTCGCGCCCAAGCTACTCGGAGCAACTCGAACTCCCGCCGAAAACCACCGCCGAAGAGCGTTTGCTGCGGTTGATCGCAAAAGTTCCGGGCCTGCAGAAACTCGGACAAGTCATCGCCCGCAACCAGCATCTTCGTCCAGCGCTGCGCAATGCGCTTGCCCGGCTGGAAAATGGAATTCGCGATGTCCGGCCAGAGGACGTGGTCGCAATCATTCGGCAAGAGCTGGGGCCGCGGGTCGAAAAATACGATGTGAAGATCGCGCCCGTCATACTCTCGGAGGCCAGTGTCAGTGCGGTGGTGCGCTTCACCTGGCGTGATCCGGAGAGTGGCAAGCGCGAGCGCGGTGTTTTCAAAGTCCTGAAGCCGCACATCCCCGAGTATTTTGCGGAGGACATGGACTACCTGCAGGGGCTGGCGCAATACTTCAGCGACCAGCATCGCAATTACGGATTTCCTCGGAACTTGCTCCCCGATACCTTCAAGAAAGTCCGGCGCCTGCTGCGGCACGAGGTCAACTTTGTCCCGCGAGCAGAAGACGCTAGTCGAAGCATGGAATCTGTATCGGTCTTTTTTGACGCAAAGGCATTCGCGTGCCGCGGCTGATTCGGCCGCTGTGTACATCGCGAATCACGGCGTTGACCGAGGAGCGCGGCATCAAAGTGACGAACGCGGCGGCGCGCCTGCCCGCGGCACGGCGCAGAAAAGTTGCCGAGCAACTGATCGAAGCGCTGGTCGCGGTCCCTCTGTTGGCGGCGCAGGAGGATGCCATTTTTCACGGCGATCCTCATGCCGGCAACCTGCTCTATAACAACCGCACCGGCGAACTGACCATCATCGACTGGGCGCTGCGGGAACGCCTAAGCCGCGATCAGCGCCGGCATCTCGCGCTCCTGATTCTGATGGTGACTTTGCGCGACCCGGTGGGCGCCGGCAACGAAGTTTTGGCGCTCACGCAGCAGCACATCCGAAGCGCATCCCCGAAGCGCCGGATGGTGGCGGAGTTCGTAAAGCGTTTTATTGACGACCTGCCGGTGGCGCGTCTGTCCAGCGGCGTCGATGCCATGCTGCTTCTGGAACGCCTCGCCATGAAAGGCGTCAAATTTCCCGGACCGCTGATCATGTTGTCGAAAGTGATGTTCACGCTGGATGGAATCCTCGGCGACATCGTGAGGATCCGGCACCGGAGTGGGCTTCGGCCTCACCATTGCGCGTCACGTTGCCGAGCATTGGATACGCTATCGCAAAGAGTTCCGTTCCCCGCTGATGAAGCGAGATTGGATCACCTTGCAGTGCAGCGCCCTGCTGTATGGCAGCCGTTTGTGGTTTAAGGGCGAACAGGCAATCTTGGACCGCCTGTTGCCCGCTCTCGACGGCCAAACTCGCGTCAGCGTGAGCCGAAGATAAGTGACTTAGCATGACGCTGTCTGGGCCGGAATCGCTGCAGGCGGCATCGTTCCAATCCGTCTCAGCCGCTGGAGGAATAAAGCTCATCGCCCGCTCCGCCAGCGCGGTGATGGTCAGGCTGGGATTGACGCCGAGGTTGGCCGCCACCACCGACCCATCACAGATGTACATGTTCTTGTAGTGGAAGACGCGGTGGCGAGAATCCACGACGCCGTGGCTGGGGGAATCGGCGATCACGCAACCTCCGATGCAGTGCGCTGTTCCCGGAACATCGAACAAGAATCTCCGGCAGCATGCTCATGGGAAAGCCGCCGGTAAGTTGCGCGTATTTCTGCGCAAACTCGTTGGCCTTCGGAATGTAGGTAGGCACTTTCTCGCCGCGGCTGACGAGAAACTTCCGGAACGGCCAGAACCAGGGACGCTGCCAGCGCATCTCGATCTCTCCATCCAGCGCCTGCATGCACAGCAGAATACAAACTCCCGCGCCCATCCCAGCGGTTGCAGCACGCGCACGGTCTTGAAAGGGTGGCGGAGCAGAGAGGCCATAACGTTCTTCAGCCAGAGAGCAATCCGCCGCGGACCGGGACGGCCATTGGTCAGGATCGTAGTCAGAAACCCCATGGCGTCGCGAGCCCTTTGGGTAGCGGACGGCCTCAATGTGCGTGTGCTCGTCAATATAGATGCCGGAGCCGATGGCTATGCCCTGCGACAAATCCTCGGAGTAGCCCGGCGTGCGCGCTCCGATGAGTGATTCGGAATTGGTGCGCACATGCCGGCCCAGTTGGTCGCTGATGGCCGGCAATGAGCCCTTTTCTTTGAGCCGAAAAAGAAGCTCCATCGTGCCCAGCGAGGAGGCGGAGAACACCACGCCGCGGCAGGTGAAGCGCCGCGGCTGGCGGCGAATGAACGCCGTGGAATTGACGGTGTCGACTTCGTAGCCGGCGCTGCCATCGTTGGAACCGGAATTAGACTGAACCGAACCGGAACTGGCGCCGCCGATCGGTTTGACGTCCACGACTCTGGTTTCCGGAAAGACCCGCGCCCCGCGCTTTTCCGCGAGATATAAATAGTTAAGGTCCAGTGTATTTTTCGCGCCGTAGCGGCAACCCATCATGCAGCCACCGCAGCGCGATGCACGTAGTTCGTGCCGGACCTTCTCCTCCGAAGAAAGGATCGGCGAAAGTCTGATTGCCCGGCTCTCCCTCCGCAGGCTGGAAGATGCCCACGTTCGTGCAGTAGAAAGTATGCCCAATGCCCGCGGCTTCCGCCGCTTTTTTCAGGAGATGGTCGGCGGGTCCGAGGATTCTGTTTTCCGTTACGCCCAGCATGCGCGAGGCGGTTTCGTAGTGCTGCGGCATTTCCGCTTTCCAATCGGCGAGTCCAGTCCAGGAACCGTTTCCCCACACTTTCTCGGGAGGAGGAAGCAAAGTGCAGGCATAGGTGATGGATCCGCCGCCGACCGCGCAGCCATGAAAGATGGTGGCGTGCCGGAAAAACCGCATGATTGAAGAAGCCGCGCAGGCCCAGGTTGGGACGCCAAAACCAGCGACGGATGGACCAACTGGTGCGCGGCAGATTGTCCGGCGTCCAGCGCCGGCCCATCTCCATGACCGCGACTTTATATCCTTTCTCCACCAACCGAAGGGCCGAAACACTGCCGCCGAAGCCCGAACCGATCACAATGAAGTCGAAATCGAATTGGTTGTCGCCGGGCGCAGCAGATTCGCCGTCGCTACTTTCCGAATCTCTTGCGATCGTTGCGTTCACGACTTCACCGTCTCCATATTCTTCTGCCCACGAACCCTTGCATCAATCACCTGCCCAATCCTCTGCAGCGCCTCGGCGCTCGGCGGCGAATCGAGTCCAAATAACTGGAAGTCGTGAGTCATGTCCTCCCAGGTTTCGAGGACGACATCCGCATTCTGTTCGCGGGCGCGATCGGCGAAGGCTTGAATGCTGGGGTACAGAATCTCGGCGCGGCCCGCCTGTATATAAATAGGAGGAAGTCCGCGCAGGTCAGCGTAGAGCGGCGAGATCAGCGGATTCCGGCGTTCGGCGGAGTCGCAGAACCAGTCCGCCCACACCTCCAGCATACGCTTGTCAATCCAGTCAAAATTCTCTTTTGCGGTGAGGTCAGCTTAGAAGTCAAAGTCGGTGGCGGAGAGAGCGCAATGGCCAAAGCGGGCAAGGGAAGCTTCGACTCCCGCGCCGCCAGCAGCAAAGCCAGCGTCAGATTGCCACCCGCCGAGTCGCCGGCAAAAATCAGACGGGCAGGATCGACGCCCTGCTCCAGCAGCCAGCGGTAGGCGCTGAGCGCATCCTCAAGCTGTGCCGGGAACCGATGTTCCGGTGACAGCCGGTAATCGAGCGCGAACGTTCTGGATTTCGCAGCCAGCGTGATCAGCGCGATAAAATGGGCGTAGGCCTGCGGATAGAACGAGTATCCACCGCCATGAAAATACAGGACGGTCACGTGCTGGCTCTGTTTTGTTAGCGGCAAACCTTACTGGAAACCAGCTTCCGCTGAAATTTTCCTGCACGACCGGCGTGATGTTGACCGCCGACAACTCCCGCGAACGAATCACGACGGAGTCAAGATAGAGGCGCGCTTCCTTGACATCGCCTAAGTGGAAGGCAGTGAGCGTCCGCCGCTTCGCGACTTCGGTCGCCACTTCTACGTACCAGCTCCAACCGGGAAGGCGTGGACCCTTGAGCGCTCGGCGAGCAGACACTTCGAGAACGGATTGGCGTCAGATTGGCGGCGCTGCGGAGCCGGTAGCGAGGCGGGCCTCTGAAATGTATACGGGCAGTCATGCCAAGCACCAATTTTCCTTGCGCAGTTCTGCCATGCGCGCTTCTGCCATGCGCACTTCTGCGCGAACCGTTCGCGAAGTTTACGCGAATGTCGACTCGAACTTCCAGGGCCTATCCAAGGCGTGATCCGGGAGTTTGGCTAGGTCGGCGAATCCGGCGCGGGAGCCGCGACCAGGGTTCGCACAATGTCGTCCGACTGTTGCCACCAGCCGTGGAAGACGTGGCCCCCGAAGTAAAGACCTTCCTGATAAGATCTTCGCCCGACCGTTCGTTGGCCAATCGTTTTTTGGCAAATCGTTTCTTGGCAAACCATGGCCAACATAGCGAACGCTCAGCGGACTCCAGACGTTGTGGTCGAATGACGGGACAGAGGGGGCGACGATCACGGACCGCGTGTCCAGCCGGAGCCCGGCGCGCAAAGCTTTGAGCGCGCTTTCTTTCGCGCTCCACAGCAGGGCCACAAGCCGGCTCCGGTTCCTGGCGCCGTTCTCGCGCAACTAGTGCTTGCTCTTTGGCCGTGAAATAATCGGCGACAAAAGCGTCGCTGTGCGGCTCAACTATTTCCAGGTCACAACCCAGACTACACGCCCGGCGCCGCTACCGCACAAATCGCTCTACCGGACCGGTGACTGAGTGAGATCGTCACCGCGGCAGCGTTGCCCGCCGAGAAAGACCTCGGGCGCGCCAGACGGCGCTGCGCGTATTTCCATTTTCCTGAAGAGCCCGGAGACCAGCAGCATACGTGAAGTAAACCGACAGAGCACATTTCGCCGTCCACCGTCCCAGCCGCCAGTCGGCGCGGCGTTTCGCAAAGCGCATGGCGTCGAGGCAAAGCGCTTCATTTGCGCTCAGCCAATCATTTTCCACGCGGTACGTCGGCCTCGGTTTGTTCCAACCAATACACGTTCATTCGACCCACCCTTGCATTCGATCCACCGTGGAGAGATCAGGCCGCAACCGTGAGCTTGGTCTTTCGATGCTCTGTCCTCCGATTTCTCCACTCGGGCCATGCCGCGTTCGACCGCATGAATAAGATAAGGGCGCAGGTTTTCGGGCGGAATAATGTAATTGAGAGCGCCCACGTCGAGAGCGCGCTGCACGCAGTGCACCCGGTCAAACTCAGCGGCCATCTCGCCCAGCTTTTCGGAGTGCACGACTTTGAAAAGCTCGTCCAACTGAGCGCGCAACCGGCTCTTCTCTGCGCCGTCAGCCTTCGCCATGGCCTGGCTCAGTGCCTGCAGGCGCGGATCTTTCTTGGCTCGGGCTTCGACCTCACCGGCAAAAACCACGGCTGCCGCCGGCGCACCGCCGATCACCGAGGCATAGGTTCCCTCCAAGGCCGCCACCTCGACGTTTTCATTCAGCGCCCGTGAGAAAACCACATAAGCGCCTCCGTGATAGCGGGAGATCACGCAGAACACGATGGGACCTTTGAAGTTCACCACCGCTCGCCCGATCTCAGCACCGTACTCCAGCTGCAGCCTGCGCATCGACTCCGGGGAGCCATCAAACCCCGACAGGTTGGCCAGGACCACCACCGGTCGATTGTTGCTCGCCGCGTTGATCGGCGCGCGCGATCTTCTTGGAAGATTGCGGAAAGAGCGTGCCCGAAGTCCAGTGATCGGGCCCGTCAGCTGGGACAAACCCTAACCGCGGCAATGGCTGGGATTCGATGCCAATCAGACAAACGGGATAGCCGCCGAGATGGGCGTCCCATACGACTGCAGTCTCGGCCGCGCGCATTCCGGCCCAGCGTTCGAGCGGAGCATGATCCTGGTCGATGGCTGCCATCATTACCTTGCGGATGTCGAAGGACCTTTTGCGCCCAGGGTTGGTCTCGTCGGATAAGATCTCGCCGACGGTTTCGAATGCAGCTTCGCCATTGCCATTGCAGTTGGAGTTGCCATTGCCATTGCCATTGCCGTTCCGGCCATGAGGGTAGACGTCGCACGTCGCGATCGATGGGATCGGCGGTCGCGGCGCGGCGAGGGAAACGCTCGCCCGGAGCCACATAGGTGTGATCGTAGTAACGCAGCAGAATGTGGCAGGCTTCATCGATGTCGCGGGCCCAGTACTGCGCCTGGCCGTTGATCCCCATGATGCGATCGTAACCGCCGATGCCTTGATTATCCTCAGCCGAGATGCTGCCGGAGAATTCCAATGCGCGCTTGCCGGTCAGCACCATCGCCGCTTGTGGCGTCATGATCAGGATGCCCCGGGTGTGCATCAGCATGGTGGCCTCGGCGTTCCAGTAGGGTTGCGCTCCGACATTGATTCCATTCACCACCAGATTGACTTCGCCGCCCGCTTGCGTGAACTCGATCAATCCACGGAGGACGCGGGCAACCCAATCCATGTTTTCCACGCCGCTGTCCATCGAGATCTTGGCGCCGGCGCACAGCGTGAACCATTCCACGGGAACGGTCATTGTTTGAGCCAACTCCAAAGCTGCGAGAATGCGCCGGCACTCTGGTTCCGCTACGGCGCCGAGATCCTTGCTCGGATCTCCCAGCAGGAAAACGCGAGTCATGCCCTCCGGATACTGGGCGGTAAAGTTGCGAATGACGCCGACAATGATGTTGGCTTTGTTTTGACCATAGGGACGATCGACGGCGACGAGACGGCCTTGCGAGTCGAGATCGTGCTCGATGAAATCGCCGGCTGGAAATTCCGCTCGGGTGTGCTCCAGCGCGGGCGTGAGCATTTTGATAATTTCGTAAGGGTAGATAAATCCACGCTGGCGCATGCGAACTACCTTCTGGTCGTATTCAGCCAGCGGTTTGAGGGGCTGCAGCTTGGCGTAGGGCCGGAAGCTGATGACCATCCCGGGCCCTCCCGGGTTCGAGATGCGCACTATCATGTCGCGCAATTCACTGGTCACCGGACGGGGAATGCGAACGCGGACAACCACTTGTTCCAATCCCAGGCCTTCGGTCGAGGGCGCTAGTCTGCGCACAAGGTCGTGCAACTCATCGCGCGTCGATATTGAGCGGCGGCCAGACATTCAGCAGGATGCGATTCCAATAGAGGCGTTGACGAACTGGGCGCCGCGACTGAAACAGGCGGATGCCAGCCAGTGCCTCGGTTAACATGCGCTCCAGGTGCGGCAACTGCACGATGCGGCCGGCCGCGTCGCGCACCGGAGTTGCATCGCGCACTTCCGCGCACACAAACAACCGCTCGTCTTTGATGTTGTCGCGGGCTACACCATGGATGAGGTAAACGTCTTCGACGGATGGCAGCCGCTCGATCTTGAAATTGGCCAGCCTCCAGAGATGCAGGCGCTTGGCCATCAGCGGGTGGACTCCGCGGAAGAATTTCTCCTCTTCATAGATATTTCCGGCCAGGGTATTTCCAACCAGGCGATACGTGAAATGCAGAGTGCCGCCCATACCGGGCCCGTGACCGGGGCTGCCGACTGTGACCGTGATGCGCCTTAACGGTCGTGGAAAGCCAACCTGGTTGAGTATCGTGCGAATTTCCTGTTGCGTAGCCTCGGGATCGCCGAGCGAGCCGGAATGGAATACTGAGAAATCGATGGCGATCTCATGATCGCTTTCATGATTGGGCGTCACCTTTTCGGGCGCTACCGTTTCGGGCGCTACCGTTTCGATCATGGGGAACAATGTCCGCGCAACTTCTGCGAGGCGGGAATAATCGGCATGCGTGGAAAGAACGTGGATGTGCTTCCCCTCGTACTCGTACTCCGCCGATGCATAACAATGGCCGTCAATTGCCACGGACTGAAAGTTGGTAAGCTCTCGAATCCGGTAGTAGCGGCGAACCAGCATCTCCAGCATCAGTTGGCGCATGGCTTGGGCGGCGCCCGCGAATCGGCCGGAGAACAGGCTGGCCACCGGCTGCGGACATTCAATCAGGGCGCGCAGCTTTTCCTGGCGATCGGGAGCATCGGGATGGGCAGCCAGGTAGGTGAGGTTCTTCTCCAACTCCGCATACACGCAGCGGCGCGACTGCTCAAACAGCGGTTGGTCGAAGTAACGATAAAGGATTTCGCGGGCCACGTCCGTTACCGCGGGAAAGAAGCCATTGGTGATGGAGACGATTCGGCCGAGAAGCGTGCGAAGGGATTCTTCAGCCTGCGGAGATGGCGCATGGATGAATTGCAAACGTCTTTCGAGAATTCGCAGAACCGGTGAGACCTGCTGTTCGACGCGCTGATGCGATTTGTAGATCCAGAGCAAGCTCTCTTCGAGAGCAGGCGAGTGCTCGAGGGAGCGCACGCCGTAATGAGCCAGTGCGCGCTCGAGCGCGTTAACAAATGCCGGCGGAAGCCCTTGACCGCGCGTTTCCAGCATTCGCAAGTAGGAAAATAGATGGACCTCGGCGCTCGGCTCTTCACCGCTGGCGCGATGGTTGACCTCGGGGTCGCGCCGGAACAGGGAACATATGTCCACAAAAATGTTGAGGATCTCATCTTCGCGCTGCGTGATTTCGTCGCTGTCGGCGGGACAATTCGCGCTCCATTCGGCCACTAGCTGCGCGGTTCGCTTGGGATCTACGTCGAAGCCCAATATGAGTTGGCGCAGTTCGTATAGGCTCTGATGGCAGCTGGATGGGAGGGCTTGCGTGTTGTCATTCGAGGCAGGCGAGGCGAGCGAGGCGCCAAAGGTCACGCGCTCCGCATCCATCGCCGTATCTCCACTGGCGACGGCGTCGATCTGCAGAAGCGGGGCTCCGGTGTCCACCTGCACGTTGGGTATGGTCATTACCTGCCGGACTTTTCCTGAGAATGGGGCCACAATCTGTGTCTCCATTTTCATGGCTTCGAGAACGGCCAGCGGGTCGCCAGCCACAACCGTGTCTCCGGGCTTGACGAGAATAGAAACCACGACCGCTGGCGCTGGCGCGCGCAACACGCCACCGTCATCTCGATCAATCTGGTGCGATACACCGTCCACTTCGATCCGGTAACTTCGTCCTTGGACGATGGAGACGATTGGAAACCGGCGTCCGAAAACCGTGAGCCAACTTTCGAACGGACCCGCTCGTTCGATCTGGGCGTCGATGCGCGCTCCATTTACCACCACGCGGTATTGTTGAGGGCCGAGGCGATAAGTCTTCGGCGCATAGCAGTGGCCGCGATATCGTAGTTCTGCCGTCCAGCCTACTTCGCTGCGGACTTGCGGGCGTCCGCGCACTGCCGTTGCACGAAACTGCGCCTGCTCAACCGCCAACTGGGCGTCGTACACTTCGATCGCGGCCTGAAGCAGCGCCACGTCGGCGTAGCGCCGCGATGAGTCTTCATCGGTTGCGTTCATAAATCCTCAATCCTCCGCTTGCCAGATCGTCGGGACTCCGCATGGTCAGGACAACCGGGTCAGGACAACCAAGTAATCTGTTTATACGGCCACGGCATCCAGAGCCATCGCAGCCTGTAGTGCCTTGAAGCGCTCGCTATCTCCGGCTTCAGAAAACGCTGCGGTGCGGTAGCCGTTTAGCTGGAGATAGCGGTTTCCCTTGGTATCCACTACTTCGGCATCGAAGCCGCCGTGAGTGGAATCGATGGTGACCACGGCGTAGAGGCGAGTGTCGGGCCGCTTCGGTACTTGTGGTAATAAGGATGAAATGCGATCAATGTGCTGCGGCAGACCCATACGGCCCTGCACGCCCATCTCCCACAGGCCGGCCGTTTGGAAGCAAAGCTCAATCAGGCGCGGCGCCATCTCTATCGGCAGGTCGGACGGCAGATGGTTGGGCGGCAAGCCTTTTGCTAGCAGTCCGACAATCCGCTGTCCGTCCCACCACGCACGCTCCAGCACCTGGTATGCCGGTCCGTGGAAGTAGAGGCGATAGATGTCGCTGGCTTCGATGATGTGTGTGTCCGGCAAAACCAGCGCCGGCACGGTTACCGCGTCGGGTGCCTGTTTGGTGAGCCACACCCGGCCGGTGAAGTGCGTTGTCACCTGGGGCTCGGCATGGTTGGGAAGCGACCGGCTGCCGATCAAGCGACAATCTGCGACCAGAGTGTTTCCTTGCGGATGGACGACCGTCCCGACCGTAACTGTGCGCGGTTCGTTGCGATAGAACTTGAATGGAGCCAGGAAGTTTACGTCTTCGAGTGCTGCAATATGCCAGCCTGGAAGCAGACACAACGCAGCTTCGGCAAAGGCCTCGATTCCCATCACTCCGGGCAGCACGGGTGTGCCGTCAATTTGATGATCGTGCAGAAAAGGCTGAATTGCAGGGTCCAGCGTCGTCTCGATGGTGACACCGGACTGGATGCTGGCGCTCGCGATTTTGCCGAGCATTGGACGTAAACCAGGACGTAAACCAGGACCTGAACCAGGACCTGAACCGGGTCCCGCTGCCGGTGAACTCTTCGAGGTTTCATCGGCGGATGTATCCAGGCCGCCAGTTGCGTCCCATTCGTTTAGCAACGCACCAAGGCGCTGGCCGATTACAATTTCGCCGCGCGTGCCTCCTGTGGTCAGTTCGCGGCGAATCAAAGGAATCCCCGCTTCTGGCGGCAGCATGTCGATGCCAGCCAGCTCCATCATTTTTGGAATGGAGCCGCGCGTGGCCATGCCGATGCCGCCCCATGCCGTCCAGTCGATGACGATGCCGCGTGTCGCTGGCCGCGTGGTGCGGAAACTCGACGTGATCTTGCACAACAGATCGTTAGCCGAACTGTAATCCGTTTGTCCCGCGTTGCCGAAACGCCCGGCAATCGAGCTGAATGCTACCGTCGCACCGAGAGGCATGTCGCCGATGGCATGCAGAAGATTGAACCAGCCGTCGCTCTTGACGTCGAAGACGAGATCGAATTCGCGCGGATCTTTATCCGGCAGAAAGTGACTTCGTTCGATGCCGGCCGCGTGTAGCAGCACGTCAATCCGCCCGCTGCGTTCGCGGATTTGTTGGATGACCTTGGCGACCGCGTCTGCGTCGGTGAGGTTGACGCTGAAATAATGCGGAGTCCCGCCAGCGGCTCGCACTGCAGCGATCGCGCTTGCTGCCGCTTGCGCCCGCTCCAGTCCAGCCAGTTCTTTTTCAACCAAGGCTGGTGTGGCACGCTGGCCGCGCGCCTGGATGCGCGCGAACAGTTCACGCTTCAAGGCGTCCTTATCAGTCGCGAAGAGTTTAAGGTCGGGATTTTCCGGATCCGGCTCGGGTACCAGATCGATCAGGTAGAACGTGCCTCCGGAGGCGGCCGCCAAATCGGCGGTAATGGCGGATACGATGCTTCCGGCCGCGCCAGTGACGACAAAGACGGTGTTGCTGTCCAGGGTCAATCCGGGCGCGCCATCGGCGGCCGGCTGTTCCTGGAGACCAACCGTCCAGCGCAGGCTGTTTTTGTAGCCGATTTCGACAGCGCCGGGATCGCGCAGGGTTTCTTCAATCAGGATGTCGGCGATTTCCGATGGCGTTCGTTCCGCTTCAAAGTCGACCGCCTTGACCAGAGCATCGAGCCGCTCTCGCTTATAGGTCTTCGTGAAACCCACGACCGCGCCACCTAACGGCGCAGTTGCACCGGCGTCATCGTAACCATGCTGTCCGCCCAGTCGCGTCGCCGATACGAGGAATGTGCCCGCGGCGGCAACCTGCTCGTACAGAATGCGCATGGTGGCATAGAACGATTTGATACGCACCCGAAGCGCCTCGTGCCAGTTCGCGACGTCCATGGTCGCGAGATCGCTCTCGTTGTCGAGCGCGGGCAGCCAATAAACTCCCTGCACCGGACCCGCTGCCAGCAGTTTCTTGAAGCGACTCGCCAGTGCCTTCGCATCGAGCGTCTGCGATATCGTCTTCTCTATCCGGAGAACTTCGACACCCAACGTCTGTAGCCGTTCGGCCAACGCATCTCCTGCACCGGATTTGTCGGCCATGAGAACCACTCGTCCACCCGAGCCAAGAGTCACGCCAGTTGGCTTGCACATTGCGAGTGATGGTCGCAGGTTGGGCACAGGCACGCGGCGCGGAATGCGATTCGCGGCGTCGAAACTGGCAGGCAACAGGTGCTCAGGCGCAATCGGCTTCGCACTCGATGACACAGACGCTACTGGTTTCTTCGGTGCCGCTTCTTGTTGCTCTGGTTCATCTTGTTGTTCGGGTCCGGCAACCGTAATCGCAGCAGGAGTTTTTGTCATGCCGGGCTGCCGGTCGCGAGCGAACTTGATCACGCTGGCGAGGGTAGGGAAGTCGCGCAGCTTCAGATTTTCGTCGCGTGGAATGTTGTATGCCGCTCGCACCGCCGCGAACATTTCTGCTTGTTTGACGGTGTCGATACCGAGGTCCGCTTCGAGGTCCAGATCCAGATCCAACATATCTTTTGGATAGCCGGTCTTCTCAGCCACGATCTCCAACACCTTCTGGGTAATGGCGTCGTCTGGTGCCGCTTGAGCGGCGACCGGTGCCGGGGTGGGCAACGTTGGCTCGTTGCCAATTGTTGGGGATGGAGTTGCAGACGCTGCAGCTAAGTCCGGGCGCCTCTCATAGACGAAGCGAATGACGTGCGCCAAGGTCGAGTAGTCGCGCAGCTTCAGATTTTCGTCGCGTGGAATGTTGTATGCCGCTCGCACCGCCGCGAACATTTCCGCTTGTTTGACGGTGTCGACGCCGAGGTCCGCTTCGAGATCGAGATCCAAATCCAACATGTCTTTCGGATAACCGGTCTTCTCCACCACCAGCGCGAGAATCCGATCCTTGACAGGATCGTCAGTCGCGCTTGGCGCGGATGCCACGGTGCCTGCCGATGTGCCTGCTAATGGTTTAAGCGCAGCGATTGCCGGTGTCGCAGGTCCGACTTCTTCTTGCGGCGCTGTCTGGGTCACGTTGACCAAGTCCGGCCGCTTGTCGTACACGAAACGGATGACGTGCGCCAACGTAGGATATTCGCGCAGCTTGCGGTTCTCATCGCGGGGAATGTTGTACGCTGCGCGGATTGTGGCAAACACCTCCGCCTGCTTCACAGTGTCGACGCCGAGGTCGGCCTCGAGATCAAGGTCCAGATCGAGCATGTCAACCGGATAGCCGGTTTTTTCGGCTACCAGAGCCAGTACCCTGTCTTTCACCGGGTCGCTTTTGGAAGCGGCCACAGGGGCAGGCTTTGGTGTTGCAGCGGGAGCGGGGGCGACGGCTTGAACTCCTGGTGAAGGTTCAGCGGCAGCGATGAGCGACGGAGACTTCGCCGTGACGACTGGCGCCAGCGGTGGGGCTGGCGGCGTGTGCGTTGGGACGTTCGCTGTTGTCGTTGCGGTTCGCTGCTGAACGGTTTCGGTGATCGCCGCTACCGAGCGTCGGTCGTTAGCTCGATCGCCAACCTGATCGCGCACTCGCAAGGTGCGGTGGACGACTTCCAGATCGGCTGCGGGATGTCCTGCGATGCTGCTCAGCCAACCATTCCATGCATCGGCATCGGCGATGCGGTAGGCATATCCCAGAGAATTCGCGCTGCGGTGAACGCCATCTTTCGTCTTCACCCAACGCAGCAGCATCATGCTGATCTGCGAGCCGAATCCGGCACCCAGGTGAATCGCGTACTCGACGGGATAGGCGCCGCCCTTCGACAGGTTCAACGGTCCCAACTCCGGATCGACTTCCTTGAAGTTGGCCACCGGGGGCACGCAGCCGGTTTCCAGCGCCTTGACCGCGACCACATCTTCGATGCCGGTGGCCATGGCATGGCCGGTGAAGCCTTTGGTGTTGGCGATCACGATTTGATCCGCGACGTCGCCGAAGACGCTGCGCAGCGCGTGAATCTCCGCCGAGGCGCTGCCGCCGCGCGCGGGCGTGTAGGTTTCGTGGGAAACGAAAACTGTCTGGGGCGCGATCTGATGGCGCGAAATACCGCTGCGCGCTTCGGCTTTGGCCAGCAGGTCCTCCATCACCTGGCCGATGTGCTGCACATCGAGGCGAGTGCCGTGGAAAGCGCTGTTGGCCGTCACGGTGCTCAACACTTCGCAAATGGGCTGGATGCCGCGTTCGCGCGCAGCTTCGGCGCTCTCGACCACGAGAGCCGCAGCGCCCATGCCCATAATCAGGCCGTGACGGCGGCGATCGAAAGGAATGGCGGCGTCTTCAACCTCTTCGTCGGTGGCTGCCGCTCCACTGGCCAGGAAGCCAGCGCCCATCCAACCGATCAAATTGTCGGAAGTGACGTCGTCGGCCGAGATAACGATCACGCGCCGGCAGCGGCCGGCGCGAATCCAGTCCTCCGCCAGCGACACGCCTTGCGTGGCACTCGCGCAGGCAGCATTGATTTGCGTGTTGGGACCGCGAGCGCCGATGAATTCGGCGAATTGCGAATGTCCCATGGACAAGACTCGAAGCAGGAAGCGCCGATTGAAGACATACGGTTCTTTGTCGATGGCGGCGCGCAATTCGTCGATGCGGCGATTCATTTCCTGCACCAGAACCGCCTGTTAGCAGAATGACCGTTGCTCTCGACTGCGCGAGCGAGCAGGCTTTCGAGCATGGCCAACTGCTCGCGGCGATCGTGGTCGGCGTAATAGCGCGACATCTCTTCCGCGAAGGAGTCGTACCCGGGGAAGGCGGAAGCAAAGATCACGCCGGTATCGTCGCGCATGCGAGTCGGGCAATCCCCAGCGCTCGGGTAACTGCGTGCCCTTGGTCGTTGTCTTATAGCGCATGACCAGCGGAATGCCGGCGTCGCGCAAGGCGTCGATGCCGGCGGCAATCGCCAGTTGGGTGACACGGTCGAGAGCGCCCACGCGTTCGGCGGAAATTCCGAATTCATCTTCCAGATCGAAAGCGCCGCCACGACCAGCCAGCTTGATGACGTCGGCGACGTCGGTGATGGTCTCAAACGTGGCGTCTCCGTTTTCACTCTTCACCAGGCGGGTGATGTGTTTGTCGAGCATGGCGCGCCGGAAACGCGCGGGAATCGAATCGATGAACTGATCGCCGCGCAGAATGCGGGCGATGTTGCCATCATCGAAAATGTGTTCGGTTCCGGGCAGGCCTAAAGCCGCTCCCGTGATCACCACCGGCGCGCCGTTCGAGGCGCGGTTGCTGGCCATGGAAGATCTCGTAGCCACGATCGAGAACATCGGCGAACAAACGGCCGAGCTCGTTGTAACGATCGCCGTTGCGATTGCCTTCCCGATCGTTGTTCACCGGTGCGGCGGGAAACGATGCGGCAGGAAAGCCTGACGTTGCCACGGGAATCGAATTGGAAGCCGTACTGGGCTGGGACGACGCGGGAAGAGCAATTGCAGCCGTCTGCGACGGGCTGGCGCACGGCTTCCGCGGTTCCGCGGCCCAAGCCCGCCGCATAAAGGCCGCAGAGCGCCTGGTTGAACGCGACGATGTCGCCGATTTTCGGATGATTGGTAAACAACGAAACCACATCGTTATGGCCGCCGAGCACATCTTCGGCAAAACCCTGCAACGCTTTCTTCGGTCCAACCTCAACGAACATGCGCGCGCCAGCGTCGTACAACGTGCGCAATCCCTTCACAAACTGAACCGGAGAGGCAACCTGCTGCGTGAGGATGTCGAGCATCTGCGGCACGACATCGGGGCCCGTGGGATAAAACTCGCCGTTGGTGTTGGCGACGATGGGCAGGCGCGGCGATTCCAGATGCAGGCGCTCGAGAACACGCCGCAGCGGCTCACTGGCTCCCGCCACGATTGACGTGTGGAAGGCGTGGCTCACCGATAACGGAGCCACGTCATAGCCAGCGGCGCGGAAGGCTTCGATGGCCTGCTCGACCGCCTTGCTCGCGCCACCGATCACGGCTTGACGGTTGCTGTTGACGTTGGCGATCACGACGTCGCCTTGACTACTGATCGTTTTCAGGATTCGCTCGATTTCCTCCAGCGGAGCAAACACGGCGGCCATGCGGCCGTTGTCTTCCATCGCCACCTCGGTCATGCCGCGGCCGCGAGCGCTGACGGCTTCGAGCGCGTCGGCAAAGGGAAGGCCGCCGGCAGCCACCAGCGCTCCGTATTCGCCCAGGCTGTGTCCCATGGTGAAGTCGGGCTCGATGCCATAGGCAGCGAGCAGGCGGGTCAGCGCCAGGTCGGTTGCGAGAACGGCGGGCTGAGTAATCGCAGTTTGGCGCAGATCGTCTTCGGCCTTGGCGACGGCATTGGCATCGGCTTGGTCGACGAAGATGAATTCGCTGAGCGGCTTGCCGAGCAGAGGCGTCATCACGCGATCGGCTTCGGCAAAGGTTTCAGCCACAATCGGCTCTGTCGCGCGCAGCAGTTGCAGCATGTTCACGTACTGCGAACCCTGACCGGTATACAGGAACGCGACCTTGGGAGCGGGAGCCATGGCCGCGGAAGATTCCTTGCGCGCGCAGAGCCTTCCACATTGCCGGCTGATTGGCCGCCAGCGCCTTGAGCGCGCTGCCGCTTTGTCCGCCAGTTCGGCCGGCGTTGGCGTAGTCGATGGCCAGGCGCTCGGGCGCGCGCAGGTCGGATTCAGCCGGAGCAGCGGGCGCCGGTGCCTGGCCCGCTTTCGCGTTCTTGCTCGACCGCGCGCAAACGCTCGACGAGCTGCGGCTTCGGAAGCAGCGCCGATGAGCAGTGCTCCGCGCAACGGAGCCTTGCAAGAAACGGAGCTGGCATTGCCGGCGAGAGAAGTGTCGGGAAACATTTTCTACATTCATCAGCGGACTCTTTCCCGTTCGACGGTATCTCGCTCACTGCCACCGATCGCTTGCCGTTTCCGTTCAGCCTGCGGGGAATATACTCTTCGAGCACAGCGTGGAAGTTGGTGCCGCCAAAACCAAATGCGCTCAAACCGGCCCGCCGCACGCCGTCTGGGGGCATCGTCCAGGGCTTCAGTTCGGTGTTGACGTAAAGCGGAGAGTGGGCAAAATCGATATTCGGATTGGGATGCTCGCAATGCACGCTGGGCGGCAGCACTTTGTCGCGAAGCGCCAGCGTGGTTTTCAGCAATCCGGCAGCGCCGGCCGCTCCTTTAAGATGGCCGAAGTTTGATTTGACCGAGCCAAGCGCCACGGAGTGCGGCGGGAGATGAGAATTGCCGAGCACGTCGATCATGCTTTGCACTTCGACCACGTCGCCCACGCGGTGGATGTGCCGTGGCCTTCGATCAACGTCACTGTATCGGGCGATAGGCCGGCATTTTGCCAGGCGCGCTCGATGGCCAACTTTTGGCCGATCGGGTTGGGCGCGGTGATGCCCTTTCCCTTGCCGTCGCTCGATCCGCCCATGCCGCGCAGCACGGCGTAGATCTTGTCTTCATCCCGCTCGGCATCGGCCAGACGCTTCAGCAGAAAAATGGCGGCGCCTTCGCCCATGACGAAGCCGTCGGCTCCTTCGGCGTAGGGACGCGTGCCGGTCGCCGAGAGCGCGCCGATCTTGCAGAACTTGACGAAGGTCGAGGCGCCCATGTTGCGGTCAATGCCGCCGGTGACGGCGAGGTCAAAATCGTTCTGCACCAATCCCTCGACCGCCGAACTGATAGCCGCCATCGCCGATGCGCAGGCAGCGTCACAAACGTAGTTGGGACCGTGGAAGTTGAAAACGTTCGCAATGCGGCCGGCAATGCAGTTGGACAACTCGCCGGGCATGGTGTCTTCCGTGATCTCGGGAAGGAGCTTTCCCATACGGTCGTGCAATTCGCGCGTGATGTCGACGGCGGACCGCTTCCGGCAACGCGGCAAAACTGGCGCTTTCGGCCAGTTCGCGCGCGTATTCTGGAAAGAGCACGCGGCATCACGGTGAAATAATGTTTTTCGCCGCCCATGGCATTGCCCAGGATCACCGCCGTGCGATCGGTGTTCAGCGGGCGCTTGGGATAGCCGTAGTCTTCGAGCGCTTCACGGGTGCAGGCGATCGCCCATTTCTGCGACTCGTCCATGGCATCGACCACGCGCGGCGGGATAGCCAGGCGCCACTTCATGGGTTCCCACACATGCTCACGCACCCAGCCGCCGATTTTGGAGTAAGTCTTGTCCGGTGCGCTGTGATCGGGATCGTAGTAAAGCGCCGGGTCCCAGCGGGTAGGCGTGAACCTCGCTGATGCTGTAACGGCCGTCCTTCACGTTTTTCCAGAAAGCCGCCACGTTCGGAGCATCGGGTAATACGGCTCCAACTCCCACAATTGCAATGGCGCGATAAGAAGTGTTTTCCATGACGAGACTCCTGCAAAGTGCATCGATCGGCGATCTACGATAAGCGCTACGCGGCCACTACCGTGGTCTTGGCCGCGCGGCCGTACAGTACGTCTGCTACGTAATCCATGTCGGAAATAAGGCCCGATTGCGCGCGGTGAATCGCGGGCAATCCCAAACTTGTTTCGAAGTTGCTGATCTCGGCATCGGTTACGCCTCCAGCTCCGATCACCCAACGCAAGCCGTCCTCGGCGACCTTGAGCGCGGCATCGCGGGCGAAGACGCGGCTAATCGCCGCCAGCGCGGTCGCGTCGAAACGGCGGTTGGCTTTCTCATTGAGCTTGCCTTCCGCCAAAAGCGCGGCGCGGCGGGACAAACTCCCGGCGCATTCGGCATAGGCGATCAACTCGCCCAGGCGCAGAAGAATGTGCTGATAGCGGGTGAGGCGCGCCACCCGCGCTTTTTCCATTACCTCGGCGAGTGCGTGCAAGGCGAGCGCCGCGATATCCGCGCCCACGTTCGGCTGGCGCGCGTGCAACGCTTCGAACTCTTTCGCCCGCTCGTGATAGTGCTGTCCGCGCGTTTTGAGATGAGACTGCCAGCGGTCGCGGCTGATGGTCATCTCCATGATTTCGGAGGTGCCTTCGTAAATTGTGGTGATGCGCACGTCGCGGCTGATTTTCTCCACCATGTATTCATGCGTGTATCCGTAGCCGCCCAGCGCCTGGATACTGGCATCGGCAGCGGCATTGCCGGCTTCGGTCGCCATGTATTTCGCGATGGCGCCCTCGGTGTTCAAACTGCCCTCGAGGCCGGCGTCGATGCGCTCCGCAGTTTCTTCGATGTAGGAGCGGGCGGCTTCCAGGCGAACCACGTGCGGCACGATCAGCTTGTGCGTGTATCCCTGCTTTTCAGACAGTGGAGCTCCGGCCTGAATGCGCTTGGCGGAGTAGGGAATTGCTCGGTCGAGCGCGGCCCAGCCGGCGCCCAGTCCGAACGCGGCCACCATCAGCCGCGTGTAACCGAACACGGCTTGCGCCTGATTCAGGCCCTGGCCTTCGACGCCGCCGACGAGGCGGTCGGCATCGACATAGACGTCGCTGAACGCAAGCGCTGCCGTGTTGCTCAGGCGAATGCCGTGCTTATCTTCCGGCTTGTCGTGCGTGAAACCCTTTGCGCCTTGTTCGACGATGAACCAGCTCGGACCGCCGGGGGTGTTGGCCAAAACCGTGTAGGCGCCGGCGATTCCGCCGTTGCTGATCCACTGTTTGTTGCCATTGATTTTGTAGCCGACGACGCGGCCATCGTTGGTAGCTGGATCGGTGGCTGGATCGGTGACCGGGTCCGCCGTCGTCTTCAGCGATCCCAAATCGCTGCCCGCTTCCGGTTCTGTCGCGCCGTAGGCGAACAGTAATCCCTCTTCGGCGATGCGCGTCAGCCAGATTTTCTTCTGCTCGGGGGTGGCGCCGACCGTGATCGGATCGCTACCCAGGAACGTGGCCAGCACTGCCGTGGCGACGCCCAGATCGATACGCGCCATCTCTTCACAGACGCAATACACGTCGAAGGCATTGCCGCCCATGCCGCCGAACTCTTCGGGAATGAAGAGAGAGCTGAATGCCCAGCTTGTCTGGACTGCACATGTGCCGGACGATATCGAGCGGACATTCATCGCGGTCATCGAGATCGCGGAGCACCTCGTCGGGCAAACGCTTCTTGGCGAAATCTTTGAGCGACTTCAAACTTAACTTCAGGGTTTTGCTGGTGATCATTGAAATTGCCTCACTTCATTAGGTCACTTTGCCGCTAGTCACTTGGCTGCGACGCTGTGCAGTTCGCGAACTTTGCTGGTTAACTCCGGCAGGAACTCCAGGATGTCGTCGACGATTCCGACGTCCGCCACCTGAAAGATCGGAGCCTTCGGATTCTTGTTGATGGCGATCAAGAACGGACTTCCTTTAATGCCGGCAAGATGCTGGAAAGCGCCGCTGATGCCACATGCCAGATAGACCTTGGGCTTGACGGTTTTTCCGGATGAGCCCACCTGACGTGACTTCTCCAGCCACTTGGCATCGACCACGGGCCGCGAACAGCTCACCGCCGCGCCCAGGGCATCCGCCAGTTCCTGCGCGATCGCGACATTGTCTTTTTCCTGAATGCCGCGGCCGATCGAAACCAGAACAGTCTGTGCTTGGTGATATCGACATCGCCCGCTTCGGCAACGACTGTTTCCAGATAGCGCCGGCCCGGCTGTCAGAGCGCCAACTTCGGAGGATTTGTCGATCACGCTGCCGTCGGCCGGCAGTACCTTCCAGCGGCTTGAATGCGCCCGGACGTATCGTGATCACCGCGCCAGTTGAAATGCTCACAATGAACGTGAGTGCTCACCTGTCCGCCGAATTCCTGGCGAACTACGTTGAGGCCGACGCCGCTCGGCCTCTTCAACTCCGGATATGTCCACCACGTCGGAGACGAAAGCCGCATTCAGCTTGATGGAAAGACCCGGCGCCAGATCGATTCCGAAATGGTCATGGGCAACCAGCACAATGCTGTCGCTCGGCAGCACCTTCACCAGGGCTTTGCGGACGAGTTCGGCATTGGGATAGGCAAGAGCTTCGTTGGCGATTTTCCAAATCTCCGGGTAAGAAGCACCGAGAACCGCGCAGGCGGCGTCGAGGTCCGCGCCCGAACCGGTGAGAATGGCCGTTGGCGAGGCATGCGGGATCGATCTTGCGCGCGGCGGCTGCAAGTTCGAATGCGGAATCGTCAACGATTCCACTTTTGTGCACGATGTATGCGAAGATGCGAGGCATTATTTCAACCCTCCTTTGGCGGCCACTAACTCCAGAACCTTGTCGACGTTTTCTTCCCGAGTGCCGCGCAGAATTTCGGCGCCCTTGCCGAGCGCGGGGACGAAGTAGTCCACCCGTTTCACTTTCGCGGCAGCTTCTCCCACAGCGCATGCCGCCAATTCCCAAATCTTTCGCGCCGAACGTTGGGATCGGGACGCCGGCTACTTGCCGGATGCCGCGCATGCCGACATAACGGGGTTCATTGATGCCGGTCTGAATCGAGAGCACGCACGGCAGATCGATCTCGTTTATTTCCTTGTTGCCGCCTGCGATCTCCCGGCTGATCTTCAGCTTCTTTCCGTCGAGCACTTCAATGGAGGTGACGAGCGAAGCAAACGGATAGTCGAGCAGCGCGGCCAGCATTCCGCCAACCTGAGCGCCGCCGTCCTCGGCCTGAACACCGGTCAGAACAAGGTCGTAATGTCCCTGCTCGACGAAGGTTTTCAGGATGGTGGCGATGCCCCGACCGTCCGATCCGCTGAAAGCTTCGTCTGACATCAGTACGCCGCGGTTCGCGCCCATAGCCATCTCGCGGCGCAGGACTTCTTCGTCATCTTCGCCGCCCACCGTAGCGACCGTGACGGTTCCACCGGCTCTGGCGGCGATTTGCAGCGCCTCTTCGACGGCGTAGTTGTCCGCTTCGTTGATCGAATAGACCAACTCATCGCGCTCAATGTCGTTTCCCGCGCGGTTGAGTTCAATCTCGTTTTCCGAAGTGTCAGGGACTCGTCGTATGCAAACTAGAATTTCCATGTTTGAGCTCCGTTAATTGTTCTTACCGCCAATCTCATTCGGTTCTGCTGGCAGATTGTGCCGGCACGCATTCCCTGATTTCGTTCGCATGCTCTTCGTGAGAAGCAGGGCTTGGACGCGCGATCTGTTGATCCACCAATTCCGTCAGGTCGATGGCGGTCATTTTTCCTTCGAGGCCCGCGACCTTGATCGCATCCTCTATATTCACCATGCAGAACGGACAGGCCGTCACGATCACATTGGCTCCGGCTTCGGCGGCCATCTGCACTCGCTTCACGCCCATCCGCTGATCTTCTTTCGGTTCGTAGAACAGCATCAGTCCGCCACCACCGCAGCAGAACGAGCGGTCGCGAGATCGCGCCATTTCGACTCGCTTCAAGCCGGGAATAGCATCCAGCACATCGCGCGGGTCGTCGTAGATCTGGTTGTGCCGTCCCAGGTAGCAAGGATCGTGGTAGGTGTATACGCCGCCTTTGTTTTCGATCGGATTGAACCTGATCTTGCCGGACTTCACTTCGCGGGCAATGACCTGGCTGATGTGCTCTACCGGCGGCACATCTTTGTAGTCGTGTTTCAGCGCGTTGTAGGCGTGCGGATCAGCCGTGACGATTCGCCGGACTCCGGAGGCTTTGATGGCATCCACGTTGTGGTCGCGCAAGGCCATGAAAAGCGTCTCTTCGCCGAATCGCCGGACTTCGTGTCCGCTATCTCTTTCCGCCGCGCCCAGGATTCCGAAATTCTCTCCGACCTGGTTGAGGATCTTCGCCGTTGCCCGCCCAATCGACTGCATGCGGTCATCGTAGGAAGTGATGCTGTCGACGAAATACAAAGTGTCGGCGCCGGGTCTTATCAGTTCTTGCGCTGTTTCGAGAGTCTTGACGGGACAGATTTGCTGGAACTCTTTCGCGTTTGCCCAGTCGGCTTTTTTCTTTTCCATCTTGCCGTAGGGATTGCCGCGGCTCTCCAGCGCCTTCAGCGGCTTTTGCAGGGACTGCGGCACATTCCCGTCGTCGATCATGCCCCGCCGCAAATCGACGATCTTGTCGATGTACTCGACCAGCAACGGGCATTCGGCCTCGCAAGCGCCGCAGGTCGTGCACGACCAGATTTCATCCTCGGAATAAATGCCGGAATCTTCGCTGCCGATCGAGTGCCGTCCCGTTGCTCGACGCGTCCAAGAACTGGATAGTGCTGGAAGGCATAATCTCTCGCCTTGATGGTGAGGAACCGCGGCGACAACGGCCTGCCCACGGCATTGGCCGGACAATTGTCCGAACACCGTCCGCAGTCGGCGCAAGAATAAAAATCGAGCATGTGCTTCCAGGTGAAATCTTCGAACGTCTTCACGCCGAAGGATTTCACCTGATCCAGATGCTCATCGCTGACGCCCCATCGCACCGGCTTCAGAATCTCGCGATCCAACTTTGCGAAGTAAATATTGAAGAGAGAGGTTTCGACGTGAAACTGCTTTCCAAACGGCAGATAAGCAGAGCAAAAAGTAAAAAGTCAGTTCATGGAGAAGATACGCGCCGAAGTAGAGCCGTCCGCAAGCGTCGGCAGGGAGCCGGAAGCAGAGCGCTTCTTCAACATCCACGGCAGCGAAAACGCGGCAACGCTTGAACCGCTTGACCGGGCTGAAGTTGAGCGGCAGCTGTGGCGGCGGCGAAGAGTCTGTCGGCGATCATCAGGATCTGCGATCAGCGACAAAATAAAAATGGCGTCGGCGGTGTGATCTTTTCCGTACTTTGCCGGCACCGCGTATCGCGCAGGTTTGAAAACCAGCGCGGCGAACTACCGCGATCACCATGCAGAGGAAAACAATGGTCGCGGCATAATCTGTGATGATGTTGTAGATCGGCCCGGCTCTCCCGAAAGGCCGGGCATCACGAAATTCTGGGAGACACCGACAATCAGCACCGAGAAAGCGACGAACCGCCAAAAGTATGAAGCCGGCAAAAATAAAAATGTGAAGGGTCCCGGCGAGTTTGTAGCGCGGCTGCTTCCACTGGACCAGCCAGAATTTCAGGACTCTTCCCAGCCGCAGCCAGTGGCCGGTCAAAACGGAAATCACGTTCGCCTCGGAAGAGCGGGACCATGCGCTTGGCGACGATGTAGAAAAAAATCGCGACGCCCAGAACATGAATGAGCAGGAACAGGCATCGGCCGTGCCACTAACCAGGACGTTCACTTGCGCGGCTGACGAGATATTTTCCACGTTTCCTCTCTCCGCTTCGACAATCGTCACGCGATCGCATTGCGGTGAAACTTGCCCCTTCTTAACTCGGGGAAGAACTGGTGCTTTTGCAGATTCAACCGGGACGCGAGGCGGAACTGCGATCGGATACTCGAACCGGCGCGGGTTCGGAGGCGCGCCGCTGGCGCCGATACAACCTTCGCTTTCGCGCGGACTTTCTTCGCTGGCTTCCTCGTTTGTTTCACTCGCTGATTTCTTCTCTTGTTTTGCCCTGGTTTCTGTTTTGGGGATTTGCGCCCCGGCGGCTTCTTTCAGTTCGGTGAAACTCAACTGCAGAAATTCTTCCAAACGCCGCAGATCCGGGACGGCATGCGCACATCCACTGAAACCGAAATACGCCATGCCGTTGTAAGTCAGGATGGCGCAGTTGAGCGGCATCTCGCCGCCGATTGGGACATAGGGATAACAATGCAGCATCTTGTGGCCGAGCAGATAGAGCGGCTGTTGCGGCCCCGGCACGTTGGTGCACACCATGTTGAAAGGCGTGAATGGCAACCGGCTGATGATGTGACCGGCCAGCGCCTGCGCCGAAGTCGGGAACATGCCGATCAAACCGCCGGCCAAACTCACCAACTTCGGCGGCATGCGACCGTTTGAGGAACTCCGTTCTCCGGTGGACCGCCGCCAGCAGTTTCCGAGGGTCGCGAATATCCAGCGGAACCGTGACCGGAACCAGGGAGATGCGGTTTCCCAATTCGCCCGGACTCTCGCTTCCGCGAAGATTGACCGGAACCATCATGCGGAGCACCCGTCCCTTGACCGAGTCGCCATGCAGTTCGAGGTAGCGCCGGATACTCGCCGTGACCAGCGCAAGAATCACGTCATTCACGCTGGTTCCGCATGTGCTCTTGATGGCCTTGATCTCCGGCAAGCGGAATTTCGGTCCAGGCGAATTTCTGCGGTCCGCGGTAAGGAACGTTAAACCGCAGCCGCTCGGTAGATGCGCTGAGTTCCGGCAGCAGACTGGTGAACTCGTCGGTGGCGAAGACTTCCGCCCGTGGCGGCGAAGCGCTCGGTCATGCTCGATACATCCGCCATCGCGGCGAGAATTCGTTTGACGAATTCAGAATAGGAATCGACCACACCGTTGGTCAGCGAAGTCCATGCGCCATCCGGCTTCGGGACCCGGAGCCGAAGCTTTCGTCGGGGCAGGCGCGGCGCCACCGGGCTGGCGTCGAGCAGCACATTCATGATCTCAACCCCGGCGATGCCGTCGGCCAGACAGTGGTGCAGGCGGAAGATGAACCCGCTGCGATTGCCTTTCAGCCCGTGCACCAGGGTCAAGATCCCAGAGCGGGTGCTCCCGGTCCATCACTGTGCTCAGAATCTTTCCCGCCAGCGTCTTCAGTTCCGCGTCGGAACCGTGCTTGAGGGTTGCGTCACGTACGTGGCGGCGAATGTCGAAGGCGGGATCGAATTCCCAACTGGGAAGGCAAATATTCAGCGGCGGCGTCAGCCAGTCGCTTCAGGTACCGGGGAATCAGCGGCAGCTTCGACTCGACAAACTGGACGCAATCTTCGAAAGCAATTTCGCCATCCAACACGCAGACGCCGGCCACGTTGAGCGGCATGCCCTCGCGTTCCAGATGAAGGAATACCGTGTCGCCCCAGGAAAGGCGGTCACTCAGTTCTTCACTTTGCACTTTACTCTGCACATGGCTCGTCACGGCAGCTCCCCTCTTCAATTGTCGAACTTCAGTCGGACGGGCGACGCCCGTCACTTTACCCACGCACCGCGCATTTCAGCTCACAAAAGAGAATTTCGAACCGAGTTTGGCGAGTTTGAGCACTTTGTAGACAGCCGATATTGACGCCGCGCAACACGACCTTGACGTCCTTTGTCGCCCGCTATACGTCGCGAACTCTTCCAGCGCGCGAGCGCCTCGCATCGATCCGGCGCACGGCAGAGAAATCCAAAGTCATTTCGCCTTCGAGGCTGTCCAGTTTTTCCGCCGGCCTCTTGCAGCGCCGGGACAACATGCTCTTCATCGATCTTGAGCCACACCGCGATCATCTCCATTGCCACACTCGTCACTCATCCGCTACACGGTTTGTTCAGACGTCTGCGGTTGCGGACTCTCGGCCATATCGGCCAATCCTCGGCCCTGATAAGCCTTCCAAAACAGGTCGGCCAATTCGCTCATCAGTGGCATGCGCGGATTCGACCGCCAGGACGGATCGTCGAAGGCAATCTTGATCAAGATCCGGCATGGCCCGCTCGAAATTCTTCCTTCGAGATTCCCAGGTCGGCGATCGAACGCGGGAATCCCAGTTGGTCGAGTAACTGTTCGGTCGCCGCGACCAGGTTCTTCACCTTCTCCTCAATCGTGTGGCCGCCCAGACCCAGCAAGTCCGCGATCGTCGCGTACTTCTTGTGAGCGAGATATCCCTTCTGATACGGCGACGGCAGGAACTTGGTGGGCACGGACGCGTTATATGCAATGACGTGCGGCAACATGAGCGCATTGGCCCGGCCGTGCGCGACGCCAAAGCGCGCGCCGAAGGCATGCGCCAAGCGCGTGATTCACGCCCACCGACGCGTTGGCAAACGCCATCGCCGCAATGCAGACTGGCGTTGTGCATCATGGAGCGCGCCTCTTCATCGCCCGGCTGCTCATACGCGATGGGCAGATACTTGAACACCATCCGAATCGCCTGCATGGCGTTGGAATCGGTATAGGGCGAGGCGAAACTGGAGACGGCGGCTTCGAGCGCATGGGTCAGGCAGTCGATGCCGGTATCGGCGGTAAGCCCCTTCGGCATCGACATCACGAATTGCGGATCGACGATCGCCACGTCCGGAGTCAGCGAGTAGTCGGCCAGAGTCACCTTGCGTCCGCGTTCTTTGTCGGTCAGGACGGCAAATGGAGTGACTTCGCTTCCCGTTCCGCTGGTGGTCGCGATGGCAATCAACCGCGCCCGATTAATTTTTTCTGTGGGGTACTGGACCACGCGCTTGCGGAGATCCAAAAACGGCGCAGCCAGTTCTTGCAGGTCAGCATCGGGCGACTCGTACTTGAGTTTCATGATCTTGGCTGCATCGATCACCGAACCGCCGCCGAGCGCGATGATCTGGTCAGCTTTGTAGAAGTTCAGCTCCTGCACGCCTTGCATTACCACTTTGACCTCGGGCTCGGCGTCGGGAATCACGGTGACGTGGACGTGGGTTCCCGCAGGAATGTAGCGGCGAACGATGTCGACGTGGCCGAACTTTTCGAGAGACGGGTTAGTAATAATGATGGTCGAGCGCGAGGGGAACTGATGCACGTTCTCCACCGCGTTCAGGTTGAAATAAATCTGGTTGGGAACCCGGAACCACATATGGGCTTGTGTCCTCCGAGCCACACGTTTGATGTTGAGGTAGTGATAGATATTGACGTTATCGGTCGTGCTATTGCCGCCGCCGGTGCCGCATCCGAAAGAGAAGGTCGGCGGCAGATCGTTGTAAACGCCGCCCACTGCTCCGACTGAACCGGGCGAGTTCACGAGGATCCGTCCTGCGTTGATGCACTTCACTGAACCTGCGGATGACTTCTTCGTTGCGCGAGAAAATGACCGCCGTATGTCCCAGCCCGCCGGCATGATTCACGTCGATGCACACCTTGAGCGCCTCATCGACGGATTTCGCGCGATAGACCGCGAGCACGGGAAAAGTTTCTCGACCGACAAAGGATGTTCGCGGCCCACTCCCTGAATCGGCGCGATCAGAAGTTTGGTGCCCGGCTTCACGGAGAAACCGGCAAAGCGAGCGATGTCGGCGGCCTTCTGGCCGACTGCCATGGGCTGCATAAACCCGGTCTTCGGGTCGATGACCGTGCGCGCCAGCAGTTCCGTCTCTTTCTCATTGCAGATGTGCGTGCCCAGGTCGGCAAACTTCTTCAGCACCGCGTCATAAATCTCATCATCGATCACCATCGTTTGCTCCGAGGCGCAAATGGTTCCGTTATCGAAAGTCTTGGAGAGGATGATGTCGGTGACGGCTGTGCTCAGCTCTGCCGTTTTTTCCAGATAGACAGGGTGTGTTGCCCGGCCCTACACCGAGCGCTGGTTTGCCCGAGCTATAGGCGGCTTTGACCGCACCCGGGCCGCCGGTGGCATCGATCAGGCCCACGTCTTTGTGCTGCATCAGGTAGGCGTTGTCCTGCAGGCGTGTGCGATTCCAGGCAGGCGAAAACACCTTCGGGAGCGCCATGCTTCACGCGCGCTCTCATACATGATCCTTACGGCCTCAGAGCAGCAACGCCAGGCATTCGGATGCGGACTGAAAATGACCGCATTGCGCGTTTTGATAGCCATGATGCATTTGAAGAGGACCGTGGAAGTAGGGTTCGTGATCGGCGTGATCGAGAAAATAACCCCGATCGGTTCTGCGACCTCCGCGAGGTTACGCTCGGGAAACTCGCGAATAATGCCGACCGCTTCGTTTATCCTTTATGTAGTTGTAGACGAACTCCGTGGCCACCATGTTCTTGATGACCTTGTCTTCCATCACTCCGAGCTTGGTTTCCTCAACCGCCAGGCGGGCGAGAGTATTGAGCTTGTTCCAGGCCCGCCAGGACCATCGCCTTGACGATGCGATCAACATCTTCTTGTGTGAATTGGGTAAAGACGGCGGCAGCAGTTCGGGCTCGACTGACGAGTTCCTCTAGCGTGGCGATCCGCTCTGCACTGAGGGTTTCAGCGGTAAGGGAGATCTGCTCACGCTGTTGCACTAATTCTTGTACTGCCATGTCCGCCCCTTTGTCTGTCTGTCGGAGTCTCTTACCTGTCAGGAGCACGCCTACCTGGATGCCAGCCTTGCCTCTGGTGCCAGCCCTCGCTGCCACGAGAACAGGGATCAGATCACTGATGAAACTTGCTCAGTTCTATGCGTAGTCGATGGGATGCTTTGCCAGCCAACGCTCATCGCGCACCCGGCCAATACTCCTCAAAGCGCCCCCTGCGGCGCTCGCCGTTAAACGCCGGCTTTCCCAAGCGAGCCCTAAGCCCAGGCCAATCACGCCGCCCAGCAACCCGAACGCCAACGCTCGCGCAGGAGATTTCTGCCGACACCCTGAATAGCCGCCCAACACACCGATGCACGCTCCAACCACTGCGGGCGTCACGGCGCTGCGCACCGACTCGCCAAGAAATGGAGCCAGAGATTCTCCCTGGAGAAAAGACTCTCGACCAGAACGCGCTCCCTCGATTCCTGAATCCAGGAGCCTTCGGCCGTAGTCGGCGCTCGATTTCGACCACTGGCGTAAGTCCATTTGGTCTCCTTACGGCCCCGATTCGGGATACCTAGCTAACTACACCACCGACCATCGCGCTCCGTCGGTAGCACTGGTCACGCTTGGGTGTGATGTCGTCACATTCGGGAGTTTGTTGAAACGGAATGCTTTGTACGGCCGCATGAAAGGTCTAGCGGCAGGGGTCACAGGATAAAAAATGATGCGGCGAAGCATGGATCGAGATGGTGCACTTCGGAGCCCAATCGCGCTTGTGCCGGCACGGTCAGCCACAAGAGAAAAAAGGAACTCGCAACGGAATGGATCCGTAAATATCGGGTGTAACTTGGCCTACAGAAAAATTGTTGAGCCCCGACCCCTTGGAACTTCGCTGGAGAGATGCAATGAAAAGGTTCGCGTCAACCGTGCTCCTTCTTTTGCTGGTTCCTCTGCCCTTACTGGCAGAACCCAAACCAGCGTCGATACCGTTCACTACGAATTCAGACGGCTTTATTCTTGTGCCTGTTACCCTTGGCGGTACTGTCCCGATCCATGTCATCTTCGACACCGGAGCCGGTCTCGATGTCCTCGCTCCCAGCCTCGTCGAGAAGGTCCATGGCAAGCCCGCGGGGGTATTCACTGGCTTCCGTATGACTGGCGAACGTTTGGACATTTCGTTGTTCATCGTTTCTGAATTGTCCATCGGTCCCGTGGTGAAGAAGAACGCTCTGGTAGGGAGCTGGGACGTGCTCGACAAGTTGCATCTGGACGGCATCGTTTCGCTCAGCGATTTTCGCCGGCAACCCCTCACTTTCGACTTCGCTAGTAAGGAGCTAATCTTCGAAACCGACGAGACCATGATCGGACGGCGCGCTGCCGGAAAATCGTCATCTCTACAGGTCGACGACGAGCGGGGAATCAGCCTTAGCGTATTCGCGCAGTTCATGATCGCCGACCAACCTGGGCAATGTGAAATCGACACCGGCAGCCCCAGCGCTACATTTAACACGCGCTACATGACGGCTCTGCACATCGACAAGGATGGCAAGGATGTGCGGAAACATGAAGGGCGTACTGTGGCGGGAGGTATTGCGATTCGGTACGACACCAGCTTGCCGGAGCTTTCGCTGGCCGCTGCCCCTCAGATCGGTCTTGCACCGGTACCCGTGGCGTTCTCCGATATCATTTACGACTGTGTCGTAGGCGTTGATTTTTGGCGCGACCGGGCGCTTTCCATCGATGTCGCCAACCGTCAACTCACTGTCTCCACCCCTTCCCGGGGCCCGGGAGGAGACAAGTAACCTGCGCAAAACCGCCAACGTGCCCTTGCAGGGGAACAAGGACACGTTGGCGAAGTACTGCAGGTTCCAGCCGCCCGCATAAGCACGACAGGAGGAAACACGTGCTACGCGGAAAGCATTTTCATCGACGTTTTCAGCGTCGCTAGGCGACCGCTGCCGCCGCTTTCTTTGCCGACCGCTTGGTGTGATGTGCAACCTTCGGCGCCCGTTTGTGCTCGGCCGGCTTGGTTACGACGTTCATCAGCTCCTTCTGCGCATCGACGTAGCTTTTCACGCCTTCCCGCGCCATCTCGGCCAACGGCAGGAAGGGCAATGGCTGCAAGAGTTCCAGAGTTTTGCTGGCGGATTTCACGTTGGCGTTCATCTGTCGGCCGGCGACATCCACCAGTTTGCGTTGCGCTTCGATGAACGACTCCGTGGCATGACGCGCCAACTGAGCCAACTCCGTCTTCTTAATTTTCTTGGCCCCATTCGCGGGCTTGCTGCCAGTGGCTTTGGCGGTCTCGTCGGCGATGATGTCCATGAAGTGCTTCTGGGTTTTCACAAAGTGCTCCATGGCTTCCTGTGCGGCTTCCACCAGTTGCTTGCTGTCGTACAGTTTCCCGGACTTGGCTGCCGCCACCCAGGTATGATTTTGCTTTTCGACAATCTTCAGGTATTCCTGCTGCAGGTCGATAAAAGTCTCGACGCTGCGCCGCAGCAGGTCGGTTACCGCGTGGGCTGCCGGCCACTCGCCGACACGCTCTTTCACGCCATCCATCAGGATTTCATTCTGCTTTTGCCCCAGTTCGAGCAGAATCTTTTGCCCTTCAATGAAGTTCGACACGCGCTCGGCGGCCGCTTCGCTGAGAATGGCAGTTGGAGAATGGTCAGGATCCGACAGTTGCTGCCGCACAGAATGCATCAAGCTCGCATTCTGCCGCATCGCCAGGTCCAGGAGAATCCGTTGCGTGGCAAAAAAGGTCTGTACGCCCTGCTGGGCCCAACCCGACAAAAGAGAAACAAAAGAAGACTCCCCGAGATAAGAGCGGGGGGATTCATGCTTTACGGTAGTTGGCATTCGACACCTCCAGAATTGCTGCAATGCAGCATCAATTGAACTATACGATTACAGGCTATTTGTGTCAATATCTATCTGTCCTGTGTGCACAGCAGCAAAGTGGGCAAAATGAAGCCAGCCACGGTCGTCATCAAGAAATACGGGAATCGCAGGTTGTACGACTCTTCCAGCAGCCAATACGTGAATCTCGACGATATTGCCGGATTCCTCCGCGAAGGCAAAGACGTCCAGGTGGTTGACGCCAAAACGGGCCAGGACCTGACTCGGGTCACGCTGACACAAATCATTACCGAGGATGCCAAAAACCGGCCGACTGGCCTGCCGCTCGAACTGTTGCGCCAGCTTGTTCTCGCCTCCGACGAAGTGCGGCAGGAGTTCCTCATGTGGTATTTGAAATCCGCCTTTGACACGTATGAGAAGGTTCAGGATGCGGTGCAGAGCCGTCTCGGCGAGGTCCAGTCGGCCATTTTGTCTCCGGTGGAGATGATCAAGAAGGTTTTGGGCGCGCCGGCACCAGTGTCGGCACAGCCGCGTGCGGAAGCTGTACCGGAGCTCGAGGCCCTGCGCAAGCGAGTCGCAGAGCTGGAGGGCCGACTAAAGAAAACAGCGCGTGGTAAACGAAGCTCTCAGAAGAAACAGAAACGAAGGGTATAATGCGCAGTGGATAAGCTTCCTCGCGCTACGCCAGAGTTCGTAACCGGGCGTAGAATGCGGGTGGGTTTGGGACAGAATTGGGCCAAAAACAAAAAAAAGCTACGCGTCCGGCGAGGGCCAGGAATCAGAAAAACACTCGCCCCGGCCATGTGGAAGCTGACATCTCGCCTTGGACAGAAGCTCTGTTTGCAGCTGAGGTTCTCATGCTGCACGCAACCCCGGTCTATTACGGCTTCGGCGTGCCCCGCGGCGACGGTTCCGGAGTGGTGATCATCCCCGGTTTCCTGGGTACTGATCTTTACCTGATGGAACTCCACGGCTGGTTGCAGCGCATCGGGTACCGGTCCTATTTTTCCGGGATTGGAATCAACGCCGAGTGCCCAAATCTCCTGGTCCAGCGCCAACTGAACAAGACCATAGAGACAGCCCTGACCGAGACTGGACGCAAAATTCATTTGATCGGCCACAGCCTCGGAGGGGTGATCGCGCGCTCCGTGGCGGGCCAGAGGCCGCAGGATATCGCTTCCGTAATCACGCTGGCTGCGCCGATTCGCGGCACGGCGACGAGTCGAACCGTGCTCAACGCTGCCGACGCCATCCGCCAGCGCATTTTGCGGGAGCATGGCCGCAGCGTGCTGCCCGACTGCTATACCGGGCGTTGCACATGCAGTTTTGTGGATTCATTGAAGCGCGATATTTCGGATTCGATGATGGAGACCGCGATTTATACGCGCGATGACGGCATCGTGGACTGGCACTATTGCATGACCGGGAATCGTGATGCGGACTTTGAGGTTCCCGGCACTCACATCGGGATGGCCTTCAATCCCTCGGCCTACGCGGTCGTGGGCGACCGCCTGGCGATGGCGCAATCTTCCGAGTAAGTCGGCTCGCGCAGGCGATTCTCTCTAGCGCCCGACCATCTCCAGCACGGCTCCGTTACTCGTCTCTAATATGTCGACCATCTGGTGCCGCCGCTCGAGGCGGACTATCGCTTTCGCGAGGCTGTTGTTTGCGACTTCGAAGCTGCCGGTACAGTTGGTCTTCAGGTAGGGAAGGCGATGGATGTTTGAGGCCGCGCCATCGATTGCTGCCTCCAATTTGAATCCATGCTTGGATACTGATGAAGACGAACAGCGAAAATTCCACTTGAGTTCATTTGAATCCCGTTTGATCACCTGGAAATCTCCGAATTCGTGCGCCTCGCCCTCGTGCCACAGCACTGCTTTGCGAAAGACAAACCCGAACGGCATTTCATACACCAGGGCTTCGAGTGTGCTCGATCGCCCGCCCGCTTGGGGAAAATAGGCGTGCGTCCAGGTCCAGAAGTTGCGATGCCGGTATCCGCAGTTGTGCCCTTGTAGGCCAAACCCCAAAGGATCGGCTGCGAAGCTGCGGCCATCGAGTGTGACGTGGCCGGAAAAAAGCGCGTCGGAATGCGGCGTTCTCGAGAATCCGATCCAACCCTTGTTGCTCAGCGTCACACGAAACGTCGAACGCCACCGCAGATCCCACGAAATCGTGTGCCCGTCGACCTGCAACGTTCCGCGGCAAGAGTTCTCGCCGATTTCGTTGTTAGCGATGCGAAGGTGAAACGGATTTTGCTTTCTGGAGCTGAGATCCAAGCCCTCCAGCGGAAATCCCTGGATGAAACTTTGCGGCTTTCCGTCCCGTGGGAACCACGTCGCCCATACCTGAACGGGCAGGCCACTCGGGTCGCCGGCGCACCCGTTGCGCCCGGGATTCATCAGCAAATATCGGAACCACCACGCCCCGGCGCCATCCGCCAGTCCCAAACGAAGAAACCAGACTTCGTAACGGCGCGGGGCAGTGAGCGGTGAATAGAGTTCGTTCAGCGTGTTCACAGACTTTATTATGCACGCGAAATATAGCTATTGGTCGTAGCGGAACGCTTTGTTCGGATACGGCGGAGCCTTCGGAATCGGGCGGGGGTCTTTGCTGATCTCTTCGCTTAGATACTCTATGGCCGTGTCCAACTGCGCGTCACTCCCCGCAAATGTAGCGTGGGGAAGATCGTCAACTTCGATATCCGGATCGACGCCATGGCCTTCGATCAGCCATTTTCTCTCCGGCCCGTAGACTCCGATTTCCGCGGCCGTAGCGATCCCTTTGTCCGCCAGCCTGTTGTTGGCGGAAAGCCATATCTCGCCTCCCCAGGTTCTTACCCCGATGATCTTGCCCAACTCCAGACGCCGAATTCCTTCAGTAAAGGCTTCTCCGTCGGAGCCGGTCAGCCGGTCGCACAGCACCACGATGTGCCCGCGAAATGCGTATGGCATATTGGGGTACGGATTGCCGACTCGCGGCTGCCAGTAAAACCACGCCCTGCGCAGCAGTTTGCCCAACACCCACGAGTCGATGTTACCTCCTCCGTTGTGGCGCACGTCGATAATCAGCCCCTGGCGGTTATAAACCGGGTAAAACTCCCGTGCCCATTGTTCGATGTCGTCTGCACTCATGGCGCGGAGATGGACGTATCCAATCTGCGATTGCGAGTCTGCGTCCACTTTTTGGCGTCTCGAATATTCCCACTCCGTGTAGCGGAGCCTGCGCTCGTCCTTTTCCGACATGGGTGCTACCAGGACGTCGCGGGTTTTACCGTCGGCGGCTTTAATCCGCAGGAGAACCTTGCGTCCCGCCTTCCCGCGCAGCAAGGCGCGTTCATCGGGCACGCTGAGCGAATCTTCTCCGTCGATGCTCAGAATTACCTCTCCCTCGCGCACCACGGAATCCGGGCGAGCGAACGGTGGCGCCTCGTTCGGCAAGTCTGGATCATGCAGATAAATGTGCTGCACCACGAACCCGCCCGCCCGCTCATCCCGCCGCAGGACGGCGCCGAGAGCGGCAATTTCCACTTTGTCGGAAGGCTCGCGAGAATCGCCGCCAAAAACAAAAATGTGCAAGGCCGAGAGTTCGCTGACCATCTGCGCGATCACGTCGTTCAGTTCGTCGCGGTCCGATACGCGGTCAACCAGCGGAAGATAACGATCCCGTATCGCCTTCCAGTCCACGCCGTGCATGCCAGGATCGTAAAAATAATCTCGTTCCAGCCGCCAGGCATCGAGATAAAGCTCATGGAACTCGGCTCGAGGCGTGACCGCAAAACTCCAACGGGACATGTCGATTTTTGCCTTCGGCAGCGCTTTCGCGTCCGCCAGAGCAGAGGCTTTGACGTCCGAAGCGAGAATGTAAAAGTCGTCGTCCTTGCGGACCAGGAATTTCTTGCGGTCGAGCGAGATTTCATATTCCTTTACGTCGCTCAACACCGTCTCCGGTGGCTCGCCTTTGTTTTCGATATCCACGCACTGCAGCCCTAGTTTCGGAGGCATTTCCTCATCGCGCTGCAGCCAGCACAGGCGCTTTTCCGTGGCTTGCAGAGAATCGTAATTTCCCGGCGGCACGGGAACTTCGGTCAGGCGAGAAGCCAAGTCGGTGAAATTGATGTTCACAACGGGCGGAGGAGTTTTCTTTTCCGCCGCCTTGTCGGATTTGCCCTCGTCTTTTTTCTTGTCTTCTTTCTTGTCTTGCTTTTTCTGATCTTCCTTCTTCGCCTCTTCCTTTTTTGCCTCTTCGGATTTGTCGTCTTTTTTCGCCTCGTCCGGCTTCGCAGGGTGAAGTTCGTCCACCGGAGCAAATGGCGAGCGCAAACCGGTTGTGAGGGCGAGTTCATAAATCTTCATCGACCGATCAAAGTTCGGGTCGGGCTGGCGCGAACCCCAGGGCGACGGCACTGTCGTCTTCAGCATGCGGTCCGAAAGGAAATAGAGCCATTTGCCGTCCGCGCTCCAAGCCGGATTGAAACTGTTGTAATGGTCAGAGGTGATGGCCTGAATGGCGCCGGTCTTTATGCTTAGCACCTTGATCTGAGAAAACGAATTGGTCGCGGCTTCCACGTAGGCGAGCCACTGACTGTCGGGGGACCACGTGAGATCAGAGAAATCGTCCACCATCGATTGGGCGATGCGTTTCGACTTTTTGATGGTGGTGTCGTACAACCACAACTGCTGGTCTTTATCGCGAAAGGCAAGCCAGCGCGCATCCGGCGATGGAATACCCTCCCAGCGCAGAACTTTGGCATCGCTCGTCCATTGTTCAGGATGTTCCGGCGGATGTTCCGCCGCGCCGATTCCGTTGGCGGGATATTTCCAGAACTCGGTCTCTCCGCTCTCCGTCGAGAGCGCAATGATGCTCTTGCCATCGGGCATGTAGCGAGCCTCGCGGTAACGGACTCCCGGCTTGCCTGCAACCTTGACGATGCGTCCCGTTGTGGCAGGCAGCGTGAATACTTCTCCGCGCGCGGTAAACACGGCGGCGCTGCCGTCCGGAGCAAGATGCGCGCCCGTAAGATAGTCCAGCGGTTTTTTCACCCAGCGATCGCGCAACTGGTCGAAGTCGGAAACTAAAGTGATGGGGATGATTGAATCTTGATGGTTGTTCAAATCGAGCAGCCAGAGGTCGGCACCGCACTGATACACGATGCGTCCCTCGGAGATGGACGCTGACTGCACATCCCAGCCGCGATGGTGTGTGAGCGGTTGCAGGTCGTGTCCGTCTCCGTCCATCGAGAAAATATTCATGACGCCATCGCGGTCGGAGAGAAAGTACACGCGCCCGTTCCAAAACATCGGGTTGTGCGAGGTGCCTTTCCAGTCGGCCGTCAGCGGCACCGCTTCGGAGCCCGCGTCCGCATCATAGCGCCAGATGTTTTCCGCCGTGCCGCCCTCATAGCGTTTGGTATTGCTTCCCTGCCGTTCGTAACGCGTAAAAAAAAGTGTTTTTCCATCTGCCGAATATGCGCCCTCCGCCGATTGCGCCAGGGGAACCACTTCGCGTTCGCCGCGGCTGTCGATCGCGACGAGTTGCGGATCGGGTAGGGTAGAGTATCGTTCCGTGCGCACCAGCACCCGGCCGTCGGGAGTCCAGCCGGCCACTGCTGTGTTGCCATCCCACGTGCGACGCTGTGGCAGCCCGCCATCGACGGGCATCGTGTAGACGTCCTGTGGACCTTCATATTCCGCGCTGAATGCCACCGTCTGTCCGTCGGGAGAAATGGCAGGATAAATTTCCATGCCCGGGTTTGACGTCAGCCGCCGCGCTGCGCCCCCTTTGGCGCTTACCGACCAGAGATCGCCCTCCGCCGTGAAAATGATGGTGTCCCCATGAATCGCGGGGTAGCGATAATAACCCGCATGCGGGTTCCCCTCGTTCCCGGCGCTTAGCGGAAATACACAAAGCAATGCGACCGCTGCGACCAGGATTGTCGAACGAGCAATTCGGTTAGAAATGTCACGCATGGATGATTTCGATTCCGTTCTCCCAAGGCACAGAAATCCCACGTAGGATTGCCTCTTGCGGAAAACTTGGAGTTAGCCGGAATGTCCCTTTGTCTCCGGCACGCGAGATCATAACACCATCGTCTGCCGCGTGACTTTTGTTACGGTTTCACTCCGATGGCCGCAGCAGTCGATGCAGTTGCTGTTTCACTTCCGGCCACTCCGCCACCACGATGGAATAGCGCGCTGAATCCCGCGGGATGAAGTCCGCGGCCATGCGATGGGCGCGGAGGGTCCCTTCATACTTCCCGCCAATGCGTTCGATGGCAGCCCTCGATCGCGCGTTGCGCACGTCCGTGTGAAGACAGACACGCAGCACCTCCCACACCTCGAAAGCATGCGTGAGCATCAGCAGCTTACTTTCCGTGTTCGCGGCGGTTCGAATGGAGGAACGGGTCAACCAGGTATAGCCGATTTCGCAAGCGTCTGGGTGCTGGCGAGCGTGCCGCAAGTGGCCGGCGGGCCATTGCCAATGTTCCAGGTTCCAAAAACGGGTTGAGCCGATTACGACGCCGTCATGCTCGCGGACTATCGCGAAGGGTACAGCGCTGCCGGCGTCCCGCCAACTCAGGGCCGTCTCAATGTATCGCGCCGTTTCGGCGTCTCCCTGTGGCACGGGACTCCAACGGTACAGGTCTGGGTCACCGGCCGCGGCGGCCGACAGGCCCTCTCGATGGTTGTGGCTGAGCGGTTCGAGGCGAATGGATTGTCCTGTAAGTACAACATCGGTTCGGGGTGTTTCCATGTTCAGCGTCCTCACCATTGTTCCCGGAATGAACGGCCGGTAATCTCAATAATCGTCCCCAATGATCATCGGGATCGCCACGATCGGTCAACGTCAGAAAGTACGGGGCATCGTGCTTGGCGCGAATCTTCGCGAGTGGTCAAAAACCCAAACATTTCGTCTCCGGCGACGCTCTATGATAGAGGACTACAAGAGGAAATCCCGTCTGGGCGGAGATCGATGAATACCTGTTCGAAGATGCTGTTGTTTGCAGCCCTTTTTCTCTGCGCCGCGACATTGCTCGCGCAGGTTCCTCTCGCGCCGCTCGACGCCAAACACCTCGCCTCCATCGACGATTTCATTAGTCACGAGATGGCCCGCCAGCGTATTCCCGGTCTCGAGCTCGGCATCTACAGTCGTGGCCGCATCCTGGTCGCCAAGGGGTACGGCATCGCCAACGTCGAGCTCAACGTGCCGGTCAAGCCTGAGACCCTCATGCAATCCGGCTCCGTCGGCAAACAGTTCGTCTCTGCCGCCATCATGATGCTCGTCGAAGAGGGCAAAATCTCTCTCGATGACAGCATCGCGAAATATTTCCCCGATGCGCCCGCCACCTGGAAGCCGATTCTGATCAAAAACCTGCTCTCGCATACGTCGGGTCTGTCAGAGTACGAGAGTCCTGACCGCACCGGCCCGAATGGCCCGTTCTATTTTCGCCTCGATTTCACTGAAGAGGAGTTGGCAAAGAAGATCGAGGCCCTTCCCATCGAGTGGGCACCGGGCGAGAAATGGGACTATCGCAACACCAATTACGTGCTGCTCGGCATCATCATTCACAAGATCACAGGCATGCCGTATGCGGAGTTTCTCAACCAGCGCATCTTCAAGCCGCTGGGCATGACCTCAACGCGGCTCATCAGCGACCGCGACATCATCCCCAACCGCGCCGCCGGCTACGAGATCGACCACAATGGCGAGCTCAAGAACCAGGAATGGGTCTCGCCGACCTTTAACTCCACCGCCGACGGCACGCTCTATTTCAATGTGCTCGACCTGGCCAAGTGGGACGAGGCGCTTTACGGCACGAAGCTGCTGAAGCAATCGAGCCTCGACCGCATCTGGACCGTGTATCCGCTCAATAACGGAAAGCCCAATCCGGCAGGTTACGGCTTCGCTTGGCTCATCGATGCGCAGGACGGTCACAGGCGCATCGAACATGGTGGAGCCTGGCAGGGATTCACGTGCAGAATCTCGCGTTATCCCGACGATAGCCTCTCCGTGGTGGTGCTCACGAACCTCGAAGCCGGCTACTCCAATCCGGGCGTCATCGCCCACGTGGTTGCTGGCCTGGTCAATCCCGCACTGACCGTACCCAAGCTGCAGGCGATTGCTGACAACCAGCCGGAACTAGCCGAGCGGCTCAAACAGTTTCTCGACGAAATTGTCGCAGGCAAAGACATCCGGCCCGAAACGGCCCCGCAAATGGCGGCACGCATTACGCCGGACGTGGAAAAGGAAATGCAGGGGAGCCTCGCGAAACTCTGGCCCGGAGGAACCCTCACACTCGTGAAGCGCGATCAGGGAACCGGGGGCGAGCCGCAGTGGGTCTCGACTTACCGCCTGAGCAAAAGCGGCGATGCCGTGCTGTTGGTGTTCGGCCTGGGCGCCGATGGAAAAATCCTCAGCTTTCACTGGTCCCCGAATCGCGAATACCAGTGAGCGTCTCATGGCACGGCAACCTGACCGTTGACTCGCATCATCGGCCGGTTCAATCCGTAGACTATCGCGGTCTAGTAGGCGAAATTTGTCGACCACGATGATGCCAAAAGCATGGATCCTGCTGCTGTTCTGTTTCGGACAGCACCTCTCAATTTCGGACAAATTCCGTATTGGCGAGTATCGCCGTCAGTGGTGGGAGTCGCTGGAGGAACTGTCCTGAGAGGGCCTGGCTCGCGCCAGGGCGACGACCAGCAATGCTTCCGGTGCTCCAGGTTGCGTCAGATGAGGCACCATTGTGGGCGATATTGATTCATACCCCAGGTCTTTCGCAGTCTTGTAAGGCGCATAGAACATCAAGTGCGGCGGCACATAGCCGCTTTCCTTGGACTGGTCATCATAGATATAGTTTTCGTTCGACATCATGTAAAGAAACCCCGGCCCGGGTACTTTGAAGCGGCCTTCTTTGTATCCATTCGCGATGTCGTTCTTGATCTCTGCCTCTGACTTGCCCTGCGCCCGCAGTTCTTCTCGGCGGAGGTAAGTAAGCAGAAGAGTTCGGCTGCCTTCGGCGTCGAAGCAGGCCGGTCCCACCGCAACTTCCGTCGTTCCTACGAATGCCCGCTCGACCAGGCAACTAAAGCCGTTCGTGCCTTCGCGAACTTTCTCATAGCCTTGAGGCCCCAGAATATAAACAGCGGCCTTACTCGACACCTCGGCTGGGGCTGCACTCAAGGCCAACTGGATCTGCCGCTCGCGTGGGGTGGAAGCGTCGTAGCGCATTTGCTTTGACGGTTCCTCAGGCTTGGCTTGGGTTGCAGCATCGCTTGCCAGGGCACTGCTTGCCAGGACACTGATCGCCAGGACACTGACCGACAGGGCGCTCGCAAACCTCGTTATCATCCATCCCCTAACCTTCATGTTCGTTTCCTTTCCTTCCGAGAGAATAGCGATCAATTCAGAAGCAAGGTACCGCGGGCGCGGTTTGATTGTTCAGCCGAATCCGCAGCGTGAATGAAATATGCGTTGAGTCGCAGGTTCTGGGCGGCAGGCCGTGGCTGCGCTGGAGCGCGCCTGCGCTAGAATGCTGCTCATGGCGGGTGACAAACCCATGCGTTTCCCTTCGTACTGGCAACTTCAGGGGATGGGCTGGGGCTGTTTCTATCTAGTAGGACTGCTAGGCTCGATCCCGGACATTTTCCGGCGTCCCGGAGCGCTCTACGGCCAGGCCGTAGCCTACATTTTTATGTTTCTGGGCAGTTGCGCCCTGCATCCGATTTGCCGCTCACTGCTGCGACGTTCCCCTTCCTGGCTCGCCTTTGCCTGGAGGGCTGCGGCGTGGTCCATGATATGGGGAATTATTGTCGCGCTCTCCAAGGCTCTCGCCTTAGTTGGCATCCACAAAATGGATTGGTCCAGCTTAGCCGGTACCCCCGTGCAGTATGCCTTCGTTCTTTTCCTTTGGTGCAGTGTGTATCTCAGCATTAAGCAGTGGCAGCAATCTGTCCAGGAAAGAGAACGCCTGCTTCGCGCCGAAACCGAGGCCCGTGAAGCGCGGCTCAGTGCTTTGCGCTATCAGTTGAATCCGCACTTTCTGTTTAATTCGCTGAATGCCGTTTCCACCCTTGTTCTCGATGGAAACGCTCCCGCGGCCACCCAGATGCTCGCGCAGATCGGAGAGCTTCTGCGCACCAGCCTGGACAACGAAGTGATGCAGGAGGTAGCACTCTCTCAGGAGATGGTGTTCACGAAACAGTATCTTGCGATCGAGCAAACCAGGTTGGGCGACCGGTTACAAGTCGATTTGGCAATTCACTCTGAAACTCTGGATGCGCTCGTACCCAGCATGCTCCTGCAACCGCTGGTTGAGAACGCCGTGCGCCATGGCGTTGTGCCACTGCTGGAAGGTGGAAGGATCGCGATCGAGAGTGGGCTTCATGAAGGCCGGCTGCGGATTGTCATCAGGAACTCCGGACGGCAAGGTTCCGAAAAGCAAAACGAGCCCGGGAACGGAATTGGCCTCAGCAATACCACGGAACGGCTGAAGACCCTCTACGGAACGAATCACAAAGTCTCGCTGGAATGGCCGCAAGCGGGCGGCTGCGAAGTGACCATGGAACTCCCTTTCCGCAAGGCCGCGCACCCGCAAGAGGCACTCCCGTGCGCGCTCTGATAGTGGACGACGAACCCTTGGCGCGACGTGGCGTTGTCCTTCGGCTGCGGAAGTTCAAGGATGTTCAGATCGTCGGACAATGCAGGGACGGTTTATCCGCGGTAGAGAAAATCCTGGAGTTATCGCCCGATGTGGTATTTCTCGATGTCCAGATGCCCGGCATGGACGGCTTTGACGTTCTGCGTGCATTGCCCAGGGAAAACATCCCGGGCATAATCTTCCTCACTGCGTATGAGCAGCACGCGTTGCGCGCATTCGAAGTACACGCTTTGGACTACCTTCTCAAGCCAATCGACGACGTGCGCTTTGCGGCCGCCATTGGGCGGGCTCGAAAGCTCATCGATTCGGCATCGAAGGCAATGATGGCTGAGCGTGTCTTGCAAATGCTCGACCGAACGTCCGAAAAATATGCCTGCCGTTTTACGGTCCAAACCGGATCCAGAATTCAGATCGTGCTGGCGGAAGAGATCGAATGGATTGGAGCGGCGGGGGATTATGTCGAACTGCATGTCAGTGGACATTCCCACTTGTTGCGTGAAACCATGGCTGCCCTCGAACAAAAGCTCGACCCGGCAAGATTTCTTCGCATCCATCGTTCCCGCATCGTGCAAACCGGCAGCATTCTAGAGCTGCGCTCCATCGAGAATCGCGAATTCACGGTCAGGCTTTCGGATGGTTCCGAACACCGTTCCAGCCGCACCTACGCCGACCGCCTCGAACGCTGGTTATCATCCGGAAGAACCTGAGGTATGCTTTTCAGTTTTCCGGTCGGGACGTTCCCATCTGACGGGCTTCAGCGCGACTGCCATGCGGACGGCAAACGGCGTAGACCTTCTCGCGCTTGAACATTGCCGCGATCGAGCTTTAGAACAAGTCCATATTCATAACGCGCCAGACGATAATTGCCCCGCGCAGTTGAGGAATTTGCCTGGCTAAGCAGATCCGGAATGTCCTGTCGGCTGAAACCATCTACCGTCGACGCCGATTCCCAAGCGCGTTTTCCGGCACGCGCCTTTGGTGTGGCTGGTGTTGCAGTTTGCGCGTCATCGTCGCGGGAAGAAGAAGCGGTGAGTGAGTCGCGGGTGTTTGCGTTGCCGGCCGCGTTGCCGGCCGCCTGTTGATTGTGGTCACTCGACTCCACCGCCTGAGGTGCAGACTGAGGTGAAGACTGAGGTGTAGAGCGGTGGAACGGATCGGGTTTCGAAGACGTCTCCGGTGCTGGAGACGATGCCGGTGCTCCTGCGGGTACGCTTTCACTGATCGGATGGTCGCTTGACGATTGCGCCGCGACCGGTTGCAAAGTTGGCACGGCTGCGGGACTCGAAGCCGCCGGAATTGCGGATGTTTGTGACACGGCCGCCGGAGCGTCCGTCGTCTCTGGAGTCTGCGGATGTGCGGCCGTGATGCTGTGCTCACCGCTGTGCGCGGCGACCTGCTCATCAGCGCTCGGGCTCGGAGCCTCCGTCGAGGGCTCACCGAACTTCCCAGCCACTGCGGTCAGCGCGGGCTCAATTTTGCTTTCAATTTTCGCAACGAACGGAGGAAACGCGCCCGTTTGTGAACGAATGTAGAAAGCCCAACTCCCCGCTGCTATAAGAAGGAGAGCAGAGTACAGAATCAGACGTGGCCAGGCGCTCGGTCGGGCTGCCTCGAGTTGAAGAGCACGCCGAGCGCTTGCAGGGATTGGCGGCCGGTTGGCGACCGGCTTTTCCGCGGCAACGGGCGCGCTGACCGGTGCGCGAACCGATTGCTCCAGGAAGGCCTGCCGCATTTCCTCGCAAGTCTGGAATCGATCCTTGGGATCTTTGGCGAGTGCTTTCCGAATGACTGCATCGATCCCGCCGGGAATCGCCGGGTTAATGAGCGTCGGCGCGACTGGATCCTCATTCACGATCTTGTAGAGCACAGTCGCGATATCGCCGGCAAACGGTCTTTCGCGCGTCAGCAATTCATAGAAGACAGCGCCCAGCGAGAAGATGTCGGCGCGATGATCCACCTTCCTCCCGGTGATCTGCTCGGGAGCCATGTAGCCGGGCGTACCCATGACCAGCCCGGTTTGCGTGAGCGACGTGTTCTCGATCTTGGCAATTCCGAAGTCGAGAACCTTGATGGCTCCTTCGTCAGTAACCATGAGGTTGGCGGGTTTCAGGTCGCGGTGAATGACGCCGCGGGCGTGCGCAAAGCCAACCGCTGCTGAAATCTGGTCTGCCCAGGAGAGGAGCGTGGGCAGGGAAGGCACGCCAACATTCGCCAGGAGTTCGGCCAGAGTGGTTCCTTTGACGAACTGCATGCTCAAATAAATCGAGCTGTTTTCCTCGCCCACGTCATAGATGGTGATGATGTTGGGATGATCCAGTCCGCCAGCCGCTTTGGCTTCCTGCTTAAGACGCTCGATCATCTGGGCGCGATCGGGAGCATTCTTGTCGATCAAGATAGTCTTCAGCGCGACCGTACGGGCAATGACGGGATCGTATGCCTTATAGACGGCGCCCATGGCACCGCGTCCTAACTCTTCCTGAATCTGGTAGCGGCCCAATGTTTCGAGGTTCGCGCGACCCGCCTGAGGCAGGTGCAGGGTGGGCTCATCAGCAGAACCTCCCCGCTCAACCCGGTTATTTGGTGGTTTTTCCAATTCCATGAGAAATCTCTAATGGACTGTCCTCGCAAACATCCGCAAACGCACAAGTTATCCAGTCTGCGTGCGGCATTTTTATCATAGCCCGGCCCGGTTTTGCTTCCCACTTACTTTAGTTTTGATTGGGGTATCGATCTTGTTTCAGCCGCTCGTTCCCGCGAGAGAATGTATGGTGCGGACCTTTATGAAGTCTATGAAGTGGTGGAAACCCATTTCTTTCCCCTGCCCATCGAAGCGGCCAGGCGGGAGTTTTCGTCTCGAACGCTGCTGCTTCGCGGTTGTTCTCGTGGTCGTTCTTGTGCGTGGAGCATCGATCCCGGCCTACGCAAAAGATGTCCCCCTGTCTGCGGTAGTTTTATTCGACGGTCCCCAGGGCGCGGCGTATGTTCAGATCACCGAAGCGGCACTGAATGGAAAGATCGAAGTTCGCAATTGTGACGGGGTTTCGAGGCTCGACAAGAATACCTATAACGGGCTCCCGCGAATGTCCCTGGCGGGCGCCAGTTCGCTGCAGCGCGGCGCAGACGGCACACTCACGCTAACCGCAAACGGCAAGTCCGTCTGTGTTGTCCCTAGCAACCTGAAGTTCGAACGGAGTGTTGAACTCACGCCCGCCGCGGCGGCTGAACAAGCCACAATTCATGGCACCCCTGTAGCTTCGTCGCCTCACGATGCAACGACAACGGTCCCAGCATTCAAGCCCGGTGTACAACTGGTCTTTGTCGCCGCTCCGGACGTTGAACTTGCCGACTTCCTGCGGGCGCAACGGGCGAACACGGTCAAAGACTGGCAGGATTTTTTAACCCGTTATCCATCTTCCGCACGCCGAGTGTCCGCTCAAGATGCCATCGCGGGATTTCATCAGCAGGCAGCCGAAGCTGCTCTTGCGCAGTATCAAAGCTCGAGCGGCCCTAAAACAAAAGATATCGCAACGCTGCGTCAGGCATGCTTGGAGGCACAAACCGCCAGTCAGTCGTCTCCCGGTTACAAACCCGCGGCGCGCTTCATGGGCGAGATCGAGAAAGAATTAGACAACCTGTCGCGGCCCGATCAGGTACGCCTCGAGGCGTACCGAAAAGCCCTGCAGAACCATACAACGGGGTATTCGCAACTGACTGCTGCCAGAAAGCACGTCGAGCGCCTGTTGGAAGTGCGGCCCGACTATGTTCCTCTGCTGAATCTCCAGCGCGAGATTGCCGCCGAGCAGCGGAATCTGGACACGACCATCGTGAACGCGCAAGTGATGCTGCTGGAGTCGCGTTTCGATCAGGCCGTCAACTCGCTGGGCCCCTACGTTGTTTTCGCTTCCGAAATACCGCGCTTGGATGCCGTCATCGAGGCAGCGTTCAAGCACCACTACGAGAACGGACAAAAGCTGTCAGCCCGCCAGGACTTTGAAAAAGCAATCGTGGAGTTTAATAAGGCGACGGCCATCCGGCCCGACCGCAAGGAGGCGCAGTCAGCCGCCGACTACGCCGCCGCTCAACTCGAGGCCCAACGTGATCAGCAGGCGGCAAACGCCGCTGTGGCCGAGAGCGAAGAATACGCGCAGAAAAATCAGTTCGTCGAGGCCTATAACGTACTCGCCGACTTACCTGAGAAACAGCGCGCCCTGGTAAGTTCGCAGCTCGCGTCGTTGGCGCATGACTACATCGGCGCCGCCGTGCAGCGCGCCCAGAAAATCCAGGAATCGCACCTTCCGATCAAAAGCGAGGCGGACGAGAATGCAGCGCTCGATGCTTTTGTTCTGTGGGATCGCGCCAGTTCTCTAGGGGATGATCCGGCGATCACCCTCAAGCGCGATTTCCTTTCCGCCAAGATCAGTGCTTACTACCTCGATCAAGCCCATCGCTATCTGCAGAAGGCTTCGGCAACCGGATCGGGTGTCGGTTGGCTTTACCTGAAACAAGCAGCGCGTTATGGGATTACCAATCTCGACAGTCTGAAAGATGAGATGGCCCGTTACGAACCGCTTTATCAACGGCGATTCCAGCTTTCGGTGGGCATCGTGTTTCGCGATGAAACTTCACGCCGCGACAGTCATGGTTTCGCCGACCAGCTGGCAGACGCCGTGACCAGCGGACTCGATTCCTCCGGGATACCGATTACGGTCGTGCGTAATTCCTCGGAGGGTGAGCAGACCCAGCAGCAGCCTGTTTTCACGCTCGTGGGACAGGTTTTGGAACATCGCATGGTCAAGAACGCGCACCTGGAGGCTCCGGAATCGAAATACCGGGCAGGCACGCATGAGGCGAAGACCTCGGCTTGGCTGCAAATCGAAAGCGACTATGAATCCGCGCAGCAGCAGCTCAGCTCGGCGCAACATGCGCTGGCTGACGGTCAAGCCCAACACAAGAAAAAGCAAGCGCTCGCAGATGCCAATGACGCGGTGCAGCAGGCGCAGAAGAGTGTTGACGAGTTACGCCATAAGTTGGATACGACGGAGCAGAGCCGCGTGGAAACCGTCATTGAGTCTTATCACTACACCAAGAAGACCATTGATCTGACGGCGTCGGCAGAGATCCAATTCCAGTTCCGCGACCGGGCGGGTAATCTTGTCGGTCAGCCTGCCGATGTGCGTAAGGACAAACACGCTACGACGGTCGTTTTGCAAGACGTCAAAGCGGAAGATACCAACGGAATCACCAACCAGGGTGTGGAACCTGACGGTGCGCAGTTTCTGACCGATCTGGAAATTGAATCCCGAAATGCCTTGGTCAAAGCGGTGCGAGAAAAAGCCGCCGAGCTTCCAGCCGCAGTCCTGCAGTCAGCGAGAACCCTGGCGCAACAGGGCGACAATGACGGAGCCGCGGAATTGTATGTCTTGTACTTGAATGCAACTCCTCAGGGTGCAGCTCCCGGACGAGACGAGGCAGTCAAGTTCCTGCGCGATCAATTCAATCTGGCTCTGTCGGCGGATGCGAAGCTGTGACCAGCGAATCAACGGCATTTTGAAGCTTTTCTGGTGTAGAGGAGTACAGAACATGGCGGACAGTCAAACGAAGGACCCAGAGCTTTCGTCTCGTCTGAGGAAGACCAACGAAGAGCTGAAGAATCTTCAAAACTCCGTAAAGACCGGAATGATCAATGTGAAGGTCCTGATGGATTTCCGGACCGCTACCGAACGAGCTCGCCAGGCCAGCGCGGCCGTACAGCAATGGCTCGATGCACAAGGCAAAGGCGGCGATCCATACAAGCTGATGGAGCAGGTAGTAAGACAGCGCGTTGAAATGGCCACTCAGCTGATCAATGACGTCAACGTTGACCTCGAAAGCCTCGACGTAGACTACGACACTCCCGGCCTTCCTGACCTCAACCAGGCCGTCCGCAAGCTCGGCAAGAGTTTGGACAAACTGTTCCCGCAGTGATCTCTGCACATTAGAGGACGCTGCCCGGAATCCGTCATCCGCTGAAGAGCGCTAAGCGGAAGGACGGGTACCTTAGTACTCTTCCCTTCCGTGTTTTCGCAGTCAGAATAGAAGGTGCTCGTCGTGGGGTAGAGCCTGTGTCGTAGCGCCAAGGAAAGCTTGCTCTCCCTGCCACAATTGCTTTCGCAGATCACTCATTTTGGAGCCGCGCCATGGCCGAGCTGTTTCTTAAATTTGAAGACCAGGTTTTACAAGAGCTCTTGCTTTCCGGCGGCACAGTCACCATTGGCCGTCAGCCAGACAACGTGTTTCGCATCGACAATCCTGCCGTTTCCGGACATCACGCCAAGATCTACGCCGAAGGCGATCACTATGTGATCGAAGACGTGGAGAGTTTTAATGGCACGTACGTCAATGGTCAACGCATCAGCAGGATGATGCTGAGGGATGGAGACAACGCGACCATCGGCAAGCACACGATCGAATTTCGTGACGAGGTACGTCCCGTCGCTGCGTCCTGTGAAACTCCTGATATCGCCGTCGTCGGGCAAGTGCCCAAGCCGCCACAGCTTGATCCCACCATGGTCCTGGACACGGCAAAAGCGAGAGAAATGCTCACGCAAGCAGCCGCAGCAGCATCCTCCGCCGGCTCGGTCGTGGTCCGGAGAGTCGGCTTTCCCCCCATCCCGTCGCCAGTCAATCCACACTCTGGTACATCAGACCATTGGCACGCTGACGATCGTAAAAGGCCGAACTGACCAGCAGCGCTACGTTCTAACCAGCAAACTGACCATCATCGGAAAATCGAAAATGGCCGGCATTCGCCTGAAGCGCTGGTTCGCTCCCCGCGTCGCAGCCTTGATTTACCGAGCCGAGGATGGTTACTTCATCGCCGCTTCCGAAAACAAGGTAAAGATCAGGGTGAACGATATCGTGGTCGAAGGCGGCCAAAAACAGCTCGAACCGGGTGACGTAATCGAACTCGCGGATATCAAGGCTGTCTTTGCTACATAACTCGGACGCCCGGCGACTCAAACAGTTTCGAAAACGATCACGGGTCTAGCCTGAGCGGTTAAACCCGCTTCCGTCCGGGCCGGCCGTTAACCGTTCGACGTTAACGTTAACCGTAGGTGAGGTCGGTGCTCTGTCCGACTTCGATGATGTAGCCATCAGGATCGCGGATATAGCAGCGTATCTCGCCGTACTTGGGGATCGGCGGCGTGAGGAACTCGGCGCCTCGACTTTTCCATAATTTGTAGCACGCTTGAATATCCGCAACGCGGAAATTCATAAAGCTGTTGATGTGATTCGGGTCGGGGACGCTGAGCGTTACCGTCGGCTTATCCGGAGTCGGCCCGCCGCCAACGTTCAGGATCATCCAGATATTCGCCAGCTGAAGGTACGGAGGCGCGTTGCCGTCACCCATGGTCAGAATGCGGGCGCCGAAGACCTTCTCGTAGTAGCGAGCCGATCGCTCGAGGTCGGCGACGGTGAGAAAACACGCGACGCTGATTCCTTCCTTCGGGGGCATCTCATAGCTCTTCTGTTCGACTTGTACGGCGTTCGTTACTCCGCTCGTGGATGTCTCGGTCATGAGTGACTCCAGTTTCGATTTGTTGTCCGCTGGATGTGCGGTGTAGTGATTCGGTGATCGCAATTGCTTCCATCGAGCGGCACGTCGATTAAGCCAGAAGCTCGGCGACGAGTCTATTGGACGAACGTATCGACCACACCAAAGTAGGGGATGGAAATAGGGCAACGAGCAGTGGAATCTCAGCTCTCAGCCGTCAGCCCTCAGGTAAATCGGAAACGCCTGTAAAGCCTTATTTTTCAAAGAAATAATAGATTATAGATACGAAAAAAAGGCGGGTGGCCAACATCTCAGGCGGACAAGTAGTAGCGCTCGTCTGATTCAGCGTTGGCAGAGAAGAAAATGGGGGTGCCCCACTTCTCGCGCTTTTCGAGAAGTGGGTCGCGATGCCGCCGGTAGCAAAACGCTCGTCTGCCTCGCAGACTGCTTCCAAGGACGGCCCCCCTCTGCTGGCCTCGCTCTTGTCAAGCTTGACTTTTTGATTGGCGGGTGGCCCATCCTTCGCGTGCTTTTCGCGAAGGGTGGGAACCACAACTGCTGGCACACCGGGATCTAGCGCTCATGCCCACATGAAACTCCGATCCGGGCGCGGGCCATCGTCAGTGGGAAATCGCGGCAAACTGCAGATCCCTCACTTCGTTCGGGATGACAATAGCTGGGTGGTACTAACCAACTAGTTGATTGACTGGTTTGTTCTATGAGATAATGCACGCATGAAAACCGTGGGGGCGTTCGACGCCAAAACTCACCTCAATGAGCTGCTCCAGAGAGCCTCGAAAGGCGAGACCATTCAGATCACGAGGCGCGGAATCCCGGTTGCCAAGCTGTCTCCGCCTGACTCCGGCCAGAAAGAAGACGGTCACATTTTAGCCGCCTCCATTCGCCGGCTGCGCCGCGGGGCCACGCTGGGGAAACTTTCCATACGCGAGCTCATCGATGAAGGCCGCCGCTACTAAACGCTTCGTGCTCGATGCGTCCGTGGCCGTGGCCTGGTGCTTTGAGGACGAAGCAACCAAGTTCACCGAGAGCGTTCTCGACCGGCTTTCGGACGGCGCCGAAGCCCTGGTCCCTTCCATTTGGCCGGTGGAAGTCGCCAACGCTTTGCTGATCGCAGAGCGCCGAAACCGCATTGCCCTGGCGCAGGTCACGGCCCTGCTTCAGAGAATCGCCGCCCTGCCCATCGCGGTTTTCCCCATCGATGCGCCCCGCGCCTTCGACCACATCCTGCCCGTTGCGCGGCAACAGACTTTATCCGGATACGACGCCGCTTACCTGGACCTGGCCCTGCGGCAAGGGCTCGCGCTGGCCACGCTGGATGAGCAATTGCGGCGCGCGGCGAAAACCACGGGAGTCGTCCTGCTGTCGTAGTGAATATGGATCGGACGTCGCGTTTTTTGCCACCCGATCGAACCCCGGGTAAAGGTGTTGCCGACATTCTCCGGCCGTATCCTTGCGATGGATACCGCCGTCGCCCAGCGATGCGCGACGCTCCACGTACCGAACCCTCGCTCCGATCGAGATGCCCTTATCGCAGCCACGGCCCTGGTGCACGGTCTGACCGTCGCGACCAGGAATGTAGCCGACTTTGAGCGTACGGGAGTCGGCGTCGTTAACCCTTGGGAAGCCTGAGCAAGTCTTCGTGTAAGTCCGTCGCCGCATTTCGTTATGTAGGGCTATGCCCCCGGGAATCCGAACATCAACCACAACTGATTGGCTATCCAATGCCGGTACAGTTCCGCCCTCTGATCGAATAGCTCCCGGTCGGACGTCGCGGTTTTCTCGGAACTGGCTCACACATTCTAATTTCTAACTCCTGTCGGTCCGTGGTGCCTGCTCGCCGACAAGCGCGGCGAGTGGGGCAGTTTTTTTCGTGGTGCTGCTGGGAGTTGAAGGTCGGATGTGTGGGCCAGTCCCCGTCGCCTTGCTATATAGCCAGGTATTGATGGATAAAGGCGATGGCCATGCTGCCTTCGCCCACTCCACTCGATACTCGTTTGATGGAGTTATGGCGCACGTCACCGGCCGCAGAACACGCCCGGCAGGCTGGTCTCCAAGCGGAAACGGGTGGCGATCGAGTTTCCAGGTGGTGAGGTCGCGCCCGGTGCAGATATAGCCGCGTGGATCCCGCTCCAAATCGTCTGGTAGCCATGACGTGCTGGCATCGGCGCCGATCATCACAAACAAGGCATCGGCTTCATAGCCGAGAATCTTCTCCTCCTCATGCGGCGCTTGCACGCGAACCTCAATTCGTTCCAGGTGATTTTCACCATCCGCCGAAACAACCTGGGTAAAGGGAAGCACCTCGATATTGGCCTTCGATGCAATCTGGTCGATCAGATACTGCGACATGCTGAGCTTCAGTCCTTCGCCCCGCACCAAAACCTTTACTTCAGCCGCATAGCTCGATAAAAACATGGCAGCTTGCCCCGCTGAATTGCCGCCTCCTACGATGAAGACCTTCTTGCCGACCACATTGGTCGCCTCCTGCCGGGCCGCTCCATAAAATATGCCGCGTCCCAGCAGTCGATCTTCACCCTTCGCCTGCAGCCGACGCCAGTCCACACCTGTAGCCAACACCACAGCTCGGGCCAAGACCGTCTGGCCTCCGTCAAGCTCGCACAGATAGCCTTCGCTCGAGGGAGTAAGCTTTTCAACGGAACGCGTCAGCGCAACTTCCGCGCCGAAACGAGTCGCCTGCTTGAATCCGCGGCCGGTCAGGTCTTCCCCTGAAATCCCCTCAGGAAACCCCAGATAATTTTCGATACGGGATGATGTACCTGCTTGCCCGCCTGCGGCACAGCGCTCGACGATCAGCACGCTAAGCCCTTCAGAACTCCCATAAACGCCGGCGGCCATACCGGCCGGTCCAGCCCCCACAATCACCACGTCATAACTGTCGCGATTGGGCTTGGTCTGCAGTTGCAAGGCCTCGGCAACTTCCCTCGTTGTCGGCGGCTCAATGAAAAGTTGTCCGTCAACACTTACGGCCGGGCAATCAGGATCGTCGGAGACGCCGGCAGGCACCTGCTCCGGGTAGCGATCGCGATCAACCCACTCGTAAGGAATACGGTTCGCTGAAAGAAATTCGCGGATGTTATGGCAGTCCTCATCCTTGTTGCGGCCGAAGATGAGCACCCGCGATGTTGGTAAGGAAAGGGAACGTTGCTGGATCAACAAAAGCCGTTCACCCAGCGTCTGCAGAATCAGGGTGCGGGCCTCTTTTGAGTCCCGAATCAAGTGATGAAACTGCTGCTTATCCAGGCGCGCGATGCGGCACGAGGTTTGGGCTCGCAATGAGCCGAAGGTCGGAGTGCCCAGCAGAAGAGGCACTTCACCCAGGAACTCGCCCGGTTTGAGTTCGTACTCCGGAAACTCGGTCTGCTTTCCGTGAACATCTAGAACGATCCGCAGACTGCCTTCCAACAGCACATAGAACGAGGCGGGCTGCGCCCTCCCGAAAGACCCATTCTCCCGGCTCGAGCCGCACATCGGCGATAGTCTGCGCCAATCGAGCGCATTCGGCCTCGTCAAGACAGGCAAAGATTTTGGCTTGCCGCAATTCTTCTGGAGTAAACATGAAAACCGCCTCACAATCGGCATAGAGAATCGTGAAACTTTTGTACCACAGTGGCGGTGAAGCAGCTTCCGCGGCTATTTCCGGGGCGAAGCCGGACTGGTGGCGGTGAGTGGGACTTGCTCAAAATTTGTGACGAATTCCCACCCTTGCAAAAAACGCAAGGGTGGGGCAGCCTCGGTCTCCGAGGGTGGGTCAGCCTACTGTCGGTTTCCCTCCGATTCTTATGCCGCTGAAAGCGACTTCTTCTTCCCATCGAGCGCCGGCAGAAGAAGCTTCAGCAGCGCTTGATCAGAGAACGGGTTCTGGCCTGAGATCAGCTCGCGATCCTGAAGGACATAGCTCGACCATGGAGCGAGCACACTTACGTCACCGCCGGCGGTACGCAAGGCGAAGCCCGGGTAGAAGAGAACCTTGCCACCAATCTCAAGCGGCTCGCGCTGCTGCTCTTCCGCGGTCGAAAAGATGGTTATCTTATATCCGGCATAGATCCAGCCTTTAGCCTTGGCGTGCGCTCCAGCGGTATCGCCCGCCGCCAGCGCGGCGACGAACTCCTTCGAATTCGGAAGAGCCGAGAGAAGTGAAATTGGGCCATGGCAGAGCACGGCCGTGGGCTTGGATGTTTCATGAAAGTGTCTCATCACGGTGCCCGCGTCGGGGTCATCGAGAAGATCGATCATCGGGCCATGGCCTCCGGGGACGAAAACAGCGTCGTATTGATCCAGGCCCGAGGCGACGACGTCCGCGATGCGGGCTGGATCTCTGAGCCCAGCCAGGCCGTCGCGGAACAGCATGTAGTCCTGAAGCTTGGCCGCGTCGCCGCCGAAGAAACCGGCGACCTCTGAATTCACATCCACTTGGGGCGCGTTGCCTTTGGGGTTGGCGAAGGTGATTTCGTAGCCCTCCTTCATCAGGGCTCGAACCGGGACCGTCAGCTCGTTGAGGTAGTAGCCTGCGCCCTTGTAACATCCGCCATCTTTCAAGGGCAGGCCACGACCGCTCGAGACCAGTACCAGGACTTTTCCTTTGGTTGTCATTTTGTTCTCCTTTTTGAAATTTTCATCGGCGATTGTGGGTTATGGCTGCGGGAATCCGAACATCAACCACGACTGATTGGCCACCCAATGCGGGTAGAGCTCCGTCATCTGATCGAACGGTTCGCCGAAGGGTTTTGGCCGCTCACCGACCATAGTTTTTCCCGGGGCGGTAAAAACGTTCACGCTTGGTGGGCTCAACTCAGGCGTGTTCGACGCGACAGGCGCGGCCATACTCGTGGTCTCTTCCAGTCTTTTTGTGGCGTCCATTGGGTAGTCCTTCCGGTGTCAGAGCGGTGACTGTTCAAGGCAAGATTGGCAGAAGCGCGACGGCGAATCTATTGGACGAACGTATCGATCAATACCAAAGTCTCGGTTGGACATTGCGGCCAGAGAGGAGCACGCGGCTTGACGGGCAGCTTCAACCTTGAGTGCTGGTAGCGAACCCTGGAGCGAGGCGAGGGACGGCCGCAAATTTCGTAAGGCTATTGATAATCAATGGGATGAATTGGTGGAGGCGGCGGGAGTCGAACCCGCCGAAACCTAGACAGACCCACTGATTCCAAAAGATTTAGGTCGTGCCGCATTACCCCATTTCAAGCTGTAGATACAAACGTTGCGGCGAAGTTGCGGCGAGGTTTGCCGTTTTACGAAAATGCAAATTGGGCTCTCGTTGAAATCTTCTCAATGAGTGCACATCAGGGTGTGACAACATCACTTGACACCCCCAGCAGGTTTCTGTTCCATTCATCCCGTGGTCTGGCGTGCCCCCAGCGCTTAATTCTACGAGGTGACATATTATGAAGAGTTTCCTGTGCTCGGTGGTAGGAATTTTCGTGCTTGTGGTGGGGCTCCGCGGGCAAGTTGTAAAGCCCTCTAGTGTGACCGTGATGGCCGTACCTGGCTACACTAGCCCGTATCAAGATGTGCGGTTTTACAATACGGGCAGTAGCGAGTTGGCCCTGACAATCTCCGTTAGCGGCAGTGTGTTTGCCACTCCAGAAAATCGGTGTACCAATGGCGTTAAACCCGGCACCCATTGCGACGTGTATGTGACCTACACACCGCTTGGAATCGAGACGGACAACGGCAGCCTGTTATTTGCTTTCGGTGATCAGACTGTTCC